>CAVTSP010000010.1:0-264237 GCA_963737375.1 uncultured Actinomycetota bacterium
TGAATTCCCCTTCTATGGCGTCCTGTGCAGTGCCGTGATCCGCGGCGATGCCCAGTGTCTCACGTCTTGCCACATCAAAATTGTCTCCGACCGGGGCCGCAACGACCAACAAGGCGGCGGCGACGACGCGTACCGCAGCCAAGGCCTAGTTGGTGGAGATCAGAAGAACTCCGATGACCAGCACGACCGCTCCGACGGCACGAGCCGGTGTGATCGGATGCGGCGCTACGCGTAGCCAGCCGAAGTGGTCGATGACCAGAGACGTCACCAGATTTGCGGTCACGGTCAGCGCTGCGTAGGTGCCGGCACCGATGGTTCCGACATAGAGCAGGCCGACGACGACGGCGAGCGAACCCACGATTCCGCCCAGCGGCGCCCACCAGGGCATGGTTTGCAGCGCGGCTGCAGTCGGCGTGGGTCGGATGAAAATGGCTGCGACAACGACGAACAGCGCGACTATAAGCCCGAAGGACACCAGGGTTGCCAGCCACGGATTGACGATCGACACCCGCAGTGCGTTGTTCATCGGAGCGCCCATCGCCTGAAGGACTCCCGCGAACGAGATGAGTGGAAACAGCCACAGGGGGCTGGTAGACGTCACCAGTTGACTCCTTCTTCTCGGTGGTAATGCGTGCTTGCGGCGTCGATATTGTTGACCTGAACTATCTTTCGGCACTCACGTCGCATCATGGCTTGCCCGTGAAGAGTTTCAGAGATGCCCACAACGCCACGACCGCCGCAGTAAGCGCGGCTGGGGCGGTCAGCATCCCGAGAGCCGTGAACTGCTTGAGGCTGGTGAGTTCGTTGTGCTCGTGCACGACACGCCGCCACAGCATGGTGGCCAGCGAGCCCGTGTACGTGAGGTTGGGGCCGACGTTGACTCCGATGAGCACCGCCAGTACCCCCGGTGCCCCGCCCGTGGCGACAAGTGGGAGCAGCATCAGTACGGCGGGCAGGTTGTTGATCACGTTGGCCGCCGTCGCGGCGATTGCCGCAATTCCCAGCAGTCCAAGCACTCCGGTCGGGTGCGGCAGCCAACCGCGAAGAACGTTATCGAGACCGTTGTCGATCAAGGCGCGCACCACCAAGGCGAGCGCGAGCACAAAGAACAAAAACGGAGCATCTGCGGCACGCAACACCCCCTGGACGGTGATTTTGCGCCGTATCAACCCGCGAACGCTGAGAACCAACGCTGCTGCAGCTGCGGCCCACGCGGGATTGACGTCGACCACGGGGGTGAGTACAAAGCCGAGCAAGGTCGCAGCCACCGTCATGATTGCCGTCCGTGGTGCCGCAATCGCCTGGTCAGGTTCGCGCGGCGTCGGGTCGACCTCTCGGAGATCAGCCGCGAAGGATCCACGGAACACCAGATATTCGGTTCCGATTGCGAGGAGCCAGGGCAGGCTCATCAATGTGGTAAAGCGCATGAAGCTCAGACCGCTAGCGCCTAGCGCCAACAAGTTGGTCAAATTCGAAACCGGCAGCAGCAAAGACGCGCTATTGGAAAGGTGCGCGCAGGCGTAGGAATACGGGCGGGCTCGCAGACCCGATTGCGCCGCGGTCGCGAAAGCGACCGGCGTGAGCAGCACGACGGTGGCGTCCAGGCTGAACACCGCGGTGATAATCGACGCCGCCACGAAGACGGCGACGAGAAGCCGCTGCGGGTTACCCCGTGCGACCTGCGCCATCCGTGATCCGCACCAAGCGAACAGCCCTTCGTCAGCACATAATTTCGCCAGCACCAGCACCGCCGCCAGAAAGCCGATGACCGGTGCCAGCCGCGAAAGCTCGTTGGATGCATCGCGCCACGAAAGGGCGCCTGTCGCAACCACAATCGCTGCCGCCGGCACCGCGAAGATCGCTTCGGGCCAGCCGAATGGGCGCACAACTGCGCACGCCAACACGATGAACAACAACGCAACTGATATCGACTCAGCCACTGCCGCGCTCAAACAAGAGCCTTCCTGTGTAGTGGTCGTCGGTGTGCCCGGCAGACTGACGGAGACGCTCGACGCCCAACGCTGAGCGCGGCCCAACGATTCGGTGTTCGATTCGGTGTTGGCAACATTATCTGCAGTTGATCGATACGTGCGTTGGTATTTGCCAGTCGAATGTCGGCACGGCCCGCGCTGGGCTCACGGTCCGAATATCCCCAGCGGGCCAGGCCCGCCGAAGAACATCGGCGCCGGGACATCGCCCAGAACCCCGACCGCCAGAACTGCAGCGGCCATGACCCAGACCCACACGGGCACCGAGTCGGCGGCCCGCCCATGTTGCGTTCGCCGCGCCTCGGCCGGATCCTGCGAACCCGGGTGCGGACCCCGAGTACCGGCGAAGTAGGCGCCGGCGACAAGCGCGATGGGAACGAGCAAAGCGAGCATGGGACTTCCTTCCTCTTCGATCAGCAAATCGACGACGGCAAGCGCTACGGTCCGGGCGGGGGCGGCGGACCCCACCCGCCGGCGGCGGTGGCGGTGGCGGACCCCAACCCGGCGGCGGCGGCGGTGGCGGACCCCACCCGCCGGTGGCGGTGGCGGTGGCGGACCCCAACCCGGCGGCGGTGGCGGTGGCGGACCCCACCCAGGCGGTGGCGGACCCCAACCCGGGGGTGGTGGTGGACCCCAGGGACCGGCAGGTCCGGGCGGTACGACCGGCCCAACCGGCGGAGTGTCCGCAGATGCCGTGGTGGCTGCTAGCGCGCCATTCATCGCAATCAGCGCAGTGGCAGCGCGACGGCACATCCGTTGTTTGCGTGTCATGTTCGGCTTTCTGACCGGCATGTCTACTGACCCGGTCCGGGCGGAGGCGGTGCCCAACCAGCAGCCGGCCCGGGAGGCGGTCGCCCACCCCAGGCTCCGGGCCCGGGTGGGGGCGCGGGCCAGCGTCGCGGCGGCGGTCCATCCCAAGCCCCCGGTGGCGGCGCGATACCGCAAGGGCCGGCCGCCGGCGGTGGCGGTGGCGGTGCCATATTCCAGCCCGTTGGCGGCGGTGGTGGACCCCAGAGCCGCACCAGAGTGCCCACCAAGATGGCTCCGAGGATCAGGCCGGTCACGATCGCACCGACGACGACACCCACTGGGTGACGCGTGATGATCGTTGTCGCAGGGGCCGGATACCTAGGCAACCTTGCTGCGCGGGCGCCGTTGGTGCAGGCGGCGGTTCGGCGGCAACGGGTTTGAACGGCGGTCGGGCCGGCATCGATTTCAGCGTTTCCGCCTCGGACGAAGGTTGGTCGATTTGCATAGCGCCGACGCTAGAAAGTCGCTCTGAACTCAGCCTGAAGAACGTCGCTCGCGGGGCCGATCTTCAGGGTGGCTTCAGATTGCGGCGCGCCTGCTGCCGACAATGAAACAATGAGCGATCCCGTCCGCAGGGTTCGAGTGATGCGCGCGCGTGGCCGCGCAGATCGGTCGTGTGCGCCCGCCGCCCGCGTATTGGTTGTCGAAGATTCCGAGGCAATCCGGGAAATGGTGGCCGAAGCATTGACCGAGGCTGGCTACGTCTGCGCCGCCTGCGGGACGGCGGGGGTTTGGAGGACATCTTGGAGGGCTTCCGTCCGGATTTGGTCGTGCTCGACGTGATGATGCCCGGCCGCGATGGATTCGCGCTGATCGACGTGGTCCACAACTGGGGTGCCGCCGGAATCGTGTTGCTGACCGCACGCGATGGACTGACTGACCGGCTGCGCGGCCTCGACGGTGGCGCAGACGATTACGTCGTGAAGCCATTCGAGCTAGCCGAGCTCGTCTCGCGTGTCGGCGCAGTGCTGCGCCGGCGCGGACGGCTGCCCTCCGTCGTCCAATGCGGCGATCTGGCGCTGGACCCTGAAGCAGGTCTCGCGACCCGCGCAGGATTCGCGCTGGAATTGACCGCCACCGAACTTCGCCTGCTGAGCTATCTGCTCGAACAGCGTGACCGCATCGTCAGCACCAATCAGATCTTGACCGCGGCATGGGGCTACGACGCCTACGACGCGAATCTGGTGCACGTCCACATCAGCTCATTGCGCCGCAAGCTCGAGGCACACGGTCCACGAATCGTGCACACCGTGCGCGGCATCGGCTACCGGCTCCAAGTCATCGGGCCGTGAGCGTCGCCGCGCCTCGCCCAGCGCAACCGACGCCGACGCCGTCACTGCGTCGTCGCGTCATCGTCATGGTGCTGGGCCTTTTGGTCGTACTGCTGCTGGCACTTGGCCTGACCATCGATGCGTTGATGGGTGTGCAAGTGCGTCGCGACCTGCACGACCGCCTGATGGCGACGACCGCTCGCGCCGACGCACTCGCCGCGGCCAATACCGCACCCGATCGCCTGATCGCCCAGCTCGGCGGCGGAGGCGTTCGCGCACTGTTGATTACGTCGCAGGGCGGCCGCTATGGGGATCGAGCCATCAACCCTGACGCGGTCGCCGGCGCTACTGTTCCGCCACCGCCGCCTCCCCCGCCACCGCCACCGCTGTTGGGGACCGCCACCGCCCCCGCCGCCGAGGGGCCCGCCGCCGGACGCCACGGCGACCGTGATCGTTCACCCTCTCAGAGGCGGGGGCCGGATCGTCCTGGTCGCCGACACCACCGCGAGCACGACGCTGATCCGGCGGCTGCGAGAAACCATGGTCATAGGCGGGTCGCTCACAGCGATAGTCGCTGCGCTGCTGATGATCGTGATCACCGGCGCCGCCTTGCGGCCACTCGACCGACTCACCGGACTTGCTCGCGCAATCACTACCGGCGATCGCGGGCGAACGGCTCGTCCCGCAACATCCCGAAACTGAACTCGGCCGCGCTGCAACAGCTTTCGATGGCATGCTGGACGCCCTAGAAACTTCCGAACATCGCGCCCGAGAGTCCGCTGAATCTGCCCGGACCGCCGAAGCCGCGACCCGCCAATTCCTCGCAGACGCCGCTCACGAGCTCCGCACGCCCATTGCCGGCATCCGCGCCGCAGCCGAACAACTGCTTCGGGCCGCACTGCAGGACAACTCGGATCCTGAGAGCGTCAGCCAACATCGCCGAGCGGCGTTGGTACTCAACGAGTCTCGTCGCGCTGGAAAGTTAGTTGTCGACATGCTCGACCTCACCCATATCGATAGCGGCATCACCCTGGAGCTCGTCGAAACCGAACTGGCCGCCCTTGCCGACGCCGAATGCGAACGCGCAGCGCTACTCTCCCCCGATCTGGCAATCTCTAGAACCGGCGACGCGCACTTGAAGGCTTGCATCGATCCAGCCCGCGTAACACAGATCCTGGCCAACCTCGTCGACAACGCACGCCGGTACACGCCGTCGGGACAGACGATCACCATCGACTTGCGCATGGTCACAAGCGACGAAACTGGCGCGTACTGACGCGCAATTCACCATCACCGACGCCGGTCCCGGCATAGCTGAGTCCGATCACGAGCGCATTTTCGAGCGGCTGGTACGACTCGACGCCGGCCGCGATCGCGAGCGCGGCGGCGCCGGGCTCGGCTTGTCCATCGCACGCGCACTCGCCCACGCCCACGGCGGCCGTCTTGTTTGTCTGCCCCACTCGTACGGCGCCAAATTTCGACTCACGCTTCCGCTGGGCTAGAGATCCGTCGAGGCGCCTGGCCGCTGCCCAACTCGAACTGAAACTCCCGTGTTCAGACGCTACTCAGCGGAATCTCAGTTAATATCTAGCTGCCCGTGGGGGGCCCGACTAGGAGACACATGGACATCACCGCTCGCCCTTGGACCACCGCAGGATTCGCCTTCACCTTGGTAGCTGCCAGCGCTATCGCCGCGCCGGCGATCGCACCGGTTGCCGATCTCCCCGCATTACAGACCCACGCCGTGCAGCTCGTCTCCGGCGACGTTTCCTGGGACCAGGTGCTGCAGACCGCGCTCGCCAATGGCACGGATATCTACGACCATCTCTCCCCCGCAACCTTCGCGGACATTCAACAGTTCGCCGCCAACGTGCCTGAATATCTGGACGGCACCCGGAACTTCAATGCCGACCTGACGACCGCCTACAACGCGGCCATCAACCCGTTCATCCCGACGAACCCCGAGCCGTACATTTACACCTCGGTCGACCCCACCCCCAGCAGCATCAGCATCGACACTTTCCTCGGGCATCTCTTCGACATCCCGCTGCCTGGCAAAGACGGCCTGATCGACATCCTGACCAACGGGCTCAGCTTCGATATCGGGATCTGCCCGCTCTGCACAGGTGTCACCATCCCCGTTCTGCCACTGCTGGTCGGTGACAATCTGGCATCCCAAATCGAGCCGTACATCAATTTCGCCGGGTCGCCGCTGAGCGGAATCCTGTGGGGCAGCTTCGGAACCACGCTGGGCCCGCTTCTGCAGCTCAACGACGACGTCACCGCCATCACGGCCGCACTCGGCGGCGCGACCCCCGACTACACGACCGCCTTCAACGACTTGGCCGATCTGCCCGCGAACGTCACCAACGCCTTCCTCAACGGCTACGGCGACATCAATCTGGATACGTTGCTTACGGACTTCGGCGTCACCTCGCCGACCACCGACGCCTCGCTCTTTCTCGACCTGGGCGGGCTACTCAGCCCGGCCGGCTCGCTGATCAACGGCATCGGCTTCACCGATTCGCTGGGCGACTGCAGCATTGCGTGCGCGACACTCGATGTTCCCGCCACCGCGGTCGGGCCGATCGCATCGTTGTTTCTGCAGGATCAGGCGATCGCCGAGTCCATCGGCTGGGACGGTGTGGGTCAGCCGCTCGCCCATCTGTTCACCGAACTGACGACGTTGTTCAACTAGCTGCAGGCGGCCAGCACCAGTTCGCGCACCTGCGCCGCATCGGCCTGGCCCTTGGTCGCCTTCATCACGGCACCGACGATCGCGCCGGCGGCCTGAACTTTGCCGCCGCGAATCTTCTCGGCCACATCGGGATTGGCGGCCAGCGCTTCGTCGACCGCGGCCTTGATCAGCGAATCGTCGCGCACCACGGCCAATCCGCGAGCGGTCATGACCTGGTCGGGCTCACCCTCGCCGGCCAACACGCCTTCGACGACCTGGCGCGCCATCTTGGTGGTGAGCTTGCCGTCATCAACGAGCGCCGCGACTGCGGCGACTTGCGCTGGGGTGATAGGTAATTCGTCGAGTTCGACGCCGGCCTCGTTGGCCTTCTGGACCAGGAAGTTGCCCCACCAGGCCTTCGCTTGATCACTGGAAGCGCCCTGATCGACGGTCGCGATGACCAAGTCGAGAGCACCAGCGTTGACGAGGTCGCGCATCACCTCGTCGGAGATACCCCAGTCTTGCTGAATCCGCTTGCGGCGCAACCACGGTAGCTCTGGAATGGTCTGACGTAGCCGCTCGACGAGGCCGCTGTCGGGCGCGACCGGCTCCAGGTCGGGCTCGGGAAAGTAGCGGTAGTCTTCTGCGGTTTCCTTGGTGCGACCCGAGCTGGTGTAGCCGTCCTCGTGAAAGTGCCTGGTCTCCTGGATGACTCGGCCACCCGACTCCAGAACAGCGCCTTGGCGGCGCATCTCGTAGCGGACGGCGACCTCGACACTCTTGAGCGAGTTGACGTTCTTGGTCTCGCTGCGAGTACCGAACTCGGTGGCACCGATCGGTTTCAACGACACGTTGGAGTCGCACCGCAACGAACCCTGGTCCATCCGGACGTCGGAAACTCCCAATGCGCGCAACAGGTCCCGCAGCGCGGTGACGTAGGCGCGGGCGATCTCCGGTGCCCGTTCGCCGGTGCCCTCGATGGGCCTGGTGACGATTTCGATCAGCGGCACGCCGGCCCGGTTGAAGTCGGCCAGTGATGTTGTCGCCCCTGCGATCCGGCCGGTGTCGCTGCCCAGGTGCGTCAGCTTGCCGGTGTCTTCTTCCATGTGAGCTCGCTCGATGTGGATTCGCCATGTGCTGCCGTCGTCGAGCGGGACATCGAGGTAGCCATTGATCGCGATCGGCTCGTCGTACTGCGAAATCTGGTAGTTCTTCGGCTGGTCTGGGTAGAAGTAGTTTTTCCGGGCAAACCGACCCCACGGGGCGATATCGCAGTTGAGCGCCAGTCCGATCCGGATCGCCGATTCGACGGCGGCCTCATTGAGCACGGGCAGCGACCCCGGCAGGCCGAGGCACACCGGGCATACCTGGGTGTTGGGCACGGCGCCGAACTCGTTGGCGCAGCCGCAGAACATCTTGGTGGCGGTCGACAGTTCGACGTGCACCTCCAAGCCGAGTACCGGTTCGTAGCGCGCGAGCACGTCGTCGTAGTCAAGCAACTCGCCCCCGGGAGCACTGGGAACGCTCGCCACAGAAGTCATGGTGACGATCCTAATTGGCCGCCGGGGAGGCCGCTCCATCGCCATTCTGAGCCGCGTCGCCACTCAGCAACGCGTGGTCAAACGCCGATCGGGAGGTGATGGCGTCGTCGCGAGCGTTTCGGAAGCGTTCGATGACGATCTCCGCCAACCGTCGCAGCTTGACGTTGCCCGACTGAGATCGCCACCGCAACAGGTCGAACGCGGCGTCCTCCTCCAGGCCGTACACCAGCATCAGCATTCCCTTGGCCTGCTCGATCACCGCGCGGTTTTCGGTGATCTCCGCAACCCGGGCGGTGATGATCTCCTCGCGGGCCCGGTCAGACGTCGGCGTGATGTCCACGTAGTAGCCATGCGTCCCGATGACCGCACCGTGGTGGTCGGTGATCTGATCACCGACGACCACCACCTGGTGAACTGTGCCATGGGTGTCGATAATGCGGCACCGGGTGCTGAACGGGCGACGGGAGATCAGCATTTCGTCGATGGTCTTTTTGACTTCGCGCCGGTCGTTGGGGTGCTTGTGCTCCAGAACAAGTTCCGTCGTCGGCGTCACGGTGCCCGGCTCGTAGCCGTGCATGCGCTGGACCTGTTCCGACCACTCCCAGCGTTGGTCGTCGAAGTGGAAGCGAAACCACCCGACGCGCTGGGGTGCACCGGCCAACGCCTGCTCGACCTCAGCCGCGCGGCCCTCGAGCTCGGACGACACTACGGCCGACCTTCAGGCCGTGCTCGGGCCACTCGTTGGCTCGCCGCGCGCCGCTGCGAAGCCAGTATCGCCTCGGCGCGGCCGCCAAAGTCTGTGCCACACAAACTGCAGTTCAGGTGCGCGATCACAGCTCGTTACGTTACAACTAGCCGTTACGTAAAGGATCCTTTCGGCACGGCGTAGTGATGAGTGCCACCGAGGATTTATCAGCCGAAGAAGGCAGCCGCGTCGTCGTAGCGGCTCTGCGGAACGAGCTTGAGTTGACGTACCGCATCGGCCAGCGGCACCCGGCCGATGTCCTGGCCGCGCAGCGACACCATCTGTCCGTATTCGCCGGCGTGTGCGGCGTCGGCCGCGTTGACGCCGAATCGGGTCGCCAGTACGCGGTCGTAGGCGGTCGGTGTACCACCGCGCTGAACATGGCCGAGGACCGTTACCCGGACTTCTTTGTTGATTCGCTTTTCCACTTCGATGGCCAGTTGCGCGGCGACGCCGGTGAACCGCTCGTGACCGAACTCGTCGGTGCCGCCCTTGGCCAGTTTCATCGAGCCTTCGGCAGGCTTGGCACCTTCGGCGACCACGCAGATGAAATGCGAGTCGCCTCGCTGGAAGCGTCGCTTGACCAGACGGCACACCTCGTCGATGTCGAAGGGCTGCTCGGGAATCAGAGTCATGTGCGCGCCAGAGGCCAACCCGGAGTTGAGCGCAATCCAGCCGGCGTGCCGGCCCATCACCTCGACCAGCATCACCCGCTGATGCGACTCGGCCGTGCTGTGCAACCGGTCGATGGCGTCGGTGGCTACCATCAACGCGGTGTCGTGGCCGAAAGTCACGTCGGTGCAATCGATGTCGTTGTCGATGGTCTTCGGCACACCGACGACGGGCACGTTCTCTTCGGACAGCCAGTGCGCGGCGGTCAGCGTGCCCTCGCCGCCGATCGGGATGAGGACGTCGATGCCGTTGTCATCCAGCGTCTGCTTGACCTGGTCCAGGCCGGCCCGCAGCAAGTCGGGATTGACGCGGGCGGTGCCCAGCACCGTTCCGCCCTTGGCCAGCAGGCGGTCGTTGCGGTCGTCGTTGGCGAGCTGGATTCGCCGGTTCTCCAGCAGTCCCCGCCAGCCGTCCTGAAATCCGACCACCGACGACCCGTAACGGGAGTCGCAGGTGCGCACCACCGCCCGAATGACGGCGTTCAGTCCAGGACAGTCACCGCCACCGGTGAGAATTCCGATCCGCATGCACTCATCTTGCCCCGTAGCGGGTATTCGGGTGGTGCGAGCAGCGGGTGATCGAGGGTGCATTTGTGGTCCAGCGCGAAAGATAGGCCACCTGCCCCGTTGTTCGGCGGGCAATGGAGCACAGGCTGCTCTAAGGCAATTGCTTATATCTGCCATAACTGGCTCACAGGATAAAGATAGGATCCAGCCATGCATTGCCGCCTCAAGCGCAATCGAGAATTCTGCTCGATCGCGGCCGCCAACGCGGGCGCATTCGGCGCCGCCGCGATGATCTCGGTAGCTACCGCGCCAAGCGCGCGCGCCGACGACTTCTCCGACATCATCAGCGCCATTGACGGCGACTTCACAGCGAGGCAGCGACGCTTTTTCGTCCGCGTTGTTAGATTTTGACAGCGCGGACTTCACCCAAGGGTTCGCGCAGATCGTGGATGGCTTCGACGACTATTCACTATCGCCGCTGATTAACCTCGAGGTCCGGTGAGAATTCCGATCCGCATGCCCTCATCTTGCCCCGCGGACGCTGTCCGAGCAGCGGATCGCTGTTGGTGGCCAGCGGTGACTACATCAACTGCAACCTTTGAAGAAGCGTCCGGCGTGGAATCCACCACGATCATCCCGCTGGAGGAACTCGTTGCTCGGCACAGTCGCGTCGTTCTGACGATGAATGGCGTCGCCGATTAGATGGCCGACGGCAGCGCTCCCCGAGCGGCCTCGTAGGCAGCGCCCACCCGATAGATCCGGTCATCCGCCAACGCCGGCGCCATGATCTGCAGGCCGACCGGCAGGTTGTCGTCGTCGGACAAACCGGACGGCACCGACATTCCGCAGTGTCCGGCCAGGTTCAGCGGCAGCGTGCACAGGTCGAACAGATACATCGCCAACGGGTCATCGACCTTCTCCCCCAACGGGAACGCCGTCGTAGGCGTCGTCGGAGACACCAGCACGTCGACCGACTGGTAGGCGGTGTCGAGGTCACGCGCGATCAGCGTGCGCACTTTCTGTGCCTGGTTGTAGTAGGCGTCGTAGTAGCCGGCCGACAGCGCATAGGTGCCAATCATGATGCGCCGCTTGACTTCCGGCCCGAATCCGGCGGCCCGGGTCAACGCCATCACCTCTTCGGCGCTGTGGGTGCCGTCGTCGCCGACGCGTAGCCCGTAACGCATCGCGTCGAAGCGGGCCAGGTTGCTCGACACCTCCGACGGCAGGATCAGGTAGTAGGCGGCCAGCGCGTGATCGAAATGGGGACAGTCGACTTCGGACACGTCGGCACCGAGCGCGGTCAGCTGCTCGACAGCCTTGTTGAACGACGCCAGCACGCCGGGCTGGTAACCCTCGCCGCGCAGCTGCCGGACCACCCCGACCCGCACACCGCTGAGATCGCCTGCAGCGCCGAGCTTCGCGGCGTCGACGACGTCGGGCACGTCAGCCCGGATCGAGGTCGAGTCGCGTGGGTCGTGTCCGGCGATCACCTGGTGCAGCAGCGCGGTGTCCAGCACTGTGCGTGCGCAGGGTCCGCCTTGGTCCAGCGACGACGCGCAGGCCACCAGGCCATAGCGCGACACCGTGCCGTAGGTGGGTTTGACGCCGACGGTCGCGGTCAGCGCGGCCGGTTGGCGGATCGATCCACCGGTGTCGGTGCCGATAGCCAGCGGCGCCTGGAACGCCGCCAGCGCGGCGGCGCTGCCGCCTCCCGATCCGCCGGGCACCCGGTCGGTGTTCCACGGATTACGGGTCGGCCCGTAGGCCGAGTTCTCCGTCGACGAGCCCATGGCGAACTCGTCCATATTGGTCTTGCCCAGGATCGGGATGCCGGCCGCGCGCAGCCGCGCGGTGACGGTGGCGTCGTAGGGCGAGCGCCAGCCTTCGAGGATCTTCGACCCGCAGGTGGTCGGCATGTCGACGCTGGTGAAGACGTCTTTGAGGGCCAGCGGGACCCCGGCCAGCGCCGACGCCGGCTGCTCACCGGCGGCCAGCGATTTGTCCGTGGCGGCTGCGGCCGACAACGCCGCATCCGCCGCGACGTGCAGGAACGCGCTGTACTTCTGATCGGTCGCCGCGATCTGGTCCAGGAACGCCTGCGTGACCTCGGTTGACGACAGCTCCTTGGCAGCGATTTTCGCGGCCAGCGTGGCGGCGTCCAGCCGGATGATGTCGGTCATTCCGCTTCTCCGAGAATCTGCGGAACGGCGAAGCGGCCGTCGAGGGCTTCGGGTGCTGCGGCGAGCGCCTCTTCCTGGGTCAGGCATGGTACGACCTGGTCCGGGCGGGTGACGTTGACGGCTTTGAGCGGGTTGTCCGTCGGTTCGACGCCGGCGACGTCCACGGCCTGGATCTGACCGACGTGGGTCAGGATGGCGTCGAGTTGGCCGGCGTAGCTGTCCAGCTCGTCGTCGGTCAACGCCAGCCGAGCCAGCTTGGCCAGATGGGCTACCTCGTCGCGGGAGATCTGGGACACGGCTGAAAGCCTAGCCGGGCGACGATGCGGCCCGCGCCGGGCCGCTGAGGAACCCGGCCATCCAGACCCTGCCGGGCGACGATGCGGCCCGCGCCGGGCCGCCCGCCGACATGCCAAGGGCGCGCCGCTGTGAAACAGTGACCGCGTGTCGTCGTATCTGCTGCGAGTTCAGCTCGCCGACCGACCGGGAAGCCTCGGCTCGCTGGCCGTTGCCCTGGGATCGGTAGGCGCTGACATCCTTTCGCTGGATGTCGTGGAGCGCGGACCCGACTACGCCATCGACGATCTCGTGGTCGAGCTGCCAGCCGGGGGCATGCCGGACACACTGATCACGGCGGCCGAGGCGCTGCACGGCGTCAGGGTGGACAGCCTGCGACCACACACCGGACTGCTGGATGCGCATCGCGAGTTGGCGCTCATCGACCACGTCGCCGCCGCGGGCAACACCACCGCCAAGCTGCAGGTGCTGGTTGACGAGGCCCCCCAGGTGCTGCGGGTCAACTGGTGCGCGGTGCTGAGCAAGTCCGACGACGAGTTCGAGCGCGTTGCGGGCAGTCCCGGCGCGCCGGAGACGCGACTGACCGCCGCGCCGTGGATGCCCATCGA
This sequence comes from uncultured Actinomycetota bacterium, assembly GCA_963737375.1. Lineage (GTDB taxonomy): Bacteria > Actinomycetota > Actinomycetes > Mycobacteriales > Mycobacteriaceae > Mycobacterium. Next base: position 13,293 of record CAVTSP010000010.1, read on the forward strand.
GCACGCCATCGCGCTGGACGCCACCGAGGACTGGGTGCCTCAGGTCTGGCGGGACCTGGACACCACGCTGATCGCGGCTCCGCTCGGCACTCCGAACACCTCGGTGGTGCTCGGAAGACCTGGCGGCCCAGCCTTTCGACCGTCGGAGGTGGCCCGGCTCGGCTACCTGGCCGGCATCGTCGCGACTCTGCTGCATTGAGCATTCCGGCAAACGGGGTATGCATGCACGTGTGAGCCCGCTATCCGACGCCCAGATCGCAGCGCTGTCCCCCGCCGAACGGCGACAGTTGATCCAACGCCTCGAGCGCCCGCTGTCCGAGCTCCTGCCCGACGCCCAACTGCACCGGATCCGGTGGGGCTGGCTGGGGATCATGACCGGCGGCACGTTGGTGCTGATTCCCTGGGTCGTGTATCTGGCTTTCGCGCTGCCCGATGACTATCTGGTGCACGACTGGACGGCGACCTGGGTCGGATTCGACCTGTTACTGCTTGGCTTGATGGCGGCAACCGTCGTGTTCGGGATGCTGCGGCGACAGGTGATGCTGTTGACCGCGTTCGCGACCGGCGTGCTGTTGATCTGCGATGCCTGGTTCGACCTGATGACGGCCGGCGCCAACGACTTTCGGATCGCAATCCTGACCGCCATGCTGGGCGATCTCCCGCTGGCTGCCATCCTGATCACCGGCGCGCTTCGACTGATCAGGTTCACCGTGGTCCGAATGTGGCTACTGGAGCCGAAGACCCCGCTGTGGCGGTTGCCGCTACTCCCCTGACTCAGAAGGTCCCTCTGCCAACAGCTTTCGGAACCCATCCTCGTCGAGGACGGGCACCCCGAGTTCTACTGCCTTGTCGTACTTCGAGCCGGGAGAATCGCCGGCGACCACGTAATCGGTCTTCTTCGACACCGATCCGGCGGCTTTGCCGCCGCGCGTCAGGATCGCCTCTTTGGCGTCGTCGCGCGAGAAACCGGGCAGCGACCCGGTGACCACGATCGTCACACCCTCGAGCGTGCGCGGCACGCTCGCGTCGCGCACGTCGGCCATCCGCACCTCGGCCGATCGCCACTTGTCGACGATCTGGCAATGCCAGTCAACGGTGAACCACTCGGTCACCGCGTCGGCGATGGTCGGGCCAACGCCCTCGACCGCGGCGAGTTGTTCTGTCGAGGCCGACGTGATCGCATCCAGGCTGGCGAACTCGGTGGCCAATGCCCGCGCCGCCGTCGGCCCGACATGCCGGATCGACAACGCCACCAAGACCCGCCACAGCGGCTGCTTCTTCGCGGTGTCCAAGTTGGCCAGCAGGCGTTTGCCGTTGGCGGACAACGTGCCGGCTTTGGTGGTGAACAACTCGGTGCGCAACAAGTCGTCTTCGGTGAGGCCGAACAGGTCACCCTCGTCGTCGATCACCTGTGCTTTCAGCAGCGCGGTTGCCGCCTCGTAGCCGAGCCCCTCGATGTCGAACGCCCCGCGTCCGGCGACGTGGAACACCCGCTCCCGCAGCTGCGCCGGACAGGAACGGGAATTGGGACAACGAATGTCGGCGTCGCCCTCCTTCGCCGGCGCCAACGTCGTGCCGCACTCGGGACACGTTGTGGGCATGACGAATTCACGCTCCGAGCCGTCGCGCAATTCGACGACGGGACCGAGCACCTCGGGGATCACGTCACCGGCCTTGCGGATGACCACCGTGTCGCCGATCAGCACGCCTTTGCGTTTGACCTCGGCGGCGTTGTGCAAGGTGGCCAGGCCGACCGTCGATCCGGAGACCGTGACCGGCGTCATGAACGCAAACGGCGTGACCCGTCCGGTTCGGCCGACATTGACCCGGATATCGAGCAGTTCGGTCTGAACTTCCTGCGGCGGGTATTTGTAGGCGATCGCCCATCGCGGCGCGCGTGAGGTCGAGCCGAGCCTGCGCTGCAGCGTCACGTCGTCGACTTTGACTACCACGCCGTCGATCTCGTGATCCACGTCGTGTCGGTGCTCGCCCCAATAGGCGATCCGCTCAAGGGCGCCGGCCGCGTTCTCCACCCGGGTGGTGTGGTCGGAGACCGGCAGTCCCCACGCGGCCAGCGCCAGGTAGGCGTCGTGCAGGGTGTCCGGCCGGTAGCCCTCCACCTGCCCCAGTCCGTGGCAGATCATCCGGAGTTTGCGACGGGCCGTGACTGCGGGATCCTTCTGCCGCAGCGAGCCCGCCGCGCTGTTGCGGGGGTTGGCGAACGGCGCCTTGCCGTCCTCGACCAACGCGGCGTTGAGCGCCTCGAAATCGGCGAGCCGGAAGAACACCTCGCCGCGCACCTCGAGCACGTCAGGCACGGGATGCTCGTCGCTGGGCGTCAGCCGCTCGGGTACGTCGTCGATGCTGCGTGCGTTGAGCGTGACGTCTTCACCGGTGCGTCCGTCGCCACGGGTCGCGGCCCGAACCAGGCGGCCGTTGCGGTAGACCAAAGCCAAAGCGACGCCGTCGATTTTGAGCTCACACAGATACGGCACGTCCGCGCCCACTTCGCCCCGGACACGACCGGACCACAGGTCGAATTCCTCGGCGCTGAACACGTTGTCCAGCGACAGCATCCGCTCCAGATGTTCGGCGGAGGTGAATTCCGTGGCGAAGCCGGCACCACCGACGAGTTGGGTCGGTGAGTCGGGTGTGCGCAGCTCGGGATGCTCATCCTCGAGTGCGGCCAGGCGGCGAAGCAGCGTGTCGAAGTCCGCGTCGGAGATGACCGGCGCGTCACGGACGTAGTAGCGGAACTGGTGTTCACGCACCTCGTCGGCCAGCTCGCCCCACGAACGACGCACCTCGGGCCCAATGGGATCAGCCACAGGATCGGCCTCTGGTGAACTCACCTTGGCAGGCTATCGGAGGTGGCCGACAGCTCAGGAACGGCTAGTCGCGGTACAGCTCCGGGAAGTCCGCCTTCAGCGCACCCAGCTTGGGCAGGTCGTTGGCGACGATGTACGGGTTGTTCGGATGCAGGCTGAGGTAGTCCTGGTGGTACGCCTCGGCGGGGTAGAAATTCGCCCCCGGCGTGACGGTGGTGACGATCGGCGACGGGAACGCGCCTGCCTGGTTCAGCTGCGCGATGTAGGCGTTGGCGATCTTCTGCTGGCTGTCGTTCTGGGCGAAGATCACCGAACGGTAGGACGGGCCCACGTCGGGACCCTGGTAGTTGAGTTCGGTCGGATCCTGCACGACGCCGAAAAACACCCGCAGCAGCTGGCCGTAGGTGACCTGAGTCGGGTCGTAGGTGATGCGTACCGACTCGGCGTGGCCGGTGGTCTCGCTGCTCACGGTGTCGTAATTAGCTGTCGCCGCGTCTCCGCCCGCGTAGCCGGACTGCGCCGCCGACACCCCTTTGACGTGCTGAAATACCCCTTGCACGCCCCAGAAGCAGCCACCGGCCAAGACCGCGGTCTCGGACTTGGGACCTCCGGTCGCCGGTTCGTCGACCGTCGGCGTCGGAAGTGCGCTCGCCGCCGTCCCATGCGCGGTCGGCATCACGGGGCTGCGGACAACAAACGCCGCCGCGGCCAGCCCGATCACGGCGAGCCAACTCGCCAGCACCACTCGCTGACGCCCAGTTCCAGCTTTGCGATTCATGCTCATCCCTCGTCCCTCCCCAGAGACTGCCAGGGTATAGGAGTTTCGAGAACGACGTCGCGGACGCTAGCTCGGCCCCGATGGCCTCAGCAACGAAAAAAATCCATGGGAGGGATCGTCCGGCCCGGGACGGCCCTGGGGTGTATCCCGGGTTATCGGATGGCTGATGTCGACAGTGGACGGATCATTGACATGCGCCCAGTCGGTGACGATGCTTCGCGCCGTGAATTTCCACGTGCCGTCGCGCTTTTCATACTTGTCCAGATAGCGCCCGCCCACCACGACCTCGGTTTCGCCATTTCTCGCGGCGAACGAGTGCGTCGCGATGCTGTAGATCTCACCTTCCGCGATGTCGCCGCAGATGGCGAAGTTGGTTGTGGTGATGTGGTGTTGCATCGAACGGACGTAGGGCCGGGCCTCGGCAAGGGTGCGCAGAAAGGTGTCGACGGAGCCCGATGAGAACGATCCGTGACTGTCTTCGGCGTCATGGTGATACAGACCGCGAAGGGTCTCCAGATCGCCGCGATCTACGGCGCGGCAGTAACCGTGCACGAGCTTTCGCAAGGCATATTCATCGAGCATCTCTTGTACATCGGGTGGGGCGGTAGCCATCACGCAACGCTAGCCGCGGGCCGACTACACCGCGTCGGGATCCTCGGCGAAAGCCTCGGCGACGCGGCGGACCAGGCCGACAGCGGTGCGGGCCCACTCCGGACTCGCCGCGGCCAGCCCACATGCCGGGGTGATGCCGATGCGGTCGCGCAGCACCGACCGGCCGAAGCCGAGTCGGTCGGTGATGGCCGCCGCACTGGTAGCGACCTCCTCCAGCGCGGGGCGGCGGGCCGGTGCGCTGGACGCCACCACACCCAGCATGACGACACGCCCTGATTCGACGAATTCCCCGACGGCATCCAAATCAGTCGCCTGTAACGTTCCCACGTCGACAGCGACCGCATTAATAGCGCTGTCCTGCAGAACTTTCCATGGAATCGATGAGCCGCAGCTGTGCACCGACACCTCCGCACCGGCGGCGGCAGCGCAGATGTCGAGCATCGTGGTGGCCAGCGTCTCCTCGAGGGCGGCCACCGCGCTCAGCGAGGTCACACCGGCCAGCCGGCCCGCAACCGCGGCGGGCAGCGACGGCTCGTCGAACTGCACGACCACCGGCGTATCGAGCCGGCGGGACACCGACGCCCGGTGTGCGGCGACCCCCTCGGCCAGCGAGGTGGCGATGTCGGTGAACGCGCCCAGATCGGTGATCGCCCGGTGCCCATTGGACAGCTCCAGTTCCGCGGCCAGCGTGATCGGCCCGGGCGCCTGCACCTTGACCGGGCGCCCGCTGCCCCGCAGCCCCGCGAGCTCCCAGGCCTCGTCCAGCGCGTCGATGTCCTCGCCGAGCAGGCTGGCCGACCGTCGCGTGACCGCGCCGGGCCGGGCCACCAGCCGGTAGCCGCGCGGCACGGTGTCGATGGCGATGTCGATCAGCAGCGCGCCGGCGCGCCCGATGATGTCGGCGCCCACTCCCCTGGCCGGCAACTCGACCAGATGCGCCATCGCAGCACCCAACTCGCCGACGACGACTTCGGCTGCCGGGCGCGCGGCCGTGCCGGGCCATGACCCGATGCCGGTGCCGGTTGCGAAAACGCTCACCGGAGAACCGTATTCGATCGTGTTTTCGGCGCGCCGCGCCAGGGCAGGTCAGTCCGATTACGCTCTGGTCAAGATGACGACGCGACGACTGATGCTGTGTGCCGCGGCTCTGCTGGCCACGGCATGCAGCCGGGTGGTGGACGGTACCGTCGCTGCGGAATTCGGCGCCGCCGCTAACCTTTCCGGCGTCGACGTCAAACGGGTGTTGCTCGATCAGTCGCGGATGCAGGCGATCACCGGCGGCGACGAGCACCTGACGATCATCCCGTCGATGGATGCCACTTCCCCGGTCGACATCGACACGCTTGCCCACACTGCGCCGCCGGAGTGTCGCTTCGTCTACGCCGAAACCGCGACCTTCGGGCCAGATATCGAGGCGTTCCACAAGACCACCTTTCAAGACCCACTGCACGGCGGCCTGATCTCGGAAGGTGCCGCGGCCTATCGCGATGCGGACACGGCTCGCCGCGCGTTCGGGGCTTTGGTGACAACGGTTCGCAGCTGCGCCGACAGCTCAGCCGGGTTGGGCCTCGTCGGCACCTGGCAGGCCGACGACCGGTCGCTGCAGACCCGGCCCGGCGACTGCGGGCGCGATTATCTGGTCAAGGCGGTGGTGTTGGTCGAGGTCACCTACTGCGGGTTCCCGGACTCGGTGTCGACGATCGTGATCTCGAACATCGCCGCCAACCTGCCGGGATAGCCGGCGAAGCGTTACGACGCCGTGGCGATGGTGGCGCTGCCGAGCACCTCGTCGCCGGCTGGGTCGCGGCGGTACAGCACCAGCGTCTGGCCCGGCGCCACGCCGCGTAGCGGGGTGCGTAGTCGGACCGCCAGCCCCTCGCCGGCAGGCTGCGCTTCGGCGTCGACCGCTTCGCCGTGTGCGCGCACCTGCACCGCGCAGTCGATAGGTCCGTCGGGAGCCGTGCCCGCGGTGAACACCGGCTGGTGGCCGGTTAGCTGCCATATCTCCAGGTCAGCTACCGAGCCGACCTGAACGGTGCCGGTCTCGGCGTCGATCGCGGTGACGTAGCGCGGTTGGCCGTCGGGCCCGGGGCCGGCGATGCCCAGCCCCTTGCGCTGGCCGATGGTGAAACCGTGTACGCCGTCATGCGTGGCCAGTACGGCGCCGCCCTGGTCGACCACCGGGCCGCGGCGCACCCCGATGCGCTCACCCAGGAAGGCGCGGGTGTCGCCGGACGGGATGAAGCAGATGTCGTGGCTGTCCGGCTTCTCGGCGACCGACAGGCCGCGGCGGGCCGCCTCGGCGCGGATCTGCGACTTGGGGGTGTCCCCGATCGGGAACGCGGCATGACGCAGTTGACCGGCGGTCAGCACCGCAAGTACGTAGGACTGGTCTTTGTCGGCGTCGACGGCACGGCGCAGCCGACCGTCCGAGAGCCGGGCGTAGTGGCCAGTGGCGACAGCGTCAAAACCCAGCGCCAGCGCGCGAGCGGCCAACGCGGAGAACTTGATCCGCTCATTGCAGCGCACACACGGGTTCGGGGTTTCGCCTCGCGCATAGGACGACACGAAGTCGTCGATCACGTCTTCTTTGAACTTGTCAGCGAAATCCCATACATAGAACGGTATTCCGAGGACATCGGCGACTCGCCGGGCGTCGCCGGCGTCTTCTTTGGAGCAGCAGCCACGTGAGCCGGTCCGCAGCGTGCCGGGGGCGTGCGAGAGGGCCAGGTGGACGCCGACCACGTCATGACCCGCATCGACCATTCGGGCCGCGGCGACCGACGAATCGACGCCGCCACTCATCGCCGCGAGCACCCTCATCGGGACACCCCCGCGGTGGCAAGTGCCGCCTGCCGGGCGCGGGCCACGGCCCCGGGTATCACCCGCAGCGCCGCGTCCACGTCGGAATCGACGCTGGTGTGCCCCAACGATAATCGCAGCGATCCGCGAGCACTGGCGGCGTCGGCGCCCATCGCGATCAGCACATGCGACGGCTGCGCCACACCGGCAGTACACGCCGATCCGGTGGAACACTCGATTCCGTTGGCATCCAACAACATCAGCAGCGCATCACCTTCGCACCCGTGGAAGGTGAAGTGCGCGTTGCCCGGTAACCGGCGGGCGTCCGCGGCGCCGTTGAGGCGAGTGTCCCCGACCGCAGCCAGCACACCGTCGATCAGCCGGTCGCGCAGCAGTCGTAGCCGCGCACTGTTGGACTCCAGCCCGTCGACAGCGAGCGCTATCGCGGCGGCCATGCCGACCGCGGCGGCCACATCGGGTGTGCCAGAGCGAATGTCACGCTCCTGGCCGCCACCGTGCGACAACGGCGTGCAGCTGACATCGCGACGAAGCAGCAGCGCGCCCGCGCCGGGCGGGCCACCGAACTTGTGCGCGGCCACACTCAGCGCGGACAGCTGGCTGGCGCCGAAGTCGACGGGCAGCTGTCCGACCGCCTGCACCGCGTCGCTGTGCATCGGGATAGCGAATTCAGCTGCCACGGCCGCAAGTTCGTCGATCGGCATGATCGTGCCGACCTCGTTGTTGGCCCACATCACCGTCACCAGCGCGACGTCGTCGTGGCACTGCAGAGCGTCACGGAGCGCCGCTGCGGACACTGACCCGTCCGCGTTCGTCGGCAGCCAGGTGACCTCAGCGCCCTCGTGCTCGGCAAGCCAGTTGACCGCGTCCAGCACGGCGTGGTGTTCCACTTCGGTGGTGATGATGCGCCGGTGGCGCGGCTCGGCATCGCGGCGGGCCCAGTAGATGCCCTTGACGGCGAGGTTGTCGCTCTCGGTGCCGCCGGCGGTGAAGATCACCTCAGACGGTCGGGCACCGAGTTTGGCCGCGATCAGCTCGCGGGCCTCCTCCATCCGCCGGCGCGCGAGGCGTCCGGTGGCGTGCAGCGACGAGGCGTTACCGACGGTGCTCAGGACGGCCGTCATCGCCTCGATGGCAGCGGGGTGCATCGGGGAGGTGGCAGCGTGATCCAGGTAGACCATGACCTGCCCAGGATACCGAGCCGGTCGTAGTGGTCAGGACGCCAGCACGGACGACCGCTGGCCGTGGCCCGAAGGCGGCATCGCCGTGACGCGGATCGCAGCCTGGCAGCGCCGGGCCAACTCCCGCCGATCGCCGCCCGGCAACTGCAACGATTCGACGTAAATACGCGCGACCGTGCGGCGGGCCACCATCAGTCGGCCGATCGAACGCAACAGCGTGTCGTCGCCGATGTAGGCCGGAACAGTCGACACTCGGCCGTCCCGATGCTGGTAGCGCAGCCGCAGCGGTTGGACGGGCCGGCCGGTGTCGACGGCGGCCTGGAACATGGCCGGATAGAACGGCCCCGACCCCTGATGGGATCTTCCGCCTGGGCTCGATTGTCCGGCTTCTCCCCGGGCCGCGCTGCGGCCCGCATCGTCGCCGGACCTCCCACACCAGGTGGTGCCCTCCGGGAACGCCACCACCGTGTGACCGGCGTAGAGCCGGGCGGCGACGGTGGCCACCACCTCGGGCAGCTGGCGCAGCTTGGCGCGTTCGATCGGGATGACCTTGACGATGCGGGCCATCATCCGCACCGCGGACGTGGCGGCCACGTCGGCGCGGGCCACAAACGACAGCGGGGATGCCCGCCAGCGACTCGACGGAAGCGCCGCGCCGATCGTCAGGATGTCCAGCCAGGACGTATGGTCGCTGACCACCAGCACACCGGGCAGATTGCGGATCGGGCCGCCGGAAACGGTGATCTTGACTCCCAGGCACCACAACAGCAGTCGGCAGTAGATCTGCCGTGATTTCGACCAGCCCGGCAGCACCCCCGCCAGCAGCGGCAGCGCGGGCGCCAACAGCATGAGCAGGGCGATCCGCCGCGCGACCCGCAGCGCCACGATCAGCCGATGAGTCGCCTGGTAGCCGCCGACACGGATGCAGTCGGTGTCGCAGGTCGCCCGCGGGAGCCAGGCGTGGTCACGCGGGGCTGAAGTGCTCATCAAGCCACCCGGCCCGCTGCCTCGGTGGCCGCCGACACCGACCGGAGCCGCCGCAGGTAGCGGGTGTCGGCTTGGCGCTTGTCCAGCAGTGCCGGGAAATCCCCGACGCCGAAGTCGGGGTCATGGGCCGGCTCACCGCAGATTCGGGCTCCCAACCGCAAGTAGCCGCGCATCAGCGGCGGTATCACCGGCCGCGCGGGCGGCGCGATGTCGTCGAGCCGACGTCCGCCGATCATCACCGGCCGGCGCGGGTGCACCCGGTATTCGGCCGGGGCGGCGTGGCGGCGCGACACGAAATCACGGACGCCGCGGATCTGGGTGCCGTCTGGTTCCCCGTCCACGACGACTGGCACCGATACGCATCCGGTGACGTAGTCGTAGTCGCAGTGATCGAGGTAGGCCAGGATGCCGGCCCACATCAGCAGCACGACGGCACCGCTGCGGTGGTCGTTGCGCACCACCGCGCGGCCCATCTCCACCAGCGACGGCCGCAGCGAGTCCAGCGCCCGGATATCGAATTCCGTTGCGGTGTAGAGCCCTCCGGCTGCGACGGCGCCGGTCGGCGACAGCATGCGGTAGCAGCCCACCAACTCGCCGGAGTTTTCCTCGCGAACAAGCAAGTGGTCGCAGTGCTCGTCGAAGCGATCGGCGTCGAGGCCGTCGCTCTGTTCCGAGAGGGCATAGCCCGGCTCGCTGCTGAACACGTCGTGACGCAGCCGCTGAGCAGCTTCGATATGGTCGGGATCGGTCGACAACAACAACGAATAACGCGGTTCGGCGGACGAACGCGTCCCCTTCTCGGCAGGTATGAGTACCGACTGAATGCTCATATCCGCCACAGTTGCGTTGTTGTTCAGCCAAATGGCATCGGAGCCGTAACGTGTCCGTGCACGGTAGATGACGATGTCGCAGCGGCAATTTGAACAATCGCCCGCATTTAGGCGTCGTCCGGCCCACAAACTTGATTGACTGTTCAGCCGTGACCTCTAGCAGCAGCGCAGGGCCATTCGATCCCGAGGCGCTGCGTAGCAAGTACGCCGAGGAACGCCAGCGCCGGCTACGCACCGACGGCATTGCGCAATACGTGCAGATAACCGGCGCATTCAGCAAGTTCGGCGACGACCCGTGGGCCGACCCGGGCTTGCGCCGCGACCCGATCAACGACTCCGTCGACGTCGCAGTCGTCGGTGCCGGCTTCGGCGGTCTGCTGATCGGGGCGCGGTGCAAACAGCTCGGCGTGGACAATGTGCGGTTGATCGACAAGGCCACCGACGTCGGCGGAACCTGGTACTGGAATCGCTATCCCGGAATCGCCTGCGACGTCGAATCCTACGTCTATATGCCCCTTCTCGAAGAGCTCGGTTACATCCCGACCGAAAAATACGCCAAGGGACCCGAAATCTGGGCGCACTGCCGCCGCATCGCTGAGCACTACGACCTGTACCGCGATGCGTGCCTGCAGACCGAGGTGCAGGAAATCCGTTGGGAGTCAGCGACTTCCCGCTGGGTGATCTCGACTGATCGCGGCGACGAAATCCGGGCCCGATTCGTGGCGATGGCCAACGGCTACCTGCAAAAGCCGAAACTGCCTGGCATTGAAGGTATTACCAACTTCAGCGGGCATACCTTCCACACCAGTCGCTGGGACTACGACTACACCGGCGAAGACCTGAGCACGCTGTCCGACAAGCGGGTCGGAATCGTCGGCACCGGCGCAACGGCCATCCAGTGTGTGCCGAGGCTCGCCGAGGCGGCCGGTCAACTGTTCGTCTTTCAGCGGACCCCGTCGACGGTGGATGTGCGAGCCAATCGTCCGACCGAACCGGACTGGGCCGCATCACTGCAGCCGGGATGGCAACGGCGACGGATGGAGAACTTCCAGATCCTCACTGCCGGAGGATCATCCGATGAAGATCTGGTCGATGACGCGTGGACCAGCCTCACCAAGAAAATGCCGATCGTCAACGAAGGCGGCCCGAACGCCGCCGAGATGGCCGACTTCGCCAAGATGGAAGAGATCCGGGCCCGCGTCGAAGCCGTCGTCACCGACGCCGCGACTGCCGAGGCGCTCAAACCCTGGTACGGGTACTACTGCAAGCGACCATGCTTCCACGACGAATACCTCCAGGCCTTCAACCGCGACAACGTCACCCTGGTCGACACCCACGGACTCGGCGTCGAGCAGATCACCGCTGCGGGCGTCATCGTGGCCGGCATCGAATACCCCTTGGATTGCCTGATTTTCGCCACCGGGTTCGAGGTCGGGACCAGCTACTCGCAGCGCACCGGCTTCGATATCATCGGCCGCGACGGGCTGACCCTCACCGACAAATGGGCCGACGGCGTCCGCACGCTGCACGGCCTGCATGTCAACGGCTTTCCGAACTGCTTCATCGAAAGCATCGCCCAGTCGGGCTTCACGGTGAATTTCCCATACCTCATCGACACCCAATCCCGCCACATCGCCTGGGTCATCGCGTGGGCGCTGCAGCATGACGCCGCCGAAGTGGAGGCCACCGCGGACGCCGAAGCTGCCTGGGTCGACACCGTCGTCGAGCGTTCCAGCGTCATCGCCGGCCGACGGGAATCGTGCACTCCCGGGTATTACAACCGCGAAGGCCAGGCGACCGCGCGGCTGAACCGGGACAGCTTTTTCTTCGGCAGCCCAACCGAATACGCCGATATCCTGGACGCCTGGCGAACCACCGGCTCGCTCGACGGGTTCGACATTCGAGAGTCCAGCGGTCAGATCAGCGAGACAGCGTGATCCGCAGAATCAGGCGGGGCTTCTTCCCGCGCGCCAGAATGCGCTCGATAAACGTCACGATGAAGAACTCGGCGCCGTACTTGCGCCGGATCACCCCGGCCAGTCGCTGAACGGTCGCGGGCTCGGTGATCACCTCGGCGACCCCGGCAACCGGAGTAGCGCCCTCCCGGACCTTGCCACCGCGGCTGCACGGCACCAGCGTCACCCGAGGATTGTTTTTGGCCCGCTTGGCCTTCCAACTGTCGACCGGCGTCCAGAAGAAGAGGTGGTCGCCGTCGCTTCCGATCCACATCGGAGTTGCGACGGCGCCGCCATCCTTCTTGAATGTGGTCAGCGACACGAATTTCTCGTCACCCAGTGCCGACACGGCGTCTGCCATCGCGCTCCTCGATCCATGCTGGGCCCAGAAAAGTGATTCGGATTCTCCAGCAAGGGTATGGCAGCACTATGAGTCTTGAGACCCGGCGCTGGTGCTTCGCCGACCAACTCGGGCCGCATTTTCTGGACGAACCCGACCAGCCGGTCCTGCTGATCGAGTCGCGGGCGGCATTCACCCGGCGCCGCTTTCATCGCCGCAAGGCGCACCTCGTGCTGTCGGCTCTGCGCCATCGCGCGGCCGAACTCGGCGAACAGGCGACGTTCCTGCAGACGCGCACCTACCGTGAGGCGCTTGATCAACTCGACGAACCCATCAGCGTGTGCCAGCCCACCTCGTGGGCCGCGGATCGATTCGTCCGGTCGATACCGGAGGTCGACGTGCTACCGGCCCGCGGATTCTGCACCGACCGCGAAGCATTCGGTGAGTGGGCGGAGGGCCACCGGACGCTCAAGCTGGAGAACTTCTACCGTGACGCGCGTCGGCGGTTCGACCTGTTGATGGACGGTAACCAGCCAGCCGAGGGCCGCTGGAATTTCGACGCCGACAATCGCGAGGCCGCGCCCGCCGGCGACAATCTCGGAATCAAAGCACCCTGGCGGCCCGACGAAGACGAGATCGACGAGCAGGTTCGAGCTGATCTGGACCGCTGGGAGCGCGATGGCGAGGTGGCGTTCGTCGGCCGCGACGGCCCGCGCGAATTCGCCGTCACCGCTGCCGAAGCGCAAGCTGCTCTGAAGGTATTCGTGCGAGATCGTCTGCCGCACTTCGGTCCTCACGAAGACGCCATGCTCAGTGGCGATCGCTTCATGGCGCACAGCCTCCTGTCGGCGCCGATGAACCTGGGTCTGCTCGACCCACTGGACTGCGCCTACGCGGCCGAAGACGCCTACCGAGCAGGCAAAGCGCCGATTGGCAGCGTCGAGGGTTACATCCGGCAGCTGATCGGCTGGCGTGACTACACCTGGCATGTCTATTGGCATTTCGGCAAGGGCTACCGCCGCCGTAACGCGCTGGACGCCCACGCCCGTGTGCCGAAATGGTTCGCCGAGTTAGACGCCGACGCCGTCGACGCGCACTGCCTCAAGGACGTACTCGCCCAGGTCCGCGATCACGGCTGGGTGCACCACATTCCGAGGCTGATGGTGTTGTCGAATTACGCCCTGCAGCGCGGCTGGAACCCTGCCGCGGTGACCGACTGGTTCCACCGCTGCTTCGTCGACGGCTACGAATGGGTCATGGTCGCCAACGTGATCGGCATGTCCCAGCACGCAGACGGCGGGCTGATGGCGACCAAGCCGTACACCTCTGGTGGCGCCTACATCAACCGGATGAGTGATTACTGCGGCGATTGCCGCTACCGCCCCAGCGAGCGCGTCGGCGACCGCGCCTGCCCGTTCACCGGCGGCTACTGGTGGTTCTTGGACCGCAACGCCAAATACCTCGAGAACAATCAGCGGATGAACCAGCCGTTGGCCGGCATGCGGCGACTCAAGGACCTCGACGACGTCGTCGAACAACAACGAAGTCTGGGAGGTCGCGCCCCGTAATGCTTGCCGTCGACCGATTCATCGCTGCACCACCGTCGGTGGTGTGGAACGTATTCGTCGATCTCGACGCCTGGCCGCAGTGGGGCCCGACGGTCAGCGCGGCCTGGCTCGATCCCCCGCACACCCGCTTGGAATTGGGCGCGACCGGAAGCGTACGTACGTCATTGGGCCTCGCCGCCCCGTTCACCGTCACAGAGTTCGAAGCGGGCCGGCACTGGGCGTGGAAAGTGGCCGGCATCCCGGCAACCCATCACCGGGTCGAGCCGGCCGACGGCGGAGCCCGAGCGAGTATGGCCGCTCCGTTTTGGGCGGCCGCCTACCTGTCGGTCTGCTCGATCGCGTTGCGCCGTATCGACGCTCTATCGACCGCCGGACCGTAGCGGGCCGTCACCAACCCATAGATCCTGGAATCCCCTTGAAGGGGCCTACAATCCAGCTGGTGATCCAACCGCCGTAGAAGCCGCCCGGCTGCGGGGCCACCACCTCACCGTTGACCGTGCAACGATCTACGGCCGCGGCCATCACGGCGATCGCACCCGCCAGCGGCGCGAAACCAGGACTGGGCTGCAGGTAGGTCCACGCCGCCTGCGGCGCCACGCGCGCGTCGGTCACCAGGTCGTAATAGGTTGCCTGCCCTTTCCATTCACACCACGAAGCGCCGTCAGCGGGGCGCAACACCCCGTCGGCGAACGCCGTGCCGGGTAGGTAGTAGGTCGGCGGGTGACTGGTCTCCAGTACCCGCCAGGCGCGTGTGGTGGATGCGATCGTTTGGCCGCCCAACTCGACGGTGATCGATCCGGCGAACTCCTCGAGCCTCGGCGGCCGCGGGTAGTCCCACACTGACTCCTGCCCGGCTTCGGGCTTATCCGGCGTCGGCCAACGATTCATCACCTCATTGTGCCCCGGTTCACACAATGTGTGACTCGCTGCCCGGCGGGTAATCTGCAGCCGTCGGGTCGCGGCTTCGCGGCCCTCTGACGGAAGAGGGCGCTGTGACAGAAACTGCGGAGTCGACTCGGTCGGTGCGTATCGAGCAGTGGCCCGGCAAGGCCTACCCGCTCGGCGCCACCTACGACGGGTCGGGCACCAACTTCGCGGTTTTCAGCGAAGTCGCCGAGAAGGTGGAACTCTGCCTCTTCGACGCCGATGGCAACGAATCCCGAGTGCCGCTCAACGAGGTGGACGGCTTCGTCTGGCACGGCTTCTTGCCCACCGTCGAGCCGGGTCAGCGCTACGGCTACCGGGTGCACGGGCCCTACGACCCGGCTGCCGGTCAGCGGTGCAACCACAACAAACTGTTGATCGACCCGTACGCCAAAGCGATCGACGGCAACTTCGAATGGCACCAGGCGCTGTTCAGCTACAACTTCGGCGACCCGGACAGCCGCAACGACGACGACTCCGCGCCGCGGATGCCGAAGTCGGTGGTGATCAATCCGTACTTACGACTGGGGCAACGACCGCCCGCCCGGCCACGAGTACGCCGACACCGTCATCTACGAGACCCACGTCAAGGGACTGACCCAGCTGCACCCGGACATCCCCGAACGGATGCGCGGCACCTACGCCGGCATCGCCCACCCGGTCATCATCGAGCACTTGAAGGGCCTGGGCGTAACCGCCATCGAGCTGATGCCGGTGCACCACTTCGCCAACGACTCCACGCTGGTGGACAAGGGACTGTCAAACTACTGGGGCTACAACACAATCGGTTTCTTCGCCCCCGACTTCAAGTACACCTCGAGCACCACGCCCGGCGGTCAGGTGCAGGAGTTCAAGACCATGGTCCGCGCCCTGCACGACGAAGACATCGAAGTCATCCTCGACGTGGTGTACAACCACACCGCCGAGGGCAATCACCTGGGGCCGACCTTGTCGATGCGCGGAATCGACAACGCCGCGTATTACCGGCTGGTCGACGACGATCGTCAGTACTACATGGACTACACCGGAACCGGTAATACGCCTCCACGTCGGCCATCCGCACACATTGCAACTGATCATGGATTCGTTGCGGTACTGGGTGACCGAAATGCACGTCGACGGCTTCCGCTTCGACCTGGCCTCGACGCTGGCCCGCGAGTTCTACGACGTCGACCGGCTGTCGGCCTTTTTCGAACTGGTGCAACAGGATCCGATCGTCAGTCAGGTCAAGCTGATCGCCGAACCGTGGGACGTCGGACCGGGCGGCTACCAGGTCGGCAATTTCCCGCCGCAGTGGACGGAATGGAATGGCAAGTACCGCGATACCGTCCGAGACTTCTGGCGTGGCGAGGATGCCAGCCTGGGCGAATTCGCCTCCCGGCTGACCGGGTCGGCCGACCTCTACGAGTCCACTGCGCGCCGCCCGGTGGCGTCCATCAATTTCGTCACTGCCCACGACGGTTTCACGCTGCGGGACCTTGTCTCCTACAACGAGAAACACAACGACGCCAACGGGGAAGACAACAACGACGGCGAGAGCAACAACCAGTCGTGGAACTGCGGCAGTCGAAGGCCCGACCGACGATCCGGAGATCAACGAGTTACGCTCCCATCAGCAGCGCAACTTCCTCGCGACGACGCTTCTGTCGCAAGGGGTTCCGATGATCTCGCACGGCGACGAACTTGGCCGAACTCAGAACGGCAACAACAACGGTTTCTGCCAGGACAACGAAATCACCTGGGTGCACTGGGATAAGGCGGACACCGAACTGCTCGAGTTCACGCGATCGGTCTCTGCGTTGCGGGCTACGCATCCGGTGTTTCGCCGCCGCCGGTTCTTCACGGGCTGCCGGTTCGCCGAAAAGGTGCCGATGGCCAACCAGACATTTCGTGGTTCCGGCCGGATGGCTCCGAGATGGACCGACGACGACTGGGGTTCGGGCTTCGGCAAGTCCGTGGCAGTCTATTTGAACGGGCAGGGCATCCCCGACCTCGACGCCCGCGGGCAGCGGGTGACCGACGATTCGTTCTTCCTCTGTTTCAACGCCCACCACGAGCCGATCGAATTCACGCTGCCGCCAGAAGAGTTCGGCAGGGCATGGAAGCCCGTTGTCGACTCGGCCGTTGGGGCAGCGAATGTGGAAGATCGCGCAATCAACTCCGGCCGACAATGCCGTTCGGGTCGCTGCGCGGGCGATGGTGGTGTTGCAAGCCGACGACGAGTGAGCCGTCGGCTTGCAATCGATTTCGGCTCAGCCGTGCGGGGCTTCGGAGATCTTGCTGTCCGGCTTGCCCAGTGTCTGGCAGTAAGTTGCCGCTGACAGCCGGGTGGCGGTGATCTGAAGGGTTGCCGGGTCTGTGCCGCTCTTGTCCTTCAGCATCTTGCTGATTTCGTCGTTCTGCTTCTTCTCATCCTGCGTGGTGAAGTCTTTGCATTTGGTGTCACCACCGGTGTTGATGATCTGCGAAGCCGAACATCCACTGAACAGGAGCGCGGCGAGCGCAATCGCGGCAGGCGCCGTTGCCTTCATCATTTGAGCCTTTCCTAGACCGAAGTAGCAAATCTCTGTACACCGTTGAGCGCGATTTCAAACCTTGCCAAGCCCTTCACGCTAGCGGTACCCGAATCCGGATGGGCCCGCGCGGCGGCTCGCCCGGATCGACGACTTCGCCGCGCTGGGTGATTTCCACATCGCCGCTGCGCGCCAACGTCAAAGCCGTACTGCGACTGTCGTCCGTCAGATCGCGCCACTGCTCCGCACCGACGGCACGGGCCGCATCCGACGGGCAGATGCTGGACTCCGGTCCGCGGTGGTGCGCCAGCGCCAGGATCGCCGCGCGCAACCGGGTGGCGATCGACCCGTCACCGAGCGCGGTTTTCGCGTGACCGGCCGCAGGGCCGTCACCGGCGGCAACGGTGGTCAACTCGCGCTGTGGATCGCTCACGGCACCAAGGTTAGGCCGAAACGCCCAGGGTGGTCTACAACGCAAAAGGCCCGGCGTGGGGGCTTTCGCGAGTGATCAGCCCTTGCGGGTCTTGACCGCTTCGGTGAGCTGCGGCGCGACCTTGAACAGGTCACCGACAATGCCGTAGTCGGCGATCTCGAAGATCGGCGCCTCTTCGTCCTTGTTGACCGCGACGATCGTCTTCGAGGTCTGCATGCCGGCGCGGTGCTGGATCGCTCCAGAGATGCCCAGCGCGATGTAGAGCTGCGGGGAGACCGTCTTACCGGTCTGGCCCACCTGGAACTGACCCGGGTAGTAACCGGAGTCCACCGCGGCGCGCGAGGCGCCGACCGCGGCACCCAGCGAGTCAGCCAGCTCCTCGATCACGCTGAACTTGTCGGCGCTGCCGACACCACGACCACCGGACACCACGATGGTGGCTTCGGTGAGTTCCGGCCGGTCACCGGCGACCGCGGGCTCGCGGTTGGTGATCTTGGTGGCGTTCTCGGCGGGCTCGGGTACGTCGACCTTGACCTGCTCACCCGCTCCCTCGGAAGGCTCGGCTTCGATAGCGCCCGGGCGAAGTGTGATGACTGGGGTGTCACCGTTGGCCTGGCCTTCGACGGTGAAGGCGCCACCGAAGATGGACCACACCGCCTTGTTGTCGGCTTGCACGTCGACGACGTCGACCAGCAGACCCGAACCGATCCGGGCGGCGAGCCGGCCCGCGATCTCCTTGCCGTCGGCATTGGCGGCCAGCAAAACGGCTGCCGGACTGGCGGATTCGGCCAGCGAGGCAAGCACGTCGACGGCCGGTGTGATCAGGTAGCTCTCCGCCGTGTCGGATTCGGCGACGTAGATCTTGGCGGCACCGGCCGCCTTCAGACCCTCGACGAGCGGCTCGGCGGTGCCGGGCTTACCTACTACGACAGCAGCCGGCTCGCCCAGAACGCGTGCCGCAGTGATCAATTCGGAAGTGACCTTCTTAGGGGCGCCTTCAGCGTGCTCGACGAGCACCAGTACTTCAGCCATGAGTTATTCCGTGTCTTTCGGTTAAAGGTTGACGTCTCAGATGATCTTCTGGCCGACCAGGTACTTGGCGATGTCGCTTCCGCCTTCGCCCTCATCGGTGATTTTTTCACCGGCAGTCTTGGGCGGCTTCGGGGTCGCCGTCAGCACCTTGGAGCCCGCGTTGGCCAGGCCGACCTCATCGGCCTCGACACCGATCTCGGCCAGTGTGAGCTTGGTGACTTCCTTCTTCTTGGCGGCCATGATGCCTTTGAAGGAGGGGAACCGCGGCTCGTTGATCTTCTCGTTGACGCTCACGACGGCGGGCAGGGTTGCCTCGACGGTGAACACACCGTCGTCGGTCTCGCGCTCGCCGATGATCTTGTCGCCATCCAGCGACAGCTTGCGCAGGTGGGTGAGCTGAGGCAGGCCCAGGTACTCGGCGATGACGGCCGGCACCGCGCCACCCGTTCCGTCAGTGGCCTCGTTGCCGGCGATGACCAGCTCGGTGCCCTCGATGGTGCCCAGCGCGCGCGCCAGCGCCCAGCCGGTCTGGACGACGTCCGAGCCGTGCAGCCCGTCGTCGAGCAGGTGAACGGCCTTGTCGGCACCCATCGACAGCGCCTTACGGATCGCTTCGGCGGCACGTTCCGGGCCGGCGGTCAGCAACGTGACCGACCCCTCGGTGCCGTCGGCAGCTTCCTTCTCGCGGATCAGCAGCGCTTCTTCGACAGCGCGCTCGTTGATTTCGTCCAGCACGGCGTCGGCCGCCTCACGGTCCAGCGTCCAGTCGCCGTCCTTGAGTTTGCGCTCTGACCAGGTGTCCGGGACCTGCTTGATCAGGACCACGATGTTCGTCATGAGAGTGGCTCGTCCTCCTCGAGTGAGTCCTGCAGCCGGAAGCGGCAGGACTAAATGTCACGTCTTTTGCGCCCCGCACCCGCATGTTACTGACCGGTAACTTTGTGCGGTTCGCTCTCACACCATAGCGGGTCGTCCTGCAGGTTCCGTCCCCCCTGTGCCTTCAGCAGCGGTCAGCGCGCTGCCTCGGACATCGAATACCCGTAGTGAAGCATTCGCGAACCTGTCACTACGGGTTAGCCTCCCTATGCAATGAGCGCATTCATCCCTGACGTTCCGCACGCCCCCGCGGACTCCGCCCTGCCGTTGACCGGTGAACGCACCATCCCGGGCCTCGACCTGGAGAACTACTGGTTTCGCCGCCATGAGGTGGTCTACCAGGAGTTGGCGCAGCGCTGCGTGGGTCGCGACGTGCTCGAGGCGGGCTGCGGTGAAGGGTATGGCGCCGACCTGATCGCCGGTGTCGCACGCCGCGTGACCGCGGTGGACTACGACGACGCGACCGTCGCACACGTGCAGGCACGCTATCCGCGGGTGCAGGTGATCCACGGCAACCTCGCCGAGCTGCCGTTGCCCGACCAGTCGGTCGATGTCGTGGTCAATTTTCAGGTCATCGAGCATCTGTGGGATCAGCCACAATTCGTCCGCGAATGCGCACGGGTCCTGCGTCCATCCGGCCTGTTGATGATGTCCACCCCGAACCGGATCACGTTCTCACCGGGCCGCGATACTCCGATCAATCCGTTTCACACCCGCGAGCTCAACGCCGAGGAGCTGACCGAGCTGTTGCGCGACGCCGGCTTCGCGGTGGACGGCATGTACGGAGTTTTTCACGGCCCACGGCTGCTCGAGATGGACGCCCGCCACGGCGGCTCGATCATCGACGCCCAGATCGCGCGCGCCGTCGCCGATGCACCCTGGCCGGCCGATCTGCTGGCGGACGTCGCGGCCGTCGCCGCAGCGGACTTCGACATCGTCGAGGCCGGCACCGTCGAAGCGCGACATATCGATGACAGCCTGGACCTGGTTGCGATCGCGGAGCGGCGCCCATGATCCCGACGATGGAGCCGGTGCCCGGACTGTTCACCCTGGTGCTGCACACCCATTTGCCGTGGCTGGCGCATCACGGCCGCTGGCCGGTCGGCGAGGAGTGGCTCTACCAGTCGTGGGCTGCGTCCTACCTGCCCCTGCTGCGGGTCTTGCGCCGACTGGCCGACGAGGACCGGCACCGGCTGATCACCCTGGGCGTCACCCCGGTCGTCATGGCGCAGCTCGACGATCCGTATTGCCTTGACGGGATGCATCATTGGCTGGCCAACTGGCACCTGCGCGCCGCAGAGGCCGCCAGCGTGCGCCCCGGAGATTCCACCGACGGCTCCCCCGCATCGGCGCCGGAAGCTCTGCGGGCCTTCGGCATTCGTGAGATGGCCGAAACCGCGCAAGCGCTCGAAGATTTCACCACCAACTGGCGTCATGGTGCCAGCCCGTTGTTGCGGCGGCTGATCGACGCGGGCACCGTCGAACTTCTGGGGGGTCCGCTGGCCCACCCGTTCCAGCCGTTGCTGAACCCGCGGCTCCGCGAATTCGCGCTGCGGGAAGGACTGGCCGATGCCCAGCAACGGTTGGCGCACAAGCCAACCGGAATCTGGGCGCCCGAATGCGCGTACGCCCCGGGCATGGAACATGACTACGCCGCCGCCGGAGTTGGCCACTTCATGGTCGACGGCCCGTCGTTGCATGGCGACACCGCGCTGGGCCGGCCGGTCGGTGACTCCGACGTCGTCGCCTTCGGGCGCGATCTGCAAGTGAGCTACCGGGTGTGGTCGCCCAAATCCGGCTACCCGGGGCACGCGGCTTACCGCGACTTCCACACCTATGACCATCGCACCGGCCTCAAGCCGGCCCGGGTCACCGGCCGCAACGTGCCCTCGGAGAAAAAGGCACCTTACGACCCCGAGCGCGCCGATCACGCAATCGACAGCCACGTCGCAGATTTCGTCGACGTGGTACGGCGGCGACTGTTGTCCGAGTCCGAGCGCATCGGGCGACCCGCGCACGTGGTCGCCGCGTTCGATACCGAATTGTTCGGCCACTGGTGGTACGAAGGCCCGGCATGGCTCGAACGGGTGTTACGGGCGCTGCCGGAGGCGGGGGTGCGCGTCGGGACGCTGAGCGACGCCGCCGGTGCGGGCCTGGTCGGTAGCGCCGTCCAATTGCCGCCCAGCTCTTGGGGTTCCGGCAAAGACTGGCAGGTCTGGTCGGGTGACAAAGTCACCGATCTGGTGCAGCTCAATGCCGAGGTCGTCGAGACCGCGCTTTCTACCGTCGACAAAGCGCTGGCTCAGACCGCGTCGCTGGACGGGCCGATCCCCCGGGACCACATCGCCGACCAGATCCTGCGCGAGACCCTGCTGACAGTGTCCAGCGACTGGCCGTTCATGGTGAGCAAAGACTCCGCCGCCGACTACGCCCGTTACCGGGCGCACCTGCACGCCCACGCCACCCGCGAGATCGCCGGCGCGTTGGCGTCGGGACGCCGCGAAGTGGCACAGCGCCTGGCCGATGGCTGGAACCGGGCCGACGGCTTGTTCGGCGCCCTGGATGCCCGGAGGCTGCCGCGGTGAAAATCCTGATGGTGTCGTGGGAGTACCCGCCGGTGGTGATCGGCGGACTGGGCCGCCATGTCCATCACCTGTCGACCGCGCTCGCCGCCGCCGGCCACGAGGTCGTGGTGTTGTCGCGGCGTCCGACCAACACCGACCCGAGCACACATCCGTCGTTGGACGAAATCAACGAAAACGTCCGGGTTGTCGCCGCTGCGCAAGACCCGCACGAGTTCACCTTCGGCACCGACATGATGGCCTGGACGCTGGCGATGGGCCACGCGATGGTTCGCGCCGGACTCTCGCTCAAGCGACGACGCAGCGATCAACCGTGGCGGCCCGATGTCGTCCACGCGCACGACTGGCTGGTCGCCCACCCGGCCATCGCGCTCGCGGAGTTTTACGACGTGCCAATGGTTTCCACGATCCACGCGACCGAGGCCGGCCGGCATTCCGGATGGGTCTCCGGATCGATCAGCCGGCAGGTGCACGCGGTCGAGTCGTGGCTGGTGCGCGAATCCGATTCGTTGATCACGTGTTCAGCGTCGATGAGCGAGGAGATCGCCGAACTGTTCGGGCCCGGTCTGGCCGAGACCACCGTGATCCGCAACGGCATCGAGGCGGCGCGCTGGCCGTTCGCACGCCGCAAGCCGCGCAGCGGTCCGCCGGAACTGCTGTACGTCGGTCGGCTGGAATACGAGAAGGGCGTGCACGAGGCGATCGCCGCGCTGCCGCGGATCCGCCGGGCCCACCCCGGCACCACTCTGACCATCGCCGGCGAAGGCACGCAGCAGAATTGGCTCGTCGAGCAAGCCCGTAAACACCGGGTGCTCAAGGCAACTCACTTCGTTGGCCGACTGGACCACGACGACCTGTTGGCCGCACTGCATCGCGCCGACGCCGCGGTGCTGCCGAGCCACTATGAGCCGTTCGGGCTGGCAGCGCTGGAGGCCGCCGCCGCCGGCACCCCGTTGGTGACGTCGAATATCGGCGGCCTTGGTGAAGCGGTGATCAACGGCGAAACCGGAATGTCGTGCCCGCCACGCGAGGTGGCCCGGCTGGCCAAGGCCGTCATCGCGGTGCTCGACGATCCAGCGGCGGCGCAGCGCCGGGCTCAGGCCGCGCGGCAGCGCCTCACCGCGGATTTCGACTGGCACACCGTGGCCGACGAGACCGCGCAGGTGTACCTGGCGGCCAAGCGCGCCGAACGCCAACCGCTGCCGCGGCTGCCCATCGTCGAGCACGCGCTGCCGGATCGGTAGCGCCCGACGACGATGCAGGCCGCACGCGGGCGCAGGTACCGTCGGCTTCATGGGACTTGAGTATTCGAGCGTGATCGACGCACCCATCTACGAGGTGTTCGACTGGCATGCCCGCCCCGGCGCCTTCACGCGGCTCACGCCGCCGTGGTCGCCGATGCGCTTGATCGCCGAGGCCGACTCCCTGGAGAACGGGCGCGCCGAACTCGGTCTACCGGGTGGTCTGCGTTGGGTGGCCGATCACCAACCCGACGGCTACGACCCGCCACGTCGCTTCGTCGATGCCATCGGCGCCGACGGCCTGGCCTCGTTGCCGGCCAAGCTTGCAGTGCGCTGGCGGCACACCCACGACTTCGAAGAGGTCAGCGGCGGGCGGACGCGGGTGATCGACCGGGTCGACACGCCCGTCCCGGCAGCCGCGCTGCGGTCGATGTTCCGTTACCGGCACCAGCAGTTGGCCGACGACATCGCCGCGCACCGGGCGGCGGCCGCCCACGGGTTGACCCCGCTCACCGTCGCCATCACCGGTGCCTCCGGCCTCGTCGGCGCCCAGTTGGCCGCGTTTCTGTCCACCGGCGGCCACCGGGTCGTCCGCCTGGTACGACATTCGACCACCAAACCTGATGAACGGCAATGGAATCCGGACGATCCCAATCCTGACCTATTGGCTGGGATCGACGCGGTGGTTCACCTGGCGGGCGCCTCGATCGCAGGCAGATTCACCGATGACCACCGCACCGCGATCCGCGACAGCCGGATCGGTCCGACTCGCCGGCTGGCTGAGCTGATCGCGAAGTCCACCGACGGACCCAAGGTGCTGGTCAGTGCATCGGCGATCGGCTACTACGGGTACGACCGGGGCGAGGAGTCCCTGACCGAGGACAGCGATCGCGGCGACGGGTTCTTGGCCGACGTCGTCGCCGACTGGGAGGACGCGACGGCCCCGGCCGAGCAGGCCGGCATTCGCGTGGTGCGAGTGCGCACCGGGATCGTGCAGTCTCCCGCCGGCGGCACGTTGCGCCTGCTCAAACCGCTGTTCTCCGCCGGACTGGGCGGCCGGCTCGGCAGCGGTCAGCAATGGTTCTCCTGGATCGGAATCGACGACCTGGTCGACGTCTACCACCGCGCGCTGTGGGACAACGAGCTGTCCGGGCCGGTCAACGCGGTGGCCGCCGAACCGGTCCGCAATATCGACTACACCCACGTGCTGGCTCATGTGTTGCACCGGCCCGCGCTCCTGCCGGTGCCGCCGCTGGGGCCGAAGGTGCTCCTCGGCGCCCAGGGTGCGCGCGAACTCGCCCTGGCGAACCAACGGGTGCTGCCCGCGCGGCTGCTGCAGGCAGACCACCGCTTCCGTCGTCCTGATCTAGAGCAGACTTTGCGGCATCTGCTGGGTCGTAGTAGTTAGCGACCGTAGTCAGAGACCGCGAGGCGCTGCCTGCACCGCGGCGACAGCCTGCGCGTCACCGTCGAAGTGAATCGCGTACCGCGTCGCGGCCTGCGACGAACAGCAACAGCTCCTGCGGCTCGCCGATGATCGACGACCTCGTCACCGCGACCTACCCGAGCGATCCGCTCACCGGACGGCGTCTCCAGGTCAACCTGGGCGGGCAGCTTGCTCAACATCAACCGGCTCATCAGCCCGAGTTGACGGCGCAGCGCCCTGGCGATCGTCTCGTCGAGCTCCCGTGGCTCCCAACCTTCGACCGCTCGGCGCACGTCCTCGTGATGAATGAACATCTCGCCGAGGTTGGCGACGGGGTCCAGCAGCTTGAACGGCGAGTAGATCGGCGGACCGGATGCCACCAGGTCGACCAGGGCGTCCCAGTTCTTCGATGTTGCGGTCTTGTCTTGGATCTTGGCCGTGTAGCCGGCCAGGAATGGCACCATTATCCCGATCGTGGCGTCGAGACGGCGTTCGCGAACTACCAGATGGGCGGCGAGATCCGTGGTGTTCCAGCCCTCGCAGAGGGTCGGCGCATGCGGCCCCACCTTGCGGAACGTGGCCACCAGCGCGCCGCGTTCTTGTTGCGCTGCGGTCATAACCCACACCCTAGGTGAGTTGCCCCGCTGGCGAGCAAGGCAGATGTTCAGTAAGTTAATGTTTAATCTAGTGAAGCGATCCTTGCTTCGGTGGGGCGAACATGTTTGTCTTCGCCGCGTGTGAGGTACAACGCGTGAGCTCCAGCCGTACAAGCTGGTCGCGACCCGATCCTTCGAGAGGGGCCCAAGTGGGCGAGGTGCGTGCGCTCTGGTTGGCACCGGCCGCGACTCCTGCTGAGCTAGATCAGCAATCCTGGTCGGATCCTGCGAAGTTCGAAGCATGGCGAATTGGGTTGCGCCACAAGGTCCTCACACATCTCAGCGACTTCGTCTCCGGTCGATGCACCGCCGAACTGGCTGAGTCCGGTGTGGAGGTGGCCGGCGACATCCTGTTGGATTTCGTGGCCGGCGGCAAGTGCCTGCGCTCGACCTTTATGTATCTGGGCTGGCTCGCGGGTTCCGCGGACAGCGACGAAGCGCTGTTCGCCTCCGCCGGACTGGAACTACTGCACGCATTCGCGTTACTCCAAGACGACGTCATGGACGCTGCATCGTCGCGCCGCGGTCGGCCCGCCGCGCACATCCAATTCAGTCAGTGGCATCGGAACCGCAAGCTGTCCGGTCCAGAAGAACGATTCGGCGAATCAGCGGCGACCCTGCTCGGGGATCTCTGCCTGATCTGGGCCGAACAGATGCTGCGGGAAAGCGGCGTCGAGTATCGGAGTCTGCAGCAGGCCTGGCCGCGCTATGACGCTATGCGTACCGAACTCGCGGTGGGTCAACTCGCCGATCTGGCAAGCGATGTCCGCGACCTGCCGTCGATGGACACGGTCCTTGAAGTGGCACGACGCAAATCGGGGAACTACACCGTGCGCCGGCCGCTGGAGATCGGCGCGGCCATGAGCGGTTGCAGCGATCGCACGATTTCAGGCCTGGGCCGTTACGGCGAAGCGATCGGCGAAGCCTTCCAGTTGCGCGACGACCTCTTGGGGGTGTTCGGCGCCGAAACGGTGACCGGCAAGCCCGACGGACAAGACCTGGTCGAACGCAAGGCCACCAGCGTGGTCATCGCCGCACACCGGATGGCCGACCAGCCGACCCGTAGGCAGCTGACTGAGCTGATGAACACCGGCGACCTTGACGACGACGCGATCAACCGCTGGCGGACGTTGATCGTCGCCACCGGAGCTGTGCAGTGGATCGAGGACACGATCAGCGACCGGGTTACGTCGGCGCTCGACGAGCTCCACCAGCTGCGGATCGGCGATCCGGTGCGGGCCGCGTTGACGAACATGGCCGCCGTATGCACGGAGCGAACCGACTAATGCGCAGCGTGAGAGGTCCAAACACCCGCGTCGTCGTCGCGGGCGCCGGCCTGGCAGGACTGACGGCGGCGTTGCACCTGGCCGGGCGCGGTCGCGAAGTGACGGTCGTCGAACGGGAAAGTTGGCCCGGTGGCCGGGCTGGCCGCGCCGACATCAACGGCTATCAGCTCGACACCGGTCCGACCGTGCTCACCATGCCCGACATCATCGACGAAGCCTTTGCTGCGGTCGGCGAGAACCGTTCGGACCGGCTGGATTTGATGCCAGTAGATCCCGCGTATCGCGCGCAATTCGCCGACGGCAGCAGCCTCGACGTGCACAGCGACGCAGATCGGATGGCGGACGCGGTCGCCGAATTCGCCGGCGGCAAGCAGGCGGAGGGCTACCGGAAGCTGCGCGACTGGCTGACCCGGTTGTACCAGGCCGAGTTCAACGGTTTCATCTCCGAGAACTTCGATTCCCCACTGTCGCTGCTGAATCCGCAACTGGCACGATTGACTGCGCTCGGCGGATTCCGCAAGTGGGACACCATGGTGAATCACCACATCTCCGACCCGCGACTGCGGCGGGTTTTCACCTTCCAGTCGCTCTACGCCGGGGTGTCCCCACGGAAGGCGCTGGCGGTTTACGCGGTAATCGCCTACATGGACACCATCTCCGGGGTCTACTTCCCGCGTGGCGGGATGCGGGCGCTGCCTGACGCGCTGGCCGCCGCGGCCACCGATGCCGGTGTGAGCTTCGTCTACGGCGCGACGGTTACGGGCCTGGAGCGCAGCGGCGACCGCGTGGCAGCCGTGCTCACCGACACCGAGGAGCGCATCGCCTGCGACGCCGTCGTGCTGACCACCGAGCTGCCCACGACCTACGCGCTCCTGGGCCGTAAGCCGCGGCGTCTGGGCCGCCTGCGACCCGCACCGTCGGCGGTCGTCGCGCATATTGGCCGCCGACAGTCCCCACCGACGAATAATGCTCTGGCACACCACAACATCATCTTCGGCGAGGAGTGGGACCGAACGTTCACCGACATCATCCGGGACGGCCGGTTGATGCGGGATCCGTCGCTGCTCGTCACCCGCCCGACGGCCAGCGACCCGAGCCTGGCGCCGCAGGACCACGAATTGTTCTATGTCCTTGCCCCGGCGCCGAACCTCGACCGCGGTGTCATCGACTGGTCGCACATCGGCGACAGCTACACCGAACAACTCATCGATACCGTTGGGGCACGGCTGATTCCGGGCTTCCGCGACGGCGCCGAGGTGCTGCACGTCGTCAATCCCGAGGACTGGGCCGCTCAGGGGATGATTGCCGGTACCCCGTTTGCGCTGGCTCACACGTTCGCCCAGACCGGACCTTTCCGGCCGGCCAACTTGGTGCGAGGCACCGAGAATGTGGTGCTGGCCGGATCGTCGACTGTTCCCGGTGTCGGCGTGCCCACCGCGATGATCTCCGGTCGACTGGCCGCCGATCGCATCACCGGCGTCGGAGAGGGATCGAAATCTACCGTGGTGGCGAAAGCCGGCCGATCATGATCCGCACCGAGCTGAGCGCCGCCGGTATCGACGATCCGGATCTGCGTGGCGCATATCGGCGTTGCCGCACACTCAACGCGGCGCACGGTCGTACGTTCTTTCTGGCGACCCGACTGCTAGCGCCCGATCAACGTCCACCCATCCACGCGCTTTATGGCTTCGCCCGCTACGCCGACGACATTCTCGACGATTTCGATCCGAACCTGGACACCAAGATCCGGTCGGCACGTTTGCAGCAACTGTCCGACGAGTTCTTCGCCCACCGTGAACATCCGGACAACCCGGTGCTCGTGGCTGTGGAACACACCGCGCGGCGCTTCCACATCCGCGACGAGCTGTTCGACGATTTCCTGACATCCATGCGGATGGACCTGACGATCACTGACTATCCGGACCGCGATGCGATCAACTTGTACATGAAAGGCTCGGCGGAAGCGATTGGCCTGCAAGTACTTCCAATCCTGGGCAGCATCACCGCCCAAGATGAGGCCGCACCGCATGCTGCGGCGCTGGGCAGGGCGTTTCAGTTGACGAACTTCCTACGGGATATTGACGAAGACCTGATGCGCGGACGGGTTTACCTGCCCGCCGACGAACTGGCCGCCCACGGTGTCGATCGCGACGTACTGACCTGGTGCCACCACAACCGCAGGACCGATGTGCGGGTACGAAACGCACTTGCCGATCAGCACCAGATCGCCCGTGAGGTATACCGTTACGCCGCAGCCGGCGTCGCGCTGCTGGAGCCGCGCTCGCGGCCGTGTGTCACGACAGCGCTGACGCTGTACTCGGAAATCCTTGACCGCATCGAAGCCAGCGACTTCGCGGTGTTCAGTCAGCGCGCGACCGTGGGGAACGGGCGTAGGCTGCAAGTCGCCGGGGCCGGCCTGATGCGGTCCTGGCGAGCACGGCTGACGCAGGCGGTCTCGGCAGGTGATCGCAGATTCGGTGCGGGGTAATGGATCGCTGGCAATATCTGATCGTGCTCGGCGGGTGCCTCGCGGTCACGCTGCCGCTGGAGATCTTTCGCCCCGGCGTGTATCGGCAAGCGTGGCGGGCCGCCCGCGCGATTCTGCCCGTCGCCGCCGTGTTCGTACTCTGGGACGAAGTCGCGATTGCCGCGCACATCTGGACCTACAATCCGGCCTATGTAAGCGGTGTGTACATCCCATTCCACATGCCGATCGAGGAGGTCCTGTTCTTTCTCGTGATTCCGCTGTGCGCCTTGCTGACCTACAACGCGGTGAGCGCCATCCTGCGACTGCGCGACCGCAGATGACCGCCGGCGACGATAGACAGAACAGGGTGATCCCGGACGGGCGAGAGGAGCGGCGCCGATGATGGGCCTGGGCTACACCGTGCCGGCGGTGCTGTCGGCGCTGGGCGTCGGCGCGCTCGAGGTCACGGTGTTGCGTACCGGTCTTTTTCGGCGTCCGGCCTACTGGTTGTCAATGTTGATCGTGATCGGATTTCAGATTCTGACCGACGGCTGGCTGACCAAACTGAGCGCCCCAATCGTGGTGTACGACGACCGGCAGACCAGCGGTATACGGTTTCCGTTCGACATCCCGATCGAGGACTTCCTGTTCGGCTTCGCCTTGGTCACCGCCGTCCTGCTGCTATGGGAGCGTCAACGTGAGCATCAGTAACACCGGCCTGCCCCGCGCTGAAGTGCCGGCCGCTTTCGACGTCGGCGCCCACGCCTACGACCGGCTGGTCGGAGCCAGCCCGGGATACCATGCCCACCTTCGACTTTCGGCCCAACGATTGCAGCTGCCCGACGCGGGTCGAGGGCTGCGGTTGCTCGATGCCGGATGCGGCACCGGCGCGTCGACGGCTGCGTTGTTGAGCGTCGCTCCGCAGGCCGAGATCGTGGCCATCGACGCCTCGCGCGGAATGCTCGACGAGGCGCAGGCCAAATCGTGGCCCTCTTCGGTCCGTTTCGTCCATACCCCGGTGGAAGGCCTCGCCGAAAACGGCATCGTCGGTCCGTTCGACGGGATTCTGGCCGCGTATCTGATCCGCAACCTCTCCGACCCCGACACCCAATTGCGAGCGCTGCGCGGCCTGCTGGCGCCCGGTGCCCTGCTGGCGGTGCACGACTACTCGGTGCGTGACTCCCGCGTCGCGACCGCCATCTGGAACGTGGTGGCCTGGGGCATCATCATTCCGTCCGGCTGGTTGCGAACCCGGGACGCGACGCTGTACCGGCATCTGTGGCGCAGCGTGTTGACCTTCGACGGCGCAACGCAATTGCGGCAGCGGATGCGCGATGCCGGTTACACGGCGGTGCGCAGCGAAACCATGCCGGGCTGGGAAGCCAACATCGCGCACACGTTCCTCGGGAACGCGCCCTCATGACCGACCGGCACCGCCGCACGTTCCCGGCGCCGCGGGGCCTGCACAGCGCCAAGGCGCTGGCATCGCAGCCGCGAGCCGTCGTCGTCGGCGCCGGAATCGCAGGCCTCGCTGCCGCAACGGGATTGGCCGAACGCGGCGTCGCCGTCGACGTCGTCGAACGCGAGGAATACCTCGGCGGCCGGGTCGGCGGGTGGACCGAACGATTCGACGGCGCCGAGCTCGCCATGAACCGGGGCTTCCACGCCTTCTTCCGGCAGTACTACAACTTGCGGGCGCTGCTGAGTCGCGTCGACCCGACGCTGTCCATGTTGACCGCGGTCGACGACTACCCGCTCATCGACGGCGACGGCCGCCAAGACACCTTCCGTGGTTTGCCCCGCACCCCGCCGTGGAACGCCCTCGTATTTGCCTTGCGCAGCCCAACTTTCCGGCTCACCGACTTGGCCAAGATCGACGCGCGTGCCGCAGCGCCGCTTGCCGCGGTGTCATTGCCCGACATCTTTAACCGCCTCGATCACATCGACGCCGAAACGTTCCTGAAGAGCATCAATTTCCCCGAGGCAGCGCGGCATCTGGCTTTCGAGGTCTTCTCCCGCAGCTTTTTCGCCAGTCCCGCCGACCTGTCGGCCGCGGAGCTGGCCACCATGTTCCATATCTACTTCCTCGGCTCCAGCGAGGGCCTGATCTTCGACGTCGCCAACGCGAACTACGACGCCGCTTTGTGGAATCCGCTGCAGCAATACCTGCAAGGCTTGGGAGTTCGCTTCCATCAGGGTGTTTCGGTGACCAGCATCAGCAGTGTCGAGAGCCGGACATTTCGCGTCCAGACCGACGCCGACGACCAGTTGGACGCCGATGCCGTGGTGCTGGCCACCGATATCGGTGGACTGCAGCGGATCGTCGAGGCATCACCGGAGCTCGGCGACGACATGTGGCGGGCGCGAATCAAGCGGCTGCGCACGGCCCCGCCGTTCTTGGTGCAGCGGCTGTGGCTAGACCGGCCGGTGGCTCACGACCGAGCCGCGTTTCTCGGCACCGCCGGCCATGAACCTGTCGACAACATCAGCGTTCTGGAACGCTACGAACGCGAAGCCGCCGAGTGGGCCCAGAGCTCCGGTGGTTCCGTCGTCGAATTACATTCGTACGCAGTCGAATCCGCGCTGCCAAACAATGCGATGCTCGATCGTCTGCACGAGCTGTACCCGGAGACCCGCAGCGCGCAGGTGGTCCACGAACGCACGCTGCGGCACCACGACTGCCCGCTGTTCGCGCCGGGCACCTACGTAAACCGGCCTAGCGTCGTCACTCCGCAACCGGGTCTGCTGCTGGCCGGCGACGGGGTGCGCATCGACTTGCCAGTCGCGCTGATGGAGCGTGCGGCCACCACCGGCTGGACGGCCGCCAACGAGATACTGCAGCGATGGGGACTCGCCGGCCACGAATTGTCCACGGTTCCCACCCAGGGGCGCTCGGCGCTGCTGCGCTATCTCGCGGGCCGAGAAAGGCGTTCGCGGTCATGAACATCG
This sequence comes from uncultured Actinomycetota bacterium, assembly GCA_963737375.1. GTDB lineage: Bacteria > Actinomycetota > Actinomycetes > Mycobacteriales > Mycobacteriaceae > Mycobacterium. The sequence goes on from CAVTSP010000010.1 coordinate 45,577, forward strand.
GCGACAACGTGCGACGCCGCTGGCCCAAAGACTGGCCACTGCAACCGATCCCGCCGGGGTCGTGGATGGGCCAGCGTCCGACCTACCGCGACGCCTCTCCGGCAGTCATCGACGCCGCACTGGACCGGTCGCAGCGTCGACCGACGGGTAACTGGTACGCCTTCGCCGCCAGCCGCGACGTGCGCAGCGGGCGCCCGTTCGGCACCCGCGTCGCCGGCACCGAGTTGGTCGCCTGGCGCGATCAGCAATCCCGGCTGTGCGTCGGCCCGCGCAGCTGCCCGCATCTCGGCTCCGACCTTGCGACGGCCGCCGTCCACGACGGCGCGCTGATTTGCCGATGGCACGGGATGTGTCTCGACCGCGACACCGACGAATTCGGTTGGCGGACACTGCCCAGCTACGACGACGGCGTGCTGACATGGGTCCGGCTCGACAGCGTCGGCGGCGAGGAGCCGCTCGATCAGCCGGTGATTCCGGCCCGGCCCGCCGGCGACACGCTGGACGCCGTCGCCACGATGGTCGGAACATGCGAACCGTCCGACATCATCGCCAACCGCCTCGATCCGTGGCACGGCGCGTGGTACCACCCCTACTCGTTCACCCAACTCGAGGTGCTGACCACTCCCACCGAAGAAGTCGACAGCTTCATGGTCGCGGTGACATTCCGCGTCGGCCGCGTCGGCGTCCCCACCGTCGCCGAGTTCACCAGCCCTGAAGCACGCACCATCGTGATGCGCATCGTGGACGGCGAAGGCGTGGGCAGCGTGGTCGAAACTCACGCCACGCCCCTCGGTTTGGGCCCAGACAAGCTACCGCGAACCGCGGTGATCGAGGCGACCGTGGCGCACTCCGAACGGACCGGCTTTCAGCGGGCACGCTACGCCGCCCCGCTGATCACCGGGCTCATGCGCGTTGCGGCGTCCCGGCTGTGGAAGGACGACCTCGCCTACGCCGAGCGCCGCTACCAACTGCGCTCCGGCACGGCGTAATTCGCGGCGCAGCCGCGGGTTACGCGCGGGTCGTGGCAACAGCGCCGGTTGCCCTCGAAGTGATGTCGCGAGCGATACCGCCGAAGATCGCGCTACGGAACGGCGTTGACGCGATCCACCACGCCTCACCGGCAAGGCCATGCGGCTGAAAAAGCGCGCGCTGACGATAACGCGAGCCGCCGTTGCCGTCATCGCGCACCGACAGCTCGAGCCACAGCCGGCCCGGCAGCGATACATTCGCGCGCAGCCGCAGCAGGTGCGGGTGGTCCATCTGCTCCACGAGCCACCAGTCCAGCTCTTCTCCGGAATGCAGATGGTGCGGCGGAGACGACGTCCGTCTGCGTTTGGCGGCTCGGGCCCCTACGCCGAACCAGCCGCGCAGTGCCCATGTCGGCGGCGCTGCCGACGAACCGTGCTGGGCGCCGATCGATTCGAATGCCTGCCAAACCGTTTCGGCGTCGGCATCGACTCGTCGTTCCACCACTTCCTCGTACAGCGGTCCGCCGGCCCAACCCGGGTCGGTGGGCAAGGGCTGCGCCGGGCAATCGTCGGCGGCGAGTCGGGACCATCGGGTGTGCAGTTGAGGCTCACTCACGCGCGCCAGGGCGAATTCGACCGCGTCTTCGTAGTGCATCAGGCCACCATCGGGGTCCGGAATGTGCTCGGCGATATCGTGCTCGGTGCACACCACGTCGTTCTCCAACGAGTCCATCAACGACGACGCCAGCGACCGCGGCAGCGGGGTGATCAGATTGACCCAGTGCGAGGAGAGCCGCGGAGTCAGCACCGGCACCGGGATTGCGACGCGTCTGCGCAAGCCCGAGATTGCTGCGTATCGGGCGCTCATCTCGGTGTAGGTGAATGTTTCGGGGCCGCCGATATCGAAGGCCCGGCTCACGTCTGCGGGCAACGTCGCCGCTTTGGTCAGGTAATAGAGCACGTCGCGCACGGCGATGGGCTGGACTCGGGTGCGCAGCCACTTGGGGGTGACCATCACCGGGAGTCGCTCGGTCAGGTAGCGCAGCATCTCGAAGCTGGCCGAGCCCGCGCCGATGATGACCGCCGCGCGCAGCTCCACGGTGGGAACACCTGACTTCGACAGCAATTCGCCGACTTCGGCACGTGACGCCAAATGTTCGGACAATTCTTGCTCGTTGGGGATGATGCCGCCGACGTACACGATGCGCGACAGTCCGGCTTGCTTGGCGGCATCGGCGACGATCGATGCGCCACGCGCGTCGACGTTGACGAAATCCGCGGCCAGCATCGAATGAACCAGGTAGTAGAGAACCTGCTGACCGTCCAGCGCCAAGCGCACTTTGTCGGCGTCGGTGACGTCGCCTTCAACCACGTCCACACTCCCCCGCCAGGGCACGTCGTCGAGTTTGGCTGGGGTCCGAGCCATCACCCGTACTTCATGACCGGCCGACAGCAATTCGGGAACGAGGCGCGTGCCCAGGTAACCAGTGGCACCGAAGATGACACACCGCATCGCTTACTCCTTGGCTTTTCTCAGACATCGTGGCACCGAAACGCGCCGCTGGGTGGGTATACCCGGATTCGTCGATCTCAGCTTCGGTGATTCGGGGCAGCCGACGCGCATCTTATTCACAAGGTTAATAGTTAAGTTTATAGTCATATCCATCCGAAGGTCAGATGTGCGGGTGTAGCGGGGGCGGGGCACCCGGAAGGAACGTTCAGCCGGGCTTCGGTCCGCGACATGGTCAGGGGAGGCCACTCAATGGTGGACGGCCAATTGCGCAAGGGGTATCGCGTCATCAGTGACAAGACCGGCACCGACGCCGTGCACAGGCCGGATGCGCCGAAACGACACAAAGTCGTGAGCACACTCGACGGGAAAATGCCCAAATCGGTTGAACTGGAACGCAAATCGCGATCAGACAGGTATCTGCGGGCGACACGATTCGTCTCCACACTGCACCAGCGCGCGGAGATCGACATCCCCGCGCTGCTCCGCGAGGTGATCGAGGGTGCCGCCGAGTTGGTCCCCGGAGCGCAGTATGCGGGCGTGATGGTTGCCCAGAAGCGGCGCCTGAGCGAAACCGCGGGCGCCACTCATCGTTATCCGGTGCTCATCGACGAAATCCAGAACCGCTGTCAGCAGGGACCGGGTCTGAGCGCAGGCGCGCTGCAAGAAAGCGTCCGTGTCGACGATCTCATCGGCGACGATCGGTGGCCGCTGTACCGCGAGCAGGCAGTCAAGCAGACGCCCATCCGGTCGATCCTGTCCGTGGGAATGTTCAAAGAAGGTGGGACCACGGCAACCCTCAGCGTGTACTCCGAGAGTGCCAACGCCTTCGATGACGAGTCAGTCAATGTGGGCTTGATTTTCGCGACCCACTCCGGGCTGGTGTGGAACATGATGCGGCGCGACCAGCAATTCCGCGCCGCTCTGGCTTCACGCGATGTCATCGGCCAGGCCAAGGGCAGGATGATGGAACGGTTCACGATTGACGACGCGCAAGCGTTCTCGATGCTCAAGCTGATGTCGCAAGAGTCCAACACACCTATTGCGCAGGTGGCAGAACGCGTTGTCGCAGGCCAGGTCCAGTCTTACCGGTAGTACGAGCCGTTGGAAAGCCTGAGCGAGTCGATGCGACATTGTGTAGGGTGCTGGCGTATCGTGCCTGATCCGGCCGGTATCCAAGGCCGTGGATCGGGAGTCGCTGAAAAGGATGCGATCGGGTGACTAAGCGGGGCACAAGCAATTCACCTCCCAGCAGGGCACAGCTTGAAAAGCTGATGTCGGCCGACATGCGGGCGGTGACGGCGCAGTCCGACCGGGTAGGTCGCTATTTTGCGCGCCAGCACTCCGTGAGCGGCAATGACTTCCACGCGCTGCTGCACGTCATGGTCGCCGAGACCGCGGGAAAGCCGCTGACCATGGCCCAGCTGCGGCAGCGGATGGACGTCTCTCCGGCCGCGATCACCTATCTCGTCGACCGGATGATCGACGCCGGACATATCCGGCGCGAGTCGGATCCCGCGGACCGACGCAAGGCATTGCTTCGCTACGAAGCCAGCGGCATGGAACTGGCGCAGGTATTTTTCGCACCGCTCGGTGTCCATCTGCGTGCTGCGCTCGCGGATCTGCCCGATGAGGATCTGGCCGCCGCTCATCGGGTGTTCAGCGCGATGATCGCCGCGATGTCGTCGTTCGAGGGCGATCTCGTTGTGCCGCAAAAGCCGGCACCGGTCGCCCGTCACGCTGCCGCGCGCGATCTCGTCTAGCTCGAATCGCGCTGAGCACTAGAGCGACTGGATTGGCGTGACGCCGATCTGGCGCAAGGCCAACAGATCCGCCGCTCCGGCGCCGTGGAGGCAGATCCGCAACTCGTCGATGAATCGCTGCAGCCAATCCACCACGGCCGCTGCCGATTCGATCGCCGCGGTCAGTAAAGGACGGGCCACGGCTACCACGTCCGCACCGAGGGCCAGCGCTTTGGCCGCGTCCATGCCGGTGCGAATGCCACCGGAGGCGACCAGTGGGACGGCGGGTAGCGCCTCGCGCACCTCGACGATCGCGCGCGCCGTGGGTATGCCCCAGTCGGCCAGGTCAGGGAAGCGGATCTCGCCGTACCGGACGAGTTGCTCCACTCGTGACCACGATGTGCCGCCGGCCCCCGCCACGTCGATCGCGGCCACCGGCAATTCGCCGGGCTGACTGGTCAACTCGGCGACGGCCGAAGCGCCGATTCCGTGGCCGACCTCCTTGAGCAGAATCGGATACTCCAGCGCGGCCGCAACCTCACGCAGCCGGCCGAGCGACCCGGAGAAATCGCCGTCGCCGTTTCGCTGGACAGCCTCCTGCAGCGGATTGGTATGCACCGCAAGCGCATCCGCGCCGACTCTTTTGAGTGCGTTCGAAATATCTTCGACGGCAGCCGTGGTCAGCTGCGCGAGGCCAATATTGCCGAACAGCAACACATCCGGCGCGACGTCGCGAACGGTGAAGCTGGATGCCGCCCGCTCACCCAGCGCGCTGTCCAGCATGATCCGCTGCGAGCCGAGCATCATGCCGATGCCCAGCAGTTGCGCGGCTTCGGCCAGATTCTGGTTGATCGTCTTCGACAGTTCGGCACCGCCGGTCATCGCGCCGACCAATACCGGGGCACGCAGGGGCGCGCCGAGAAAGTGGGTGGACAAATCGATATGGGCCAGGCTGGTCTGGGTCAGCGCGTTGTACGGGAGGCGATAGCGCTCCAGGCCGGTCGTCACGCCGGAATAGCCGACCTGATCGTCCAGGCACACGTCGATGTGGCGTCGCTTGCGCGTCGTCATCCCGTTCACATCGGCTGGCACAGCACCCTCGTCCACGTCGCTCAATCGGCTGCTGGTGCGGGCGGTTTGAACGACCCGAGGTCGTCTTGATATCGCCGCATCGCCTCGACCAACGCGGTGAACACCCGGCTCGCCGCCTCCAGGTCGGCGTCAGGCAGCTCCGCCATCGCGTCATGAGAATGGGTTCCCAGCGGAGCGAAGAATGCCCGCGCGGTCGCCAACCCAGAATCGGAGTAGCGCAGGATGACCTTTCGCCGATCGGTCGGGTCGGATTGGCGAGTGATGTGGCCGGACGCCATCATCCGGTCCACCAGATATGTGATGGCGGCACCCGAAAGCCCCATGCGCTGGCGCAGCTCCCCCGAGGTCACCGGCTCCCCCGCCGTCTCCGCCACCATGACGTGCATTAGTGCTCGAAAATCCGTGGGCCGCACGTCATGTACCGCCGCGAAGGCCCGGCCGATCTGTTCGGATTCGGCCGTCATCACGCGCAGACAAGCGGAGATCTGCTGCTCCAGTGCGGCTCGGCCGCCCTCGGTCTCTTCGGGGCTCATGACGGGACCCAGCTTATCCGCATCAGGGCGTTACTTCAGTTGATTAATACTTAATTGACTGAAAGACTTGGTGGGTCGAAGGGATCTGACGTGAACAAGCAGACACTGGCCGCGACGACTCTCGCCGTCGGCGCCACCGCAGGCATTGGAAGCGTGGCCAGCCAGCCGCGGATCACCCGGTGGTACTCCCGGCTCCAGAAACCGCCGTACGTGCCGCCCAACGAGGTGTTTCCGATCGCGTGGACCACGCTCTATGCCGATATCGCGGTGACCTCCGCGACGGCCATCGACCGCCTGCGCGCAGCGGGCCGGCATCAGGAGGCCCGCAATTATGTTTTCGCGCTGACCGCCAATCTGATCCTCAATGCCGGGTGGAGCTGGCTGTTCTTCAAGTACCAGAAGCTGGGCGCATCGGCAGTCGGAGCGGCGGTCCTGGCCGCCAGCAGCGCCGATCTGACCAGGCGGACCGTCGCGGCAGATCCGCGAGCCGGAATCGCACTGTTGCCGTACGCGTTGTGGTGCTCCTTCGCCACCTTGATGTCTGGACATATCTGGGTACTCAATCGGCGATGAGTCAGGTGACACGCTGATGCCCGCACTTTTGTGGTTCCGCCGCGACCTGCGACTGCGTGACCTTCCACCGCTGTTGCGGGCCGCCGCCGATAGCGACGAGGTGCTCGCCTGCTTCGTACTCGACCCGCGATTGGAGGCATCCTCGGGCGATCGGCGGATGCAGTTCTTGTGCGACTCGCTACGCCGGCTGCGCGACGATCTGGACGGCCGGCTGCTGGTTACTCGTGGCCGGGCCGAAGAGCGAATTCCAGCCTTGGCCAAGGAAATCCAGGCGCCGGCGGTACATATCTCGGAGGATTTCTCGCCGTATGGCCGACGACGCGACGATCGGGTGCGCGAGGCGCTGGGCGACGTGCCATTGGTGGGAACAGGGTCGCCGTACCTGGTGTCGCCGGGGCGGGTGACCAAGGACGACGGCGACCCCTACAAGGTGTTCACGCCCTTTTTCGGCCGGTGGCGCGACATGGGGTGGCGCTCGGCGGCCCGCTCGGGAGCCAAGTCCGCGCAATGGGTTGATCCCAACCACCTGGGCAAAAGCGCCAAATCGGCGGAGATACCCGACCCCGGCGTCGAGCTCGACCTGCCCGCGGGCGAGGCTGCGGCGCGACGGCAGTGGAAGAAGTTTGTCGACACAGGTCTCGAGGACTACAGCGATGAGCGCAACCGGCCGGACCATGACGGCTCCAGCCGGATGTCAGCTCATCTGAAGTTCGGCACGATTCATCCACGCACGATGGTCGCCGACTTGGACCAGCGCCGCGCCGGTGCACGAGCTTATTTGCGGGAGTTGGCCTTTCGCGACTTCTATGCGGCGGTTCTGCATCACTGGCCGGATAGCGCGTGGTGGAACTGGAACCGCGACTTCGACGCCATCGAAATCGACTCGGGCAAGGAAGCCGAAAAACGCTTCGAGGCGTGGAAGGCCGGTGAGACGGGGTTTCCGATCGTGGACGCTGGCATGCGTCAGCTCCGGGACACCGGTTTCATGCACAACCGGGTACGAATGATCGTCGCGTCGTTTCTCGTCAAAGACCTGCACCTGCCCTGGCAGTGGGGCGCCCGCTGGTTCCTCGATCAGCTGGTCGACGGTGACATGGCCAGCAATCAGCACGGCTGGCAGTGGTCGGCGGGCTGCGGCACCGATGCCGCGCCGTACTTCCGGGTATTCAACCCGGCCAGGCAGGCCGAGAAGTTCGATCCCGCAGGCGATTACGTCCGCCGCTGGGTGGCCGAGCTCGCCGATGCCGGCGACGCCACGCTGAGCAAAGGAGAGCGCCCGGCCGGCTATCCAGAACCGATGGTCGACCACACCGTGGAACGCAGCGAAGCGCTACGCCGCTACCAGAGCATGAGCTGACGTCGCGATCAGCGAGCGGCCTTTTTGCGTTCGATGTCGGCCAGCGCAGCAGCCAACTCGGCGCGCTGTGCCGCTGAGGTCTCCCACGCCAACTGCCGGTTCTTGACCACCTTGGCCGGAGCTCCGACCGCAATCGAGAAGTCCGGCACCTCACCTCTGACGACCGCATGCGACCCCAGCACGCAGCCCCGGCCGATGGCGGTGCCGCGCAGCACCGTCGCCTTCACCCCAACCCAAGTGTCGGGCCCGATCCGTACCGGCGATTTGACGATGCCCTGGTCTTTGATCGGCAGGGTGATGTCGTCCATCCGGTGGTCGAAATCGCAGATGTAGCACCAGTCGGCCATCAGCACTGAATCGCCGAGCTCGATGTCGAGGTAGCAGTTGATGACGTTGTCGCGACCCAAGACCACCTTGTCGCCGAAGCGCAGCGAGCCCTCGTGCGCGCGGATGGTGTTCTTGTCGCCGATGTGCACCCAGCGCCCGATTTCCAGCTGCGCCAGCTCTGGCGTCGCATGAATCTCGACACCCTTGCCGATGAACACCATGCCGCGGGTGATGATGTGCGGGTTGGCCAACTTGAATTTCAGCAGCCGGAAGTAGCGCACCAGGTACCACGGTGTGTAGGCGCGGTTGCGCAACACCCACTTCAGTGAGGCCAGCGTGAGGAACCGGGCCTGACGTGGGTCGCGCAGGTTCGAGCCTCTCCAGCGACGGTGGAGCGGGGCTCCCCACATGCTCGTCATGGCCGGAAAGCCTAGTCCGGCGACGATGCGCGCCGGGACGGCGGGCTGAGGAGGCGGACCATCAGCAACTGCGGCGACGATGCGCGCCAGGCAATCGGTCCCACCTGGGCCGGCACAGGTTACCCTCGGCTGTACGCGATATCTGCTGATGGCCGTCGCGCCATCGCGTTTCGGGAAGGATTGGAAACCTCCACCGTGTCCTGGCCGATTCTCCGCCGCGCACTGCGGCATTGGTCATCGGTCGTGTCTGTCGTTCTTCTGGCAGCCGCCGCTGCGGGTTGCGGCACCACCGACGCCTGGGTCGACACCGTGCCGGCCGAGGGTTGGCCCGCCCAGTACGGCGACGCAGCCAACAGCAGCTACAGCGCGACGGCCGGAGCCGAGCGACTGAGTCTGCGCTGGACCCGCTCGGTCAAGGGTTCGCTCGCGTCGGCGGTCGCACTGAGCTCGCGCCACTGGCTCGCCGCGAATGCGCAGACCCCCGGCGGCTGTTCGTTGATGGAGTGGGAGAACGACGACAACGGCCGGCAGCGCTGGTGCACACGGCTGTTCCAGGGCGGAGGTAACTCCAGCCCACTGTTCGACGGATTCGACAATCTCTATGTCGGCCAGCCCGGCGCCATCGTGTCCTTCCCCGTCACGCAGTGGATTCGCTGGCGCCGTCCCGTGATGGGAATGCCATCCACACCAAGGATTCTCGGAAACGGTCACGTGTTGGTGGTCACGCATCTGGGACAGGTGCAGGTATTCGACGGCCACCGCGGCACGGTGATCGGCAATTCGGTGGACCTGGTCGACAACGTCGACCCGAGCGACTTCACCCGTGGACTGGACGATTGTGGACCGGCGAAAGAGGGCTGCCCGGTTGCGGCCGCTCCCGCATTCGCCAAGGGGAGCGGGTTGGTGGTAATCGGCCTTTGGGAACCGGGCGCCCCGACGCCGATTCTGGTCGGGCTGAAGTACCACCCCGGACAGAATCCGCTGCTCACCCGAGAATGGACCAGCAACGCCGTCGCCGCTGGCGTCGAGGCCAGCCCGGTGATGTCCAGCGACGGTTCCACGATTTACATCAACGGACGCGACGAGCGGCTGTGGGCTTTGCACGCCGCCGACGGCAAGCCGAAATGGTCGGTCCCGCTGAAGTTCCTGGCGCAGACGCCCCCGTCGGTGACCCCAGGCGGACTGATCGTGGCAGGCGGCGGACCGGACACCCGCCTGGTCGCGTTCAAAGACGCCGGTGACCATGCGCAGGAGGTCTGGCGACGAAACGATGTCAGCCCGCTGTCGACGTCCAGCCTGGCGGGCAGCGGGGTCGGCTATGCCGTAGTGACCGGTGGACCGGGTGAGGGCGCGCGGGGAATGACGCTGCTGGTCTTCAACCCGGGCAGTGGCCGAACCCTGAACAGCTACCCGCTGCCGGAGGCCACCGGCTATCCCGTTGGCGTCTCGATCGGCCGTGATCGCCGTGTCGTCACCGCGACCAGCGACGGCCAGGTGTACAGCTTCGCGCCGAGCTAGCCTTTGACGGCCAGCGGCGGAATGGCGTTGCGCGGAACGTGAACCTGGCTCGCCCCGGCCAATGACGGCAGAAGTTCACCTGGCGCGAAGTAGAAAATCAGCTCTTCGTCGGTGATGGCAAAGTTTTGGTAATGCGAAGCGTCCAGACCCGAGCCGGGCGATATTGCGGCACCCAGTCCGGTCTGCTTTCCCATCTCGCGTTGCACGATGGGATAAATCGAATCGAGCGGCTTGGTATTCGGCGCGAAAAGTGTGTCGAAGGTGATCGCTTTTTGCCCGGCGACGTCGTAATTGAAGCCCTTGTAGAACGTCGACGGTCGCGGGCCGCCGAGATCTTCAAAGACCTTGAGAACGGCGCTTCGAGTGCCGCCGGGGGGCTGACCGGAGTGGTATTGCTCGGAGGTGACTTCCATTTGGTAAGGCACGTCGCGCGGTCCGGAAGTCTGCGACGACGTCTGGGCGACATTGACGAAACCGTCACGATTCTGCGTGAGAAAATCCGACAGCGCCTGGTCGGGATAGTCCACCGGAAACGTCATGTTCAGCGTGTAGGTGGGCGACGAGGAATGCACGTTGCACGTCTGATCATCTTGGAGCGAGCCGCCGAAGTTCGTGCACACCGAGTCCGCGGCGGCGACCGCACCGCCGGACCAACCCAGCAGGGCTCCGGCCGCTATCAGCGCGGCCGACGTGATGTTGCGCATCGGTCGACTTGTCCTCGCAGACTCAGAACGGCTGAAATGCCGTCTCGCCAGCGTACCTGGCCCCCGTCTCGACGGACTGCAAACGTCTCCCTGATGGGCGCCTGCCCAGGTCAGCGGTCACCGTCCTCCCTAACGGCGGCCGCCGACCCGGCAGGCGGGTCTTTAGAACAATCCCGCGAGTTCCGTCCAGAAGTTGCTGGAGTCCGCAGCCGCGCCCGCCGGGTCAAACGCCGAGCCCAGGTCTGCCCAGAAGCTCTGACCGGCGGTCAGCGCACCCGCGGCGTCGCCGGAGAACAGATCAGTCCAGAAGGAGCTGCCGTCGGCCAATGCTCCTGATGGATCACTGCCCAGCAAGGCAGACAGGGAGTTGGTGCTGTCGGCGGCTGCGGCGGCCGTGGTCGTTCCGCCGTCGCCGTAGAACTTCAGGATGTTGGCCAGGTAATCAGCGCCCTGGGCGTAAGCAGTCCCGAGGTTGTTGCCCTCGACGTAAGCGCCGTCGTAGCTACCCGCGCCAGCCGCGTTACCGCCGGCATAGGCCGCGTCACCGTTGCCGAAGATGACGGCGTAGTTGAAGCTCCCGGGATTCGCCGCGTCTGTGGTTCCGGCGAACCCAGTGCTGTTGTCGCCGAACACGAACGCCGTGTTGTCTGAGGAGCCGCCGGCGAGGGCGTCGCTGTAGCCACCGGCAATGGCGTGCGAGTCGGTGCCGTCCACGCTCGCATAGTTGTTGGTGCCGAATGCGTAAGCGGTGGTGCCGGCACCATTCGCAATGGCGATGTCCCCATTCGGGCCGGAGTAGGCGTACGCGGAGCCGTCCTGGAATAGCGACATTCCGTCAAATGAGATCGCCAGATTCAACGCCGGAGTGGTGTCAGCTGCCGATAAGGCACCACCGCTGAGGAAACCGTCGACCGCCGACAACCAATCAGAAGACGAATCTGCCGCTGCAATTCCTGGCATTGCGGCGACCGCTCCCCCAATACCGATACCTACGGCCAGTATTGCCAGCCGCACCAAGGCGCGAGTACCCCTCATGATTTCCCCTTCCCCAACACGCCATGAAGACGTGCCCTTTGCAACGGCGCCCACCGCGCCGAGTGGGGTAAGCCTATGCGTCGACGTCAATTTTGATCGAACAAAGTCTAATAATTTTAGAAAAAGTCCTCAGCTCTTATTCATACGAATGCAGCGGGGCATGAGTATCGCTGATCGCAGGCAGAAGAGCGTTTTGCAGGCTTTTGATCATGATCAGCGATAGCCGGTATGGTTTCGGTCGCCAGCGAATTTGACTCGATTCCAAGATCAACCTGAGAGATACCGGTCATCTCTTCGGAGCCTGAGTACGGTCATCCGGATTTAACGACCAAGTTTCCAGAACTGAACTGTCGGTCGGACCGAATGCGTGGCCAGCGACGGCCGCCGTCGTACGCGCTAAAAGAAATTTTCGTTACGAGTCTGAATGACGCGTTCTAGCGATGCGTAGACCGTCGGCCCGCGCGGTTACACGCCGGCCGACGGGTTCGTTCGCAACCGTTCCCCTGCTGCCCAACCATCTCGCTGGCGCCGGAGACCGACGAGATCGAAGTATCCGGAGCTGCGTTTACGACGCTAAATACCGCTATATCCGGTGTCAGGGCCACCGTCGCGCTGATTGCCAAGCCCGCAGTCAGCAAGCTCAGTCGGGTGATGCCACGAGCGTTCATCGATGAACGTCCTTTCGCCGACGGCCTGGTCGGCAGCGTGGAATTCGTCGCGTACTGCGTGTGCAGCTCAAATGTAAAACAGTTGCTTTGTTAAAACCAGGTTACCTGACAAATGTTCACGAGTTAGCAAGCTCGAGTTCTGGTGTCGCGGGGAAAAGACGCTCACGTGCACTAACGGAGCCCCCGGGCCCTGTGCGCGCGGAGATAGCTATTGACGCTGCTGGCAAACCCACCCGAGACGCGGCGCCGGCGGTCGCGGTGCGTCGGTAGTCGCGCGGCCGGGGGCGGTGGAGCCACAGCAGCCACATCATGTCCCGGTGATGCTTCGCTGCAGCTGTGCCAACCCCCGGCGCGCTGACATCAGTCTGCGGCCCGGACAGGGTGCAATTCATGGGGAGATTGCCCTATTTTCCGCTCGGAAAGTAATTGCCGACCCGATCGGGTCGTCAGCGCGACGGTCGGCAGATAAACGCAATGCCCTGAGCCGCCGGGCCCGGGCCGATCCTGGTGATCACGGCCGTCAGTGACTGGCTACCCCGCAGCGACAGCCGCCGGCGCAGCGCGTCGGGATCGACATCTACGCCGCGGATCAGTATCTCCAAGGCCCCGCAGTCCAGCATCGCCAACGCTTGGCGCAGGCGCCGTTCGTCGAATGCGAGCTGCTCGAGAACCTCGAACCCGCGGACCCCGGTCGGCAATCGATCCCCGGACAGGTAGGCGATGTTCGGGTCGAGCTGCCAGAGCCCGTGCCGCGCGGCGAAATGACGCACCAAACCGGCTCGCACGACGGCGCCGTCCGGGTCGACGATCCACCGGCCCGCGCCGCGGACCGCGCACTCGTCCGGATCGGCGTCGGTGACCTGCTCCCCTAGATCCAGAATGCTGGCCCGCCGGCGCACACCCGGCTCAGCCAGGCCCGAGGACCACAGACACGCTTCGCGCACCGAGCCACGGTAGGAGGTCACCTCGATCTCACCGTCGAATCCGAGCCGCGTCACGGCGTCGAAATCGATTCCCGGCGCGCATTTCACGACCACATCCCGGCCCCGGTACACCTCGATCAGATCGTCGAGAGCGGGCTGGTAGTCGCGCGGATCGAACCGCCGCCGACCACCGCTGCGACGCGCCGGATCGGCCACCACTACCGCGTCGCGGGTAACCGGATGCAGGGCGTCGGCACGGCACAGGTTGGCGGCGTCACCCAGATTGTGTCGCGCCATCGACAGCCGCACCGCGTCGATGTCACTGCCGACGAGCCCCACCGCCGAGCCGCGCAGCGCGGCCATCTCGGTCCCGACAGAGCAGGTCACATCGTGAACCACTTTGCCGCTCAACCGCTTCGACCGATGCAGCGCGACCGGTGCGGCGCTGGCTTGCTGCAGCGCTTCGTCGGTGAACAGCCAATCGCGGGTACCGGGCAACCCGGCAAGCTTTGCGTCCGCACGGCGACGTAGCAATATTGTTTCCACCAACACCGGCGTCCGTTCGCCGAATTGCTTGCGTAGCCGCGCGATCTCGCCGACGCGGTCGGTCAACGGGAGGGCCTCGACCACGGCCAGCGCGGCCGAGCCCTCGTCGGACGTCAGGTAGGCGACGTCGTCGAGACCGAAATTCAGGACGGCTTGACCCCGGTGATCTCGACGTTGTAGAACCAGCCCTTGGGCACCACGTGTCGCCATACGTTGCCGTCTGCCCAGCTCAGAAACTTCCAGCTGTTGAACGCGAAGTGTGCCCAGGCCCAGCCCAGCTTGTCCGGCGGCACCGCGTACTCGAAGGTCCGCAGCGGCCAGCCGAGCATCGCCGCGGTGAACTCGACCGTGGCGGTATCGACGTCGACGGCGCCGGCGGAGCGGGCCATCTTCTCCAGGTCGGCCGGAGCAAAGGTGTGCAGATCGACGATGGACTCCAGCGCCGCGGCGCGCGAGGACTCGTCGAGCTCAGCTTGCGGACGCCGCCAGCTGTCCAGCCCGGGCAACTTGGTGACGTTGGTGGCGACCCGCCACGTCAATGTCGACAGCCTGCGCGCGTAACTGTTGCCGACAGTCGTCGGCTCACCGGCGAACACGAACCTGCCGCCGGGCCGCAGCACGCGTAGCACCTCACGCAGTGTCAGCTCGACGTCCGGAATGTGATGCAGCACCGCGTGCCCGACAACCAGGTCAAATGAATCGTCGTCGTAAGGGATGCGCTCGGCGTCGGCGACCCGGCCGTCGATGTCGAGCCCCAGCGATTGCCCGTTGCGGGTGGCGACTTTGACCATGCCGGGCGAAAGGTCGGTGACCGAGCCGCGCCGGGCCACCCCGGACTGGATCAGGTTCAGCAGAAAGAAGCCACTTCCGCAGCCCAGCTCGAGGGCGTTGTCGTAGGGCAGGCGGTGGATCTCGATCCTCGGGAACGACGCTGTTGAAGCAGTCGCGGGCGTAGTCGATACAGCGCTGGTCATAGGAGATCGACCACTTCTCGTCGTAGTTCTCCGCTTCCCAGTCGTGATAGAGCACCTGGGCCAGCTTGCTGTCGTGGCGGGCGGCCTCGACCTGCTCAGCGGTGGCGTGCGGCTGCGGCGCCGGGTCGGTACTGGTCATGGTCGACCAGCCTAACCGAGCGGGTGGCGGGCATTCTCGCTACGTTCCGGCGGCGCTGACCGTGACCGTGACGGTGCTGGCGCCGTTAGAGGCGATCACCAGCTCCGCGGCGTTGGGAGCAGAAAGCACCTCGCCACCGGTCACGCTGACCTGGTAGCCGTCCGGAAATTCGACGCTCGGGATCGAAATGCTGGTCTGCGAACCGGGCGGGAAGCTGCTCAGCCCGGCGGGCTCCTCGGTGGAGTAGCTGAACTGAAGGGTGCCGTTCTCGAACGAGTACGAGGTCGGGGTGCCCGAGATCACCTGCGGGTACGGCTCAGCCAGAGTCTCCAGGTTGGCGGTATTGACGTTGGCGCCGGTCGGCGGATCCAACGGGTTGTAGACCAGGGACTCCGAGCCTGGCGGACTTGCGCTGGTGGAGATGTCACCCTGGCTGGAATAGGCCCACTCGGTCCACCCGATCAGGTGCTGGTCGGCGCCCTGCATCGGGCGCGAGGATCTCCGCTTGGTTGCTGGTCGCGCCGAACTCGGTCATGAATGCCGGAATTCCTTGCGCCTGCGCGTAGCTCTCGGCGTTGCCGACGATCCCGCTGACACTCGGTATGCACCCCAGCGGGCCGAGGTCGAATTCGCAGTAGTCGTGGAACGACAACACGGTGTTCGCGGCGTCCACGTGGCCCAGATCGGTCGGCACGCCCGCGTTGGACAGGACATTGGGCTCGAAGAAAATCGGTGTGGTCGGATCCACCGCCCGGATCGCGTCGGCACCCTGGTCATAGAACGGGGTCAGCTGCTGACTGTCGAAGAACGGGCTGCCGAACAGCGTCGGCAGGAACGACGATACGCCCGGCGACGGTTCATTCATGAGCTCGAATCCGGCAACGTTGGAGTTGCCGTTGAAGGCATTGCCTACGTACTCCAGCATCTGGCTGTAGTTGTTCTCCAGACCAATTCCGTTGGCGGCGTCGGCATTCGACCAGAATGACTCCCAGGCCTGCTGCTCCGCGGGATTGAAGAACTCGTTGTACGGGAAGGGCAGTGACGGGTTGGCCACGCCGTCGGTCTGCACCGCCCAGTCCGGCGCACCTTCACCGCCGAACGCGGTGCTGTAGGCGTCCTGATGGAAGTCGATGATGCTGTAGATCCCGTGGTTGCCCAGGGTTTGGACGGTGCTCTCGATCGAGTTCAGGTATGTCGTGTCGAAGACGCCGGGCTCGGGCTCCAGATCCGACCAGATCACGCCCACCCGCACCGCGTTGAAACCGTTTTCGGCCAGAAACGCCGCGTCGTCGTCGCTGAACCCGCTGCTCAAGGGGTCACCGGGGGCCACCTTGTAGACCTCGTTGAGCCCGTGCAGCATGACGACCTGACCGTTGCTGTTGGTCAACCAGCCGCCGGATGTCCCGACCGGCAGCAGCGAACCTTCGGGGTCGGCCGTCTGGGTGAGGCCTCCGGGCAGCGTGCCGTAGTCGCCGACCACGCCGTGTTCGCCGAACGTCCCGGCATTGCCGCCGGCCCCGCCGAGCGCGGGCAGGCCCGTAACTGTGGCGCCTGCGCCCGCATTGCCGCCGTCGCCGCCGATACCGAACAGCGAGCCAGCGTCCCCGCCGTCGCCGCCGGCGGCGCCTGCACCACCCAATCCCCCGTCTCCGCCGCTGCCGAAGAAGCCCACGGCATCACCGCCGGAGCCGCCCGCGAAGCCGGCCTCGTCGCTGTTCCAGCCGTTCCCGCCGTCGCCGAACCACAACCCGCCGTCGCCGCCGTTGGGGTCTAGCTGCCCCGTGCCGTCGGCGCCGTTGCCGATCAGGAACTGCCCGGACGCCGTGTTGAGGAGATGATCGACCTGCTCACCGAACGAGCTGTTGATCCAACTCTCGACACTGGCGTGCAGCGGGTCGTAGATATATTGCTGGAAAAGCCCTGCCGCGGAGATGGTTTCGGCGCCCGACGCGCTCGCGGCCACTGCTTGATCGACGGCCTGAGCGCCAACTTCGGCAGAGCTTGCGCTCGCGATGAGGTCGCCGATCAGGTTACCCAGACCGAAGTCGTCGGCATGTGCGGTTGCGGGGCTGAAGATCGCGATCCCGAAGACGGCGAAGGTGGCACCGGCACCCATGACGCGACCGCGCCGTTGTGTCCTGAAGATCAATTCGACCTCCGCGCGCGTCGACCCCGATGTGAGCCAGCCCATAGTACCGACCGGCTCTCACGCTATGCAAAGGCTTTTCTCAGATTTTTTTAAGTCGCCTCTAGCGCGGACGGCTCCGCGAGTGCGTCGAATACCTCGAGGTAGCGGCGGCGTTCGGCATCCCGCCGCTCGGCCGGAGCCAGCCGGTAAAGGTCGTCGATGCCGGCCTTCGCGGCGGCAAGCGCAGCGCGAGGCGCGTCGACGAACCGGCTCGCCCAAGCCACGGCGGCGTCGTAAACGCCATCGGGGGCCACCATCTCGTCGATCAAACCCAGCTCCTTGGCCTCTTCGGCGTCGAAGAACCGGCCGCTGTAGACCAGCTCTTTGGCCTTGCTGGCCCCGACCGTGCGGGCCAAGCGGGCCGTACCTTCGCCATCGGGAACCAGGCCGGCCAGAATTTCCGTCGCGCCGAACCGGACGTTGTCGCCGCTCACCCGCCAGTCGGCGGCCAGCGCCAGACCCAGGCCGGCTCCCAGCGCATATCCGGTGATCGCAGCGACGGTTGGCTTCGGGATCGCCGCGATGGCGTCGACTGCGGCCCGGTGCACGAGCAGCCAGCTCTCGGCTTCCGGCGAGGTCAGCGTGCGCAGCTGGGGCATGTCGTCGCCCGCGGAGAAGATCTCGTGGCCGCCGAAGAGGATGACGGCGGCGATGCCGTCATGGCCGCTCACTTCGGCCGCGGCCTGCTCGATCTCCCGGTAGGCCTGCCGGGTCAGCGCGTTGGTCGGCGGCCGCGTCAGCACCAACGTCCCCACGCCCGGATGGCCGGGGTCCAGGTGGACGCTGACGAACTCGCTCAAATTCGCCACCCAAGTCCGCCGGCTTTGCGGGCCGGTGATAGCGATCGGAGTCGAAGAACTCGAAAATCCAGTTATCGCCGTCGATTTCGACGTTCGGCTGCACCGTCGACGATCTGACGCTCGACGGCCAATACTCGGCGACCGAGCGCCCGATCAGCGAGTCCAGCTGCGTCCAGGTCGGCGGTAGCAGAAAGCAGCGACCGGCTTCGAATTCGGCGACGCGCGGCCTTCGGCGTGCTCCAGTCGGCAAGGTCAGATTCAGTGTTGTCGCCGTCGGCGCGTTGCCCCTCGGGGAGCACGCCGACAAAGAAATAGGTGTCGTAGCGACGGGTGCGCTCAGCTTCGGGTGTCACCCAATTGGCCCAGGGCCGAAGCAGATCGGCCCGCAGCACCAGGCTTTCCCGGCTGAGGAAGTCGGCAAACGACAGCGTCCGGTCAGCGAGCGCCTGACGGGATTCGCGGTAGACCGATGCGTCCCCGACGATGCCGCTCGGGTCGTCGGCCGGTCCGGCGAACAACACACCACATTCCTCGAACGTCTCGCGTGCCGCGGCGCACACCAGCGCCTCGGCCAGGTCGGTATCAGTGCCGAACCGCTGCGCCCACCACTGCGGCGGCGGGCCGGCCCAAGCGATCTCGGCGTTGCGGTCGCGGTCGTCGACGCCGCCGCCGGGGAACACCACTGTCCCGGCGGCGAATTCCATTCCGGCATGCCGTCGCATCAGGAAGACCGAGATATCGTCCGGAGTCCTGCCGCAACAGCATCACGGTCGCGGCCGGCCGCACCGGCAGCGGTACAAACGTGTCGTCAGTCATGAGCGCCTCCGATGTGCCGCGCGGGTGCGGGTGCGACGGGCGAAGTAGCGCCCGTCGATGACGTCCACATCGATCGACTGGCCGAACGCCGCGGACAAGTTTCCTCCGGTCAGCACATCAGACAACAATCCCGCCGCGACGATCTTCCCCTCCGACATAAGCATGCAGTGGCTGAAGCCGGGCGGGATCTCTTCGACGTGGTGGGTGACCAGGACCAGTGCGGGCGCGTCGGGATCGGCGGCCAGGTCGGCCAGCCGCGCCACCAGCTCCTCGCGCCCGCCCAGGTCGAGACCGGCGGCGGGCTCGTCGAGCAGCAACAGCTCGGGGTCCGTCATCAGCGCGCGGGCGATCAGGATTCGCTTGCGCTCACCCTCGGACAGCGTCTCGTAGCGGCGGTCGGCGAGATGTTCGGCGCCCAGGCTCTCCAGCATGTCAACGGCGCGGTGGTAGTCGACGTCTTCGTAGCGCTCCCGCCAACGGCCCAGCACCGCGTAGCCGGCCGAGACGACCAGATCGCGGACCACCTCGTTACCCGGAATGCGTTGTGCCAGCGCTGAGGAACTCAAGCCCACCCGCGAGCGCAGCTCGGACATGTCGACGCGGCCGAGCCGCTCCCCCAGCACGTAGGCCACCCCGGAGGTGGGATGCTCGGCGGCCGCGGCGATCCGCAGCAACGATGTCTTGCCGGCGCCGTTGGCCCCGATGATCACCCAGCGTTCGTCGAGCTCGACCGACCAGGTCACCGGCCCGACCAGGGTGTGGCCGTCGCGACGCAGGGTCACGTCGGTGAAGTCGATCAGCAGGTCCGGGTCGACTGTCTCACTCGTCTCGTCGGCCACCCGACCATCGTGCCGTACCGCGGCGCCTCGGCGGCTGTCGGGTCACGGGCCGGAGGCTCGAATTGAGTAGCTACTCGATCTCGACGCGGCTCACCACGCCGTCGAGCGCGTCGGCGGCCTCGATCTCGCCACGCGTCACGCCGAGCAGAAACAGCACCGTATCCAGGTAGGGGTGGCTCAGCGACGCGTCGGCGACCTTGCGCAGCGCGGGCTTGGCGTTGAACGCGATGCCCAGCCCCGCCGCAGACAGCATGTCGATGTCGTTGGCGCCGTCGCCAACCGCGACCGTCTGCGCCATCGGGACTCCGACCTGACTCGCAAAGTCGCGCAGCGCCTTGGCTTTACCGGCGCGGTCGACGATCTCGCCGACCACCCGCCCGGTGAGCTTGCCGTCAACGACCTCCAACATGTTCGCAGCGACGAAGTCCAGCATCAGCTCGTCCGCCAGCGGTTGGATGACCTGCCGGAAGCCGCCGGAGACCACACCCACGTGATAACCCAGCCGGCGCAGCGTGCGAATGGTGGTCCGCGCCCCGGCGGTCAGCTCCACGTCGTCGGCGACCTCGTCGAGTACCTCGGCGGGTAGGCCGGCCAGCGTTTCGACCCGCTGATGCAGCGACTCGGCGAAATCCAACTCACCCCGCATGGCGGCGTCGGTGATCGCGGCGACGGCTTCCTCGGCGCCCGCTCGCGCCGCGAGCATCTCGATGACTTCCTGCTGAATCAGCGTCGAGTCGACGTCGAACACGATGAGCCGCTTGGCCCGACGCGCGATGCTGTAGTCCTCCAACGCGACGTCGACAGCCACGTCGGCCGCTACCCGCGTCAACACCTCCTGCAGCTGTCCCCCGCCGCCGGGCGGCACGGAGACCCGCAGCTCCAGACCCGTGACCGGATAGTCGGAGACGCCGCGGATGAGGTCGATGTTGACGCCCAATGCCGCGACCTCGCGCGCGACGGCGCCGAACGCCTCGGCGGTGATCGGACGGCCCAACACCATGATCGTGTGCGTCGAGGGCTCCCGGATGATTCGCAGATCGTCGCTGCGCTCGATGCTGACGTCCAGCCCCACCGAGTGGACCGCTGCTTCGACTTCATCCCGAAAAGCCTTGCCTTCAATGACTTCCACGGGCGCAGTCACCAGTACCCCCAGCGTGAGCCGAGCTCTGATCACCACCTGCTCGACGTTGAGCAACTCGACTTTGTGCCCCGAGAGGACTTCGAAGAGCGCCGACGTCACGCCAGGCTTGTCGTGACCGGTGACCGTGATCAACGCCGACACCTTGCGGGGGGTACTCACCCCAGATAGCCTCCGCGCGAAGCGATCACGAACGAACTTGGACGTCGTCTGCTCGGGTGACGTCGCCGTCCGACGGTCCGTGCGACCGTCCTACGTGAGCCTCGGCGCGTATCCGCTCGACCATGTGCGGGTAGTGCAACTCGAACGCCGGGCGCTCGGAGCGGATGCGCGGCAGCTCGGTGAAGTTGTGCCGCGGCGGCGGGCAACTGGTCGCCCATTCCAGCGAGTTGCCGTATCCCCACGGGTCGTCGACCGTGACCACTTCGCCGTATCGCCAGCTCTTGAAGACGTTCCAGACGAACGGAATCATCGATACGCCAAGGATGAACGCGCCGATCGTCGACACGACGTTGTACGGCTGGAAACCGTCGGTCGGCAGATAGTCGGCGTAACGACGGGGCATCCCGAGGTCGCCCAGCCAGTGCTGGATCAGGAACGTCGTGTGGAAGCCGATGAACGTCAACCAGAAGTGCAGCTTGCCCAGTCGTTCGTCGAGCATCCGGCCGGTCATCTTCGGGAACCAGAAGTAGACGCCGGCGAAGGTAGCGAAGACGATCGTGCCGAACAGCACGTAGTGGAAGTGCGCGACGACGAAGTAGCTGTCGGTGACGTGGAAGTCCAGCGGCGGACTGGCCAGCAGCACACCGGTCAGACCACCTAACAGGAAGGTGATCAGGAAGCCGATCGAGAACAGCATCGGCGTCTCGAAGGTCAACTGCCCCTTCCACATCGTGCCAACCCAGTTGAAGAACTTGATCCCGGTCGGCACCGCGATCAGGTAGGTCATGAACGAGAAGAACGGCAGCAGCACCGCGCCGGTGGCGAACATGTGGTGCGCCCACACCGCGACCGAGAGCGCGGCGATCGACAGCGTGGCGTAGACCAGCGTGGTGTACCCGAAGATCGGCTTGCGGGAGAACACCGGGAAGATCTCGGTGACGATGCCGAAGAACGGCAGCGCGACGATGTAGACCTCGGGGTGGCCGAAGAACCAGAACACGTGTTGCCAGAGCAGGACTCCACCGTTGGCCGAGTCGTAGATGTGAGCGCCCAGATGCCGGTCGGCAGCGAGCCCGAACAACGCCGCGGTCAGCAACGGGAACGCCAGCAGCACCAGGATCGACGTCACCAGGATGTTCCAGGTGAAGATCGGCATCCGGAACATCGTCATGCCCGGCGCGCGCATGCACACCACCGTGGTGATCATGTTGACCGCGCCCAGGATGGTGCCCAGACCGGCGACGATCAGACCCATGATCCACAGGTCGCCGCCAGCGCCGGGTGAGTGGATGGCGTCGGTCAACGGGGTGTAGGCGGTCCAGCCGAAGTCGGCGGCGCCACCGGGCGTGATGAAACCCGCGATGACGATCAGGCCACCGAACAGGAACAGCCAGAACGAGAAGGCGTTCAGTCGCGGGAACGCCACGTCGGGCGCGCCGATCTGCAGCGGCAGTACCAGGTTGGCGAAACCGAACACGATTGGCGTGGCGTAGAGCAGCAGCATGATCGTGCCGTGCATGGTGAACAGCTGGTTGTACTGCTCGTTGGACAGGAACTGCAGTCCGGGGGCGGCCAACTCGGTGCGCATCAGCAGCGCCATCAGGCCGCCGATGAAAAACATCCCGAAGCAGGTGACCACGTACATGATCCCGATCAACTTGTGATCGGTGGTGGTGATCAGCTTGTAGATCAGGTTGCCTTTAGGGCCTGTTCGAGGCGGGTACGGGCGACTAGCCTCGAGTTCTCCCAGCGGGGGGGCTTCGGCAGTCAAGAGCTCCTCCAAACGTCGAGCAAGGCAACCACGATCAGTGTTTGTCTGAGTCTAACCGTCCAGCGGGCACACCGACGGACAGGTCCTACAAACTGTCGTAATAAGCCGGTGAACACTTTGACCCGGCCCGCCGCGCGCTCGCTGGACTCGGCTTCACCTGGCCAGATGTTAACGTCGGACCCGTGCCGCTCAGGGGTGTCCGACCCGCTCTCGCCGCTGCCGCCGCGGCAATTGTCTGCGCCGCCGTCTGCAGCGGTTGCGGCTCCAATTCGCCCGGCGGCGCGGCGCGCAATCGGCCTCGATGATCACCAGCACCACCCAGATCGCCGGCGCCGGCGTGTTGGGCAACCAGCGCCGACCCGACGAGTCATGCGCTCCGGAACCGGCCGCCCCCGACGCCGGGCCGTCACCCCGACCCGCGCACAACGCGGCCGGGGTTCAGCCCGACACCGCCGAGGTCCCCGATGAACCGCAGCGCATCGTCGTGCTCTCCGGCGACCAACTCGACGCGCTGTGCGCGCTGGGACTTCAGTCGCGCATCGTCGGGGCCGCGCTGCCGGACGGCTCATCGGATCAGCCGTCGTACCTGGGCACCGTCATCCACAAGCTGCCGAACGTCGGCACCCGCAGCAACCCCGACCTCGGCGCGATCAAATCCGCCAAACCCGATCTGATCCTCGGCTCGCAGGCCCTGACGCCGAAGCTGTATCCGGAGTTGGCCGCCATCGCGCCGACGGTGTTCACCGGCTCGCCCGGTGCGGCGTGGCAGGACAACCTGCGTGGGGTGGCCGAGGCGACCGCACGCGCCGACGCCGCGGGCGATCTGATCGACCACTTCACCACCAAGGCCCACGACGACGGCGCCGCGCACGACGCCACCCACTACCAGGCATCGGTCGTGCAATTCACCGAGAACGCCGTGCGGATCTACGGGGCCGACAACTTCCCCGGCAGCGTATTGACCGCGGTTGGCGTGGATCGCCCTGCGGCGCAACGGTTTACCGATAAGGCCTACATCGAGGCCGGCAGCACCGACAACGATCTCTCGGGTAGTGCGAATTTCTCGGCGGCCGACGCCGACGTTGATCTATGTCTCGTTCGACTCGCCCGAAGCCAAGGACCGCGCCCCAACCATCTTCGACAGCGACGCGTGGCACAAGCTGTCGGCCACTCGCGACAACCGGGTCTTTGTGGTCAACAACGAGGTCTGGCAGACCGGCGGGGGCGTGGTCGCCGCCCGCGGCATCATCGACGACCTGCGCTGGCTCAACGCCCCCATCAACTAGCCGACGGTGTGAGGCTGGACGCATCCAGCGAAGTACATAGCTTATCTATACTAGGCTGGATGCCGTTCCCTAGAATCGATACGAAACCAAAGCGCACTGAAGAGGATTACTGATGAGCACTGTTTCCGCTTACGCCGCCGCCGATAAGACCGGCCACCTGAGCAAGACCACGATCGAGCGCCGCGACCCCGGCCCGCACGACGTGGCCATCGACATCAAGTTCGCCGGAATCTGCCACTCCGACATCCACACCGTGAAGGCCGAGTGGGGTAAGCCCAAATACCCCGTGGTGCCCGGCCACGAAATCGCCGGCGTCGTCACCGCCGTCGGCTCCGACGTGACCAAGCACAAGGTCGGCGACCACGTCGGCGTGGGCTGCATGGTGAACTCCTGCGGCCACTGCAGCAGCTGTGCGGCCGGACTCGAGCAGTACTGCAAAAACGGCCCGACTTTCACCTACAACGCCATCGACAAAGACGGCACGCCGACACAGGGCGGATACAGCCAAGCGGTCGTCGTCAACGAGAACTTCGTCGTGCGCATCCCCGACTCGATCCCGCTGGACCTCGCGGCGCCATTGCTGTGCGCGGGAATCACGCTGTTCTCCCCCTTGCGGCACTGGAAGGCCGGCGCTGACACGCGGCTGGCGATCATCGGGCTGGGCGGCCTCGGACATGTAGGCGTCAAGCTCGGTGCCGCGATGGGCGCCGACGTGACGGTGCTCTCGCAGTCGCTGAAGAAGATGGAAGACGGTCTGCGCCTTGGCGCGAAGCACTATTACGCGACGTCCGACCGCGACACTTTCAAGAATCTGCGCAGTAGTTTCGATCTCATCTTGAACACCGTGTCGGCGAACCTGGATCTCGGCGCCTACCTCGGTCTGCTCGACGTCGACGGCACGCTGGTCGAGCTGGGTATCCCCGAGCACCCGATGGAAGTGCCGGCATTCCCGCTGGCGCTGGCCCGCCGCAGCCTGTCCGGATCCAACATCGGCGGCATCGCCGAAACTCAAGAGATGCTGGACTTCTGCGCCGAACACGAGGTGACGCCGGAAATCGAGGTCATCGAGGCCTCGTACGTCAACGAAGCTTACGAGCGGGTGCTGGCCAGCGACGTTCGCTACCGCTTCGTGATCGACATCTCAACTCTGTGAGCTAGCCTCCGAGGCCGCGGTGGTGCCGGCCTGGTCGTTGATCCCGGACAGCGGCCAGCCGGCGGCGGCCAGCCTCGCCGCCACCCGCGCGATGTTCTCGGGGCCCGCGTCGTAGTGGGTCATGTCGGAGATGAAGTCCGCGATCACATCACGGTTGACGGTGCCGTTCGACAACTCTTCCTCGTCGATCGAGTCGACGACTTCGGTGATCTCGTCTTCGCTCAACGGAGTGCTGCGCAGCAGTGCCACCAGCGCAACGCGGTCCGTTGGGGGAACGCCTTCTGGATAGCCGATCTGGAGCCACTTGATCACTGAACGAAAGAAGTTGGCCGCGGAAGCTGGTGTTATCGCCACCCGACCAGTGTCACGTCTGCGGGCTCAACGTCGCTACTTTCGCGCCCGACTAACGCCACAATTCACGATCCGTTCACGGTCCGTCTGTCCAGGATCGGGCTCTGGCCTGTGGCTCCTAGGGAAGTTCCAGTCCTCGTCTTCGGTGTTGACGGCCGTCGAGTGCTCGCGCCCGCTGCTCTGTTTGATCGACTTGCGATTGCGATCCCAACATTTGGCTCCGTAATCGATTGATCGAGGCGCAAGCTGCAGTTATGCAGCGATGGGCGCGCGAGAGAACCTCGATTCGGTCTCACGGGTCGAATCCGACCACCGCGGCTAACGACGCAACGGCGATCGATTAGGAGGTTGTGGGACAATGGATTTCGCAATTTTGCCACCGGAAATAAATTCCGGGCGAATGTATAGCGGCCCCGGGTCGGGGCCTATGTTGGCCGCCGCGGCGGCCTGGAACGGGCTTGCCGCCGAGTTGCACTCAACGGCGACCTCATACGGATCGGTGATCTCGGAGTTAAGCGCGGGGCCCTGGCTCGGCGCCGCATCAGCAGCGATGACATCTGCGACCGCGCCCTATGTGGCGTGGCTGAGATCGACTGCTGGCCAGGCCGAACAGACAGCCATCCAGGCCAGAGCTGCTGCCGCGGCTTATGAGGTGACGTTCGCGGCGATGGTTCCCCCGCCGGTGATCGAGGCCAACCGTGCGCTGTTGCAGGCGCTAGTGGCAACAAACCTTTTCGGGCAAAACAGTCCGGCTATCGCTGCCACCGAGACCCTCTACGCCGAGATGTGGGCACAAGATGCCACAGCGATGTACGGCTACGCGGGCACGTCGGCATCCGCGACAACCCTGACGTCGTTCACTCCGGCACCGCAGACCACGAACGGGGCATCGGCCGCGGCAAACGCGCAGCCGGCGACGTCCCAACTCGCCTCCACGGCACTGCCGGGGCTCACATCGACGGCGGCGGTTACCGACCCTTTGAACACGCTGGCGAACCTCATTGACGTCGTGCTGTTCTTGCCCAACGTGGCCCAGGCTGGGCTGACGCCACTGAACACCACCTCGATATTTGCCGACTTATCGTTCGACGACGCGGAAGTCCGGGATGAGGCGTTGGCGGACACCGAAAATCAAATCGCGGCCGCGTTGAAAATCCCCGGTTACGCCGCCGAGCACGACGCCAGGGCTGGCGACAGCGTTGGGTCGCGCGGAGGTCCCATCGGTGACAGCAGCGCTAGGGCAGGCTTCAACGGTCGGAAGGTTGTCGGTGCCACAAGCCTGGACTGTGGCGGCCCCGGAGGTCAGGCTTGCCGCGCTGACGTTGCCGGCCACCAGCCTGGGCGCTGCCCCAGAGGTCATGGCAGCCAGCAGTTCCGGAAGCCTTTTCGGCGAAATGACCCTGGCAAACATGATGAGCCGCGCCATCAGCGGCACCAGCCGAGGAAGTCAGGAGCGCACCAGCTCAATTTCCCGCTCCCGGCCCGCACCGCCGCCCACGTCGCCCAGCGGCCACGGCACGGCAATCGCCGCCGACATTCGCGAATTCGCTCAAGCACTCATCACACTTGGCGACCTACGCGACTCAGGGCTCCTGACGGACGACGAATTCAACGACCAGAAGGAACGCCTTCTCGCGCGCTGAATCGCAGCACTTCGCTCTAGAAGTTCCAGTCTTCGTCTTCGGTGTTGACCGCCTTGCCGATGACGTACGACGAGCCCGACCCGGAGAAGAAGTCGTGGTTCTCGTCGGCGTTGGGCGACAGGGCCGACAGGATCGCCGGGTTGACGTCGGTCTCTTCGCGCGGGAACAGCGCCTCATAGCCGAGGTTCATCAGCGCCTTGTTGGCGTTGTAGCGCAGGAATTTCTTGACGTCCTCGGTCAGGCCGACCTCGTCGTAGAGGTCCTGGGTGTACTCCGCCTCGTTCTCGTACAGCTCGTAGAGCAGGTCGTAGGTGTACTCCTTGAGCTCGGCCTGCGTCGTCGCATCCTCGAGCGCCAGGCCCTTCTGGTACTTGTAGCCGATGTAGTAGCCGTGCACGGCCTCGTCGCGAATGATCAGCCGGATCAGGTCAGCGGTGTTGGTCAGCTTGGCCCGGCTCGACCAATACATCGGTAGGTAGAACCCGGAGTAGAACAGGAAGCTCTCCAGCAGCGTCGAGGCCACCTTGCGCTTCAGCGGCTCGTCGCCCTTGTAGTACTCCATCACGATCTCGGCCTTGCGCTGCAGGTTCGGGTTCTCCTCCGACCAGCGGAACGCCTCGTCGATCTCGGTGGTCGAGCACAGCGTCGAGAAGATCGAGCTGTAGCTCTTCGCGTGCACCGACTCCATGAACGCGATGTTGGTGTACACCGCCTCCTCATGCGGCGTCAGCGCGTCGGGGATCAGGCTGACGGCGCCGACCGTGCCCTGGATGGTGTCCAGCAGCGTCAGCCCGGTGAACACCCGCATCGTCAGCTGCTTCTCGTTGGGCGTCAGCGTTCCCCAGGACGGGATGTCGTTGGACACCGGCACCTTCTCGGGCAGCCAGAAGTTTCCGGTCAGCCGCTCCCAGACCTCGGCATCCTTCTCGTCTTGCAGACGGTTCCAGTTGATCGCGGAAACCCGGTCGATCAGCTTCATTCCATCGGTCACCAGAACCCCACTTCACCAGGACGGATAGTCGACGTTACGTAGGTCACAAACACTACCCCTGGGGTGCGACAAGGCGACGGAACACAACAAGTTGTGTTCGCGTGTCGCGCAGGGGTTTGCGCCAGCCGACCGCTTTAGATCCCGGATACCCGGGATCGAGCACGTATTCACCCTTGGAAACCCCCATCCGCTCGATGTACCATTTGGTACATGATTACCGAAGACAGCATCGAGATCGACGCTCCGGCGCAGTTGGTGTGGCAGGTGTTCAGCGAGGTCGAACGCTGGCCCGAATGGACGGCATCGGTGACGTCCCTGGTCGGCCGGGATGGCACCAACTTGGCTGTCGGGAAACGGTTTTCGATCAAGCAGCCGGGTATGTCGAAGCTGACATGGAAGGTCACCGAAATCGACCCGGGCCTGTCCTGGACGTGGGTGCAACGTTCACCTGGCGTCGCAGTGACCGCCCGCCATCACGTGATCGCTCAGCCCGGCGGTCGCACACTGGTGCGTCAGGAACTCGAGCAGCGCGGCATTCTCGGCGCCCTGATCGGCCGGATGATGCTGAAGAAGACCAAACACTTCCTCGAACTCGAGGCCCAAGGACTCAAGGCCCGGTCTGAGCAGATCCAGCGCGCCAGTGGCCAGCTCTCCTGATCAGAGCCGGCGCAGTCAGCTATTGGACACGCTGGTCGAGGAGTTCGCCGCCAGCGGCGTCGGCCACCGATCGCTGCGCGAGGTGGCCGAGGCAGTCGGCACCAGCCATCGAATGTTGTTGCACCACTTCGGATCCAAGGAGGACCTGCTCGTCGCCATCGTCGAAGAGGTCGAGCGACGCCAGATGACCATTCTCCCGGATCTACCGACTGATCCGGCCGACAATTTCGCGGCCATGTGGGCGCAAGTCAGTCGCCCCGAATTGCGGCAGGCCGAACGACTGTTCTTCGAGTGCTACGCCCGCGCTTCGCAGGGCGAGAAGCCGTTCGACCGCATGGTCCCCGGCGCCGTGAACGGTTGGCTCGATGAAGTCGACGCCGTCGCGGATCAACCGGTCGACCGGGCCTTCGCACGTTTGGGGATGGCCGTCGTCCGCGGCCTGCTGCTGGATCTGGTGGCCACCGACGACGACGCCGGCGTGCAAGCGGCCGCGGATCTATTCGTCAGCATGCTGCGCCGCTGATGACATTGGTTGCACTACTTGGACTTCGGCATGAGCACGGTATGCGCAGCGCTTAAGCGTTCGCCACCGCGCGCGAGCCGGTGCCCACCCCGAAGAACTTGTACTCAGCGAGTTTCAGCGAGCGGGTGTCGCGCCAGTACTGCCAGGTCATGCCGCTCCACAGCGTCCGGTTGACGCCATGCTCGTCGAGATACCAACTGCTGCAGCCGCCGGTGTTCCACACCGAGCCGGACAGCTTGCTCTGCAGTTCCGCATTGGACCGGTCCTGCGCAGAACGGCTGGGCGCCAACGCTTGTGCCCCCGCTTTGTCGACCGCAGCGACCGCCTGCGCGACGTAGTGGATCTGCGACTCGATCATGAACACCACCGAGGTGTGCCCCAGCCCGGTGTTGGGCCCGAGCAGGAAGAAAAGGTTCGGCATGTCGGCCACCGCGATGCCGCGATGCGCGACGACTCCCTCACGGTTCCAGCGGTCCACCAGATCCTCGCCGCGCGGACCCTTGACGTCGACGTAGGTGTAGGAGTCGGTGGTATGGAAGCCGGTGGCGTAGACGATGACGTCGGCCGGATGCTCGACTCCGTCGTCGGTGACGATGCCGTCGGCGGTGATGCGGTCGATCCGGTCGGTGATCAACGTCGCCTTGGGATCGGCCACTGCCTGGTAATAACTGCCCGAGTAGAGGATTCGCTTGCAGCCGGCGCGGTAGGTCGGGGTGAGCCGGCGGCGCAGGTCTTTATCGCGGACATTGCGGCGAATGTTCCACCTGCCGACCAATTCGACCGCACGCAGCAGGCTCGGACGTTGCGTCATCGCGAACCCGAGACCCTCCAGGCCCCAGTAGATACCTGACCGGCAGGCCAACCTCAGGCCGGGCACCACCGCGAAGGCTTTGCGAACAAGGTTGGGCAGCAGGCTGTTCGGCCGCGGTACCACCCAGGGCGGGGTGCGCTGGTAGAGCTTTACCTCGGCGACGCCGGCGCTGCTGCGGACCAACTCCGGCAGGATCTGGATGGCGCTGGCGCCGGTGCCGATGATCGCGACGCGTTTCCCGGTCAAGTCGACGCCGTGGTCCCACTGTGCGGAA
The DNA here is from genome assembly GCA_963737375.1 of uncultured Actinomycetota bacterium. Lineage (GTDB taxonomy): Bacteria > Actinomycetota > Actinomycetes > Mycobacteriales > Mycobacteriaceae > Mycobacterium. Next base: position 76,008 of record CAVTSP010000010.1, read on the forward strand.
TGGAAAGCGGCGCCGCGGAATTCATCCATGCCCGTAATGCCCGGCATCCTCGGGATATGCAGCGCGCCGGCACCCGAGATCAGGAACTGGGCGACGTACTCCTCCCCCGACTCGGTGAATACGTGCCAGCGGTACTCGCTGTCATCCCAGTGTGCGCGGCTCACCTTCTCGCCGAACCGGATGTAGCGGCGCAGGCCGTACTTTTCGGTGACGCCCCTCAGATAGTCCAGGATCTCCGGCTGCGGCGAGAACAGCTTGCTCCAGGTGGCTTTCGGCTCAAAGGAGAACGAGTACAGGTGCGACGGCACGTCGCATGCGCATCCGGGGTAGCTGTTGTCCCGCCAGGTCCCGCCGATGTCATCGGCCTTTTCCAGGATGACGAAGTCCACACCCTGGCGCTGGAGCGCGATCGCCATACCGAGCCCGGCGAACCCCGTTCCGATGATGACCGCGCGAGTCCGAACAGGCGTCGCCGACGCGTCGGGTTGGATGGTCGACTCGGCGATACTCACCTGCGCCGCTCCTCCTGCTTCGGGTACCAGTGCCATCCGATGCTAACTGGCGGCGGAGCTGTGCGGCATGACGTCATGTATCGGCCGGTCAGGGTCCATCTTGATGCCGAGCATCTCCGCCGTGCCGCTGATCACGCCCAGCGTGATCGTGGTCAGGTGCTCGACGAACTGCGGGTGCGGCATCCGGCGCGGACTGCCGACATCGGAACCGAGCCACCAATCGGTGGCTGCCGCCGCGCAACCGTATGCCGCGAACGCCGCGAGCTCGAAGGCTCTGGGGTCGAGCTCCATCTCTCGCAGCTCGTTGTTGAACATCTCTGCGATGGCCAGGGTGATCTCGCGGCCTTCGTTCAGCGTCCGCGCCGCAGTCTCCGATTGCTCGGGGAAGCGGCCCTGGATGAAGAAGCGCAACACGTTGGGATGTTCGTCGACCAGGTTGACATGCTCCTCCGCGGTGCGATGGATGATCTCGCGGACCGAGTCGTGGGCGAAGTCGATCGACGGTAAAACCGCTGCCCACAACATGTCGCGCAGGCGCACCCCGATCGCCTGGAACAGGTCGGACTTGTCGGTGAAATGCCGGTAGATCTTGGGTTTTGCGGTGCCGGCTTCTTCGGCGATCTCGCGGACGCTCAGGTCCGGGCCGAGCCGGTCGATGGCGCGGAATGCCGCCTCCACGATCTCGGCACGCACCTTCTTGCGGTGCTCCCGCCAGCGTTCGCTGCGTGCGTCGACCTTCACCGCAGGCTTGGGCCCAGGGTGAGGAAGCGCCGGCCGGGGAATTCTGACCACGTCGAACACCATACCTCGACGCAACCGCTGACCTGGGCAGACTGGCTAACGCTGATCCCGCCGAGTGGCCCATTGTGGCGGCCAAAATGCCCGCTCGCGTGCATTATCCGGCCACTCGACGCCGCCGCCAGGCGTCACAGCATGCAGGAGACGCAGCCCTCGACTTCGGTGCCTTCCAGCGCCATCTGGCGCAACCGGATGTAGTACAGCGTCTTGATGCCTTTGCGCCAGGCGTAGATCTGCGCCTTGTTGACGTCGCGGGTAGTCGCGGTGTCCTTGAAGAACAGCGTCAGCGAAAGCCCTTGGTCCACATGCTGAGTGGCCGCCGCATAGGTGTCGATGATCTTCTCGTAGCCGATTTCGTAGGCATCCTGGTAGTACTCCAGGTTGTCGTTGGTCAGATACGGCGCCGGATAGTAGGCGCGACCGATCTTGCCTTCTTTGCGGATTTCGATCTTGGACGCGACCGGGTGGATCGACGACGTCGAGTGGTTGATGTAGGAGATCGATCCGGTCGGCGGGACCGCCTGCAGGTTCTGGTTGTAGATCCCGTGGGCCTGCACCGACTCCTTGAGCCGTCGCCAGTCGTCCTGGTTCGGGATGCGGATGCCGGCGTCGGCGAAAAGCTGACTCACCTTGTCGGTCTTGGGCTCCCAGGGTTGCTCGGTGTACTTGTCGAAGAACTCTCCCGACTTGTACTTCGAGCGTTCGAAGCCGCCGAAGGCGTGACCGCGCTCGATCGCAATGCGGTTCGATGCCTTCAACGCGTGATACAGCACCGTATAGAAGTAGATGTTGGTGAAGTCGATGCCCTCTTCGGAGCCATAGAGGATGCGCTCCCGGGCCAGGTAGCCGTGCAGGTTCATCTGTCCCAACCCGATGGCGTGAGAATCGTTGTTGCCCTGCTCGATCGACGGCACCGACCAGATGTGGGTCTGATCGCTGACCGCGGTGAGCGCGCGGATCGACACCTCGATGGTCTGGGCAAAGTCAGGCGAGTCCATCGCCTTGGCGATGTTCAGCGAGCCGAGGTTGCACGAGATGTCTTTGCCCACTTTGGAATACGACAGGTCGTCGTTGAACAACGACGGGGTGGAGACCTGCAGGATCTCCGAGCACAGGTTGGAGTGGGTGATCTTGCCCTCGATCGGGTTGGCCCGGTTCACCGTGTCCTCGAACATGATGTACGGGTAGCCCGATTCGAACTGCAGCTCGGCCAGCGTCTGAAAGAACTCACGGGCCTTGATCTTGGTCTTGCGGATGCGCGCGTCGTCGACCATCTCGTAGTACTTCTCGGTGATCGAGATGTCGGCGAACGGCACCCCGTAGACGCGTTCGACGTCGTACGGCGAGAACAGGTACATGTCCTCGTTGTTCTTGGCCAACTCGAAGGTGATATCCGGGATCACCACGCCCAGGCTCAGCGTCTTGATCCGGATCTTCTCGTCGGCGTTCTCCCGCTTGGTGTCCAGGAAGCGGTAGATGTCGGGGTGATGAGCCTGCAGATACACCGCGCCGGCGCCCTGGCGCGCGCCCAACTGGTTGGCGTAGGAGAACGAGTCCTCGAGCAGCTTCATGATCGGGATGACGCCCGATGACTGGTTTTCGATGTTCTTGATCGGCGCGCCGTGCTCGCGAATGTTGCTGAGCAGCAGCGCGACTCCCCCGCCGCGCTTAGATAGCTGCAGCGCGGAGTTGATGGACCGACCGATCGACTCCATATTGTCTTCGATGCGCAGCAGGAAGCAGCTCACCGGCTCACCGCGCTGCTTCTTGCCCGAGTTGAGGAACGTCGGCGTCGCAGGCTGGAACCGGCCGTCGATGATCTCGTCGACGAGCTTCTCGGCCAACGCAGTGTCGCCGGCCGCCAAGGTCAGCGACACCATCACGACGCGGTCTTCGAAACGCTCGAGGTAACGCTTGCCGTCGAACGTCTTCAGCGTGTACGACGTGTAGTACTTGAAGGCGCCCAGGAAGGTCGGGAATCGGAACTTCTTGGCGTACGCGCGATCCAGCAGCGTCTTGACGAAATTGCGGCTGTAGTCGTCGAGAACCTCGCGCTCGTAGTAGTTCTCTTTGATGAGGTAGTCGAGCTTTTCGTCCTGATTGTGGAAGAAGACCGTGTTCTGGTTGACGTGCTGCAGGAAGTACTGATGCGCGGCTTCGTGGTCCTTCTCGAACTGAATCTTGCCGTCGGCGTCGTACAGATTCAGCATCGCATTCAGCGCGTGATAGTCAGTCTCCGCCGGGCTCCCGGCAGCATGAGCGTGCGCGCCGGTGGTTACAGGCTCTGCAGCGACGGTTGTTGGCACGTCTGTTCCTTCCAGAAGTCAGCGAGACCGGTGCGGACGGCGTCCACGTCGTCCGGGGTCCCCATCAATTCGAAGCGATAGAGGTAGGGCACACCACATTTGCGGGACACCACGTCGCCCGCATAGGCGAATTCGGCACCGAAGTTGTTGTTGCCCGCGGCGATGACGCCGCGGATCAACGATCGGTTGTGTTCATTGTTCAAGAAGGCGATCACCTGTTTGGGGACATAACCGCCGTCGTTGATGTTCGGAGTCGGCCGGCCGCCGCCATAGGTCGGCAGCACCAGCACGTATGGCTGATCGACCTCGATGCGGCCGTGCAGCGGTATCCGCGTCGCCGGCATGCCCAGCTTCTGCACGAAGCGGTGGGTGTTCTCCGAGACGCTGGAGAAATACACCAGGCTGCAGGACGGCACAGCGATCCCCTCCGGTCGTTCGGTGTTGCCGGCTACGCGCTGAGAACGGCAGCGGTGAGCGACTTGATCCGGTCCGGCCGGAAGCCCGACCAGTGCTCGTTGCCGGCCACCACGACGGGCGCCTGGAGGTAGCCGAGGGCCATCACGTAGTCACGAGCCTCGGAGTCGAGGCTGATGTCGACCGTCTCGTAGTCGATGCCCAGCTTGTCCAGCGCTTTGTAGGTGGCGTTGCACTGCACGCAGGCGGGCTTGGTGTAAACGGTGACGCTCATCGGCGGTACGACCCCTCTGTCAAACGGTGGGAAAGGGCAAGACTGGCAACTACTCATGTACTGCTATTCAGCGAACCGTCGCGCCGCAGAATTCCCGTCTCGCCGGTCCGCGTCAGCTGGCTTTCGCTGCCGGCTGGTGCGTCCCGACCGACCAGGTGGATCTGGGGTCTGTCGGTGTCGGGAACACTACACCTAGTGGTCGACATTGAGTGGAGATACAAGATGTTCTGAAAGACATTCATGGAATTCCCTGGTCGTAAGCACTCGCGCCGACATGTCTTCGGCGTGTCGCAGGTCACAAAATGGCCTCGCGACGGTATACGAACAGGTCTACCACCCGGCACCGACAAACCCCGGCGGCCGGCTCCGCACAGCAAAGCGCCCCAGCGGCGTGCGAACCGCTGGGGCGCTTGCAGAAATTAGCTGACTTCGGCAGCCAGCTTGCCTACCGCGTCGCGCACGTTTGCCGACACTTCCGCATGCTCGCGCGGGTGCTGACCATTCAGGGTCTTGAACGGAACCGACAGTTTGATCGCCTCGACCACCCGGGCACCGGCAATCCCGAATGACTTGCGGGTGTCATCGTGCGCCCATACTCCGCCGTACTGGCCGAAGGAGCCCCCGATCACCGCCAGTGGTTTGCCTTTGAGCGCGCCGTCGCCGAAGGGCCGCGACAGCCAGTCGATCGCGTTCTTGAGGACGGCCGGGTAACTGCCGTTGTATTCCGGCGTGATCACCAGTGCGGCGTCGGCGTCGGCCGCAGCGGCGCGCAATGCCGCCACTGGAGCCAGGGCTGGCGCCTCGGGGTTCATCACGTCGTCGATCTCCTCGTTGTAGAACGGCAGATCGCCGAGGCCTTCGAAGATCGTGACGGCCACACCGTCCAGGGCCAACTCGGCGGCCAGCTCCGCGATCTGGCGATTGATCGAGGCGGTGCGCAAGCTTCCTACCAGCGCCAACACTTTGGTGTCCGGCATGATCTGAGTCCCTTCATCGGCTGAGATACATCTTTGCATCGGTTCAACCGGACTATGGTCCGCTTTGTTCCGGTGACGCTACAGTAATTTTGTGAGCACCACCGACCCGGTTCGCGACCTGCCGGTTTCCGTACCGCAGGAACGCGGCGATGCCGCGCGCAATCGTGTCCTGCTGTTGGATGCGGCCCGGCGACTGATCGACGAGCGTGGCGCCGACGCGGTCACCATGGACGATATTGCCGGGGCCGCCGGCGTCGGTAAAGGCACGGTGTTCCGCCGATTCGGCAGCCGGGCCGGATTGATGATGGTGCTGCTCGACGAGGACGAGCAAGCCAGCCAGCAGGCATTCATGTTCGGCCCGCCGCCGCTGGGCCCCGATGCGCCGCCGCTGGATCGGCTGCTGGCGTTCGGGCGTGCCCGGCTGCGTTTCTCGCACACCCACTGCGAGCTACTGGTGGCCGCCAATCGCGATCCGCAGTCCCGCTACGGCAACGCGGCGACCGTGCTGCGCACGCATGTCCGGATGCTGCTGGCCATCGCGGGCACGACGGGTGATCTGGATGCCCAGACCGATGCCCTACTGGCGTTGTTAGAGGCCGACTACGTCGAGTACCAACTCAGGGAACGCGACCAATCTCTGCAGGCGCTGGGCGATGCGTGGGAAAGCCTGGCGCGCAAGCTTTGTGGCAGATGAAGCCGCGCTGGATCCTGCACGTCGACCTCGATCAGTTCCTGGCCTCGGTCGAATTGGGCCGCCACCCAGAATTAGTCGGGCTGCCCGTCATCGTCGGAGGCAGCGGCGACCCGGCCGAAGCCCGCAAGGTTGTCACCTGCGCGTCATACGAAGCCCGCGAATTCGGTGTGCACGCGGGCATGCCGCTGCGCGCCGCGGCCAGGCGATGCCCGGACGCCACCTTCCTGCCATCCGATCCCGAGGCGTATGACGCCGCCTCCGAACAGGTGATGGGCTTACTGCGCGACCTCGGCCACCCGGTCGAGGTGTGGGGATGGGATGAGGCGTACGTGGGAGCCGACATCGATGATCCCCAGGCACTGGCCGAACAGATCCGCGCGGTCATCGCGGCGGCCACCGGGTTGTCCTGCTCCGTCGGCATCAGCGACAACAAACAGCGCGCCAAGGTCGCGACCGGCTTTGCCAAGCCGGCCGGCATCTACACGCTCACGGAGTCGAACTGGATGGCCGTGATGGGCGACCGGCCCGTCGACGCGCTATGGGGCGTTGGTCCCAAGACGGCGAAAAAGCTTGCCGGCCTTGATATCACGACGGTGTGGCAGTTGGCGCACACCGACGCCGAGTTGCTGACATCGGCATTCGGCCCCCGGACCGGGCTGTGGTTGCTGCTCCTTGCCAACGGCGGCGGAGACGACACGGTCAGCTCCGAACCGTGGGTGCCGCGCTCCCGCAGCCACGTCGTCACCTTCCCGCACGACCTCACCGACCGAGCCGAAATGGATTCAGCGGTAACCGAATTGGCGACACGAGCGCTGAGCGAGGTGGTGGCCGCCTCGCGGATCGTCACCCGGGTGGCTGTGACGGTACGCACCAACACGTTCTACACGCGGACGAAGATCCGCAAACTCGACGAGCCCACAACCGACGGCGGCGTCATTACCGCGGCGGCGTTGCGGGTGTTGGATCTTTTCGAGCTGGACCGTCCGGTGCGGCTACTCGGGGTGCGGCTGGAATTGCAGATGCCGAGCGAGGCACGACCGGCGCGGGCTTGAGGGCCTTGGTGAACACCGCGTTCACTTGCCGCATCGCGACGCTATAAGGCCACCACGCAACGCGTTTGAACGCGTACAGGGCGCGGATGTCGACCGAGGTGTAAATCAGGAACCGATTCCTGGTGACACCGGCCAGGATCTTGTCGGCAGCTTTCTCCGGCGACACCGCATGCCCGCTGAAGCGGTCGACCCAGCGGCTCACCTGCGGATCGGCGCGGTCGACGCCGGCGATCTCAACGGTGTTCGACCAGCGGGGTCCGCACCGCGCCCGGCACCACCACCGACACCCCGATGCGATACCGGGCCAAGTCGAACCGCAGCACCTCGGAGAGCCCACGCAGCCCGAACTTGCTGGCGCTGTAGGCGGCATGCCACGGCAGGCCGATCAGGCCTGCCGCCGAGGACACGTTCACCAGGTGTCCGCCGTTGCGCGCTGCCACCATCGGCGGCACGAAGTTTTCGATCACGTGGATCGGGCCCATCAGGTTGATCGAGATCATCTTGTCCCACTGCTCGTGGCTCAGCCGGTCGACCGTCCCCCACGCCGACACCCCGGCGATGTTCATCACGACGTCCATGCTCTGGTGCTTGGCGTGGATCTCGTCGGCGAAAGCGGCGACCTCGTCATAGTTGGCGACATCCAGCGCTCGGTGCTCGGGGACCTCTGCACCCAGCGCGCGAGCATCGGCCACCGTCTGCGCCAGACCATCGGCGTTGCGGTCGGTCAGGTACAGCTCGGCGCCTTGGCCCGCGAGCCGCAGCGCCGTCGCGCGGCCGATGCCGCTGGCCGCGCCGGTGATCAGACACCGCTTGCCCGCGAACGTCTTCTTCGACATGGGCAGTGACGATACCGGCGGTAGCGCTCGAGCTCGGCGGTGGCCACCACCCGTCACAACAGCACCGTCTCCCGACCATGCCCCGGTTTTGAAAACGAGACCACATGCGATGTCACCGACTGCCGTGGCATCGCATGTGGTCTCACATCGAAATAGTGTGAGCCCTAGAGTCAGCGACTGATGGGACCATTGTGGTCCGCGGAGCGCGCTTGGACCGAACCGCCCCACAGCGCGTTGAGCCACAACGCCTCGAGCACCCGCACGCCGCGCTGCACGTCGCCGTCGTCGCCGAGGTAAGCGCTGTCGCCGGACAGCATCTGCGCAGTCGTGACCGACAGGGTGCGCACCAGCGTCGGGATGTCGTCGGTGATCGGGTGGGCGGTGCCGGCCCGTAACTCGTCATTGACAATGCCGATGATCTGCTGGACCACACCTTCGACCTGTTGGTCGAGCAGGTCCCGGATTTCGGCGTCGGTGCTGCGCGCGGCATTGCACGCCGACATCACCGGGTCGTTGTGGGCGTAGACGGCCGCCGCACTTCCGACCATCCGCGTGGCGAACGCAGCCGGCGACTCGTCGGCCCCGCGCGGCGCAAAGTACTCGGTCAACTCTTCGAGTTCGCGGGTGGCGTCGGTGAGGATCTGGGCCAGCACGGCGTATTTGGAGTCGAAGTAGAAGTAGAACCCCGATCGGGCCACCCCGGCGCGATCGCTGATGGTGCTCACCGACAACTGGGCAAACGGCTTCACCTCCAGCAGCTCGCGCACCGCCTGCACGATGGCGTGGCGCTGCCGATCACCTCGGCGCCGCGGAACCGGCGCAACCGGAGCCTGCTCGCTCACCCGGTCGCCCCCTTGCTCGATGCGCACCCTACGACCTTGCACTACGCCCTATCCAAAAGGAAACTTGACAGCTGTCAACTTACCACCAAAGATGACGTGACGAGTGACGTCTGCCACATAGTCGATCTACTTTGGCCGCACGCCCCGACGAAGGAGTGTCAGCACATGTCTAAGGCGACTGTCAGCACCACCGAGTACCTGCGGGACCAGGCCAAGCGCCGGCTGACCCCGTCGTTCAACAACTTTCCCGGCATGGCTGCCGTCGAACAGAGGCTGCTGAACACCAATTGGACGCCGAAAAAGCTCGCGGATCCGCCGCCGGGCAGCGGCCTCAAGCCGGTCATGGGCGATCGGGGCCTGCCGGTCCTCGGCCACCTCATCGAGATGATGCGGGGCGGACCGGACTACCTGCTATTCCTGTACCAAACCAAAGGTCCGGTCATATTCGGTGACTCACCGGTTCTGCCGGGCGTCGCCGCACTGGGTCCCGACGCAGCTCAGGTCATCTACTCCAACCGCAACAAGGACTACTCCCAGCAGGGCTGGGTGCCGGTGATCGGGCCGTTCTTCAACCGCGGCTTGATGTTGCTCGACTTCGAGGAGCACATGTTCCATCGGCGGATCATGCAGGAAGCATTCATCCGCTCCCGACTGGTCGGCTACGTCGAGCAGATGGACCAGGTCGTCTCGCAGGTAGTAGCGAACGACTGGGTGGTCAACGACCCACGTTTTCTGCTCTACCCGGCAATGAAGGAGCTCACCCTCGACATCGCGTCGATGGTCTTCATGGGTCACGAACCCGGTACCGACCACGAGCTGGTGACCAAGGTGAACAAGGCCTTCGCAGTCACCACCCGCGCCGGAAACGCGATCATCCGCACCAGCGTGCCGCCGTTCACCTGGTGGCGCGGTCTCCAGGCGCGTGAGCTGCTGGAGAACTACTTCCATGAGCGCGTCAACGAGCGCCGCGGCAAAGAAGGCAGCGACCTACTGACTGTCCTGTGCCATACCGAGGACGACGACGGCAATAAGTTCTCCGACGAGGACATCGTCAACCACATGATCTTCCTCATGATGGCCGCGCATGACACCTCGACATCGACCTCTACGACGATGGCCTACCACCTGGCCGCCAACCCCGAGTGGCAGGAACGCTGCCGCGACGAATCCGATCGGCTCGGCGACGGTCCACTGGACATCGAGTCACTGGAAAAGCTGGAGTCGCTCGATCTGGTGATGAACGAGGCGATCCGACTGGTGACACCGGTGCAGTGGGCGATGCGCCGAACTGTGCGCGACACCGAGTTGCTGGGCCACTACCTCCCCGCGGGCACAAACGTCATCGCATACCCAGGGATGAACCATCGCCTGCCGGAGATCTGGACGGATCCGTTGAAATTCGATCCCGACCGGTTCACCGAGCCGCGCAGCGAGCACAAACGTCACCGCTACGCGTTCACACCGTTCGGCGGCGGCGCGCACAAGTGCATCGGGATGACGTTCGGGCAGCTGGAGATCAAGACGATCCTGCACCGGCTGCTGCGCCGTTACCGACTTGAGTTGCCCCGCTCGGGTTACCAGGCAAAATGGGACTACGCGGGTATGCCCGTCCCAATGGACGGGATGCCGATCGTGCTGCGGCGCCTCTAGCGGTTGGCGGCGTACAGCCGGTTCGCGCAGGCGACGATCGCCGACAGGGCGGACTGGGTCGGATCCTCTGAGCAGCCCATCGCCCACACGGCCCGACAACCGTCGGTGCCCTGAATGAAGGTCGCGGTCGTTTCGTCTGACTGCAGCTGATGGAAGCGCAGCATCTCGACCGCGACACCGTGTTCGTGGAGCATCGCGGTCAGCGCGGCGACCGGGCCGTTCGCGGTGGCGGTGGCCGTTTCGATGCGATCACCGACTGCCAGCGTGGCCTGGAATGTCCGGGGTCCCAGCCGGGTAGCCGGACGGTCGGTGTCGGTGCAGTGCCACTGCCCCAGGCGCAGCGGGCCGGCGCTCGGCGCATAGGTGGCGGTGAAGGTGCTCCACGACATGGCGACAGCGTCTTCGCGAAGTCCACGCGGAAGCGGAAGGCCGTCAAACGAGAGTGTCGACGATTCGGAGGGAGCGAGGGTAATCGTCATGTGCCGGTCGTCTCTGGTCTGAAGGAGTGACCGACGGGTAGTAGCTTCCGACCCACAGCGGGGGGTCGGTCTGGATCAGACCCCGCTGCGGGTGCTGGCTACTACGAGAAGAAGATGCACGATCGCCGACGTTAGACCCTGATGACCGGACGGTGCAACTTCATTTATGCCGGGCGAGGTCACAGCCACCAGGAGGCGGCGGCGTCCAGGTGCCGTCGGATGCGGTGACGGGCCAGGCTGTCGTCGCCGCGGGTGATCGCGTCGATGATGCGCAGGTGAGCGTGTCTGACGTCGACGAGATCGGCATGGCTCGGGACCGGCTGGTCGGTACTGGCCCAGTACCGGCGAAAGACCTCGACCAGGATCCGCAGGAACAACTCCAGCACGGCGTTGCCGGCCAGCTTCGCCAACCCGGCATGGAACAGGAACTCTTCGACGCCGGCCTTGCGTGGATCATCGCCGGCCTGCTCGATCATCAAGCGGTGGCTGTCGAGGAACGCCCGCACCTCGGGTGCGTCGTGGCGTGCGACGACCTTGGCGACATTGTCGATCTCGATGGCGTCGCGAATCATGGTCAAGTCTTCGCGACTGGGCTCACGGTACTGGAGGTACAGCGCGATGGTGTCAATGCTGGCCTGCGCCTGGGGCTCTGCCACCACCAGCCCGCCGCCGGGGCCCGGCCGGGTGGTGGCGACGGCGTGATACTCCAACAGCCGCACCGCTTCCCGCAGGACGGCGCGGCTCACCTGGTAGCGCTCCAGCAGCGCGACCTCAGTCCCGAAGACCTCGCCGACTTGCCATCCGCTGCCGGCGATGTCATCGCGGATCGCGGCGGCCAGCACTTCGGCCAGCTTGCCTTGTGGCGCATCACGATTGGCGAGATCCGCTCGCGTGCGGCCACCGCGGCGATGGTGGTCGTGCAGCCACTTCGTCACCGACGCCGCATGTTGTTCGCTCAGCGTCATCGCGCGCGCCGCGTCACCGGCGGTAACGGCCGCGACGATGGCTGAGTGGTCACGGTGGCGGCGCTCGATCACCTCGAAGGCTTCGCTGGCGGAATCCACCCGCGAATCTTCGGCGTACCGGACGGTGAGTCGGATGAGAATGTCGATAAATAGTTGCAGCACAGGGTTTTTGGACTGCTCCGCCAGTGCGGCGTGGAACTCGTCATTCGGCGTCGCCAGATCGGACCGGCGGTCTTCTTCGGCACGCAGCACAGCGCGGAGTCGGTCGATACCCGCTTCGTCGATGCGCAGCGCTGACCGCGATGCGGCCAGCGGTTCGAAAAGCAGCCGCGCATTGAGCAGGTCGTCGATCGTGATGCCCAGATATTCCAGATAGATGATGATCGCGTGGGTGGCCGGCGCGGCGTCCGGCTCGCAGACCAGCAGGCCGCCGTTCGGGCCGCGACGCATGCGGGCAACCTGGTGATGCTCGACGAGTCGAACCGCTTCCCTCAGAACCGATCTGCTGACCTGGTAGCGCTGCTGCAGCGCCTGCTCTGAGCCCAGCGACTGCCCGACCGGCCAGCCGCGCCGGATGATGTCGCCCTCGATGCGACGCGCGATCTGCGAAGCCCGCTTATCGGGCCGGCGCTCGGCGGTCGCACCGACTCCCCCACGCGCACGCGCGTCACCGCTCAACTGCACGCCCGCACAGAGTGATTCAGCACGTCAGCAACAAGCATCCGGCGATTGGTCCGCCGCCGACCGCGGCGACGGCCACCTCGGGCCTCTCGCGCACCTGGCGCTCCCCCGCCTCGCCGCGCAACTGCAGACACGCTTCGTGCAGTAGCCAGTAACCGTGCATGCGTCCGGCCGAAAGCTGGCCGCCGTAGGTGTTCAGTGGCAGCGCACCGTCCAGTGCAATGCGCTCGGCCCCTTCGACGAACGGACCGGCCTCGCCGTCACCGCAGATTCCGAGGGCTTCCAGCCATGCGAAGGTGAGGAAGGTGAACCCGTCGTAGAGTTCCGCGAGATTCAGATCGGCCGGCGTCAGGTCGGTCCGCGACCACATCTGCGCCGCCGCGTCGGCGGACGCCATCTTCGGATAGTCGGCGCGGTGGAACCAGCCGCCTTCGCCGTTACTGCCCCCGACCGCTTCGACTTTCACGGCCCGGTGCGGGCAGTCCTTGGCGTAATCGGCGGCCGAGACGACCAAAGCGACCGATCCGTCGATCGGGATGTCGCAATCCAACAACCCGAACGGTGTGGAGACCGGCCGCGCACCCAGATAGTCCGCCATCGTTATCGGATCCCGAAACACCGCACGGGGGTTCAGCGCAGCGTTGCGTCTGCTGTTGATCGCCAGCCAACCCAGCTGCTCCTTGGTGGTCCCGTAGAGCTCCATGTGCCGGCGACAGTGCAGCGCCAGCCAATTCGCTGCGGAATATCCCTGCGCGGCAACGAGATCACCGACATCATCCATCGGGCCGACGACCGGTGGCGTCTCACCTTCCGGCGTGTCGAACATCTTCGCCATCGGCGGGGCGGGCGCGTTCTCGTCCTGTTTCGCCAAGACTGTGCCACCCAGCATCTGGATGGTCCGGTAGATGATCACGTGCCGCGCATGACCTTCGGAGACCGCACGGCACGCCGAGATCACCGGGTTCATCAGACCGCCGGTGCTGAACCCCGTCCCGCTGTCGGACGCCTCGATGCCCAGCGCGGCGTTGACCTCGGCGGCGGGCGTGTCACCCAAGGTGGCGATGCCGTCGATATCGGTGGCGGCCAAGCCTGCGTCGTCGATCGCGGTACGGACCGCTTCCATCGTGAGCTCGAAGCCGGGAATACCGGTGCGACGGCCGATTCGGGAGATACCGATGCCGGAAATGATCGCGTCTTTTTCGAAGTAACTCATCTGCGCCGTCCGTTAGACCAACCCGAAGGCAATTGAGTGTACTGTATTGCCCGTGTCAACCGAGGCGACGTCGCAGCTGCTGATCGAGCACTGCGACCACTGCGCGCACTGGGTCCATCCCGCCGCCGGCAGCTGTCGCGACTGCGGCGCCGCGCTGGTCGCAAAGCCGGTTTCCGGGCAGGGCACGGTCTTCACCTACACGGTCAACTACCACGCGTTCAACCCGGAGATCGCGACGCCCTACGTCATCGCGCTGGTTGAGCTCGACGAGCAGAGCGGGCTGAAGGTCGCCGCCAATATCGTTGACTGCGAACCTGATTCGGTGGCCTGCGGTATGCGCGTCGAGGCCCTGCCAGAGCCCGGCCCGGGTGGCGCAGCCCGCTTTGCGCCAGCTGGTTGATCAGCGCTTGCGCGCGGTGACCAGCAGGTACTCCCACTCCATCGTCGACGATCCAGCCAGATAGCGGTCGCCCAATTCCGCCAGTTCGACGTCCAGCGCAGCGACCCGTTCGGGCGCCTCGGCGACACCGCGGTACGCCGAGATGGTCGGCCCGTAATAGGCCTTGAAAAAGTCGCGGAACGCCACCCCGTCGACGAACCGGTCCACTCTCAGCGTGCGACGTTCCGCGGAGAAGTCGGTTCAACCTGATCGACGTGGACCGCAAGGCCGCTCACTGGTGGCTGGTGGTGTCCGAGGGGGTGCCGGACATCTGCGATTTCGACCCCGGCTACGAAGTGGCCGCCACCGTCGAGACCACCCTGCTCACCTTGACCCAGATCTGGCGCGGCGACGTGTCGTGGTCGCGGGCGATGCTCAACGGCAACGTCGCCATCCACGGAGCGACCGATGTTCGCCGGGCCGTACCGGACTGGCTCGGCCAGTCGCTCGCCGCCGCGGTCCCGCGGCCGGCCTGAGCGCTGCGCTAGTTGATCAGCGGATCGCGTGGCATCCCGAGGATTCGCTCGGCGATCTGATTGCGGGTGACCTCTGAGGTGCCACCGGCGATCGCCATGGCTCGGGCGCTCATCACCAATCGGCCCGCCAGCGCGCCGGCACCGTCGTGCAACGCGGTCTCGGGCCCGGCCAGCGCGGCCGTGATCGCACCGCCCTCGACCATGTGGTCGGCCAGCTTCAGCTTGGTGACGTTGCCTTCCGGGCCCGGGCCCGCTCCCTCGACGCTGCGCGCGACGCGGCGCAGATTCAGCAGCCGCAGGGCATTCTCTTCCGCCAGGTACAGGCCGACTCGAGTTCGCCCGCCCGCCAACAGATCCGGCTGATCCTTGACCTTCTGAACCAGTTCCGTCGCCAGACCCGCGTAGAAGGACCCGCTGCCGCCGATGCTGACCCGCTCGTTGCCCAGCGTCGCCCTGGCCACCGTCCAGCCGGTGTTGGGTTCGCCAACCACGTCTTCGTCGGGTACGAACAGGTCGTTGAAGAACACCTCGTTGAAGTCCGACCCGCCGGTGATCTGACGCAGCGGTCGCACCTCGACCTCGGGAGCGTTCATGTCCACGATCACCGTGGTGATGCCGGCATGCTTGGGCGCTTCCGGGTCGGTGCGCACGGTGGCCAGACCGCGCGCGCAGTAGTGCGCACCGCTGGTCCAGACCTTCTGGCCGTTGATCTTCCAGCCGCCGTCCACCCGGGTGGCCTTCGTTCTGATCGACGCCGCGTCCGACCCGGCTTCGGGCTCCGAGAACAGCTGGCACCAGATCTCGTCTTTGCGCAGCGCCTTTTCGACGAATCGCTCGATCTGCCAAGGTGTTCCGTGTTGAACCAGGGTCAGGATCACCCAGGCGGTGATGCCGTAGTCCGTGCGTTTGATGCCCGCGGCGCGGAACTCCTCCTCGATCACCAACTGCTCCACCGCATCTGCGGCCAGTCCCCACGGCTTGGGCCAATGCGGCATCACGTAGCCGGTCTCGATCAGCTTGTCGCGCTGCGCCTGTTTGTCCAGCGCGGCGAGTTCGGCGACGTCCGCGTGAATCCGGGTCCGCATTTCCTCGGCCTCGGGCGGCAGGTCCAGGCTGTTGTCCCGGGCCACCCCGGCGGCGGTGCGCTCGAACACGTCATCGGCGGGCGCGTCACCACCGAAAAGTGCCGTCGTGACCAGCGCGCGCCGCAGGTGTAAGTGCGCATCGTGCTCCCAGGTGAACCCGATACCGCCGTGCACCTGAATGTTCAGTTCCGCGTTGCGCGCGTAGGCCGGAAAGGCCAGTGCCGCAGCCGAAGCAGCTGCAAGCCGGAATTGGTCCTCGTCCTCGGATGCCGCACGCGAGGCGTCCCACACTGCGGCGATGCCCGACTCCGTGGCAACCAACATGTTCGCGCAGTGGTGCTTGATCGCCTGGAAGGTGGCGATGGTGCGGCCGAACTGCTGGCGCACCTTGGCGTAGTCGACAGCCGATTCGACACAGTCGGCGGACCCTCCAACGGCTTCGGCGGCCAGCAGCGTCCGGGCGCGCGCCAGCGCCGAATCGTGCGCCCCGGTCAGGATGTCATCGTCGCTGACGCTGACCTTGTCCAAACGGACTCGTCCAGAGCGGCGGGTCGGATCCAGGTTCTCCGGCACCTCGACCGTGACACCGGAGCGACCGCGGTCCAACAGCAGTACGTCGTTACCGGCCGCGATCAGCAGCAGGTCGCCGAGGCCGGCGCCCAGCACGATACCGGCGTCGCCGTCGGCCACGCCGTTGCTGAGGCTGACGTCGCCGCCCAGACCGATTCCCGCGGTGACCGTTCCGTCGATGAGCCCGGGCAGCAGCCGTGACTTCTGTTCCGCGCTGCCGTCTTTGGCGATGACCGCCGAGGCGATGACGGTCGGCACGAACGGCCCCGGCGCCACCGCACGACCGAGTTCGTCGATGACGACCACGAGTTCAGGCAGACCGTATCCCGAGCCGCCGTGCTCTTCATCGATGTGCAGACCCAGCCAGCCGAGCTCGACGAGGCCCTGCCAGAACGGTGGCCTGGCCTCCTCGGGCGCATCCAGCAACGATCGCGCGGCCGCGCGGGCCTTCTGCGAGGTGAGAAACCCGCGGGTGACCTCGGCGAGTTCGCGATGGTCGTCGGTCAGTGCGATACCCATTGCAGGGCCTTCCTCTTGGACACCATTGGCCGGTCGGAAAGAGTGTACTTAAATGCGCTCGCCTCCCAACCGGCTGGTCGGTCGGGCCGGGACGGTCGCGTGGCCGAAGTCAGGGCCGCGAACTGGCCCGGACCACGACCGTGACTTCCTACTCGCGCAGAAAGGTCACTTGGGCGCGAAGCGCTGGCCGGCGTCCAGACGCAGGCACTGACCGTTCAGCATGGGGTTGTCCACGATCGCCGCAGCCAGCTTGGCGTACTCCTCCGGGCGGCCCAGACGCTTGGGGAACGCGGCGTCCTTGGTCAGCGCCGTCGCGAACTCGTCGGGAATGCCCTTGGTGATCCCCGTGGCGAACAAACTCGGTGCGATCGCCAACACCCGGATACCCAGTGAGCCGAGGTCGCGCGCCATGGTCAGACACATACCGGCGATGCCGGCTTTGGCGGCGGTGTAGGCCACCTGACCGATCTGGCCCTCGAACGCAGCGATCGACGCGGTGTTGATGATCACGCCGCGCTCGTCGTCTTCCGGCTCGTTCTGGCTCATGTGGCTGGCCGCCAGCCGGCTGATGTTGAAGGTGGCGATGAGGTTGAGATTGATGGTCGACTGGAAGGACTCGAGGTCATGCGGGCCCGTTTTCGACAGGGTGCGCTTCGCGATGCCACCGCCCGCCGTGGTCACGGTGACGTGCAGGCCACCGAGCTTGTCGACCGCGGTCTTCAGGGTTTCCTCGGTGCCGGCGAAGTCGGTCACATCGACCGGATAGAAGTCGCCGTCGATTCCGGCCGCGACCTCTTTGCCGTCCGAGCCTTCGCGGTCGAAAATTGCGACGGTGGCACCGCGGGCGTGTAGCAACTCGGCGCTGGCGCGGCCCATGCCCGAGGCGCCGCCGATGACGATGACCTTCTTGCCGTTGATCTCCATCCAAACCTCCCTGTTTGTCGGGGCGGTGCCCTCGAGTTACCTGCACGTTATCGCGGCCGTGCGTGACGTTGTCGGTCAGGCGTGTAAAGGTGGGTTGTGCTGCTGATCGACGTCGCGACCACTTCAGTTGACGTGGGTGGCTCGGCTGCGCGACGGGCCAAGATCGCGCGGATCGCCGAGTTGCTGAGCCAGGCCAAGTCCGACCCCGCACTGGTGGCGATCGTCGTGGCCTGGCTTTCCGGCGAGCTGCCCCAGCGCCAGATCGGCGTCGGCTGGGCGGCTTTGCGCTCGATCCCGCACCCCGCCGCGCAAGCCAGCCTGACCGTCCGTGGCGTCGACGCCACGCTGTCGGCGATCGGCGCGGTCTCGGGCAAGGGCTCTCAGGCGAGGCGCGCCGAACTGGTCGCCGAATTATTCGGATCGGCAACGGAAGTCGAGCAGACGTTCCTGCGGCGCCTGCTGACCGGCGAGCTGCGTCAGGGCGCACTGATCGGCGTGATGGCTGACGCGGTGGCCGCCGCGGCGCAGATCCCGGCCGCGGCCGTACGTCGCGCCGCAATGCTCGGCGGCGCCCTGCCCGCGGTCGCCGCCGCTGGGTTGAGCGGCGGAACCGCAGCATTGGACGCATTCACCCTGCAGGTAGGCCGACCCGTCGGCCCGATGCTCGCCCAGACCGCCGCCGACGTCGGCGAGGCGCTGGAAAAGCTCGGCGGGCAGGGTATTTTCGAGGCGAAGCTGGATGGCGCCCGCGTCCAGATTCACCGGGCCGGCGACCAGGTCGCCGTGTACACGCGCAGCCTGGACGACGTCACCGCGCGGCTGCCCGAGGTCGTCGAGGCGACGCTGGCGCTGCCGGTGCGCGAGCTGATCGCCGACGGCGAAGCGATTGCGCTACGTCCCGATGGCCGGCCGCAGCCCTTCCAGGTCACCGCTTCGCGATTCGGCCGCTCCGTCGATGTGGCCGCCGCCCGCACCGCGCAACCACTGTCGGTCTTCTACTTCGACATCCTGCACCGCGACGGTGTCGACCTGCTCGATGCGCCGGCCAGCGAGCGGGCCGCAGCGCTCGATGAGATCGCGCCACCGCAGAACCGGGTCGATCGCCTCATCACCTCGGATCCCGTTGCGGCGGGCGATTTTCTGGACGCGACGCTGGCCGCCGGCCATGAGGGTGTGATGGCCAAGTCACTGACCGCGCCCTACGAAGCCGGGCGGCGTGGGGCCGGCTGGCTCAAGGTCAAACCGGTCCACACTTTGGATCTGGTGGTGCTGGCCGTGGAGTGGGGGTCCGGGCGGCGGCAGGGCAAGCTCTCCAACATTCATCTCGGCGCCCGCGACCCGGCCACCGACGGGTACGTGATGCTGGGCAAGACCTTCAAGGGCATGACCGACGCGATGCTCGAATGGCAGACCGCGCGATTTCAGGAGCTGGCCGTCGGCGGCACCGAGGGCTACGTCGTCGAGGTGCGTCCGGAGCAAGTGGTCGAGATCGCGCTCGACGGAGTGCAGACATCGTCGCGCTACCCCGGCGGGTTGGCGCTGAGGTTCGCCCGGGTGCTGCGCTACCGCGACGACAAGGGACCGGCGGAAGCCGACACCATCGACGCCGTCCGCGCCTTCTACAAGCGCGGCTGAAGCGAGCCCCCCTATACCAGCGAGGGAACGCCGCGTGAGAACCGGTCACCGCAGCGCCTATTCGGCATATGTCTGTGGATCCGAGGCAGATGAGTGTTGCGCCTCTCGGCTCCTCGATGAGCGTGGAATCGATCTGTCCACTTAGCATCGCGATGTCGAGCTGGTCAGGAATGCCGGTCGCCACCGCCGAACACGCAGATTTGGGTCGGAAGGGTTTCGCGACTCATCGGCGATGTGGATGACGTGAACGAATCGAACCGGAACGTCGTGGTGCAACGCTTCCTTGGCTGCCCACTTCGGGCAGAAGTTCTTGACTGCCTTTCAACAAGGAACATGCGAGCGGCGATCTGCTTGTTGGTCAATCCCTGTGCGTCGCAGAGTGCGTTGGTCGTCTTCGTTGGCATCTCTGAGTAGAGCATTAAGTCATCGATCAGCGGATCCAGAAGTCATTGCCCGCCGCCAGGTGGAACTAAGTGCCGATGGTCCCTGCGAAAGTGGTCCTTCTACTCCAGCATTGAAGACGCCGACACACATAACCTATGCCCACTCAGCGCGGAGGGCGTTGATAGATCGCGCACGTAAGTGCGTCGGGGGAAAGGTATTTATTGTGAAGAGGACTTCTGTTGTGAGGCGGTCCGGGCTAATGGTCATGGGGCTGGGAATCGGGGGAGCTTTGGCCTCGATCCCGGGAGTCGCATCAGCCGACTCGTCGGATTGGTTGACCGCAGTCGACGGCTTTCTGAGTGGGGCGGCCGTGCCTGCTGCCACCGAAATATCAGGTTTGAACCTGGCCATCTCGTACGACGGGCTTTCGTTGTTCCAGTCCGGCACCGCGATCGCCTCGACGGGGACCAATGGTGACTTCGCGGTCGCCAACGGGGCAGGGGCCACCGCCTCTGCGTGGGGCACCGACAGCTACGCGGCCGTCGACGGCGCCGATTCGACTGCGGCGGCCGGCGGACTGAGTCAGAGCGCCGCAGGCGTCTCGTCGAACGACGTGGCCTTTGTCTTCGGCAATGACAGCCACGCGTTCGCCGGCGGTACCACCGAATATTCGGGGTCCTCCGACTACTCCGTCTTATTCGGGAACGGCGATACGGCCCTCTCGGGCAGCACTGCGATAGCTGCCGGCAATTACGACGTGGTTTACGGCGAAGGCAACAATCTTGGGACAGCCACCGCGCAAGGTGCCGACTATCTGGTCAATATCGATAAGTTTTACGGCCCGACGGCACCGGCCGCCGACACCACCAGTGTGAGCGACCTGGCGGGCAGCGGCCCAGCGGGCGCCTTGGCTGAAGGCAACACCTTCTGGACCGATCTGCTCTCCGGTGACTCTGCGGGTGCGCTCGTTGCGGGCAACGCTTTCTGGGCAGACCTGGGGACATCGTTTGACGCTTCGGCACTGGGAGACGGCGCCGGCTCCTGGGCTGACATGTTGTCGTCATTCGACGCCGGCCTCGCCGCGGACGCCAGCAACTTGTGGGCCGACCTCGGAACGCTGTTCTGAGTTCGTAATCCTTGGCGGTGGCCGCTGACGTGTCTGATGGACCTCTTCACCGGTCAGAGCCCAGTCCTGACGGCGCTCCCGGTTCGTCAATGTCACGCAGACGTCGTCCCAGACATTGGGCCGGCGCGATGTCCCCTACCAAATGGGAGCCACATCCGAGGGGCTGGTCAGCACCACCGTCGTCGGCGCCTCCGCCTTGACTATATCGATGCTTGAGGAGCAGAACATGATTGAGCTAACGTCGCCGTCTCTTTCAGGCCGAAGTAACTAGGCATCTCTTGAATACGATTGTCCGACAGCAGATTTAGAGTTATGTGAGGTGGCTGGGTAAGCGCGCCGAGTCAGTGGCCGAGGCCGCGGCACCCGCAAGAAAACCGTCGAAGTTGGCCGGTCCGTCGGCCGGCCCGGGCGTGTGGTGTTGCGGTTCGATCGGGTCGTGCGCTACCGCGACGGCAAGGCGCCAGAGCAGCCGCACACCATCGACACTGTCCGTGCCCTGCTGCCGGCCTGAGTCGGCACCCGGCTCAGTTGATGTCGTCGCCGGCCTGATCACACGTCACCGCAACATCGGTCCAGTAGGGTGCCACCTGATTCAACGGTCACAGGGAGGCGCCTTGGCACCGCAGCACCTGACGTACGTCCACGTCGACGCCGACCTGCCACCGGTGGCCATCGTCGACCGCTCGCCGATCGGCACCCGCCACAAGATCTTTTTCGGACTCATCGCCGTTGTCGGCGCGGTGGCCTGGACGATCATCGCCTTCGTTCGCGGCGAGACGGTCAACGCGGTTTGGTTCGTCGTCGCAGCGATCTGCACCTACGTCATCGGCTACCGGTTCTACGCGCGGTTGATCGAGGCGAAGGTCGTACGCCCTCGCGATGACCACGCCACGCCCGCAGAGGTTTTCGACGACGGCACCGACTATGTCCCCACCGACCGACGAGTGTTGTTCGGCCACCATTTTGCCGCGATCGCCGGGGCCGGACCGCTCGTCGGGCCGGTGCTCGCCACCCAGATGGGCTATCTGCCGTGCAGCATCTGGATCATCGTCGGCGCGGTGTTCGCCGGCGCCGTGCAGGACTACCTGGTGCTGTGGATCTCCACCCGGCGCCGTGGCCGCTCGCTGGGTCAGATGGCCCGCGACGAACTCGGCGCCGCCGGCGGTGCTGCCGCTCTGGTCGGGACTTTCGTCATCATGGTGATCATCATCGCGGTGCTCGCGCTGGTGGTGGTGCGGGCATTGGCGCAAAGTCCCTGGGGCGTGTTCTCCATCGCGATGACGATCCCGATTGCCGTCTTCATGGGCTGCTATCTGCGATTCCTGCGACCCGGGCAGGTAGCGGAAGTGTCCGTGATCGGCTTCGTGTTGTTGACGCTCGCCGTGGCGTTCGGCGATGTCGTCAGCGAAACAGCCTGGGGCGCTGCGTGGTTGAACTTGTCGCCGGTGACGGTGTCATGGCTGATCGTCGGCTACGGATTCGTCGCGTCGGTGTTGCCGGTCTGGCTGCTGCTCGCGCCGCGCGACTACCTGTCGACGTTCATGAAGGTCGGAGCCATCGCGCTGCTGGCGATCGGTATCTGTATTGCTCATCCGGTGATGCAGGCGCCGGCGGTCTCGCACTTCGCCACTCACGGTGATGGACCGGTGTTCGCCGGCTCCCTTTTTCCCTTTCTGTTCATCACCATCGCGTGCGGAGCGCTATCGGGATTTCACGCGCTCATCTCGTCGGGTACCACACCGAAGCTGCTCGAAAAAGAAAGCCAGATGCGGTTGATCGGCTACGGCGGCATGCTCACCGAGTCTTTCGTCGCGGTGATGGCGCTTATCAGCGCTTCGATACTCGACCAGCACCTTTATTTCGCCCTCAACGCACCGACCGCTCGAACCGGCGGCACCGCGGCGACGGCTGCCGATTACGTGAATCACCTTGGCCTGTCGGGTCCGTCGGCGACTGCCGCAGAGCTCACAGATGCCGCCGCCGGAGTCGGCGAGAAGTCGATCGTGTCCCGCACCGGCGGCGCACCGACACTTGCGGTCGGCATGTCCGAAGTGCTGCAACGGGTTTTGGGCGGTTCGGGTCTCAAGGCGTTCTGGTATCACTTCGCGATCATGTTCGAGGCACTCTTCATCTTGACCGCAGTCGATGCCGGCACCAGGGTGGCGCGCTTCATGCTTTCCGACGCACTGGGCAACCTCGGCGGCCCGCTGTCCAAGTTGCGTAATCCGAGTTGGCGCCCGGGCGTATGGATGTGCAGCCTGGCGGTGGCCGCCGCGTGGGGCAGCATCCTGTTGATGGGCGTCACCGACCCGCTGGGCGGCATTAACACGCTGTTCCCGCTGTTCGGCATCGCCAATCAATTGCTGGCCGCGATCGCACTGACCGTCGTCACGGTGGTGGTCATCAAGAAGGGCTACCTGAAGTGGATGTGGATTCCGGGGATTCCGTTGCTGTGGGATCTGACGGTCACTCTGACCGCGTCGTGGCAAAAGATCTTTTCCGCCGACGCAGGCGTCGGCTACTGGACTCAGCACTTCCAATACGCAAACGCCCAAGCATCGGGCAAGACGTCGTTCGGGTCGGCCAAGAACGCCGATCAGCTTGCCGACGTCATCAGGAATACGTTGATCCAAGGCACGCTGTCCGTCCTCTTCGCCGCGGTGGTGGTGATCGTGGTGGTGGCCGCACTTGTCGCGATAGTCAGAGCAATTCGCGGCGGCGGCTTGCCGCTTTCGGAAGACGACCCGGTGCCGTCGAAAATGTTCGCACCGTCCGGAATGATCGCCACCGCCGAAGAGCGCACGGTGCAACGCCAATGGCGCGTGCTGGCTCTCATGCATCTCGACGGGTGAATTCCGGCAACCGGCAGCGAATTCACAGTAGCCGCATAGGAACCCGCAAAAGCGCCGACCACCTGCGTTAAACCCATTCGCCGACAGCGTTTTTCGCGGATCGGCCAGTCCCTTCGTCCAACCGGACCAGAATGAACAGATGGGAAACAGCCGGAGAAGCATAGGGTCGGGCTGGTGTCAGTAACCACCGATCGCCGGGTCCGGCGTTCAAGCGTGATCGCCGATCCGATGCCACGGTGGCCCGCCAGACTCCTCCCGACGCCCGCCGTGCCGTCGCGGACGGCCGGCGTTGACCCGGCGCGCCGCGAGCGTTGGCTGACTGGGGTGCGGAGAGCATCCATCAGCGATCTGGGCGGCGGTGGTGATCTACCGAACCGCGACGGACGGGTTGGCGTTCAACCGCGAACTCCTGCTGCTCTACATCGCCACCGGACTGATCGCCGCGAGCATCGGCCGCGGGCACAAAGTGTTCGCGGTGCTGCGCGATTGGCTGCCATTCGCCCTCGTGCTGGTGCTCTACGACCTCAGCCGCGGTGCGGCCGACATGCTTGGCGGCTCGACCCTCTGGCAATTGCAGCCCGCCGCGGATCGCTGGTTGTTCTTCGGCACAGTGCCGACGGTCTGGCTGCAGGAGCACATCAAGATGGCGCAGCCACCCTGGTGGGAAGTCATCATCAGCAGCATCTACATGTCATTTTTCGTCTTGCCCTATGTGGTCGCCGGTGTGCTCTGGCTGTACAACCGGACCGAGTGGGCGGCGTTTGTCCGCCGGTTCGTCGCGCTGTCTTTCGCCGCGCTCGCGGTGTACGTGATGGTGCCCGCCGCGCCGCCGTGGGCGGCGGCGAGCTGCACACCGGCCGATGTCGCAGGTGGGCCGTCCAACCCGCCGTGCATGTTCCGCGGTCCCGTGGGTGTCCCCGACGGCGGACTGCTGGGCGCGATGCACAGGAACCAGCCCGATGCGCACCAGTTCGTGGAGCGGATCTCCACCCGCGGCTGGGGAACGCTGCATCTGCAGTCGGCCGGCGCGCTGCTCGACTCCGGACAAGCCAGCGTGAACCTTGTCGCCGCGATTCCATCGCTACACGCCGCGGTGACGGCGATGATCTCGATGTTCCTCTGGCGACGGGTCAGGCGCGGGTGGCGCCCGCTGCTGGTGGCCTACCCATTGGCGATGGCCTTCGTCCTGGTGTACTCCGCCGAGCACTTCGTCGTCGACATCCTGCTGGGTTGGGCACTCGCCGCCGCGGTGTCAGCGGTGATGAGTCGCGCCGACTCGTGGTGGTCGCGGCGCCGCGCGTCGAAATCAGCCGGCGCTGCCCTGGTCCAGCCAGCGGGCGATCTTGGCGGCGGACTCGCCATAGAACACCCGATAGACCTGCTCTGCGACATAGCCGATGTGCGGGGTGGCGACCACGCCGGCCAGCGCTCGCAGCGGATGCCCGGTCGGCAGCGGCTCGGTGTCGAAGACATCGAGCCCGGCACCGTCGATGCGCCGCGACCGCAGCGCATCGACGAGAGCCGACTCGTCAACAATCGGACCGCGAGAAGTGTTGACTAGCAACGCCGTTGGCTTCATCAGCGCCAATTCTTCAGCGCCGACCAAGCCGCGGGAGCGTTCGCTGAGTACCAGATGGATCGTCAAGACGTCGGCGGAGGCGAACAACTCGTCCTTCGACACATAGGTCGCGCCGGCCTGTTCGGCAGCCTCGGGGGTCAGGTTGGTGCTCCACGCGATGATGTCCATACCGAACGCCTTGCCGACCTGCGCGACCCGGCTGCCGATGCGGCCCAGCCCCAGGACACCCAGCACGGTGCCGCCGAGTTGGCGGCCCACGGAGGTCTGCCAGCCGCCG
Organism: uncultured Actinomycetota bacterium; assembly: GCA_963737375.1. Classification (GTDB taxonomy): domain Bacteria; phylum Actinomycetota; class Actinomycetes; order Mycobacteriales; family Mycobacteriaceae; genus Mycobacterium. The sequence continues at coordinate 101,567 of CAVTSP010000010.1, forward strand.
CCACGCACCGACACCGACTCGTCGACGATCCGGCGGGCGGTTCCCAGGATCAGCGCCCAGGTGAGCTCGACCGTCGACTCCACGTAGCCGCCGGTGGTGCTGACGTAGATGCCGCGCTCCTTGGCGGCCGCGACGTCGATCGACGCATTGAACGGTCCGGTCGAGGCGATCATCTTGAGTCGCGGCAGGCGCTCGATGACGTCCCTCGGCAGCGGCGTCCGCTCGCGCATCACGCACACCACGTCGAACGGCTCGAGTCGCTCGACCACGGCGTCCGGATCGGCGACGTGATCGTTGAAGACGGTGATCGTGGCGCGAGCAGCCACCTCCGACCAGTCAGCCATGCTCAACGCGACGTTCTGGTAATCGTCGAGAATCGCAACCTGCATCGTGCCAATTTCGCACATCAGGTTTGACCGGTTTTCCCCGCGGGTAATTGTTCCGACGCGAAGTGAGTTGTCCAAAGACGAGGGAGTTGGAACATGGGCGCCCACGACAAAGTGAGCAACAAGATCGACGACATCGGCGGCAAGGCCAAGGAAGCATTCGGTAAAGCCACCGGTGACGACCAGCACCGAGGCCGAGGGCAAGCTCGACCAGGCGAAGTCCAGCGTCAAGGACGCGGTCGAGAACGTGAAGGACGTCTTCAAGAAGTAGTCACACAAGCCAGCACAAAGGACGGCCACCGGTGGGATTCCACCCCGGTGGTCTTCCGCTTTTCAGGGTGATTTTTGTCGGGAAAAGCTCCGCAGCGTGAAATCGGCGCCAGCGGGTAACCCAGACGGTATGCCCACCGTGTCTCGTCAATTTTCCGTGAAGCCGCCACCGACCCAGGTCGTCGAGTACCTGAAGCACTTCGAAAACACCGAAGAGTGGGATCCCGGCACCCAGACATGTACGCGAACAAGTAGCGGCCAGGTCGGTGCGGGCGCAACGTGGCACAACATCTCCAAGATCTTTGGTGTGACTGCGGAGCTGACGTACACCCTCGAGGAGCTGACGGACTCGAGGCTGGTTTTCGTCGGCGAGAACAAGTCCTCGACATCGCGGGACACGATTACGGTCGACGCAGCGGGAACCGGTTCCCTGCTGACGTACCGAGCCGATTTGGCGATGAAGGGTGCAGCTAAAGTGCTGAACCCGGTGATGAAAATTGTGTTCGAAAAGCTGGCGAACGACGTGGAGAAGCAAATGACAGCAGTACTGAACCGGACTCACCGCAAAGCAACAGAGCTAAGCTGGTGTCCTCAGAGCGAGATCCAGTGTTCGCCTGAGGAATCGCCGCCTGCCGGTTCGTTGACGGCGAAGACAAACGGCGCGAACACCACTTCACGACCGTCCGGATCGCGGTAGGTGAGCGCTCCCGTCGCCGCCCAATACGGATGAGACTCAACGGGTTCGGCTCCTGACGCGGTAAGCCTGGCCGTCGCCCGCTGCTGTGCGTCGGCGTCGGGAAAATAGAGGCACAGCTGCTCGTGACCGTCGACCGCGACGGGTTCGGCGGCTTGGACGATCTCGAACGTCAGCGTTGATCGGGGCAGGCCGAATATCGCGCCGGTGCTGCCGAAACTCTCCTCGAATGTGGCGCATAGGGGTAAACCGACCAGGTCGCGGTAGAAGCGGACGGTCTCGTCGAAATGCGCTGAGCGGCGGGCGAATCGGAGAGCACCAATCGAAGACAATTCGGGGGGCCACGTTGCTTGCGGGTGAGTCATGGCGACCACGCTAGAACCTCAACCGATGTTCAGGTCAAGTACCGGACGCCGACACAGTTCCGCGATCAGCGCTCAACTGCGCTTTCGCGCTGCGGGTGAGATCGTCGGCGAGCACCTCCACCAGGCCGGCCTCGACACCGTCGAGTGCGTCCGCCGCAACGGCGGCCGGGTCAGATTTGGGCGCGTCGATCCCGGTCGTCATCTCGGTCTCCATGAATCCGACATGCAGCGCTGTGACGCTGACACCGTGCGCCTCGAGTTCTTCACGGACGACGTCGGTCTGTGCCCACAGCGCCGCTTTGGAACACGAGTAGGTCCCGAAGGCGATGGGGTGCAACCAGGACAGCACCGATGCAACATTGAGGATCGCACCGGGCGCATTGGCGATCAGGTGTGGCGCGAAGGCCCGGGTGACGAGCAACGTTCCGAAGAAATTCGTCTCCATCTCGTGGCGGATCGTCTCCAGCGGCGTCTCGAGCACCCCACCGGTGGTGTAGATCCCGGCGTTGTTGATCAAAAGATTTGCGTCAGAGGCAGTTTCAGCCGCAGCGGCGATACTTTCCGCGTCAGTGACGTCAACACGCAGCGGGACGACGCCGTCGACAGCGATCGTCCCCGGGTTGCGCGCAGCTGCATAGACTTTCGCCGCGCCCCTCGCAAGCAGCTGTTCGGCGAAGTGCTGGCCGAGGCCGCGGTTAGCTCCGGTGACCAGCGCGACTGAACCTTCAATGCGCATGGTGATGCCTTTCGATCGAGTGTGCCGGTGGTATGTCCAATCTGTTCTACCGTGTTCAATGCCTTCATGAGCCATCAAATCCGCGTCGAGGTGTCCGACGATCACGTCGCGACGGTCGAGTTCGAGCGCGGCCCGCGCAACCATTTCGACGCCGCCCTGATTGCCGGGCTGGCCGACACCTTCGAGCGCCTTGACGCCGATTCGGACGCGCGCGCAATCGTGCTCTGCTCGTCGGGCCGGCACTTCTGTGCGGGCGCCGATCTGCCGGGCGCTCTGAGTGGCGACCAGCCGAAGGTCGCGGGATCCACGGGCTCGCTCTACGGGGAAGCGGTGCGACTATTCGCTGCCCGTACCCCGATCGTCGCGGCCGTGCAGGGCGCGGCGGTGGGCGGCGGTCTCGGGTTGGCGCTGGTGGCCGACTTTCGCGTCGCCGGGCCGTCCACCCGGTTCATCGCGAACTTCAGCCGACTCGGCCTGCACCAGGGGTTCGGTATCACCGTCACGCTGCCGGCGGTGGTCGGGATGCAGCGCGCTCAGGAGTTGCTGTACACCGGTCGCGAAGTGCCGGGCGGTGAAGCGATCAGCATCGGTTTGTGCGACCGGCTGGCCGGCGACGACGTGGTGCGATCGGCCGCCTATGCCTTCGCCGCCGAGATCGCCGCGAGCGCCCCGCTCGCTGTGGAGTCGATACGGCAGACCTTGCGTGGCGATCTGGCGGACCGGGTCCGCGCCGCGACGGTCAAGGAACAAACCGAGCAGATCCGGCTGGCGGCGACAGCGGATTTCGTCGAAGGAGTGTCAGCCACCGCCGAACGACGTCAACCCCGCTTCGCCGGTTCGTGACCGCTCAGCCGGCGCCCTTGCCGTTGTCGACCCGATAAACGGCGCCATGGATTGCGGCCGCGGCGTCGCTCGCCAAAAACGCGATCACATTCGCCACGTCGAGAGGCTGCATGAAGCCACGCGGTGAGGCCGTCCGCATGATGAGGTCGTAATTCGGGTTTTCCGGCGCGGTGAACTGTTCGATCTGCGGTGTGAGCATGCCGCCCGGACAAACGGCGTTGACCCGCAAGCGATCCGCGGTGTACTCCACGGCCAATGCGCGGGTGAGCCCGACCAGACCATGCTTGGCCGCACAGTAACCCGCCGAATACGCCTGTCCCTCGACGCCGGCGATCGAACTGACGTTGACGACGTTGCCGCCTCGCTCCAGCAGATGGGGCAACGCGGCCCTGCACAAGTGAAACGGCCCGCTCAGGTTCACCGCAAGATCGTCGGCCCAGTCGTCGACAGTCATCGACTCGGTTCGCCGCATCTGGTGTCGCCCCGCGATGTTGATCAGTACGTCCAGACCGCCCCACTCGCGGACGCACTGCTCGATCGCGTCTTCACAGGCCTGCGCCGAGGCGATATCCACCGATGCGTATGAGCCACGGTCGACGTCGGCGAATACCTCAGCCAGCCGGGTGGTGTCCCTGCCTATACCGAAAACCGTTGCGCCCTGGCGTGATAGCAGCCGCGCTGTCTCAGCGCCGAGCCCCGATGAGGCGCCGGTTACGAATGCGATCTTGCCGTCCAGCGTTGTCATCTCGCGCTACCGCGCAACAGCCCAAGGGAGGCAAGCATTCTCGGTCCGATCAGCTCGACCATCGGCTCGGCCCGCAATCTGCGGCGAAAGCGACGCGCGGCGACCAACACCAGCAGATTGACCGTCCGCTTTCCTAACGCGAGGCGGCTTGTTCGCTTCTTCCATGTCGATCGAGGCGAACCCGCGCGTCGACCGCAGTAATAACCGGCGGACATCGCCAACACCAGAGCAGCGAACACCGCAAGCACCGTCATGGTGATGAGCATTTCTGGTCATCATCGCGGTGAGGTCACGCGCGAGACACACCTCGGCTAATACGCGAGGTAAAGCGCTAGCCGAGCTCGCTGTCGACGTGGACGGCGACGTAACCGATCGGGATACCGGTCCACATCGCGATGCACTCGCGTGCCGCCACCTCGACTGCGGCCCGACGGCCGGCGCGGGTGGTTCGGCCGATTTCGGGAATCTGAATCATCCACCCGTCGGCGTCGCGAGTGACTTCGATGTCGAAGCACTGACCGACCGTTGGGCAATTGACGCGGGGAGCAAATCGCTGGGCGCTGCGCACCTGTCGGGGGCGCACCAGCACGGACTGAATGGGCATGGCCGCTTTCTGGAGTCGAGACAAACCGCGCGCAAGCGTATTGCCAATTGAGGCGAAAACCTAATCCGCCGCGAGCATCTTCGAAACGATCTAGAAAAACACGGCTCCACCTGCGGTTTCTGTACGCATAAACGCGCCGTCATCCAACTCGCCACCTGCAGTTTTCGTCACGGCCAGCACGCCGGGGATGAACCGCGCCACCACCGGTGTTGCATACGACTGAGTTTGACCATCACGAGCACGGGATATGAAGATGGCCTTCGGCATCGTCGCCGTAGGCCGGACTGCGTGGGAGTCGCCCACCGCTTAGGCTCAAAATATTCTCGCCCGACGAAAGGCAACAGCGTGCACGAAACAACCCGCTATGGCATATCGCCCCTGTCATGGTGCGCGCCGCTGATGACCAAGGTCCTGCAATTCGCCGCCGTGATGATGACGATGTTCGCGGCGGCGATCGCCGGGCCGGCGATCGGCACCGCGGCCGCCGATGGACCGTGCTCAGACGTCGAGGTCATTTTCGCCCGCGGCACCTTGGAGCCTCCCGGCCCCGGCACTGTCGGGCAGGAATTCTCCGACGCCCTCATCTCTCGCCTGGGCGGCCGCTCGGTCGATGTGTACGGGGTGAATTACCCGGCGTCCCTGAGCTTCGGGCAAGCCGCCGACGGCGTTGCCGATGCCGCCAACAAAGTCCTCGACACCGTGAACACCTGCCCCGGAACGAAGATTGTTCTCGGTGGTTACTCCCAGGGCGCCGCGATCGCGGCCTACATCACCTCCGACAGCGTCCCGCCGGGCTACGAGCTTCCGGCAGGCATCTCCGGGCCGTTGCCGCCTAACGTCGCCCCGCACGTCGCCGCCGTCACCCTGTTCGGCAAGCCCTCCAACGGGTTCCTCAACCTGGTCGACCACGACGCGCCGCCGATCACCATCGGCCCGCTGTACGCCCACAAGACTCTGGACCTCTGCACCCCGCAGGACCCGGTGTGCTCGTCGGGCGAAGGGTTCAGCCGGGCCGCGCACAGTGCGTACAAGACGAACGGGATGACGGATCAAGCGGCCGACTACGCCGCCAACGCGATCCGCGGGCGCTAAACGCCGCGGTACCGCGCCATGTGGTTCGTCGTCTCATGACGCCTCAGCGACTTCGCGTCATCGCATGGGGCGCTGGCGCGGTCGGCAGTGAGATCGTCACGGCGATTCTGGACCACCGTCCCGATATAGAGATCGTGGGCGCTCGGGTGTACTCGACGGCCAAGGACGGCGCAGACATCGGCACCCTTGTCGGTCGCGACCCGATCGGCGTCGCCGCGACCACCGATACCACCAAACTCCTTGCACTGCAGGCTGATTGCGTCCTCTACACCCCACGCAACACCAGTATTGACGAGGTGTGCGCTATCCTGTCCAGCGGCAAGAACGTGGTCACCACCGCATTTCTCTTTCACCCCCGCCGCATCGACGCCGCGGACCGTGACCGGGTGGCTGCCGCCTGCGAAGCGGGTGGCAGCTCGGTGCACGGCAGCGGCCTCAACCCCGGCAATCTTTCCGGAGTGTTGCCGCTGGCTCTGTCGGGGATGAGCCGGACTATCGACAAGATCACCCTGCAGGAGCGAGCGGACTGGTCGGTCTACGAGAGCACTTCGATCACCTTCGACAACATGGCATTCGGCCAACCAGTCGAGGACATCAGCCCGTCGGCGAGCGAGTTCTTGGCGTTCAACAGCGGGCTGTTCACCGAGCAGGTCTGGTTTCTCGCCGACGCGCTGCACGCCGGCATCGACGAGGTCACCGCCACTGTCGAGGCGATTCCGGCCGAGCAGGACCATCAGATTTTCGATCACCTGCTGCGGTCAGGGACCACCGCAGGCCAGCGCTGGATCTGGACCGGCCGCCGTGCCGGTAAGCCGCTCATCGAGATCGAAGCACTGTGGACGGTCGGTGGGGAGTATCCCGGACACTGGCCCGCACCTGAGCACGGCTGGACGTTGACCATCGAAGGCGACCCCTCGATGCGCGCCCACTTCTTCGCTCTGGCCAGCTTCACCCGCGCGGCGACGATGGCAGAACACGTCCGCTCGGCCAGCGTGGCCACCGCCATGCAAGTGCTCAACGCGGTGCCCGCGGTTTGCGCCGCACCACCCGGCTTCGCCACGACGGCCTCGCTGCCACTTATCCGCAGCCACAGCGGATTCAACAACACATCGCCGGATGGCCAATGATCAGCGGCCGCCCTCGTCCACACCTGCCCAAAAGTGGTTGATCGCCGCGGCGCCTCGCTGTGGGTCTTGGGTGAACCACCAGTGCCCCAGTCCCTCGAGTGGTGCGATCTGCGCGCCGGCGCGGGCGCTGGTGCGGCGACGCTGCTCGTCGGTGCCGGCCAAGTGGTCCTCGGCGGCCATGATCGACAGGCCTGGCCGCGCGGCGGCTCGCGGGAGGTCGCGACCCAGCTGCGCCATCGCCGGTTGGGCGGCGTCCCGGTACAAGCGGAGGATGCACTCGCCCATGACGGCGTTCTGCCCTTCGGCGACCGGTAGCGCCACGGCTTCGTGCATCCCCTTCTTCACCAGTGCCGCAGCACGTTCGACGACCGGCGGATTGATCATCGCCGCGATCGCGTCCTCGCCGGCTCCTGGGGTCGCCCACACCTGGCCCAGCTCGTGCCACTGATAGTCCGGGTCGAAGAGGCCGATGACGTCGCATACCCAACTGCGAACCAAGTCGGGCCGTGTCATCGCGACGTTCACCACGTGGGCGCCGCCCCAGTCGTGGCCCACAAGGTGGACCGGCTGCTCGAAGCCCTCCAACTCGGCGACGAGCCAGCGGCGGTAATCCTCGACCGTTGCCGTGAACCCTGGGGGTACGGGAGCACCGAAACCCGGTGGGGACAGGGGGATGACGGGTCCGCGATCGAGCAGCGGCGCCAATCTGTCCCAGACAGCTGCGGTTTCGGGATTGCCGTGAACCAGGCATACCGTCACGTGGATCTCCCCCTCGTCAGGCGGACGGGTCGCGGCTGACCGTCAAACCACAGCAGCGACCGCTGAGGTACGCGCACAAACGTATCTCGGTCCACGGCTCCGAGGCCATGTCGCGGCTACAGCGCAGGCGAGCCACCCGGGTGGCGGATCGTGTCACGCCCGAGCTTGCGATTGTGCATGGGTTCGCGCACCGACTTCTGGTGTTGCAGCTGCCGGATCAACTCACGCTTGGCCTCATGAAGGGCGCGCGTGATGTCGCGGTTGTCGGCGACTGCCACCAGCGGCGGGAGACCAGGCAAGGTCGTTCGCAACGTGACGCGCTGCTCCCTGCGCCCGCGGTCCTGCAACGAGACTTCCAGGCTGACGCCCTGCGGGTCCCAGCGGCCCAGGTGCGACCCAAGCGTGGCCAACTCCTCCAGCACATGCGGGCGATCCTTGGCGGTGAACCCCACACCCACGTGCAGGACGTACTCGCCGAGCGGGTTATGCGTTGTGTCGCCGGACCTATTCATCGTGCTCATGCTGACCTCATCTCGGGCGATCTGACTGCTGGACGATCGTGGCCAGCAGCTGCGAAAGTGGTGCGGTGGCAAGGCCAATAGCGCCGTCGTTGATTCCGTACGGAATCACCAGGGTATCGGCGTGCACCAGCGCGCCGCAGGAGTAGACAACGTTGGGCACATAGCCGTTCTGTTCGTCGGGCGCGGGGCTGAGCAGCGGGCGTCGTAGCCGGCCGAGTACCCGGGTCGGGTCGTCCAGGTCGAGCAGAATCGCACCGATGCTGTAGGTCCGCATCGGCCCGACACCATGGGTGAGTACCAGCCAGCCCGCTTCGGTTTCTATTGGCGGACCGCAGTTTCCGAGTTGCAGCGCTTCCCAGGATTCCGTCGGTTGCTGGCAGGGCGACGCGCTCGTCCAGGCCGCCAAATGGTCGGCGAAGGCGACGGTGTTGGTCTCGCGGTCCGATCGCGACATAGCGGCGTAGCGACCGTGGATGCGTCGAGGGAACAAGGCCAGCCCTTTATTGGCCGCCGCTTTCCCGACGAGTGGCCCGGAGGTGAAGGACTGGAAGTCCTTGGTGGTGAGCAGTTGCTGGCTGATGTGCGATCCGCTGTAGGCCGTGTAAGTGGCGTAATAGGTGACTGAGCCGTCATCGTCGACGAAACGGACGAAGCGGGCGTCCTCCATGCCGGCCTGCTCGGCCTCCATCGACGGCCACAGCACGCGCTCGGAAAGTCCTACTTCGCTGGGAAAATCGACGGCATACGACCGCGCAGCGATCGTGCGGATCATGGCGACCGTGCGCTCCCCGTGTCCGCGGGTGCTCAGGTTGGCCCGGAGATTGGCAAGTCGCGCGTCGAGATCGGATTGCGTGAAGCGCTCGCCGAGCGCATTGATGACGTAGTTCGCGGCTTCGCCGGCATCGCCGATACGGCCGAGTTCGCCGCGGAACACCACGGCATCGAGCAGCGCGCCCGACACGCTTCCGGTGGTCGCGAAGCGCGACGGCTCGTGGATGGTGGCCCGGCCGGCGGCGTCGACAACACCGGTGCGGAACCCGATGGACGAGCGGTGTCCTTCCCCGATCCCTCGTACGCTCATCACGAATCGCAGGGTGCCCGGCGCGGCGTCGGTCTGGTCGGGGTGGGCGACAATGCTGGGGTTGCAGAGCGCCGCGCCTTCGATGGCGTACTCGCTGGTAAAGGTCGCTCCCAGCAACAGTATTCGCGCATCGGTGAGATGGATGTCGGGATTCAGGCGGTCCGCGAGCTCGTGGGCGTGCTGACGGAACGTGCCCACCAGGTCACGGTGGCGTCCGTCGAAGCGGACGATGATGTCGTCCAGGGACGACAAAACGTCGTCGTCGGTCAGGGCGAGGATGCGTTTGAGCACCACTTCCGCTCGGGACTCCTGAAGCTCGAAGCCCTCTTGGCCGGGCACGAACAGTTGGGTGATCACCCGGCCCGGATTGGCCGCGATCTTGTGCGGGTCGCGGGAGACGAGCCCAGTGAGCGCCAAAGTCACTGTGGAACCAACGAAAAGCGCTGTGCGTGCTGCAACGTGGAGATCACCGCAAGGGTCGATTCGGCGCCTTGGTTGAGGTTGACGCAGTCGGCCAGCAACCCGTCGAAACCGCCGCCGGTCTCCCTGTCCCACATGAGCAACCCAGAGTCGTTGACACCCTCGAACCAGGCGGCGCACGACCGGACCCCATCCAGCCAGAGCGCCCGCGGGTCGGTGGCTGCGGCACGTGCACAGGCATCCGCAAGGGCGGCCACCTCGATCGGCTGCTGGTCGAACGCGGGCCGGCTGTCCTGCGGTCCCCGGCCTCCCACGGGGGTGGGCGACAGATGGCCGGCAGTCGATTCGTAGTCGAGCAACCACTGCAACAGATCCAGGCCGCGTTGTTTCAGATCCTGGTCGTCCAGCGCCACGCCGGCAGCGATCATCGCCTCGGGCAGAATCGCATTCGCATAAGCGAGCCTCGGTTCGGGCCATGGCCAGTCCGGCGTGGACGTCGGTCCCGCGACAGTGGCGGCGTAGTCGGCGAGGAGTCGCAGGGCCGCGGCATTACCGGGCTCGACACTGAGAAGTTCGGCAGCACCGACGGCGGCGAACGCCATCGCACGGGGCCACGGCGACCGGGCCTTGGCAGCGCGCTCGAACTGAATCACGGCCAGTCGGCGAACCAGGCTGACGCCGCTGTGGGCGGCGGCGGTGCCGAGTCCCCACATGCAGCGGCCCCAATGGTCGTCCGTGGTGGGCTGGTCGGTCCAATTTCCGGCGTGGTCCATCCGGTTGCGGCACGAGCCGTTGTAGGACTGGGCGTCGTTCAAGAACTGCAGCGCCTTGCCGGCGAGGCCCTTGACGGAACCCAATGGGTCGGGGTCACGGGTCGTGACGACGAGCACTCTGGCCATGTCATCGGTGCAGTACCCGTGCTCGAGGCGGGGCTCAGTCAGGCAGGCGTGCTCGAAGGTGCCGCGATGATTGGTCATTCGCAACAGGTGCGTGAACACCGGGGTCGGCGCGGGGCCGGTCATGCCAGCGCCGATTGAGTGACCAGCAGTCGTTGCGCTTCGGTGACGTACGCGGCGACGACGACGGGCCAGGCGATGGATGGGGCCAACCCGCGGGCTTCGGTGGCCATGGATTCGGCGACGCGCAGATCGGTCAGCAGCTCGCGCAGCGCTGCGACCAGCGCGTCGGGATCGTCATGCGCGACGACGGTTCCCGCACCGCTGCCGAGCAACTCTACGGCGTGAGGGAAAGCGGTGGCGATAATCGGGCGGCCACTCGCAAGAGAGTCGACCAGCACGCCGGAGGTGACCTGATCCTTCGAGTCGTAGGGCAGGACGACGACGGTAGCCGTCTGGATGAGCGCGGTGAGCTCTTCGGGCGTGCGGTACACGGCGTCGAAGGACACCGAATCGGCAACACCGAGGCGTTTCGCCTGCGCGACAAGCGCTTCGCGATACCCATCGCCCTGCGCGGCGAGGACCTTGGGGTGAGTACGGCCGGCGATGATGTACCGCGGCGGGTTGGGCAGACACTTGAGCTCAGCCATGGCGTCGATGACCCGCTCGATGCCCTTACCCGGTCCCAGCAGGCCCCAGGTCAAGATCGTCGGTCGGTCGGGACGTTGCGCGCCATTGGCATTCGGGAGCGCCGCGCCATGCGGGATGACGGTGACCTTGTGGCGATCGACGGCAAAGCCCGCGCACAGCCGTTGGTGGGCCACCTCCGACATCACGATTATTTGATCAGCCAATGCCATCACTGGCAACGAGACTTCCAGGCTGACACCCTGCGGGTCCCAGCGGCCCAGGTGCGACCCGAGAGTGGCCAACTCCTCCAACACATGCGGACGATCCTTGGCGGTGAACCCCACACCCACGTGCAGGACGTACTCACCGAGCGGGTTATGCGTTGTGTCGCCGGACCTATTCATCGTGCTCATGCTGACCTCATCTCGGGCGATCTGACTACTGGACGAGCGCGGCCAGCAGCTGCGAAAGTGGCGCGGTGGCAATGCCAATGGCGCCGTCGTTTATTCCGTACGGGATCACCAGGGTGTCGGCGTGCACCAGCGCGCCGCAGGAGTAGACAACGTTGGGCACATAGCCGTTCTGTTCGTCCCGCGCAGGGCTGAGCAGTGGGCGTCGTAGCCGGCCGAGCACCCGGGTCGGATCGTCCAGGTCGAGCAGAATCGCACCGATGCTGTAGGTCCGCATCGGCCCGACACCATGCGTGAGCACCAGCCAGCCCGCTTCGGTTTCTATTGGCGGGCCGCAGTTTCCGAGTTGCAGCGCTTCCCAGGATTCCGTCGGCTGCTGGCACGGCGACGCGCTCGTCCAGACCGCCAAATGGTCGGCGAAGGCGACCGTGTTGGTCTCGCGGTCGGATCGCGACATAGCGGCGTAGCGGCCGTGGATTCGTCGAGGGAACAAGGCTAGGCCCTTATTGGCCGCTGCTTTCCCGACGAGCGGTCCGGAGGTGAAGGACTGGAAGTCCTTGGTAGTCAGTAGTTGTTGGCTGATGTGCGATCCGCTATAGGCCGTGTAGGTGGCGTGGTAGGTAACTGTGCCGTCATCGTCGATGAAGCGGACGAATCGGGCATCCTCCATACCGGCCTGCTCGGCCTCTACTGACGGCCACAACACGCGCTCGGAAAGTCCCACGTTGCTGGGGAATTCGACAGCATAGGACCGTGCGGCGACGGTGCGGATGAGTGCGACCGCGCGCTCCCCGTGTCCCCGAGTGCTCAGGTTGGCCCGGAGATCGTCGAGTCGCGCGTCGAGGTCGGCTCGCGTGAAACGGTCACCGAGCATGTCGAAGACGTAGTTCGCGGCCTCGGCGGCATTACCGATACGGCCGAGTTCGCCGCGGAACACCGCGGCATCGAGTAGCGCATCCGACACGCTTCCGGTGGTCGCGAAGCGCTCCGGCTCGTCGATGGTGGCCCGGCCCGCAGCGTCGACAACACCGGTGCGGAACCCGATGGACGAGCGGTGCCCTTCCCCGATCCCCCGCACGCTCATCACGAATCGCAGGCTGCCTGGCGCGGAGTCGGTCTGGTCGGGGTGGGCCACAATGCTGGGGTTGCACAGCGCCGCGCCCTCGATGGAGTACTCGCTGGTAAAGGTCGCGCCCAGCAACAGCATTCGCGCATCGGACAACGGGGTACCGGAATTCAGGCGGTCCGCGAGCTCGTGGGCGTGCTGACGAAACGTGCCCGCCAGGTCACGGTGGCGTCCTTCGAAGCGGATGATGATGTCGTCCAAGGACGATAAAACGTCGTCGTCGGTCAGGGCGAGGATGCGTTTGAGTACCACTCCCGCTCGGGACTCCTGCAGTTCGAAGCCCTCCTGGCCGGGCACGAACAGTTGGGTGATCACCCGCCCCGGGTTCGCCGCGATCTGGTGAGGGTCGCGAGAGACGAGCCCGGTGAGCGCCAAAGTCATTGTGGAACCAACGAAAAGCGTTGTGCGTGCTGCAAGGTGGAGATCACCGCAAGGGTCGATTCGGCGCCTTGGTTGAGGTTGACGCAGTCGGCGAGCAGCCCGTCGAACCCGCCGCCGGTCTCCCTGTCCCACATGAGCAATCCGGAGTCGTTGACACCCTCGAACCACGCGGCGCACGACCGGACACCATCCAGCCAGAGCGCCCGCGGGTCGGCGGCAGCGGCACGAGCGCAGGCGTCGGCAAGGGCGGCCACCTCGATCGGCTGCTGGTCGAACGCGGGCCGGCTGTCCTGCGGTCCCCGGCCTCCCACGGGCGTGGGCGACAGATGGCCGTCCGTCGATTCGTGGTCGAGCAACCACTGCAGCAGATCCAGGCCACGTTGTTTCAGATCCGGGTCCTCCAGCGCCACGCCGGCAGCGATCATCGCCTCGGGCAGAATCGCATTCGCGTAAGCGAGCCTTGGTTCGGGCCACGGCCAGTCCGGCGTGGACGTCGGTCCCGCGACAGTGGCGGCGTAGTCGGCGAGGAGTCGCAGGGCGGCGGAATTACCGGGCTCAACACTGAGAAGTTCGGCTGCACCGACGGCGGCGAACGCCATCGCGCGGGGCCACGGCGACCTGGCCTTGGCAGCGCGCTCGAACTGAATCACGGCCAGTCGGCGGACCAAGCTGACGCCGCTGTGGGCGGCGGCGGTGCCGAGCCCCCAGATGCAGCGGCCCCAATGATCGTCCGTGGTGGGCTGGTCGGTCCAATTTCCGGCGTGGTCCATCCGGTTGCGGCAGGAGCCGTTGTAGGACTGGGCGTCGTTCAAAAACTGCAGCGCCTTGCCGGCGAGGCCCTTTACGGCACCCAAAGGGTCGGGGTCACGGGTCGTGACGACGAGCACTCTGGCCATGTCATCGGTGCAGTACCCGTGCTCGAGGCGTGGCTCGGCTAAGCAGGCGTGTTCAAAGGTGCCGCGATGATTGGTCATTCGCAGCAGGTGCGTGAACACCGGGGCGGGCGGGGCGGTCACGCCAGCGCCGATTGAGTGACCAGCAGTCGTTGCGCTTCGGTGACGTACGCGCCGACCACGACGGGCCAGGCGATGGATGGGGCCAGCCAGCGGGCTTCGGTGGCCATGGATTCGGCGACGCTCGGATCGGTCAGCAGCTGGCGCAGTGCAGCGACCAGTGCATCGGGATCGTCGTGAGCGACGACGGTTCCCGCACCGCTGCCGAGCAACTCGACCGCGTGAGGGAAAGCGGTGGCGACAATCGGGCGGCCACTCGCAAGAGAGTCGACCAGTACGCCGGAGGTGACCTGATCCTTCGAGTCGTAGGGCAGGACGACGACGGTAGCCGACTGGATGAGCGCGGTGAGTTCTTCGGGCGTGCGGTACACGGCGTCGAAGGACACCGAATCGGCAACGCCGAGGCGTTTCGCCTGCGCGACAAGCGCTTCGCGATAACTATCCCCCTGCGCGGCGAGGACCTTGGGGTGAGTACGGCCGGCGATGATGTACCGCGGCGGGTTGGGCAGGCACTTGAGCGCAGCCATCGCGTCGATGACCCGCTCGATGCCCTTTCCCGGTCCCAGCAGGCCCCAGGTCAAGATCGTCGGTCGGTCGGGACGTTGCACACCATTGGCATTCGGGAGCGCCGCGCCATGCGGGATGACGGTGACCTTGTCGCGATCGATGGCAAAGCCCGCGCACAGCCGTTGGGCGGCTACCTCCGACATCACGATTACTTGATTAGCCAATGCCATCACTGATTCGAGCACCGAAAGTTGATGTGGTGTGGGATCTTTGAGCACCGTGTGAACGACGACGATCGATGGGACGCGCAAACCGGTCATGATCTGAACGACTTCGTCTCCGTCGGGACCGCCATAGATGCCGTACTCGTGCTGGATCACGGCGACGTCGCTTTGGTTCAGGAGCTCGGAGGTCGCCGCTATAGAGGAAGCCGAGCCGTTGACGAGCTCGCCGGCGACGTTGGGCGCCTTGGAAATGTCACCGTCGGCGATGCGCACGACGCTGACCGTGGCGCCTCTGGCTGTCAGTCCGTTTGCCAGCGCCTCACTGAAGGTCGCCAAGCCGCATGCGGTCGGCGAGTAGGTACCGAGGATGCCAAAGCTCGGCGTGTACGAAAAGTGTTGCAGCCCAAAGGGAGCAATCAATTGCGGAAACAACGACGGAGCATTCAAAATTATCCCGACTGAGCGGTAGAAGCGTTATGTCCGGCATGAGCGGATGCTCGGGCAGATCAGCGTAAGAAACTGAGCCATTCCGGATGGGCTGGGAGTACCAACGTCCCTAACGTTACACCCTGCCCGGCCGAAAGGCGTGGTGGCGGGTGTGAGCCGACTAGTTCGTGGTCAGCTGCGCCGCAAGCTGCGCCGTCGGTTTACGAAAGCCGTTATCACTCCGACTACGAGCCGCCCGCAATTAGTTGGCGCTGACGCCGTTGAGGAGCTCAGCGTGGGCGCGCGCGAACTCGCCGACGGTCATGGGTCGTCGTCCGGTGAGTTGCTCAATGTTGTTGTCGGCGCCCGACATATGACCGTTCTGGTAATCGACCATGGCGCCGCTGAGATGCTGCACCACGTAGGGAGGTACACCCATCGCTCGGAGAGACTCAACGTATTCGGCGACGGGTAGGTCGTGAAAAGACGATGTCCTGCCCAGAGCTGTAGATAACTCGGCGGCCATCTGCTCGTGGTCCATCTCGATCGGCCCGGACAGCGGGACGGTGGTTCCCACGTGTCCTTCGGGATTCAGCAGAAGCGCAGCTATAGCGCGGCCTTGGTCGTCCGCAGCGATCGGCGAGTGCCGACCTTTGCCGACGGGCATCCGCAAGACTCCGCTCTGCAGATAGGGCACCTGTGCGAAATTCACGATCGCGTGGAGGAGGCCGGGCTGCACCGGCCAGACAAAGTAGGCGGCGTCCACACCCTCCATCGCGGGACGGACCGTGTTGATGTCCAAGAGGTCTCCCTCAACGACCTCGGCCCCGAGATCGGCCAAGGCTTGCGCGCGGTCGTCAACCGTATGCACCAACGCACGGACCGTCAGCCCCAGGGCGATCGACTCCCTCGCCGCTGGTCGCCCGGTGTCACCGTTGGCTCCCGAAATCAGAACAGTCTTGGTTGCCTTCGAAGCCGGTACATCGGCCATCACTTCGCCTCCATGGTCCTAACAATGGGCCGAACTCCGCCTGGGAAACAGCCCCAATACTTGATGCCACTCATCGGCCTCGCCGATCAATGACTATTCCCCGCTACAACTCGGGAAGTAAGATACCGACGAAAACCGTTCTGACAGAGGAGGATCAGGGCCTATGCGGGATGCAGAGGCGTGGGCGCGACCACCACGTCCAGACGTCCGGTTGCGACGTCGTAGACCAGTCCGGACACCAGAAAGTCGCTTCCGCGAATGTTGTCCAAAATCGTCGCCACATCCACGCGCACCGATCCGACCGGGTCTGAGACGGATTTGCCGGCCAACTCGCCTTCTGAAATCTCGAAGTACTCAGCGAGCAGTTCCGGATAGGGGGCAAGATCGGTCATTCCGCAATCCGTGTGGTGCAGGATGACGAGGTTCCACGTACCGGGCACGTGGGTGTCGGCGTTGGCTTGGCCGACCTTGCCCAGCATCGACATCGTGCGCAGGGTCGACGGCGTTATTCGTCCGCCGACATTTCGGATAATGGCAGCCTCGCCGTTTGCCAGGCCAAGAACATGTGCAGGGTCGACTCTTGGGTCGACGCAGCACACCACCATCATGTTGCCCGACGGATTGATGGTCAGAAGCGGGTCGAAGCCGTTCGCGGCGAAGGCCGTGTTTCGTTGCGTCAGGTCTGCGGTACTGGGCATGAATCCTCCTGAAGGGCATTCGAATCCGCTGTGTCGAATCGCAGGTGCCCTGGCTGAGTAACCCAGGTCGGTGGCACCGCGACGGTGAGGACTAATTGCACCAAGCGTGCCGCCGCCGACGTCTGCGCGCGTGAGGGATTCCACTGCAACTTGTACGACAGCAACCCGGTAGGTGACACGGGCAGCACCCTCACCCCTTCGTTTGCGCCAATCAATCCGACGCTGCTCATGATCCAGTCCACCTGGGACTGCCGAGACCAGTCGGTTGCCGCGACATCGGTGGTTTCGAGCTCCACGATCGGCGGACAGATTCCTGCTTGGTCAAGCACGCGCTGTTGCGCCGCAGACCAGTCCGGAAACAAAGAGGCACTGGGGATTCCGAAAGGTTCGTGGGCAAGGTCGGCCCACGAGATGCTGTCACGCCCGGCGAGCCGGTGGCTGTTACGCAGCGCCACCACTGCGCCCTCACCGCAGAACACCTCACCCACGACGCCCGGTGGATCGACAACGGACCCACAATTGATAGCCACATCGACAGTCCCGTCTGCGACGGCGTTCAGCAAATCGGGTGGCCACATCCTGCGCACATCGAGGGTGATGTCGGGAGCGTGCCGACGCAGTGCCTCAGCGACGTGCGGGGCCAAGACAGGCGAGACGGCAGGTATGACGCCCAACCGGACGGTGCCGGCTTCGTCATTGGCGACGCGACGCACCGCAAGGGTCGCCTCTGCTGTGCTCTCGATAATCGCCTGAGCGCGCTCGAGAAGCTCTGAACCAGCGCGCGTCAGCGTCACTCGGCGGGTGGTGCGGGCCAGCAACGGCGTTCCCATTTCGCGCTCCAACCGACGCACAAGTTCGCTCAACGTTGGCTGCGCAATCCCGAGCTTCTCGGCCGCCCGACCGAAGTGAAGTTGAGTCGCCACCTCAACAAACGCCTCGAGCTGGCGAAACTCCACCAGAGAACTGTACGGCTGATGATTGATCGGCGCAGACGATGAGTGCGAGCAAATATTGGCACTTTTTCCGTCCGCCACCGTCGGCGCACTGTCATCGGAGTCGCACAACGGGATTCGATCCCGTCCAGAACTGCGATTTTCCTCGAGGAGTGGCAATGACCGACCTGCTGGCGAAACTGGCGCAAGGCAATGCCGGCTTTTCGACACACCGTTTCGCGTCAGACTTGCGGATAATTCCGTCGCTGAAGGTCTTCATCATCGGCTGTGTGGACCCGCGCGTCGATCCGGCCCAAATCCTCGGGCTCGAGTTGGGCGAAGCGGCGATGATCCGCAACATCGGCGGGCGTGTCACATCATCGCTTCTCGACGAGCTCGTGCTGCTACGGAAGCTGACTCAGGCAGCCGGGGGCGACTTCGACCAGGGCTGGAATTTCGTGGTCCTGCAGCACACCGATTGCGGAATCCTGCGGATGCAAGGTGAGCACCACCTACTGGCCAACTTCTTCGGTATCGACCAGGGGTCTCTGGACGCCAAGAGCGTCGCCGACCCCTACGCTGCCGTCCACGTCGATGTGAAAGCGCTGCGCAGCGCAAGCGGCCTACCTGACGGCATGCGTTGTACTGGAATGGTTTACGACGTCAGCACGGGACTCGTCGAGACCGTGGTCTCGCCTAACTGACGAACTCGCGCTCTTAACAACCACCATCAAAACGACAGAAGAGGTCATGCTATGACGTCACCAACCAAACCCAATCCGGTCATCTTCATTCACGGGCTCTGGATCCACTCGGACGCCTGGCGTCCCTGGATCGACCTCTTCGAATCCCTCGGATACCAAACGAGCGCTCCCGGTTGGCCTGGCGACGGGGATACCGTCGCGGCCACCCGCGACAACGCGGATGCGCTCAACGACATGGGCATCAAGGAAATGGTGGATCACTACGTTGGGCTTATCGGCACGGCGGAGCCCAAACCCGTCGCCGTGGGGCACTCATTCGGCGGTCTCATCGCCCAAGAGTTGCTCGCTGAAGGTGTCGTCGCAGCGGCCGCGGCGATCGATCCCGCGCCAATCAAGGGCGTCAAGGCGCTGCCCTACGCGCAACTCAAGTCCGCTTTCCCCGTCCTGAAGAATCCGGCCAATCTGCACCGCACGGTTTCGTTGAGCCCCAAGGAGTTTCACTACGCATTCGGCAACATGCTCACCGAGGAGGAATCCGATGCTCTACATGATGCGTGGACCATTCCCGGTGCCGGCCGTCCACTCTTCCAAGACGCCAGTGCCAACTTCTTCCCACACTCGCCGGCCAGGGTCGACACGCACCTCGCCGAACGGGGTCCCCTGCTGCTCACTTCAGGAACCGACGACCACGTCGTCCCCCTCAAGGTCACCAAGGAAGTGTTCGACAAATACCAACACGGATCCTCAGATACCGAGTTGCACGTCTTCGAAGGCAAAGGCCACTCGTTGACCATCGATCGCGGTTGGAAAGAAGTGGCTGACGTTGTGCTGGACTGGCTCAATAAAAAAGGCTTCTAACTCGCCAGCTACAAGTTGATGCGAAGATGGCCCAGACCGGCTGCCTGATCGACCGGCGACAACGACTGGGGCTTTGATGTCTTCCAACGTTTTTGGCTACGCCGTCGCCATCGGCCGCGAACCGCGGACGAGACCGCCCGGCCGGTTGTCGGTGAGCTCGCCGTCGGCGACGATCGTCTGTCCGAGCACCAGCGTTTCGATGTAGCCGTCGGAGCGTTGAATGAGTCGTGAAGCGCCGGCGGGCAGGTCCATCACCTGCTCGGGATAGTGCAGGCCCAGACTGTCGAGGTCGATGAGGTTGACGTCAGCCCGCCGGCCGGGTTCCAGGACACCGCGATCACCGAGGCCGTAGAACTGGGCCGGATCGCCGGTGAGCCGATGCACTGCCGTCTCCAGCGGTATCCGCGGGCCACGGACGCGGTCACGGACCCAGTAGGACATCAGGTAGGTCGTCATGCTGGCGTCGCAGATGATGCCGCAGTGCGCTCCCCCATCGCCGAGGCCCTGCAGACTCAACGGGTCCGACATCATGTCGTGGAGGTGGTGGTAGTCGTTGCCCGCGTAATTCAGCAGCGGGAACAGCAGGAACTCTTTGCCTTCCGCCTGCAGGAGAGTGTCGTAGGTGACTTCCCACGGATCGCGACGCTCTCGCTCGGCAATGGCCGCGATGCTGTCCTCGGGCGACGGTTCGTAATCGAGTCGCTCTCCGAGCGGGTAGAGCCGCTTGAACATGTGGCGGTTGAGTTGATCGGCCGACGGCACGTCACTGCGGTCGGGCGTCTCGGCGAGGATCCGCGCCTTCATCTGCGGGTCGCGAAGTGCCCGCACGCGCTGGTCGAGCGGCAGATCCATCAGGGATCGGTAACTGGGTCGGTGCCGGAACGGGTTCATCCGCGATTGGTGGCCCATCAACATTCCGAAGGCGCGGCTGGCGACTTGTGGCCGTACGTTCGCGCCGGCGGCGTTCGCGGTGCGCACGGCGCCGAACCAGCGTTGCCAGTCGTGCGGATCCTGCTCGTTGACCATGGCCAAGAACGTCAGCGGTATCCGAAACCGCTCGCCGAGGCGGCTGATCCACTCGACCTCGGCGTCGATGGAATGCCTTTGGTCGCCGCCCATTTCACCGCCCACACCGGCCGGCACCACCTGCAGCACGCCGCGTCCCGCCTCGGCCATCGCCATCATCAACGCAACGAGTTCGTCCTCGTCCGAATATGTTCCGGGCACCGGTTGCCCGTTCGCACTGCGATGTCCGGCCGTGCGACCGAACGACATACCAAGGGCTCCGGCGCGTAAGCCGTCGGTGACCGCTTTGCTCATGGCAGCGAGGTCGTCGGCGGTCGGGGCGTCGAGTGCGCGATCACCCATCACGTAGGCGCGCAGTGCTGCCTGCGGTATCTGTGTTCCGACATCGACGGCGCGCGGCATTCTCTCCAGCGCATCGAGATACTCACCGAAAGATTCCCACTCCCAGGTGATCCCCTCGGCCAGCGCGCTACCGGGGATGTCCTCCACGCCCTCCATCAGCTCGATCAGCCAGTCGTGCCGGTCGGGGCGTACCGGTGCGAAACCGATCCCACAGTTGCCCATGATCGCGGTGGTGACACCGTGCCAGCACGACGGCGTCAGATGCGGATCCCAGGTGGCCTGGCCGTCGAAATGTGTGTGCACGTCGACGAATCCCGGTGTCACGGTGAGGCCGTCGGCATCAATGGTCCGCCGGGCCGCGCCGTCTATCCGGCCCACCTCGGTGATGAGTCCGTTCCGCACTCCGATATCTGCGGTGCGCGCAGGCGCACCCGAGCCGTCGACGACCGTCCCGCCGCGAATGATCAAGTCGAAAGTCATGACACCCTTTTCGTCGCACCGGCATATTTGAGTGCGTGCTCGTAGATCACTGTGTTGTCAGCCGAGATCTTCGCGTGCACGCGGCCCTCGAAAAGAGCACGCAGGACCGGGTTGTGGGCGTGGTAGGTCTCATGGAAGGTGAGAAGTGTTGTGCCGTCCGGCTGTTCGTCGAGTTCGTGATATCCCTCGGCGCGCGACCACAACGGCTTGCTGATCGAGACGTAGCGAGAGAGTTTGTTGATCTTGGCCTCGGTGACGACCTCCCAGGACCGGGCTGTGCCGCCAGACATCAGATAGCGGGGAACCCCGAACACGCAGGTGCGCACCAGGCCTTGTCCCGCCTCGTCGCCCTCGTTGAGGATTTCCATACTGCCGCCGGGATATTCGAGGACCCTCGGCAATGTCGCGTCGCGGGGTACCGGCGGGTGCAATACCTGCCAGACCTTCCGGGCCGGCGCCGCGACAACGAATACCGCAGAGAAGGAGTGCACTAGGACTGGCCCATAACTGTCATCTCGAGGTCCACGGCGATCCGCTCTGGAGGCGCCACGGCAGTGTGGCGGTGATCGACTTCCATAGTTACACCGTTACCTTCTTACCGACAAGACAACCGATGGAGTGCATCCAACCCAGCGAGGTGACTGTGTCGCCTGCGATTGCACATACGCTGGCGTTGATTCCTCTACCGCTGTGCTCGTTCGACCGAAGGTAGTGAGACGTGATGGATTCCACGAACCAGCCCATCTCAGAAATCGAGCCCGGCCGGTTCACTTTGGTCTTCGACTATCAAACCGACCCGGTCGAACCCGTCGTTGCTTTCGAGATTCAGTTCATTTGGGACGGAGAAACCGCAGCCTCCTTCGTGTATGACGCATGGGAAGACCCCCATGAATCGACGCTCGGCGCCGAAGTCCACAGCGCGCCGGTCTCAGGGTGGGCGTCCTGGGTGAACGGAGAGGATCTGCTGATCGCCTTCACGCAGCCCACGGATGGCGAAGAAGGTTGGGCCCGGGTCGATTCCGGCGCTCCGGGCGGGTCACTCCATGACTCTGATACATCGCTCAGCCAGCCAGAGGCGTGGATCAGCTTTGCGCAACTCATTCATGCGGTCGTGCTGGACGAGCCGGTGCATCGCATGACACGACAGGTTTATTGACCTCTCGGTCGGCGAAAGTGGGCAGTCAGGCCCGATCGGGTACAGTTAACACGCCGGTAATCTCGCCGGCGCTCAGGGATGACTTGTTGAACGTTGGGCTCACCGCCCCGCCACGATCCCGTCGCCTTATGGGACTTCTCAGAGGAATTTATGTCTTCGCGCGCCAGCAGTACCCCTTATATCAACGCGTCCAAGCAAAGCGATCCGGCAGCTCCCTTCGCGTTGCCCGCTGGTTCCACCGCGATCGTGTACTGCGAGGGCCAGTTCGGCGAGCAAGACGGTAAGACCGCTAATGGCCTGGTCAGGCACTCGGAGAAATACGAGATCCTCAGCGTCATCGACAGCGTCCGGGCCGGAGTCGATGCCGGGAAGTTCCTCGACGGCACCGCGAACGGCATCCCGGTGCTGGCATCGCTCGCCGAATCCATCTCGCACGCCGGCCGCGTACCTGACTATCTGATCTGTGGGCTGGCGCCTGCCGACGGCCTGCTGTCGAGCGAGCAGCGGGTCGTGCTGCTCGACGGCATCGCCCGCGGGATGCACATCATCAACGGCCTGCACGAGTTCCTGAACGACGACGCCGAGTTCGCCGCGGCCGCCGTGATCGCCGGCGTCACCATCACCGATGTGCGCCGACCGAAGGAAAAGCGCGACCTGCACCTGTTCTCGGGCCGGATCTTCGACGTCACCTGCCCCAGGATCGCGATCCTGGGCACAGACGGGGCGATCGGGAAGCGCACCACCGCAACCCTGCTGGTCCAGGCGCTGAACGCGCGCGGCATCAAGGCGGTCATGGTCGGCACCGGTCAGACCACCTTGATCCAGGGCGGTAAGTACGGCGTCGCGCTGGATGCGTTGGTCCCCCAGTTCTGCTCGGGCGAGGTCGAGCATCAGGTCGTCGCCGCGTTCGAAGGTGAGGACCCTGACGTGATCGTGGTCGAAGGCCAGGGCGCGCTCAGCCACCCCGCGTACATCACGTCGGCTCACATCCTGCGCGGCAGCCGGCCGGCCGGCGTGATCGTGCAGCACGCGCCGAAGCGCATGGTGCTCGGCGACTTCCCGATGGTGGCGATGCCGACCGCGGCCAGCGAGATCGCACTGATCGAGGCGTTCGTCGACACCCGCGTCATCGGGGTCACGATCAACCACGAGGAGATGAGCGAAGACGAGCTGACCGACGCGATCGCGGAGCATCATTCGGAGCTCGGCCTCCCGGTCACCGACCCGCTGACGCGCCCCGCGTCGGATCTGGTCGACATGGTGCTGAAGGCCTTCCCCGCTCTCGCGGCAGTAGCCGAAACGACCACCCCCGTGTGACGCTTCGGCTCGACATCGACCTCGACAAGGTCGAGCAGAACACCCGGATCCTGGTTGATCGGCTTGCCCTCACGGGCATCGGGGTCACCGGGGTCACCAAGGCCGCATTGGGCTCGCCGGGAGTGGGCGCGGCGATGCTGCGCGGCGGCGCCCACGGCCTCGGCGATTCCCGGGTGCCGAACCTGCTTCGGTTGGCCGAGCTCGACCCACCGCCGTTACGCACGTTGATCCGCTCACCGATGCTCAGCCACGTGGCATGGGTCGTGGACGCCGCCGACATCAGTCTGAACACCGAGGCCGCCGTGCTGGCAGCGCTCGATCACGCCGCGTCCCGGCAGAAGAGGATGCACGACGTCGTGCTCATGGTCGAGTTGGGTGACCTACGCGAGGGCATCGCGCTCGACGACGTCCCCGAGGCCGTGCGGGTGGTCCTCGGTCACTCCTCCCTCGAGCTCGTCGGACTCGGCGCCAACCTCGCCTGTCAGAACGGCGTCATTCCCGACGATCGGAACATGGGCATCCTCACCGGGCTCGCGAACGATATCGAGGCGCGGCACGGGATCTCGCTCGACGTCGTCTCAGGCGGCAACTCGGCGAACCTGAACTGGGCTCTGCACACCAGCGACGTCGGCCGGGTCAACGACCTTCGAGTCGGTGAGGCCATCCTGCTCGGCGTCGATCCGCTATACCGCACACCGATCCCCGGCCTGCACACGGACGCCTTCACGTTGACCGCCGAGGTCATCGAGGTCGCGATGAAGCCGGCTCAGCCCTGGGGAGATCGTGCTCAGGCGGCCTTCGGCGTGGCTCCGGCCCGCACCGGCAGCAGGACCGTGCATCAAGCAATCCTGGCCCTCGGTCGCCAGGACGTGGACCCGGATGGTCTGCATCCACCCGAGGGCATCACGATCCTCGGGATGAGCAGCGACCACCTGATCGTCGACCTCGGCGATCACCCTGTCGCGGTCGGCGACGAGATCGATTTCGGTGTCGGGTACGGCGCACTCGTGCGGGCGATGACGTCGCCCTTCGTCACCAAGATCGAGCACCTCGGCCGCTCCGTCGCGTTGTCCGACTAGAACGTCCCGGTCGAGTGACCCAACGCCGTCAGGATGTCGTAGACGTCACTCGCGTTGACAGCGGAGATGTTGCCTTGAGCGCCCAGGACTTCGGCCACGTCGTTGCTGAACCCGTAGCCGGAGTCGGCGTAGCTGGCCACGGAGCTGAACGGATCGTCGACGATGGCGACGTTGTTATTGCCCTCGAAGGCTGTCGCGAAGCTGTTCTCCGGGCCCAGGTTCAAGGCGTAGTTGCTGTTGCCGATTTGCGCGTAGGCACCGGCGTACTCCTGCGTGAAGTTGGTGGCGCTGATGGCTGTGTTGTCGTTGCCGCCAAAGCCCGCAAAGGAACCTTCGTCGTAGCCGGTCATGTTGCCGGACTCGCTGGCGTAGTTACCGTTGCCGCCGACGGCGTCCACGCCGTCATACAGGCCGCTGTTGTTACCGAAGTCGATGGCGGTGTCGTTGTTACCGCCCCCAGCGACTCCGCCCAGGCCACCGCCGCCGGCGAACGCGCCCTCGTTGCCGCCGCCGCTGGCGCCGTTGGTGTTGTTGCCGATGTCAATGGCAGTGTCGTAGGCGCCGGTCCCGGAGCCTCCGCCCAGGTCGCTGTTGCCGGCGTAAGCCCCGTCGCGGGCGCCCACGGACGGCAGGTCGTTGTTGCCGATGTCAACGGCGGTGTCGTAGTTCGCGCCTGTGTCGCCGGGCTCCCCGCCGGCAATGGCGAAAGCGTTGGTGCCGTCGGCCAAGGCGTAGTCGCCGGTGCCGCCACCGGCGCTGGCGTATGCGCCGCTGCCTTCGGCGATCGCCAAGCCACCCTGTCCGGCGGTGGTGTAGGCAGTGGCGCTGCCCTCCTGGAGCAGCGAATACCCGTCGAACGAGACGGCGAGATTCAGGCCCGACGACGCGGCAGGCAGGGCCGTACCGGCCAGCAGACCGTCGATCGACGCCAACCAGTCAGAAGACGAGTCGGCGGAGGCCATACCCGGGGACGGGACCAACGCCGCCCCAATTCCCAATCCGACCGCCAACATGCTCAGTCGACCGACTCTACGAACGTTCACCACAGTTGTCCTTCCGAGGAGGCACCGACGGACCCGAGCTCGAGATCGGCAGCGGCGACAGGCGAATTCGTCCCGCATTCCCAGGAATTCAGACCAGGAAGCCGGACAGCAATACGCCCTTTGACCGCTCTGCAGGTTCTCTTGCTTGTCGGGTTGGCCCTCGGTCTGTTGTTTTTTGTGCCCCCTGGCTACAACGGTTCATGAGCATAATCGGCCACCGGGACTATTGCTGTGAAAACGCTGACAGCGTCTTTTGCCTTGAGACTGGAACTGCGCAGCGCTACGTGAGCCTGCTCCGCAGCTAGGTGCCCCGCTGCCGGCCTCTGTACCGCGCGGCCGAACTGCTGGTGTGTTCGACGATGCGACGCGCGTCGACCTCAAGATAGCCGGATTGCCAGGAACGAAGCAGTTCGATGAATCCGCCGATACCGGCCACCGCGTCCATTTTCAGACCCTCTTCGTCGAACCCGGGTTGCAGTCGCGGCCGGGCCACTCCGATGACGAGGTCGACTGCACGGTGAAAGGCATTGCGGTGCAATTGTTCCAGCGTCCGGCTGCTTTCGTCGCGGTTGAGCAGGATACGTGCGTAGGCGGGATTGACCGTCATCCAATCGAGCAACGCCGTAGCTACCTGCCGGGTCAATTCCTCCCAGGACGGGTGCTCACCCCACACCTCGTATTCCCGGGTCAGGGTCGCGAGAGCGTCATCACGAACCGTCTCCCACGTCGCCGCAAGCAGTCCATCTTTGTCGCCGAACTCCTCGTAGAAATACCGGTCGTTCACCGACGTCTCGGCGCAGATTCGGCGCATGCTGACCGCTGCCCAACCCTCGTCGCTCCAGATCTTGACAGCCGTCGCGATCATCCGGGACCGCCGTTCCAGCTGGCGTTGTTCGGTGGTGCGACCACCCCACACGCCAGATCTGCTCACGTCGACATCTTGACACCCGGGCACCCGGCGGTCAAAGTGGTGTCACGCGCCACCAGTTATGGCGGTTGTCACCAGCTGGCGAAAAGTGTGCGCCCGCAACTCTGACCCGGAGGTATCGATGACCTGCCCAGTCACCGCGTCAAACGATGTAGCACCAAGTGATGCGAGTCCACGACTGGAAGCCGTTCGGCGGCCGACCATCACGCTGAACAGGTTCAAGATGTCGCGCGACGCGATGACGGTCGGGCTGAGCCCCAAGAACGGCTGGGTCAGACACATCGAGGGACACGACGTCGCTCGATTTAGCACGGCGACAAGGCATTTCGTAGCGCTGTGTCATCCCGACGACATCGACCACGTACTGCATGCGGGGCGCCTCAACTACTACAAGTCCTACGAGTACGAACTGCTACGGGCCATCCTCGGAGTCAGCCTGTTCACCGACGAGGAGGACTCGTGGCAGCGCTACCGGACGATGCTGTCGCCGATGTTCGCCAAGCGGCATCTCAACGGTCTCGTCGACCTGATGATCGAACCCATCGACGCCCTGCTCGCCGACTACGCGCAGCGCGGTCCGCTGTTCGAGCTGGAAATGGTCAACGAGATGGTCGAGCTCACCTTGAACGTCGTCGGAAACTCGTTGTTCAGCCAGGGTTTCGGCCCGGTGGCCGCCAAGATGTCCTCGAAGGTGACCGGGGGTCTGCGGTTCGGTGAGCGCATGTTGCGGCTGTTCCTGGTCACTGCACCGCCCAAGAAGGTCTGGCGCGGGCTGTCCCGAGTGGCGTTCACCCCTGTGCCGATTCCGCCGCCGTTCGGGGGCATTCAGCGGATCGTGAAACACATCGATGACGCGGTATGGCAGCTCATCAACGAGCGCCGCGAGCATCCCATCGACACACCCGACCTGCTCAACCACTTGCTCAACGCTTCCGACGAGGGAGGTGCCATGCCGATGAAACGCATCCGCGACGAAGCCATCACCCTCATGCTCGCCGGCCACGAAACCACGGCAAACGCATTGTCGTGGATGTGGTATCTGCTGGCGCTCAACCCCGATGCGCGTCGTCGGATGCTCGACGAGGTCGACACCGTCCTGCAAGGACGGACCCCAACCGCCGATGACCTGCCCGACCTGCCGTGGACGACGGCGGTGTTCCTGGAGGCGATGCGGTACTTCTCGCCGGCCTGGGCGATCCCGCGAGTTGCGGTTCACGACGACGTCATCGGCGATCAAGCAATCCCCAAGGGCACCACGGTGATCATCCCGGCGCACCTGGTGCATCACGACCCACGCTGGTGGCCAAACCCCGAGCAGTTCGATCCCAGCCGCTTCCTCCCCGGCGCGGGCAAGGAGCGTCCACGGTCGGCCTACCTGCCCTTCGGTGGCGGCAAGCGCAGCTGCATCGGCCAAGGCTTCGCCACCATGGAGTCGGTTCTGATCACGGCCATGCTCAGCCAGCGATACGTATTCGACTTGGTCCCAGGCCATCCCGTGGAACCGGAGGCCACCCTCACACTGCGTCCCCGCCATGGGCTGAAGATGTTCGCCCGCGAACGGAAGGTATCCGCATGAGCGGCGTCGATCCCCGCGGGGCAGTCGTCGTCGTCACCGGCGCGGGCAGTGGGATCGGCCGCGCCACCGCGCTGCGTTATGCCGCACTCGGCGCGACCGTGGTGTCCACCGACATCGACGAAGCCGCCGCCAAGCTGACCGCCGAGGAGTGTAGAAGCATTGGCGTTCAGGCACGTTCACATGCCTGCGATGTGGCAGACCCCGACGCGGTCAAGGAGCTCAAGGGCCAGGTCGGGCCAATCGACATCCTGGTCAACAATGCCGGCGTCGGCGTGGGTGGAGCATTTCTGGACACCACCGACGACGATTGGACGTGGCTGCGGTCTATCAATCTCGACGGAGTAGTCCATGGCTGCCGGACGTTCGGAGCTGCCATGGTCGATCAAGGGCATGGCCAGATCGTCAACATCGCCTCCGGCGCAGGCTATCTGCCCAACCGCCGGATGGCGACGTACTGCGCGACGAAGGCGGCTGTGGTGATGTTTTCACGTTGCCTGCGAGCCGATTTGGCGCGCAGCAACGTCGGCGTCTCCGTCGTGTGCCCGGGCGTCATCAATACCCCGATCCTGCACAACACCCGGCTGCGCGGCAGCGTGATCGACGAAAAGGACCGGCTGGCAAGGGCATTCCGGATGAGCCACTCCCCCGACGCCGTCGCCAAGGCCGTCGCGCGGTGTTCCACCAAGAATCAGGCGATGGTGTCGGTGGGTTTCGAGACGCAGCTCGGCTACCACGCGCTGCGACTGTTACCCGTGCTGAACGGATTGGTGGCCCGCGTGTGACCGGGCGGGTGGTCACGCGATCCAAGTCCCGTACTGCGCCGGTCGCCACGATCGGCGGGATACGCACCCGGGTACTCGAGTCCGACGGTGGCGGTTCCCCTGTTCTTCTCGTCCACGGCTATTCCGATTCCGCAGACGGGTGGCGGGCCGTGATGGACCGGGTCGCAAGCGCAGGCCACCGTGCCGTTGCCCTCGACCTTCCGTATCACGGACGCGCGGAGCGCCCGGTTGGCACGTCGTTCTTCGGTGTGGTGGACGATTTCGTCGCGGCGGCGGTGCAGAAGTACGGCGATGGAGCCGACGTGGTCGTGGTGGGGAACTCGGTCGGTGGAACATCCGCGCTCCGCCTCGCCCAACGGTCTGGGCTGCCGTTGGCTGCCGTGATCGCGATCGGCCCGGCCGGACTTGCCACCCCCGTGTGGATGAAGCTGGCGCATCGCATCGCTCCGGCCGGCCGTTGGCTTCTCGGCCACGACAGCCGAAGTATGCTGCGGGGCACCAACACTGCCCCGGCGCTCATCAGTTCGGTCTTTGCGCGGGCCGTCGCGGGCGGACACATGCCGGCCGACGCCAGGTTGCAGTACGCCTCACACTGGGGACCGGGCGATCTGCGTCGACAGCTTCTGCTCGGCGGCCCGACCATCGCTGAACTCATTGCCCCAGATGTGCTCGACTCCAAGCCGTTTTGCGTTCCGGTCACGGCGGTATGGGGCGCGAAGGACTGGATCAGCCCCGCCCGCGGGGCCACCGCGCTGCTCCGGTCACACCCGGAGGTCACCACCAGAACGCTGCCGGACACCGGGCACTGCCCGCAATATGACCGGCCAGATCTCGTGGCCGAACTCATCGCCGACGTCCACCGTGCCCTGGCGCAGAACACGCGCAACGGCCCCGTTATTCAGGAGGAAGACTCGTGAACCCGTCCGGAACACACTTCGAGGTCGTCGTCATCGGCGCGGGCTTCGCGGGCATCGGCTTCGCCATCAAACTCAAGCAGGCCGGGTTCACTGACTTCGTCATCCTCGACGAAGCCGAGGGGCCCGGCGGGACCTGGCACTGGAACACCTATCCCGGTATCGCCGTGGACATTCCGTCGTTCAGCTATCAATTCTCGTTCGAGCAGCGACCGGACTGGTCCCGAAGCTACGCCAAGGGTGCAGAGTTGAAGGCCTACGCCGAGGACTGCGTGGACAAATACGACCTGATGCCGAATCTTCGCTTCGGCGAGACCGTGACCGCCGCCGACTGGGACGCCGACGCGAACCGGTGGCGGGTGACGTTGGCCGGGGGTGAGGCGCTCACTGCAAAGTTCTTGATCAACGCGTGCGGTGTGCTCACTCGGCCCAACATGCCCGACATCCCGGGTGTCGAAGAATTCGCCGGTCTCACCATGCACTCGTCGCGCTGGGATCACACACAGGACCTGCGCGGCAAAAAGGTCGGCATCATCGGTACCGGGGCATCGGCGGTGCAGATCATCCCGGCGATCGCCGACGAGGTCGAGCACCTGACGGTCTTCCAGCGCACGCCGATCTGGTGTCTACCCAAGCCCGATGTCAAGCTCGCGTCTCCGATTCAGTGGGCGCTCGAACACCTCCCGGGGTCTAAGTCAGCGATACGACTGGCCAGCCAACTGTTCGTCGAGGCCACCTTCCCCGTACCGGCACATTACGAAGGGCGGCTCCACGTGCGACGACTGGCTCAGCGCGCCGCGCTGACGTACCTCAGGTCTCAGGTGAAGGACCCGCATACTCGCGAAAAGCTCTCGCCCCGTTATGGTTTGGGCTGCAAACGGCCGAGCTTTCACAACAGCTATCTCTCCACCTTCAATCGGCCCGACGTGTTCCTCGAGACGACGCCGATCTCGCACGTCACCGGCGAAGCGGTGCACACCTCCGGCGGCCCGGCGCACGATCTCGACGTGCTGATCCTCGCCACCGGCTTCAAGGTGATGGACCCGGACAACATGCCGACCTACACGCTGCGGGGAGTCGACGGCATCGATCTCACCGACTGGTGGGAAGGGCGACGAGTACAGGCCTACGAGGGCATCTCGGTCCCCGGCTTCCCCAACCACTTCACGATCTTCGGTCCATACGGCTACAACGGCTCGTCCTATTTCGCGCTGATCGAGGCACAGACCGCGCACATCCTGCGGGTGCTCCGCAACGTCAGGGCGCGGTCCGCCGACTACGTCGAAGTGAAGCAAGAAGCGAACGACCGGTTTTTCAAGGAAATGCTTTCGCGTCAAGGGAACCAGATCTTCTGGCAAAGCAGTTGCGTCAATGCGAACAGTTATTACTTCGACAAGAACGGGGACGTGCCGCTGCGACCCACCACGACGCTGGAAACCGCGATCCGCAGCCGGAGGTTCAAGCTGAGCGACTACACCTTCCGGGCAAAGGCGTCTGCGGCGCTTGAGGCCGACATCCGGGAGGTTGCCTCGAAGTGAAGCACGGCAGGGCACAATCCATCCCATGCAGCTAATCGGCTACTCCGCGCCACAAGTAGACGTCAGCACCGTGCCCGGCCTCGGCGGCTTGCTCAGCTGGACCGAAGCGACGGTGCGGCAAACCGCACGGCGCGCCGTCGCATTGGCGTCGTTGATCGACCGCGTCGGCTCGACGCTGGATGACGTCGCCGAACTGCGGCGTGCTGCCGAGATCATCGCGGCCAATCTGTCCGAGCTCGGTGCCAGCGCCGCGGGCATCGACCGAAACGCCAGCAAGATCGCCGAGGAGATCTCCGGCCTGAGTACGGCGGCGCAGGGCATCGACACCCACGCGGAGAAGTTGGCGACGGGCATCGACGAACTCGTGGCGATCCTGCCCACGTTGCGGCGCCTCACCGAGATCGTCGATCCGCTGGACAACACCGTCGCGCGGCTCGGTCGGTTCGTCGATCGAATCCCGGGAGCAGGGCGCCGCCGAAATCTCACGCCTGGAAACGCGTAACTCGGCGCGCCGTCACAGACCGCGGTGTGATCGCGGCGACGAACTGGTGAACGCTGGAGTTGCGACTCGACGCGGCCGGTCACGGCCAGCTTAGGATTTATCCGCTACGCCGCTACCCGTCCATACCGCATCCACATCACTCGATGACAAGGTGCTGCTGCTGAACGAGGACCTGCCCGTGCAGACAACGTCAGAACCCGTGTTGCCGCTTCGCACGGTCCGCGGTGCTGAATCTGTTCGGCTGGCCGTCATGGTCGGCGCGCTCGGCGTCGTGTTCGGCGACATCGGAACCAGTCCGATCTACACCCTCGCGACCGTCTTCAACCCCACCGACCCGCACCCGGTGCCGCTCAACATCGACAACATCTACGGCGTCGTCTCACTGCTGTTCTGGTCGGTGATGACCATCGTCACGCTCACCTACGTCACCTTGGTGATGCACGCCGACAACGACGGCGAGGGCGGCATCATGGCGCTCATTACGCTGCTTCGGCGTTTTGGCGGGCAAGGAGGACCTCGGACCCTCGCCGCGCTGGCCGCCCTGGGTATCTTCGGCGCCGCGCTGTTCTTCGGCGACAGCATGATCACCCCCGCGATGTCGATGCTGTCGGCGGTCGAGGGACTCAAGGTCGTCGAACCATCTCTCGACGAGTGGATCGTCCCGATCACCGCGGTGATCAGTCTGGTGCTGTTCGCAGTTCAGCGCTACGGAACGAACGCCGTCGGTCGGCTGTTCGGTCCGGTGATGATCGTCTGGTTCGGCTCGATCGGCGCCTGCGGCGTGAAGGGCGTCCTCGGCCACCCGCAAATCCTCAAGGCGCTGTCGCCGACCTATGCGGCGACGTTTGTGTTCGGGCACCCCAGAATTGCGTTCTTCGCGCTCGCCGCAGTCGTGCTCGCCGTTACAGGCGCGGAGGCGCTGTACGCCGACATGGGCCATTTCGGCCGAAGGGCCATCACCCGGGGCTGGCTGTTCGTCGTGCTGCCGGCATGCACTCTGAGCTATCTGGGCCAAGGCGCGCTGGTCCTCGGCGACGAGTCCAAGGCGAGCGCCCCGTTCTTTTTGCTCACTCCGCACTGGGCACAGCTGCCCATGGTGCTATTGGCAACCGCCGCAACGGTTATCGCATCTCAGGCGGTGATCACCGGGGCCTATTCGGTGGCTTCGGCAGCCGCTCACCTGAGCTATCTGCCGAGATTGCGCATAACGCACACCTCGGAGTCGACGATGGGCCAGATCTATGTGCCGTGGATCAACGGCCTACTCATGGTCGCGGTGCTCATTCTGGTGTTCGCCTTCCGCAGCTCGGCGGCGCTGGCCTACGCGTACGGTATGGCGGTCACCGGGACGATCACCATCACCACGCTGCTGTTCTTCTACACCGCCCGCAAAAGGTGGCATACCCCGCTGTGGCTCATCGTGATCGGCGCCGGGTTGCTGTTGACGGTGGACCTGTTGTTCCTCGCGGCGAACCTGACGAAACTGGTCCACGGGGCCTGGCTGCCGCTGCTGATCGCCGTGGTTGCGTTCACCGTGCTGTCCACGTGGCAGCGCGGACAAGACATCGTCACCCGAGCGCGGACGGAAGCTGAGGGACCGCTTCGTCCGTTCGTCGATCGGCTGGCCCACGCTCAGCCGCCATTAGTGCGCACCAAGGGCACGGCGGTTTTCCTCAACCGCGGAAAAGAGACCACGCCCCTGGCGATGCGGGCCAATTGCGAGCACAATCACGTGCTCCATGAACACGTGATCATCATGGCGATCGACACCCTGCCGGTCCCGCGCGTACCCGAATCCGAGCGAACGGAAATCGACGACCTCGGCTACCGCGACGACGGGATCGTGCATCTCACCGCGCATTTCGGGTACATGGAAGCGCCCGATGTACGCGGTGTGCTGCGCCTCTTGGACCCGTCGCAGACTGAAGGTCAGATCGACGTCGACGGCGCTTCCTACTTTCTGTCCGACCTCGAACTGACGATGGGTGCGGCAAAGAACATGGCGCACTGGCGCAAGCACCTGTTCATCGCGACGTCCCACATCACCGCCGACGCCGCCAACTACTTCGGCCTGCCCCCCGACCGAACGGTGGTCATGGGTTCGCGGATCGAGATTTAGCGGCCCGCCTCGGCGGCGGCGCCCGGAAGCTCGGCGAGTGGGAAGGCCAAGCGGTCACCGCGTTTCACAGCAGGCTATCCGCGCAACACTCGCCGCTTGGCCGCCGCGAACTCGTCATCGGTGAGTGCGCCCCGGTTTTGCATATCGTCGAGCTGTCCAAGCTGTTGGGCGATTGAGGAATCTTTCGGCGACGGCGACGGCGGGGCCGCTTCGGAGGCGCCGTCCATTGTTTCGATGTGCTTGGGATTCTTGGGGTCGACTCGCAGGTTGAACACGTCGCCCGGGTTGGGGATATCACTAAGCATGAACATGCCCGAGTGCTTCACCTGATAGGGCGGGGTGCCGTCGGAGCGTTGCACCCGCAACGTCAGTGTCCGACGGATGTAGACGTTGTTCATGACCACGTTCATGATCGGCTTCTTGACCTCGAGTACGGTCCCGATCGCCGGAATTCCGTTGTGCTGCAGGTTATCCCTGCGTTCGATCCGCGAGTACAGCCACACCGAATAGGCGCCGACGACCGCGACGATCGCAATCGGCGACCACGGTGCGACCGGGACGCTCCAGTCAGCGACGAAGGGCATCGACGAGGCGAGGAACCAGCCGCCGATGGCGTTGCTCGTGGCCTTGCGCGCCGCGATCATGAACACGCCGATCTGCATCAGGTAACCGACGATCCAAATGATCACGACTGAGCCGCCAATATCGGCACCCGTGCTGGTGTCGGGGAACACCACGGAAACCAGCAGCGCCGGCGCGACCACCAGCAGGCACCACGCGGTCAGCAATCCTGCGATCAGTGGCTTGTTCACCGCGCCACGCTAACGCGCTGGCAGACGGTTCCGCTACGCGACCCTTCTTCTTCAAGATCGGCAGCAGCGTCGCCTTGGCATTCGCGGCAATCCTGGCCACTGTTGAGCGCGCGGGTCGTATGTTTGCCCACAACAACAGTTTTGGTGCCCGAAGGATTCCACAACGCCGTCCGGCCGCCGCTCGGGAACCAAAAACGATAACCGCGGCTGCATCCAACAGCCGCCCAATCGGTCCACTGCCGCCAGGGCAGTTATCAAGTAGAACGCCAGATGCCGCGCCCGGTAAACAACTCAGACTGCCGCAACACCTGACTTTGCTGAGCCATAATCAGTTACCAATCAAAGACAGGAGTGCGCGGTGGCGAAGCTGATGTCGGTGAATGTCGGTCTACCCAAGGACATTCCCTGGAGCAACCGCACCGTGTACACCGGGGCTTGGAAGACACCTGTCACTGGCCGCCGGATGGTTCGGCGGCTCAACATCGACGGGGACGGCCAAGGCGACCTCGCCGGCCACGGCGGGGAGAACCGCGCCGTCCTCGTGTATCAACTCGATTCATACCGTCACTGGGCCAACGAATTTCATCGCGATGACCTGGTGCCCGGGCTTCTGGGCGAGAATTTGACCGTCGAAGGGTTGTCCGACGATGAGGTCTGCATCGGGGACCGATACAGGATCGGGCAGGCGGTCTTCGAGGTAACCCAACCCCGTGTCACCTGCTATCGCGCAGGCATGCGCATCGGAGAGCCCCGAATGGCTGCGCTGCTGGTGTCTCACCGACGACCCGGTTTCTACTGCCGGGTCATTACCGAAGGCGAAGTCGAGGCAGGTCAGGAGATCGTCAAGATCGGCGACGGACCCGAGCAGATTACGGTCGCCGAGGTCGACGCGCTGCTCTACCTGCCCGGGCATCCGCGAGACGCTCTGCAACGTGCGCTGCGCATCCCCGCGCTCAGCCCGGGCTGGAAAGCCTCCCTGCAGAGTCTGGCCGAGCAACCCGTTACAGAGTCAGGATCAGGCAACGTCGGTTTGACGGCGGCTGCGAGCAGTCCGCCGCCGGCGTGGACCGGGTTTCGCCGACTCCAGGTGACTGCCGTTCACGACGAGACCCGATACGTACGCTCAGTGTTACTGGCCGACCCCGACGGCACCGCCCTACCGGAATGGCTTGCCGGCCAGTCGATCACGCTGCGCATATCCTCCGATCTGAGCGGTCCGCCGCTGATCCGCAACTACTCGCTGTCCAACCGGCCCGGCACCGGTGACTACCGGATCAGCGTCAAGCATGAACCACACGGGCAAGCCAGCGGACTAATCCACACCCAAGTCAAGCTTGGTGATCTTCTCGACGTCGCCGCACCGCGCGGCACGTTCTTCTTGTCAGAGGGAGACGCGCCCCTGATCCTGCTGTCCGCAGGAATCGGAGCCACCCCCGTACTGTCCATGCTGCACGCGCTCGTCAGGACACGCCCGGCGCGTCAGGTCTGGTGGCTACACGGCGCCCGTAACAGCGCCGAGCACGCCTTCGGCACAGAGAGCCGTACCCTGCTGAACCAGTTGTCCCGCAGTCGATCCCACATCTTTTACAGCCACCCAGGTCCAGCTGACCGTCAAGGTGTCGACTTCACCGAGCACGGCCGTCTATCGATCGAATCGCTCGGCGAACTCGGCCTGCCCCGCGACGGGGACGCCTACCTCTGCGGGCCCGCGGCGTTCATGGCTGAACTCAGCGCCGGCCTCGCCGCCTACGGAATGGATCCCGCCCGCGTCCACACCGAACTCTTCGGGGCGGCGGCCGCACTCACGCCCGGAATCGCGGCGACGTCGATTCCTCCTCACCAGCCCGCTGGACCACCCGGTCCAGGCCCCGCAATCCAATTCGCGCGCAGCGGGATCTGCGCACCGTGGGGCCCTCCGACCAGCAGCCTGCTCGAATTCGCCGAAGCATGCGACGTTCCAACCCGCTGGTCCTGCCGCACAGGGGTATGTCACAACTGCGAGACTCCACTGCTGTCCGGGACTGTCCGCTACGACCCCGAACCGCTAGAACGACCCGCCGAAGGAAACATCCTGATCTGTTGTTCACAACCCGCAGAGGCCATAGTGGTCGACCTGTGACAGCCGCCTGCGGTGCCGCGAGAAGGACGATCGGGACAAAATCTCGAAGGACGACGACTCGGGGCACGACTACTACGCGATGGATATAACCAAAGCGCAGTTCCTCGATGTGAACGTGTATCCAAGGGCACCCTGCGCCGCTGAACCAAGTGCATGAAAGGATCGGTCGCGATGTGAGCAGCCCGGAGGACATCAGTCGACGCCGGCTTCGGGGTCGCGACCCCGAAATCGGAATGTTGTCGCGCCGACTCGACGAGCTGGTTCTGGGTCGCGGTGGTGTCGTATTGATCCGTGGTGCAGCGGGATTGGGCAAGAGCGCCCTGCTGACCGAGGCGGAAGCCATGGCCACTGAACGCGGCGCTCGCGTCTTCCACGGGGGAAGCCATGTCGCGGACCGCTCGCTTCCGCTGGGGCCCTTGCTGGATGCGCTAGTCACCGCGGACGATCCGCCGGTGGACGCCGCGGTGCTACGAGAACTCAGCGGAAATGCCGACCAACGCTACTGGGTGTTGCGTGAGTTGCAGGAGCAGCTGGAGCGAGCAGCGCTATCGAACGCCATCGTGATCGGGATCGACGACATTCAATGGGCCGACGCCGCGACGCTCAATGCGATCACCATTCTGCCGCGACGGCTAGCCTCCCACCGGATCCTCTGGCTATTCGTCGCGCGATCCGGCGAGCTCCCGTCACCGGCTCAGCTGGCGGTAGCGCGTATCCGCGCCGAGAACGGCGACATTTTGACCGTGAATCCGTTGTTTGACGACGCCGTGTGGGAGGTCGCTCGTGACGTGCTGGGCGGTAACCCCGACGAATGGCTGCGCAGCGTCATCAGTCGGGTTGCCGGACAACCGCTTTGGCTGGTGGAATTGCTTCGGGGACTGCGCGACGAATGTCTGGTCACCGTCGATAATGGTGTGGCTCGTCTAGTCGGTGACGCAATCCCTCGGAGGCTGCTGGAGTCGGTTAGTGACCAGCTTGCCCGGCTATCGGTGCAGGCCCGTCGGGGGTTGCAGATGGCCTCGGTGCTGGGGCGGAGCTTCTCACTCGACGAACTCGCGAGCCTGATGGACGTCCCCGCGTCCGGCCTGGTCGAGCCGGTGCGCGAAGCGCTCGCAGCTGGTCTCATCGTCGGCCACGGCGACCGGCTGGGTTTTCGACACGACCTCATCCGTGAGGCGACCGAGGCGGATCTGCCCGTGGCGGTGAAGCGCAGCTTGCAGCGCCGGGCGTTGGACGTGCTGCTAGCGCACGGCGCGCCGCCGGTCGATGCCGCGACGCTCGTTATGGAGGTGGCCCGGCCCGGTGACGATCAGGCGATAGAACTGCTGCAACGGGCTGCGGTCGAGATCGGGCAGGTATCACCGTCGGTCGCGGCTCCACTGAGCCGTCGAGTGATGGAACTTACCCCCGCCACCGATCCAGACTGGAGCACACGAGTGGTCGAGACCGTGGATCTGTTGGTGCACTCCGGTCACGCCGCGGAGGCCGAACAACTGATCACCCGGAGCGCCGCACGGATGGTCGACCATGCGGCCGAGGCGGCGGCGCGGATGACCTTGGGATCGCTGGAACTGCAGTACAGTCCCGCCGGCTGTGCCGAACACTGCCGGAAGGGCCTTACGCTGCCGGATCTCCCGCCCACGCTGCGGGTCGCGCTGCTATCAATGCGGGCGTGCGGGCTGGAGATGGTCGGCGACGTCGAATCGGCCGCCGATTGTGCCGATCAGGCCTCCGCTGAAGCAGCGGCGTTAGGCAACGCCTTCGAAGCGGTCGTGACGTTGCCGGCGCGGGCCCTGGTCGCATTCGATCGAGGTGATTGGCGGACGGCGGTTCGGTTGGCTGAGCAGGGCGTCGACAAACAGGAGCTAGCCGACGTGCCTGCCCGGCGGGCATGGATGTTCGATGCGTGGTACGCGTTGATCCTGATCGCTTTGGGTCGGCTCGACGAGGCATTGGAACTGATCAACCAGGGAACCAGTTCAGCTGAACGCGAAGGTATCTCGGCCAATCTGCGAGTTTGGTCCATGTTGCGGTGCCGGACAATGCTCGCGCTGGGTAGGTTCGCCGATGCCAGCGCAGACGCCGAAGCCGTGATGGAGATGTCCGACGAGATCGGCGAGGGCGGACGGGGTTACATCAACCACGTCGCCTCGCACGTGCTCAGCTGCGTGGCGCTGCACACCGGGGACCCCACAGGTCTGAGCGAGGCGCGACGCGCGGCGATCCAGATGCAGCAGATAGTCGATGGCTGCGCCCGTCCCCTGGCCGCCTGGATGACCGTCAGGCTCGATGCGGTGCAGGGCAATTCATCTCGCTCGCAGCACCTCGACATTGCCCTGCTCGACCCACTGACCAAGGGCACGCCACGCGTCAGCAGCCCGCGCCGCTACGTCGACCAGCCCGAGCTGGTGCGGGTCTTGCTCGCCGCAGGGCGCCGCGAGGACGCGGTTGCTGTGGCAGGTCGTCTAGGCACCGCAGCCGCCAACGACCCGGATTTCCCTTGGCTGCGTGCCGCTTCCAGTCACGTCAACGCCCTGGTGGAGGACGACTTCGCTCTCGCGGACCGGGCGCTGGTGATGTACGAGGGCTGCCCAGAGCCGCTCTTGATCGCCGCTGCACTCGAAGACGCGGGCACCCTGCGGCCCGCGACGTTGCGGGACGAGGCGGCCGATCGGCTCGAGGCGGCCCTAGGCATCTTTGTGGAAGTCGGAGCCCACCGCGACGCGGCGCGAGTGCGCGCCCTGCTACGCAAACACGGCATACGACGCATGCAAGGGCGTTCCACCGTCTCTTCAAGGTGGCCGGAGCTCAGTGAGTCAGAACTCGCCGTGGTCCGGCTGGTGGCAACCGGGGCAACCAATCGCGAAGTCGGCGAACAGCTGTATCTATCACCCCACACTGTTAACGCTCACCTGCGACAAATCTTCGTCAAACTCGGCATCCGTTCGCGCGTCGAGCTCGCTCAGTTCGCCGCGCAGCGAGACGCACGTTAACTCGCTCCTTCGAGCTCATGGTCAAGGCGGCCGTCCGACACGGCGGCAGGTTCGTCGCCGAAAATACTCGAATGAGTGATGAAGCTCGGTGTTGCCGGGTGTGATGCTCGTCCACGTCACACCCGCCCCGGCTAAAGGACCACCCATGTCTGCCCCCACCGCTTCCAACCCGCTAGGCGTTAACGTTTTCACCGCCCCCGGCAAGACGGTCGTCGGTGAACGGCCGAAACCGTTCGGTCCACCACTCGGCTGGGATCCCATCAATTCAACCCTCATCTACGGCAACTACGACGCCGTCCTCGTCGACCCGCTCACCACGGTCGCCGAAGCTACGGCCCTCGCGGAATGGGTTGCGCTGCATCATCGCAACCTCACCACCATCTACATCACCCACGGGCACTTCGACCACTTCTTCGGCCTTAGCGTCCTGCTCGACCGCTTCCCCGACGCCAAGGCGATCGCCACGCCCAAGTCGATCGAGCTGATCGAAAAGACCGACCCGCAACTGGCCAGATTCTTCGCCGACCTCTTCCCCGGCCAGTTTCCGAATCGGATCGCGATGCCCGAGCCCTACGACGACGACACCTTCACTCTCGAAGGTCACGAACTGCACATCATCGAACAGGGTCACACCGACACCATCGACAGCACTTCCTTGCACGTACCGTCGATCGATCTGGTCGTCGGGGGCGACGTGCTTTACAACCAGTGCCACATGTTCGTCGGCGACACCACGCCCGAAAGCCGCGTCGAGTGGATCGCCGCACTAGACCGGCTGGCCGACCTCGAACCGAAGATCGCCGTCGCCGGTCACAAGAAGACCGGAGCGCCCGATACACCAGCTGCCATCGAAGACTCCAAGAACTACCTCAAGGACTTCGGCCGGCTGAGCGAGTCCACAATGTCCGACCAAGAGATCTACGACGAGATGACGAAGCTCTATCCCGACTGGGTGAGCCACCAATCGTGGCTGATGTTCGGGTTCCCGCTCAACACGCTGCCCTCGGCGTGACACTTCGGGACAAAATCCGCGGCGCGTGGAGGCTGGTCTCCTACGCGGTGCAGGACGATCAGGACGGTCCAGTCAACCACCCGCTGGGTCCGGACGCTCAGGGTCTGATCATCTACACGCATGACGGCTACATGTCTGCGCAGCTGATGCGACGCGACCGCCCGGAGTACGACTACTCCGACACCGGCGGCGGCACCGTCGAGCAGGCCGCGGCCGCCGCCGCGGGCTACCTGGCCTACAGCGGCCCATACGTCGTCGACGAGGACACCGCGATCGTGCACCACGAGGTGGTGGTGTCCTTGCTGCCCAACTGGTTGGGCACCGTGCAGTTACGGCACAGCATGCTAGCCGGTGACCGGCTCACACTCGTCGCCGAAGCACCGGTCGGGGGCACCACCATCCGATCGACTCTGGTCTGGGTGCGCGCGACGCCACAGGGGTCCTGACACGACACCGCGTGTCCACATCGAAGGGAAGATCAACAGGACAAGCAGGGGCGCCACCGCAACCATGATCGCGGTCTTCGTGGATGCGGATCGATGCCGCGGCAGCGCGCTGCAAAACCTGATCTTGACGTGACACGCATGCTCTGTGAATTACAGCCTCTGAACTGCGGTTTCCTGGTGG
The DNA here is from genome assembly GCA_963737375.1 of uncultured Actinomycetota bacterium. Classification (GTDB taxonomy): domain Bacteria; phylum Actinomycetota; class Actinomycetes; order Mycobacteriales; family Mycobacteriaceae; genus Mycobacterium. The sequence goes on from CAVTSP010000010.1 coordinate 143,371, forward strand.
AGCTAAGGGGATTCGAACCCCTGACCCCCACACTGCCAGTGTGGTGCGCTACCAACTGCGCCATAGCCCCAAGATGTGCCTGTCGAAGTTACACCACCGTCTGCCAGCCATCAAAGTCGCTGATCAGACTGCGTCATCCAACGCTGGTAGGGCGTGCGTCGTACCTGTCTCCGGCGCGAACACCCAGACCACGGCCGCTGCCAGCATGATGACTCCGCTGACCGTGAAGCCCCACGCAAAGCTGAAATGCTCCGCGATCTGAGCCACCACCAGGGCGCCGACGATCGCGCCGAAGTCGGCCATCATCTGAAACGCTGCGACCGGGGTACCGGCGCGGGCCGAGTTGCCCAGGATGTCGGCGATCGCCGCTTGCTGCGGTGACGTGTACACCCCCGACGCCGCTCCCGCGATGCACGCCGCCGTGAGAAAGATCGGCAGCGACGTGGAGACACCCAGCCCGACCGTCGCCACCCCGCAGGCCAACAATCCGCCGATCAGCAGCGAGCGCCGGCCGATCCGGTCCGACAGATAGCCGCTGGGCATCACCACTATCACGTTGCCGATCGCGAAGACCGCCAGAACCAGACCCGTCATGCGTGGCCCGCGACCCATCACGTCCGAGATGAACAGTGGCACAACCGCCATCCGCACTCCGAACACCGACCAGCCGGTGACGAAGTTCGACACCAGCGCTGCGCGATACGCCCGATGCGCAAGCGCGGCACGCATCGTCACTTCGGTATGCACGTGCGCCAGTTCGGCGGGCGCACTCAGCGTCGAACGCCGTAGGGCGTAAAACACCACGGCAGCTGTCAGCAGCATGGCAACCCCATAGAAGAGGAACGGGGCCCTGAGACCGAATCCTGCTGTGAGACTGCCCACTAGCGGCCCGCCGACCATGCCGACCAGGAATGAGGTGGCGAATAGTCCTGCGGCCCGACCACGTGCATCGGGAGGGCTGATCCGGATCATCAGGCCCAGCGCCGAGATGAAGAACATCGTCGACCCGATGCCGCCAATTGCCCGGAACACCAACAGTTCCCAATAGGTCTGCACGAATGCGGACATGCCGGTCGACACCGCCACGATCAACAGACCCGACACGTAGACCGGCCGCTCTCCCAGTCGCTGCACCAGCAGCCCGCTAGGGGGCGCGAAGAACAGGCGCATCACTGAGAACAAGGTGATCGCGAACGTCACCGCGTCCATGCTCACCCCGAACGTGCGGGCAAAGACCGGCAGCACCGGCGACACCACGCCGTAGCCGAGCGCGGCCACTACGTTGGCTCCGATCAACACCCACGCTTCACGCGGCAGAGTCGTTTTATCGCGGCGCCACGCCGTCAAACGAGCGCGTTGGGAGACGAGGGTCACCCGATGACTTTATCCACAACCTCTTGCGCTTCTCGCTGAACCTCAGCTAAGTGATCAGATCCACTAAACGATTCGGCGTAGATCTTGTAGACGTCTTCGGTGCCCGACGGCCGCGCAGCGAACCAAGCGTTGGCCGTCGTCACCTTCAAACCGCCCAGCGGCGCGCCGTTACCGGGCGCCGTCGTCAGCTTCGCGGTGATCTGCTCCCCGGCCAGCTCAGTGGCGCTGACCTGGTCCGGCGACAGCTTGGACAGCCGCGCCTTCTGCTCGCGGTTTGCGGGCGCGTCCAGCCGCGCGTACACCGGGGCGCCGTATTTCGTGGTCAACTCCTGGTAGCGCTGCGACGGCGTGGCCCCGGTGACGGCCAGGATCTCGCTGGCCAGCAACGCGAGGATGATGCCGTCCTTGTCGGTGGTCCACACCGATCCGTCGCGGCGCAGGAACGAGGCCCCCGCCGACTCTTCGCCACCGAAGCCGATGGTGCCGCCGATCAGACCGTCGACGAACCACTTGAACCCGACCGGAACCTCGACGAGTTTGCGTCCGATGCCTTCGACCGCGCGGTCGATGATCGACGAACTCACCGCGGTCTTCCCGACAGCGATGCCGGCCGGCCAGGACGGCCGATGGGTGTACAGGTAGTCGATGGCCGCCGCCAGGTAGTGGTTCGGGTTCATCAGGCCGGCGTCGGGTGTGACGATGCCGTGGCGGTCGGAGTCGGCGTCGTTGCCGGTGGCGATCTGGTAGTGGTCCCGGTTGGCTATCAGCGAGGCCATCGCGTCCGGTGAGCTGCAATCCATCCGGATCTTGCCGTCGTGGTCGAGCGTCATGAACCGCCACGTCGCGTCGACCAGCGGATTGACGACGGACAGGTTCAGCCGGTGTCGCTCCCCGATCGCGGCCCAGTAGTCGACGCTGGCCCCGCCGAGCGGGTCGGCGCCGATCCTGATCCCGGCCTTGCGGATGATGTCGATGTCCACCACGTTCGGCAGGTCGGCGACATAGGCATCCATGTAGTCGTGACGGTGAGCGGTCTGTAGCGCGCGGGCCAGCGGCACCCGCTTCACCGCCTCGCCACTTCGGAGAATCTCGTTGGCGCGCTTGGCGATTGCGTTGGTCGCATCGGTGTCGGCCGGACCGCCGTTGGGCGGGTTGTACTTGAAGCCGCCGTCGTAGGGCGGGTTGTGCGACGGCGTCACCACGATCCCGTCGGCCAATCCGTCGCTGCGGCCCCGGTTGTAGGTGAGGATCGCGTGGCTGATCGCCGGGGTGGGCGTATAGCGGTCCCGACTGTCGACGACGGCCTCCACCTCATTGGCAGCAAGCACCTCGAGCGCCGATACCCACGCCGGCTCTGAGAGACCGTGCGTGTCACGGCCGATGAACAACGGGCCGGTGGTCCCGTGCGCTGAGCGGTACTCGACGATCGCCTGCGTGATCGCCAGGATGTGCGCTTCATTGAATGCGCCGTTCAGAGCCGAGCCGCGATGACCCGATGTCCCGAACGCCACCTGCTGAGCGACGTCGTCGGGATCGGGTTCCAGTGAGTAATACGCCGTGACCAAATGCGGCAGGTCGACGAGGTCTCCGGGCTGGGCCGGCTGACCGGCACGAGGGTTGGCCACCATGTCGTCAATTGTGCCTAATAAGCTGCCGGAGCACTCCCTGCAACCGAAGGGATTTCGACGAGTGGCAAGCTCTGCGTCGCCGCGCGACTACCGGGAGTTGGCCGCGGTGTTCGCCGGAGGCGCGCTGGGCACGCTGGCACGCACCGGCCTGAGCACCCTGGCGGCCGCCGACCCGACGCGCTGGCCGTGGCCGACGTTCACCGTCAACATCGTCGGCGCGTTCTTGGCCGGCTATTTCACGACGCGATTGCTGGAACGGCTGCCGTTGTCGAGTTACCGCCGGCCGCTACTGGGAACCGGACTATGCGGCGGCCTGACCACCTTCTCCACCATGCAGGTCGAGACGCTGAAGATGATCGAGCATCACCAGTACGGCCTGGCCGCTGGATACACCTGCGCCAGCATCGTTTTGGGGTTGCTCGCGGTGCACCTGGCCACGGCCCTGGTGCGTCGGGTGGCGGTGCGATGATCTGGCTCGGGGTGGTGCTCGCCGGCGGCGTCGGGGCTGTGCTGCGGTTTCTGGTGGACGGCGCGGTCGGTCGGCGAATGGCGAAGTCATTTCCGTTCGGAACGCTGGCAGTCAACATCAGCGGCGCCACCCTGCTCGGGTTCCTTAGCGCCTTGGCGTTGAATCGCTACGCCGCCCTGCTGGCGGGCACCGCTTTCGTCGGCTCCTACACGACGTTCTCCACCTGGATGCTGGAGACGCAGCGGCTCAGCGAGGAGCGGCAGGTCCGCAATGCCGTCGCCAATATCGTCGCCAGCATCGTGCTGGGCATCGGGGCGGCGCTGTTCGGGCAATGGATCGGCGGTCTGGTGTGAACCAGACAGCCCGGCCTCAAACTCACGACCTACTTCGGCGAACGCCAGCGCACCGTCGGCGACGGCGGGCGAGCCGAGGTTTCTGGCCGACGCCCTGCTGGACCTCTTCGATACCCGGGAAATCGCGACCAGCGTGATGCTGCGTGGCATCGCAAGTTTCGGCCCGCGGCACGTGCTTGCGCACCGACGAGTCGTTGAGCCTGTCCGAGGACCCGCCGGTGGCCATCGCAGCGGTCGACGTCGAATCGAAGATCAGCGGCCTCGTCGACGACGTGGTCGCGATGACGGGCCGCGGTCTGGTGACAGTGGAGCGCGCTCGCTTCGTCGGCGGCGGTGGCGCCGAAGTCGGCACCGACGACGCGGTCAAGCTCACGGTCTACGTCGGACGCCAGGAACGCATCGGCGGTCTGCCCGCACCGCGTGCGGTGTGCGACCTGCTGCATCGGCATGGATTCTCCGGCGGAGCAGTCTTTCTGGGCGTCGACGGCACCGCGCACGGCGAGCGCTACCGGGCCGCCTTCTTCAGCCGCAATGTCAACGTTCCGCTGATGATCATCGCCGTCGGGACCGCGGCGCAGGTGTCAGCGGCGGTCGCGGAACTCGGCGCCCTTGCACCGCGCGCGTTGCTGACCGTCGAACGGGTGCGGCTGTGCAAACGCGGCGGCGAGCTGTTCGACCGCCCACACCGGCTGCCCGACACCGATGAGCAAGGCCGGCCGCTGTGGCAGAAGCTGATGGTGCACACCAGCGAGGCCACCACGCATAGCGGCGTGCCGATCCATCGCGCGCTGGTGCACCGGCTGCTGGAATCCGGAACGGCTCGCGGCGCGACCGTGTTGCGCGGCATCTGGGGATTCCACGGCGATCACAAACCGCACGGCGACAAGCTCTTTCAGCTCACGCGACGGATGCCCGTGGTGACGATCATCATCGACACACCGGAGTGGATCGCGCGCAGCTTCGACATCGTCCACGAGCTGACCGCCGAGCACGGGTTGGTCACCAGCGAGATGGTGCCGGCGGTGGTGTCCATCGACGGTCCGGACCGCGACGGCGAGGGTCCGCTGGCCCGCCACGACTATTGAGCGAGCGCGGGCAGCACTCGGTCGACTAGCAACTGCACCGACTTCCATGCTTCGTCGATCGGCATGCCGCCGACGAGCGGGTGCAGCACCAGCGGCCCGTAGTCGTCAGCGCCGCGGACTTCGGCGATCAGCTGATCGGGTGTCAGGAATCTATACCGCCCCGAGGCGCGCACCTCGTCGAGGGTCTGCACCCCGGGTAGGTGCATCAACGAGCGCTGATCGGTCGACCACCCGCCGTAAGTGACTGCCTCCCAGAGGATGTGGCTGCCGAGCTCAGACCATGCCCGATCGGGGTCGTCGTGCAGGTAGACCATTCCGCGGTTGATCGGGCCCGGCATGATGACCAGCGGCGCCATCCCGGCCTCCGCAGCCAGTTCGCGGTAATAGGCCGCGACGTCAGGCAGATGATCGGCGAGGCTGAGGGGCAACCGAAACCGTGCCGCCCTCCGCGCGGTGACGCGGGCACCACCACCGATGTACAGCGGTGGGTGCGGCCGGGAGTAGCAACCCGTGTCTGACCACGCGGACAGCATCCGCTCGATCAAGCCGTCCATCAGCCGGCCGCGTTGACTGAAATCCACTCCGAGCGTGTCGTATTCGACGGCGCGGTAGCCCAGGCCCAGCGTGGTGTGCAGTCGACCGCGGCTCATGTTGTCGACCAGCGCGATGTCCTCGGCGAGCCGGACCGGATTCCACAGCGGCCCGAGTGCGCAGTCAACGCTGGCGATCAGGGTCGACGTGCGGGCCAGGAACATGCCGGCGGCCAGGATCGGATTGCAGCTCCATCCGTGCCCGGTCGCGTGATGCTCGTCAACGCTCACCGTCAACACGCCCCGGGACTCACCCCACTGCGCCAATTCGAGTGCAGCACGGATCAGTTCGCCCTGCGTACGCGGATCACCCTGCGGCGAAGCGAAATTGAAGCGCAGTACCGGCAGCACCATGTCGAGCCTCGGCTCACGCGCCGGCTGGCGGCGCCGCGGATTTCAGGAACGCGGGAAAGTCGGGAAACAATGTGCGGTCGACGATCTCGATCCGAGTGCCGAACGAATCGATGTAGTACGCGAACAGCGCCAGCTCCGGCGGCGAGGTGTCGGCGGTCGCTTCGAAGGCGAAGCCACTGGCCTCCAGCGCCTCGGCGGTTTCGGCGAGGTCGTCGACGAAATAGCCCAGGTGGTGCACCGAGTTACCGGCCGCTGCCGTCCATGGGCTTTCCGGCACTTGCTGGATGAGCTCCACATGGGGACTCTGCAGCGAGTAGACGAATGTCGAGGTGAGTTCGCGGGTTCCGTTGACGGTGCGAAAGGGCAGCGTGTACGTCAGCGGAGTGATCCAGGTGTAGCCGGCCACCGCACTGAGTCGTTCCATCGCCACGTCGAGGTCGGGCACCACGATGCCGGTGTGGTAGTAGTCCTCGGGCTTTAGCGCGAATGTCATTGTTTTCCTTACGGTTTAGACGCAATCCGATGCGCCGTCGACGACGAATACCGCTCCGCTGGTGTAGCTGCTTTGTTCTGTGCACAGAAATGCGACGGTGGGCGCGATCTCCGTGACGAATCCGAACCGCCGCAGCGGGATGTGCGCCAATTCGGACTCCACGATCTCGGCCGCGCCGTGCATGGGCGCGGTCATCGGGGTGTCGATCGCCCCGGGCGCGACGGCGTTGACCCGAATTCCCTTGCCCGCCCATTTGACCGCGAGGTTTCGGGTGATGTTGATGATGCCGGACTTGGCGGCGCTGTAGCCGGGCACCATGGGCACGGAACGCAACGCAGACATCGAGGCCAGGTTGACCACGCTGGCACCCGCCGCCGCAGTCGATGCTTTGAACGCGCCGTAGAGGCCGACAGTCAGGCGATACGGCCCGGTCAGGTTGAGCGCCACCGATGCTTCGAACCCGTCCGGCTTCGACTCGTCAAGGCCGCCAGGGAAATTCGCGCCCGCATTGTTGACCAGGACGTCGAGCCGGCTGAAGTTGCCCACCAACGCATCAACCGAGTCGTGATCGGTGATCCGCAACTGGTGGTACGCCATGCCGGACAGGTCGACGTCGTAGTCGGCCGCGGACGGTTTGGTGCCGGTGATGCTGACCTGCGCGCCCGCATCCCGGAACAACGATGCTGTCGCATAGCCGATTCCGCTGGTGCCGCCGGTGACCAGCACCGTGGCGCCGGTGAAGTCGAAACTGACCTTACCTGTCATGTGTTTCTCTCGATTTGTTCGGCGAGCCAGGCTCGTTCCCAGAAGTTCGTGCTCTCCCCCAGCAGTTTCTCGTGAGCCAGCTTCAGCACGTCGCGCGCGCCGCCGTGATCGGCGGCCACCAACTCGGCCAGGTGGATGGCATGCAGCGGCCGGCCCGCGGCAAGGTGATCACCCGCCCGCTGCACGAGCGCGTCGGCGCCGGCCAGCTCGACCACATCGGCAGCCACCTCGTCAAAAGCAACCGGGTACAACTCGGTGGTCGAGCGGTGGTGAAACCAACCCGAATAGTTCTCCCACACGGCCCGCACATCCCAGTCGACCTTGCCATAGCCTTGTCCCACTTCGTATTCCGCGGGCAACACGATGTCGCGCATCAAGGTCCGAACATCCTTGCCGGCGTTCATGCCCGCCACTGTCTGGTCGTGGATGTAGCGCAGGGCATCGCGCAATCGGGCCAGCTCTGCGTCAATACGCGCGGCGCCGGTGATCGGGCCGAAGTGACCGGTCACCAACATTTCGGGCTGAAGCTCACGTACTCGCTCGACCGAGGCAATCGCGGTCAGCGCGTCCCGGTAACGGTCGCCACGCATCGTGACCAGATTGGGGATGTGCCCGAATATCGGCCCAAAGGCGTTCCCGCACAAACAGATCTGCTCGTCGGGCAGCCACACCACGAGCGAGTCGTTGGTCTCCCCGCCGGGCACCGCCATCAGCTCCATCCGGCGACCGCCGACATCGAGCGTCAGGGTGTCCTCGAAGTCGAGGTCGACCACCGGGACACTCTGGCCCGGCAGTCGCTTGGTACCGAGCCGGCGTTGGATAGCCTGGATTCCGGTTGCCAAAGTGTTCTTGAAGGCGAATGCGCTGCGGTTCGCCCGGTACGGGATGAGCCGTTCGTTGTCGTCGCGCCACAACGTCCAGTTCGCTTGGGCGACAACAGTTGTTTCCGGGTCACGCACGCTGTCCAAGCCGCCGACGTGGTCGACGTGACCCTGCGTGAAGATGATGTAGCGGACCGGCGAGGAGTCGACGGCGTCGAAGTTGGCGCGGTGCACCGGCCCTTCGAACCCCATTCCGGTGTTGACGATCACCCGGCCCGCATCGGTGGTCAACAGATAGGAGTTCGATAGACCCGGCGAGCACCACAGGCCCTCGGCGATCTGTTCGGCCGCGTCGGCAGACGCCGGAGACAGCGCATCGGCGCCCGGCCGGCTGCGGTAGATCGGCTCGAACATCGGGGTTGACTCCTTCATTCGGGCCGCACGTCGAAGCGTTCGAAGTAAAAGTCAAATCTCTGCCGCAAGTCCTGGGGCGAGACGCCGAAATGCCGTTGCAGATCGTATCGGATGCTGCCGTGTTTGCCGCGCGGATTGCCATCCAGATACTGCTGGAAACGCTTTCGCACCTTCGGGTTCAAATCAACTCCGCCGCAACGGTAAAGCTCTTCGAGTAAAGGCATTTCGTTGCCGTTGAGGTGGTGGAAGCTGACGTCGATGCTGCGGTCGCCCGGTATCAGTTCGCGGTCGCGTACGCACGCGCTGAGCAGTCGATGCACGCGGTCGGCCCAGTAGTCGAGCAGCCAGCCCGGGTCGATGCTGGTTCGGCGCAGCCGGTCGGAGTAGGCCATCATCGTGATCGCCGACTGGATCACCGCGACCGGATCACGATGCGTGAAGGCAACTGTCGCGTCGGGAAAGGTCGCGATCAGCGGACCGAGTTGCTCGCAGTGCTGCGGACTCTTGAGGATCCACGTTCGCGGACCACGTAGGAACGTCAGCGCCTGCAAGACTTTTTTCAGGTAGGCGTAATGCCGATGCTGATCCAGGCCCAGGTAGTAGTCGCGCCAATCCGGCACGCGCGCATGCCATTCCAAGACGTAGCCGGCCACGTCCAGGTCCAGCAGCTCGACTTCTTCCTCGATCGCCTCGGGGAAGCGGTCGTGCATCGCGGCCACCAGCGGGGCACTGGCCATCAGCGCTTCGTGCTCGGCCTTCGCCCGCACATAACGGGGATCGACCCCGAAGCTGTCGGGGCCGTGACCGCGGGCAGGAATCGGGTCCTGGCTCTCCCAATAGGGCAAGGCCCGCCGGCGCGGATCGGCGGCGATGAGATTCACCAGATGGGTGGTCCCCGACCGCGGCATCCCGACGACGATGAACGGCTTTTCGATCGGAATCGACTCGATTTCGGGATACCGCTTGATCAACTCGGTCAGCGACAACCGGTTGCGCAGCAGACGCACGACTCGTTGCCGCAGCGAGGAGCGAGTCAGCTGGGTCAGCCCGTCGTCGGACTCGATCGCGTCGATATGCGCGGCCAACCGATCGCTGAATCCATCGGTGTCGTCCAGATCGTCGCCCACTGCAGCCTGATCAACCGCCTCGGCGAGCATCTCGTCGACGTCGAACCTGACGGGCCTGGCCTCGGTGAACTCCAGGATCTGACGCTGGACGTCAGTCAGCCGGGGCGACGTCAGATCGTCGAGGTCGAGGTCAATTGCGCCGCTCCTCCTACCCATCTCGGATCGCACTGCCCTGTCGATCGTCGCCGGCGCGCTCGGCGACGTCGTGATCCGAAGAGCCCACCCGGCCGCTCCTCCTTCTCGACGCACTGCCGAATGCAGAGTAGCGCCAGCAACACAGCGTTTAGCCGTATTCGGCTGGGGTACGCCCACCTCAGCTGGTGGACCGCCGGAGTCCGTCTGGAAGCAAAGGGCGTATCGCATGTCCGAGATGATCATCGCGTCGCCCGACGACGTGATCACGTTTCTCAAAGCGCAGCACAACCTGATCGAGGACATGTTCGATCAGGTGCTGCACGCGTCAGATCCGCGGGCGCGGGAGAAACCGTTCGTGCAGCTGCGGCAGTTGATGGCCGTGCATGAGACCGCCGAGGAGATGGTGGTGCATCCCCGGGCGCGCCGCGAGGTGCAGGACTTCGACTCGATCGTCGATGCCCGCCTCGAGGAGGAGCATGACGCCAAGCAGTTGCTGTCCGGCATCGAGAAGCTCGACATCACCTCAGAGCAATTCATCGAAGAGCTGACCAAGCTGCGCGATGCGGTGCTCGACCATGCCCTGCACGAGGAGAAGTACGAGTTTCCCAAGCTGCAAGAGCAACTCGACGACGACGAGTCCAAGCGGCTGACCGCTGCGGTGCATGCGGCTGAGGCCATTGCACCGACCCGCCCGCATGCGGGCGTGGAATCGCCGCTGTTGAACTTCGCCGTCGGACCGTTCGCGTCGATGCTGGACCGCGCTCGCGACCTGATCGAACACGGGCTCAACTGAGCCTCGTGCGCTAGGCGGTAAGGCTGCTGATCCGCCGGATTACCTCGTCGCGACCCAGGGCGCGCGCGATCTGGAACAGGTCGGGGCTCTTCGTCGAACCGGTCAAGCCGACTCGGATCAACTGGGATGCCTCCCGGATCGAACCCGGATAGGCATCGGGGTTCTTCTTGTATTCCTTCGCGTTACCCGCGAAGCCGAACTTGTCGGCCAGGTCGCGGATCTGCTGGAACCACTGCACCTGGTCGTCGAGATCCTGATAGGACGCGACGAAGTCACCCGCGAACGACCGCACCAGGTCGGCTGGCAGCCCACCCAGTTGGGCGTCGTCAGCAACCACCGGCGTGAACAGATCGGCGAAGAAGAAGCCGTATGCGGGACGAAAGTCGGACCATTTGCGGAGATCTTTGCGCGGGTTGTCCACGCCGTCGCGCTCGACCGCCAAGGCGGCCAGCGTCTGCTCCGGATGGGCTTCGATCACCCGTTGCAATTCGGGATCGAACTCGGCCGCCCAGGCCGTCACCGCCGCATAGATCTCCGGTCCGCTCAGCGTCGCGATGTGGTCGGCGCTGATGTCTTCCAACTTCACCAGATCCACCAACGGGCCGGCGCCGCCACACTCGGCCAGCGATATCGGCGCGGCAAGGGCGTCGGGCAAGGGAGTTTCCGCGAGCCGACCGTTGGCCAGGCCGCGCAGGTAATAGAGCACGGCGTCGGCGGGATAGCCCGAGCTGATGTAGAAGTCGACGTCGGCTTCGGGGTCTTTACGTTTTGACAGTTTCCGCTTGCCGCCGGGGATCTGCTTCATCAGCAGCGCGATGTGCGCGTACGTGGGCGGCTCGAAACCCAGCGCCTCGAACAACTGAAGATGCAGGGCCGTCGACGACAGCCACTCCTCGCCGCGGATCACCAGGTTGCATCGCATCAGGTGGTCATCGACAGCATGGGCGAAGTGGTAAGTCGGCAGTTGCACAGCCGCTGACGACTTGAGGATGACCACGTCGTTGTAGTTGTCCTCCATGGACAGTTCGCCGCGAATCGCGTCGATGAAGGAGGACCGCCCGCCGGTGCGACCGGGCGAACGGAAACGCACCACGTAGGGCGTCCCGTTCTCCAACTGCTCCCGAACGGCCGCGACATCGGCGTCGCGCCAGATCGCCCATTCGCCGTAGTAGCCGGTCGGGCGCTTGAGTTGCTGCTGGCGAGTGCGGGCCTCGGCGAGCTCCTCGGAGGTGGCGAAGCACAGGTACGCCTTGCCGGACCGCAACATCTCGCGGGCATAGCTGAGGTAGATCGTCGCCCGCTCCGACTGGCGGTACGGGCCGTATTCACCGCGGCCCACCCCCTCGTCGGGAATGACCCGGAAGTAGGCGAAGGCACGATCGAACTGCTCGAACGCGCCCGCCACTTCCCGCGACTGGTCGGTGTCCTCGATCCGCACGAAGTAACGGCCACCGCTCTGGCGCGCGACCGATTGGTCGATCATCGCCGTGTAGATGCCGCCGAGGTGAATGAAGCCGGTCGGCGACGGAGCCAGCCGGGTCACCTGCGCCTCGGAAGGCAGACCGCGGGGCGGATAGCGCTGCTCCCACTCGCCCGGCTCGGGCAGGTCGGCGGGAAAGAGGCGGTCAACCTCGTGCGGCTCCAGCATTGCGGTGAAGGCTCCTATCGAGGGACGGTTGCCTGGTCGATGTTAGTCACGCTGGTGACGGCCCGTGCCGCCCGTACGCTGGGCGGGATGAGCGTCGCACCGGATACCACCGTTGCTCTGCAGGACCGCTTCGCGCGCGATCTGCCCGAGATGGTCGTCAGTTGGCAAGCCCAGACTTTTCCCAACCCGCGGCTGCTGGCGTTCAACGTACCGCTGGCCGGCGAGCTGGGCCTCGATCCGGCCTGGCTGCAGACCCCCGACGGACTGCGCTTCCTGGTCGGCAACAACGTTCCCGACGGCGCAGCGCCCGTCGCCCAGGCGTACGCGGGCCACCAGTTCGGCGGCTACGTGCCGCAACTGGGCGACGGCCGCGCACTGTTACTGGGTGAGCTCGCCGACGCCGACGGCCGGCTCCGCGACATCCACCTCAAGGGTTCGGGTGCGACACCGTTCGCTCGCGGCGGCGACGGCTTGGCGGCGGTGGGGCCGATGTTGCGCGAGTACATCGTCAGCGAAGCGATGCACGCGCTGGGCGTGCCCACCACGCGCTCGCTGGCCGTGGTGTCGACGGGCCGGATGGTGCAGCGTGAGACCGCGCTGCCGGGCGCGGTGCTGACCCGCGTCGCCGCCAGCCACCTGCGGGTGGGCAGCTTCGAATACGCCGCCGCGACCGGCAATCTCGACCTGTTACGGCGCCTGGCCGACCACGCGATCACCCGCCACTACCCCGGCGCCGGCATGCTCGACAATCCTTACCTCGCGCTGTTCGAAGCGGTGGCCGCGGTGCAGGCGTCGCTGGTGGCGCAGTGGATGCTGATCGGCTTCGTTCACGGCGTGATGAACACCGACAACATGACGATCTCCGGCGAGACGATCGACTACGGCCCGTGTGCCTTCATGGAGGCCTACGATCCCGACACGGTGTTCAGCTCGATCGACCAGTGGGGCCGCTACGCCTACGACAACCAGCCCGTCGTCGCAGGCTGGAACCTCGCCCGGTTCGCCGAGGCCCTGTTGCCGTTGCTGGCCGACACCGTCGACGAAGGCGTCGCCCTCGCGGAGAAGGCGTTCGGTGTTTTCCGCGTCCAGTACGACGCGACCTGGACCGACGGGATGCGCGCCAAGCTCGGCCTCACCGAGGATGTCGACGCCGCAACGAGCACGTCGGTGGCCGAGGAATTGCTCGCGCTGCTCGAAGAGAGCCGCGTCGACTACACCTCGGTGTTCCGGGCTTTGAGTCACGCAGCTCGCGGCGACGCGGAGCCGGCTCGCGGACTGTTCATCAACCTGGCCGGCATCGACGAGTGGATCGCGCGCTGGCGAACGCTTGGTCCCGATGCAGCGGCCATGGACCGAAGCAATCCGGTATACATCCCGCGCAACCATCTCGTCGAGGAGGCGTTGAGCGCGGCTACCGCCGGAGATCTGAATCCGTTGCAGCAGTTACTCACTGCGGTCAGTGCTCCGTACAACGAGCGGCCAGGTCTGGAGCGTTACGCCAGCCCGGCGCCGGAAGATTTCGGCGACTACCGAACTTTCTGCGGCACCTGAGCTTCGAGACTGACGGCACGCTGCTTCACCGCGGCCTGCAGGATCGACCCAGCGGTCACGAATGCGGGTTTGTCGCGGTCGGCGGGAACGATGGACAGGCCGGCAGCCCGGCGCAGCACCATCAATGCCAGGGCGCTGTAGGTGGTGTAGGCGATGATCAACAAATTGACCCGCCCCTCCACGCCGTTGAGCGTGATGACGTGTTGGGGTTTGTGTTCCCACCCCGGCCAGTTGAAATCAGGTGGTCGTTGCAGGTGCGGCCAGTTGACGTTGATGGAAGTGATGTCGCCCAGCATCGGGGTCAGTGCGGCAACCAGGCCGGGTAGCTCGACAGTCATGCGGTCGACCCGAGGCCACCATGCTCCGTCGATGTCGCCGCCCAATCGGTCGGAAACCGATAGCCGGACCGGATTCGCCGAACGCCAGTCGCTCATACGACGGCTAAGCGATATGAAATAAGGAGGATGATGTTCAACGGAATTCCTTTACGGCTGGCGTCGCCCCTGCCGATGCAGGACGGCGGAGGAATTCCGTTGCCCGTGAATGCGATCCGCGCGTATTACGTTGCATCACCGCTGACAACGAAACGGCTCTACGTCCACGATACGCCACCGGCAGTGGTTTGTAACCTCGGCATGACGTAGCGGTCGGCTCACAAGCCGATTACGGGTACAGTGGTGGAAACAATCGGGGGGACTCAGTGACCGTACAAAACTGGTGTGACGCACCCGAAATTCATCCGTCGCAGATCCGCGTCGGTGACATCATCGGAACCCTGCGCGAAACCACTTTGCGCTACACCGTCAAAATGGTCAGCGTCCCGCACTCGGCTCCCCGCAGGTGGACGTTCTTCGGCCGCGACGATAAAGGCCTGGATTACGCAAACGTGTTCGGGGAGAACGACTTAGTCCGTCGATACGGCAAAGTGTCCTGAAACGGTTGGTAACTACAGCTGTTCGGCGACTACCTGACATTCTGCGGCGCCTGAATTCGGCTTCGGCGCTTTGGCGAGATTGTTCGCCTTGCGAATTCCCTTGTCCAGCAACGCTTCCGGCGCGAACTTTTTCAACACCGTCAGCTGACGAGCCAGCGGCCCAGCCGGGTAGCGTAACTTCGGCGAGCGACTGGTCGCCGCCTTCAGCGCGACTTTTGCCACCACCGACGGGTCGTCCCCGGCGCGCACCGCCTTGATCAGGCCCTCTTTGACCGTGTTCGCGCAGAGCCCGATAACTCTCGATCGGTGAATCCGGGTCGGCGGCATTGGCGTCGAACGCGGTATCGGTGTAGCCGGGCTCGACCACCGACACCCGGACACCGAACTCCCGGGTTTCGTGATCCAGCGACTCCGAATAACCCTCGACGGCGTGCTTTGAGGCTGCGTACAAGGCGCCGTACGGCGCCGGTAGGAATCCCAGCACCGAGCTGATGTTGATGATCCGGCCGCTGCGCTGGGCCCTCAGATGCGGCAGCACCTCGTTGGTCACCCGGATCAGCCCGAAGAAGTTGGTGTCGAAAAGTTCCTGCGCCTGAGTGATCGAACTCTCCTCGGCGGCGCCGAAGACGCCAACCCCGGCGTTGTTGACCAGCACGTCGATGCGTCCCGCGCGCTGGATGACCGTCGAAACTGCCGAGGTGACCGAGGCCTGGTCGCTGACGTCGAGTGGCAGCAGCTCCACGCCGGCAATCGGCTCGTTCCGTTGCGGGTTGCGGCTCGTGCCGAACACTTCGTAGCCCTTGGCCGCGAAAGCGCTGGCGATGGCCCGTCCGATTCCCGACGACGTGCCGGTGATCAGAACCACGGGCGAACGCTGAGTCATGCTTACTCCTAGTAAACCGATTGGTGTACCCCTACTCACGCCACGCTACAACTTTTGACGCGCGATGTAAACCGTTCGGTATACTCCTGCTATGAACAAGCAGCCCACGAAGCAGAAAGGTGGCCGCGGCGCGCGCCAGCGCATCCTGGATGCGGCTGCCGAGCTGTTCTATCGCGACGGCATCAATGCCACCGGTGTCGAACGGCTTGCTGCCGAGTCATCGGTCTCCAAAAGGACGCTTTACCAACATTTCCCCAGCAAGACGGCGGTGGTCGAGGAGTACCTGCGCGGCCTGGACCAGCGCATAGCCGACACCGTGATTCATCCCCGCGACGACCTGACACCGCGCCAGCGGATGCTCGCCGCTTTCGACAGCAGCACCGCGCCGGGCGAGACCTTTCGGGGCTGTCCCTTCCACAACGCAGCCGTCGAGTCGGCGGGATCGATGCCCGGGGTGCAGGACATCGTGCGGACATCCAAGCTCGGCTTCGCCGACTGGCTCACCGAACTGGCCGCCCAGGCCGGCGCCGGCGACCCGCGGCAGCTCGGCAACCAACTCGCTGTGCTGTACGAAGGCGCCGGCGCACTGGCGACCTCCCTGAACGACCCGGAGCCGTGGGCTCGTGCCAAAAAGGCCGCCGCGGTGCTGATCGACCACGCCCTCGGCGAGTAGGCGCTCAGCGCGCGCCGCGGACCAACCGCCCGGGCCGCGCGCCGGTGTCGGCGCCGTGGCGGCGCGTCACCACGCCGTTGACGATCGTGGCGTTGTAGCCCGAAGCTCCCTGGATCAGCCGCTTGCCACCGGCCGGCAGGTCGTAGGCCATTTGCGGGCGATGCAACGTGATCGCATCCATGTCGATGATGTTCACGTCGGCGCGTTTGCCGATCTCGACCACACCCCGGTCGGACAGCCCGAACAGCTGCGCGGTGTCGTAGGACTGCTTGCGGATGACGTACTCCAGCGGCAGCTTGTCGCCGCGGTGCCGATCGCGCGCCCAGTGCGTGAGCAGGAACGTCGGGAACGACGCGTCGCAGATCATGCCGCAGTGCGCGCCGCCGTCGGACAGCCCGACCACGCCCGCCGGATGAGTCAGCATCTCGCGGATCGCATCGTGGTTGCCGTAGGCGTAGTTGTAGAACGGGAGCATCAGCATCGACGTCGCATCGTGCTCGAGCATCAGGTCGTACAGCGTGGACAGCGGATCCTCGCCGCGTTCTGCTGCGATCTTCTCCACCGTGCGTTCGTCGGTCGGCTCGTAGTCGGGCGGATCACCCATCGCGTAGGTCCGGCCGAGCGCATACTGAGCGAGGGCAAACATGTTGTCGAACAACAGATTTGGATCGGGCGGTAGATCGTCTTCGGCAAGGATCGCGGCCTTGACCGCGGGTTCTGCAAGTCGGCGCGCAAGCTCCTCGCGGTCGCATTCGGCCTTCAGCCGCAGGAAGGTCGGACGATGGGTGAACGCGTGATGCCCATCGAAGCCGAACAACATGCCGAACGGCCGCGCAGCGATCTGCGGGTACAGCCGGCTGCCGGCGGCGTGCGCCGCCGCTGAGACGTCCAGCTGCTCACGCCAGAGGTCCGGGGCGGCGTCAACCTGGATCATGCCGAACGAGATCGGGCGGTCGATCTCAGCACCCAACCGCTGCATCCACTCCAGCTCTTTTTTCGGGGCGATGATGTCTTCGCCCGCCACGCCCTGCGGAGCCAGCTCGAACACCGCCTGCCCGCCGGCGGCCATCGCCCGGCCAAGCCCGAACAGCTCGTCTTCGGCGGCATAAGTTCCCGGTACCGGCTCGCCGTCGATCGCGCGGTGGCCAATCGTGCGCGACGTCGAAAAGCCCAGTGCCCCGGCCTCGATCGCTTCCTGTACCAGCCGCGCCATCGCCGCGATGTCGTCCGGCGAGGCGGGCTCGTTGCGGGCGCCGCGGTCCCCCATCGCGTACGCGCGGACGGCGCCGTGAGCCACCTGACTCCCGACGTCGACGGCGTATTGCTGCCTCCCGATCACGTCGAGGTATTCGGGGTAGCTTTCCCAGCCCCAGGAAATGCCCTCGGTGAGCGCGGCACCGGGGATGTCCTCGACGCCTTCCATCAGGCCGATCAGCCAGTCCTCCTGACCCGGCCGCACTGGGGCGAAACCGACCCCACAGTTGCCGGTGACGACGGTGGTCACCCCGTGTCCGCTGGACGGCTCCAGTAGGGCATCCCAACTGACCTGGCCGTCGTAGTGGGTGTGGATGTCGACGAATCCGGGCGCGACGATCTTGCCGGTTGCGTCGATGATCTCGGCGGCGTCACCTTCCAGCGGTGGGCTGCCTGGCCCACGGCGCCGAATCTCGACGATCTTGCCGTCTTTGACGGCGATGTCGGCGTCGAATCGGTCCGCGCCGGTTCCATCGACGACGGTCCCGCCGGTGATTTTGAGATCGAACACGATTACTCCCTTGGCTGCGCTGCCGGTTGGCTACAGTGACTCCAATAAGGGAATGTAACACCGTTACAGAGGCTTCGGGAGTACTTCACATGACGTACGCAACGCCTGACGTCCGTCGCGAAGACGCGATCGGCACACCGCCGCAGCGACCGACCCTGGTGCCCGCGGAGCGTTACTACTCCGCGGCATTCGCGCAGCTCGAGGTCGAGCGAATGTGGCCCAAGGTGTGGCAGGTCGCGTGCACCCTCGACCATGTCGCAGAGCCCGGCGACTACTTCGAATACCGTTGCGGGCCTTACTCGGTGATCATCGTGAACGACGACGGCACGCTGCGCGCCTTTCAGAACGTGTGCCGCCACCGCGGCAACTCGCTGTGTGCCGGCTCGGGCTCGGACTTGCGCGAGCTCCGCTGCGGCTATCACGGCTGGACGTGGGATCTGGCCGGCGCGCTCAAACGAGTCCCGAACCGCAAAGGCTTCGGCACGCTGTCGATGGCCGAGTTTCCGTTGTTCACGGTCCGCGTCGACACCTGGGAGCGGCTGGTCTTCGTCAATCTCGATCTCGGCGCACCACCGCTGGCCGACTACCTCGAAGCGATGCCGGACGATATCGCCTGGCTGGGCCTCGGCGACTTCCGTTGCTACGCAACCATGACCGTCGACGTCGATGCGAACTGGAAAACCATCGCCGACGGGTTCAGCGAGACGTACCACATCCAGACGCTGCACCCCGAGTTGCACAGGTGCATGGATGACGTCTACGCGCCACAGGTGATCTGGGGGCACACCGGCAAGTCCGAGCAGCTGTACGGCCTACCGAGCCCTCATCTCAAGCAGTCAGCTAAGTGACACCGAGGTGTGGGACGCCTACGTGCGCACCCAGGGCGCGCTGATGGGAGTCGCGGAAGGCACACCGTTCCCGGGTGGAAGCCCGGCGATCGACGTCATCGCTGAGCAGATCCGAGCTTTCGCAGCTGGACGCGGCGTCGACGTGAAGTGGGCCAGCACCGATCAGCTGATGCGGCTGCACCAGTACAACGTCTTCCCGAATCTGTCGGTGCTGGCCAATGCCGACCATCTGACGGTGCTGGCCTCCCGCCCGGGGCCCGATCCCGACCACGGCGAATTGGTGATGATGCTGTGGATGCGCATGCCGCCCGGCGCTGCGCGCGGCACACCCGCCGACGTTCGGTTGACCGCGGACCAGGCCGAGCCGGGTCTGGTTCTCACGCAGGATATTTCGGTGCTGGCCGGGCTTCAGCGCGGTCTGCATCAGCCCGGGCTCACCCACCTGACGCTGTCGGGGGAAGAACGGCGGGTGGTCAACATGCACCGCAATCTGGACCGCTATCTGGATCTACCGGAGACGCAATGCGTGAGTGCCGCCGACGACGATGCAGAACGCGTGATGCTGAGGAGCGGCGTGATGAGCGGAGGTGGACCGAGTGCCGGAAGCGCTTAACGCGGCGACGATCCTGGACACCGCCGCCGGCCTGATCGAACGTCAAGGCGTGGAGTCGTTCACCATGCGCGGCCTTGGCGAGGAACTCGGTGTCGCGGTCACGTCCATCTACTGGCACGTCGGCGGGCGCGACAAGCTGTTCGACAGCCTGGTCGACCGATTGCTCAGTGAGATGGCGCATCTACCGATCGACGGCGGCAGCCCGGTGGAACGTATTGCGTCCCTGGCTCGTTCGCAGCGCAGGGTGTTGATCGATCGGCAACACCTGCTGGCCATCGCGCACGAACGCGACCGAACGCCGACGCTGTTCCTGCCGATCCAGCAGCGACTGGCTGCCCTGCTGGCGGACTTGGGGGTGACCGGGACCGAGGCCGCGCTGGTTTTGCGCGCGGTGCAGGTGCACGTCATATCGTCGGCGGTGATGCAGTTCTCGGCGGTTCGTGGGGCCAAGCACGAGGAAGAGGATCCCTCCCTCTGGGACGACCACTGGCCGGATCGAGATCTCGTGCAAGCACTCCAGTCCCCCACCGATTACGACGCGGTGTTCGAGTTCGGACTGAGCGCGCTGCTAGCAACCCTTCCGGACTAGCCGTCCAGCAGGAAATCGGCCACGATTCCGGCCATGTCGTCGATGGCGGCGCGCGGAATCACCTCGAAGCCATGGGTACTCAGCGTCGGCAGGCACAGCAGTCCCGCGCGTGGAGTCAACCCGCTGGCTTTGGAATGCGAGGCGTCAGACATGAAGGCGCCCAGCGTCGCCGCCTGCGGCGAGAGCCCGCGACTGGTGGCGATCTCCATCAACCGATCGGCGATGTCTTTGTCGTAGACGCACAATGCGTCGCTGTATCCCACGATCGGGCCACCCGTGACGGTGGTCGCGTACTCGCGCTCGGTGGGCCCGACGTCCAACGCAATGGTGAGGGTGCCCGGCAGGGTGGCGCTGGCATACGAACCGCCCACGCCGCCGATCTCCTCGTTGGTAGTGAAGATCAGGTACGCGTCCTGTGCGGGTCGTTGCCCGCGCTCGTGCAGCAGCCGCGCGGCGCGCAGCAGCGCCGTCACGGCGGCGCGGTCATCGAGGAAATAGGCGCCGACATACTCACCGAACTCGACGAGGTCTCGCTTGCTTCGGTCGACGCACACCCGCGTTCCGGCGTGCACTCCCGCCGCGGCGAGATCTTGCGGGCTGCGCCCGGTGAAGACATAGACGTGTTGCCAGTCCAGGGCGCGGTCACCTTGGTCGGGTTTGGTCTCCCAGATCCGTGGGCTCTCCTGGGTGGTGTGCTCGGAGCCGAGTGTGAGCACGGCGGTCAGCGTCTCGTGATTGCCGAGCAGCGCGACCGGGCCCAGCCCGAAATTGCCCGGATACATCACTCCGAGTTGCGTCAAGTGCAGGGTCCCGTCTGGTTCGACCCGCTTGACCAGCATCGAGAGTTCGTCCATGTGTGCCATGACCCGCGTCGCGGCTCCGCCGGCGATGGGGCCCGTCCGGTGCCGGTGATCTGTCGATTTCGACGCGTTCTCCGCGGCGCCGATGTAACCGATCAGATTGCCGGCGTCGTCGGTCCACATGTCGTCGACAAGGGGTTGGAGCTCGCGGGCACACACGTCGCGCACCGCGTCCTCCTGGCCGCAGGGCCCGTACGTCCACAGCAGTTCCTGCAAGAGGCTTTCGGTTGTGTTCAGGTCGCGTCGGCCCATCGGTTACCCTCCCCGTCTCTGCCAACCGTAACGATCGGCGCCGCCGAAGGATGCACGTGGTTTGCCGGGTCTTCGGAAGTGGTAGCCGCGAGGTTGACGGTGCGCAATGCTGGACGCAACGGGTCGAGAGTGCGACGGCGGAGGGACGGCAGTGAACGAGGAGCAACTCCAGGAGATGCGGTCGGGGCGTGGCTTCATCGCCGCGTTGGATCAAAGCGGTGGCAGCACCCCCAAAGCACTGGCGCTCTACGGAATTCCCGAGCAGGCTTACGGCAACGAGACGCAGATGTTCGACCTCATTCACCAGGCCCGCGCGCGGCTGATCGAGAGTCCAAGCTTCAACCGCGACAAGATCCTGGCAACCATCCTGTTCGAGCAGACGATCGATCGGACCATCAACGGCGAGAACACCGTCGCCTTCCTGTGGAAGCAGAAGCACATCGTGCCGTTCGTCAAGGTTGACCAGGGGCTCGCCGACGCGCAGTACGGCGTACAGCTGATGAAGCCGATGACGAAGCTCGATGGTCTGCTCGATCGTGCCGTCGAGCGGGGCATCTTCGGCACCAAAATGCGCTCGTTCATCCAGGAGCCCAACGACGGCGGGATCAGGGCGGCCGTCCAACAGCAGTTCGACTGCGCCGCGCGAATCGCCCGGTATGGACTGATACCGATCCTCGAGCCCGAGGTCAGCATCAAAAGCCCCGACAAGCCCACTGCTGATCGCCTTTTGGTGACGGCGATCCAGGAGAGGCTCGAGGATCTCCCCGTTGACCGGCAGGTGATACTCAAGCTGACGCTGCCGGATGAGGCCGACCTCTATGAACCGCTGATCAACCATCCTCGGGTGTTGCGCGTGGTCGCCTTGTCCGGCGGCTACACCTTGGCGCAAAGCTCCGAGATCCTGGCCCGCAACCACCTTCTGATCGCGAGCTTCTCGCGGGCCCTGACCGAGGGCCTCACCGTCGATCAGACCGATCAGGAATTCGACGACAAGCTCAAGGCGAACATCGACGAGATCTATTCCGCGTCGGTGACCTGACCACGGGCCGGCAGCGATGTCGGGCTTTCAATAAACTGTTGCGCGATGTTGAAAGTCCGCCACGAGCCGTCCGCTCCGACCCGCACCCTGCGACTCGCGTCGGGTGACGAGATCCCCGCGCACCGGCACGACGACCACCAGATCGTCTACGCCGGCTGCGGGGTACTGGCCGTCACGACGGACAAGGGTTCCTGGATCGCTCCGGCGACGAGGGCGATGTGGATACCTGCGGGCACGTTCCATGCGCATCGCGCCTATGGCGAACTCCAACTGCACACCGTCGGCCTGGCGGCCACCGACAACCCGCTCGAGCTCGATTCGCCCACCGTGCTGATCGCGGCGCCGTTGCTGCGCGAGCTCATCATCGCCTACACCGGCAGCGATGCCGACAGTCCCGAACGAGCGCGGCTGCGCGCCGTCCTGCTCGACCAGTTGCGCAGCTCACCCCAGCAACCCCTGCACGTGCCCTCCCCGACCACTCCCCTGCTCGCGGCGGTGTGCGACATCCTGCACGCCGATCCCGGCGACAGTCGTACGCTCGCCGAGCTCGGCCGCGTGGTCGGGGCCAGCGACCGCAGTTTGTCGCGGCTGTTCCGTCAAGATCTCGGTATGACGTTCCCGCAGTGGCGCACTCAGTTACGGCTACACCGCGCGCTGGTGCTCCTGGCCCAGCGGACACCGGTGACGACGGTGGCGCACCAGTGCGGCTGGTCGTCGGCGAGTGCGTTCATCGAGGTGTTCCGGCGCAGCTTCGGCCACACCCCCGGCGCGTCGAGTCGGTTGGATATTTCCGAACCCGATTGCGCCTCAAGCTAACTGGATACATGACTAACCAGGCTTGGTCGCCCGCCACCGCAGGCGGACGCCAGCCACGTCGACATGAATATCGCTGAAGCCCGCCAGACTGAGACGTTTCCTCAAGTCGTCAGGTGGAATCGGGTTGTAGATATCGCCGATGTGGATCAGCCGGAATGGCAGCGACGGCAGGCGGTCGCTGCCGGCAAACACCCCGCCGGGCCGTAGGACGCGAAATGCCTCGGCGAAAAGCCGGTCTTGCAGCCGATCGGTGGGGATGTGATGAAGCATCGTGAAACACACCACGGAGCTGAATGCCTTGTCGGGCAGGCCGGTATCGCTGCCGTCGCCGTGCAGGACGCACGCTCGATCGCCGTACAGCTGTTGAAGTCGCTCGGCCATCGGCTTGTCGACCTCGACCGCGGTGACCGCGCCGGCCCGGTCGACGAGTGCGCGCAGCGTCGCTCCGTAACCGGGGCCGATTTCAAGGGTGTGGTCACCCAGCTCGACATCGGCCAGCGCCCACGGCAACAGCTTGTCGCGGACCATGTGGGCCCAGCCGGCCGAACTGCACCGCCGCTGATGCAGCACGTTCATCGCCATGAGGTGACGCCTTTCGCCGAATGTTGCTGTACTCCGGGACGCTATGAGAGACAACGGCCGACGGCTTCCGAAAATATGCCGCTTTATATCGAAAACCGGCCAGGCCTCACAGGTAGCTCTCGTGGTTCGCGTCAAGAAGCGAAAACCGTTGAAGTTCGGCGTACTTCGCGTGACGCTGACAAATGAAGCAATTGCGACGACCGTGCCTGCAGCGCTCGCTCAGAAATGTGGCTTAGCAGGACTTTCGACGCGCAACATCGCTGAGTTGAAGCAGCCGCAGGGTCAAGTCATCGAATGGAAGACGGCAGCCTCGCGGCCGCACCGAGACGGCGTCGATCCTCTAGCGCGTCGTGAGTCGCAAATTGAACATCAGCAGTCGGGATTGTCGACGTCGACTGTGTAGCATTTGCACGCAAAAGTCGCGAAATCAGGCATTTAACCCGCACATTCGCTGCGCCCATTTACAGGACGGGCCGCTACTGCCGACGAATCGACGCCCAGAACCCGCTAGCGGTTCTCGGCCTGCAAGAATCGTCCCGCGTGTAGCTCGGTGCCGAAGCCGGACGCGAATTCGCCTTCGCTGTAGACGATCTGACCACCGACAACCGTCGCACTGACAAGTGCGTCGTTGCGATTGACCATCCGCTTGACATCGGGCGCCCCGGGATAAGGAGCCTCGGCATAGCCAGCGCTCGAGCCGTCGAAACCGGCGGGGTTGATCACGGCGATGTCGGCTCGCTTACCGTTGCGCAGGTAGCCCGCGTCGAGGCCGTACCAGTCGGCGAGCTCGCCGGTGAGGCGACGGACCGCGGTTTCGACGGGCATCGACCGGCGTTGGTGAACGCGTTCGAGCATGCGGAGTCCGGAGTTGTAGAACGCCATATTGCGCAGGTGCGCACCAGAATCGGAGAACCCGATCTGGACGTTCGGGGACCGTTGCATACGGTCCAGAACCTCTTCGCGATCGTTGGCGACGACGATTCGCCAGCGCAGCCGGGCGCCGTGCTCGACGGTCAGGTCGAGCAGCGCGTCTGCAGGTTCGATTCCGCGGGTTGCGGCGACATCGGCGAACGATTGCCCGACGACGGAATTGTCTGGGCAGGCGACGATCTCGGCGTCGGACAGGTCGCGACTCCACACTCGCGGGCCGAATTGCTTGGTCATGTCTTTGCGGAATTGCCGGCGGTAGGACTCGTCGGCGAGCAGCTTCCCTCGACTCATCTCGTCGCGGAAGTTGAGTGCGGCTGAGCCGGAACCGAATTCTTCGAACACGACCAGATCGACACCGTCGGCGTACATTTCGAACGGCACCGGCAGGTGTTGCCAGCGGAAGTTACCGCCGGCCCGGTTGGTGAGACTGGCGGCCAGCAACGTCAGCCGTGCCGCCCTGCGGTCGGCCTTGACGTCGGCCGCCGCGATCAAGGTCGTCTTTAACGGTCGCCGGAATCCGCGGCCGATGCTTTGCGCGAGGTAGCGCGACACTTCGGCTTGCCGCGCCAGGTTCGGAGTGCTCTGGTGCACGCGCCCGCGTTGTCGCAGAACGGTGTTGAGGGCATGAAACTCCGACCATTTCGCGTAGGTCGAGGGCAGCTGGCGGGCCGGGAAGCGGGTGCCTTCGAGTTTCGAGAAGGAGCTTCGCAGTGTGGACAACCCGATGAAGCCGGCGTCGAGCGCGTCGGAGAGCATCTGCTTCATCCGACTGATCTCGCCGCGGGTCGGCCGGTAATCGTCATCGACGGACTGACCGAGACCCAACGCCGCGGCGCGGATGTCGGAGTGGCCGATGAACGCGGCGACGTTCGCCCCGAGCGGCAGCGAATCCAGCGTCTTCACGTATTCGGCTGGACCAGTCCAGGTTTTGGCTTCCTTGACCGAGTCGTGAACGATCTGCCACGGCAGTGCCTCGACCCGGGCGAACATGTCGGCGCAGTCGTCGGCGTCGCTGTAAACCGTCGACAGCGAGCAATTGCCGAGAATGACCGAAGTCGTCCCGTGCCGCACCGACTCGCCCAGCCCGGGGCTGAGCAGAACTTCCGCGTCGTAGTGCGTATGCACGTCGATCAGGCCGGGCAACACCCACTGACCACAGGCATCGACGGTGCGGGCGCCCTCCGGCAGGCCCTGCGCGACGGCCGCGACCTTCCCGTCACGGACACCGACGTCGGCGGTGACCGGCGCCGCGCCCGTTCCGTCGAACACCGTGCCGCCACGAATGACCAACTCGAACTCTGCCATGTACAGCCGCCTTTTCGATACTTGTCGGTATCCAGTCGATACCGTCGAGTATGCTTTTGGCCATGTCGCCTGTCAAGCCGCCACGGACTCGCCCTACGCGCGTCGAAGTGCGCGACCGAATTCTCGATGCGGCCTCGAAAGTATTCGCCGCCGAAGGCTTCGCCGGCGCCACCATCGATGCGATCGGTCAGGCCGCGGGATTCACCAAAGGCGCGGTCTATTCGAATTTCGAATCCAAGGACGAACTGTTCCTAGCCTTACTCGATCGCGAATTCGAGCAACGCGGCGCGCAGATCGCCACAGCGCTGGGAGCCGGCGGCGACACCGCTGCCGCCGCAAGCGAATTGAGCCGTTCGGCCCTCGACGCGGTTCGTAGCCACGCCGACTACTACGTCTTGTTCGTCGAGTATTGGCTGCGCGCAGTGCGGGACCCGCAACTTCGTGAGCGCCTGATTGCTCGCCGTCGCGCTGCCACGGCCGATCAGGCCTCCCACATTTTCGGGCCGAACGCTACCGTGCCGTCCGGTCGGCGGGTGGCCGACGTCGCCCAACTCGTCGCCACCGTCAACCTGGGGATCGCCATGGAAGAAGTATTGCGACCGGGCAGCATCGACTCCGACCTCCTCGCTCAATTGATCACCTCCCTGCTGGAATCTGTTGTGGTTCAAAGCGATCAGGAGCACAAGTGAGTACGCAGCGTGAAACGGAAACCCGGTCGGTGATCACCGCGACCGGACTGGGCGTGGACGGCGAGCACGAGCCCCTGTTCTCCGCCATCGACCTGGCGCTTCCCGAGGGGTTCCACGCCATTCAGATGCCCGGCGGACCAGGTCAGACCGCGTTGCTGTTAACGCTGGCCGGGCGCTTCAAGCCGTCCCACGGCACCCTGACGGTGCTCGGCGATACCAAGCCACGGGCGATTCGCCGGCACTGCGCTATCGCGGCCTTCCCCGACATCGACGAGCTGGAGGAATCGGTGACCGTGCAGACGGTGCTCGCCGAACAGCGCCGTTGGCTGGCGCCTTGGTACGCGCAGATCCCCCACGAAGCGGGCACGTCCAATTTGGCCGAGGTATTCGGCGACACTCCCCCGCCGGCCACCGACACCTACATCGTCGAATTGTCGGACCTGGAGCTGTTTTTGCTGCGGATCGCTTTGGCAACGATGTCGAACCGTCCGATCCTGGTCGTCGGCGATCTCGAGCAGGTGCGCGACAACGCGCGCCGCGCGATTGCCGTAGACCGGTTGGGCGCGCTCGCGGCGAAGCGCACCGTCGTCGTCGGCGTGACCAATCCGCTCGGCGCGCAAGCGCCGGACCACGAACTGCACGATCAACGCATTCTGACCGAAGGGGACTGACGATGCTGGCTGGACTCGCATTCGGCTCGGAGATCAAACGCTTCGGTCGCAAACGAATGACCCGGGTGGCGATCGTCGTACTGATGCTGCTGCCGCTGGTCTACGGGGCCCTGTACCTGTGGGCGTTTTGGGACCCGTTCGGCCACGTGAACAAAATGCCGGTGGCCCTGGTCAACTCCGACCGCGGCGCGGTGGTGTCCGGCCAGCCGTTCAACGCCGGCACCGAGATCGCCAAAAGCCTGACCGCTGACGGCAGTCTGGACTGGCACGTGGTCAGCCCCGAGGAGGCGCACAACGGCGTCGAGCACGGCAAGTACTACTTCATGGTCGAGTTGCCACCGGATTTCAGCGCGGCGATCGCGTCGCCGGTGACCGGGCAACCGAAAAAGGCCAACCTGATCGCCGTCTACAACGACGCCAACAACTACATTTCGACCAGCATCGGCCGCACCGCGATCGACCAGGTGCTCAACGCCGTCTCCTCACGGATTTCCGGGCAAGCGGTCAATCAGATGCTGTCCGTGGTGGTTTCGTCCGGATCGGGCATCAAGCAAGCCGCCGACGGGGCCGCCCGGCTTGCTGACGGCGCGAGTCAGCTGGCGGACGGTCTGGACACCGCCCGGTCCGGCTCGGCGACTCTTGCCACCGGCGCGCGGCAACTCTCCGATGGGATCAACTCCGCCACCGAGCCGCTGCTGGCGGTGAGCAAGGCGCTGTCCGTCATCGGCGGCAATACCGATCAGCTACAACAAGGTGCCAACGCTCTCCAACAGGCAGGAGACCAGATCGGCGGAATCGCCACCGCGCAGGACACCGCGGCCAACTCGTTGACTGCGGTGATCGACCAACTTGCCGCGAGACAGGATCCGCTGGCAAACACGTTGCGCGGTGCACAGGATCAGCTCCGCCAGCATCAGTTCACCCCCGAGATCCGGCAGCGCCTCACCGACGCCCGCAACGCCGCGATCAACATGACGTCCGGGCTGCGCACGCCGGGCAGCCCGCTCGGATCGGCTCTCGACCAGGTGGGAAGCAAAGGGCAGGACCTGACGAACAAGCTCACCCAACTACGCGACGGAGCGCAGCAGGTCGCCTCCGGAAACGCCCAGTTAGCAGACGGCATAGCCAAACTCGACGACGGCGCACAGCAGCTCAAGTCCGGGTCGGCCGAGCTGGCCACCAAACTCAGCGACGGCGCCAAGCAGGTGCCCGACTGGACCACCCAGCAGAAGGACGCCGTCGCCGACACCATCGGCGGTCCGGTTCAACTGGAGACCTCGCACGAGAATGCGGCCCCCAACTTCGGCACCGGCATGGCACCGTTCTTCCTCACGCTCGCGCTATTCTTCGGCGCACTGGTGCTCTGGATGATATTGCGGCCCTTGCAGAGTCGCGCGATCGCCGCGGAGATACTGCCGATCCGGGTAGCGCTGTCCAGCTACCTTCCCGCTGCCGTCATCGGGATGTTCCAGGCAGGCATCCTGTACTGCGTGGTGCGCTTCGGCCTCGGCATGCACGCGGTGCACCCGGTCGCCATGCTCGGCTTCATGATCCTGATCTCGTTCGCGTTCGTCGCAGCGACACAGGCGATCAACGCGCTCGTCGGCCCGGCCGTGGGCCGGGTGCTGATCATGGCGCTGCTCATGCTGCAACTGGTCAGCGCCGGCGGCATGTATCCGGTGGAAACCACCTCGAAGCCGTTCCAAGTTCTGCACCGATTCGACCCGATGACCTATGGGGTCAACGGGCTTCGACAGCTCATCCTCGGCGGCATCGACGTCCGGCTGTGGCTGGCGATCGTGGTGCTGGTCGGTATCTGGGCCGGCGCCATGCTGGTGTCGTGCCTGTCGGCCCGACGCGATCAGCTCTGGAATCTGGAGAGGCTGATACCGGCGATCAAGATGTAGCGCCGGACCGGCGCAGCCGGCCGGACAGCTCTCCGTAGCGAGCCTGTGAGCTTTCGTTAACGAATCGGACGTCAGTTACGCGCCTGCTATGCAGACGTCGCTGCCACAATGACCTCCTGCGACTCCCTGCGCGCCGCTTCGGTGTGCGTTGCGCCGATCGAAGGAACAGGACCCACGATGACCGACGTCGATCAGACATCCGCTGACGCAAAGACCGCCCTCGGCGGCGTGCGAGCCGACCTGTCCGAGCACTCGCGCACCGGAATGGGCGCCCCCGCGCTGCAGCGGGCGATCACCGACCACCTGCGCTATTCGATCGGCCGTCCGGCCGCCGCCTTGCGGCCCGAGCACTACTACCGGGCGCTGGCGCTGGCCGTGCGTGACCGCATGCAGGATCGCCGGGTGGCGTCGACGCAAACTTCGCTCGATCTCGGCCGCAAGGTCACCTGCTATCTGTCGGCTGAATTCTTGATGGGTCCGCAACTCGGCAACAACCTGCTGAACCTGAACCTGGAGCAGGCAGCCAAGACCGCGCTCGCGGCGATGGGTCAGGATCTCGAGGAGATTCTGGCCTGCGAGGCCGAACCGGGACTGGGCAACGGCGGCCTCGGCCGGCTCGCCGCGTGCTACCTGGACTCGCTGGCCACCCTCGAGCGACCGGCGATCGGCTACGGCATCCGCTACGAGTTCGGCATCTTCAACCAGGAGATCCGCGACGGCTGGCAGGTCGAGAAGACCGACAACTGGCTGGTCAACGGAAACGCTTGGGAGATCGCCAAACCCGACGTGAACTACCTGGTGAAGTGGGGCGGCTACGCCGAGCATTACACCGGCGACAATAGCGAAGACCGCGTGAGATGGGTCCCCGGACGCCTCCTGAAGGGCGTCGCCTACGACACCCCGATCCAGGGTTACGGCGTCAACACCTGCAACGTGCTGACGCTCTGGAGCGCGCGGGCCGTCGAGTCGTTCGCCCTCGAGGCCTTCAACACCGGTGACTACTACAAGGCCGTCGAAGACGAGGTGACCTCGGAGACGGTCACCAAGGTGCTCTACCCCAACGACGAGCCGGACGCGGGCAAGCGACTGCGCTTGCTGCAGCAGTATTTCTTCGTGTCCTGCTCGCTGCAGCACGTACTGCACATCATGGACGACCTCGCGGACGCCGGCGTCCGGGAACTCCCACAGCGGTTCGCCATGCAGCTCAACGACACTCACCCATCCATCGGCGTCGCCGAGCTCATGCGGCTGCTGATCGACGAACGTCGTCTGGATTGGGACGAGGCGTGGGCGATCACCGTCGCGACGTTCGGTTACACCAACCACACCCTGTTGCCTGAGGCGCTGGAGAAGTGGCCACTGACGCTGTTCGCCGAGTCACTTCCGCGCCACCTCGAAATCATCTACGAGATCAACCGCCGGTTCCTCGACGAGGTACGTGCCAAGTTCCCTGGCGACGAGGCCCGGATTCGGCGGATGTCGCTGATCGGCGAGGACGGTGGAAAGAACGTCCGGATGGCGCATCTGGCCACCGTCGGCAGCCATGCCATCAACGGGGTCGCGGCACTGCACTCGGAGTTACTGAAAGAGAGTGTGCTGAAAGACTTTTACGAGTTGTGGCCGGAGCGTTTCAGCAACAAGACCAACGGGGTGACGCCGCGGCGCTTCCTCGCACTGGCCAACCCGGGCTTGCGGGAACTCCTGGACCGGACCATCGGAGAAGGCTGGCTCAAGGACTTGGACCGCCTTCGTGGCCTCGAGCCGTTCGTCGACGACGCGTCGTTCCGCGCCCAATGGCGAGATATCAAGCGCAGCAACAAGTCGCGCCTGGCCAAGTACCTGAATACCGCGACGGGTATCGAACTGAACCCGGACTGGATGTTCGACATCCAGGTCAAGCGCATCCACGAGTACAAGCGCCAGCATCTCAGCGTGCTGCACATCGTCGCCTTGTATTACCGGCTCAAGCAGAACCCGGGTCTGTCGATCCCGCCGCGCGCCTTTATTTTCGGCGGCAAAGCCGCTCCCGGCTACTTCATGGCCAAGCGGATCATCAAGCTGATCAATGCCGTCGGCGAGACGATCAACGCCGACCCCGAGATCAACAAATTCCTGAAGGTCGCGTTCGTGCCGAACTTCAGCGTGAAGAACGCGCAGCTGATCTACCCGGCCGCGGACGTGTCCGAGCAGATCTCCACCGCCGGCAAGGAAGCATCCGGAACCGGGAACATGAAGTTCATGATCAACGGTGCGCTCACCATCGGCACGCTGGACGGGGCCAACGTCGAGATGCGCGACGAGGTCGGCGCCGAGAACTTCTTCCTGTTCGGTCTCACCGAGTCCGAGGTCGCAACCGTGCAGGCCAACGGATACCGTCCGGCCGACTACATCGACGGTAACGAGGAGCTCCGCGCGGTCCTGGATCTCATTGCCGGCGGCCAGTTCTCACACGGTGACACCGAGGTGTTCAAACCGCTGGTGGACAACCTGCGCTACGACGACCCCTTCCTGGTGTGCGCCGACTTCGCGTCTTATGTGGCCGGCCAGGAGCAGGTGAGCGCGGCGTGGGAGGACAAAGACGGCTGGACGAAGAAGTCCATCATGAACACCGCGCGCAGCGGCAAGTTTTCCTCGGATCGCGCCATCGCCGAATACTGCGACGACATCTGGAAGGTCTGGCCCCTGACCGTCACGATGTGAGATCCCGTCTGGGCGGGATGGGTAGCCGGGCAGTTTCGTCGAGATCGACGTCGAGGGCGTTGAGCATCAACGCCAGACCCGCGTAGCGGTTGATCACCATCAACACCTCGACGCACGCCTCGGAGCCGAGTGCGCGGTGGACGCGATCGAAGGCCTCGGCCGAGACGCTGCGCGTTCTCAGCAGTTCGGTGGTCAGTTGGAGCACCGCGAGCTCGGTTGGCTCGAAATCAGTTGTCTGCCAGTCACGCTCGGAGAGAACCGCCTCGATCTCGTCGCTGCTGACACCCGCGGTGCGGGCGACGTCGCGGTGTTGGCCGAGTTCGTAGGCGCAGCCCATCAGATGGGCGGTACGTAACACCACGAGCTCGCGCAGCCGAGTTGGCAGCACCGGGCTGGTCAGAGCGGCGTTGCCCGCCACCATCCAGCCGGTGAACACCTTGTCGGCGTTGGCCAGTGCCCGATAGACATTGAGATTGCCTCGCGCATTGGTTAATTCACGGGCCTGCGCCGTCATGTCTTCCGGGCTGCGGTAGGTGATTCGAGTCATCGGGTTTCTCCTGAGGGCCGGAATCTGGTTTCGGTGTCGACGTCGACGTCGACCGCGTTGAGCACCAGCGCCAGCCCGTAATAACAGCTGATCAGCATCAGCAGCTCGGTCAAGGCCTCATCCCCCAGAACGGCGTGGGCATGGGCGAATGACCGGTCGCCGAGTCGGTGCGTGCTGCACAACTCGGTGACGACATCCAGCAGCAGGCGTTCGGTGTCGGTGAAGCCGGCCGCGTCGAAGTCTTCGGTCTCGACGATCGCGCTGATCTGCGCCTCGGTCAGTCCGGCGTCGCGGGCGATGCCGATGTGCTGGCTGAGTTCGTAGCGAGAGTTCTGCAATCGGCCCACCCGAAGGATGACCACTTCCCGGGTCCGCACGGTGAAGGTGGGGCTGTCGAACAACTCGTCGACCAGCTGCGTCCACCCGGCGAAGACGGCAGGGGCGTTGGCGAGGACTCCAAACACATTGAGCGCGCCCCGGCGCGCAGTGAACTCGCGGATGGCTTCGGTCTGCTGGTCGATGTCGGCCAGTGGTATGCGCGACATGAGTTTCCTCCCTGGATTATTCGGCATCGCGGGCAAGAACGAACGTCCAGTCCAGAGTCACGAATGGTTCGTCGACGGTCGTCCCGTCCGGCGCGACGCCGGGCTCGTGAGGTACGAAATCGGCTTGCAACGATTGCACATCCGCGAAGACCGCGTCGCGGTTGATGTACGGGTCGTCTCGGTAGAACAGTTGAGTGATCAGCGACCGGTAGCCATCGGCATGCAACCAGAAGTGCACATGCTGGGGCCGCATGACGGAACGGTGTGCGGCACGCATGATTTCACCGCAGGGGCCGTCGGTGGGCACCGGATAGTAGCGGGGTGCGATGGACCGGTACCAGAATCTCCCGTCGCCATCGGTGGTCAGCAGCGCCCGCATGGCAAATTCGTCGTGCAGTTTCTCGGTCTGCTGCACGTCGTAGTATCCCTCGCCGTCGCTGTGCCAGGTGTCCACGTGCGCGCCGACGATCGGCTGTCCCTGATCGTCGACAACCCGGCCGCTGACGAACATCGGCGTGCCGGACACGCCGTCGGAGATGTCGTCCCCGTTGTCGGCGGTCGGCCGGCCCTCGACGTAGAACGGGCCGAGGAGAGCCGACGAGGTGACCGAGGACCCGCTGTGCTGGTTGATCCTGTCCAGCAGCATGCTGAAGCCCATAATATCGGAGAGCAACATGACCTCCTGACGCGTCGGGGTCGACATCTTGCCGACCCGTTCCAGGAAATCCATTGCGGCGAACCATTCTTCACCGGTCAGACGCACATCGCGGGCGAAATCGTGTAGGTGCTGCACCAGGCTCACGAGCACCTCACGAAAGCGATCATCGGTCGCGTCGTCGAAGGTCCGCTGGACTGCCTCGGTGATGGTGTGTTCATTCAGGTCGGATGACATCGCCGCGCCTTTCTCTGCGATTGGATGGTCAGGGCCGGATCACGATGCGGCCGGCGGTGTGGTCGGCGACGGCCTGGTACGCCGCGGGCGCCTGGTCGAGCGAATAGGTGGCGGCAATCGGCAATGGGCGGAACGCGCCGGAGTCGAAGAACGGCGCCATCTGCTGCAGCCGCCGGGCCGAATCAACGATGCTCAGCTTTCCGCTGTCCGTACCGAGAATGCGGGTTTCGTTGTGATAGAGGTCGCGCAGGTTGATTTCCACAGTGGGCGAGCCGACGGCGCTGATCACCACCAGCCGGCCCCGGTGGGTCAGCGCGGCCAGCGCCGACGGCGTGGTCACACCGCCCACCGCGTCGTACACCACGTCAGCGCCCCTGCCCCCGGTCAACTGAGTGATCGCCGCGCCGACGGCGGCTGCCGGGTCGAAGGTGACGAAGTCGTCGATAGCCGCCGCGGCGGGAGTGTCGGGCCCGGGTGGGCGCCGGTCCACGCCAATCACTCTGGCGCCGTGGGCTCGAGCGATTTGCGCCACCGCTCCGCCCACGCCGCCGGAAACGCCGAACACCGCGATCGTTTCACCCGCGGCCAGCTGCGCGGTTTCCACCGTGCCGTACCACGCCACCACGAAATTCACCCCGACCGTGGAGGCTTCGTCGAAGCTGAGCCGTTCCGGTTTGACGACCAAGGCATCCACCGGAACCGACATCAACTCCGCGTGTGAGCCGTCTCGGCTGAATCCGATGTCTCCGCCGGTGCCCCAGACCGCCGTGCCTTCCCACTCGCGCGGCCCGCTGATCACCACACCGGCAAAATCACGACCGGGAGTGCGGGGCAGCACCGTCCAATCCATCCCGCCGGCAACGTTTTTCACGTCGGACGGATTGACCGATGCCGCTTCGACGCGAACGATCGCTTCGGCCGCCGTCGCGACCGGGTCCGG
Source organism: uncultured Actinomycetota bacterium (assembly GCA_963737375.1). Lineage (GTDB taxonomy): Bacteria > Actinomycetota > Actinomycetes > Mycobacteriales > Mycobacteriaceae > Mycobacterium. The sequence goes on from CAVTSP010000010.1 coordinate 177,951, forward strand.
TACGTCCTCGACGCGGAGCACGCCCGGGTCGCCGAACTTGGTAAAACGCAGCGCCCGCATGGGTCTGCCCTCCTGTGCGCCGTGGATCATCTGCCGGACATCTCGTACTCAGCGCGCGGGGCCCTCTGCAGTAACCGGCACCGTGCTGGTGCGGCGGGCCGCGCCCCACAGGCCGGTGCCTACGCCGACCACAGCACCACCGATCCCGATCAGTCGCTGCGACTGTTTCATCTCGTGATGGACACTCATGCCGCCGAGCAGGTCAGCGGCATCAGCGCCGGCGGAGGCCAGGAACCAGCCGCGAGTGTTCCTGCCGCGCAACGCCGTTGCGGCCAGGAGCCCGCCGATCAATGCGTCGCGATAGCCCATCGAGCGCAGCAGAAGTTGCGCGGTGGGCGTGGGTTTGTCGGGATCGCCCCACAGTCGGTTCGCCCGCAGGGGGTCAACGAGAAACGAGATACCCGAGGCAAGTCGGATGCTGCCTACGGTCAGCGCCGCACGGTCGATGGTCATGGGTTCAGAGCCTAGAAGCTGACCGCCGCGCGCCGGGCCGAAGCCGCCGATCTGGGCATTGCTGATGCTGTGAAACGCGCCCCTCGCTACTCTCACTGCGGCGCCATTCGGGCGTCGCTGTAGCGGGTAGAAGGGTTGGGCGGTTATGCCGGATCCGGTAGCCGAGGTGTCCTCGGCGGCCTCAGCACCGAGATTCGAACCCGACGAGGGCTGGGTGCCCGCCGACGAGCGACGGTTCGGTCTGGATCGGCGCACCCTGCGCCCGACCCTGGTGGTGTTGGGATTGGTCTTCGTGATGTCGGTCGTGTTGCCGGTGATCAACGCGACGGTGCCCTACCACGACATCGTCAGACCCGGCGATGTCATGCAGATCGAAGGTGACGTGACGTTCGTGCCGGAGGCCGGTTGGGGCGTCACCTCCGGTGTTCGCGCCGGCCACGCCCCGATATCCGGGCAGTATCCCGACTCGGCGACGGTCGAGGATGGGGCGCTGAAGTTCACGCTGCGCAGCGGGCCGTTCCAAGGCGACGCCGATCAACTGCTGGATCAAATCGAGGCGACCTCTGACGCGCTGAGTAGAGGTCGTGGCGTCCACATCACCGGCGCGCCCACCACTATCGTGACCGCCTCGGGCAAACAGGGCGCAACCGTGCGTGTCACCGGGCCCCACACTGGAGGCCTGATCGCCGCGTTCGTCTTCGACGGCCGCGGAGTCGAAGGGGTGGCGACGGGACCGACCGACGCCGGCCCCGAACCGAGCGCAGCCGCGCTGCGGATGATCGGCAGCATCAACGAGTCCAAGCAGGCACAGCGATGACCACGACGCTTACCGACCTCGATCGCGCACGCGACGTTGCCCTCGACCTTTCCGGCTGGGGCAGACGCTTTGTCTTCTACCAACCGCGCAATTTCGCTTTCTGGGGTTACGTGGCGCTGGTCGGGATCGGTGTCCTGACGTTCTTCTCCACGCTTGCCCGCGAATACAACGCGTACGGGGAAGCCATCGGGTTGGCCGTGACCTCGTTCGCCATCTACGCGGCGTTGTTCTGGTGGTTCACCGACCGGATCGACCATTACGCCAAACTCCCCCACAAGCTGATGGTCGTCGCGTTCCTGTGGGGTGGCTTCGCCGCCACCGGGGCGATGGCCGCCAACGCCAACGACGCGATCCTGGCCTTGTACGGCAAGAACTTTGGCCAGGTCTGGGCGCTGAACTGGGGTGCCGGCCTGGCCGCCCCGTTTACCGAGGAACTGGCCAAGGGTTCGGGACTGTTGCTGCTGATCGCGTTGGCGCAGCGACACGTCCGGACCGCGTTCGACGGGTTCATCCTGGGCGCGTTCATCGGTCTGGGATTCCAGATCGTCGAAGACATCACCTACGCCATGACGTCGGCAGGTACTCAGTTCGGCGCCAACCAAATTGGCGCGTCAGTCGGCACCATCATTCTGCGCATGCTGACCGGGGTGGCTGCTCACATCCTCTACAGCGCCATCTTCTGCGCCGGAATGGTCTACCTTGTCGGCCGGCCCGCCGAGCCGCGCAAGGTCGGTCGGGGTCTGGTGCTGATCGCGATACCGATGCTGCTGCACGGCACCTGGGATTCGGTGGCCGCGATCGCCGGCCAGAATGCGCTGATGCTGATCGGATTGCTGATCGGCACGATCATTGTCGCGCTGATCATCGTTGCGAGGGTGTACAAGTTGACCGTAACCAGGGAGCGCGGCTTCGTCCGCGATGTGATGGCCCCTGAGCAAGCCCGTGACGTCGTCACGTCGGTCGAACTCGATGCGATGGCCGGTAATCGCAAGGCTCGCAAGGCTTACCGCAAAACCGGCCGCAACCGTCACGAGCGCACACGCGCGCGCTTCATCCTCAACGCCGCTTACGCGCTCGCCGACGAGCTGGCCGCCGCGCGGGGCGCCGACACCGACCGGGTGCGCTTCGCACGTTCGGAGGTCGCACGCATCCGCGCAGGCCTACCGTCGCCGTGGTGACGCACCCTTACCTGACGACCGAATCATCGGGGTTGCGCGGCGACTCTTCGGGCGTCCAGGCGAACGGTTGTCCGGGCTGGCCGGGAAACAAATAGTCGACGAAAGCCGCTGCGGTGGGCTGTGGTTCGTGGTTGGCCAGGCCCGGTCGCTCGTTGGCTTCGATGAAGGCGTATTCCTGACCGGTGACGTCGGGGACCAGCAGGTCGATGCCGGTGACCGGGATGCCGATCGCCTCGGCAGCTGTCACCGCAACCCGACACAGTTCCTGGTTGACGTTGGGGGTGACGTCGTGGATCGTGCCACCCTGATGCAGGTTGGCGGTGTGGCGAACCCGCAGCCTCGTCCCTTGCGGCAGAACGTCATCGAGCTTCCAGCCGTACTCGCCGACCGTCGCCTCGGTGACCGCGTCGAGCGGAATCCGCGACTCACCTCCGGTGGCCGCGGAGCGCCGTCGGCTCTCCCCCACAATCAGATCGCGCACGGTGTGCTCACCGGTGCCGATGATCTCCGGCGGCAGCCGTAGCGCCGCGGCGACCACCCGGCCGTCGATCACCACGAGCCGGAGGTCATTTCCGGTCACGCGCTGCTCGATCAGCACCTCGGGGGATTCCTCCCGCGCGCGTGCCACCGCGGCGGCCAGTTCGCCGGCGCCGTGCTCGACGGTGACGCCGACGGTGATGCCTTTACCTTGTTCTCCGCGAGTGGGTTTGACGACAACCTCCCCCACGTCTTTCAAAAATTCGAAGTCGCCCTCGTCGAAAGTCGCCAAATGGGCCCGCGGGACGTGGATCCCGGCCTCGGAGACAAGTCGACGGGTCAATCTTTTGTCGTCGCAACGGCACATCGCGATCGCCGACGTGAATTCCGACAGCGATTCGCGCGTAATCACGGTACGACCACCGTGGCTGAGGCGTATCTCGCCGGTCTCGGCGTCGAGAACCTCCACCCAAATACCGCGACGGATCGCCTCATCGGCAATGATTCGCGCGTAGGGATTCAGGTCATCGACAGTCTCCGGCGGCGGACTGAACAACGTCACGTTGATGGCGTTCTTACGTTTAATCGCCAGCACTGGGACCCGCCGGAAACCCAGCTTCTCGTACAGCCGAATCGCCGCCGCGTTGTCATGGGTCACTGACAGGTCCATATATGCGCGGCCCGCACGACGGAAATGTGCGGCTAACTTCCGGGTTAGGGCGATGCCTATCCCCGGGACTCCGGCACCCGGGTCGACGGCCAGTGTCCAAAGGCTCGAGCCGCGTTCCGGATCGGAGAACAGCAACTCGTGGTCGACGCCGGTGACGGTGCCCACCACTGCACCGTCGTCGTCGCGCACTGCGAGCAGGTAGGTCACGGCGGGCTGATGAAGATGGTTGTCCCAAATCACCTTGACCGGAGCCGGAACCATCCCGCAACGGACGAATACGCGATTCATGGAGTCTGCGTCGGACGGGTCGTTCAACGGACGCACCGTCACACCAACCGGTGACGGGGGCGACTTGTCCTCCTCCGACTCGTCGGTGAAGCGCAGCCGATAGGTGTGGCTGGGGTCGATGAAGAGTTCACTCGGCGCGCCGGCCACCACCACATGGGATTCGCGGGCATAGATGCAGATGTCGCGCCGCCCGGGCGCTTCCCGCCGAAGTACCTCCGCCAGGGTTCCTGCATCAGCGAAGGTCTGACCGAAAATCAATCGGCCCCAACCTAACTCGAGCTCGACATCCTTCGCCATCGCATCGACAAGGTGCGGCGGCGTCGCGTCGTGGAGGCCGAGGGTGATGGCCTCGGGGTGGTCCTCTGGAGGACCGACGACGGTCATGCGGCCGGCCCGGTCACACCATGACGTTGTAGCCACAGCTCGAGCAGCGCAATCTGCCAGAGCTCGTTCCCGCGTAGCGGAGTCAGCCGGCCGTTGGGGTCGGCCAGTAGCGCGTCCACCGCTCCAGTATCGAACAACCCCCGTTCCTTGGCGACCGGAGCGTAGAGAGCGTCACGGACCATGTCGAGGTACGGCCCTTGGAGGTGAGTCAGCGCGGGAACCGGGAAGTAACCCTTGGGGCGGTCGATGACCTCCGACGGGATGACCCGTCGCGCAGCTTCTTTGAGCACACCCTTGCCGCCGTGCGCGATTTTCAGCTCGGGCGGGCAGGTGGCCGCCAGCTCGACCAGCTCGTGGTCGAGGAAAGGAACCCGGCCCTCCAGCCCCCAGGCCATCGTCATGTTGTCGACCCGCTTGACCGGATCGTCGACCAACATCACCATCGTGTCGAGGCGCAGTGCGCGGTCGATGCCGGTTTCGGCGCCGGCATTGGCGAAGTGCTCGGTGACGAAACGCTGGCTGGGATCCCCCGGCGCCACGTAGCCCTCGGCGAGCAGGGCGGCGAGGCCGGCTTCATCACGGTCGAAAAAGGCGTCGCGATATTCGGCGACCGAGCTTTCGACGGGGGATGCCGCGGACGTGCCCATCGGCGGATACCAGTGGTAGCCGGCGAACACTTCGTCAGCGCCCTGCCCCGACTGCACGACCTTCACGTGCTTGGCCACTTCTTGACTGAGCAGATAGAAGGCCACACAGTCGTGGCTGACCATCGGTTCGCTCATCGCCCCGATCGCGCCGTCCAGAGCGGGCAGCATCCGCTCGGTTTCGATGCGGATCTGGTGATGATCGGTCTCGAAGCGCTGAGCCACGATGTCGGAGTACTGGAACTCGTCGCCCTTGATATCGCCGGCGGACTCGAAGCCGATCGAGAAGGTCGACAACCCGTGTTGCCCGGCCTCGGCGAGCAGGCCGACAATCAGGCTGGAGTCGACGCCACCGGAAAGCAGGCAGCCGACGGGAACGTCCGCGACCAGTCGGCGCTCGACTGCGGTCCGCAGCGAGGCCAGCACGGCGTCTTCCCAGTCGCGTTCGGACCAGCCGGAGCGGTCCTCGTGCCGGGTGAAGTCGGGCGACCAGTAGGTGGTGGCGACGCGACGCCCGTCGGGTTCGATGGCGAGCAGCGATCCCGGCGGGATCTTGCGCACGCCGCGCAAGATGGTGGCCGGTGCCGGCACGACGGAGTGAAACGTCATGTAGTGGTGCAGGGCGACGCGGTCAATGCGCGTATCCACGCCACCGCCGGCCAGCAGCGCCGGCAGCGTCGACGCGAACCTGATTCGGTGGCTGTCTTCGGTCACGTACAGCGGCTTGATGCCGAGGCGATCGCGGCCGAGCAACACACGACCGCTGTCGCGCTCGACGATGGCGAAGGCGAACATGCCTTTGAAGTGGCTGACGAAATCGTCACCCCAGCGGTGGTAGGCCTTGAGCAGAATCTCGCTGTCGCTGTGCGAGAAGAATCGGTAGCCGTAGCCCTGAAGCTCGCTGCGCAATTCTTTGTAGTTGTAGATGCAGCCGTTCCAGGCAACGGTCAGGCCGAGGTCGGAGTCGACCATCGGCTGCGCGCCGGCTTCGGTCAGATCAATGATTTTCAGACGACGATGACCAAGCGCGACTCGACCTTGTGACCAGACGCCCGCGCCATCGGGACCTCGCGGAGTCATGACGGCGGTCATCGCTGCCACCGCCGCTACATCAGGCGCTCGACCGTCGAGTCGCACCTCACCGGTGGCTCCACACACTTGACTAACCCTACAGAGGTCGGTTCCGGCGTGCGCGCCGCTGACCCGCGGTAGCGCTGCTCGCGAGTGATGCACTGTGTGTTCGTGCCACGTGGGGGCTCACTTTCCGTCTGTCGCGTTGTCTTGACCACAGCTGCGCGGAAGCCGTTGCAGCTTGGCGGAATCCTCGTTCTCCACCTGCAGGTAACGGCTTCCGTTGTCTGCGGTGGCGACATGGATGGCGGGGCCGTCTGCACTGACGCTGTCGGGTTCCATGAAGAGTTGTAGTTCGCCGGAGTCGGCGTAGAGCATGGCGTCGTCGTTGGACAACTTCCAGGGCTGGCCATCGGTCGGCCAGCGGCCGCCGACCAGTCGGACCTCAGGGTGTTCGGCTTCCTCGTCGTCGACCGCGACGCTGCCGATCCACAACTTCGCCGGAAGCGGACGGAAGTACACCGCGAGACGCTGACGGTTGAAATCCACGTCGACCGGTATGCCGATCGGCGGCAACGACGTGCCCTCGGGTCGATCGTTGAGTGACTGTTTCACTTGCCGCGATCCGAGGCCGACGCCGAACCAGTCGATGGTCAGCACAGTCGTGAGGTACTGCACGATGGCCAGGGTCAGCAGACCTCCCGCGCCGGCGGCCCCGACCCCGGCCGCCCCGGCGACCCACGTCACCGGCAGCGCAAGCAGTCCAACTGTCGCCGCGGCGCCTGCCGCCGCCGCCACCTTGCCGGGCACCGTCAGGCTGAAGTCCGGATTGACCTCTGCCTCCGGCGGATTCTGGGTCGGTCGTACGCCGACCGTTTTGGGAAGGTGGTCGAGCCGCTCGTGGACTCTTTTGACTTCCGCTTCGTAATCCTCGGCGCTCAGTTGCCCCGCGCGCTTCTTGTCGCGGGCCGCACTGAGTGCCTGCTCGAGACTCTCGATCGTTTCCAGGTCGGCTCGTCGGGTCTCCTTGCCGTCGGGGTCACGCGGGATGTCGTCGAGACCCATCTCGTAGGTGACCTTGAAGGCGGCGTTGAAGTCGTAGAGCGTGGTTTCAGCACTGACGGTTCCGTCGACGACCAGCCGGCCATCGTGTGTCCGCGGCACGATGTCGGCGTCCAGCGCTTCCAGGCACCGTTCCTGGCCGCCGATCGTGATGGTCTTCGGGCCCGCCAGTAGGCATGGCACGTCGGCGTCGAAGTCGCTCTCGTGAAGATCGAACGTGTTCATCACGGTGTCGCGGACCTGACGGAGGATGCTCCAACCCGTGACGGCCAATCCCGTTTTCTCGTGCGGGTTTTCGGCCAGAATCGACGTGGGCAGCTCTTCACCGGACGGTAGCTCTCGCACGGTCTGCAACTGGATCACCATCGATTCGTGAGTGACCCCATCGATGTCGAAGCGTTGCACCTGCGCGTCGAGTGCTTTCACGGTGTTGTCGTCGCGCGATTGGGCGTCGACCTCCAAGGGAGCGGGCATCAGGTCCATGACGCCGTCCTCACCCATCTCGGCGAGTTTGGGGCGGACGGCATCGGAGATCTGCGCGGCCAACGCGTCGAGCACTCTGGTCCTGGCCTCGTCGTCGGAGAGGCTGGGGTGCTGCAGCTTCTCCAGACCGACCATCAGCTCGCCGGCGATGCTGTGGGTGATCCAGTACGCCTCGGCGTAGTCGAGTTCCCACGCGATGCGTGGGTCCTGGCCGGCGAAGGCGATGCTGCCGTCGGGGCGGCGATCAATATGCGCGGCGAACAGCTGCGGCGCGTACTCCTCGCCGGAAGGCTTGGCCAGCAGCACAGGCGCATCCTGCTCGGTGAAATTCAGGGCGATGGTCTGCTTGCCCGGTTCGGTCTCCCGCGGCTCGAGCTGATCGTGCACGGTCAACCGCCCGAACAACGGGATTTCGTTGTAGGGAATTTCGCGCGACTCGTCGGCGCGCGGGCCGTCCGGGATCGTGATCGTTCTGGGCGGCAGCGACACCAGCGGAATGCAGGTCACCGAATCGATGGTGATCTTCGAGTCGAAGATCATCAGGTCGATTGCGAAATGCCTTAGCGGATCATGGGTTTCATCGTCTACCTGCTCTTGCCACAGCCGTTGTTGTGCATCGAAGACAAACCAGACGCGGTCAAGCGTGAGATCGAGGGTGGCCGTAGCGGAGTAGCCAGGTCCGTCGACCGCCTCGGTGTACTTGTCGCCGCCGAACATCTCGACGGTCTGATCCTGGACGCGTTCACGGTGGATTTCGATGATCGTGTCGGGGCGCTGCATGCCGAACTTGTACCCACAACGCACGGTCTTGGAACAGGCCGGGCCACCCGCTCAGTAGCGTGACCTCAATGGAAACTGAGCGCGTGGTCCTGGCAAGTTTTATCGCCGTCACCTTTGTCTTCTTGACCGCCCTGCTCATCGCGATTGACTGGGCCGCCGCGAACGGGCGCCTTCGGCGCAATCAGTTCGTCGGCATCCGCACTCCGTCGACGATGCGCAGTGACCAGGCATGGATCGCGGGCCACCGCGCTGCGCTGCGCCTGACGCCGGTGCACCTGGTCACCGGCGTCTCGCTGCTGATCGGCGTTTTCTGCGCGCGGACCGTAGCCGGTCTGAACATCGTCGGAGTCAGTGGCGCAGTCGTTTTCGTCGTGGTCGCCCTGTTCACGGCGGTCGTCGCCGGCCGGGCTGCGAAGGCGGCGGAGCGGGATTCGGAGCAGTAGCGGACCCTATTTCCGCAGGATTCCAGCGTGCGCATCGTCGAAGCACTCAACGATACGATCCCTTACCTCTGCTAACTGCTGAGCTTCGGACTTAGCCTTGTGACTCACGGATTTAGCCAGTTCCTCGAGCGACACGTCTGGAGCTGGCGAAAACTCGTTCAGAAATCGCCAGGTTAGGGATCGGTCGTGCGGACCGAATTCATTCGGCGCATCTAAAGGGGCGATCATGCAATTCACGTTGCCTTCACGCGATGACCTGTAAATCTGAATCTTACAATCGGACGAACGGTAGTACACGACCGAGCCTGGTCGTCCACCTTCATCGACGTCTTCGGCGTAGCTCTCAACCCGGAAGCCCAGTTCAGTCAGTAGCGGCCCGACTATCGACTGAACTTCAGCCAAGAGTGGTTGCGTCATTTCGCCTCACGTCCCCTTCTAACTCTCGGCACGGTACTCATCGCTCAAAAGCGCCACGGTAATAAATCGCCCAAGCGGGGCGATTCTGATACGGAAGTGGATCGTCGAGCCCCTCAAGCCTGAAGCCAGCCTGCGACAGAGCGGGGTCAAGGAAGCGCTCGAGTACCTCTGCCCTCATGACTACTTACCTTTCTTGCCAGTCGCTGAGCTTGCTTTCACCTGCTGCAGGCTGTCGCCCAACGTCGGCAAAGTAGCCGCCCGATTGGTAGCGGGCTGGAACACGCCGTGGATCGCATCGGCGTGTTCCAGCGCTTGAGGTCACCTGGGGTCAGCGGCGCCACTTGCTACCCTCACCGACTTGCTCGTATCCGCAAACGCCGGCGTTCTCGAGCGGACCATTGCGTCGTAGTCAGTGGCGCAATCGTTTTCGTCGTGGTCGCCCTGTTCACCGCGGTCGTCGCCCGCCGGGCTGCGAATACCGCGGAGGGAAGCTCTGAAGGTTAGGCGGATGGCAGCGCTCAGGAGAGTCACCTCATCAAAAATGTGTAGTAATTGCCGATAGCCTCCAGCGCTTTCGGCGAAAGTTCGGGATGCCGTTCACTCATTACAGATTCCACGTAGTCACCGGCCTTGTTGAGCGAAAGGCGATTCCAGTCAGGTTCGACCTTCATTGCTTCACGCAATATCAGCTTTACCTGATCCAGCGCTTGGCCGCTCTCCGAACCGTAGCGGGAGTTGAACTTTTGCTCATTTTTCCCTGGATAACCCTTCAGATAAAGCGCCACCGCTTCACTGAGGCTGAAGTCCGCGTTCGACGTCATACGAAAATTACCGCCGACAGCCCGCGGAGGTCACGAGGACCCAGTCGAGTACATCTCGAGAATCCCCGCGTGCGCCACTTCATAAGTGCCCGCGATGCGGTCCCGCATCCACTCCAAAGGATTGGCGTATAGGTTGTATTCGGACCTTGCTAACTCAGCGAGCTCAGCTAGAGGCAGATCTGGACGCTTGGAAAATCGGGTCAAAAACTGCCACTTTTCCGCCCGTAAACCGAAGGAATCAGACGCGTCCAGCGGCGCGATCATGCAATTGGTCTCACCTTCGCGGCCAGATTGGTAGATCTGAATCTTGCAGTCACCCGAACGGTAGTAAACGACGTGGTGATACCGCCCTCCCTCGTCGGAACTGTCGTCGCTGCCATTCAGAGCAAAACCGAAGCCCTCCAGTACCGGCCCAACGATTTTCAGCACTTCTTGAGTAAACTCAGATGCCACAGTCAACCCCGTCCCCGGTAAACCCGCGAATTGCCCACTCGTTCATATCCATATGCCACGGAAGCGAACATCAACTCTTCTACAGACCTACAGTCAGCTATCCGGTTGGTACTTTTTCAGTATTGCGGCATGCGCCGCCTCATAATGCTTTACGATGCGATCCCTCACCCAGTCCAGCCGGTTATCGTACGCCTCTACCTCGGCTAACGCCTGGCGAAGCCTTTCCTGTGGCGTAAGGTCTAGCCGCTTGGAAAAATAGCTAATGAAATACCATTTGTCGCCATTCAAGCCGAATTCATTTGCAGCATCTAACGGCGCGATCATACAGTTGATTTCGCCCTCGCGAGAGGAATAGTATATTTGCATTTTGCAGTCGCGCGAGCGGTAGTAAACGATATTTCTTGCAATACCGCCCTCGTCTGGGTTATCATCCACCTCGTCTAAAACGAAGCCCATGGTCTGCAGCAGTGGTTCGACCCTTGCTTTGACGTCGGCATAGAAGTTATGCATCATTTCGGTCCAGTCTCCACATATATCCATGAGTCCCCAACACGTTCATATCCGTATGAGGCTGCAACATCGTTTAAGTAATTCACTTCGTAGGAGGAGTACGTTCCCGCGCGATCCACGGCCATATCCTCGAGGGACTCGTATAAGCTGCGGTCAAGCAGATAGTCAATGCGCCCGACGTGATCCTCCATCTGGGTGCGAAGGAAATCTTCGTTAACTGGCCACACGAGGGCGTGTTCGGTGGGCGTGTCAAGCCCCTCGGCCAAGGCTTTGAAAGTCGGATCGCCAGTATCGAAGAAAATGCCCCCACCGCCCCGGGCTTCACCGATGTATCCACCATCTTGACCTTGCCACCTTCCGAGCACCACTCGATCGGGGTTGTCGCCAATGTAGTGGGTCGCCATGTCCGAAAGGTGCTGAGTAAGGCTCGTCGTAGGCTCTCCGTGCGCAGAAGCTGAATAGAGATCCTGCGCCGCCGACTCCGCCCAAGGGTGATAGCTGGTGGGGTTGTCGAGGCCGACAGGCAAGTTCTCCGAGCGCGTCAGGCCCGCATAGGGGTCGATCTCAGCGAGCCTGCCCAAGCCAGCCCCCTCGCCGCCAAACATCAACGTGGGCGCCGTAAAAGCAGCGTCAGCACCTCGCTCACCCGCGTAATAGGCGGGATTGTCGAGAAAGCTCTTGAACTCCCCTACCCCATCTTTCAATGGTGCGACTGGCCCAAACATTAGGTAGTCCTCAGCCTTCTGGCCGAGGCCTTTGGCCATCCCACCCCAAGCGTCGCCCATCGCCCCGAGTCCGTTCTGCCCGGTGAGGTCGTGAACGGCGTCCATCGTGGCGTTCCACCGATCGCCGAATCCTTCACCGAACCCAGGCGCCGGCGGACGAGGCCCCTGCGGCGCAACGTAATTCGGCGCCCCATTGGCCAGCCACTGCTGGGTGTTCGCGACGACAGCGTTGAGTTTGGCCTCGATCTGGTCCGGCGGCACACCGTCGCTGATCATGGTTTGGCGCGCCATCGCCTTGAAACTCTCGATCTCGGCCGGTTTCAGGGGCGGAGCTGGAACGCCAGTCGCACCGGGCTGAACCCGGCTCAGCAGATCCAACGGACTACCGGGCGGCGGTCTTTGGTCGGCTGGCGTGCCCCGCCCCAGCATCATGTCTTCCAGAGACGGCGGCTTGCCGGCGCCGGCGGGAACCGGCGGGCCTTTCGCCGCGTCGCCCGAGCCGGGGCCGACCGGTAAAAGATTGTCCGGCGAGGCCACGCCAGCATTCGACGTAATGTCGCCGACGGCGCTGCGCACGGCGGTGGCGAGTTCCTGGTCTGCGCTGTGAGCATGCAATTTGCAGGCGTCGAGTAGCCCCTGCAGTTGTTGTTTGGAGGCTGACTTCGCGCTGTCGAGCTTCATCCCGCCGGAGTCGATTCGCCAGTCGGGCGTGATGGTGAAGCCGCAGCCCTCGGCGGCTTGCTCGATTCCGCCGAGTTCGGCCTTGACCGCACGCACGTCCGCCTCGGCGCTCGCCACCGCCGCGGCCACCAGCTTGGACTCGTGCCCGTCTGCGTCGATGTCGCGACGCGTCTTGTTCAGGTCAGCGCGAAAAGCGTCGCCCGCCTCCCCCTGCCAGTCGCTGAGCTTGCTGTGTACCTGCTGCAGGTTGTCGCCCAACGTCTGCAAAGTCGCCGCCCGATTGGTGGCGGTCTGGAACACGCCATGGATCGCATCCGCATCCCAGCGCTTGACGTCAGCTGGGGTTAGCGGCGCCACTCGCTACTCCTTACTCCCCTACCGACCTGACAGCCTGAGTCGCGTTGTCCTCGTTGGAGACGTAACGGACCATCGCGTCGGCCACATGCGTCCCCAACCTGCCTACCTGCAATTTGTGGTGACCGTGCCGGGCTTCCCATCGCGCCGCCAACTCGCCCAGCGCCTGCTGGGAAGATCCGATCCACCCCGGCGCGGCTTCAGCCAGACCATCCTCGTGGCTAACAAAACTCAACGCGGCCTCGCCAACCGAGTTCAGCATGTCGTCGCTGCCGTTGTGGAGTGCGACGGGATCGACCTTCAGTTCGTCGGCCACGGCGATCCCTCCTGTTCAGTGCTCCTGCGCGCAGAAGCATAGCTCGATCCGCGGGGGTGCGCCCTTCACCTTTTTGGCCGACGAGGAGAGCTGAGTCGTGTTGCCCTTGAAATGATTTATGCGACAACCTATTGAGTTTTGTGTGCCGAATTGTCGACACTCAAAGTCTTGTGCCGATAACTGACACGGCGGTCGGCGCGGAGGTGCAGTACAGTTGGCGCACGCGTCCATTGGCGAGAAGGAGCCTCCGTGGTGAGCACCGAGGACATGGTGCTGGGCTTCGCCAACACACACGGTCACCTGGGCAGGCTGCCGGAACACTTCGCCGACAGCGCCGGACTCCGCAATTGGCTGAGTCAGCAGCAGGGAGTGGCCTGCGAACAGCTGGTGGTAACTGCCGCCGACGTCATCGAAGCCCGCGAAATACGCGACGCGTTGGTCACGATGATGGTCAGTCATGCGGATCCCGAGGCGGCCAGTGACCACGAATTGGTTGCCGCCGAACAGGCCTTGCAGCGCGCTTCCCAGCGTTATCCGTTGCAGGCCAACATTACTCGCGAAGGGGCCGGATTGAGTTCGGCCCAGCCTGGTCTCGCCGGGGCAGTCGGATCCATATTGGCCTCGGTGGTCGAGTTGGCGCAGTCCGGGCAATGGGATCGATTCAAGGCCTGCCGCAACTGCCACCACAGTTTCGTCGACCAGAGCCGCAACGCCTCGGCGACCTTCTGCCGCACGACCTGCAAATCCCAAGCCGGGATGCGCGCCTACCGCAGCCGGCAGCGGGGCACCGTCGAGCAATAAGCGCTGAAAAGCGCCGTATTCGTGTTCGGCATGACCATAATTCGTGCATCGCATCCCAACGAAGGGAGCGGCATGGCCTCCGCGATGCACGATCCATCGGTGTCCTGCGCTCTGCCGCACTGGCTGCGCCCGCTCGGAATCGCCGCAGCCGCACTGGCGGGCACCGTCTCGATGACGATCGCCGCACCGCAAGCATCAGCGGATTCGGGCTCATACCAACCTGCTCTCGATCAGCTCCTCGATGCGATGCAGCAGGCGGTCGCCTATGACTCGGCGTTGCCGTTTGCGACTGCGGACAGCGACACCATGCTGCTGACCGGACTGCAGAACACGAACTACGAACTGCTTTCCGCCGGGCTGTCCAGAGTCACCGAGCTATTCAACGGCGTCTTCTTCCAGTCCCCGGAAGCAGTGGCCACCGATGCCGCCGATTCGCGTCAATACTTTCAGTTCTTCACCCCCGACATCTACTACCACGCGACCGCCGGCTTAGCCCCGGGCGCGACGTACGAGCTCACCGGCACCCTCGGCAAAGGAACCGAAGCACTCGCGATCGCGACCGAAGCAATCACCGGTTCAACGGCCGTGAGCAAGGAGAGTCTGGAGCTCGATCACGGCCTGGTCGTCAACCCGGATGGCACGTTCACCGTCGACATCGGCCCCACCGAGCCAAGCGGCGCCGTCAATTTCATCAACGACACGGATGCCACCACCAATGGCGATGCCTCGCTGCTGATTCGAGACGTGCTGGGCGACTGGGCCCAAGGACCGGGCAGCATCAGCATCCACTGCGTCTCCGACTGTCCGGCGTTTTTCGCCATACCGAGCACCGGGCTATTTCCCGGCGCCGACGGGTCGGCGGCCGAAATCGGTTCCCTGGCAGGTACTTCTACCGGCCAAATCACCTCGGTCGACTCCCTATTTACTACGTTGTTCACCGCCTTCAGCAACATCGTCGGGCCCTTCAACCAAGAAAACATGGGCCTGGCTGAGGTCGCCGGCATCGACCTGCCGCCCAATACGATGAGCGCGCTGGCCCCTGAAACAAGCGTGTTCGCAACCGGTCTGCCCAGCGCCGACGTCTCCGGCGGTAACTTCGAACTGAATCCCGATCAAGCGCTGATCGTGCAAGTACCGGACGTGCCGTCCGGCTACAGCGGGATCGAGCTGATGAACGTGTTCGGCGCGGCACTGCCATACACCTTGGCGCAGACCACGTTGAACAACACCACGGCCTTCGCCGATCCCGACGGATACACCTATTACGTGGTCAGCGCGACCAACCCCGGTGTGGCGAATTGGCTTGACAGCAATGGTGTTAACAGCGGTGAGATCTTCGCCCGATTCGAGAACCTCCCCGACGGCACGGACCCCACGGGCTTGCCGGTGACCACTGAGGTGGTGCCGGTCGCCGATGTCGCCAGCTATCTGCCCGCGGACACACCCACCGTCAGTCCCGCGGAATATGCCGCCGACATGTCGCAGCGCGTCTTGTCCTATGACTACGCGTTGGACCTGTCTCGCGAGAACGCCCAACCCGATTGGGTACTACAGGAATTGCTCCTTCACGGTTTGCAGGGCGTGCTGGGCACCGACAACTTCGCAGCGGTGTTCGGCAGCGACCCGACCATCCCGCTGGAACTGAGATTCACCCCGGCCTTCACGCCGGACTGGACGACCGTTGACCACGACTTGCTCACCAACCCAATCGGCAGCATCGAGGCGATTGTCAACAATCTGCCCTTGGCGGCCAGTGACATCAACCTGCCCACCGAATTGGCGCTGGGTCAGACGGTGCTGTCGTTGCTACTCCCCCAGCAACTCGGATCCCTGCTCAAAGACACGGTTTTGGACCCGAACACCGGAATCATCGCCGGCTTCCTCAACGCCCGCGACGATGTGGCGACCGCCGTGTTGACCGCAAACAATGACTTCCCCACTGTCTTGGGCGGTGTGGCAACAGCGGAGTGGGCGAACATGCCCGAGTTGGTCCAATCGACCGGGAGCGCGCTGCTGGCCGAGCTTGGCCCGCTGTTCAACCCATAGGCTTTACGGGCGGCGAAGAGTGACGATCGTGACGTCGTCGTGGGTGTCGCCCCACTCCATCGCCGCCCGGATCCCCGAGGCCGGCGCCTCTCCAGCGCGTGCGAGGGTTTTCTCGAGTCGGTCAATCCCGTCGTCGATCGCCTCGCCGCGGCGCTCGACCAGACCGTCGGAGTACATCACCAATCTGTGTCCGGGCTCCATGGTGAACGTGCTCGGTGCATAGCTCACGTTCTTCAGACCGATCGGCGGCGACAGCTGGATCGGCGCCTGCACGGCCGTCACCGAGTTCGTCAGGTACGGAATCAAATGCCCGGCGCATGCGGCCTCCACTGCACCGGATCTGAGATCGATACGCGCGACGACAACGGTCGCGAACGCCCGCGGCATCAGGTGCTCACAGAATTCGTTCAGCTCAGTGAGCGCCTCCGCCGGATTGGTGCCGACGAAAAGATGCGCGCGCAGAGCATTACGCAGCTGCGCCATCGTCCCCGCCGCGGTAATGCCGTGCCCGGCAACGTCACCGAGAACCACCACCAGGCGTCCGTCGCGCAGCTCGAACGCGTCGTACCAATCGCCGCCCACGCGACCGCCCGCCGCCGGCTCGTAATGCGCGGACAACTGCCAATTCTCAAGTGTCGGAATCGAATCGGGCAGCAGGCTGAGCTGCATCGTCTCGGCCATGCGCAGCGCGCTCCGAGTACGGCGGTACAGCGACTCGACCAGATGGCGGCGCAGCGCCTCGGCCGACTCGGTTTGACTCAGGGTCCACGGATCGCTGCGTTCCCGCACGATCTCGCGCCACCGCTCGAACGACTTGCGTGGACTCAGCCGGATCTCGTCGCCCTCGCTGACGGCGATCGCCTTGTTGAACGGGTCTCCGCCCCAATCCACCGAACGCTCTACCTCGCGACGGAACCAGATCGCGTGTTGGCCGTCGGGCAGGTTGAGTACGAACGCCCCGGCAGCCAACTGCGGGTCGAGGCTCAGCCCAGGCACGTCCTGCGCGAGGCACTCGCTGCTGGCGATCTCCTCCCCCGCACCGCGCGCCCACGCGGCGATCGCGGACACGACCTCAGGCGGCGGGACCGATCCGCGCGCCTCCGTGTCGCCCTCGATATGGACGACGACGCCGTCGGCGGGTACCAGGTCGAGCAGGTCAGGTGCACCCAGCAGCGCCGACACGATCGACTCGTCTTCGCCCAGCGTGGCGGCGGTGAGCTTGGCCAACACGGCCTGCGAGGCGAGCCGCTTGTGCAGCAGGTCCTCCTCGAACTGGTCCACCAGCCGCAGCGACAGCGTTGCTCCGAGGAACTCTGCCGCCGCCCGGGTGCCGTAAGGCGGAAGGTGCGGACCGGAGTAGTGGTGACACGCGATGAGCCCCCACAGACGTCCACGCCGCAATAGCGAGATAGACATCGACGCGTGCACACCCATGTTCTGCAGGTACTCGAGATGGATGGGCGAAACGCTGCGGAGCGTGGCGTGGGTCAGGTCGCGCGGTGCCCCGGTCTCCGCGTCGACAGCCGGTACCAGCGGCGTCGGCGTGTAGTTCACGTCCGAGATCAGCCGGATCCAGTTCTTTTCGTACAACGCCCGCGCCTGCGCCGGGATGTCGGTGGATGGGTAGTGCAGGCCGAGAAATGAGTTCAGGTCGTCGCGCTTCGACTCGGCAACAACCTCACCGTTGTAGTGATCGTCGTAGCGATACACCATGACGCGGTCGAAGCCGGTGAGATCGCGGACCGCGCGCGCGGTGGTGTTGTACAGCTCGGTGAGCGTCGCGGCCCGGTTAAGCTCCTCCACCGAGTTGCGCACTGCCTGATAGGTGTTCGGGAAGGAGAAAGGCCGCTCGCCGTAGGCTATTTCGAGTTCGACGAGAAGCACGCTGCCCGGTTCACGACGCAGGATGGCATCGAACGGGCGCAGCTCACCGGCCACCTCGAGTTGGCACTCGAGCGGATTGCGTTGGCGAAGCTCGCCGAACGTCGCCGCGGCTTGTTCGATGCGGGCGGCCTGTTCGTCGCCGATCAGCGCCGATAAGTGCCGGCCAAGTACGTCCTCGATGGAGAGGCCAAGCAGCTCGCTGACGTTGGCGCTGATCTGCAGGATCTCGAACGTGGGCTCCCGCAGGACCGCCAGCACTCCGCGCGGCTGGATGCTGCCCGGAATATGAATCGGCTCCCGCGCGCAGTTGTCCAAGTCGATAGGCGTACCAACCGGGACAAACTCGTCGGCCGGCTGACCTTCCGGCGCCGATGCGTCACCCGTCACGCGGACTGCTCACTGCGAAGTCGACTCCGAGTTCATCGAGCAAAGCCTGATTGAGCCGAAAAGCAAACTTGACCTCGCTCAGCACGATTTCGACCTGTTCGGTCTGCAAGGTGAGGGTGTCGAGGCGAGCCCGATAATCGTCCTTATAGCCCTTGGGCTGTATCGGAAACGCATAGAACGCAAGGCCGACACCACCAAGCTTGAATACCCGGTCCAGAATGCGGCCGATGGCTTGACCGCCGGAAAGATCCCCCAAGTAGCGAGTGTAATGGTGGGCCAGCAGTGCAGGGCCGTTATCGATGCTTTCCAGCCGCCGGCAGTACGACCCTGCGGCCGGTGAATCGATTGACCTCGGCCAACCGTCGGACCAGCAATGCAGGTCGGCTTCGATCGCCGGCAGGCGTTCTAGGGCCGGGTCATAGAAAGCTGCTATGACCGCGTCGTCGCGGTGGCGGCGAATCGCTTCCTCCAGAGCGGCATAAATCGGGCGCAACCTAGCGAGGTAGGCGGCATAAGCGCCTTTGTCGAGACCGCCGCGGAGTAGTTCGCTGATGAACGGCGATCGCTCGGCGGCGGCGTGCTCTTCCTGGGAGGCGGCCCGCATCGCGGCCGACAACTGCCATGCGGCTGTGGGAACAGCAGCAGCAGCATTCATCAACGTGCTCCACGGGTTCAGACTCACGGTGGCGCCGGACAAGGAAGAGGGGGCCGATCCCGACAGTCTGTCAGACATCTACCCATGGTTCACCAGCGAGGTAGCGTCTGATCGGCGCCGATTCGACGACCGCGATGCCACTCTCCGGCCCTCTTTTCAATCTGAATCGTGTCTTTTTCGTTAGGAATGTTTAGTCCAACCGTAATAGAGGGAATTACATTAGTGTGATTTGCCGTTACACACGCTAGGGCAGTCCCAGCCCCGAGCCGAAAAGGACATCCGCATGAACACGATCCTCTACTTCAGCCCCGATGGAGTCGTCTACGAAACCAGTGCCTACAGCAACGCCGATATCGTCGGACTTGTTCACGACTATGGCCTGGAAAGTTTGACCAGCACTGACCGGCAGTTCGACTTCTGGTTCACCCCTACGACTCGGCGGTGCCGGCGGACTGTCAATCGCAGCGCGACCGAAATGCTGCTGGCAACAACGCAGTTCACCGCGAAAACCGTGCCGCTTCTCCACGGCGCCGTCGTGGTCGCCACGCACGATTCCGTCGGTGATCTTGACGGGCTCAGCTGGAAACAATTGGACCTGCTGAGCAAACGCGGTTCCGCGATATCGCGACGCGACGACCGGATCCTGAACCGACGGATCAAGCAGGAAGCGCGGCGTCTGGAAAACCAGCCCTCCGCAAACGTCGTGACCGGCCGTTACGTCGAACAGCGCATCGTCACCGGAAGCTGATTCACCAACGGCATAACGGCCCGCGGGCGAAATCGCGATCCGTACCGTGAGCGCATGGACGTGCGCCCCGATGTCGTCAATCGCCGTCAACTGCTCAAGCTAGCGGGATCCGCCGCATTGGCGTCGGCAATCGGCGCGTGCTCGAGCGCCGCGGCGCCACCTCCCCGCACCCGCCTGACCAGCGCGGAGTCGGCCCTGCTGCTCTGCCGCGAGGCGTGGGGCGCGCGACCCGCCCGCCCCGGCGGCAAGCGGCACACCATCACCCGGATGACGCTGCACCACGAGGCAGTTGTGCTCAGCGAAAACCGGAATGCGCCGGGACGCCTGCGCAAGGACCAGCTATATCACCAAGATCAAAAGGGATGGATCGACATCGCGTACCACGTCGGCGTGGACCGCAATGGCAACCTGTACGAGCTGCGCAGCACCGAGATCGCCGGCGACACCGCAACCGACTACGACACCACCGGCCACTTCCTGGTGCTCTGCGAAGGAGACTTCGACCAGGAAGCGGTATCCGAGGCGCAACTTCACGGCACCGCTCTGGCATTCGCCTGGGCCGCCCAGAACTTCCATATCAAGAGCGATACGTTGGCCGGCCACCGGGACTTCGCTCAGACGTCGTGCCCCGGCGCGAACCTTTACGCGCATCTGTCATCCGGCGACCTCAAGCGCCGCATCGACACCATGCTCACGGGCGGTGGAGTGAATCTCGAGCGCCGCTGCGGACCCGACGCGGCTGCACGAGTCGCAGCTATCGAGGCCGGCAACTAAGCAGCGATCACCGGGTCGATCTACGCGACGACTTCACAGGCTCACACGCCAGACCATCGCCGTCGAAGTCGAGCTCTGGCCGATAGGCCGGATCGGTGAACGGAATGCTGGAACGCCCGTCGGCGCGGGCCTGATAGCAGTCTTGATACGGCGGGTCCGCCGACGCCGCCGATGCATTCCCGATCCCAACGCTCAGAAACAGCGCCGAGACGGCTAACGCGGCGCACAGTCTTGCGCCGTCCGTGTACAGCGGCGCGCGTGGCGATGCCATCTCGGCAATTCTAGGCGCAGGCGGGCGCACAAGCCTGCCAAGTTAACCGCCTAACCGGCCGCGAATGAGCAGTCGGGCCGATAGTGTCGTGTTGTCGTCGTGGACTGGCTGATGGAGGCGCGATGAGCTATCGGAAAATTGTCGTCGGAACGGACGGCTCGGAGTCGTCCATGCTGGCGGTCGACCGCGCGGCAGCAATCGCGGCGCAAGAGAACGCGAAGCTGATCATCGCGAGTGCGCACCTCGACACATCGGAAAGAGGGGGCTGGTCAAGACCGCCCTCCCCCGATCGACTCAGTGACGGCAGGGCCGCCGACAGCCTCCGGAACGAGGGCTACCGGATGCACGGGAGCGCCCCGGTGTACGAGATCCTTCAGGACGCCCGCGTTCGAGCGAAAGCCGCCGGCGCCCACGAGATCGAAGAGCAGGCGATTGTCGGCGCGCCAGTCACGGCGCTGCTGCATCTGGCCGACGAGGTGAAGGCGGACTTGCTCGTCGTCGGCAACCTGGGGTTGGGCACGGTCGCCGGCCGCCTGTTGGGCTCCGTACCCGACACCGTCGCCCGCAAAGCCAAAGTCGACATCCTCATCGTCCACACCGTCGGATAGGCGCATCAATCTCACGACGCGGCAGGTGAGCCGGCCGTCGTCGGGATGGACAGGGCCACAATGAGTTCGAGGACGGCCTGAGGGTCGTTCAGTCGTTCACCGTAGAGCTCGCGGAGTTGGGTCATCCGATACCGGACAGTTTGAGCGTGGACGAACAGATCGGCGGCCACCGCATCGCGCTGGCCCTGGTGCAGTAGCCACGATCGCAGCGTTTCCGCGAGTCTTTCCGCGGTGTTGGGGCGTAACTGATCCAGCGGTGCGAGCACCTGGCGACGGAGATCGTCGGCGGCATCGCGGTCAGCGCCGAGCACCAGTGCGACGAGATGGGTGTCGGTGTCGACCATGCCGGTGCCGTCGCCTTCGAGGTGAATTGTGCGTGCCTGCAGGACACGGCGATAGGACGACTGGGCCTGGGTCCAGCCGCGGGAGGGGCCGACCACTGCACGGCGATCGCGAAGTTCTCGCAGTAGTCGAGAACGGTTAGGGCCGTGCATATCTGGGACGAGCAGTACAACAACAGATTCGGCAGGAATCGATACCGGGCAGGTCGCCACTGAGCTGCAATGTGGACTGCCCGAATCGGGACGCCACACCCTGCGCCTGGGCCGACGGAAGCAGCACCGCGGTAAGAGTCTCCGGTGGACGCCACTCGGCGCGCTCGGCGCTTGCCCGCAGTATCTCGGTGGGCACCCCGGTCAGAAGGTCCTGGGCGAGACGGTCGAGATGACGCCGCCGCTCGCGATCCGAGGAAGCCAGTTCATCGGTATGCCCGGAAACGCTTGCGGCGGAAAGCTCATCGATGAACTCGAACACCAATTCGGCGAACCGGGCGACCATCAGCGGTGGCAGCCCCCGGTCGACAACGGTTTCCGACAGCTCACGCCACGCCACCCGCGCGCCCACGCGATAGGCGGATAACAACGCGTCGATCGAACGCCCCTGACGCGCTTCGCCTCGCCCGAGCTCGTAAGCGCCCTCGAGCGCAGGCGACAACGTCGGGCCCGGATCGGCGTCGTGCGGACGGGCCGCCAGTTGGAGAAAGGCGCTCAGCGCCATCTGGACGGCGCCCTCGATCCGCTGGCCCATCCGTCCGCTGAAGGCATCCGCGTAGCTGGGAACCTCGACGGTGACGGCCGCCACAGTGTGTTCGGCGACCGCGGGCAGCACCCCCTGCAGAGCGGCAATGACCAGGCCATTCAGCACCAGGCCGGTGACTTGTCGACCGTCATCTCTAGCGATTTCATTCATTGAATCTATTCTTTCCGAACAATTCAAAGGCGTTATTTCACCCTGACTGGCCAAGAGTTTATACCTGAAAGCGAGGGATCGTAGTGACATGACAACAACAGCACCCAGGGTCACGCCGATGGGCACGCTGCGCGACCGGTTCCTCCAGCTCGCCGAGCGGATCACCACACCGCTCGTCCCCGCCGACTACCTCGACATCGTCGATCCGCTACGTTCGGGCGCCGACCTGCGCGGCCGGATCGTGGAAATCCACCCCGAGACCCGCGACGCCGTCAGCCTGGTCATCAAGCCCGGCCGCGACTGGCGCGCTCACACGCCCGGGCAGTACATCCGCATCGGTGTCGACGTCGACGGTGTGCGCCAATGGCGCGCATACTCGCTGACCTCCGATACCGAAAGGGCCGACGGCTGCATCGCGATCACGGTCAAGGCGATCCCCGGCGGTAAGGTCTCCAACCACCTGGTGCGAGACGCCACTGTCGGCACTATCGTCCAACTCGACCATGCCGCAGGCGAATTCACGCTGCCCGCCGCGGCCGCGGCCAAGATCTTGTTCCTCACCGCGGGCAGCGGCATCACCCCGGTGATGGGCATGCTGCGCAACCTGGCCGAGCAGATCGACGACGTCGTGGTCGTGCACAGCGCCCCCACATCCGACGACGTGATCTTCGCCGGCGAACTGCGGATGCTGGCCCGCCAAGGGCGAATTCGCTTGATCGAGAAGCACACTGACCTCGACGGCATGCTCACCACCGCCGAACTCAGCGATCTGGTCAGCGACCTGCCCGAGCGTGAGACGTGGGCATGCGGGCCGACAGCCATGCTCGACGCACTCGAGCGGCACTGGAATGACAACGGCATGCCCGAGCGTCTGCACACTGAACGGTTCCGGCCCACCGTGGTGACCGCCGGCGAAGGCGGGACGGTCACCTTCAACAAGTCCGCGACCGTCCTCGACACTCCGGGCGACCAGACATTGCTCGACGCCGGCGAAGCGGCAGGCGTCCTGATGCCGTCGGGATGCCGGATGGGCATCTGCTTCGGCTGTGTCGCACCGCTGCGCCAGGGAGCCGTGCGCGACCTTCGCAACGGCGACATCACCACCGCCGCACCCGGTGACGGCGTCCTGATCCAAACCTGCGTGTCCGCCGCTGCGGGCACCTGCGACATCGACCTCTAAGGAGAAGTCCAATGACCACTCTGCAACGCCAAGAACAGAATCCGATCGCCCACCTCAGCGACGACGACATCGAAAACCTCGGCCGCGAACTCGACGCCATCCGCCAGCAGGTCCTCGACAGCCGCGGCGAGCGCGACGCTGACTACATCCGCACCGTCATCGACTTTCAGCGCAAGCTCGAACTGGCCAGCCGCGCCGTGCTGCTGTTCTCGCTCTTTCCGCCGGCCTGGTTGGCCGGAACGGCCGGGCTGTCGGTCGCGAAGATCGTGGAGAACATGGAGATCGGCCACAACGTGATGCACGGCCAGTGGGATTGGATGCGCGACAACAAGATCCACTCCACCACCTGGGAGTGGGACAACGCCTCCCCCTCCGACATGTGGAAGCACTCGCACAACGCGATCCACCACACCTACACCAACGTGGTCGGCAAGGACGATGACCTCGGATACGGCATCATGCGGGTCGACGAAGATCAGCGGTGGATGCCTTTCTACCTGGCCCAGCCGCTGTGGAACCTCATCAACGCCTGCTTCTTCCAGTACGGAATCGCGGCCTACGACCTCAAAATCGGCAAGTTCCTCAAGGGTAAGACGGACAACGCGGAATTCCGCCGTCAAAGCAAGGACGTGCTCGCCAAGATCCGCCGGCAGATGACCAAGGATTACGTTCTGCACCCACTGCTGTCGGGCCCCTCAGCGCTCACCACGCTGACCGCGAACCTGACCGCCAACCTGGTCCGCAACGTGTGGACGCATTCGGTCATCATGTGCGGGCACTTCCCCGAGGGCGTCCAGACCTACGAGAAGAAATCGATCGACGGCGAAACCCGTGGTGAGTGGTACCTGCGGCAGATGCTCGGCTCCGCCAATATCAGCGGAAACCGGTTGCTGCACTTCATGACCGGCAATCTGTCCTTCCAGATCGAACATCACCTGTTCCCGGATCTGCCGAGCAATCGCTATCAGGAGATCGCGCCGAAGGTGCAAGACCTGTTCCAGCGCTACGGCCTGACTTATGTCAGCGGGCCGATGGTCAAGCAGCTCGGCTCAGCGTGGAAGAAGGTGTTCCGGCTCTCGCTTCCCAACGATGTGCTGCGCAAGACGGCGGCGGCGGTCAGCCCGGCAAACGTCATACAGCTGGTCTTCCGCTCAGAATCGGCCGAGGTCGACGCGAGCGCGGCCTGAATAAATGCGCGCGTCCCAACCGCTCAGCTCCAGCGACGTTGACGTCAACGTGACTGGGGTGCCGGGGAGGTTGGCGAGCAGCAGTTGGGCCCCGATCCATTCTGAGCCGACCGCTTGCCCGATTTTCAAAGTCCGCGGATCGCGTCCACAGTTGGCGATCACAAGGAGCGTCCCGACGGAGGCGGTTCGGATGTACGCCCAGATCTGCGGGTCGTCCTCCATCAGCGGGGTGAAGTCGCCGTCGACCAAGATGGCCGATTCGTGACGGAGCCGAATCAGCGCTTGATAGTGCGCGAAAACCGAGTCCGGTGCCCCGATCTGCGCTGCGGCATTGAGCCAGGTGTAGTTCGGATTAGCCGGCAACCACGGGTTGGCGGACGTGAAGCCGCCGTTCGGCCCCGCGTCCCACTGCATCGGTGTCCGGGCGTTATCGCGGCTGATCTTGGCCAGCCCGACCAGCGCCGCACTCGGATCACCACCCGATTCCACTGCCTGGTTGTAGTAGTTCACGGCCTCGAGATCCTTGTGGTCCTGCAGAATTCGAAACGGGTAGTTCGTCATTCCGAGTTCCTCACCCTGATAGACGAACGGGGTGCCGCGCATGCCATGCAGGATCGTTGCGAGCGCCTTGGCTGAAGCCGCCCAGTAGTCCGGGTCGTCGTCGCCGAACCGGGACACGACGCGAGGCTGGTCGTGGTTGTTCCAGTACAGGCTGTTCCAACCGGTGTCCGCCAATGCCGCCTGCCAGCGATGCAGCGACCGCTTCAGGACGACGAGGTCAAGACCGCGGTAGTCGAATTTGTTCGTCGGGCTCTGATCGACGGAGACGTGCTCGAACTGGAAGACCATGTTCAGCTCTGCCCGAGCCGGATCCGTATAGAGCCGTGCCTGTTCGGGCGTCACGCCGGGCATCTCCCCGATGGTGATGAAGTCGCCGTCGCGGCCTTCGAACACCTCGCGGGTCAGCTCGGCGAGGTAGTCGTGCACGTGGGGTCCGTCGGCGAACTCCTCGAAGGCGATGACGAACGGGTGGCCCGGGATCGTGGGCGCGTCGGGCAGGCCCTCGACCTTCGAGATGAAATTGATGACGTCCATCCGGAACCCGTCGACACCTCGATCGAGCCACCACACCATGATGTCCCGCACAGCTTTTCGCACCTGCGGGTGCTCCCAGTTCAGGTCGGGCTGCTTGCGGTCGAACAGATGCAGGTAGTACTGGCCGGTGGCGGGATCCCACTGCCACGCCGGCCCGGAGAAGAACGAGCCCCAGTTGTTCGGCTCGGCACCGTCACGGGCGTTGCGCCAGATGTACCAATCCCGCTTCGGGTTGTCGCGCGACGACCGCGACTCGACGAACCACGGGTGCTCGTCCGAGGTGTGATTGACGACCAGGTCCATCACCAGTTTCATGCCGAGTTCGTGAGCCCTGGCGAGCAGGGTGTCGAATTCGGTGAGGGTGCCGAACAGCGGGTCGATGTCTGTGTAATCGCTGATGTCGTAACCGTTGTCGGCCTGGGGCGATCGGTAGATCGGTGACAGCCAGATCACGTCGACGCCGAGCGCCCGTAGATAGTCGAGCCGCCCGATGATGCCGGCCAGGTCACCGATCCCGTCGCCACTGGCGTCGGCGAAACTGCGCGGATAGATCTGGTAGACGACAGCCGACTTCCACCACGCAGGATTGTGCGGCACCGTCATGTGCGGCTCGCAATGACGTCGCGGTAGACCTTGACGTACTTGTCGATCATGGTGGCGACCGTGAACCGGTCGGCCGCTCGTTCGGCGATGTTGTGGCGATCCAGATCGCCGGCGGCAGCGACTGCGGCCACCGCCGAGTCGATGTCGTCGACGAGAAACCCGGTCACCCTGTGCGAGATCAGTTCGCCCATCGAGCCTCTCGCGTTGGCGATGACCGGTGTGCCACAGGCCATCGCCTCGACAACGCTGTAGCCGAACGGCTCGTCAAAGTCGATCAGATGGAGCAGCGCGTGTGCGCCGCCCAGCACCTCGGCTCGCGCA
Source organism: uncultured Actinomycetota bacterium (assembly GCA_963737375.1). GTDB lineage: Bacteria > Actinomycetota > Actinomycetes > Mycobacteriales > Mycobacteriaceae > Mycobacterium. The sequence continues at coordinate 204,846 of CAVTSP010000010.1, forward strand.
GAGACATCAACGGGGCCGAGGTAGCGGACGTTCTCGCCGTCGATGTGCGGCGCGACCTCGTCGCGGAAGTACTCCTCGTCCTGGACGATCCCGGCGATGTCGAGCCGACGGCCACACCGGCGGGCGACCTCGATCGCGTCGGCGGTGCCCTTGTCGGGGTGGATTCGCCCGAAGAACAAGAGATGGTCGCCGGGGTTCGGATGGATCGCGAACTCGTCGATATCGATTCCGTGATGGATGGTGGCGGCATAGTGCAGATTCGGATGCCGGTCCGCGTCGCTGATCGACACATATGCGCCCACGCCGTCGTAGCGTTCGTAGACGGGAACGATCCGGTCGGAGGAGAACCCGTGGATCGTGGTGACCACCGGCGTCGTGACGAGATCGCTGTAGGTGAGCGGCAGGAAGTCGAACCCGTTGTGGATGATGTCAAACTCCTCCGCACGCTCGAAAACCGAAGCGATGTGCAGACATTCGGCGACCTTGGCGTCGATTGTCTGATCCTCAGACCAGCCGGACCAGGTGGTTGCGTGCAAGGCTGCAGCGGTGATCGAGTCTGCGGTGGCGAACAGCGTGACGTGATGGCCGGCAGCGACCAGCCCCTCGGTGAGCAACGAGGCGAACTGCTCCCACGGCCCGTAGTGACGAGGTGGCGTCCGCCACGCGATCGGCGCCAGTACAGCCACTCGGATCGGGTTGTCGGCCCCGCCTTGGATGGGAATGTCCTCAGGCTACCCAGCTACCAGGTGCTCGGCGAGTAGTCCTTCAGGAAGCAGCCGTGCAGATCCTCGCCTGACTCCCCCCGAACGATCGGGTCGTACACGCGGGCGGCGCCGTCGACAAGGTCGAGCGGGGCATGGAAGCCCTCGTCGGCGAGCCGCAACTTGGTGGGGTGTGGACGCTCGTCGGTGATCCAGCCCGTATCGACGGCGGTCATGAGAATGCCGTCCTGCTCGAGCATTTCGGCCGCGCTGGTGCGGGTGAGCATGTTCAGCGCGGCCTTGGCCATGTTGGTGTGCGGATGTCCCGGTCCCTTGTAGGCCCGGCCGAACTGACCCTCCATGGCCGAGACGTTGACGACGTATTTGCGGCGTGCCGGTGAAGCGGCCATCGCCGGGCGCAGGCGACTCACCAGAATGAACGGCGCGGTCTGGTTGCACAGCTGAACCTCGAGCAATTCCATCGCGTCGACCTCGTGCACGCGTTGAGTCCAACTGTTGATCGACGCCGTATCGGGCAGCAGGCCACCGGCGTCGATAGCGGTGCCGGCGGCGATCCGATCCGGGGACGCGCTGCGGGCGGCCAACGCCAGTTCGGTCACCGCGTGCGGGGCGTGATGGTCGGCGAGGCTACCGGCAAGCGCCGCGGGATGCGCGTCGCTGACGCGGTCGAACGTCACGACGTCAACGAGTTCCGGCGGCGGGGTGCGCTCCGCTTCGACGAGCGCCGCGTAGGAGCCGGGGGCTCGTCGGACCGTCTGGGCGGCGTTGTTGATCAGAATGTCCAGCGGTCCCTGGGCGGCGACGGAATCCGCGAGCGCGACGACCTGAGCGGGGTCACGCAGGTCGATGCCGACGATGCGCAGCCGGTGCAGCCAGTCGGCACTGTCGGGCATCGCAGCGAAGCGCCGAACGGCATCGTTCGGAAAGCGGGTAGTGATCGTCGTGTGGGCGCCATCGCGCAGCAGGCGCAGCGCGATGTACATGCCGATCTTGGCGCGGCCACCCGTGAGCAGAGCCCTCTTGCCGGTGAGGTCCGTGCGGGCGTCGCGCTTGGCGTGGCTGAGCGCGGCGCAGTCCGGACAGAGTTGGTGGTAGAACGCGTCCACCACCGTGTAGTGGGTCTTGCAGATGTAGCAGGCCCGCGACCGGAGCAAGGTGCCTGCGGTGGCCCCAACTGCAGTGGACACCAACGGCAGGCCCGCAGTCTCGTCATCGATGCGGCCGGGCGCACCGGTGGCGGTGGCGGCGATGACGGCTCGATCTGCGTCCGCGACCGCGTCGCGCTTGGCGTGGCGGCGGGCTTTCCTCACCGACTTGAAGATGCCCGCGGTGGCCCGACGCACGGCTACGGCGTCGGGGTGCTCGGGCGGCAGAGACTCGACATCGGCCAGCACCTGCAGGCACATGTTGAGCTTGTCCGGGTCGATCGCGTTCACCGTCGAAGAGTACGGGGCTAAGGCACTACCGGCGAAACGACGCAGCTGCCGTCCGCCTCACCGCTTTCTCGTTCTGCGGGTGAGACCCAGGATTCCGGCCGCCACAAAGGGCACCGGGGAGAGCGTGGCGATCAGTGCGCTTTTGGAACCGACGAGCGGCTTGCTGCGAAGGCCGGTAACGAAGTCGGCCCCATCACTTGTGAGTCCAACCGTTGCCCACCGTCGCAATTCGCCCTCTTCGCCCCGCGCCCAGGCCGCACAGGCGCCCGAGCCGATAACCACATCACGGATCCCAATGGTCCGCATGAGTAGTGTTTCGGTCCCGGATCCTGGCGAAAAGATCCGGCTCGGCACCAGGATCATCGTCGCTCCCACGGCGACGCGGGCCGCCGCGACCATTGCCAAAATCGAGGTCGGTGACTGGGCCTTCTCGCGCATCACGGCTCGACCCTACTCACATTTGCTCGGCTAGCGGTTTTTGGACATGTACAGCAGGATTTCGGCGGTATAGCCCCAGAGTCGGGCGCCGCCGTCGAGGAACGTGGCGGGCCCGGACCAGTCATTGAACTGGTACTGATGCCAGCGATCTGGATTGTCCAGATCGGGCAGCGCCGCGGTGAGTACCCGGTGCGTTTCCGCGGAGTTGACCGGATAGAGGGGGCCAGGTTGGCGCCAGAGGGCGACAACTGCGGTGACGTCGAAATCCGAGACGGCAATATGAAGACGCGGAAGGGTGACCAGCGGGTCGACGCTGCTCGGGTCGAGGCCAATTTCTTCGACTGCTTCCCGCAAGGCAGTGGCGGCGGGATCACGGTCGGTGGCCTCCCGGGAGCCACCAGGGAAGGCGATCTCACCTGGATGGTTCCGAAGCGTAGAACTGCGTTGCAGCAGAACCACTTCGGGACCGGTCCTGGTGTCTTGGAGAAGTACGAGGACGGCCGCCTGCCGGTCAGCGATACGTGTCGCAACAGGGTCGTTGGTGTTGAGTTGGCCCGGTGTGGCGGTGCGGAGCGCGGCAACGACTCGAACAAGTCGGCCGGGAACGGTGACGGCGTCATTCGTTGGTCCGGCCGCGGCCAGCCAGTCGTCCACTGTGTACGTCGGCGCGGCGGACGAATCTGGCACAGATCAGTTCACCACGCTGAATTGCGCTGCTCCTTGCTGTTGGACGCCCTATTGTTCGCAAGTGTAAAAGTCCGGAATGCTGGATTGGCGGTGCGCAGGTGACGGTGAGCGTGGCGTGCGGGTCATGCGGCACCGGGCTGCGGGAGAACGCCAAGTTCTGCGACGAGTGTGGTGCCCCAACTGCGGTTTCGGGTGACACAGCGAAATACAAGCAGGTACGCCCGGTGGGGTGATGCTGTCGGAATCGACCGCGCGGCTGGTCGAGCACACCGTGACGCTGGGTGAACGGGAGTGGGTGCGCATCAAGGTGGCCGACGAACCGGTGTGTGCGCGCCGGTTGGTGGGGATCGAGCCGCGAAGTGGTCTGGTCGGGCGCGCCGCCTCTGGTCGGTGAGCTGACCGATCAGCATCCGGTCCAAGGCCACCCGTTTGTTCGAGGCTGCCGCTTCGGCTTGGATCAGCATCGGCAACCGCCAGAATCCGGACGCGTTCTGCCTGCGCTTTGTCGACTTCGGCTTTGTACTGCGCCTTCATGATCGCCGTCTGCCGAGCGAACTCGGCTTGGTTGCGTTGGGACTCCTGCCCGGCCTCTGCCGCAGCCTGATTGGCCTTGGCCTGGGCAATCTGCGCCTGCTGCTGAATGTCCATCGGCTGGGGCTCAGCGCTGGCCGGCCCAGCATGGCAGGCGATCCAGCCCGAACCCAGCGACGGGCCGGTCCTGGTCAGTTCACCGCGGCGATGCTCAAAGTCGGCAGGTTGCGCTCACGTACCGGCGGCTACCGCTGGCGGTTGTACCGCAGCGACGAGGACCCCCAATTCGTCATCGAGGAACTCACCGTCCCCTCTTGGGCGGAGTTCGACCGCGCTGAATCTGGCTGACTCCTACCAGCGCGCCTCGTTGCGGGTCCCGTCGGTGCTCACACTGACGGGGGTGCCGACAAGTTCGCGAGACTCGGCGTCGGCGAGCAATTCAGGTTCGTGCACGCGGGCGAGTGCACGCCCGGCCTCGGTGTCGAGGACGACCAGCCCGCTTTGGGGCGAGCCATCCTTGCCGTGGGCGACGGTGTAGGCCAGTACGGTGGCGGGTCCGGTCCACGTCGTCAGCAGCGGCTCGCGGGGCTGCGCCGCGTCGACTTCGGCCTGCAGCGCCGTAGGAACCGGCGGCTCTGCTGGTCTCGGTGTCGATGACCAGACGGCGGCGACGTGCTTGGCCAGGTGCATACCGACGCCGGTGATCAGCGCGCGTCCCGATCGCTGTTGCAATTGGTCGAATGCGCTTGCGATGGCATGCAATTGATAAGCACTGCCCGGTCCGCCCGCGTATGGCAGGCCGCCCGTCACAGTCAAGGGTCGCGGATCGTCGAGAGCCAGCCCCAGTGCGTCGGCCCCGAGCCGCACCGATGAGGGAAAGCACGAGTACAGGTCGAAAACGTCGATATCGTCTAGACCGATGCCCGCCAAACTCAGGGCATGCCTGCCGGTTGCCGCCATCGCCGCCGATCGGGACATGTCGGCCCGCTCGGCGATGCTCTCGGGGTCCTCCGCGTAGGCCCAGCCGGTCAGATAGAGGCGCTGGTCTTCGCTGACGCCCATCTCGTCAGCCTTTTCGCGGGTCGCCAGCAGAAGCGCGGCGGACATATCGACGTCCATCACCGCGACCTCGTGTTTCGTGTACGGCCAACCGACGTAACGATTTTCGGGCGTGGGTGTCCCGACGGTTGCGGCGTCCAGAGCGACAGGTCGCCAAGCGTGCGGGTTGTCAGCCGCAACGCTGCTCATCGCCGCCATTACGGTGGCCGCCTCCGCGGCGTCGTCGCTCAGCGATGCGCCCAGGCGTGCCCGGCGGGCGGTGTCCCACAGCGGAAACGTCTCCCAGGCCTGCAGTACTTGGTGGGCCATCTCGGCGGGGTGCGGCGGCGTCCACGGGAAAGGCGAGGACTGGCGGTAGCTCCACGGCAGCCGCTCCCCGTTCCTCTTGGCGGTACGCATCGTCGCGAGCGCCTCACCGCCGACGATGAGTGCCAGACCCAGCTCACCGCGCAGCATCGCCTCAGCGGTCTGGTTGACCAGCAGCTGGGGTGTGGAGCCGCCGATCCCCGAGTAGACCCGGTGCCGCGGCGACGCGCCCAGCGCGGTCGCGAGTCGACCCACCGGATCGTCGTAGGGCCAGGTCTGGCAGTACACCACCTGAAGGGAATCGATCTGCGCGAGTGCATGATTGATCCCCGCTGCCGCCGCGGCTTCCCGTGCGCGGTCGGCCCAGCTGTCCAACGGTTCGGGCGCGCCGCCACCGCGGACAGTGTGCTGTGATGCGCCGATCAGACACAGGCCGGAGCTCATGGCATCAACGCCCGGACCAATTCGGCTGCCGTTTCTCGGCGAAGGCCCGCGGCCCCTCCTTTGCGTCTTCGGTCATGAAGATCTCCTGGGAGATCCTCGCCTCGATCTTGTACGCCTCACGCATGTCGACCTTCAAGCCATCCAGCACGCTGCGCTTGGTGGCCTGGACCGCCAGGGGTGCATTCTTGGTAATGCGCGCGGCATACTCGAAAGCCTTGTCCAGCAGGGCATCCTCAGGAACCACCGCGTTGAGCAGGCCCATCTCAGAGGCCTGCTGCGCATCGAAACGGTCGGCGCACAGCAGCACCTCCATCGCCCGGGCGTACGGAATCTGACGGGGCAGCCGCACCGTGGTCCCGCCGCCTGCGAACAGGCCGCGGGCCGGCTCCAACACACCGAAGCTGGCGTGCTCGCTGGCCACCCGGATGTCCACGCCGCCGAGCATCTCCATGCCGCCGGCCACGCAGGGCCCGTTGACCGCGGCGATGATCGGCTTATAGATCTTCGTACCGCGCAGCACGGCATCCGTGCCGTCGGATAGCGCGTAGCCGTTGACCGAATCGACCTCGCCGGCCTTGATTTGCTTTGCCAGCGCGGTGATCTCGGGGACATAGGTCTTCAGGTCCGCCCCCGACATGAAGGAACGTCCGACGCCGGTGAAGATCGCAACCCACGCGTCTTCGTCGGCCGCGAAGCGCTTCCACGCCTGCGCAAGCTGGTGGAAATGCTCGAGATCGCACGCGTTCTTGGCTTCTGGCCGATCAAGGGTGATGAGCACGACATGGTCGGCGCCATCGCGTGCCCCGAGTTGGTAGTGGACGGGCACTGGATCTCCTCTGTATCTATGGACTATCGGGCGGTCTAAGCGGAACTGGGCTGTGGGTAGACATGGATGCGGTCGTGCGTGACGAATTCCTCGTGCAGCCCCGCACGGTCCTGCGGGGTCATGAGTCGGTAGCCTTCCGAGCGCGGCGGGCGCCACCAGATGTCGTCCTGGCAGAGCCACGCCTCGCGTTGCAGTGGTTTCTTGTCGATCTTGCCGTTGCCCACCACTGGCAGGTGCGGGCTGATCCGCACGAAGCGGGGAGCCCACTTGGTGCCGAGATCGGTTTGTTCGGAGAGGAATTCGACGAACTCAGCCGGGTCGAAACTATGGCCGGGGGCCAGCTCGATAGCGGCCAGCACCTGGTCGCCGGCCATTGGATCCGGCACACCGATTACGGCTGCGCCGGTGACGCAGTGGTAGCGCGCGATGATCCGCTCGATCGGGGCAGCGGTGAAGTTCTCGGAATCGACCCGGAGCCAACCACCGACGCGGCCCGCGAACCAGAAAACGCCATCTGCGTCGCGGTAGGCAAGGTCGCCCGAGAAGAACGATCCATCGCGCAGTCGCTCGGCCTCGGCTTCAGGGTTCGCCCAGTAGCCTTCAAACTCCCCTGCGGCGTTGCGTCGAACCAGTTCTCCGATCGCCCGTTCTGCATTGATCAGCCGGCCGCCGTCGTCGAATTGCGCTGTCTCACAGACTTCTCCGGCCTCGTTGAGGACCACGATGTCGGTACCGGCCGGGGCGACCCCGAGCGAGCCAGGCTTACGGGACGGCATCAGAGCGATACCGCCCTCGCTTGACCCGTACCCGGTCAGCACGACGACTCCGAACCGCTTGGCGAAGGCCGAAGTATCCCGGGGCGAGGCCTCGGGTGCGAGCACGGCGCGCAGCCGGTGGTCGCGGTCATGGTCGCTGGGCGCGGTCGAAAGCACATAGCTGAGCGCCCGCCCCACCGTCGTGGTGAACGTCACCCCGTATTTCCGAACGTCCTCGATCCAGGCCGTCGCCGAGAATTTATCGCGTAGAACAAGTTTCGCGCCCACAGCCAGCGCCGGGAACAGCGTCGATGTCAGCGCATTTCCGTGGGTCAGTGGCATCGGGCAGTACAGCACGGCGTTGTGGTTCACCCCGATTGCCGCATCCCTCGCGAACCGCGCCTGGCTTCGCACCGCGGCCTTGGGCGCCGACGTGGAACCGGAGGTGAACAGCAGAAACAACGGCGACGTTGGTGCCGGCTCGTCGGCCGGCAGGGCGGCACCGGTGTAGCCGGCCCACGGTTGGTCCTCGATGCGGATAACACCGGCATACAGATCGGCGTACATGGCGTCCGCCAGGACGAATTGGCATTCGGTGTGCTCGATGTCGCGCACCAGCTCGGCGCCACGCCGCGCCGGGTTCACACCGACGACGCATGCGCCGGCCAGGGCGGCACCCAATGTCTGGAAGACGAATTCGGGCACGTTGGGCAATAGCAAGCCGACATGGGGTGGTCGGGCCGGATCGAGCGTGGCGCGCAGCCACGCCGCGCGCACAGCGGCCTCGGCGACGACCTGACGCCACGTCCAGATTCGGTCGCCGTAGAGCAGACCCACGTTGTCGTCCTCAGCGCGGGCCCGGATCAGCGCGGCAATCGTCGCACCAGAACTGTTTTCCTGCCGAGCTTTCTGGACCGGCTCCGCCCGATCGCGGGTGCCGTCACGAGGACCCGGAGACGTCATCCGCCGCGCACCTCGATCATCGCCGAGCGATTGACTTTCGTTGCGGCGGTGCGGGGGATCTCGTCGACGAATTCGACGGTCTTGGGCACCTTGTACGGAGCCAGCCGACTCTTGGCATACGCGATGATGTCTTGCGCGCTCGGCGCCCGGGCCGCCTCACTGGGCTGGATCACGGCGTGCACCCGGCGTCCCCACTCGGGATCCTGCAGACCGATCACCACGACGTCGGCGACATGCGGATGGTCGACAAGGGCGCATTCCACCTCGGCCGGAAACACATTCGCGCCACCGGTGACGATCATGTCGGTTCGGCGGTCGGCGACGTAGAGGTAGCCGTCCGCATCGAGATGGCCGATGTCGCCTGCTGTCCGGAAGCCATCCTCAGTAGGGGGCAGCAGGGCAGCGCCGCCGAGATACTCGTAGAGGCCGCTCATGGGCGCCTTCAGATAGATGTCCCCCATCTCGCCTATTGAAGCCGGTGATCCGTCGGCGCGCTGGATGCGGATCTCGGTGTTCCGGAATCCGCGGCCCACGCTGCCCGGGTGGTCGAGCCATTCGTCTCCGCGCAGTGCGGCCAGGCCGAGGTTTTCGGTCATCCCGTAGGCCATCACCACCTGTTCCGGGCTGAGCAGTTCGAACCAGCGGCGCAGCAAGGTGGGAGGCATCAGCGCGGCTCCCTGCATCATCCAGACCACACTCGAGAGGTCACGGTCGTCGATATCCGGTGCGTCGGCAATACGGGCCAGCATGGTGGGGGTGGCGGTGAAGTTGGTGACGCGGTACTTCTCGATAGCGTCGACGGCGCCTGCGGCACTGAACTTTTCGAGTATCACCAGCCGATCACCGCCTAGTAGATACGTTAATGTGTTGAACCCGTTGGTGTGATACATCGGGCCGGGCACCAGAATCGTCTGGGGCCGGTCGACGGTGCTCCAATGGTCCAGGAAAGGCACGCCCTGCTGCCCGGTCCACATCGCCGGCTGCAGGCTGACGATGACTTTCGGCAGGCCCGTCGAACCGCTGCTGCAGATGCCGTTGACCGACGGCGAGACCGCCGGGGAAATCGGATCACCGGGCTGATTCTGCGCCGATGCCGCGATCGTTTCACGACTGCTCGCGTCCAGCGTCACCGCGGGGCCGATGATCTCCAGCAGCCTGCTGCGTTCCCATTCGGGCAGGTCCCAGCGCATCGGAACCGGCACGGCTCCGACCTTCCAGCACCCGAGGCTTGCCAGCACCAGGTCAACGGAATTCGGTATCGCGAGCACGATGTAGGAGCCGACGCGGGCGCCAGCATCGGCGAGTGCCCTCCCCCACTGGTTGGCCCGGCGATCGAGTTCGCTCAAGGTCAGGTTCGCGGCCGTACCGTCGATCGCCACCACCGTCAGCCCGATGACGTCGGGGTCGGCCAGGGCGCAGTCGTGAAGTCGCTGGCCGAACGAGATTCCGCCGTGCGCGACGGCCGGAAGCGTTTCCACTTCAACGGAATTGACGTCAGAGGGACCCATCACGCTCCATTCGATCGTCTTGCCGCAGAGCGGGCAATCTGCTTGCACTGACTATGGTTTGGAGCTCGACATACTCGCTCTGCCCTTCCTCGGCGAACTCCCGTCCGATTCCAGACTGCTTCATCCCGCCGAACGGACTCTTGATGTCGAGCATGAACATGTTGATCCCATACGTCCCGGCTCGGACACCGGCAGCGATCTCCAGGCCGTGCGCGGCATCACGGGTGAAGACCGATCCGGCGAGCCCGTAATCGCTGTCGTTGGCGATGCGCACCGCGTCGGCCTCGTCGGAGTACTTGATGACGGTGAGCACGGGCCCGAAGATCTCCTCGCGCGCGATGCGCATGTCATTGGTGGCATCGGCAAAGAGTGCGGGGCGGACGAACCAGCCGCGATCAGGTGGGCTGTCCACGCTGCCGAGTACCAGTCGCGCACCCTCCTCGACCCCGCTGCGGATATAGCCCTGCACCCGCTGCTGTTGCCGTTGTGTGACAAGAGGTCCGATGTCGGTCGCCACGTCAGCCGGATCACCGATCACCAGGCCTGACATCATGTCGGCGAGGGCGTCCACCACGTCGTCGTGGCGTTTTTCGCTGACCAGGATCCGGGTCTGTGCGACGCACGCCTGGCCGTTGTTCATCAGACTGGCCATCTTCAGCGCGGTGACGGTGCGGGCGATGTCGGCGTCGTCGAGGACGATGGCGGCCGACTTGCCGCCGAGTTCGAGGCTGACCCTCTTGAGTTGCTCGCCGCAGATCCCGCCGATGCGACGGCCGACGGCCGACGAACCAGTGAAGGCCACCTTGTCGACGCCGGGGTGCCGCACCAGCGCCTCACCGACGTCACCTGCACCCGGCAAGACCGAAACCACACCCTCAGGCAACCCCACGGCTTCGAGCATTTCGGCCAACCAGAGCGAATCCAGTGGGGTTTCGGGTGCGGGTTTGACGATGACCGAACAACCCGCAATCAAGGCGGGAACGAGCTTGGGGATGAGCAGGCATTGCGGTACATTCCACGGCACGATCGCGGCCACCACACCGATCGGCGCCCTGCGCAGATGCACCTCACCGAGCGTGCCCTGGCGACGCTCCTGCCAAGGAAACCCTCGCCCCACCTCGAGTGCGAATCCCATCATCGACAGCGGCCCGCTCGCCTGACCGAGTCTGGAAAAGCTTGTCGGCGAACCCATCTCGGCTGTGATCAGATCTGCCATATCGTCGACATGGTCCCCGTAGACGGCGGCCAGTTTCTCGATCTTCCCCATCCGCTCCAACGGCGACATCTTCGGCCACGGGCCGTGCTCGAACGCGCGGCGCGCTGCGGCGACGGCTTTGTCGACATCGGCGATGGAGGCGGCCGGCACCTCGGCAATGGGCTGCTCTGTGTACGGAGATATCACCGAAATGCGCTCGGCGGTTGACGGAGTCTCCCATTGGCCGCCGATAAAAAGCTTGTCGTACGACGGAATCCTCAATGCGGCACCCCAGTCACCACCTTGCTCCGCCACGAACATGGTTATTCACACTAACATAGTAAAGAAAGAGGATTGACCCATTGTCACCCCTCGGGACGGAAAGTTCTAAGACGAGTCGAAAATCCTGTCGCCCAACATCTTTGGGCGCGTCGGTCTGATCACAGAACTCTCCACAGACTCCCCCGACCGGGGCGGCCGAAGCTGTTATGGTGATCATTACGGTAAGCAGATTAGATTGATGCGCGGTCGAGTGGCTCTGCCCAGTGCGGTCCCGCCCCGCCCTTTGAGGAAGGTGTGACCGATGAATGTGAACGACATGGTGCTGGTCAGCGTCGATGACCACGTTGTGGAGCCCCCGGACCTCTTCAAGGGACGCCTGCCCGCCAAGTACGTGGACCTCGCTCCGCAGTTCATCACCAGATCCGATGGCACCGACGCCTGGGAATACAACGGCGAAACGGTCAGCAATGTTGCGCTCAACGCCGTCGCGGGCCGGCCGAAAGAGGAGTACGGGATCGAGCCGACCTCGTTCACCCAGCTCCGCAAGGGCACCTACGACCACAACGAGCGGGTCAAGGATATGAGCGCCAACGGCGTCCTCGGCTCGCTGTGCTTCCCCTCCTTCCCACAGTTCTGCGGGCAGCTGTTCGCTCGCACCGAGGACAAGGACGTCGCGCTGGCGATGGTCCGCGCGTATAACGACTGGCATATCGATGAGTGGTGTGGCAGCCATCCGGGCCGCTTCATCCCCTGCGCGATCCCCGCTGTCTGGGATCCAGAGGTGATGGCAGCCGAAATCCGGCGCGTGGCGAAGAAGGGTTGCCATGCACTGACTTTCAGCGAGAACCCGTCGAAACTGGGCTGGCCTTCCATTCACGCTGAGCACTGGGACCCGGTCTGGAAGGCGTGCAGCGAGGAATCGGTTGTGGTGTGCATGCACATCGGTTCGTCGTCTCAGCTGACTATCACCTCGCCCGATGCCCCGATGGACGTGATGATCACGCTGCAGCCGATGAACATCGTGCAGGCCGCAGCCGACCTGGTCTGGTCGAATGTGCTGCGCGCGTACCCGGACCTCAAGGTCGCTCTGGCCGAGGGCGGCATCGGCTGGATCCCGTACTTCCTGGAGCGCATCGACTACAACTACGACCGGCACCACTTCTGGACCGGGCAGGATTTCGGCGACAAGTTGCCCAGCGAAGTATTCAATGAGCACGTGCTGACCTGCTTCATCGACGATAAGTTCGGGCTGGCCAGCCGCGAGTACCTGAATATGGACATGGTGACGTGGGAATGCGACTACCCGCACTCGGACTCGAACTGGCCGAAGTCGCCGGAGATCTTGAAGCAATCGGTTCTCGGGCTCACCGACGAGGAGATCGACAAGATCACCCATCTGAACGCGATGCACCACTACAACTTCGACCCGTTCACCGTGTTGGGCGGCCGGGAGAACTGCACGGTGGGTGCACTGCGTGCGCAGGTTGAGGGCCATGACGTCGCGATCCGGGCGCAGCGCCGCGCCGGCGACGACGGTTCGCACGCCACCAAAGCTGCTGACCTGATCAAGATGGCGCATGCCGAGTAGACACCGTCCACACAGTCGATGAGGGGCAAGATGGCCGAATCTAGTGCTGTCGCGGCATCGGGTCGGCGCGACACGAAGCGCAAGCGGCGCCCGCGCGGGTCGCTCGACGTCGAGGACATCATCACCGGCGCTTTCGAATTGGCCGAGGACGTCTCGATCAGCGGGCTGAGTATGCCCGTTCTGGCCAGGCACCTTGAGGTCCCGCTGACCAGTATCTACTGGCACTTCCGCAAGAAGGACGACTTGCTCGACGCGATGACGGATCGCGCGATCAAGAAATACCATTTCACCACGCCATTCGACGACGGTGGAACCTGGCAGAACGCGCTGCGCAACCACTTTCGGAAGATGCGGCGCGTCTTCCAGGAGAACCCGGTGCTCTGCGAACTCGTATTGATGCGCTCCGGAGAATTGAGTCCAGAGGCGACCCATGCCTCCGTCGACAATCTAGAGACGGTGGTAAAGACGATGGTGGACAAGGGATTCAAACCCGACGACGCCTTGACGGTCTACCTTGCCCTGTCCGGGCACACCCGAGGTACCGCGATGATCGAACGCCTCAACGCCATCCAGCAGCAGACCGGCCGCCGGCGCGTCACCGGAGTGACGACCGCGCACACGTTGCTCAACAAGCTGGAGACCAAGGGGCACACCATCGTTGACGTCGAGTTCGAGTTCACCCTCGATGCGATCGTCAAGCGTGCCGAGGATGTCCTCACATCGCCCGGGGTGCGGAATAAACGCGGGCAGAAGTAAGGCCCGCCCGCGCGCATGCTTCTCACGTTCCAGGCCCCACTCAAGCTGGGGGTATTTACATTCGCCATATGTTTTGTAACATCGGCAGGATGCGGCCGAAAGGGAGACCCATGGCCTTCGATCCCGAAGTCGTGCACGCCAAGTACCTCGCGGAGCGCGACAAGCGGCTAGTTCCCGGCCGCGCGGCCATCCGCGATCTGACCCGCGACGAGGACGCCGCCGGGTACCGGGCCGACCCCTTCACTCCCTACGCCGAGCGCGAGGCCATCAACGACGACCCCGACGTCGTGATCATCGGCGGTGGCATCGCCGGGATTCTCGCGGGCGCTCATCTACGTAAAGTCGGCGTCGAGCGCATCAGGATCGTCGATCAGGCCGGCGGCATCGGCGGTACCTGGTACTGGAATCGGTACCCGGGCGTGATGTGCGACGTCGAGTCCTACCAGTACCTTCCGATGCTCGAGGAGCTCGATTACATTCCCACCCGGCGCTACGCTTTCGGCGAGGAAATCCGGCAGCACCTGCAGGCCGTCGCAGACCGCTTCGAGCTGGTGTCCGACGCTCTGTTTCACACCGGTGTCACCCGGGCGACGTGGGACGACGACACCGGCAGGTGGACAGTCCACACCGATCGGGGCGACCGACTCTCCTGCCGCTATTACGTGCTCGCCGTGGGCATCCTCAATCTCATGAAACTCCCGGTGATTCCGGGCATGGACGGCTTCGCGGGTCGCGCGTTCCACACGGCGCGATGGGACTACGCCTACACCGGCGGTGGCCCGGGCGAGTCGCTCACCAATCTCGGCGACAAGGCCGTCGCCCTGATCGGAAATGGAGCCAGCGGGCTGCAGTGCCTGCCGCCACTCGCCGAATCAGCCAAGCACGTCTACGTCTTCCAGCGCACGCCGTCGGCGATCGGGGTACGCGGCAACCGTCCCACCGATCCGTCCTTCGCCCAAGGGCTGCAGCCGGGCTGGCAGAAGGCTCGAATGGACAACTTTCAGTCGATCATGCTGGGCAGGCCGGCCGAGGCAGACCTCACCGACGACGGATGGACACGCCATTACGCCGCGGTCCAGAATCCGCCGCGGGTCAAGGGCGCCAGCATCGAAGAATTCATGCGGACCGCCGAGGAGCTCGACTTCGGCATCATGGAAGAACACCGGCGCCGGATCGACGAGTTGGTCACCGATCCTGACGTGGCGGCCGCGCTCAAGCCGTACTACCGATACATCTGCAAGCGACCCTGCTTTCACGACGAGTACTTCGATGCGTTCAATCGACCCAACGTCACCCTCGTCGACTGCCCCACCGGCATCGAGGAGATCACCGAGCATGGGCCGGTAGTCGACGGCCATCAATACGAGGTCGACTGCATCGTGTACGGCACCGGTTTTGAGGCTGAGGTCACGCCACTGCAGCGCCGTGCCGGCCACGACATCATCGGCCGTGGCGGCATCTCGCTGGCCGAGAAATGGTCCGATGGCGCCGCCTCGCTCTTCGGGTTGATGAGCCGCGGCTTCCCGAACATGTTCGTGATGCCGGCCCCGGGTCAACAATCGGTTGTCACCGTCAACTACACCCAGCTCGCCGTGTTGGGCGCCGAGTTCATCGGCGGCACGGTTGCCCTGCTCGAGAAGCAGGGCCATCACGTGTTCGATGTGAGCGCCGACGCCGAGGCCGACTGGATTCGGCAGATCATCGACACCCACGTCGACCCCAGCGCCGTCATGTCGGCGTGCACGCCGTCGCGGCTCAACAACGAGGGCGACCCCGGCGGGATCAAGGCGCAGAACACCAACTTCGGTCGGGGGTTCGGCGACTTCTTCGCCTACCGCGATCTGCTCGAGAGCTGGCTCACCGCAGGTCAATTCGAGGGACTGGAGGTGATGTGAGCGATCGCCAGCGGGTGGTCGTCGTCACCGGAGGCGGGGGCGGGATTGGCGCGGCAATCGCCGAATCACTTGGCCGTACAGGTGCTTTCGTCGTCACCGTTGACCCGCTGGTCTCCGTCGACGGCTCCGAACGACTCCCCCAGCCCGAGCAGACCACCGCCGGTCGCATCGTCGCGGCCGGTGGTGCCGCCCGCGCCTCGGCAGTGTCGGTCACCGATGGGCCCGCAGTCCGGCGACTGTTCCAGGAGTTGGACGACGAGTTCGGTGGGCTCGACGCCGTGGTCAACGTCGCCGGCATCAGCCGACCCACGAGCTTCGCCGGCGGCAGCGACGACGATTGGCTCGGCGTGCTTTCCGTGCATCTGGATGGCTATCGCAACGTCCTCGGCGCTGCGCTGCCGTTGATGGCTGCGGCGGGGCGGGGTCACATCCTCGGAGTCACCTCCGGATCGGGATGGCGATCAGCCGACGCCGGCGCCTATGGATGCGCCAAGCGCGCCGTGGCCTCACTCACCTGGCAGCTGGGCGGACACGCCCCTGAGGGGGTAGTGGTGAATGCGATCTCGCCGATCGCCGCCACGCGCATGGTGGCCGCCGCCCTGGGCGGCAGACTGCCGACGAGCGGTGCAGCCACCGGCGGACTGTCACTGGGCTCCATGCCCGCACCCGAGGACCTCGGCCCGCTGGGTGCTCACCTCGTGGACGCCACGTTTGCCTCCTGCCAGGGTCGGGTGCTCTTCGTCGGCGGGTCCGAGGCCGCGGTGATCGACGAGCCCCGATTGATTGAAGTAGTGCGCTGCGAAGACCTTCCGTCGCTGCCCAAGCTGTTCGAAGTCGCGACCACCATCGCCCTTGCCCCGGCCGAGGCGAACCAGGTGAGCGGCGGCGGCAGCAACGCCCGCTTCGGCGCAATCTTCGACGAGGCGCCCGCGGAGGACCTCGCAACCGCCGCCGGTTTGTGCGCGGTCGTCGCCGACCGGCCCGACGTCGCCGCAGCCGTGACCGCTGCCTTACAGGCGAGGGGCGTGACATCGCACTCGATCGAGGATCCCGCGGCACTGGCCGGCCTAGATGAGCTGGACTCCGTCGTGATCGCATTGTCGGACCGGTCACCCTCGAGCGGTGTGACGTCGGGCTGGCAGCGCATCCTGTCCGAGCACGACGGCATCGTTGACCACATCCATGCCGACGCCCAATGGGCAAGAGCGGTAGCCGATTTCGCCACGAGTAGGGAGCAACCCATCCGCTTGGTGACGATCACCGAGGCCACTACCGCCGGCGGGCGCAGCCGAGCGCAGGCCTCGGCACAGCTCGCCCGGGCCGGCCGAAAAGCCACTGGCGGTCTGGTTCTGCCCTTCGCTGTCAGCGCCGAGTCCGAAGACATCCCCGCCGAGCTGGCCG
Organism: uncultured Actinomycetota bacterium; assembly: GCA_963737375.1. Classification (GTDB taxonomy): domain Bacteria; phylum Actinomycetota; class Actinomycetes; order Mycobacteriales; family Mycobacteriaceae; genus Mycobacterium. The sequence continues at coordinate 221,638 of CAVTSP010000010.1, forward strand.
CCTTCCTGGCTTCCAGCCCTGCGGCGGGCGCCCTTGCCGGCGCCGAATTAGTCGCTGGCGCAGGATGGTTCGGGCTGCGCAGCCACCCGCGACCCATCGGAAGTATCAGCTACGGTGGGCCCTCGGTACCCCCATGGTTCGACGACACACTCCGAGAGGTGGTTCAGCCGCGATGACGTCGTCGGCCTCGATGGCATCCAAGCCCGCCCGCATCGTCGATGCCCACGTGCATCTGTGGGACCCGGCCCGCAGCGATTGGTATCCGTACCTTTCGACGACCGGGGCTGAGTTGAACATGGGCGACGTCTCGGGGATGTCGCGTCGCTTCGACGTCTCCACCTATCTGAGTGAGTCCATCGGCTGGAACGTCGAAAAGCTCGTGAACGTGGCTGCCGCCACCGGCAGGCACTCGATCGACGAGACCCTCGAGTTGGACCGACGAGCAGATGCCGACACCCACCCCGACGCCATCATTGGCGGGCTGCCGCCGACGGACTCGGTGGCCGAGGCGGTGTCCGCTCTCGATGCGCAGATGGCGGCGCCCCGCTTTCGCGGCGTCCGTCCGATGGGAGCCGTCGAGGGGCCGCTTCCTCCAGCCGAAGTGCTTCGCGCCCTTCAGGAGCGTGATCTGGTGTTTGAAGTGATGAACCACCCCGATCAGCTTCTGGCGACGGCCAAGGGATTAGAGAATTTCGGTGACCTGGTCGTGGTCATCGAACACGCCGGCTGGCCGCGGAACGACTCCGACGAAGAGCGCGCCCTGTGGACGAAGGGCATGAATGCCCTTGCGGCCCTGGGGGACAACGTATCGTGCAAGCTTTCCGGTCTTGCCATGCCGCTGGGCTCGATGGCCGTCAGCGTCCTGGCTCCCTGGCTCGAGCACGCGATCGACGCATTCGGCGTCGACCGCTGTCTGTTCGCGAGCAATTTTCCGGTCGACGGCATGCATGGCACGTTGGACGAGCTGTACAGCTGCTACTCAGCGGTCACCGCCGGCCTCGGCGCTGACGCTCGCGACAAGCTCTTCGCCGCCAACGCGGAGCGCATCTACCGCTGCTAGCGTCCGCACTCAGCTCAGTACCGCGCGGCCCCCGGGCAGTAGCTCGACCATCACTCCATCGGGGTCCACGACGGTGGCAGCCAGACCGCCGCGGGGTGTCGCCATGGTTCTGGGCGATCCCCCCAGATTCAAATCGCTCAATCGAGCGAGCACCACGGGAACGTCCACCTGAAACGACAGCAGGAACACACCACGGTGCGGTAGCCCGGTCTGGGGCGGCTCATCCGCGATGTCCTGCAGGCCCAGATCCAATAGCTCGACTATCGCGCCTTCCGGATGGTCGGCCGCGCCGAGGAACACGGTGCGAACTCTGCGCGTACGCACACCGAGGAGGGACTCTAAGTCGGCCTCAATCACCTTGTCGACCATGACATCGAGACCGACGCCGTCACGGTAGAAGCGCAGCGCCGCCTCGATGTCAGCAACACATATCCCGGCGTGGTGCAAGATGGTCACCCCGTGCTCCTTTCATCCAGATGCCTAGGTCAGGCCTGCACGCACAGCGTCGCAGAGATCGTCGAATATCCGGAGCAGCTCACCGGATCCTCCGTCAGATAGGGCATCGACAAGCGGACGCAGCTGACCATCGAGGTAACCCAATACGTCCGTCGCGTCGCGGCGGGCAATCAGCGAACGCAGCTCCTCGAGCGCTGATTCCCACTCCTCGGAGTCGGGCTGGGTGCGGGCGACCTGTATTGCAAGGACATCAACCAATTCCCAATCTCGGTACATCGCGTTGGTGGCCTCGGCGATTCCGAAACCCGTTACGGGCTGTCCCCCCATGGTGCCTCGATATCGGTACGGGCCTTCCAGGTATTCGATCGGCAGTGCGTGTGCAGGAGCGCGAACAAGAGGCTCACAGATCAGCTCGAGTTCCAGCTCCTTGGAACTGAGTCGGTAGCGGTCTGGTAGGTACCGCGGTTCTTTGGGCGGTCGCATCAGAGTGCGAATCTCGTTGGGCCAGCGCACATAACCGGTCGTGGTCACGTCGAGATCCTCGACGCACTCGGGTGCGGTTCGGTCAGCGTAAGTAGTAGTGACCCCGCTGAACGGCACCAACGCATTGCCGATCCGGCGGTCGAACTGCCGCCACACACTCAGGTCGACGCCGTTGTCGAGGCTGATGGTGTGCCACTCGTGGGCCTGGCCGCGGGCGTCGCCGCCGGTAGCTCCGCCGCCGGCATAGCGCGGGAACCATTGCCGATCAACGTGACCCGAATGCCCGGCGACCTCCTCTGCGATGTCACCCCAGTGCAACGTTCCCGCCATACGCATGCCGGTTTGGAAGTATGAATAGGTGTCGTCCTGGAGACAGGCGACGATCTTGCCGTTGTACGTTGATCCGCCGACCGGTACCGGAGGACGTGTGGGCGTCACCCGCAATCGCAGTTCCATTGCAGCGCCACATTGGTCGCGGCCGAACGCGGCGAAGTCGTACGTGTAGGGGATCAACTCCCCCACGCTATCGCGGCATGCCGCCCAGGTCGTTGTTCCCGCACTGCTCGCGTAGCTGAGATCCAAATGTCCCTCTGCGCTGGTCAGCTTGGGGCGCGCGCCGGGTTGCATGTTCTTCGGCGGCATGTCGTAGTCGGTGAATGTGCCGTACGTGGCTTGGTCGGCATCGAACAACGCGAACGTATGGAAGTCGGCGACCACATCTCCGCCCGGGCGGTTTCTGTTGAAGATTGCGATGAACGCGAAATGTCGTCCGGACCCTTCGCCGATCAGATGCCCTGCGAGGTACCAGGTGTCCGACTCGTAGTCGCGGTGAGTGCCCTCCGCGGCCGGGAATTCGAGCTGTGCATCGCCCGGTACCAGTTGGAAGGGGTAGCGGCGCCAGTCGATCACGGCGCGGATACCCTCGCCGCGGGCCAGATCGACTGGCCGAGAAGTCATTCATTTGGGCTGAAACACTATTGGTAGTTTCACGGTTTCCCGCAGCAGCGTCGACGCGCCCATCTCGCGCCCGTCAAGAACCTGGTATTCCGGCCATCGGCGCAAGATTTCCGTGAAGACGATCTTGGCCTCCAGTCGTGCCAGCTGCGCCCCCAGACAGAAATGCTCGCCGATTCCGAAAGCAAGATGTGGGTTCGGCGACCGCGTCATGTCGAATTCCGCTGCATCCGAGCCGAATACCCGCTCATCACGGTTGGCGGCGGAATAGAGCATGACGAGATACGAACCTTCGTCAACGTGCTCGCCACCGATTTCGACAGGGCATGTGGCGGTCCGGGACATCGCGACAATCGGTGTGACCCAACGCAGCATCTCCTCTACCGCCGCGGGGATCAGCGACGGGTCGGCCGCCAGTTTGGCACGCTGTTCCGGATGTTCAGCCAGCGCGGTCAGGCCACCGCTGATGAGATTGCGCGTCGTCTCGTTACCCGCGACCAGCAGGGTCATGCAGAAGCCGAGTTGTTCGGCCCGGGTCAGATTGGAGTCGGCGACAAGGGCGCTGAGCAGGTCGTCTTTCGGTTCGGCCGTTCGGGCATCGAGCCTTTCGTTGAAGTACGTGAAGAAGTCAATCGCGGCCATCGCCCGCGGGTCCGTCGGATCGGTCGCGGCGATCGCGATCGCGTCGGACCAGGCCCGGAAGGTGGGTAGGTCTGCGGCGGGCACACCCAACATGTGCGCGATCACCAGGATCGGCACAGGAGCGCTGATCGCGTCGACCGCGTTGACCGGTGTTGTCGGGTCGATAGCGTCGAAGACATCCGCGACAATCTGCTCTACCACCGGCGCCAGCTCGGCGACCCGACGAACGGTGAACGCCCGGTTGACGATGCGCCGCTGCGTGACGTGTCGCGGCGGGTCGATGTAGAGGATCGAGCCGGCTGCGGCGACCTCCCGTTTGAGGTCGCCGATCAGGACACCCTTCGCAGAGCTGTACGTGGCCGGGTCCTTGCTGATCTGCGAGATTTCCTCGTGGCTCGCGACGACCCAAAAACCCTCGTCTTGATGCCGAGCGACCGGGCAGGCCCGTCGGAGATCGCCGAGCTCGTCGTCCGGCTCCCGTTGCCAAAACGAGGGATCATGCACGTTCGGCACCTGCATCGAGTCACCTTCCTCGCGTGATAGACCGCCTCCGCGGTCGATCGAGGTTCCGCTCACCTGCAGTGTCGGGCGAATCGCGGATCAGGATATTTGCCTTTGCGGTATGCGTTACGGTAACGATACCCATACTGTCAGGCTTTAGCCAAAAAACTGCGACACCGACTGTCGCACAACGGGATTGGGCGCCTCAGCGTGTTTCGATGAAGAGTCCCTCGGCGTCGGCAATGACGACACCATCGTTGAGCAACCTTCCCGAGATGAACCTTTTGCGCCCTTCGATGCGGTCTAATGTCGCCTCGACATCTAATCGTCGGCCCACCGGCGCGGCGCTTCGGAAGTTGACGTGCAGGTAGGCCGCACGCGATATCGGTCGTCCACCGCCGGCGCTGAGTCGGCCCATGATGTCGCTGAACACCACACTATGAGCTCCTGCGGCGACACTGTTGCCGCCGACAAAATAGTCGGTGTAGGTAATGTGCGCGCGCACCTCGGTGTCGGTCCAGGTGTCGATCACATGCGGAGGCAGGAACGGATGTCCACGACCAGGTAGATCCGGTCGAGCGCCAGCAGCAGCGTCTGTTGACCTGACCTGGTGCGTCGCGAGCGTGTCGGCAATATCCGAGAGCTGACTCGCCACCGCCGTTGCAACATGTGCCGGCAGTTGCGCAGCCGCTACCTGTTCCTGCACCCTGCGCACCTGGTTGATCAGTTCAGCGAAGTGCGGACCGCCTCGCCCTGACACCGGACCCTGGTGGCCCCAAAAGTCGGGTTGGGAAACACTCACGTCAGCGCCCCGCTGGCGCGGCCCCTGCATGTTGCCAGGATCCCATAGATCACCGAACGGACACATTGCCAAACTCGCCCGCGGGATTTCCGTCTCGTTCCGGTTCAGTTCCGTTCGTCACCTGCGGTTTCGTTTTCGGGTTCTGACTGCGTCAAGAGTGATCAAATGCTTGGCAGGATTAATACAGGCAGAGTTGGAGAAACATTCAGTGTCCGAGCAACAGGAATCGCGGCGAGCGAGGTGCGGCCCCGTTATCGCTAGTTCCGGGTGCGCCGACATATCGGGCGCGCGCTCATGAATGCCCAAACGCATCCCCGCTCGGAGGCTCTGGCCGATTGCTCGAGTGAGCAGCTGCACCTATCCGGCCGAATTCAAGCTCATGGAGCCCTGATTGCCGCCGATCTGGACGATCGCCGCATCACGTACGCCAGCGCCAACACCCTTGAGTTGATCGGGGCAGCGCCGGATCAGCTTTTCGATTCGTCGGTGATGAGCATCTTCTCTTCCGATGAACAGCAGCGTTTCGAGCAGGCGATCGAGGAGGCGGGCCACCCGTCTTCGTCGCACGATCTGTACGGAGTACGCCTGGCAGCATTCGACCGCAACGTCGATGTGATTCTGCATCAGGTCGGCTGGGCAGATCGTCATCGAGATCGAGAGGGCCTACGGGGACGATCAGGCCAATCTCCTCCCGGTTCTCTATGCCTCACAGGCGATCGGCGAGGCGAGGAGCGTGCCTGAAGTTGAGGCGGCCGTTGCGAGCGCAGTGCGCGCACTGACCGGATTCGACCGCGCGATGGTCTACCAGTTCCATAAAGACGAGCACGGAGAGGTCGTCGCTGAGGATCGCCTTCCAGGACTGGTCCGATACCTCGGACATCATTTTCCGGAGAGCGACATTCCGCTCCAAGCCCGCCAGATTTACATCCGCAAAGCGTCACGCTACATACCCGACGTCGACGAGGGCGACGTCGTCGTGCTTGCATCGCCGCGCATGGCTGGCACGCGTCTTGAACTGGGCAACGCTACGCTGCGCAGCGTTTCCCCCTTCCACCTCGAATACATGCGCAATATGAAGACAGCGGCGAGCGTTTCGTTCGCTATGGCCGAAGAAGGCCGGCTGACAAGGCTCGTCTCGTGCACATCTGAACATCCCCAATGGCTTTCGCGCTCGAGGCGTCGGTCGTGTGAACTGGTAGTCCTACAGGCGAAACTCCAAGTCTCGGCAGCTGAACAGATCTACAGGCTGAACGATGCGGCCAGCCGCGAATCCATCCGGACCCGGCTCAGGGCAGCGATGCACAACGCGCCCGGTATTGCCGAGGGACTCATGTCGGCGCCGGGTGACCTCCTGGAGCTCTGCCGGGCAGACGGCGCAGCTGCATGTGCGGACGGGCAATACCGGTCGATTGGCGCAGCGCCACCCGAGGACGCCGTCCGAAGGCTCGCGGGCGAAATCCGCGCCGCCCAATCACCGGTCACGCCCTGGGCCACCGACCGTTTGGAGCAACCGGCGGCCGGCTCTCTCGGTGCGGCCGGCTGCTTGTTCGTGGCGCTCGCCGCACCCGATGACTTCGTGATCTGGTTCCGGCGAGACCGTCCGCAACAGCTCCGCTGGCTGGGGGATCCGCGCGCTCACTCCGCTGGATTGATCAATCCGCGGAAGTCGTTCGATACCTGGCTGGAGCGAGTCAGCGGCTCGAGTGCGCACTGGACAGACGCCGACCTGCAGGCGGCCCAGCTGGTGGTATACGACGTCGAATCGGCCCAGCTGAGCCGCGCCCAGGCCAAGCTTGCGCACCTGGGCCTGCACGACTCGCTGACTGGGCTACCCAATCGCCGCCATCTCAGCAGCGTGATGGCCGACATGCTGGCAGGAGCAACCCCAACTGATCCGGTGGCCGCCATCTTCATCGACCTCGACCGCTTCAAAGAAGTCAACGACGAGTACGGGCACGAAGCAGGCGACGTCGTGCTGTGCCAGATTGCGCGGCGGATCGTCGATGTCACCCGCACCCGGAGTGACGTCGTGAGGCGGGCCGATGCGGGCCACCCGCCCGCGGTCAGACTCGGCGGTGACGAGTTCGTGGTGCTGCTACCGGGCACAGATGCCGAGGGCGCCGCACAGGTGGCTGACCGGATCCGTCAGTCGCTGCTCGAGCCTATTGCAATCAGCCCAGACATCCAGGTGACCGTAAGTGCGGCGATTGGCGTGGCGCTGGCGGCAGAGCCCGAAGAACCGCGCCATTTGCTCAGACGGGCCGACGCTGCGATGTATGAAGACAAGCGGCGACGCCCACGGCCCGCCGCGCCACCCGAATAACCAACTAGCTCTTCGGCGTTAGGCCAGCCGTTGGGCCGACCTAAAACAGCGCCATCAGTTCGGCCCACCACTCTGCCCCGACCTGGATGCTGTCGGATCGACCACGCTGGCAGAATGTCGCAGCTCGTCTGTGGATCACCCTCGACGACTATCCGGTAGACGGGTTTGAACTGTTGACCAGAAAGAAGCTGGCCATTGCTGTATTCGAATATGTCGGCCGCCGTGCCGAATTCGGGCACGGCCGCAGCGGTGCGGGCCCGGCTTCGGTTTTAAGGACCCGCGAAGTCACCAACGGCGGTCATTTTGTTGCCCTTCCGGGCGACCGCGAACCCGCCTGCTGTGAACGCGCAATTCAAGATGATCGCTCGATGTGCAGGACTTTCCATCCACATGTCGAGCGCTGCGCTCGTAGTAGCAGCGGATCCGGTGCCCCAGTAGACGATCTCACTCGTGTAGCCGGTCCTGGTGTAGCCCGCATCCGCGATACGCGCCTGCACTGACGAGCCGTCCGAACCGACGTGGCCGCTCACACCGTTTTCCAGCATGTCGTTGGCGTGCCGCTGCGCTGCTGCTGTCAAACCCGGGTCTTCGCCCATCGCCCCGCATGTCTGGCGAAGCTGGTTGACGCCGCTGTACACCGAAGTCCCCAAATCGTCTGCCCGCGCGGCAAAACTGGCAACGGTGCCGAGAACCGTTATGAAAACAGTGCAGAGCGGGAAGGCGGCGACGAACTTGCCTTTCATTGTCATCATGCCTCTTACCACGCACTCGTTGTCTGTTGTCAGCAATCAAAGGTTATCCACTTTCGACCATGAAAAGTCGACAATCGCCAATTCCGGCCCCCGCGTTCAAGCGTCCTCTAAAGATGTCGAACACTTCACGGGGCCGTCGGCGTTTACGGTAATTACGGCACGAGATTTTGAGGTTCGCGAATATCGTTTGTCGACTGGAAGCGTCTCAACCTGGTCCCGTCGCCTGATCTGCGACGAACGGTCACAGGGATCGCGCCCGGATCCCGGCCGTGCGACAGTTCCCCGATGACGAGACCCGTCGCCGTGATCGGGGCTGGACCCGGCGGCCTGATCGCGGCGCGCTGGCTGCTCTCGCAAGGATTCGAACCGACGATCTTCGAGCAGGGACCGAAGCTGGGCGGCCAGTGGACGGGACTCGTTGGCCGCAGCGGCGTTTGGCCGACCATGCACACCAACACCAGTCGCATCATGACTGCCTTCAGCGACCTGGAGAACACGAGCGACCTCGTCTACCCGTCCAACCGCGAGATCCTGACCTACTTGCGTCGCTATGCCGACACGTTCGGCCTGACGTCGCGGATCCGGTTCGGCAACCGTGTCGACGTCCTCAGGCGCGGCGATGCCGGATGGCTCGTCGGCCACGCGGGCCGAGAGGAGAGCTTCGAACGAGTGGTCGTGGCGAGTGGCAGATTCCACGCCCCCGCCATCCCCCCTGTGCCCGGGCTGGACACGTTCGTCGGCTCGGCCGGAGCGATCTCCACCTACCACTACCGAGGGCCCGCTCCGTATCAGGGCAAGCGGGTTCTCGTGGCAGGCTGCGCTATCAGCGCCCTCGAGGTCGCCGCCGAACTTGCCCAGCTGCGGCGCAGCACGCGTTGTAGTAACCCAGCGCCGTCAGAGGTACGTCCTACCGAAATTCGCCGGCGGCGTCCCGTCCGATCACCGGATCTTCACCCGATACGGAACCCTCGCGAGCGAGACTCTCCCCGCAGCCGAGATCGACCGGCAGCTGAAGGAGAATGTGGTCGAGGCTGGAGGAAGTCCGGAGCAGTACGGCGCACCCGCGCCCGACCCGTCGATTCTCGCCGCCGGGATCACCCTCAACCAGCAGTACCTACCACTGGTGGCCGAGGGACGAATTACGGTGTGCCCCTGGATAAAATCCATCGCGGGTGCGACCGTGACGTTCGTCGACGGGCATGCCGAGGAGTTCGACGGGATAGTGCTCGGCACCGGATTCGACCTGTGCCTACCGTTTCTGAGTGAAAAGATCCGGGACGTCGTGAACCTCGACGCGGTGCACCTAGACGCCGACCGCTATACGTTCCACCCGGACCTCCCAGGGCTGGCCTTCATGGGCATGTGGGACCAGGCGGGCGGATACTTTGTGCCACTGGAACTTCAGGCCAGGTGGATCGCATACACGTGGGGTGGCACGATCGCGGCGACAACTGAACCCGAGCAGCGGCTGTCGATCAATGCTTATCGCTCGCAGCGAGGGGCGTCCCAGAAAACTCGGATGAACCTGGTAGCTCTCACCTTCGCTCGAGCCGCCGGGGTCGAGCCACAGCTGGATAACTGGCCGCACCTGCGCCGCGCCCTGCTGTTCGGTCCGCTCGCGCCGAGCTGTTTCCGGCTCGAGGGCCCGGACGCGCTGCCCGATGCGCCGGCCCGATTCGAGCGCGACGCAGCCGCATTCGGCGCTATCACGTCAGACGAGCTCACCGAGCGTGAAAGAAGCTACTGGTCGCTCGTCGAAACGGCTTCGACCCAGTCAGGGTCGCCGCTGCCCAAGACTGGGTGCTAATCGCCGGCATCAACCGCTGGCGACCCCGCCGCTGTACGAGCTTTCTGGCCGGGGTGACGTCCTGGACGTTGCGGCACGGCAACGAGCAGCACGACGATAAGTGCCGCGATGACCGCCGAGGCCAGCGGGCGGCTCAACGCTAGGCCTCCGTCGGCGACTGGCTTATCGATGAAGTCGCCCACCGTTGCGCCCAGGGGCCGCGTCAGGATGAATGCGACCCAAAACAAGGTGACCCGCGATACCCCGGTCCAGTAATAGAACGCAACGACCGCCATGAGGGCCGCGGTGAACACCAGCGCGCCGCGTTCATAACCAAACCCGCGAGTGTCGGCGAGCCAATCACCGAGCGCGGTACCCAGAGTCTGGGAAAACGTGATCGTGGCCCAGTAGAACGCCTCGACTCTCGGTGTCGAGACGGTATCTACCGCCACCGTTCCCGCCGACCGATGCCACAGCCCGAGGGTGGCCAACAGACAGAACAACAGCAGAAGCGATCCACCCGTGTAGCCGATCCCGAGCGACCGGTCGGCGAAGTCGGCCAACGTCGTGCCGAACGTCGTAGAGGCGACGATCGTCGCCCAGTAGAGGATCCGATGGAAGCGTTTGGCGAAGATCTGCGCGACAACAAGCGCCACCAGCAGGACTCCGAAAAGCACGACGCCGGCCAGATAACCCCAATCCAGCGTCATCGTCACGGTGTCGCCACCGGTCTCGCCGAGCGTCGTCGCCAATATCTTGATGACCCAAAAGCCCAGGGTGACTGCCGGAACCTTGCTCAACGCTTGCTTTGTTACGTCATTCATCGACCATGGCCTGTCGCTCCCGTGGACTGATTGCTACGAGCTGTTGAACCGTCGTTGATCGGCAACGTCGGTCACCAGACAGTGTTGCGTCGCTCGGCTGAAAATTTGTTGAGAAGCCCTTCGGACGAGTAGTTAGTCATGGCGACGTCAAGCGTTGATGGGCTGCGTGGTGTTTCACGACAATTCGTGTGCCGCCGTATCGAATGCACGCAACGTGTCCAACATGTGCGGCTCGTGAGAGTGTGGCTGGGTGGATAACTTCGCGGCGACCATGTCCGCAGCGCGGTTGATGTAGATCATCTGGCCGCACATGCCCAGACACAACGCGACGCTGCTCCCCGAGTAGGGCAACCACACTTGGTTGCGGTACATCCCGCCTGGCAGTTCGGTGTCGTCGGGGCTGGCGGCGAATGCCTGACGCGAGTCACGTCCGCCGGCGAAGGTGTCGGCAATCCACGTCGCCGGTACCACTTGCTGGCCGGTCAATGAGGCACCGTCGCGCAGGAACAGTGACCCGAAGCGGATCAGGTCACTGAGGCAAGCGTTGATACCGCCGTCGAAAAAGCCGGTCCCGACTGCGTCTATTCCGATGGTGGCGTCGCATTGGGCGCCGATGCGGCTCCACAGCAATTCCGACATCAGTTCCGGCATCCGCTGTCCGCCGGCCACCTCACAGATCCAGCCGAGTACATCCGTTTCACACGAGCGGTATTCGAACGGGCCGCCGTGGGCCGACTTCTGCCGCAACGTCAGCAGAAAGTCGTGCAGCGTTGGGGAGCTGTCCGGATTGCCCTTGCGCTCCCAGCCGATCGCCTGCTCGAGAAGGTGTACGTCCGCGGTCGGGTCACCGTAATCCTCCGAGAAGGCGATGCCCGACCTCATGTCCAGCAGGTGGCGCACCGTCGCCCCCGCGTAGCCGCAGTTCGCCAAGGCGGGGACAAACGCCGTGACGGGCGCGTCGAGCGTGATCGCGCCGGCCCCCTGCAGCGCGCCGACGACGGCTGCCACCAGCGACTTGCTCACCGAGAACACCAGGTGCCGGGTCTCAGCCACCATTCCGCCGAAATACTCCTCGGCCACCATCGACCCGCGGCAGGCGACGGCCCACCCGTCGGTGGAGGTGGCTGCCATCACCGCACCGAAGGTGGTGACCCCACCATCCGCGCGGGTCACGGGGATCTCGGCTACCGGCGCACCTGCGGGGGGCAACGTTGCGGTCGGCCCGGTCCCACGGGAGATCGCCGCGGTCGGCACGAAGTCTTCGACGTGCTGGAATGACCAGTGCGAATAGGGCTCCGACAGCCAGTTATCCAGCGAGATGCCGGCCGGGGGGGTCACGCCCGTGCGACGAGCCGCGAGACGATCGGCGTGGCCGGCGTCAGGGGTGTGGAGGCGAACTTCGCCTTGATGCCGGCGACCCAGCGCCGGCAGCGCTCGGTGAGCTGGTAGTCGTCGGTCTGCAGGTGCCCACGCGTGATGAGCACGCCGAGTTGGGCGCCCTCGCAGCGCAAGTCACCAGGCGCCGCGACACGCATGTAGAAGGCCTCGGACTCGTACATCACCGAGGCCGAGTCGTTGGCGGCGCGCGCAAAGGAGACGCACCCGTCGTCGTCGAGCCGCCACACACCGGTGCGCGGCGTTGCGGTGAACAGCTCGACATCGGGCGAGGTCTCCGAAATTATCAGCTGACCCCAGACCTCGTCGTCGCCGTAACCCCGCTCCCAGCGCGCGTTGATCTCGCCGATGTCGAGTTCGTACTCGACGTCCATGTACTCGAGCAGGTGGAAGAGGAACAGCGGCATGTCGGCGTAAGCCTCGGTGGTCAAATTCGTCATCGGGCTGGCGCCGCTCAGACGCGGGTTCACCTCGCCCAGGTAGAGCTCGTCAGAGTCCAAGTCGCGTAAGAGGTCCACCTCGAAGTAGCCGCGGTACCCCTCGTGGCTCAAGACGTCGCCCAGCTTTCGCACCATCTCCCGAGCGGCGTGCGTCTGTGCGGGTGGCAGCACCTCGCGCCAGATGTCATTGCCGCACCAGGCGCCCTTGCTCGTGGTCAGCTCTGGGTAACCGACGAGACTCGTCATCGCGGGCCCGATCACGGTGCCGTGGCGGGTCACGACGCCCTCGAGGCACACCTCGACGTTCCGGATGCGCTTCATGACTTTGACTTCGGGTTCCACCAGGCCAGCGGCGCAATGATCCCAGTCGCGCTGGCCGCGCACGAAGAACGTCCCACTGCCGGCGTTGCCATACGCGGCCTCGATGACCAGGTCGTCGCCCAGCCCTGCGCTTTGGGCAAGCGCCGACAGCTCGTCGTAAGAGCCGACCCGCCCGATTACGTGAGGCACGCTCGGCACGCCCGCCTCATCCGCCAGGCGCGTCATCACGACCTTGGAGCCCAGGCGATGGCGCACCCCCGCCGGTGGGGCCATGACCTCGAGCCCCGCCTGGTCCGCGAGTGCCTGGGTGCGCTCGTCAAGCATCACAAAGCAGGCCTTGCCACCGGGCCCTCGTCGCGCAATGAATTCGAGCGTCTCGGGATCGCACAGGAGGTGGTTGCACACATCACCCATGCAGTCGAAATCGATGCGGTCGCGCCGACGGGGCACAAACACGCGCGAATGTGCGCCTTCAAAGGAGTCAAAATAGTTCAGGTAAAAGAAGTTCCGTACCCAGCGGTCTACGCCGAGCAGGTTGAACGGGGTTGGCGAGACAAAGTACAGCGGCACAGTGTTGGTGTGGAAGAAAGCGCGTATTTCCGAGAGGCCGTTCAGCACGCGGCGCGGCGGCGTCTCAGGTTCGCCGGCGTTAGTCACGCAGGCCGCGGTGACGTCGACTCGTGAATCTGACGCAAGGACCGCGACGTGGCCAGGTGCGCTGCAGTCGGTGCGGCGGCGATCAAATCACATTCATCCATTCCGCCAGTGTGCGCCCTGCCCACCGCCCTGTCGAAGTAGCTGAAGACGGATGTGAACAGGTCTTTGGTCAACACGCGTCGACGACCTTCGGCGCAACGCTTCGAACCCACTCGCCCGAGCGCCGTTAACCCGTTGGAGATAAACCCGCCTGCACATCAACGTCCACTTACCTGTGTCATCATGCGGGCGTGTCGTTACGTGCTCGGGCCGCGTCCGCTTGGCGGATCCTCGGGCCGGGTTTCGTGACCGGGTCGTCTGACGACGACCCATCGGGCATCCAAACTTATAGCCAGACAGGCGCACAATTCGGCTACTCCCAGCTCTGGTTAGCAGCGTGGACCTACCCGTTTATGTTTGCGATCCAAGAGATTTGTGGGCGGATCGGCATGGTCACAGGCCGCGGCCTGGCGACGGTGCTGCGCGAGCACTACTCGCGCCCGGTGCTCTATGTGGCCGTGTCGTTGCTGTTGATCGCAAATGTCGTCAATGTCGGGGCCGATCTCGGCGCGATGGCGGCGACCGGACAGTTGCTGGTGCACCTGCCTTTTCTGGCGTGGCTAGCGTTCATCGTCGGGATCTCTTTGGCGCTACAGGTTTTAGTGCCCTATCCCGCCTATGCGCGGTTCCTGAAATATGCGTGCCTGAGCCTGCTGGCCTACGTGGCGGCGGCGTTCGTCGTCCACCATCCGTGGTGGCCAACCGTCGCAGTGAGCGCCCTCGTCCCGCATGTCGAATGGTCGGGCGCCTATGTGCTGAACGTTGTGGCTGTGCTTGGGACCACCATCACTCCTTACTGCTTTTTCTGGCAGGCCGACCAGGAGGCCGAAGAGGACTTCGTCCGCGGCAGGATGAAGTTCTACGGCAAGGGTGTGCCAGCGCTGCACGGCACCGACATCCGCAACATGCGAGCCGACACCGCCGTCGGGATGGGCTTCTCTAATGTCGTGCAGTTCTTCATCATCTTGACTTGCGCGTCCACTCTCCACGCGGCTGGCGTTTCGACCGTGGACACGCCGGATCAGGCGGCTTTGGCGCTGCGGCCGCTGGTCGGTGATCTGGCCTACTTGCTATTTGCGATCGGGATCATCGGCGTTGGATTTCTGGCTGTTCCCACGCTGGCGGGCTCGGCTTCCTATGCGCTATCGGAAGCGTTGGGCTGGAAGGCCGGCCTGGGCTATACCTTCCGCGAAGCGCGAGCTTTCTACATCGTGATTGCTCTGGCAACGCTTGTGGGCGCAGGCCTGAATTTTGTTGGGATTCCACCGTTTCGGTTGCTTTACTACGCCGCAGCGGTCAATGGCGTGCTCGCCCCGCCCTTGATGGCGATGATCACGTTGGTCGGTAATAACCGGGCAATCATGGGCCGGCACGTCAACAACAGGTTTGCCAACGTCATGGGCTGGGCGATTGTCGTGATCATGGGCGTTTGCGCGCTAGCCTTGATCGGGTCGTTGATCGCTGGCGGATAACGCTAAACGGCCGTAATTGAGCGCTAGGCCGAAGCGTCATCGCAGGTCTGGCCGCCTAGTTTCCGTCAGCCAGCTATGGGGTTCTGTTCGTTCGGCTCCCCACGTCCAGCCTGCAACGTGCGGATCGTCTTCCCCATGTTCGCGGGTGTAGCGGCGTGCGTTCAGGCGGGCATCCACCATCCGCTGACGCAGCACTGCGGCCCGGCTTGCCAGGCCGTCAACCCGGTCGATGACATCCATGACCAAGTGGAAGCGGTCCAAGTCGTTGAGCATCACCATGTCGAACGGCGTCGTGGTAGTGCCGCGCTCCTTGAACCCCCGAACGTGCATGCCGCTGTGGTTGGTTCGGCTGTACGTCAGCCGGTGGATCAGCCATGGGTAGCCGTGATAGGCGAAGATGACCGGTTTGTCGGCTGTGAATATGGCGTCGAATTCCCTGTCCGGCAACCCATGCGGGTGCTCGGTCTCGGGCTCCAGCCGCATCAGGTCGACGACGTTGACCACCCGCACAGCCAGCTCGGGCAGTTCGCGACGCAGGATGTCGGCGGCCGCCAGCGTCTCCAGGGTCGGGACATCCCCGGCGCAGGCCAGCACCACATCGGGGTCCGCCGTCGCAGTGCTGGCCCACGGCCAGATGCCCAGCCCACGGGCGCAATGGTCGATCGCGTCCTCCATCGACAGGTAGGACAACGCAGGCTGCTTACCGGCGACGATGACGTTGATGTAGTCGCGGCTGCGCAGGCAGTGGTCTGCCACCGATAGGAGCGTATTGGCGTCCGGCGGTAGATAGACCCGAGCCACCTCAGGGCGTTTGTTGGCGACGAGGTCGATGAAGCCGGGATCCTGATGCGACGCGCCGTTGTGATCTTGACGCCAGACATGGGAGCTCAGAAGGTAATTCAACGATGCGATCGGCTGCCGCCACGGCAGTTCGCGGCTGGTGTACAACCATTTCGCGTGCTGATTGAGCATCGAGTCGACGATGTGCACGAACGCCTCGTAGCAGTTGAACAGTCCATGCCGTCCGGTTAGCAGGTAACCCTCCAACCAGCCTTGGCACAGGTGCTCGGAAAGCACCTCCATCACCCGGCCGGACCGCGCGAGGTTCTCGTCGACGGGCAGAATTTCCGATTCCCACACTTTGTCGGTCGACTCGAAGACCGCGTCCAACCGATTGGAGGCAGTCTCGTCGGGGCCCATCAGACGAAACCGGTCACCGTTGCGTGCGATCACATCCCGCAGGAAGGTGCCCAGCACCCGGGTGGCCTCGTGGGTCTGGGTAGCCGGCTGCTCGACCACGACCGCGTAGTTGCGAAAGTCGGGCAAGTCCAGGTCATGGAGCAGCAGACCTCCGTTGGCATGCGGGTTGGCGCTCATCCGGCGCTCACCTTCAGGCGCGAGCGCACGTAGCTCCGCGTGCAGCCTGCCGTCGTCGTCGAACAAGTCCTCGGGTGCGTAGCTGCGCATCCATTCTTCGAGCTGTGCGCGGTGAGCCGGGTTCTCCCGGGTTGCGGCGAGCGGGACCTGATGTGCGCGCCAGGTGCCCTCCACCTGCTTGCCATCGACCATTTTCGGGCCGGTCCATCCCTTCGGCGTGCGCAGCACGATCATCGGCCACACCGGTCGATCGGTGGTAAGGCCGCTGCGAGCGCAGTGCTGGATCGCTGCGATGTCATCGAATGCGTCATCGAAGGCGGTCGCGAGCTTTTGGTGCACCTCGGCAGGATCGTCACCCGCGACGGTGATCGGCCGGTAGCCGTAGCCGCGCAGCAACGACTCCAGCTCGGCATGCGGAATACGTGCCAGGACTGTCGGATTGGCGATCTTGTAGCCGTTGAGGTGCAGGATGGGCAGCACCGCGCCATCGCTGAGCGGGTCGAGGAATTTGTTGGAGTGCCAGCCGGCGGCCAGCGGCCCGGTTTCGGCTTCACCATCGCCGACCACGCAGGCGACCACCAGATCTGGGTTGTCGAACGCCGCGCCGTAAGCATGGACCAAGGAATAACCGAGTTCGCCGCCTTCATGGATGGAGCCCGGTGTCTGGGCGGCCACATGGCTGGGAATGCCACCGGGAAAAGAGAACTGCCGGAACAGCTTCCTTAGCCCCTCGGCGTCCTGCTCGATGCCGGTGTACACCTCGCTGTAGGTGCCCTCCAGGTAGGCGTTGGCCACCAACCCGGGCCCGCCATGGCCGGGCCCAGTCACATAGATGACGTTGGCGTCGCGGTCACGGATGACGCGATTGAGATGCGCGTAAAGAAGATTCAGGCCCGGCGTGGTACCCCAATGACCCAGTAATCGCGGCTTGACGTGCTCGGGTCGTAGGGGCTTACGCAACAGCGGGTTGTCCAAGAGGTAAATCTGCCCCACCGAGAGATAGTTGGCCGCTCGCCAGTAGGCATCGATAAGACGCAGTTGTTCCTGAGATAGGGGTCCCGACTTGAGGGCTGTGGTATTGACGGGCTGTAGGTCGGTCATAACGCAATTCTGTCGGCTTCGAGTGAACGGCGATAGTCGCGAGGAGTATCCGTCGAGTGGACCGGCTCTCGAGCGACGAGCACCGAGCAGTCGGCATGGGCGAGAATCGACAGCGTGTGCGGGCCCACCAGGTCCATCACCTGGTTGACGTTCCTGCTGCCGATGACGACGAGTTGAAGTGCACCAATGTAGCCCTCGAGATACCGAATTGCGCTCATGCGCGTCGTTGCAACTTCCACCTTCACGTCCGGATACCGGTGCAACCAATGATCGAGCTGTCGATCAAAACGTTCGTAATCGATACCGAAAAGCGGCCACGGCCAGGCGCCTAGCGCCAACACCGGGGCCCGCCGCACGCGGGCTTCCTCCATCGCCCATCGCATCGCCTCTTCGTTGCCGGTCCGACCGTCGAGGATTACGGCGATGAAGCCAGCTTCCGGAGGCGGCTGGTCGTGAGTGCGCCGGATAATGGCTACGGGGCAACGAGCCAGTTCGGCAACTGTCGCTGCGGTCGATCCAAGCACCGCCGCGGCGATTCGACCTATGCCTGTCGACCCGAGGCAGATAAGCGTTGCGCCTCTGGACTCCTGGATGAGCGTGGAATCGATCTCGCCGCGTACGACCGCGGTGTCGACCTGAACAGATACGCCAAGCGCGTCCACCGCCAAACACGCAGCGCGCAAGCAGGTTTCGGCGTACTCTTCCTCGATTGAATGCGCGTCGGCGAGACTGGTCGACTCATCGGTGATGTGGATGACGTGTACCAGCCGAAGCGGAACAGCGTGATGCAGGGCTTCCTTGGCTGCCCACTCCGCGGCGCCGATTGCGGCATTCGAACCGTCGATTGCTACGACGACCGGTCCGGGTGACATTGGTTTGTGCATGATCTGCTCCTGAGCCGGGGTGTACATCGATGACGCTATCTGCGCGCCGGCTCCTGGGCAGGAGGCGTAGTGCCCTCCGCCCGCGGACGTTGGGCCCTACGGCTCACGCTGTCGAGTTGCCACGCTTTGAGCAGCAATGCAAATCACTGAAGCGAGATTGCCATGGACAGCTTTTTCATCCGGCCCGCTACGTGGCCGATTCTTCGCGTCTTCAGCCGAAACCCTCTGATACAGGAGAAGCGACCGCATCGACGCGATAGTCACACCACTGGCCGTCGTCCTGGTCATCGTTGCTGCCGCATGCGCAGGCGTGCTCGGAACGTTGGCTCACGATAATGAATCGCGCAGGTACCAGGAAGAAGGAAGAACTCGGCACACCATCACCGCTACGGCGGTCAACGACAGCACACCTGGGAACATTGCTGGGCCGGCAGCCTCGAAAGTGGTGGTCCGGTGGCAGGCGAACGGCATCGAGCACACCGATCAGCTCACGTGGGACCAGGCGGTGAAAGCCGGTGCCAAAATGACGATTTGGGTTGACACGGATGGGAATCAAGTCGAAGAGCCCACACCTCCTGCGCTAGCCGGCGCCAATGCAATACTCACGGCGGCCGTTGCCTGGTGGCTGATGTTAGTGATTGCCGCACTGAGCTTGTGCGCAGCACGGGGTTATACGGCTCGAATGCGAGATGAACAGTGGGACAGAGATATTCGGTGCCTAGTTGACGATGAGGACGGGCGCACCAACCATTCTCAATGATCGGACTTTCTCACAGGGAGTAACAAGTGGCGCATTGTCACGTCTGACTTCTCAGGGCGGCAAGGAATTGTCGTCGCTGTCGATCGAAGACTTCAGCGCGGTTCAGGCGGCACGCCGAATGTCCGACGTCGATGTCACCTGTGATTTTGGGCGGGCCTGTTGCGGGATCCACCCGACGTACGTCAGATAGACGCCGGCGAGCACGTAGACGACCGCGCCGCCTTGCCACCAGCCCACTGCATCGATGGCGGAGTCGGCAATCCCGAAGAAGCTGCGCGGAAACGCCACGAGCATCAGACCCTTGGCCGCAACCAGCCAACCCACGACCGAAATGATGACCGCCGCCGCGCCGCGCCAGTACGGATGAAGGGCAATAGTCACAAGCCCAAGCAGAAAGATGAAGGCACCAGTCACCCAGCCCCACAACGGATTCGCCTCATAGAGCGAGAGCATCGCCTTCATATCCGTGGGCCGCAGCGCAGCAGCGGTCGCGATAGCGATCAGGTACGGGCCTACCACCCGGGCAAACATGCGGGTCCGGTACTGAAGTTTTGTTGAAGAAGAATTCATTGCAGTGCCTCCGTCTCATTCCGTCATCACCGCTGATCACAGCCACCCTGCCGTGGAGATGCGTTGATCTCCCATAAGGCATCCGACCACCGCACGGCGAACCACTACCAGTGCGGGAAGTCCCCCGCGTTGAGGCCATTGGTCGGCTCATTGCCCTCACCAGGGCTCGACACGTGTGGCGACCTACGGCCTGAAGACAAGTGCATCGAGGACCAATGACCCTGCCAGCCCATGTGACGACGGTGGAGCATTGATTCCACGTTGAGACGCGGAGGTCGGATGATGCCTGAAATTACGGCGACAGACACAGTGATTGAGGATGCAGTCGGTGCGGCGTGCCGCGCCCCTTCGCTTCACAACAGCCAGCCCTGGCAGTGGGTGCTCAGTCGAGGTGAACTTCAATTGTTCCTCGATCCGAGCCGAGTGATGGCGACCGACGCGAAGGAGAGGGAAGCGATCATCGGATGTGGGGCAGCGCTCGACCACCTTCGGGTGGCTATGGCCGCTGCCGGCTGGCAGGCGCACGTCGACAGATTGCCAAATCCTGCAAATCCGAACCACTTGGCGACATTCACGTTCACCCCTCTGGCGTACGTTTCTGACCGCGACCAGCTTCGGGCGAAGGCCATCTGGTCGCGTCATACCGACAGACTGCCCTTCAGCGCTGTGGCCGACTGGGGTCCCGTCGAGGCGATCGTGGCCAGCACCGGTAACCGCAATGCGGTCCACCTGGAGGTGCTTTCAGAAGAAATGCGGCCGCAACTCGTCGAGGCCGCCGAGCTCGCCGAATCTCTCCGGTTCTACAACACGGTCTATCACGACGAATTATGTTGGTGGACAGCGCCTTTTGAAAATTCTGAAGGAATTCCCTACAGTTCACTTGTCTCAGCGGCTGAGGGCGATCGTGTTGGCATCGGCCGGGTGTTTCCCGCTTCCCGTCGGCCCGAGCGGCGCCGGGAAATTCCCGAGGACCATGCGAAAGTTCTGTTGATCTCCACAGATGACTATGGACGGGCCGACGCGCTCGCGTCGGGGGAAGTGTTGTCCGCGGTCTTGCTCGACTGCACTGTGGCGGGTCTGGCTACCTGCCCAGTAACTCACGTCACTGAGGTGACAGTCGCCCGCGAACTCATTCAGGCCTACATGGATCACGACGCGATTCCGCAGGTGCTGATCCGCGTAGGCGTCGTACCAGCCGCCGAAAAGACTCCCCCACCCACACCACGGCGGTCGCTGTCCGAAGTTTTACGGGTGCGGCGATGAAGGACACTGCGATGCGCGATCCGAACACACAGCAACCCTCATCCATTGTCGTCGGCATCGACGGCTCACAAGCCGCAATCCAAGCCGCAGAATGGGCAGTCGACGAAGCTGTCAGCCGAGAGGTTCCACTGCGACTGATCTACGTGATCCCCGAAAACGCCGAACCCGCGCCGTTCGCCGCCGTTGGCAACGAACGGATGGAGCACGAATACGGAGAGACCGCGCTCAGGATTGCCGCTGCTGCGGTCGCGGCCGTCGGCAAAACCATCAAAGTCGAAACCGCGATATTGCGCGGGTACCCCGCGACTCAGCTTGTCGCGGACTCCCCGGACGCCGCGATGATCTGCATCGGCTCAACAGGAATCGGTCGCATCGCAAAGCTATTCCTAGGTTCCACGGCAACAGAACTCGCCGAGAAGGCGCAGTGCTCGGTTGCGATAATCCGGACCCAGCGCAATCAGCACGTGTCGGGGAGATTGTTGATCGCGGTCGCCGTTGACGATTCCCCCGGCAACGACATCGTCGTCATGCAGGCGATGGACGAAGCTCGGTTACGCCACCTTCCGGTGTTGGCCCTCGGGGCCTGGCGAGACGATGTCGGCGAGATGCCCACGGACGACGTGAACCGGCAAATGCAGATTTGGGGCAATCGCTATCCCGACGTCGAAGTCCACACCGCCAGCACCCGCAGCGATGTCGCCGATTTCCTTGCCGTGATCGACAGGCAAATTGCACTGACCGTGCTGGGCGGCAACGACACAGATCAGATCCCACGCCTAATTGGGCCACATCGCCATCCGCTCCTCGGCAACGCTGAGTGCTCGGTGCTGATCGCCCGCCCACATTGCGCTGACGTCAAGGACGCATCATGTGGATGACCAACACCAAAAAAGATATTTCGAAAAGGGCATTCGCCGCAAAGCTAGCGGACGGCGCCTGGGTGGTGATCCGGCACCTCGAACCTGCGGATGCCGACGCCGTCATAGCACTGCACGACGCACTGAGCCAGCGGGAACGCTACCTGCGGTTTTTCACGATGCAGCCGGTGCGGTTGAAAGCTCTAGCCAGCCGGCTGACGGATGCCCGCCGCGAAGGCTTTGCGTTGGGCGCCTTCGAGTCCGGCACGTTGATTGGCGTCGCGAACTATTCGATCTGCGGTAAGCCGGCGACTGCCGAGGTCGCCGTCGTCGTAGCCCACCACGATCAATTGCGCGGGGTAGGCACGGCTATGCTTCGGCGGCTAGCTCAGATAGCTCGCGCCAGAGGAATTCAGCACCTGGTCGCAGACGTCTTGACCACAAACCATGTGCTATTCAAAGTGTTACGCGATGCGGGACTGCAGCCGCGCCGAGGACGTGCACTCAGCGGCGTCGTTCATCTCGACGTGAACCTGTCGGACGTCGGAAACCTACTGGGCGAAAGCTGAACCATCGACGTATTTCACGACGTCTCCGAGTGGGCGGCGCGGCGTTGCGGGCAACGGATCTGCGTCGACGGGTGCCCAGCCGACTCGCACCAACATGTGCGGGTAGCCACTTTCTCCGAATACCTCGGTGCGCACTAAGTCGCGCGTTTCGGAGATCTCCAACGGTTCGGTGATCGGACAGGTCGCCAGGCCGAGCGCCGTTGCGCTCAGCAACACCAAGCTAGTGGCTTCGCCCGCCCGCAGCCGGGGCACCAGACCGTCATCCCTTGTGCCGAGCGCCAACACGACAGCGTTGTCGTCACGCGACTCTGCAGCGGGCGGCTGCGTCAGCGCGGGACCCGCGAACATCCGTTGCGACATCTCGCCGCCCAGGCCAGCAGCAGGTGTATTCCGAGCCGGAACGCCAGCCACCGACCCGTAACGCCCACTCCAGGTGGTGAGTTCGGTCAAATAGTCGTAACTGGACGCATGTTGCCGCGCCGCTTGCGCGACGATCTCTTGTAATCGTGGTAAGGATTCGACTTGACGCAGCATCACCCCGGTGCGCGCCGCACGTGCACCCATCTGGGCGATGTAGCTGGCCGGGATATTCCACGGGCTGTAAGGGCGTCGATCGGTGCGGCGGCGCGGGATCGCGGCAGCCAACGTTACGTCAACTTCACTGGGGGGCTGGCGGTAAACCTCAATGGCGGCAAGGTGTTCGGAGTCATCGAGGTTTGGCTGACGATGCACTTTCGTTTGCCATCCGAGTGCGGCCAGGGCAACCACGCAGTGGTGCAGCGACGTCCCGCAGCTCACAATCAGATCACGACCATCGGGGTCGGTGTTGAGCAAATGCAGGCTTCGATCGGCGTAGAGGTGAAGACTATCCGAGCCCACTCGCCAGCGCCAGGGTTGTGTGTTGTGAACCGACGGCGCTCGTATGGCTAGCGACAGGGCAGCGCGGACAGTCGCGTGATCCGGGAAATGAGTGCTCATACGGGCCACCACTCTCTGTGCAGGAAGACTGACATTAAGCATGGCCGAACATCGCCAGTGAGCCGTAGAGCCAAAAGGCTCTGATTCGAGTGACGTCCCGGCTAAGACAGTGGCGCCGACCAGCGCAGCACCGTCCCCCCAGCTTCGGGAGTTTCAATACTGAAGGTGCCGTTGGCTTTTTGAGCGCGATAACGCATATTCATCAAGCCACTGCGTTTGGAGCGTTCGGAGATTCCGCGACCATCGTCTTCCACCTCGATGGACAGGTCATCTTCTACCTTGACCGTGACGTGAAGCTTACTGGCGTGCGCATGTTGCACGGCGTTGCTGACCGCTTCGCGCACAACGGCTTCGGCGTGACTGGCTAACGTGTCGCCGACAACCGACAGTGGTCCCACGAACTGCGTCGTGATGTGCAAGGCCTCGTTCGAATAGTGGGCGATCGCCTCGTCCATGCGCTGGCGCAACCTTGCCATCTTGGTAGTCGGTCCATGGAGGTCGAATATCGTCGTCCGAATTTCCGAAATGACAGATTGGAGGTCATCGACATAATCTGAAAGCCGTTGTTGCACATCCGACTTTCGCGCGCGTGGAATCGTTGCCTGCAACCCAAGACCGATGGCGAAAAGACGTTGAATGACGTGGTCGTGCAAGTCTCGGGCGATGCGATCCCGGTCCGCGACAACATCCAGTTCGCGCGCCTTGCGCTGCGAAATGGCCAGCTGCCAGGCAAGCGCCGATTGGTCGGCGAAGGCGGTCATCATTTCTTGTTGGTCTGGGCTGAATGGCGTTGCGTCCGTGGGCCGCAGCGTGACAAGCACACCGGCGATGCTGCCAGGGGCACGCAAGGGCAGAACCAATGCGGGCCCGGGGCCGACCTCGACGTCGCCGATCGTGAGCTCCAGCTTGTCGAACCGCCGCGGAGTGCGGTCCCGAAAAGCTTCCCCGACCGGCGTCCCGCTGATGACTAGCGTCGGCGGTCGGGTGAAGTCGGGCACGATCCCAGCCATGCTCCGTCACAAGCAATTCGCCCACCCCAAGCGACTGCGTGTCCTCGTCAACCGGAACAGCAACCAGAGTCAGTTGAGCATCCGACAATTTCAGCGCTTCGTCGGCTACCAGCCGGAAGACGGTCGCCGGGTCGGTGCCGGCCAGCAGCTCGGTTGCGATGTCACGGGTCGCTTCGATCCACGCTTGCCGCGCCGTAGATTGCTCGTACAAACGAGCGTTCTGGATGGCGATCCCGGCGGCGGCGGCTAGTGCTTCGACCAGTATCTCGTCGTCTTCGCTGAACGGTTGACCGTTCGCTTTTTCGGTCAGATAAAGATTGCCGAACACCTCGTCGCGGATCCGGACGGGCACACCGAGAAAGCCCCGCATCGGCGGATGGTTGGGCGGAAAGCCCACCGAGGACAGGTGGTGCCCGATGTCGTCCAAACGAATCGGCTTGGGGTCATCGATCAAGGCGCCGAGAACACCGCGGCCTTCTGGCAAATGCCCGATGCGCTCGCGGGTGTCGTCATCGATCCCTTCATAGATGAACGCTGCCAAGTCGGCTCCGCTCCCCCGCACGCCGAGCGCGCCATAGCGGGCCTGGACCAAATCGATGGCCGTACGCACGATCGTGCGCAGTGTGGTGTCCAGATCGAGATCCGATGTGACCACTAGCATGGCCTCGACCAAGCCGTCGAGTCGTTCACGCTCTTCGACGACCTCGGTGATGCGGTCCTGTACTTCAGCTAGCAACTCACGCAATCGCAGCTGCGACAAAGTATCTCGCAGCGGGTGGGCCGCCCCCGCTCGGTCAGCCGCTTTGGTCACAGCATTGCGGGGGCAGTAGAGGGCCTTTCAGGCCGCTCATCGGGCCGGCCGGTCGGTGCTGCCAAGTTTGGACGCAAAAACCGCCGCTTGCGTTCGCCGCTCCATTCCGAGCTTGGCCAACAAGCGAGAGACATAATTCTTCACCGTTTTTTCAGCAAGGAACATGCGAGCTGCGATCTGTTTGTTGGTCAACCCCTCGCTGAGCAGGCTCAGTAATGTGCGTTCTTGGTCGGTCAGGCCGTCGAGCGGATCGGCGCGCTCAGCCGCACCGCGAAGTTTCGCCATCAACGCGGCGGCGGCCCGATTGTCCAGCAGTGATTTGCCGGCGCCGACATCCTTGATCGCCTGCGCTAACTCCATACCCTTGATGTCTTTGACGACATAACCACTCGCGCCGGCCAATATGGCATCCAGCATCGCTTCGTCGGACGTAAACGAAGTCAGCATCAGACACCGCAAATCGTCGATGTCGGACAGCAGGTCTCGGCACAGCTCGATACCACTGCCATCAGGTAACCGGACATCCAGAACGGCAACGTCAGGTCGGATAGCTGCTATCCGCGTCATCGCTTCGGCAACAGAACCGGCCTCGCCAACGACTTCCAAGTCCGGATCGGCGCCGAGCAAATCCACGATCCCGCGGCGGACGACCTCGTGGTCATCGACAAGAAAGACCCTCACAACCATGGTGAACCCTTCGTGAGACCGTTATCGTTCAGCGTTAGTCGTCGGCCTTGATCATGCTCGCTGTTTCTCACAAGTGCTGATGATCGACGACTAGAACCGTGCAATCGGACGAACTCAGAGCAGCATTGCCTGCCGGTCCAACTACTTCGCGCACATGACCTGGGCCGCGCGCGCTGACGATCAGCATTTGTAGCTGTGCAGCGTGTGTCGCTACGTACTCGAACAGATCGCCGTGCACGGCAATTGGCTCGACCTGAACGTCGGGGTAGATACGCCGCCACCGCGCCAATCGGCGAGTGAGCTGCGCTCGTATTCGGCGATCACCCTCTGTCGTGGTCCCGGGGTCCGAGCGTGGAGGTTGCCAGCAGGTGATCACTCGAAGCGGTGCGCCGCGCAGTGCGGCCTCGCGGACTGCGGCCCCCAGCAGGACCCCATCATCCGGCGATTCGTCAGTGGCTACCAAAATCAGATTGGCCTGAGCCCTGGCTGGCGGCGTCGTTCCGTGGATGATGGCGACCGCGCAGTGCGCCGCGCCGGCCACAGCGGCGGCGGTCGACCCGATTGGACCATGCTGGAGCTGGTTTGATCCGACCGCGCCGAGACACACCATCGCGGCTTGGCGCGAGAGGCGGATCAGAGTGCCGGCCGCACGGCCTCTGAATATTTCGGTTTCCAGTTTGACCGGTTTATCGGTGGCCTCGACGGCCTTGATGACACGACGGATGGCGGCCTCGGCGTCGGCTAGCTTTTCCGCAGCCTTGACGGGGTCGGAATCCCGGCCCTCCAGAATGTGAACCAGCCGCAGCGGAATGTCACGGCTCACCGCCTCATCGACAGCCCAGACGGCCGCGTGCATGGCCGCTGCCGAACTGTCGACGCCAACCACGACGGTAGGCTGCGCTTGCGAACCGCTCATAAGAATCTCCGGCTTCTACCAGTGCCGAGTGGTCTGAGCCGACACTGCTACGAAACGCTATCGGTCACGCGCAGCATCGTCAGGGGCCCTAAGTCACTGATTTCGGCGTCCTTTAGACCCAATGACATTCTGCGGCTTCTGCCTGACCCGACCCGACCGCTCGTGACGAAGCCATGCCCACACCGACGATGCGAGCAGGTATCCCTGCAGGTGCCTGAGCTGCTGGCGCTCAGGGATCGGAGCCATCGCCAACTCGTCGCTTCGCATGGTTACTACGGTCGTCCTCCTTGGTGTCGGTGAGCAGAGCACGACGCCATCAGCCCGCAGGGCCAGAAGCCCCTCATCTTGTCGCCCGGTGGGAATAACTACCGATGGTCCCTGCCGAAAGTGGTCTTTGTACTCCAGCTTTCAGAACGTCGATGCAAATAGGGTCCGTTCCATGACCTACGTGATCAGCAGTGCCTGCGTCGACGTGCTGGACAAATCCTGCGTGCAGGAGTGCCCAGTCGATTGCATCTACGAAGGGGCTCGCTCGATGTACATCAATCCGGATGAGTGCGTGGATTGCGGTGCCTGCAAGTCCATTTGCCGCATGGATGCGATCTACTACGAAACGGATCTGCCCGAGGACCAGCAAAAGCATCTCGCCGACAACGCTGCCTTTTTCCGTATGACTCTGCCGGGCCGTGACCGCCCCCTGGGGCAGCCCGGGGGCGCTTTCGAGCTCGGGCCGGTGGGTGCGGACACACCGTTGATCACTGCACTACCACCTAAACGCTGTGAGTAAGCAGACCGCGGCGGCCGCAAATGAAGGGTCAGCAAAATGCCTTTGCCCGCAACGAAATACGGAATACTCGTCGGAGTCGACGGGTCGGCGCAGTCGGATGCCGCCATCTGCTTCGCTACGCGCGAATCGGTGATGCGCGAAACACCGCTCACCTTGATGCACGTCATCGAGCCGGTCCCCGAGTGGGCCTCGCGTGCCGAGCAGTCGAGGATCGCGCAGGTGTGGGAAGCGAATGCTCGCGACGTCATCGAGCATGCCCGCAAGACGGCGTCGGCGTCTGTGACAGATTCGGGATCGCTCGATCTGCGGACCGAAGTCGTCTGCTCGCCCGTGGTAGCGATGTTCCTCGTTGCTTCGACAGATGCCCAAATGGTTGTGCTGGGTAGCCGCGGCATGACGCCGCTGGGCCGCTTTCTGTTGGGCTCCGTCAGCAGTAGCGCACTACACCATGCGCACTGTCCGGTCGCAGTCATCCACGACGTCGACACGGCGGACCAATCGGGTCCGGTGTTGGTCGGTGTGGACGGGTCGCCGGCATCGGACGAAGCTATCGCGCTGGCCTTCGACGAAGCGTCGCGTCGAGGAGCAGACCTGGTTGCCCTGCACGCGTGGAGCGACGTCGCTGTGTTCCCTATCCTCGGCATGGACTGGCGAGAATACGAAGCCCAAGGCGAAGAGATCCTGGCCGAACGCTTGGCTGGTTTCCAGCAGGAATATCCCGACGTCAAGGTGCGGCGGCGGCTCGTGTGCGACAAGCCGGCCCGCTGGCTGATCGACGAGTCCCGTCATGCGCAACTAGTGGTGGTCGGCGGCCACGGGCGGGGCGGCTTTCCCGGCATGTTGTTGGGCTCGGTGAGCTCTGCGCTGGCCCAGTCGGCACAGGCACCTTGATCGTTGTTCGCTGAGCCCTGCTGCCGGGATGCCGTAACGCGCGTGCCGGTCAGGCAAATGTGGATTCGCACTCGGGTTCAGGACCGAAC
This sequence comes from uncultured Actinomycetota bacterium, assembly GCA_963737375.1. Classification (GTDB taxonomy): domain Bacteria; phylum Actinomycetota; class Actinomycetes; order Mycobacteriales; family Mycobacteriaceae; genus Mycobacterium. The sequence goes on from CAVTSP010000010.1 coordinate 250,155, forward strand.
CGGAAACGGCGGCCGGTAATCGAGATCGGCAGAATGCGAACATAGTGCTGCTTCACCGTCGCCGTCCAAGGCAGGAGTTGCGCGCGTTCGGCCTCCGCCAGCTCCTCTTGGGTTCGCAGCATCCGCGCTGTGCCTTTCACCACGACACTCCATCCCTGGCCGACATCGTGGTCGTCGGCTTCAAAAAGGACGTGGTTGTTCACGGCGGCACTGACCAGCTTCGTGCCCTCGGCGGTGCGGAAAAGCACTGTGCGCCTTTGGACGACAAAGTTGACCGGAAATATCTCTGGCTGACCCATGGCACTTGTGACAACACGCCCGAGTGACACGCCTGCCAGCAGGTCCCAGCTTTCGCTCGCCGAAAGGACAGCGGCGGATTCAAAGGTCGTCATTTCGACAACGGTAGAAGAGCGGTCAATCGTCTGATAGTGGCAATTGCCCTTGAGGGGAGGGACTTCCGACTCTGCCGGTTGGGGTCACCGTCACCGATGTCCGGCGCGTTACCTGTCGGCGATTTCGAGCACTGCGTCCAGCGGCAATCGCGGGGTAGCCGCCGGCAGGTCTTCCATCGAGGGTGCCATGCCGACACGTATCAGCACCTGAGGTTCGCGTCCTACCCCGACGAGATCCCGAACGATATCGCGGCTTTCGGGCATCTCGATGAGATGGGTCAATGTACACGTCGCCATGCCCGCGACCGTACATTCCAAGAGCACAGTGGACAGTACCTCGCCGCACCGCAACACTTCTGCCCGAGTATCTGCGCCGGTGGACAGTACAAGGATTGTCGACCAATCCACTCCGAGTCCACTACGCCGGTCCGTTTGGTTGGCGGCAGGAAAATCCCGCGCGACGTCAACGCGGAATGATTCAGAGGAAGATGCCAAGGCATCCGGGGGAATTCCCGATGATAACGCGAACGGGGCTGTCCACCATTGCAGTTCGGCTTGGTAGCTGGGGTCGTGGTTACGCACGACCTTGGTTGACGCTGAAGCCGATGCGAGCTGGGGTCGCACTTCATTGGAGAGGACGTCGAGCATGACGGTCCCGCTGTCGCCGATAGTTCTGCGCAGTTCGGGCACAAACGACGCCCAAAAGTTTGGCGGCCGAAGAGGAAGTCGGTCGGTACGGCGTTGCAGGATCGCCTCAGCGCGCTTGTATTGGATTTCGCTCACGAATTCAAGTGGTTGGAATCCAACGGTCGCCAGATGGTCACGATTTTCAGGGTCGGGAAGTCGGTTGGTCGTCGACAGCCAGCCGGACGCAGCCATCGCGACTCGAAGATGATCCAGCATTATCCCGCAGCTCATAATCGCCTCGCGACCCGAACTGTCGGCAATGTCGACTTGCCGTAACCGATCGAAGAACAGCTGGAGGCCATCCCCATCGAGCACCCAGTGCCAAGGCTGGCTGTTGTGTATCGACGGCGCACGGCATGCCATCTTCAACGCGTTCTTGATCACCCCTACGTCGGGCATCGTCTGCTGCATGACAGATCCTTCGCTGTTGACTTAATAGCCGACGATATTGAGCACGGCGCGGGCGTCCTAGAGGCATTAGTCCCTGCGGCAGCATGGTCGTCCGGCATCGGGACCTTTGGCCCTCGACGGCAGTGACGTTTCGCCTCGACGACTGTGGCCTTCGCCGCTACTGCAAATCGTCGCAACGGCCCAAGGTCGAGCCATGGAACTGGCCGTGACAGGCATGTCGCCCCACGCTGAGGTACACGAGACGCATACGGGCCTCGTCGTGCTCGTCGGCGATAAGGCGTACAAGGTGAAAAAGCCGGTCGTTACTGACTTTCTCGATTTCAGCACGACCGACCGCCGCGAGCGAGTCTGTGCCCGTGAGGTTCTGCTGAATAGCCGGCTTGCGCCGGCGGCTTACTTAGGCATAGCCCACTTTAACGCCCCATCGGGCGATGTCACTGAGCCTGTCATTGTGATGCGCCGCTACCCCGAATCGCGGCGCTTGGCTACGTTGCTGAAGCCAGGAGGCGCCACGCAGCGTGAACTCGCGAAGATCGCAGAAGTGTTGGCGGGCTTTCATTATCGAGCACACCACTCACTCGCCATCGACGCGCAGGCGACACCCGAAGCCATCAGTGCCCGCTGGTGTGGAAACCTCGCTGAACTGCATCGGTTCGAGGACAATCTGGCGCCAGCCGACATTCTCGATAAAATTCACACGGCAGCAACGAGTTACATCGCCGGCCGTTCGGCGTTGTTTGCGGAGCGTATCAGCGATAGACGGATCATCGACGGGCACGGTGATCTGCTCGCCGATGACATATTCTGCATGGAAAGTGGTCCGGTGCTGTTGGATTGCCTCGAGTTCGACGATCGTCTCCGCTATGTCGATGGCTTGGACGATGCGGCGTTTCTGGCGATGGATGTGGAGTTCCTCGGACGCCAGGACCTAGCCGAGTACTTCCTCGATGCCTACAGCTATTCGGCCGGTGACCATGCACCGATCTCGTTGCGACACTTCTACATCGCTTATCGTGCGGTCGTGCGGGCCAAGGTCGATTGTATACGCTTTGCGCAGGGAAACGCCGATGCCAAAACCGATGCGCCATCCCATCTGTCGCTGGCCCTTGAGCACCTGAGATCAGGAACGGTTCGACTCGTCCTAGTCGGGGGCGCACCGGGAACCGGAAAGACCACCCTCGCCCACGCGCTCGCCGATCAGGTAGGCGCCGAGGTGATCTCTACTGACGACGTGCGGCGCGATTTGCAGCTACGCGGAGCAATCGACGGAACGCCCGGATCGCTCGATGCAGGCCTTTACGAGCCCCACAAAATGGACGCCGTATATCGCGAGACGATCGAGCGCGCGAAGAAACTGCTGGCTCATGGGCAGTCAGTGATCCTCGATGCAACCTGGCGAGATCCACGCCAGCGGCACCTGGCCAAACAGCTGGCCACTGAAACGATGTCGACATTTCTCGAGATCGCCTGTTGGACCTCGGTCGACGTAGCTGTCGAACGCGTAAGAAGCCGGAGCCCAGAAGGCACCTCCGAGGTGACCCCGCTGATCGCGAAGGAATTGACTCTGCGTGACGACGACTGGAACACCGCGCATCTCATCGACACTGCACAAGCGTTGCCAGACTGCGTCGATCAGGCTGAAAAGCTCTGGGAAATGGCGATTTGATCGTTTGGCGATGTCGACGGATCGCTGGCTCATTCATCTCGGTGATTCGCTGATGCGCCTCGGGTCAATCGCACGAATTAAAGGTGTTGACCGCGAACGGCGATCACCAATAGATCGGTATAAGCCGCTGCCCTCGATCTGATCAACTCCACCAGCTTCGAGACTTCAAGGTCATGACTAGCGCTCAGGACCACCGATCTGATCGACCTCTCATGTTCAGCGACATACCGCAATAGTTGGTCGGTGTGCACCAGATGCAAATCGATACCCGGATATTTTTGTGTCCAACTGATCAGCAGCTCGTCTACCGCTGCAGTGGACGGCGTCGTCATCACAGCATGTAAGGGGATCCCACGAAGTTGCGCTTCCTCCATAGCCTGCTGGAGGACGTCGTAGTCGATGGTTGAGGGCTCTAATAATGTTGCGACCCAACCGGTTCGCGCTAGCGCCGAGGCCTCTGTCGCCGGTATGACAGCTACCGTGCAGCGGGCGTGGGCAGCCATGTTGGTGGCCAGCGAATCAGATGGCCCGTGAGGATGTGACTTCGGAGCTCCGACACACAGCAGCGCCGCCGACCAGGACTCCTCAATCAGGACGGTGCCCGGATCGCCACGGATGGTCTCCATTTCGACTTTGATCGGCCTCTGCAGTGCTTCCACAGCGGCGTTCGCATCGTGCAAAGCGGCGTCAGCTACAAGCTGCTGCGCTTTGGCGACGCTCGGCGTCAGAGCCCTGTTGCGGTCAATCACGTAGAGCAGCTTGAGCGCGACATCGTGCTGATGCGCTTCGCCGGCACCCCACATAGCCGCTCTCACAGCCGCCTTCGAGCCATCGATACCTACTACAACCGGCTTTGCACCGCGATCCGCAATCACGTTGTCTCCCTTGACTCTTGTGGGTCTGAACTTGTGCTGTTGAACAAGTGCGTCAACCCGCGGGACTGATCAAGCCGTAGTGACCGTCGTAGCGCCGGTACAGAACGAAAGCGCGTCCTTCGGCTACCTCGATAAAGAACAGGAACGGCTGGCCCAGGAATCCAAGCCGCTCGGCGGCACGCTTAAAGGTGAGCCGCGGCGCCGGCTGCGAGCTGACGGTCAGCGGTAAGTCGAATGAGACCAGCTCATCCCTCGAAGTTGGTGTGACTTGCGCGAGGCGGTATCCGGTTGGGCCAGAACGGTATAAAACAGAGGCCTGTTTCGTGCCTTCTTCAGTGAAGAGGTGGAAGTCATAGTCGAGTAGCTCCATCTCCAGCGCGGCCTCGTCAACGGAGCAAGGCCCTAGGGTGAACGACTTACGCCGGATAATCCGGCGTTGATCGAGCGGTCGCGGGAAGAACCTCGGCCGTAGGGTGGGCTCGGCGCCACGGCGCCATTCGTGGAGACCGCTGACCGGCACCCGGCTGCGACCAGTATCCGTGTGTTGGGCGAGCCGCTCGAGCTGGCGCCGAAGGCGCATCTCCAGGACATCGATCGCCGCTCGCGCGGTCATACCTTGTGCCTGCGCCCGGACTAGCCGTCCGTTGACGTCGAGGTTTGCCTGTGCGACCACCGGGCAGACCACCGCGGGGTCAGCGTGTTCACTCACCCTCACATGAGCATGCAGCACCGGTTGGTGGGTGCGTCGAATCAGCGCGCCGATCTTGTCGCGCGCGTACCTATCGACACCAGGCAGGCGGCCATGCGTCGTCACATCGACCTCGACGAGGCTCGACACATCAGGATTCGTTCCCATACCTCCTGATTACGCCGCGAACGAGTCGATCCATAGGGCCCAAAGTCATCCGGGTGAGGGCCGACAGCCAAGACAAAACCATTCCAGGCAGCGGCCCGCGGTGCGTCTCAAAGATCTGCACGGGCGTTCTGTCGGCGTACGATCATTCGATCGAGGGGCCGCGGAGGCTGCACACTAGTGACCAGTAGTGAGAATGAATCTTTAGTCGCCCTGTCGGGCCAGGCGGCGTCGGTTGACCGTTTTCCTGCAGAGCTCGACAAGCTCCTTGCGGCCCGCGACAAGACCGCGCTTCTGCTCCGCGCCATCTCGCAAATCGGATCCGACCATGACCTCGACTCGACACTGCGGCGCGTCGTCGCTACGGCGCAGGAATTGACCGAGTGCACTTACGCCGCGCTGACGACCTGCGATTCGGATGGCAAGTTGACGTCGCTCGCGCATGCAGGAATGCCGGCGGACGCAGTCGTGCGGATCGACGGACCGCCGACGGGCAAGGGCCTACTGAAACTTGTGTTGGACCAAGCCTTCCCCGTCCGCTTGGACGATCTCACCTCGCACCCGGCCGCAGTCCGGTTCCCCGAGAGCTACCCTCAGATGCACGCGTTTCTCGGCGTGCCGATCGTGATCCGAGGAAATGTTTTCGGAGGCCTGTATTTAAGCGACGACCGGCCGAATTGGGTCTTTGACGAGTCTGACGAGATCGCGATTCACGTGTTCGCGTCCGCAGCGGCCGTCGCTATCGACAATGCGCAATTGTTCGACCACAGCCAGCGGCGAGCAGACTGGATGAAGGCCAGCCGTGAAATCATCACCGAGCTGCTTTCAGGTGACGACTCGGCGCGGCGGCCATTGCGGTTAATCGCCGAACAGGTACAGAAGCTGGCGGACGCCGAGCAAGCGATCGTGCTGACTCCGTTAACGGCGGATGAGCCGCCTGATGAGATCGACACGCTAGTGGTTTCCGCCGCAGTCGGTGTACACGCCGACGAAGTGGTCGGGCAAGAGGTCCCTGTCGACGGTTCGACGACAGGCCATGTCTTTCGCTCCGGAGCGCCCCTGATCACCGAAGCCTTCCGATACCCGATCCTGGCGTTCACTGACGCCGGCGAACGCTCCGCGATCGTGATGCCGCTGCTTTACGAAGGCGTGGTGAGAGGAATCATCGCCGTCGCGCGGAGCGCGGACCAAACCCCGTTCGACGATAGTTACCTCGATTTAGTGGGTGACTTCGCCGGTCAGGCCGCTCTCGCGTTGGCTCTCGCAACCAACAGCGAAAATACTCGCGAACTCTCAGTACTCGCCGACCGTGAACGCATCGCACACGACCTTCACGATTACGTCATACAGCGACTGTTCGCGGTTGGTCTGGACGTGCAGGGAACTATCGCGCGCGCCCACTCCCCCGACATCGTCGCCCGACTCAACCGCACAATTGACGATTTGCAGAACACTATCGAGAACATTCGCACAACAATCTTCGAGCTGCAGACTTCGACCACGAGTGGCGGCGGGTTCCGGAAAAGCATCCAAGACGCGGTTGCGGCCCTCACGGAGAACCGCGACATCGTCACCACGCTGCATCTGTCCGGCCCGATGATTGCCGTCGGTCGCGAGCTGGCTCAGCAGGCCGAAGCTGCCGTGGTGGAATCTGTCAGCAATGCCGTTAGGCATTCCGGTGCAACCCATTTGAATATCGAGGTGGTGGTCGCCGATGAACTCCACATCGACGTCACCGATGACGGCTGCGGAATTCCGGCGGACAACCAGAGGCAGAGCGGGCTAGCCAATTTGCGTCGACGGGCCGAACAAATCGGCGGCACGTGTCGCGTTACCTCGGCTCCGACGGGTGGAACTGTGGTTCATTGGACGGCGCCGCTCATCGATCTCTAGACGATGACCCGAGCTATCGCAGCTGAGCCAAAGGTGTTGTTCGATCGGCTCATTGGCGGTCATCACAGGTCTATCGTGTCGTGCTGACGGCGCAGCGAAAGGCCTTATGGCCACCGCGATCAGGGACCTAGGTCTCCTGCCTCACCACAGCCTGCGCTCGTAGCGTTGACGTCGAACTTCGCTTACGGGCGAATAGGACACTCACATGACCGGCTCTGAAAAGCACTTTGGTGTCATTGTCGGCGTCGACGGATCAGGCTATTCCGACGTAGCGGTCCGGTGGGCCGCGCGCGAGGCGGTCCTGCGTCAAACGCGGCTCACGCTCGTGCAAGCAATCACTATGCCGAACCCGGGCTGGCCGATGTCGGAGCTACGCGAACTTTACAAAACCGATGCAGAAGCCATCCTCGACGACGCAGTCCAGAACATCGACGACTACTTAAAGACCGACGGCCCATGCGAAGTCAAGCGCCAACTGTATTTTTCTCGACCCGGACCGGCACTGATCGACATGTCCAAAGATGCCACCATGGTCGTCGTCGGCGCGCGCGGTCTCGGCGCCATTCGGCGGTTGCTATTGGGTTCGGTCAGCACCGCCGTGATACACCACGCTCATTGTCCCGTAGCGGTGGTCCATGAGGATGCGTCGCTCTACGCCCAGGCAAAGAAGGCACCGGTGCTGCTGGGCACCGATGCATCACCAGCGTCAGAGTATGCAACCGAGATCGCGTTCCAAGAAGCGTCAATGCGTGGTGCGGATTTGGTGGTGCTGCACGCCGCCAGCGATACCGATATGTCGAAGCTTTTGAGCACCGAATACTCGGCGGGGTTGTCCGATGTCGGCGACATGGTGGCTAAATGCTTGGCCGGCTATCACAAGCGCTACCCCGGAGTCTGCGTCCAGCGGACTGTGATGGACGATCGACCAACGACTCACTTGCTCAACCTCTCCGAGACAGCACAGCTCGTCGTCGTCGGTAGTCATGGCCGCGGCGGTTTCGCGGGAATGGCGCTCGGGTCGGTCAGCACTGCAGTGGCGCACGCGTCTCGTACGCCGGTGATTGTCGCTCGCAGTCAATAGCCGCGAATGGCTGTCGGGCGGTGGGTTCGATCGGTTCAGCTGGCTGCCACCCCAGGCGACGGTAAAAGCTGAACCATTTAGGCGGACGGCCAGTTCGTTGCCGTCCACCTAAATGGCAAGGTGGGTATCAGATTTGAGATGCGTGGGGGCTTAATTCAGTTAGCTGGTCGCCGCCGGCACCACCGTTGATCCACAGTCGCGCCTGCTCGAGCTGCTCGCCAGGAAAATGGCGGACCTTGGCGGCCACGAAGTGCGACGCCAGGCGCTCGGCAACATCTCCGATGTGCGAGTTAGTAACGATCGCTACCTTTTTCACTCGCTCGTGATGATCTCGGACGAAACGAAAGTGGGTGACCATCGAGCCGAAACTGTCCCATCCCGGGAACTCCGGGGCGTCGATGATGATGCCGTCAAGGCCACCCGTTGCGTCGATCTGTGCGTCAACGGCTGTGGCAAGTTCACTGAAATCGTGTTTTTCCAGGGCGGACGTCGGGTGCACCAGCAGGGTGGAATGAGCGGTGTCCAGGTTGTATTCGATCACTGTCTTCTCCTGACGATCGTTGCTTTTTGAAGGCGGAGCATCGATGTAGTGCCGCTACGCCGGCCGCGCGACGATCACCGGAACTCGGGCGGACTGAACGACCGCGTTGCTGACCGACCCTAAGAACGTGCGGGTCAGGGCATTCCGGCCGTGACTCCCAACCACGACAAGCTGTGCGGATTGCGACGTTTCGACGAGCACGCGGGCCGGCTTGTCGCAAACGAGGAGCTTGCTCACGGCGACGTCGGGATAGCGTTCTTGCCACCCCGCCAGCGCTTCACTCATCAGACGTTCCTCTTCGGCCTCGACTGCGGACCAGTCGACACCCGGAAGTTCGACGAGTTCTCTCGTGCTCCACGCGTGCAGCGCAATCAAGCCGACCCGACGCCGCGAGGCCTCATCAAATGCGATCTCGGTAGCGAGTTCTGACGCTGACGAACCATCCACTCCGACGAGAACCGGAGCTTTCGACGGCTGTGGCATCTGCTGTTCTCCGTCGTGGATGACTGCCACCGGGCAACGGGCGTGCCGCACCAGTCCAGAACTCACCGAGCCGAGCAAACCGCGAGCCAACGCACCGCGTCCATCGGTGCCGACCACGATCAGTTCAGCATCTTCAGACCGGTCGACGAGCGTCGGGCCCGGGGCCGAAAACTGCAGTTCGCCATTGATTGCGATGTGCGAAGTATCGGTAGCGATGTCATGGGCGATCTTCGATGCGTTAGCGAGAATGCCGCGCCCCTCAGCTTTCTGCCATCCCGCCACCTCTTCTAACACCTTGGCCTGCGACCACGTCCGAGAAACGGGGTCTTGCACGTGAATCAGGGTCAGCGGTACGCCACGCATGACCGCGTCGTGCGCTGCCCAAGTGACGGCCGCATCCGATGCAGGCGATCCGTCCACGCCCACGAGAATTCCTAAATCCTTTGTTGTTGAGGACATTTGCTTTCCTTTCTTCAAAGAGAACGCTATGCGGCGCCGAATCGTCGGCCATGAGGCTTTGGTCCTCACTCTGAAACAGTCGTCGGGCCCTCACCGTGTTTTGTAGCCCGTCGATGCCCCAGGAAGTCGAGGTCCAAGGACCTACGCTTATTCATGTGCTAGATGCTCAATCATCGAGCCGAGCAGCCGGAGAATCTCACCTGAAAATTACGACTCGATCGCCGCGGTGTGCCGAGAGCGGCGTCGCGATCGACTTGCGCCCGTTCGGTCTTGGTTCAACGTCATGGATACAGGAAAGCCCGCCGGCATGTTGCCATCAACGCCGAGCGGCTCAGCCGAACCGGCCGGAGATGTAGTCCTCGGTGGCCTTCTGGTCGGGCTTGGAGAAGATTTTCTCGGTGCTGTTGATTTCGACCAGCCGTCCCGGCTTGCCGGTGGCCTCCAGGTTGAAGAACGCGGTGTGGTCGCTGACGCGAGCAGCCTGCTGCATGTTGTGGGTAACGATGACGATGGTGTACTGCGCCTTGAGTTCCGCGATCAGCTGCTCGATTGCCAGTGTCGAGATGGGGTCGAGCGCAGAACAGGGTTCGTCCATCAGCAATACGTCGGGCGAGACGGCGATGGCCCGGGCGATGCAGAGCCGCTGCTGCTGGCCACCGGACAGGCCGCCGGCGGGCGTGTCCAGCCGATCTTTCACCTCGTTCCACAGGTTCGCCCCGCGCAACGACCGTTCGGCGAGCTCGTCGAGGCCTTTCTTCTTGTGTGTCCGTTGCAGTTTCAGACCGGCGACCACATTGTCGCGAATCGACATGGTGGGAAAGGGGTTTGGCCGCTGGAACACCATCCCGACGATGCGGCGCACAGCAACCGCGCTGATCTGCTTGCCGTAGATGTCACAGCCGTCGAGCAACACCGATCCTTGACCCGCGCCCCCGGGGCGGTCTCATGCAGACGGTTCATGGCCCGCAAAACAGTCGACTTGCCGCACCCGGATGGCCCAATCAACGCGGTGACACTTCGCGGATTGACCGTCATGTTGAGGTCGGCCACGGCCTTGAAAGGAGCCGTAGTAAATGTTGAGATCCCTTGCCTCCAAACGTTTTGCACCCCTGCGCAGCCGTAAGGACGCTGTCCGTTACCGGCTCGCGTCGCTGAGGGTGCCGGCGGGGCTGCGTGTTGGGCACTCTCGATCGCCGCGCCATCCGTTGTCACGTTGATGTCCCGTGTCACGCGATCCTCCTGTGGTGTCGTTCGCTTTCAGACACGGTGAACATTGCAGCCCGTCCTCATGCTCTGGGTTCGGAGATACGTCCGCGGCCAACGCTGGTCCGGCTGGCGATCCACCTGGCAGCCACGGTGAACAACAGGACCAACGCCACCAAAGTGAGCGCTCCCGCCCAGGCACGGGCTTGGGCGGCTCTGTACCCGGTTATCGCGTTGCCAAAGATCTGCAAGGACAGTGTCGACATGCGCTTGGTCGGGTTGAGCTCGATGAACAAGTCGTTGCCGAGCGCGGTCAGCAGCAGCGGCGCTGTTTCTCCCATGGCGCGCGCAAACGCGAGCATGACGCCGGTAATGATTCCTGAGCTGGCGCTGGGAAGTACCACCGACATAATGGTGCCCGCCTTGGTGGCGCCCAGCGCGAGCGAGGCTTCGCGCAGTTCGCGGGGCACAAGTCGCAGCATCTCCTCGGTGGAGCGGATCACCAGCGGCAGCATGACCAGTCCGAGGGCTATTCCCCCGGCGATGCCGGAGAACCCGAAGAACACCACCCACATCGCGTAGACCAGTGCGCCGGTGACGATCGTCGGGACGCCGACCAGGATGTCGGTGAGAAAGCGTGTCACCCGGGCCAGTTGGCCTCCGTACTCGACCAGATAGATCGCCGCCGCGATACCAACGGGCATCGACAACAGCGTCGCGATGCCGGTGACGATGAGGCTTCCGATGATGCCGTTCAGGAATCCGCCGCCGGGCTGGCTGGGATTGCCGGGTGGGGTCTGGGTGAGGAACTCCGGGCCCAGGTACTTCAACCCTTGTCCGGCAACGTAGACGAGCACCCAGACCAGCACGGCGACGGTGGCGATCATGACCAGTAGCAGTACGGCGTGCATGAACAGGTTGGTGATTTGGCGGCGGCGCTCCCCGGGGAACGCGTCGATCTCGGACAGTTCCTCGAGTGGGTCGTTCGTCGATCTTCATGCTCATGCGATGTGCTCCGAGACCCGGCCGACGATGCGCTTGCCGATCACGTTGACGAGCAAGGACAACAACAGCAGCGCGAAGGCGACCACGAACAGCGAATCCAGGTGGAAAGGCTGGTTGGCTTCGGTGAATTCATTGGCGATGACGCTGGGCATGGTGGATCCCGGGCGCATAATCCCGTGCGGGATGGTCAACACGTTGTTGCCGATCAGCATGGTCACCGCGATCGTTTCGCCGAACGCGCGGCCCAGACCCAGGATCGCGGCGCCGAAGATCCCGGAACGCGATCGTGGCAACACCGCGATGCGCAGCATCTCCCATGTGGTCGCGCCGAACGCCAGCGCGGCTTCCTTCTCGGTCGCGCGGCGCGGTATCGAAGACCTCCCGACAGATCGCGGTGACGATGGGCAGCACCATAATCGCGAGGACCACGCCGGCCGCGAACACGGAATATCCGAAAAATGGACCCTGGAACAGCCAGCCGATGACCGGGATTCCCGACACCGACGTCAATCCGCGACCGATCGGCCCCAGCGCGGGGATCAACGCGAACACTCCCCAAAAGCCGTAGACCACGCTGGGGATCGCCGCGAGCAGGTCGACCAAGGATGACAACGGCCGGCGAAGCACCGCCGGTGACAGATTGGTGATGTAGAGGGCCACCGCGATCGCGACCGGCACCGCGATCACCATCGCGACCAGCGAGGTCACCACGGTCCCGTAGATGAACTGCAGGATCCCGTACGGGTTCGGCGTCGGATGAGGTCGCGGCCGCCTCCGATGGCGCCCAGCGAGCGTGAAAAAAACTCAGCGGCCCGTAGTGCGACAGCGCCGGCCACGCCCTGATCAGAAGGAACACTGCCGTTGCCACCAAGACCGCGATCACGGTCAGCGCCGCGGCGGCCATCAGCCGTCGCGAACAGCCCATCGCTGAACCGGCCGTCCGATGGCTGCTCGGGCGCGTCGGGCGAGGCCAGGAGCTCCGCCGTCACAACTTCCCCTTTGGCGGCAGCCGCGGGTCATTGTGCGACCGGGCCGCCGTTGAGCGTGATCTTGTGGACCTGGCCCATGGCCAAGCCCTGCAGGTCCTTGCCCAGCGGGGCGTAGTTGACGCTGGCAGCATCGTCCTGACCCGGTGGACAGCACCCACGAGAAGAAGTTGACCAGCGCCTTGGCCTTCGCCGCGTCGGTCTGGTTCTGGTACACCAGCGCGTAGGTGGTGCCGGTGATCGGGTAGGCGTTGCGGATCGGGCCCGTCGGTCAGGCTTACCCGTAGATCCGGCGGATAAGTGATGCCCTGGGTGCCCGCGGTGATGGTGGCGACACAGGGCTGAATGAAGTTGCCGGCCTTGTTCTTCACCAGCGCCGTAACTGAGGTTCTGCGCCAACGCGTAGGCCAACTCGACGTAGCCGATGCTGCCGTCGGTCTGGTTGATCACGCCGGAAACGCCCTCGTTGCCCTTGCCGCCGATGCCCACCGGCCACGCGATGTCCTTACCGAAGCTTCTGTCGGGGCCGCCAAGGGTTTGCACCCACGTCGGGCTCTCCTTGGTCAGAAAGTCCGTCCACACCGCGGTGGTGCCCGACCCGTCCGAGCGGTGCGCCACCGCGATCGGCTGGTCGGGCAGGTTCGCGCCCGGGTTCAGCGCGACCAGCGCCGGGTCGTTCCACTTGGTGATCTTGCCGGCGAAGATTTTGCCCAACGTGTCGCCGTCGAACTTCAGGCCGGTTTGGACGCCCTTGAGGTTGTAGGTGGGCACGACCGCGCCCAGCGTCAGCGGGATGTGCAGGACCGGGCCGAATTTCGCGGCGGTCAGCTCGCTGTCTTTCATCGGGGTGTCGGATGCGCCGAAATCGACTGTGCCGGCGACGATCTGCTGCACACCGCCGCCGGAACCGATCGACTGATAGGCGACCTGCACCCCGTCGGACTGTGAGTAGTCTTTCGTCCACACCGACATGACCGGCGCCACGAACGTCGAGACCGGCACCCGACAAAGTGGTCGCGCCGCCGTCGATTTTCGGGATGGTCCTCGCGTATCCGGGCTTGGCGGCCCCCCGCTGGCCGCAAATCTGGCCCGCTATGGGCTGCTGGGCGCCGCTCGCGGCCCCGACGTTGCTGGTGCTCCCGCATGCGGTGCAAACTCGCTGCAGGGCAACCCGGCGGTGATCGTCATCTTGCGGAGCAACATCAACGCCTCCTGATCCCGCGATGCGCACGCATCCTATGCTCATCGAAGACCTCCGAGATGAACACGCGACGTTTCAAACCCGGCAGGAACATGAACACCCCGGCGCCGCCGCAACTCGGCCACTGACTCGGCGCATGTGCTGAGCCACGTCAAACTCCAGATCTGCTGTCGAAGAATCGCATTCGCGGTTACTAGTTACTTCAGCCCGAAAAAACAGATGACGTTCTGAGCACAATCATGGTCTTTTCTTAGCGAATCGATGTGGTCAAGGCTGATGCGGCGACGGCGGTGCTTACTAGCCGCTCGACCGACCGAGCCACGATCACGGGTGCACAAACGGATTGA
>CAVTSP010000011.1:0-136625 GCA_963737375.1 uncultured Actinomycetota bacterium
GCCTCGGCGGTCGCGGCCCGCTCCAGCACACCGAGGTCCAGGCTCTCGTTGATGCTGTGCGCCTGCGTCGCAGGGTCTTCCACGCCGGTGACCAGGATCGCGGCCTTCGGGAACGCCGCGGCGAACTCGGCGATGAACGGGATCGAGCCGCCCATGCCCATGTCGACGGGCTCGGTCCCCCACGCTTGCCGGAATGCGGCGCGCGCCGCGTCATACACCGGCCCGGTCACGTCGATGGCGTACGGCTGACCGATGTCGCCGGGCGTCACGGTCACCTGCGCGCCCCACGGCGCGTGCTGCTCCAGATGTGCGATCAGTGCATCCAGATGCGCGGCCGCGTCCCCACCGGGAGCGACCCGCATGCTCACTTTGGCGCGAGCCCGCGGGATCAACGTATTCGACGATGCCGCAATGGAAGTGGTGTCGATGCCGATCACCGTGATCGCCGGTTTGGCCCACATTCGTTGCGGTACCGAGCCGGAACCGATCTCGCTCACCCCGTCTAGCAATCCCGATTCCGCGCGCACCCGGTCGGCCGGGTAATCGACTGCGGCGGCGGTACTTTCGTACAGGCCGGCAATCGCGACGTTGCCGTCGTCATCATGCAGGCTGGCCAGCAGGCGCGTCAGCACCATCAACGCGTCGGGTACTACCCCACCCCACAGGCCGGAGTGCAGGCCGTGATCGAGGGTGGCCACCTCGACCACGCAGTCGGCCAGCCCGCGTAGCGACACGGTCAACGCCGGGACCTCGGTGCTCCAGTTATCCGAGTCGGCGATGACGATCACATCGGCGGCCAGTGCGTCGCGATGGGCCGCCAGCAGTCGACCCAGCGACGGCGAACCCGACTCCTCCTCGCCTTCGACGAACACCGTCACCCCGACCGGCGGGTTGCCGCCGTGCGCCCGAAAGGCCGCCAGATGCGTTGCGATACCGGCTTTGTCGTCGGCACTGCCACGTCCGTAGAGCCGACCGTCACGTTCGGTCGGCTCGAACGGCGGCGACGCCCACTGGGCAGCGTCGCCTTCGGGCTGCACGTCGTGGTGGGCGTACAGCAGCACTGTCGGCGCACCCGGCGGTGCGGGGTGCCGTGCGATGACGGCCGGCGCGCCACCCTCGCTGACGATCTGCACGTCGGCAAAACCGGCTTGCGACAACAGGTCTGCTGTGGCTTGGGCGCTGCGGTGCACCTGGTCGCGGCGGGCCGGGTCGGCCCACACCGATTGGATGCGGACCAGATTCTCCAAATCCTCGCGCACTGACGGCAACAACTCACGTACGCGTTCGACCAGATCGCTCATGGCCTCCCAGGCTAGCTAAGGCAGTTCCAGGATGGCCACCGCCGCCGCCGTATCGGCTTCGTGCGTCAGCGACACGTGGATCGTCACATCCTTCAGATGCTTGGCGATGTCACCGGTCAGCCGCACCCGCGGCCGCCCCCACATGTCGGTGACCACCTCGATGTCGCGGTGGATGTCCTCGCGCAACACCGGCCGCTGCGAGAACCGCGAGCCGGACCAGGCCTTGATCACGGCCTCCTTGGCCGCCCACCGGGCCGCCAGGTGGCGTGCCGCCGACGAGCTCTTCACCGAGGCGTCACGCCGCTCACCTGGCGTGAAGGTTTCGGCGAAGACCGTTCCGGGCTGATCGACCTGCTCGGCGAATTCAGTAATGGAGACAAGGTCTATCCCCACTCCGACGATGCTCATTGGTAGAAACCTATCGGATGCTCACTGGATGTAGATATCGTCGTCGCCCAATCGCGCGTCCGCGTCGAGCAACATCGCCGATTCCTGCCGCTTCTCGGACTCCTCGTGGTCGAAGCGGCGGTCGGCGGGCCGCTCGTACATCGGGCGGCCGCCCGCGATCGCCGAGGCGAGGCGGCGCTGTCCGGCCAGCAGGCGGGCGTCTGCCCTGCGGAGGTAATCCGCGCGCTGCTCGGCGTCCAGCGTGGCCAGGAAGGCCTCGGGGTGCACCAGCGCGACCAGGCCGGATACGTGGCCGAATCCGAGGCTGGTCACCAGACCGGCCTTGAGCGGGAACTTCTCCCCGAGCCGCAGCGTGTCGCGGACCCAGACGAAGTGCGCCGAGTCGGCGAGCTCGTCGTCGACGCAGTCCAGGCTGCGGTTCGGCGGGATGACCCCGTCGCGCAGGATCTGGCACAGGCCCATCATCTGGAAGACCGCCGCACCACCCTTGGCGTGCCCGGTGAGGCTCTTCTGCGACACGATGAACAGCGGGGCTCCGTCGGAGCGGCCCATCGAATCAGCAAGCCGCTCATGCAGTTCGGTCTCGTTGGGATCGTTGGCCAACGTCGAGGTGTCGTGCTTGGAGATCACCGCGACATCGTCGGCACTGACACCCAGCTTGGCCAGCGAACGAGCCAGTGGCGAATCCTTGCCGCCACGTCCGGCACCCAGCGCACCCAGACCGGGGGCCGGGATCGAGGTGTGCACGCCATCGGCGAACGACTGCGCATAACCCACCACCGCCAGCACCGGCAGACCCATCTTGACCGCGAGGTCACCGCGGGCCAACAGGATGGTGCCACCACCCTGAGCTTCCAGGAATCCGAGCCGGCGTCGGTCGTTGGGGCGGGAGAACTTCGCGTCGCTGATGCCCCTGCCGCGCATCATGCTGGTGTCGGCAGTGGCGGCCATGTCACCGAAGCCGATGATGGCTTCCAACGTCAGGTCGTCGAACCCGCCCGCGACCACCAGTTCGGCCTTGCCGAGGCGGATCTTGTCCATGCCCTCCTCGACCGAGACCGCCGCGGTGGCGCACGCGCCGACCGGGTGGATCATGGCGCCGTAGCTGCCGACGTAGGACTGAATCACGTGTGCGGCAACGACGTTGGGCAGAACCTCTTGCAAGATGTCGTTCGGCTTGTTCCGGCCGAGCAGGTTGCCGTGATACATCGTCTGCATCGACGTCATACCGCCCATGCCGGTGCCCTGGGTGCTGGCCACCAGACCCGGGTGCACCCATCGCATCAACTCGGTCGGGGTGAAGCCCGACGACAGGAACGCATCGACGGTCGCCACGATGTTCCACAGCGCCACCCGGTCTACCGAGCTGGCCATGTCTTGGCTGATGCCGAACACCGTCGGGTCGAACCCGGTCGGGATCTGCGCGCCGACGGTGCGCGACAGCTTGGTCTTGCGCGGCACGCGAATCTCGGTGCCCGCCTTACGCGTAACCTGCCAGTCGCTGGAGCCTGGAACCGGCCGCACTATCGTGTGTTCGGCATCGAACTGAGCGAACCCGCGGGCGTCGGCCTCCGAGGAGACGACGAACGTGAAGTCCTTGTCCAGGAACACGCTCACCATCAACGGCGATGCGTGATCGGGGTCGATCGCGCCGTCATCGACGAACTCACGAATGCCGACGCGCTCGACCACGACGTCGTGATAGCGCTCGACCAACTCGGCCTCGTCGATCAGGTCACCGGACGCGATGTCATACCAGCCCGGAGTCGGGTCCTCTTCCCACTTGATCAATCCAGTGGTCCAAGCCAATTCGAGTACACCGGCGGCCGACAGTTCGTTGTCGACCTCCATCTCGAAGCGGGTCCGCGACGAGCCGTACGGGCCGAGCTCGGCACCACCGACGATGACCACCAACTCCGACGGGTCGAGGTCGAGGTGGCTCCACACCGGCGGCGGGGCTGGGTTGAAGCCGCGCGGCGGCGACGGAAGCGCGGGGATGGTTCCTTCGTCGTCGGCATCGTCGTCGACCGAAGATTCCGAGGTCATCTCCTCGCGGGCCTTCGCTGCCAGCTCGGCCATGTCCAGCTCGACATCGCCGAGGCCACCGGTGAAGTCCACCTTGATCGGTGTGGCCGCCGCGGCCGCCCTGGACTCGACGTCGCAGAGTCCCAGCAGCATGTCAGCCATCTCATCGGTGGAATACGTTGTGACACCGGCCTCTTCGACGGCGCTGACGATCGCGTCGTTGTGCCCCATCAGGCCGGTGCCGCGAGTCCACCCGATCAGCGCGTGGGCCAGGCTGACCCGGTGCGCCCACGATGTCTCAGCTCCCCATCGAGTCACCAGGGCGTCCAGCGCCGACTTTGCTTCACCGTAGGCACCGTCACCACCGAACATGCCGCGGTTCGGCGAGCCCGGCAGCACCACGTGCAGACGTGAGGCGATGTCACGCTCGGCACCGATCTTGGACAGGCCACCGATCAGCCGCTGCACGGCCCACAGCAGCACTTTCATTTCCATCTCCGAGCGCGAACCGGCCTCGGACAGATCGCCGACCACCCGCGGTGCCGCGAACGGGAACAGCAGCGTCGGGGTTTGAGCGTTCTTGATGTGAATCGACTGCGGCCCAAGGCTTTCGGACTGCTCGTTACCGATCCACTCGACAAGCGCATCGATGTCGGAGTACGAGGCCATGTTGGCCGCCACCACCCACAACGAGGCGCCGAAGCGGGCGTGGTCGCGGTAGAGGTTCCGGTAGAACGCCAGCCGCTCGTCGTCGAGCTTCGACGTCGTGGCGATGACGGTGGCACCACCATCGAGCAGCTTGCCGACCACCGACGCGGCGATCGAGCCCTTCGACGCACCGGTCACCACGGCAACCTCGGTGTGGAACGGCCCGGTGTCCGGGTTCTCCGCACCGGCCGCGATCCGGCCGTACAGCGACGCGTGGATCTGACGTCCGGCCGCCAGTGCCCTGCCCTGCCACCAGGTCGCCTGCGTTGCGACCACGTGACCGGCTCCCTCGAAACGCTCGGAGAGCCTTGCCCAGTCGGCGTTGGCTTCGTCGTCCTCGATCAGCCACAGTTTGACCAGGTCTTCGCGCGCGCTGGCCCACCGGTCGTCGAACACCACGGCCTTCTTGCCGTCGAACGCCGGCGCCACCAACCGCGGCCAGTCGGCGCCGAGTTCGGCGGTCACCAGGTCGATCAGGTCGGCATCGGTGGCCGCCGGCGGCACGCTGGCCTGCTCGTCGAGGCCCAGCTGGCCCAGTACCAGGCGGGCCGCGGAAGCGAGCACCCCGTCGCGGCCGGTGATCTGCTCGGTGAACTCGCCCAACGCGGCCGCGTCGACGGTCGCGCCGGCACCGCCACCACTGGAGGGCAGTGCCACCGCGATACCCCGGCGAGCGGCCACGGACGTGACGGCGGCGTCGACGACGCTGTCGACCGCGGCGGCGTCAGCCAGGGCACCCTCGTGCAAGTTGCCCAGTGCACCGCCACGAACGCTGGTGCCCTCGCGAGTACCGAGCGCTACCTCCACGGTGACGTGCTTGACCCAGCCTTCGCCCAGCTCCCAGGTCTTGGTCACCCGTTCGGCGATCGCGGCAGGCCGCTTTCCGGACGGACCGAGGATGGTGCGCAGCTGATCGTTGATCGCGTCGGAAAGCACTGGCCCGTAAGGCTTGTAGGTGCGGGCCAACTTGGTGACCTGTGCCCGCAACCCGGCCAGGTCGGCCTCGGCGGCGCCGTCGATGGCACCCAGGTTCAGCTCGGAACCCAGGTCGACCAGCAACTGATTGCGCCGCGACGAGGCGCCGTCGGTGATGGACTCGATGGAGTCCAGCTGCTCGATCTGGTCGATGCGCATCTTGGCCGACAGCGCGATCAGCGCGAGGGTCGCGTCGGCGGCATCGAAACCGATGTCGTCGGGTCTCGGAGCACCCGACGGAGCGACCGCAGGAGCGGTGGCGCCGGCAGGCGCGACATCAGGGCTGGGCGCACCCTCCGATTCGGCAGCCGGCGCCTCATCAACGATGTCGTCGGGCTCAGGGTCGGTATCGGTCGCGAACAGCACTGCGGCGTCACGCTCGGCGTTGAGCACTTCCACTGTGCTGTGGGCATATTCGGGCAGCTTGAGGGTATTGGTGGCGAGCCCGGCGACCGTCGGAGCCGACTTCACGCCGATCTCGACGAAACGCTCCACGCCCAAACCGCCGGCGGCCTCCTCGGTGAACAGCAGGTCCTGGGTTTCGATCCAGCGGACCGGGCTGGCGAACTGCCAGGCCAGCAGCTCGATGATCACCGTGCGCGCCAAGTCGTGCGGACGCTCGTTGCGCCAGTGGTCGTAGTTCTCCAGGATCTCGTCCAGCGGCTCGGCCGGCACCAGATCCCGGATCTCCTGGATGAAGTCGCGGTCCAGGCTGAACGGCCGCGGCACCAGGTTCGGGATGTAGCGCCCGATGATCATCTCGGCGTCCTTGCCATGCGGCATGGCCCGTTCCAGCGAGCGACGGAACTCGGCGACACCGACCCGCAGCACCTCGGAGTGGAACGGCACGTCGATCCCCGGTACCAAGATGAAAGACCGCTTACCGCCGGAGATTTCGCGACGTCGCTCGACCTCGGCCTCCAGCTCCTCGAGTCCGCGAACCGTACCGGCGATCGCGTACTGCGAGCCGCGCAGATTGAAGTTGACGATCTGCAGGAACTCCCCGGTGCGCCGGGAAACCTCGTCGACGAACTCCGGCACGTCGGCATCGTCGAGATCGATCTGCGACGGCCGGATCGCGGCCAACCGGTAGTTGGACCGGCCGAGCTCGTCGCGCGGCACGATGTCGTGCATGTTGGATCCACGCTGGAACACCGTCTCCAGCAACGCTTCCAACCCGTAGACGTCGCTCACGCAGGCCAGCGCGGTGTACTCACCAACAGAGTGACCACAGGCGATCGCGTCTTCCACGAAGGCACCCTGCTCACGCATCTCCGCGACCTGCGCCGCTGCCACCGTCGCCATGGCGACCTGAGTGAACTGCGTCAGGTACAGCACGCCTTCGGGGTGGTTGTAGTGCACGCCGCTGGCGGTCAGAGTGGTCGGGTTGTCCCGCACCACATTCAGAATCGAGAAGCCCAGCGTCTGGCGGGTGTACTTGTCCGCGTCGTCCCAGACCTTGCGGGCGGCCTTGGAGCGGGCGCGGACGTCCATGCCCATGCCCTTGTGCTGGATGCCCTGGCCGGGGAACGCGTAGACGGTCTTCGGCGAGGCCAGTCGTGCGGTCGCCGACATCACCAGATCCGAACCGATCCGTGCGGCGACCTCCAAAATCTCTGCGCCCTGGTCGATTCCGACCCGATCGACACGGAAATCCACTTCGTCGCCGGGGCGCACCATGCCCAGGAAACGCGCCGTCCAGCCGATCAGCCGGGCCGGCGGCCGGGCTTGGCCGTCGGTGGCGGTCACCACGTGTTGTGCCGCGGCGGACAGCCACATCCCGTGCACGATCGGCGAGTCGAGACCCGCCAGCAGTGCGGCCGCCCGGTCGGTGTGGATCGGGTTGTGGTCACCGGACACCACCGCGAATGGCCGCATATCGACCGGAGCGGTGAGCCTGACGTCGCGCCGGCGCCGGCGCGGGGTGTCAGTGGCGTTCTCGGAGACCGCGCCACCGGCCCGCAGTGGATCGGTCAGTTCGCCGGGCCCCGTGCGGCCGCGGATCGCAAACCGCTCCTCCATGGTGGCGAGCACCGTGCGATCTGCGTCGGCAACCGTCACCGAGATCGGGACGACCCGGCCGACCTCGGTGTCGGTGGCGACCGAAGCCGTTGCGGTCACGATCAATTCGGCCGGCACCTTCGGAAGTGCGGCAACCAGGTGAGCGGCGTGGTCCAGATGCACCAGGCTGAGCAGACCCTCGACGACCGGGACGCCTGCGCCGGTGACGGCGGAGCCGATCGCCGCGAAGACCGCCGGCCAGCACCGGCCGACCAACGCGTCGGGCACGGTGGTCAGGGTCGGCGCCAGCAGTTCGCTGAAGATCGCGGTGACCCCGGTGTGGTCGGCGACCCGCTCCGGATCCCACTGCACAGTCACGGTCGCGGTGCCGTTGTGCACCCGGGGCAGAGTCTCGGGGCTGTCGGCGCCGGCGGCGATCGCCAACACCGAACGCATGGCCTCGATGGCGTCCTTCGTCCGGATCACCGGGATTGCACCGTCGATGGTGTTGGCGGGCAAGCTGAATCGGATGTCGATCCACACACCGGCGATCGGCACACTCAGCACCACCTGGTCGGCCCCGTCTACTTTGAAGGCCTGCAGACGCGCACCAGTCGACGAGTGGGTGGCCCGTGGCTCTTCGGGCCCGCCGAAGTCACCGTGCACCTGCCAGTCGGCGGGGTCGGCGATGCGATGTACCGGGTTGATGGCAACGCGGCCGGCCCACAACACATCCGGCGCGTCGAGCACGGTGGCCAGCGGACCGCGCACGTCGGTACGGCCCTGGCGGCGGGCGGTGACCGGCCTCGGGGTGGCGCCGGTGGCGATCACGTCGTCGACCGCAGCCTGCTCGAAGCGGTCCAGCAGTGCGCCAACGGGCTCGTCGAGCTCGGTGATGCCGGCGACCGCGGCGGTGCCGGGGATGATGCACACCTGGTCGGCGTCGTAGCGGGCGTCATGGGCCTGCCACAGCGAATCGCTTCGCCACCAACGGCGTACGTCCTTGTCGATCACCGGGACGAAGTTCACCGGCTTGCCCGGCGTCTTGCACTGTGTGACGAAGAACGGCACGTCGGCGGGGTGCAGCTGGACGGTCTGCGCGTCGGGGTAACGGGCGACCAGCGCGGCGACGGCCTCGTCTGGGCGCTCCAACAGCTCGGAACCGCTGGACGAAGAAAATAAGGTTTCAATCGGCCCAGAGTCCTGTGGGTGCAACCGGGCCTCGGCCCGCTGCAGCATCTGCGCGAATCGGTCACGCCAGGTGTCAGCCAGCCACTGGCTGCCGGGCGCGGCGGTGTCGGCGGTGCTGTCGCCGTCGCCGATCGCCAGCTCGACGTAGCGCTGCAGCCACTGCAGGTAGGTCATCTCGCCGACGTCACCGAAGTACGGCTTCGCGGTGTTGGCCATCGCGGCGATGATCTCGTCGCGACGTGCGGCGACCGCGTCGCCGTCTCCGGCGACCTCATCGAGCAGCCGGCCGCAGCGGGATGCGGTGTTATCGATCTCGTGGATGTCGGCGCCGAGCTGGCTGCGGCCAGAAGCCATGCCGCCCTGCGCTTTTCCAGCGCCGACCCAATGGTCGGTGCCCTGGATATCGACCAGCATCTGCTTGACCGACGGCGAGGTGGTGGCCTCCAGCGTGGCCATCGCCGCGGTTCCGACCAGGATGCCGTCGACCGGCATCAGCGGGAAGCCGTAGGACTGGGCCCAGCGTCCGGACAGGTATTCGGCCGCCTGCTCGGGAGTGCCGATGCCGCCGCCGACGCAGACGGTGATGTTGGGTCGGGACCGCAGTTCGGAGTAGGTGGCCAGCAGGAGATCGTCCAGGTCTTCCCACGAGTGGTGGCCGCCGGCGCGCCCACCCTCGATGTGCATGATGACCGGCTTGGTCGGCACTTCGGTGGCGATGCGGATGACCGAGCGGATCTGCTCGATGGTGCCCGGCTTGAACACCACGTGCGAGATGCCGACCTCGTTGAGCTCCTTGATGAGCTCGACGGCCTCTTCTAACTCGGGAATGCCGGCGCTGACCACCACACCGTCGATCGCCGCGCCCGACTGGCGGGCCTTCTGCACCAATCGCTTTCCACCGACCTGCAGCTTCCACAGGTACGGGTCGAGGAACAACGCGTTGAACTGGTACGTGCGGCCGGGTTCGAGCAAGCCGGCGAGCTCCTCGACGCGGTCGTTGAAGATCGGTTCGGTGACCTGCCCGCCGCCGGCCAGCTCGGACCAGTGCCCCGCATTGGCCGCGGCGGCGACGATCTTGGCGTCGACGGTGGTCGGGGTCATCCCCGCCAGCAGGATCGGAGATCGGCCGGTCAGCCGGGTGAACTTGGTGGAGAGCTTGACCCGCCCGTCCGGCAGGCTGACGACCGACGGGGCGTAGCTCGACCACGGCCGGGCCACCTCGGGAACAGCGCCGACGGTGAAGAGGTTGCGCTGGCCGCCGCGAGTCGCCGCGGGCACGATGCCGACTCCGAGGCCGCGGATGACCGGCGCGGTCAGCCGGGTCAGGATGTCGCCGGGCCCCAGGTCCAGGATCCAGCGTGCGCCGGCCTCATGAACCTGGATCACCTCGTCGACCCAGTCGACCGGCTGAACCAAAATGGCTTCCGCCATGGCGCGGGCCAACTCGACGTCGATGCCGACTTTCTCGGCCCATGCGCCGACGATGTCGATGCTGTCGGCGAGCCTCGGCGTGTGGAAACCCACCTCGACCTGGACCGCATCGAAGACCGGCGCGAACACGTCGCCGCCGCGGACCTTGTTTTTCCGGTCGGCTTCTTCCTTCTCCGAAATCTGCTTGCAGTACAGCTCGAACCGGGACAGCTGCTCGGGCGTTCCGGTGATGACGACCGAGCGCCGGCCGTTACGGATGGACATCACCGGCGGCAGGACGGTGCGCACGTCCTGCGAGAAGTCCTCGAGCAGTCGGTAGATGCGCTCGGGGTCGGCGTTGCTGACCGACACCATCGGCGAGCGGTCTCCGAGCACCGAGATCCCGCGCCGGCGCGCCACCAGCGTGCCCGCCGCGCCGATCAGCTGCGCCATCGCCAGCAGCTCGATATCGCGCGCGCCCGCCGCCTTCAGCGCCTCGACGGCCAGGATGCCCTGCGAGTGCCCGACCACGGCTACCGGCGGAGTGGCCATCAGGTCCATGCCCTGTCGGGCCAGCGTGCGGATCGCGGCGATCTGGGTGAGCAGGACGCCGGGCAGCGACACCGCGGCCGAGGTCAGGTGCTTGGCGGACGGAACCGGGTCTTCGGCAGCCAACGCTCGCACCCAGCGCAGCGGCTCGAACCCGATCGGCCGCACGACGACCAGCTCGTTGGCCACCGGCTCGAGGAGCAGGTCCACCTCGCCGGCCAGCGTGGCCAGCTCGGATTCGATACCGGACGACGACACCAGCTCTTCCAGCGTCTCCAGCCACGCGCCGCCCTGGCCGCCGAACGCGACCGCGTAAGCCTCACCGGCAGTCAGACGATCGACGAGCGCATGAGTACCGGCGTCCACTCCGTCGCGGTCAGCGGAGACTCGATGGTGCTCATAGATCGTCACGTATGTATCTCCCTCATTAGCGCTTGTCCGCTTAGGCGCCGGTGCCGCGCTGCCCCGTAAATACCGTCAACCCCGTACGAGCCCCCGGTCCAAACCCGGCCGCGTCGTGCTGACCCGGCTTTCGCGGGTCGCGCCAAAGGGGCGTCGTCGGCTGCACTAAGAGTGTCATAAGGAATTAGGAGGTTTCCGGTGGAAATTGGTTACTGGTGAGTACTACGCACGAGTAATGGTGGGCTGGGTAACACTCCGCTCAAGGGCCACTGTGGGCGTCCGGACCAAACCTGCTGCGTGCGGGTGGTTACGGTTGAGTAGCTATAACTGCGCAGATCAAGGCAGTATTGTTATCGAATCGTTATCTAGGAAATCTGCGCCATATCGCGCTTCGCGATCCAACGTCGACGAGCCGCCGCGGTGCGGCTGTTGATAATCCGGCCGATACGGCGGCCCGCCGGAGTTTGCTGGGAACTTACTTCCGAGTCAGCTCAGGCCCGCTGGCATCAGCCTCACCGTCGGCGACCGCCGGACTCCGCGCTTCTGGCTAGAGCATCCGCTGTCCGCTGATGCCCGAGCCATTCGTAACTGGCGACCACCGCTGCCGGCGCCGCGGTGACGACCAGCAGACACACCGGGGTCGAGACCCCCGACGAAGCAAGGGCGACCGCGGTGCCCAGCAGCGACAGCGTGACCAGCACAACAGCGGCATAAAAGCCGTCCCAGGCTCGGGTCAGCAGCAGATAGGTCCCGTAGACAGCGCCGATGTACGCCCCGACCGGCACGGCGACCGCGACCACGGTGGCCACCGAGTCGAGCCCGGACCGATGCTCGATGAAGTCCGCGGCCGCGTGCAGCCCGGCGCCGGTGGCGACGATCGATCCGAACACCGCGATATGGAGGTAGCCATAGCCGATCGAGCGTTCGCGGTGAGCGTGCAGCAGGTGATCCGCCGGAACCACGAAATACACCCACCACATCCCGAAGGTCAGGCCCGTCCCCGCGACTGCCACCAGCACGGCGTCGGTCGTCCACCCGTGCTCGGCGACCATGGCTGACAGCGAGGCAACTGTCCCCACCACGCCCTCACCGAGCGCGATGATCGTCAGCAAGCCGTTGCGCTCGGCGATGTGGTGCGCATGCCAGGGTGTTCCGCCCATCCGCTTCTCGGCGAGCAACGGGCCGCTCACCTCGATCGCGATCATCACCGCGAACAGGACAAAGGTGACACCCACCGAACTGTTGACGACGGCGATGACGATCCATCCGACCTGCGCGACGGTGATGGTGGCGGCGTAGGTCAGACACGCGGCCTTTCGGCTCGGATCTTGCATCGCGGCGCGCAGCCACTGGATCACCATGGCCACCCGCATCACCACGTAGCCGCCGACCAGAACCCGGTTGTCCACGTGATCGCCCGCGGCGATCGACGAGAACACCTGCGGAATCCCGAGCGCCAGCACCAGGACGCCCACCATTTGCAGCATCGTCGTCAGCCGGTACACCCAGTCGTCGGTGTCATAGGCCGAGGCGAACCAGCTGAAGTTGATCCACGCCCAACAGACGGAGAACGTGGCGAAGGTAAAGCTGATCAACCCGGCCTCGACGTGACCGGACGCCAACGAGTGCGCCAATTGCGAGGCGGCGACACCGAAAGCGATGACAAAGGTCAGATCGAACAGCAGCTCCAACGGGGTGGCCACCCGATGCGGCTCGTGAGGATCTCGTCCCGACATTCGACGGAACCGGTGGGTCGGGACCAGGTGGTTCGAGTGGCTTCCGGGTTCGGTCACGCGGATATTTTCCCCCGGTCTCGATTAGGTGACCGCTTAGTACCGCGGCCGTGAACGGTGCGCTGCAGTCTGTACCATCTCCCCATGCCGCTGGTCATCGGCGCGACGGTCGCCGGATTCAACATTGTTCGGCAGCTCGGGTACGAAGAGTTCGGTGAGCTCTACGTGGCCGAGCATCCGAGGCTTCCCCGCCAGCAGGTTCTTCACCTCATTCCCGCCGAGATTTCGGTCGATTTGGATTACCGCGAACGCTTCAACCAGGAGTCCGATCAGGCGGCCACGCTCTGGCATCCAAGCATCGCCGGTCTCACCGACCGCGGTGAGTTCGAGGATCGGCTGTGGATATCGACGGAGTACATCGACGGCTCCGACGCCGCGGAAGTGGTGGGCGATCATCCCGACGGGATGCCACCGCGACTGGTGATCGAGATCGTGTCGGCGATCGCCGACGCCCTGGACTACGCGCACGACCGCGGTGTGCTGCACCGATACGTCAATCCCGGCAACATCCTGGTCAGCAAGTCGCCGGCCGACATTCGACGAATTGCCTTGACCGGCTTCGGAGTAGCGCGCCGAGAGGGCGCCCATAACACGCTGACCCGCGCCGGCATGTTCATCGGTAGCGCCGGCTATACCGCACCCGAGCAGCTGATGGGCGAGGAAATCGATGGCCGGATCGATCAATACGCTCTGGCGGCCAGCGCTTTTCATCTGTTGACCGGTTCGCCACCGTTCGCACATTTCAATCCGTCAGTGGTGGTCAGCAAGCACCTCAACGAAGCACCACCCAGGCCTAGCGATGTCCGGCCGGACCTGACCGAATTCGACGCCATCTTCGCCCGCGCGCTCTCGCACGATCCGGTCGACAGATTCCGGCGGTGCCGCGACTTCGCCAAAGCGCTCGAATCGACCAGCGGCAAGCGCTCCCATATCCGCGCCAGCTCTGAGGTTCGGGCGGCGTCCATCTTCCGGGAAGCCACCGAGAACGAGAATGGCAATTCCGCAGCCACCGCATTCGTCGCGACGCCGAAAACCGACGATCCGACGCCGACCGAGGCCCAGGCTGCACCCGAGACCACCGCCATTGCTCCGACAGTCAAGTCGAATGGTCACTCCCACGACAACATCGATGATGTCACCACGACTGTCGCGCCCTCGGCGCCCCAAGAGTCCGAGAACGAGTTAGACGACGAGTTCGACGATGATGCAGCGGCCGAGGCGCGCAAACGCCGACTGCAGCACTCGGCGGCGATCGCCGGGGTGATCGCGGTCGTTTTGCTGGCATGGTTCATCGGCGTCAAGGCTTTGCGCTCGGCCTCCCAACCTGAGGACGCTCCAGCCAATGTCGAGACCACGTCCGCTGAACCGACTACCCCGGCACCGGCGGTCATCGCGCCAACGCCGATCGTTGTGGCCCCGCCTCCACCGCCGCCGGTCGCTCCCCCGCCACCGGTAGCCACGACGGCGGCACCGAGGACGACTGCGCCGACAACCACATCGCACCCGACCACCACTGCGCCGGCGCAGAGCACCGTGCCGCAGACAACCGCGTCGAAACCGGCCAAACCGGCGACGACAACCCCGTTGGGGCCGAACGTTCTCGACACTCGGCCGGCCGTCGGCATGCCCTGCGGCGCAGAGGGTTCCGCAGCCGTTTCCAATTCCGGCGGTCCGGTGACCTGCGTCGGTACCCCTGGCGGGTTCGCCTGGGAACCCCCCGGAGTGCAGCCGGTCGGCTGACCGGAATAGCCGGCGATCCCCTCAGCCGTCGGCTGAGAGCACCTTGATCAGCGCCTCGGCGACATCACGGCCGCTGGTAGGAAGCGTTGTGAGATTGTCCTGCAATAGCTTTCGCGCATCAGCCCGGTTGCCGGCCGCGACGAGTGACCGCAGCTGATCGAGCACATCGTTCCGGTCGTGGAGAGTGGACGCCAGCACGTCGATCAGCTCCCAGTCCCGGTAGAGTGCCAGCGAGCGTTCGTAGAACGCGAAGCCGCTCACCGGTTTCCCGCGCATCGTTCCGTGATAGCGGTAGGGCCCTTCCATGTATTCGATCGGCAGCCCGTGGGCGGGTGCCGGAACCAGCGGTTCTCCGGTGAGGTCCAATTCCAGTGCGGCGCTGCGCAGCCGATGCAGGTTGGGCATGAACCGGTCGGGAGCCGGCGGCCGCACCAGTGGCCGAATCGAATTCGGCCATCGCACATAGTTACTCACGGTGACCTCGACGTCCTCGGCGCACTCCGGCGCTGTCGACGGGTCCGGATAGCTCACCGTCGCACCGGAGAACGGCTGCAGCGCATTGCCATCCAACCGGTCGAACTGGTGCCAGATGCTCATGTCGACGCCGTTGTCCAGGTTGATCGTGCGCCATTCGTGCGACCTGGTCCGGGGATCACCGGTGGCTCCGCCACCGCCGGCGTATTTGGGGAACCATTGCCGGTCCACGTGTCCCGCGCTGCCGCTGACCTCTTCGTACTGCTCACCCCAGCGCAGCGTTCCATTCATGGCCAGGCCGGTCTGGAAATACGAGTAGGTGTCGGGCTGGCCGAAGCAGATGATCTTGCCGTCGTAGGTGCTCGCACCGACGGGTACCGGAGCGCGCGTCGGCGTCACGTCCAAGTCCAATTCCATCGATTGGCCGGCCTGATCGACGCCGCGCAGGCTCACCCGGTAGCTATAGGGAAGCAGTTCACCGTCGTCGTCGCGACAGGTGGTCCACGTCACCGGCCCGGCACCGCTCTCGTAGCGGATGTCGAGGTACCCGGTGGTCATCGTCATCTTCGGTTGCGCACCCGGTTGCATGTTCTTCGGCGGCATGTCGTAATCGGTGTAGGTGCCGTATTCGCCGGTGTCGCAATCGAATAGCGCCATCGTGTAGAAATCGGCGACCACGGTCCCGCCGGGGCGGTTCTTGTTGAAGATGGTCAGGTATGCGAACTTGCGTCCCGTCGCACCGGTCAGCTCGCCGGCGATGAACCAGGTGTCGGATTCCTGGTCGGCGTGCAGACCTTCGGCGGCGGGAAAATCCATTGCGCTGTCGCCGGGCACCAGGCGGAACGGGAACGTGCGCCAGTCAGTGTTCATCTTCGTTGCCACGTCGCCTTCACAGTCCTTCTATGGCAGATGCCGGGTGGCCCGTCTTTTTTGCTATGTTAGCATCAATAGCGAAGTTGCCATCGCCTTTTCAAAGGTCGTGACCATGCCGGAAACCCGTGACCACCGTTGCTACGACCAGCTTTTCATCGGCGGGCGATGGCGCAAGCCGTCCACCGATCAGCGACTGACGGTCATCTCCCCGCACACCGAAAGTTCGATCGGCGACGTCCCCGCGGCTACTCCTGCGGACGTCGACGACGCGGTCGCCGCCGCCCGGCACGCCTTCGACCATGGCCCGTGGCCCCGGTTGGACCCGCAGGAACGCATGCGCAAGGTCGAGGAGCTGGCGAGCATCTACGGCGGCCACCTCGACGAGATGGCCGACTTGATCACCGACGAGATGGGCTCGCCACGCAGCTTCAGCCGACTCGGCCAGGCCGCGGCGGCGGTCACGATGATCCACCTCACCCTGGGGGTCGCGCGCGACTTCCCGTGGACCGAGCGGCGCCACGGCGTGCTCGGCGAGGTACACCTGCGCCGCGCCCCGGTCGGCGTGGTGGCCGCCATCGTGCCGTGGAACGTGCCGCAGTTTCTGATCATGCCGAAGCTGATCCCCGCGCTGATCGCCGGCTGCCCCGTCATCGTAAAGCCCGCGCCCGAAACACCTTTGGACGCTTTGTGGTTGGCCGAGATGATCGAGCAGCTGGACCTGCCCGAAGGGGTGGTGTCGGTCCTCCCCGGCGGCACCGACGTGGGCGAGGCGCTGGTTCGCCATCCCGGTGTGGACAAGGTGTCGTTCACTGGGTCGAGCGCGGTCGGACGCCGCATCGCCACGCTGTGCGGAGAGCAGCTCAAGCGGGTGAGCCTCGAGCTCGGCGGCAAGTCGGCCGCGATCATTCTCGACGACGCCGACATCGGTAAGACGGTCCGGGAATTGAAGTCGGCAAGCCTGATGAACAACGGGCAGGCCTGCGTGGCGCAGACCCGCATCCTGGTCAGCGAGCGGCGCCACGACGAGGTGATCGACGCGCTGGCCGAAATGATGTCGGGGCTGCAGGTCGGCGACCCGACCGATGAGGCCACCGACGTCGGGCCTCTGGTCGCACAACGCCAGCAAGCCCGGGTCCAGGACTACATCCGATCCGGTGTCAAAGAAGGCGCCCGGATGATCCTCGGCGGCGAGGACGCGCCACACGACCAGGGCTGGTACGTGCGCCCGACGTTGTTCACCGACGTCACCAATGACATGCGGATCGCGCGCGAGGAGATCTTCGGCCCAGTGCTCAGCGTGCTGACCTACCGCGACGAGGCCGACGCCGTCCGGATCGCCAACGACAGCGACTACGGCCTGGCCGGGTCGGTCTGGACTGCCGACATCGCACACGGCCTCGACGTGGCAGCGAACGTGCGGGCCGGCACCTACGGCATCAACATGTACACGCTCGACATCGGCAGCCCATTCGGCGGTTTCAAGCAGTCAGGCATCGGCCGCGAGTTCGGCCCCGAGGGCTTGCACGAGTACGTCGAGCTGCAGTCGGTGATCAGCAAAGGCGCGATGCCGCCACTGTCCGACTAAGACAGCTGCAGGGTGATCTCAACCGGACTGCACAGCTCACCGCGCTGATTGGTGACGTCGATCAGCAGGTCGACCAGGCCGGGCGCAGGTTTGGCGACCACGCGGCCCCGGCCCACCATCGTGTCGCCGGCGTAGATCGATCCGGCAAGCCTCATCTTTCGGCGCACCACTCGGCTCTGCGGGCCGGCCCAGTCGGTGGCGATCCGGTCGGCGAAGCCGGCGATGTGCATGGTGTTGACGAAAATGCCTGGATGGCCTTGCTTTTCGGCGTAATACGGGTCGAAGTGGACCGGCGTGTAGTCCCAGGTGGATCCGGAGTTCATCACCACCCGTTGGTAGCTGATCTCGTCGCGCACCTCGGGCAAGTCCGTCGGGACGGTGACCTGGCCCCAGTCCAGGGTCACGACGCCGCCGGGGTGAAGCGGAACAACGTGTTCCGGTTGGTCGCCACGACCGCGCCGTCCTGACGGGTGAAGGTGTCCAGGGTTTCGATGAAATGGCCGACGCCGAGCTTGGACTGCTTCTCCGGTGACACCGACACCACTTGTTCGAGGATGGTGAGCCGGTCGCCGTCGAGGATTGGCAGCGGAAATTCCGCGTCGTTGGCGGCGTTCACGATTGTGGTGCCGGGCAGTGGAACCCGCAGCGCAATCGCCGCGACCGGCGGTTGTCCACCCGGTTCCCACGGCAACGGAACCAGCCAGCCCATCAGCAGGGCCGGCGGTGCCAGCAGCCCTCCCCAGGTCTTGGTCGCAAAGTCAGCATCCCAGTACGACGGGTTGCCGTCCTGCACTGTGGCAGCGAACATTTGGATCCGCGCCGCGCTGACCACGGTTCCTGCGAGCCGCGGCTCGGAGGCCACTCCGACCATCCGCAACGCGTCCTCGTACGTACCGAACGCAAGCTTGTAGCTGATGGGTGTCGATGTCACGCCGAGACCGACACCGAATCCCATTGCAGCTCGCGGGAAGTGAAGTACCAGCCGCCGCGCTCGTAAATGAGTTGATCGCGGTAGCTTCCGGTGGCACGCAGCGTGGAGCCGCCGTCACTGTTCGCCGCGAACAGCAACGCCACGCATCGTTGCGTCGCATTGACGCCGTCGACGGTGATCTCGTGGTCGACGGTCACCAGTCGGCCGCTACCGCCGTCGAAAGCCTCACGCAGATCGGTGAATTCCGAACCGTCGCGGGTGAACCGGGCACCCGAGTGGCGGAACGTCGCGATCCACGCGTTGCGGTCGCCTTCGGAGAAGGATCGGTTGTGCCGCGCCGTCACGTTCAAGATTGCGTCGCGGCCCACCGAGCCGTCGAGGACGTATTGCTGCTGATAGGTCATGGCCATCTGTTGCTCTCCCTGTCTAACGACTGACGATGTATCCGTGGCTTTCCCGGTCCCAGGCCGTGGGTCCGACACCTTGAGCTCGAAGCACGTCCTTGCGGATCCGCCCGATCACGGTCTTGGGAAGCTCGCTGACTATCTCCACGTACCGCGGTACCGCGAAGTACGGCATCCGGGCACCGCAAAAGTCCATCAGCTCAACGTAATCCAGCTCCGCGCCGGGCTGCGCGGTGACGAACAGCAGGATGTCGTCCTCACCCAGGTCGCTGGGCACACCGACCACCGCGGCTTCCAGCACGGCCGGATGCCGCGCCACGACGGTCTCGACTTCGACCGACGAAATATTCTCTCCGCGGCGCCGCAGCGAGTCCTTCACCCGGTCCACGTAGGTCAGGTTCTGGTCGGTGTCGAGCACGCCGAGGTCGCCGGTGCGAAACCATCGCGGGTGCGGGACGAGCCCTTCGCCCGAGGCGTTCAGGTAGCCCTCGCTCATCACGTGTGGATGGCGGGGTCGGCAGGCGATCTCGCCGACCATGCCGTCGGGGACCGGCGTGCCGTCCGGGCCGACAATGTGCACGTCGAAGTTGGGGTTGGGCCGGCCCGACGTTCCGGGCACACCGTCGTCGGCGACGCCTTTGACGGCGATCGGGAAGGCCTCGGTCAGTCCGTACATGGTGACGATCCGGCAGCCGTAGCGCTTTTCGATGTCGCGGTATATCCCGGCGGCGATCGGCGCCGCGGAGATGAAGCGCAGCGGCAACTGCGCGTCGCGGGAATCCGGCGGCTGATTCACGAGCATCGAGACCATCGCGCCGGCGCCGACGAAGCCCACGGCGCCGCAGGCCCGGATCTCGTCGCACACCGAGGCTGGGTGAAACCCGGACGCCAATACCGTTGTGCCACCTACCAGCATCGGTGCCAATACTGCCGGGGCGGCGCTGAGGTGAAACAGCGGCATTGCTGTCCACAGCGCCTCACCCGGCCCGAACTCCCAGGCCGCAGCGGCGGTCGCGGCCGTGGTGAACAGGTAGTGCCAGGTGGTCGCAACGGCTTTCGACGCTCCGGTGGTGCCGGACGTGAAGAACAACGACCCGATGTCATCGACCCGGCCGGCGGGCTCGGCCACTGCCTCAGCATCATCGTCCAGCGAATTGTCGTCGACCACAATGCTGGCCAGCCCGGGCACCTGGTCGGCCAGCTCGGCGACCCGCGACTGCCGCTCGCCGTCGGTGACAATCACCTTCGCCCGCGAAAGGCGAAGCGCGTGCAGGAGGAAGTCGCCCTTGTTGGCCGTGTTCACGGCCGCGGCCACTGCGCCGATGCGACCCGCACCCAACCAGAAGTAGACCCACTCTGGGCAGGTGCCGGCGAACAATGCGACGCCATCTCCCGGTCCGATACCCAGGTCCAACAGCACACGAGCGGCCGCACCGGACCGCCGGCGCATCTGCTCGAAGGTCACGTCGACGCCGTCGATCGACATCATCACCCGGTCGGGACACTGTTCGGCGCGACGATCGAGGACGGCCGCAACGCTGAACTGCTCGACGCCGAAATCAGCTGGGCCGATGGGCTTTCCGTCGCATGCGGCCGCCCGAACCGGCACGCGGGACATCAGGCTCCCGCAGCAGCCGGGTCCGGATCACCGTTGGCGGTGTAGCCGAAGTCGTCGTGCGCTGCCTCTTCGCCCGGGTAGAAGCGGTGCGCCCAGCGCCGCAGTGCCGCGTAGTCGTGCGCCTCTTCCGGTGCCAGGTTCGGCTTCTCCAGGTATTTCATGTTCTCCCAGGTGAAGAAGTCCTGCTTGATGACCTCTTGCTGCAGCGCCAGGAACTTTGCGGCGCGACCAGTGGGCGCGTCGCCGGAGTCGCCGGGCTCGCGGACGGACGCCTGGGTGTAGAAGTAGTCGGTGTAGTCCTCGTCGACCGGAGTCTGTCCGGTCACCTCGATGGTGGCCACCAAGTCACTGGGGAAGCGCACGATGCCCAGGCCCAGCGAGTAGTTGTCATAAATGATCTTGGCGTCGACCGGGCCGTTCGGGGTCAGCCAGGTCTGTGACCGGCCGCCGCCGAAGTGGGCGCTGACGGTGGCGTGCAGGTGGTAACCAGCCACCTCGAACGACGTGGTGTTGGCCGGGTTCGCCGCCTTGTGTACGTACTGCACGTGATACGGGTCGGCGGCGTTTTCGATGATCATCTGCGCATGCACTTTGACCCGGTTCAGCATGCGGCTGTGCGGGTGCAGCGGGTAGTACTCGTCGGTCTCCAACTCGGGCAGCACCGGTGGCTGCCAGTACGGCGCCCGGCCGTGCCGCTCATGCCACACCAGGATGAAGCCGTACCACTCCGCGCTGTGGTAGGTCCGCACGCGGACGTTGTTCTTGCAGCCGATTTTGCTGTACGGGATCAGGGCATTCGAGCCGTCTCCGCGCCACTGCCACCCATGCCACGGGCAGACGATGTTCTCCCCCTCGACGGTGCCGCCGACACCCATGTTGGCGCCGAGGTGCTGGCAGTAAGCGTCCAATACATTCACTTCGCCGGACTCGGTGCGGAACAGCACCATCTCCTCGCCGAAATAGTGCACCCGCTTGACGTCGCCGGGCGCCAGCTCCGAGGCAAATCCGACGATGAACCATCCGGTAGGGAATCGGTACGTCGACAGGCTGATGCCGGTCGGCCCGAATTCCCGTTCCGATAGGTCGCTGTCGGACGGATCGATGGAGGAGTCCGAAATCGTGTCAGTCACTGGCTGCCCCTTCTGCGTCATTCCCGCGCCAGCCAATTGGCGCACGGCCACGCTGACGCTCGCCGCGCTTTGAAGACTCCGTCTATTTTTACTATTTTAAGTATTGAACGTCAACGCGGGCTCCTCGCCGGCGGTAGGGTCACGTTGCAAACCCTGCCCGAGCGCGGCGTGAGCGCCTGAGTGAATCGAGGTTGCGAGTGACGGCTTCGACGGTCGATCTATCCGATTTCGGGTTGTGGCGCAATGGCTTTCCCGACGAGCTGTTCGCCGAGCTACGCCGCACCAGACCACTGTTCCGCCATGGCCTGACGCCGGGCGTCGAGAAAACCGTCAAGCGGGATTTCTGGATGACCACCAAGCACCGGCACGCCGTGCGATTGCACCGCGATGCCGACTCGTTCACCGCCGGCGACGGCCCGCTCATCCAGCCGGCGGCCCTGTTTGCGTCGTACCCGACGATCATCACGCTGGACCCGCCAGAGCAGAGCAAGCATCGAAAACTCATCTCGAGTGCTTTCACCCCACGGGCGATCGCCAAGCTCGAAGACGGTATCCGGGCTCGCGCGGCAAGCATGATCGACGATCTGCTCGCCCGCGGCAGCGGCGACTGGATCGACGACGTCGCCGATGCGCTACCGATGACCGTGATCGGCGACATCATCGGCATCCCGGAACCGGATCGACCGCGCATCTTCGACGGCTTCGACCACATTCTGAAGGCGCAAACCGGCGAGGGTCGTCCAGTCGATGCCGAGCTTTTCGCGTCGATCTTCGGCTACGCCATGGAGCTGACGGCCGAGAAGCGGCGCAACCCTTCCGACGACATCTGGAGCACGATCGCTTCCGGCGTCATCACCGGCGATGACGGTGAGCAATTCAGCTTGGCCGCAAACGAACTCGAGTTCTTCTTCTTCGTGCTCGCGTTCGCCGGCAGCGACACCACCAAAAACGCGCTGGCCATCGGTCTGCAGGCGTTCGTCGCGAATCCCGAACAGATCGAGCGGTACCGCGACGACGAATCCGTGCGATCCAGCGCCGTCGAGGAGGTGCTGCGCTGGTCATCGCCCGTCGCGTACTGGACTCGCAGCACCAAGGTCGACATCGAGATGGACGGCCAGCACATCCCGAAAGGTGAACGCGTGGTCGCGATGTTGCGTTCGGCGAATCGCGACGAGGAAGTCTTCGACTCGCCGTTCACGTTCGACATCGGACGCCACCCCAACCCCCATGTCGCGTTCGGCGGCGGCGGCGCGCACCACTGTCTGGGCGCCATGCTCGCCCGCGCCGAAATCCGCGCCGTGCTCGATGAACTGTTGCTGCGGTGCGATGGCATCACTCTCGGTGCGGCCGAGGTGACCTACCCGAACCTGACCACCAACATGTCGATCTACGACCAGATGCCGGTGACGCTGACAGCGCGTTAGCGAATCAGTCGACGAACCGCAGCGCAGCTTTCGGGCATTGGTCGACCGCAGCCGCCGCATCGATCTTCAGATGCTCCGGCACCTCGCCATCGGCGACATGCACGACGTCGGACTTTCCGATCTCGAAGATGTCCGGCGCCAGCGATTCACAAAACCCGTTGGCCTCGCATAACGACTCGTCGACAACTATTCGCATCTCTTATTTCCTTCCGATCATGGTCACAGTCCTTTGGGCCGGGTGCCGATCACTCCTGCGGTCACCAGTCGCGCCAAGTCCTCGTCGGTGACGCCGCACAGGTCGCGCAGCACCTCGCCGTTGTGTTCACCGAGTGTCGGCGGCGGGCGCATCAGCCAGGTGCGCTCTCCAGCCAGCGGCGCGAACGGCGGAGTCGGGTAGCGACCCAGTCCGGTGCGTGGATGGTCGAGCGTTTCCAGGAAACCGCGGTGGTTGAGCTGAACGTTCTCGGTCACCAATGACGGCGACACCACTGGTGCGGCCGGAATCGACACGGCGGCAAGGGAATTCACTGCATCGTCGAGTTTCTGGCCGGCGAACCAGCCTTGCAGCCGGAGGTCGATCTCGTCGGCGTGGGTGCGTCGCCCATCCACGGTGTCGAACCGGCGATCGACGGTCCACGACGGCCGGCCCAGCACGTCGGCCAGCGCTTGCCACTGCTCGTCGGTGAGCACGGTGACGGCGATCCAATCGTCGTCACCGTCACAGCGGTAAAGGTTTTGCACGGCCCAGCCGTGTCCGCGGTTGCCCCGGCGGCTCAGCGTGACGCCGAATACCTCGGCTTCGATGGGCTGAATCGCCGTGACGTTGAGCACCGTCTCGATCATCGGCAGCTCGACCAGTTGGCCCACTCCGGTGCGATCGACGAAGCACAGCGCGGCCGTCACGGCGAACGCCGCATGCACACCGGCCAATGGGTCGCACGCTCCCCGCGGCGGTATGGGCGGGCCGTCCGCTGAGCCGGTGACCCAGGCCAGGCCCGCGATCTGCTCCATGGTCGGCGCAAAGCCGACCCGGTCGCGCCATGGACCGTCCAACCCGAATGCCGGCATCCGGGCGACGACCAGCCGCGGATTGATCTCCAGCAGCGCGTCGGCGGTCAGGCCGAAGTGATCCATCACCCGCGGCGAGAAGTTCTCGATCACGACGTCGGCATCGGCGACCAGGTCGCGGAACAGGCGACGCCCTTCGTCTGAGCCCAAATCCAATGTGACAGAACGCTTATTGGTGTTCATGGCATGGAACACCCAGCCGTATTCCCACCAGTCGTCGCGGTCTTTCCGCATCCCGCCCGAGTATCTGATGCCGTCGGGCCGTTGGATCGATTCGATCTTGACGACGTCGGCGCCGAACGCCGCGAGCAGGTGGGTCGCGGCGGGTCCGGCCCAAAACGCGGTCAGGTCGACGATGCGAATGCCGTCGAACGGTAGCCGCGGATCGGACGGCACCTCGCGATATTCGCGGGGAGGCCACGGCGTGGTGTCGTCGGCCTCGCCGAGCGCGGGCGCGCCACGCAGCGACGCCGGAGCGCATTGTGACATCAGCCACGGCGTGCGCGGCTGATGAAATCCCGCCGGGTTGCGCACGAACGTCGCCGCGTTCCGTCGCGTAGGCCGTGTCGCGGATCGTCGCACCGTTACCCAGCGCCGCGATCGGCAGCCGGAACAACTGGCCGAGTTCGACCACTTCCGCGACGGTGCGTTCGGCCAGCCACGGCCGGATCTGCTCGCGGATGAAGTCGCGGTACTGCCATCGGCCGATCTGAAAACTCAGCTGCGGATTCTCGGTCAGCTCAGGGCAGTCGACCATCGCGGCGAAATCCAACCATTGCTGACCGGTGACCATGGTGATCCCGATGTAGCCGTCCTTGGCCGCTTCGATCGACGGCACCTCGATCGTCCGCGTCACCGGCGGTGCCTGCAGCAGCTGCGAGTGCAGCCATTCGCCGCTTTGCATCAACGTGATTGCTTCCAGCATCGAAAGATCCAGATGTTCACCGGGTCCGCCGTGTTCGACGCGGCGACGCACGGCCAGTGCACCGAAGGCGGCGAACACCCCGCCCATGTACTCGCCGAGGTCGCCGCCGACCGCGATCGGGGGCCCGGCCGGGTCGCCGCGGAATCCGGTCAAGCCGGACCATGCCTGCAGGGTGAACTCGCTGGCGGCACGATCGGCAAACGGACCGGTCCAGCCGAAGTCAGAGATCGTGACGATGACCGCTCGCGGGAACTCCGCCAACAACCGGTCCGGTTCGATGCCCCACAGGACCGCCTGCGATCGGGTGGCGGTCACCACGATGATGTCAGCGCCGGCGATCTCGGCGCCGAGGTCGGCACCCGGCCAGGTGACGCTGCGCTTACCGGCATTGAGGTAGCTGAACTGCGGAGAGTCCGTGCCCTCGGGGATGGCCGATCCGCTGGCGCTAAAGCGCCGCAGCCAATCCCCTTGCGGCGGCTCGACTTTCCGGACTTCGGCACCTGCGTCGACCAGAAGCTTGCCGCAGTAGCTGCCGGCGATCCGGTTGCTGATCTCGAGAATACGGACGTCGTCCAGCGGTGTCGGTCGGCTGCCGTGCCCGTCGCTCAAGCTGTATCCCATTCGCCTTCAAACACGCTGTTGACCAGCGCGGCTATTATGCCATTACTGCTAAGATTGCACTAAATGGAGTTCGCGGGCGCAGCGGCCGTGTCTCCGGCCGGTGAGTTCCGCTGCTGGAATCATATGACTGCGCTGGGAATTGGCCCCGAGGCCCGACGTCGACTGTCGGCGCCGCGGATCGCCGAGATCGTCGCTGACGAGTTGCGGCGGCAGATCATCGATGGCGAGTTGGCCGACGGCGATTTGCTGCCCCGGCAGGAAGTACTCGTCGAGCAGTTCAATGTCAGCCTCGTCTCGCTGCGAGAGGCGTTGCGAATTCTGGAGACCGAGGGCCTGGTCTCGGTTCGGCGCGGCAACCGCGGCGGCGCCATCGTGCACGCTCCGGCGAAGACCAGCGCCGCCTACATGCTGGGTCTGCTGCTGCAGAGCGAGTCGGTTGTCGTCGCCGACCTCGGCACCGCGCTGCTGGAACTGGAGCCTGCGTGCGCTGCACTGGCCGCCCAGCGGACCGACCGTGCCGACACCATCGTGGCTGAGCTCAAAGAGATCAACGACGCGATGGAAGCGCATCTGGAAGACGGGCCCGAATTCACCGAAATCGGCCGTAGATTCCACGATGCCATCGTGCAGGGCTGTGGCAACAAAACCATCATCGCCGTCGTCGGCACGCTGGAGACGCTGTGGACCAGCCACGAACAGCAGTGGGCTGACGAGAGCGCCGCAAAGGGCACCTACCCGTCGCTGACCAAACGCCGCGCCGTTCTCAACACCCACCTCAAGATGGCCGAGATGATCGCGGCCGGCGATGTCGAGCGGGCGCGTCGGGTGGCCGCCCGGCATCTATCCGACACCCAGAACCACGTGCTGGCCGCGGGACCCGACCAACGGATCTACGCCTTGTCGCCGCAGGCATTGTCCCGCCCACGCGACACCCGCCATCTATAAATCGTGGACGTGCGAAGCGGTGTGAGAACCGCGCTGGTCACTGGTGGCAGCGGCGGTATCGGTAAGGCATGCGCGGCGAAGCTGTGCGAACTGGGTTACGACGTAATACTTTCGGCGCGCCGCGTTGAACCGTTGCGCGCCGCTGCCGACGAGATCGGGGCGCGCTATCTCGTCGCCGATGCCGCTGATGCGGATGGCTTCGCGCGTGCCATCGGCCCGCTGGAGGCCATCGATCTCGTCGTACACGCAGCGGGCGCTCTCGGCGGGACCTACGCGCGCA
Organism: uncultured Actinomycetota bacterium; assembly: GCA_963737375.1. Taxonomy (GTDB): domain Bacteria; phylum Actinomycetota; class Actinomycetes; order Mycobacteriales; family Mycobacteriaceae; genus Mycobacterium. The sequence goes on from CAVTSP010000011.1 coordinate 26,782, forward strand.
AGCAGACATTCGCGCAGTGGCAGGCGATCATCTCGGCCAATTTGGATTCCTGCTTCGTGCTGACCTCAGCCGCGCTACCCAAAATGCGTGCCGGCTCCCGGTTCATCTTCATCTCGTCCTCGGCCGCGCACGAACCGATGATGGCCCGCACCGCCTACTCGGCGTCCAAGGCCGGGATGAACGCTTTCGCCCGGGCGCTGGCCCTCGAGGTCGACCGTGACGGCATCGCCGTTCACATCGTGACGCCGGGTCCGGTGGAAACTCAAATGCTCCAAGATGTTCCGTTCGAGATGCAGGCTATCCAGGCCTCCGATGTGGCCGACGCCGTTGCGTGGCTCGACACCGTGGACCCATCGGTGGATCTCCCCGAGATCCGGCTGAGCGCGGTGCGGCGCGGACCTTATGCACGAGTGCCCGTTGTTCCCGACGAGGTTCACCGGCGGGCAGCCCAACCCCACTAACGAAGCGCTATCGGGGGAAAGCCTTGATCACCGTTTCGCCGAATTCGTGCAGCGATTCGGGTGCTGCGAAATCGGCGAACCAGACATAGAAGCGCTCGACGCCTTGACCGGACAAATCCCGGAAATGTCCGGACAATTCGTCGGCATCACCACAAATCAGGCCTGACCCGAGATTGCCGAAGCGCTTCGCGCTCACCTCACGCACCTTGTTCGGATCGCTGTCCTTACGTATGAAGCCGACCATCTGTTGGATCGACACTCGAGCGGAGCCTGCCGCCGGAGTCAACTCCGCGAGTCTGTCGATGTGGTTGGCCGGGATGTTCCACCAATCGGCATGCTTGCGAACAAGTTCCATCATCCGGCGCCCTGTCCCGCCGAGGATCAGCGGGATGTGGTGGGTGGGAAGTGGGGACTGACTACCGGCCGCGCCCTCGCCACGCCCCCAGTACTGGTTCATCAGGTCAAGATGCTGCTCCAGCTGTTTGACCCGGGCAACCGGATCTTGTTCGCCGACATCGAATCTGGCGAGCTCCGCGGGCCAGGAACCCGACCCGAGCCCGAGTTCGAACCTGCCGTCGGATGCCTCCGACAGGGTGACCGCCTGCTTCGCCAGCACCGCCGGGTGGCGGAATGCGTCGCACAGCACCAGGTGCCCGATCCGTAGCCGCTCGGTTTTCGCAGCCACCCAGGTCGCGACGCTCATTGCCTCCCAGATGTTTTCGTCGGGTAGCCCCGGCGCCTCGAGATGGTCGATGAACGCGATCCCGGAGAATCCGCTGTCCTCAGCGCGACGTGCCCGCTCGACAATATCGGCTACCGGCACCCGCACCTGCGGCAGGAACAAGTACCACTCGGCCATAACCCACCACCATTCGGAACGAACTGCGCCGCAGAAGCGATTGACGTCTGTCGCGCTAGTTTACTATCTTTACTATGTTAGGGGCCTTATGGATGTCGGACTGAATTCCGGACAATTGGCGCTGCGCGACAGCGTGCGGGACGTCCTGCGCGCGGAATGCCCGCCGACAGTCGCTCGGCAGGCCATGACGGACCCGGAGCGCTGGCGCACGGTGTGGAAGACGGTCGTCGACCTCGGCTGGACTGAACTGGCCGGGCCCGGCCCCGATAGCGACAGTCCGTTCGGCCGGCTGGACCTGAGCGTTGTCCTCGAGGAATGTGGTGCGGCCCTGGCACCCGTCCCGCTGCTGTCCAGCGTCGGCCTGGCCGCGGGTCTGCTGCGTCAGGCCGGTCCCGCCGTCGCTGATGTGTTGACCGAGATCGGTGGTGGCGTCGTCGCCGCACTGGCCGTTCATGCGTCGGGCTATCGCCTGCCCGGCGTCCCGATGACGATGCAGGGCGGACGCGTGCAGGGACGCGCCGTCGCGGTGCCCGGTCTCCCCCGCGCCGAACTGGTCGTCACCCTTGCCTCGTCGGCCAACGGGCCGGTCGTCGCCGTCGTGCGCGTCGGCGATGGCGTTACCGTGCGGGGCGCCGAATGCACCGATCCCGCGCAACCGGTCGCCGATGTCGAGGTCGATGCCGAGCCGGTCGCCATCGCGCCGGTGGATCTGGAGTCGGCGCTGGCAACGCCACTGCTCGCCGCGGCCGCCGACCTGGTCGGTGTCGCCGGCGCCGCATTGGCCCGCTCTGTCGAACACGCGAAAACACGCCAGCAGTTCGGCAAGCCGATCGGCGCCTTCCAGGGCATCAAGCACGCCCTGGCCGACAACTACGTCGCGCTGGAGCGCGCCCGTGGTCTGACCTACGCCGCCGCCGCGCGCCTCGACGATCCCGCGACCCCGATTGCCGCGGGCTGGGACGCCGCGGCGATGGCCAAGGCGGCGGCGGGCGAGGCCGCGGTCGGTTGCGCGCGTACCGGGGTGCAGGTCCACGGCGCGTTGGCGCAAACCTGGGAACACGACATGCATCTCTACTTACGCCATGCCTGGCAAGGCGCTTCGACGCTGGGCGACAGCCGCGCGCTCTACCACGCGGTCGGGCGCCGCTTCGCCGGGAGCGCCTCGTGACGCGCCCTGCCACCACCACCACCGACCTGAAGGCCGAGTACGGCGCCTGGCTGTCGGACTTCCTGCCGAACGACTACTACGACCGCTATGACGACTACCGCTGGGACATCGAGCTTCGACGCGATCACCAACGCGCCGCCTTCGAGGCCGGCTGGCTGCAGCCCACCTGGACGCGCGAACACGGCGGCCGATCGCTGGGTCTGGCCGAGGCGATGGAGATCCGGCTCGAGGCGGCGATGCGCTCAGCGCCCAAGTTGCCCAACGTTGCCGGGCCGGGTGTCGCCGCGCCGGGGCTTCGCCAGTTCGGCACCCCCGAGCAGATCGATCGGCTGCTGGTCCCGCTGCTGCGTGGCGACGAGTGGTGGGCGCTGGGCATGTCCGAGCCCGAAGCCGGATCTGATTTCGCCGGCCTGCGTACGCGAGCCGTGCGCGACGGGAGCGTGTTCCGGGTCAAGGGCAGAAAGATCTGGACCACCCAGGCGCATCTGTCGCGCTGGTGCACCCTGTATGCCCGCACCGATCCGGACGCTACCGAAGCACCGTGGAATCTCTTGCTTCATCCTCGATCTCGAGTCGCCCGGTTTGACTATCGAGCCCATCCGGATGGCGTCGATCTCCGACGAGACGTTCTGCGAAGTCATCCTCGACGATGTCGAGATACCCGCCGACAGTCTGCTCGGAGAAATCAACGGCGGATGGCAGGTCGCAATGTCGTCGCTCAACCATGAGCGGCAAATGATTTGGATCATGAACTGGGTGGAGATCCAGCGCGGCCTTACCGAGGTCAGGGACTCCCAGGCCACCCACGACGACTACGCCTCAGGCGAGGTCTTCTCCGAACTCGGCTCGCTGCTCGCCGATGCCGAGGCACTGCGGGCGACCGGGTATCGTGCGCTCAACAACGAACTCGCCGGCCTGCCGAGCCCGGAATCCGATATTCTCAAACTTCTTGGTTCGCTTACCCTGCAACGAGTTTGGGATCTCGCCGCCGCAGCGGCCGGGCCTGGATCGATCGACGACACCGACCTGCTCTTCGAACGGCAGGATGCGCTGGCGGCGACCATCTACGGCGGGACATCTGAGGTCCAGCGCAACATCATCGCCGAGCGACTGCTCGGATTGCCGAAGGGATGACGATGGATTACGACCTCGGCACCGATGCGAAAGAACTCAGAACGCGCTTGCGCGAGTTGATCTCGTCGCACATCCCCGAAGGCTTCCTTGGCGCCTGCACCAACGATCCCAAAGACCTGGCGACCACCGAGTCGTTCTGCAAAATGCTCGCCTCCGACGGACTGCTCGCTCTGGCCTGGCCGAAAGAGCATGGCGGGGGCGGCGGTTCGGTGTGGCAGCAGACCGTGCTGCGCGAGGAAATGTGGGCGCACCACGAACCCCGCGGCGCGCAGTACATGGGCATCAACTGGGTCGGGCCCGCACTCATGCGGTACGGAACCGCCGAGCAGAAGGCCCGGCACCTGTCCGCTATTGCCGGCGGGGAGGTGATCTGGTGTCAGGGATTCTCCGAGCCCGAGGCCGGCACCGACCTCGCGTCGCTGCGCACCCGCGCGGTTCCCGACGGTGACGGCTGGCGCGTCACCGGGCAGAAAGTCTGGACGTCCTACGCGCAGATGGCGTCCTGGTGCGTGCTGGCGGCCTGCACCGATCCAAACGCACCGAAACCGAAGCGGCTCAGCCTGTTTCTCGTCCCGATGGACCGTGCCGGGATCACGGTGCGGCCGATTCGGTCGATGCTGGGCCCCCATCACCTCAACGAGGTGTTCCTCGACGGCGTCGAAGTGTTCCCCGACGAGGTACTCGGCGAATTGGGCGACGGCTGGCGGGTGATGCGCGAGGCGCTGGCGTTCGAGCGAGTGGGGATAGCCCGCTACGCCCGGTGCGAGTCGCTCTTGGACCGGATGCAGACCGAACTGGGTGACGACTGGGACCAGTTGCCCGAGTCGATTCGGACGCGCTGGGTGCGGGCGTTGATCGACCTGCGGATCGCGCGGCTGCTGGCCTACCGCGCAGTGTCACTGCAGGACGACCCGTCGGCCGGCGCGGCGGCCAGTGCCGCCCGCATCGCCACCACCACGTGCGATCAGCAGGTCGCCGAGTTGCTGTTCGACGTACTCGGCCCGTCGGCGTTGGACACCGGAATGTCGGCGCCGCTGCATGGTGCGATAGAAGATCATTGGCGGTACGCCCAAGCGGCCACCGTAGCTTCCGGAACAATCGAAGTGCAGCGGATGCTGGTCGCGCGTGAAACACTGGGAGATCACTGATGAAAACCGCTCTGCCAGAAGACATTGCCGACTTTGCCGTAGTCGCCAACAAGCAGCTGTTCCGGTTCGGTGGCGCGCAGGCCGCGCTGCGCGCCGAAACCGAGGACCAGCTGCGGCACGACGCCCGGACCGCGCTGTCCGACCTCGGGGCATTCGACCTCGACGTCCGAGGCTCCGCCGAGGATCTGCTGGCCGCGGCCGTGCTCTGCCAAGCGGCCGGTGCAACCGCGCTGCCCTACCCGCTCGTCGAGGAACTGCTTGCGATCGACGGTGCCCGGCTCGCTCTGGTGAATCCTGACGCGCCACGGATCGACCACGGCGACCTGGCCGGCACGTGGGTCGCCGCAGACCTCGACGGGACGCGGTATGACGTGCAGCCGTCGTCACGCACCGCCGCGAAGCTCGGGCCTTTTCTGGTGCCGGCCACGTTGACCCAAACACTCGGCACGGTTCCGGCCGCCGACGTCGACCTGCACCTCACACTGGGATCGTGGCGGATCGTCGGCGCGGTGCAGCAGGCGTTGGAGATCGCGCGCCAACACGTGAAGTCAAGAATGCAGTTCGGCAAACCCCTCGCGGAGTTTCAAAGCGTCCGATTCACCATCGCCGACGCCTCCGTTGCGGCCCGCGGGCTGCACGAACTCGCCAAGTACACCATCAGCCGCCTGGAATCGGCTCCGGCGCAAGTCCGTTCGGCGGACGCGCTGGTGCTCAGACTCAAAGCCGCTGAGACTGCGCGGCAGGTGTTCCGCACCGCGCATCAGCTACTGGGAGCACTGGGGTTCTGCGACGAGTCCGACGTCAGCGTGCTCGACCGGCATACCCAGCCGCTGATCCGGCTGCCGGTCGGCACCGAGGTGCTCGCGATGCGCCTGCTGCCGGAGGTCCGCAGCGGCGGGCTCGAGACGTTGTTCTCCGGCCCGGTATCGGCGTGAGCACCCAGACGACGGTGTCGGGGGGCACCGCCAATCCGCCGGAGGAGGAAATCCCGTTCGGCGTCAAGCTTCGTCAACTCGCCGAACAACGAGGAGACGACACGGCTCTGACCGTCGTCGCGCGCGACGGTAACGCGCGGTCGATGACCTTCGCGGAGCTGGATCGCCGGGCCAATCAATGGGGTCGGGCCTTGGCAGCCGCTGGCGCACAGTTCGGTTCGCTTGTCGCACTGGGGATTCCCAACTCCGAACAGCTGGTGCTGGCGGCGCTGGGCTGCTGGAAGATCGGCGCCGTCCCGGTTCCGATGCGCTGGGACCTGCCCGATTGGGAACGGTCTCGCGTGCTCGAAGTGATCGCTCCCGCGGTCACCGTCGACGACGAGACCCAGTCGGGACTCACCGCAAGTGCCGCCGACCAGTCCGCGGACCCGCTGCCGGACGTGGTATCCCCCAAAGCCAACGGGATATGCAGCAGCGGATCCACCGGCCTGCCCAAAGTGATTCTGACGCTGGCGCAGGGCACGTGGACGGCCGAGTCGTCGTTCCCATTCCTGGCCGCGTGGGCTCCCACAGCGACGCCGCAGACCATCCTGGTGCCCGGCCCGATGTATCACACCAACGGGTTTTCGCCGCTGACCTACCTGCTGGGCGGTGACAAGCTGGTTGTCCTCGAAAAGTTCGACGCCGCAATGGTTGTCGATGTCGTCGAGCGCTACCGCATCACGAACTTCACCGCCACCCCGACAATGTTGTCGCGCATCGCCGCGCTGCCCGACATACGCGAACGGGATCTGTCCAGCATCGCGTGGATCCTGCAGGGTGCCGCAGTGATGCCGCAGGCACTGTTGCGCACCTGGTTCGATCTGCTCAGCCCGGAACAGGTCGTGATGGCCTACGGGATGACCGAGGGCCTCGGGCTGACCGCATTACGCGGCGACGAATGGCTGGCCCACCCGGGCAGCGTCGGTCGCGGCTTCCGCGACACCGAGGTGCGGATCCTGGATCAGCAGGGCCAATCGGTGAAGACAGGCGAACTCGGCGAGGTGTATCTGCGCTCACCGATGAGCGCCGGGTACCTCTATCTGGGTGGTGCGCCGCTACTGCCCTCGACGCCGGACGGGTTCCGGACCGCCGGCGACATCGGTCATCTCGACGACGACGGCTACCTCTACATCGCCGATCGCCGCAGCGACATGATCATCACCGGCGGGGCCAATGTCTTTCCCGCCGAAGTGGAATGCGCGTTGGCCGAACACGACGCCATCGCCGACGTCGTCGTCATCGGACTCACCGACAGCGAGTGGGGCCGCCGCGTGCATGCCGTGATTCAGCTCGCCGAGAGTTCGACGCCGCTGACCGAGCGCGATGTGATCGCCTACGCGAAGACCCGGCTGGCCGGGTACAAAGTTCCCAAGACCGTGGAATTCATCGACCAGATCCCGCGCACCGCGGCAACCAAGGTCAACCGCTCAGCGATGGTCGAAGCCCGCGGCGGTTGAGCGCAGTGGCCGATCCCGCTCGTATTTTGGTTCTCGGGTCCGGGTTTGCGGGTCTGTGGGCGGCGCTTGCCGCGGCCCGGCGACTCGACGAGCTAGGTGTGACGCCGGGAACCGTCGATGTCACGATGGTCAGTTCCATGCCGTACCACGACATCCGCGTGCGCAACTACGAGGCCGACCTGAGCCCAGCGCGTATCCCGCTCAGTGATCTTCTCGATCCGGTCGGAGTCAAGCACATCACCGGCGAAGTGACGGCGATCGATGGCCTGGCGCGCATCGTGGAATCCAGCGCGGGCGCACAACATTACGACCGCCTGGTACTCGCATTGGGCAGCCAGGTGGTCAAGCCTGACATTCCTGGCCTGCGGGAGTTCGGTTTTGACATCGATACCCACGACGCAGCGAGCAGGCTGCACGCCCACCTGCGCCGGCTTGCGGAGGGCCCCGCTGACTCGGCGGCCGCAACGGCAGTCGTTGTAGGGGCGGGCTTGACGGGGATCGAAGCGGCGACCGCGCTGCCCGCGATGCTCGCTGAAACCTTTGCCGCACATACACTCACACCGCGCGTCATCCTGATCGACCGCAGTCCGTTCGTCGGCTCGGACATGGGCGCATCCGCACAACCGATCATCGAGGCGGCGCTGGATCACACCGGGGTCGAGTGCATGTTGGGCGTTGGGGTCGCGGCTATCGACGAACGCGCCGTGACGCTTTCCTCGGGTGCGGTGTTGGCCGCCGCTACCGTCGTCTGGTCTGCCGGTATGCGAGCCAACCCGCTGACCGCAGAGTTCGGCGTCGACCGCGACCGACTGGGTCGACTCCCGGTTGACGATTATCTGCGGGTCGGCGGTGTGCCCGCGGTGTTCGCCGCGGGTGACGTCGCCGTGGCAAAAATGGACGATGAGCATGTGTCGGTGATGTCCTGTCAGCACAGCCGCCCGATGGGCCGCTGGGCGGGATACAACGTCGTCGGCGATCTCCTGGGCGAGCCGATGAAGCCGTTGCGGATACCTTGGTATGTAACGGTTCTCGATCTTGGACCGGCTGGCGCCGTTTACACCGAGGGCTGGGACCGCCGCGTCGTCGCGTCCGGCGATGAGGCGAAGGACACCAAGCTCACCATCAACACCCGGCGTATCTATCCTCCGTTGAATCGCGACCGTGACGCATTGCTGGCCGCTGCCGCGGCCGATCTGCAGGCGGCGCCCTGACACTGGAGCCCCAGCTCAGCTGATGCTGTTGACGGCGGCGGCGACCCTGGTCTGGAAATCGGACGGCAAAGGGATATAGCCCAGCGGGGTGAGACCCTGCTGTCCATCGGTCACGGTCGACTGCATGAACGCCTTCACCGCTTTGCCGGCTTCGGCGTCGGGGTATTTGCCGCAGACGAGCTCGTAGCTGGCCAACAGGATCGGGTACGCCCCAGGCGTTGTGGCCGCGTAGACCTTGGACAAATCAAGCACCAGATCGTTGCCGACGCCTTTGATGGTGACGTTCGAGATGGTCTTACCGACCCAGTCGTTGCCGATGTGCACGACTCCGCCGACCGTCTTGATCCCTGCGACATCGAGATGCTGCTTCATGGCATACGACCACTCGTTGTAGCTGATCGCGCCTTCGGTGTTCTTGACCGCCTCGGACGTGCCCTCGTTGCCTTTGGCCGAGGTTCCTGCGCCGCCGTTGAACGCCTTGCCGGCGCCCTTGGTCCAGGCGCCGCCTGACGCAGCCTGCAGATACTGCTGGAAGTTGTCGGTTGTTCCGGACGCGTCGTCGCGGTATACGACGTGGATGTCCTCGGCGGGCATGTTCCCGTTCAACGCGGTGATGGCCGGGTCGTCCCAGCGCGTGACCGCGCCGCTGAAGATTTTTGCCAGCGTCGCAGCATCGAGCGTGAGGACGTCGGTCGTCTTGAGGTTGAAGGTGATTGCTATGGGGCCGAAGACGACCGGCAGGTCCCACGCGTCCGCTCCGCCGCAGCGCTGCTTCGCAGCCGTCCGCTCGTCACTGCCCAGCGGTGAGTCCGACCCGCCGAAGTCGGTCTTGGCGCCGAGAAAGTCCGCAATGCCGGCACCGGAACCGCTGCCCGTATAGGTCAATTGCTTGCCCGAGCAGGATTCTTCGTAACTCGTGATGAAGTGGCTCATCGCATTGGCTTGAGCCGTCGAACCGCTGCCGGTGAGGTCCTGCTTGCCGCCGCAGTCGACGTGGACGCCCTTGGCGTAATTCGGCGGCGTGTCCAGATGCGTACAACCCGACAAAGCGAGCACACCCGCGGCGAGCAAGCTCACGACAGACCGGGATCTCTTGTGCTGCTTCATGTTTGCCTCCTCGGCAACAACCGGTTAGCCGCACATCGGCGCGTCTCAGCACCGCGCGTCGGGTCGAGCACGTCCGCGATCATTAAAAGTCACCAATATCGAAATCGCGTCAATACGGAAGCGAACAACAGGTGAAGCAATCGGTGAGGGTCGGCGGCGACGCCATCTCTGGTGAATTCATCCGGCCGTTATCGCACGTTCAGTTGTCTGACTTAGCGTCTGCGAAGTTGACGCTGGCGGGTGGTCTGTGCCCACCGGCAAGCCGCACTGTATCGCTGCACCGGAGAGGTGACATGACTGACACGCTCGACAAACCGCAGGACAAGCCGCAGGTCAACGGCAAGACAGTGCAGCAGTACATCGACGAGCTGCCGCAGTGGCCGGACGGCACAGCGCTGAAGTCAATGCCGATGACCGCCATGCAGTTTCGGATTTGGGCGCTGGCTTGCGCAGGCAAATTCTTCGAGGGCATGGTCGTGTTCATGACCGGCGTCGCCCTGCCGCTGATCGCGATCCAATTCCACCTGAACGCAGCCGACAAAGGCATGGTTACCGCAGCCTCGCTGGCAGGCATCCTGATCGGCGCCACAGCCCTCGGTGGCCTTGCCGACAGCTACGGGCGCAAGAAGATGTTCATCATCGAGATGATCATCTTCGCGGTGTTCCTGGTGGCGCTGACCTTCGCCCCCAACTTCATCACGCTGGTCATCTGTCTGTTCGGGGCCGGAATCGCGCTGGGTTGTGACTATCCGACCGCGCACATGGTGATCTCGGAGAGCATCGCCACCTCGATGCGAGGCCGGCTTGTGCTGAGCGCCTTCGCATTCCAGGCCGTCGGCGCGTTCTTCGGAACCGCGTTGGGCTTCGGCATTCTGTACGCGAACCCGGACTTGGGTGCGTGGCGGATCATGTACGCGGCGGCGATCGTGCCGGCGATCCTTGTCGTCGTCGGCCGTTTGTACGTGACGGAAAGCCCGCACTGGTTGGTGGCGAAAGGCCGCACCGCAGAAGGCGAGAAGGCCACCACCCAGCTGCTCAAGCGCACCCCGCAGTATCCCAAGAGCGTGTCGCTGGGGCACTTGGCCGATGAGGCTAAGGCCAAGGCCGCCGAAGGTCACGGGTCTTACCTGTCGCTGTTCAAGAGAAGAAACCGTCGCGCGACGATCCTGGCTTCAGTGCCGTGGTTCTTACAGGACCTGGGCGTCTACGGCATCGGTATCTTCACCCCGACGATTCTGGGCGCCGTCATCGGCAAGGAGTCGAAGTCGCACGCGCTGTCGGACACCATCCACAACGACATCCTGGGCGCCAAGGGCTCGGCGATGATGGACGTACTCTTTGTCCTCGGCGTGATCGTCGCCATCTTCCTGGTGGACAGGGTGGGGCGGATCAAGTTGCAGATCTGGGGCTTCATCGGCTGCGCGGTAGGCCTGCTGTTGTCCGGGCTGTCCGTCCACTCCGACGGCACCAACAACATGGCGTTGCTGTTCCTCGGCTTCACGCTGTTCTACTTCATGGTCAACTTCGGGCCGAACGCCATGACCTACCTTCTTGCCGGCGAGGTCTTCCCCACCGAGCTACGCGGCAAGGGCGCCGGCTTCGCGGCATCCTTCGCCAAGGTCGGCGCTGTGTTGACGGCCTTCCTCTTCCCCATCCTGCTCAAGAGCATCGGCACCACCGCGCTGCTCTGGGGTCTTGTCGTGTGCTTCCTGGCCGGCGCGGTGGTGACCTACTTCTTCCGGATCGAGACCACGGGCGTGAACCTCGAGGACGTCGGCAAGGAGACGGCCCCCGTCGCATAGGCGCAGTCCGCCTGAATAGGCGCCGCCCTTCTGCGATTCCGGCGAGAACGCCTTCGACGCCTCGAGGTTTGGTCGAGAACCGCGTGATGGACGGTATGCCGCGAGCCCTTGCTGTCGTCGGAGCCGGCTGGATTATCGGAGTCGCCGGCGCGTTCGCAATGACCGGTGTTGCGGCAGCCGACGGCCCGGTCGAGATCAGAAGCCGATTGGGTGACGCCTGTCTCGACGCGCCGAGCGACGCCTGGCCCACCCACGTGGTCGTCAACCCGTGCAATGGAGCCAACTTTCAGCGCTGGAACGTGACCGGCGACCAGCGGCTCGAGAGTTCGGCCTTCCCCGGGAAATGCCTGAACAGACCGCAGGACATCGAAGCGCTGCGTCTGGTGTCGTGCTGGAGCAGCCAGCATTGGAGCATCCAGCCCGACGGCCACATCACGGCGGCGCTCGGCGGCTGTCTCACTCTCCTCGGCGGTCCGGATCCCGGCACTGGGGTCGGCAGCCGAACCTGTGGCGGTGGCCCCGAGCAGGGCTGGGACAGCGTTCCCTGACGGCAAGACGCAGAGACTTTGGCGGTCTGGCTATTGCTTCCAGAAGGCGTTCATGGGTGTGGCGTACATGTCGTTGGCAGTGAGCGGGGCCAATGTCCCTGGCGTAGTACGCAAGGCGTCTTCGATCGTGGCCATCAGGCTGTACTCGTTGGCGTAAGCGTCGGTGGTAAAGGGGCCGGATTCCATCCCGTTAGCGCCAGACTCGGCGCCCCCGTTCGGGATGACGATCATCGGAACGTTGTTGCCTTCATTGCCGATGCCCAGTGACAAGTTGTTGTTGTCTTCGTCGAACGTGAGGAAGATCGCGTCGTGCTGCGTCGGGTCGTTCCACGTTGGCGAGCTTTCAATGGTGGAGATTTCTTGCTGGACGAACTGGTCGGCGGCCGAGACGTTGTACTGCTGGTTCGTGAGCTGACCGCCAATGAAGTGGAGAATGCCGCTGAGGCTGTTGATGGGGCCTTCCCCGTTGTTGGCCTCGTTTGCAGCGATCCACGTGAATTCAGGGAAGCTGTTCGGGTTCTGGAGATCGGTGGACAACTGTGTCAACGGAAGCAGGTGCTCCTGTAGATAGGCGGGGGTGTTGTCGTAGACATAGTTGAATTGGGCAAAGGGCAATTCGTCGACGGAGTAGTCACCCGAAGACACGAGATCACCCGGGGTGGGCATGCTCTGCGCATAGCCGGCCCACGAGATGCCCGCCTGATCCATTTCCTGCATCAGGCTGTTCGCGTCGATGACAGGCGGGGCGGGGTTGTAGTCGAGGCCGAAGTCCGACCCGCCCACGACCCGGACGTAGTTGGGGTCGCTGGGGTGGCCCAGCGCGAAGTAGTTGGTGTCATGTGGTTCGGTGTTGATCAGGCTGTTGATGTACGGAGCGTTGGGGCTGCCGACGATGTCGCCGGCACCCTTGTTCTCCATGTAGATCAAGAACACGTGATCCAGTTGGCCGACGTTGGACGTCGGTGCGATGAGCGTCGCCGGGGTGAGGCTTGGATCGCCGACGGTGAACGACTCGTTGTCGGCGTAGGCGCCATTGTAGTTGCCGAGGAACGTGTCGTTGTCGGTGAAGGTCGTGGTCACCTGGGCGGAGGTGGTGCCATCCGGGACCGTCCCGGAGATGTCGCGTGCCTCAAACCCGGTGAAACCCAAGCGATCCCATACCGTGACCGGGTTGAGCGAGTCGGTGCCCAGAACGTCCCCGTGGGCGTCGAGGAACGTGACCTGCACTGAGGCGACGGACGGGTCCCAGCCTTGGCCGCCGAGATCTGCACTCAGGTTGAACGGCGTTCCGGCTGCGCCGGTGAGGTCGACGGTCTGGCTGATGGTGGACGTGGCCACGGGTCCGCCGCCGGCGAAATTGTCCCCGGCCCCCAGGGGCGCGGTCTGGGGGAAGTCGAAGAACTTTGGGAGCGGAGTCGAGAATCCGAACGGATAACCGCCTTGGGTGCCGTAGGCGATCACGGTCGGGGTGCCGGTCTCCGTCCAGCCCGGGATGGTCACCCCGCTGAAGCCCGACCCGGACGGGTCGGCCGTTTCGAAGCTGGGGTTGACCAGCAAGTTCTCGCTCATCGGCACCGCAGCGTTGCCGGCCTCACCGAAGATCAACCCGCCACCTTGACCGACAGCGCCGTCACAGATCAACCCACACGCACTGCTGGTGGGATCGGCCAGGTTGAACCAACTATTGATCAGGGTGTCGAACTGCTGACCAACGCTGCTGTTGATCCAATCCTGTTCTAGCGCTTGCAACCCGGCATCAATCGGGCTGGCCGCGGTTGCCGAGCCCACGTCAGAAAGCGAACCCAGGCCCAGCTCGGGAACCGCCGCCGAACCGGCAGCCACATCACTCAACGAACCAGTGATCGCATTGACGACCTGTTCCATGACCAGGTCAACCGGATCCGCCTTGGCTTGTGGCGCATTGGCCAACGGCCCCAGCCCCAACATCAAAAATGCGCTGATCGCGACCGTCAACCCGACTGCACGCTGACGGCGGTGGGCCATCGCTTTACGCGAGTGCGGATTATGCGTGCTGCCGTTTCGATCAGCCATGGCTGGTACTTCCTAGGCAAGGGGCGTGGGTTCTCAGGTGCGCTTAAGGTAAGCCTTGATTTTTGTTTTCAGCTAGGTTTTGAGCAAAATTTTCTCGGCAACTCCGCTTCTTGTCCCTACCACCCCGCTTCGCGACATTGATGCTGCTCAACGGCCATCCGACTTCCTTGGTCGGGGAACGCGGGCGGTCGGCGGTGACACGTACACGACCTGCATGTCGATTTCCGGACTCGCTCAGCATCCGCTAAGGAATCCGCAGTTCAACAGCCCGACCACGATGTTCTTTCGGAATTCGGTGCCACCTAGACGTCTGCGACTTTCTCCGGGGACCCCTACGATTCGGCTAGCGCAACCTGCAGCGGCGGAGTGCCATGGTCTTCCCGAGAAAAAGGAATCCCAACATGAAGGCAACAATATTGAGGGCCACGGTCGGCGGTGCCGCAGCAGCCTTGGCCGCTGGTGTCATGTGGACCGCACCGTCGGCCTCGGCTGGTAGCGACTTTTGCAATTCGCTTCCCCCCGCGCAGATTCACGATTGCAGCTGCGGTGCAGACAACGTCCCCGGCACTGACGAATATCAGCAGTGCCTGCATCCCAATGCGGCTGCGCCCGGACCGGCCAAGTCACCGCCACCCGCGCCATCCCCCTGATCTCTACCTGTTGGGGATAAGCGGCATTTGCGATTCAGGGGTGGTGCCTGGCGGGCACTGAAACCACTGGAATTGCGGCAATGGACAACCGATTCCTTCCACAACCTCGTTGTCTCTCACGGTGTAGTCATGGCAGACGTTGGTGTCCCAGGCCGGGTTGACGGGACCCGGCGCCCAGCCGCCACCGGGAGTGGGCAGCAAGGCTTTGGGTGGAGGATCGCCGGGACACCAGCGAAGTGGCCCGGCCTGCGCGGTACCCGCGCCCAGAGCCAGTCCGGCTACTGCGACACCGCCGGCCAGCAGCGCCGAGACAAGGATCCGATCTTTTCGCTCCAGCTTGCGCGCACTTCTAGCTTTCACCGCTGACGGCCGTCGCGCGGTAACCTCATTCTCACAGCGCAACGTGTGTGGGATTGAGGAGGCGGCATGGCCGAGGATCGCGAAGCCGAACCGACGACCCGGGACGCCCGCTTCATCAAGACCGCTGTGGAGATCCTTCGCGAGACCGGGCGCACCGACTTCACCGTGCAGGAAGTCGTGGCCCGCTCCAAGACATCGCTGCGGGCGTTCTATCAACACTTCAGCAGCAAGGACGAACTGCTGATCGCACTGCTGGAACGGACGATGGCCCAGTCCACGCAGGCCTGGCGCGCCGAGACCGCGGACATGGACAGCACCTCGGCGATCAAGCTGATCATCGACCGCATCAGCGCTCAACCCGAGTCGAGCACACAAGACAGCCTGAACCGGGCGATGAACCTGTACAACCAGCATCTGGCCGAGACCAAGCCCCGTGACTATGCCCGGATCATTCTCCCGCTGCACGAGTTGATGCGCGACGTGGTGCGGCGCGGCATCAGCGAAGGCGTCTTCAGACCCAACCTCGACGTCGGGCCAGTCGCGGCAATCATCATGCAGACCATCTTGGGTGCTCTGCGACTGCACTGGCTGGGTGCCGAATTAACCGGTGCGCCAATCGATGCCGCTCACCTCTACGACTTCTGCGTGCGCGCGCTCGGCGCCGACGAGGACGTCCCACCGGAAGCGCCGACGCTGGCAGAGTTGTTCAACCAGATCGGCATGCGGCCGGGTAACCGCAACGGCGAATTCGCGATGACCATTCCGGTGAGCCCGCAGGTGGTCAACACCTCCGGCGCGCTGCAGGGCGGCCTGATCGCCACGCTGGTCGACGTGGCCGGCGGGCAGTTCGGCCTGGACTACCTGCAGGACGGCACCACGATGACGACGGCCGACTTGAATATCCGCTACCTGCGTCCGATTCGGCAGGGCACGGCATACGCGGTCCCGCGGATGTTGCGCGCAAGTCGGCGCGCGATGGTCATGCAGGTCGACGTCCTCAGCGACGATGACGGCGAGCAGGCGCTGCTCGCCTCCGCGACGGTGAACTTCGCCGTCATCAACGGGGCGACCCCCAAGCTGCCGGAGTGGCCGCCGGCCTGACCCCGATCGCAAACAGACTTTCGAGCCGTGCCGCAGAGGTGGTAACGTGATTACCACCAAGTGAGAATCCCATCCCTCATAGAATCCAGACCTGCAGGAGATCGTCATGCCGTCACGCGAGCTTTCCTTCCCGGTGTTCGACGCCGACAACCACATGTACGAGCCGCAGGAAGCGCTGACCAAGTACCTCCCGGAGAACCGGAAGCGCGTCATCGACTACGTGGAGGTTCGCGGCCGCACCAAGATCGTGGTGCGCGGCCACATCAGCGAATACATCCCCAACCCGACCTTCTCGGTCGTCGCCAAGCCGGGTGCGCAAGAGGATTACTTCCGCAACGGCGCGCAGGGCAAGACCTATCGTGAAATTCTCGGCGAGCCGATGAAGTCGATCCCGGCGTTCCGTGAGCCGGCCGCGCGGCTCGAAGTGATGGACGAACTCGGCATCGATTACGCGCTGATGTTCCCCACCCTGGCCAGCCTCGTCGAAGAGCGCATGAAGGACGACCCGGAGATGACCCACGACGTCATCCACGCGCTCAACGAGTGGATGTATGAGCAGTGGACGTTCAACCACAAGGACCGCATCTTCGCCACCCCGGTGATCACCCTGCCGATCGTCGACCGAGCGCTCGAAGAGCTCGAATGGTGCTTGGAGCGCGGCGCTCGCACCGTGCTGGTCCGCCCGGCGCCGGTGCCCGGGTTCAAGGGCAGCCGCTCGTTCGGCCTCGAAGAGTTTGACCCGTTCTGGCAGGCCTGCGTCAAGGCCGGCATCCCGGTGTCGATGCACGCCTCCGACAGCGGCTACTCGGAGTTCGCGAACGTCTGGGAGCCCGGCGACGAGTTCCTGCCGTTCAAGCCGACCGCCTTCCGCAGTTTCGCGATGGGCCACCGGCCGATCCTCGACGCCATGGGTGCGCTGGTCTGCCACGGGGCGCTGTCGCGCAACCCGGAGCTGCGGATCCTGTCGATCGAGAACGGCGCCGACTGGGTGCCCGATCTGTTCAAAGGCCTCAAGGGCGTCTACAAGAAGATGCCGCAGGCCTTCCTCGAGGACCCGGTGGAGGCGTTCAAGCGCTGCGTCTACATCACCCCGTTCTGGGAGGACCGCTTCACCGAGATCGTCAACATGGTCGGCACCGACCGGGTGCTGTTCGGCTCTGACTGGCCGCACCCCGAGGGCCTGAAGGACCCGATCAGCTTCGTCGACGAGCTCAAGGACTTCGGCGAAGAGGACGTCGCCAAGATCATGGGCGGCAACCTGATGGAACTGATGAAGGTCGGCAAGCCGGTAAACGCCTGATCCGCCGGCTCACCTTAACCGCATCGTCAGGCTTCAAGCCTGGCGCGAACAGCGGCGAGGCGTTCCGCCAGTTCTGTTTCCTTGACGAGCCCGCGCCGCACCAGCGAGTGCGCCAGCGCGACCAACCGGTTCTCCGGATAAGGGACGGCAGAGTAGACAGTAGCTGACAGCATGTCTTCTTCACTGCGCTGGTCGACGCCCGGTAGCGCTGCGCCGCAGCGGCTTTGGTCAAGCGCGTCGCAGATCCCGTCGAGGCTCGTTTTCCAGGGCGGCAGCGGGTTGTCGACGCCGTACTTCGCCGCCATACGACTCCAGACCTGGTTTCTCCCAACAATTTTCGCTAACGGCTCAATCGACGCGACATCGGCCGGATACGGTTCTCCTGAGGCACTCATGGATTGCCCTCGCTGCTCACTGGTCCACGGGATGGATAGCGGGGCGGGTCTCGGTGACCGCGTTGGTCTTCACGCCGATCTTGGGCAGCGCGACTCCGATCAGGCAGTCGCGCGTGATGATCTCGACCAGTTGATCCTCGGTCCAGCCGTCCGTTCCATTCGGGCGCACGGGCATCACCATGAAACGGTGCTTCTGGTTCGAATCCTCCACCCGGATCTCGACGTCCTCCGATAGGTAAAGGCCGAACTCCGCGAGCACTTGTCGCGGCCAGCGCACGATACGACGGCGGAAGTTGGGCGTGCGGTACCACTCTGGTGAGTTGCCCAGGATCGGACGCGGATAACAGGAGCACAGCGTGCATACGATGACGTGATGCAGCGTGGGGGTGTCTTCAAGCACATGGAACGCCGTGAAATCACTCGGCGTCCCGAACCCTGTTGGTTGCAGCCAGTCGACACCGATTTCTTTGCTGGCGGCCATAGGATCGGTGCGGACCAGCTCCTTGAACCCGGCGTCGAGCCAGGCGCGCGCCACAAGATGCGCGGCAGGGGTCGGCCCGATCTGCTCTGCGAACTCGGTGAAGTGGCGGTGTTCCTCGGCGGTGAAAATACCCTTCTCTATGCATAATTCGCGAACAGCGATCTCGAGGACTTCGAAGTCGGTGATCTCATCCACCATGGGCGCGGCGGTTCGATCGTGGTCGTGATCGTGGTCGGTCATGCTGCCACCTCCAGCCACCGCTCAGGAATTTCGGTCTGCAGCGTGTCGTTGCCGGAACCGGTGTAGTTGTGCCATAGTTCCGACATGTTGAACCGCACAATGTAGAACCATTCGGGCTTCTGGTCGGGCCCATCCCACGTCTCGTCCTCGGCGGCCGGACTTTCATAGGAGACCGCCGCGATCTCGCCCGTCGCGCCTCGCACGTACTCCTGAGTGCGGGTGTAAAGCAGCACGGGAAGGTCCCGAACCACAACCTGGTCGCCAACGTTGAACTTCGGGGTGCCGGCCTGTCCGGCAAACACTTGCGGATCGCCTTTACCAACCGCGTGCAAATGGTGCCGGTTGCGCTTCACCGTGGCGGGGTCGCCCTCGAACTTCGGTATGGCCTCCAACGGATTTCCCCGCAGGCCGCCGGCGTACCGCGCTCTGACCTCGGCCATACGTTCGGCCAATTCGCTCAGGCCGATGTGATGCTTTTCCGCGAGTACTCGTACGACGGCCAGCAGCCACCGCGCGTAATACGGAAGCCCGAGATAGATGGTGCGGCCCACATCGACATTGCCCATCCGGCGACGTTCCTCGGACAACCAGATCCCACGCCAGCCGAGTACCTCACACATGACGTAGGTACTCTCCTCCCAGATCTCGTATTGCTTATTTTCGAATTCCATCGGGGCGTCCGGCTCGCCACCGACATCATGCGGGGTCTTCGTGTAGGCGGTAAATCGATGGTGATCAATGAGATCCGGGGTCGGTGCGTCCGGGAGTTCGGGGTAAGAC
Organism: uncultured Actinomycetota bacterium; assembly: GCA_963737375.1. Classification (GTDB taxonomy): domain Bacteria; phylum Actinomycetota; class Actinomycetes; order Mycobacteriales; family Mycobacteriaceae; genus Mycobacterium. The sequence continues at coordinate 46,013 of CAVTSP010000011.1, forward strand.
GATTGGAGGCGCGCAACCAGTTCCAGTTGCGCCGCCCGATCCGACGGGGTCCTCATAAGCGTTCCGTTCGTTATCAATATCTGGATCGATTGCCGTACAGCAGCGTCCAGAGCCTTGAATACACTTCACTCCTACGGCGAACATCGCGCAACCGTTAATCGAATTCGAATGTAGCGGCGTCCGGTACTGTCACCGGAATGGAACGGCGTGTCCTGGATGCGGTTATCTACGAACGCGAACCGCCGATCGCACGGATCATCCTGAACCGGGCCGACAAGGCCAACACCAAGGACGCGACGCTGGTCCAGGAGGTCGACGCCTGCCTGCATGAGGCCGACCGGGACCGCGAGATCAAAGTCGTGATCCTCAAGGCCAACGGCAAAGGCTTCTGCGGTGGGCACGTGGCCCGCTGGGGTCCGGACGAAAACCCCTATCCCGATTTCGGCGACACGTTCGAAGATCTCTACAAAGGCACCGCCGACCTGTTCCTCTGGCCGACGTTGTACCTCTGGGAGTTTCCGAAACCGACGATCTCGCAGATACACGGCTACTGCATGGGCGGTGGCATCTATCTGGGCCTGCTGACCGATTTCTGCGTGGCATCCGAGGATGCGTATTTCCAGATGCCGCTCGCGCAGAGTCTGGGCGAGCCCGGTGGACACACCATGATCGAGCCGTGGCTGCTGATGAACTGGCACCGCACCATGGACTGGCTGCTACTGGCGCCGACGCTGTCGGCGGCCGACGCGTTGGAGTGGGGGCTGCTCAACAAAGTGGTGCCCCGCGACGAACTCGAAGACACCGTCGAGGAGATGGCACGCAAGATCGCCCAAGTCCCGCTGACCACGTCGATGGCGGTCAAGAACAGCGTGAAACGCGCCTACGAGTTGATGGGTATGCGGGTGCACCTGCAGGTCAGCCACATCCTGACCAACATGGTCGGTGCGGCGTCCGACGTTCAGGAACGTCGAGCCGAGCTCAAGCAATCCGGTTTGAAGCCAAGGGATTTCATCGGCCGCGACGAGGCTGAGCCGGCCGCGGATTAGCGGCTTCGTTCGCCAGGCAGCGCTCGCCCTGCCGCGTGCCGCGCGGCGACGTACCCGAACACCATCGAGCTGGCGATGCTCGCACCGGCGCCCGGATAGGTTCGGCCCATCACCGTCGCGGTGTTGTTCCCGGTGGCGTACAGGCCGTCGATCACCTGGTCCTTCTCGTCGAGAACCTGCGCGTACTCGTTGGTGACCACACCGCCGCACGTCCCGACGTCGGCCGGCAGCACCCTGGTCGCGTAGAACGGCGCCCGCTCCAGCGGGCCGACGGCGGCGTTGGGCCGATACCCCGGATCACCCAGGCAGTCGTTGTAGGCCGACTGCCCCCGACCGAAGTCCGGATCGAGCCCTTTGACTGCGAACTCGTTGAAGCGCTGGATCGTTCGCGTCAGTTCGTCAGCGGGAAGCTCGGTTTGGCGGGCCAGGTCCTCGATGGTGTCGGCGCGTTTGACCGCACCGGAGTCGATCAGTTCGGCGGGCAGCTGCTGTTTGCGCTTGAGCGGGTTGGCACTGGTGACGTAGCGCCGCACGTATCCGTCGTCGAAGATCATCCAGCAGGGCACCGCCTTATTGGCGTACATCGCCTTACCGACCTCCACGTAGGAGTTCGACTCGTTGCAGAATCGTCGGCCGGTGTAGTCGACGTAGATGGCCCCGGGACGTTGACGTCCCGAACCCAACGAAGCGGCGACCGTCCCACCGTTGGCGATGAAAACCGAAGGCAACCACCAGGCTTCGTCGAGCAGGTCGGTCTTGGCGCCCAGTCGCATCGCGGTCTGCAGCACTTCGCCGGTGTCGCCGGCGTTGGCGATCGACCACTTGGCGTTGTTGGGCTGGTCGCCACCGTACTGCTGACGCATCTCGGCGTTGTGCCCGAATCCACCGGCGGCCAACAGGACTCCCCTGCGCGCCTCGACGTTCAACGGTGTGCCGTCGTGGACGATGCGCGCACCCACCACTCGGCCGTCTTCGACGATGAGGTCGGCAAGAGCGGCGTTGATCCACAGCGGTGGCCGGCCGTCGCTGAGATCGATCAGCGCCTTGAGCATCTGACCGATCAGCGAGGCACCGTTGGTCAGGATCTGCCGTCGGCGCGCGCGACCCGCGGCGGTGCGCAGAAAAACTTTGGTGGCGACCGCGAAAGCCCTTGGTGAACGATTGAAATACTGGACCGAACGGAGCTCGTTGGTCAGCACTGTGTAGCCGTAGTTCTTGGCCAGCGCCGGCTGAACCTTGTCGTGCCAGTCCCCCAACTCGGCGGCGTCGAACGGAATACCCTCGATCGCGCGGCCGGCGGCGTTGCCGCCCTTGTGATTCGGGTAGTAGTCGCTCCAGCCGGCGCAGCGGATCAACTTGACTCCCCGGCGAATCAGGAAGTTGATCATCTCGTAGCCGGCGGTCAAAAACATCTCGCGGCGCTCACGCGACGACGGTGCGCCGACGTCGCCCACCACGTCGGCGAGGTAGGCCAGCCCGTCCTCGTGCGAATCGGCGATGCCCTCGGCCCGCATCAGCGGATTGTTGGGCAGCCACACGATGCCGCCGGACAATCCCGTCGAACCGCCCACCAATACTTGCTTTTCCACGATCAGCGGCTCGAGCCCACTGTCGAGTGCGGCCAGGCCGGCGACCATGCCACCGCCGCCGCTGCCGGCGATGACCAGGTCGACGGAGCGGTCCCAGTGCGTGGTCATTTCGCCTCCGAGGAGAAACCGAGATCGGCGATCGGTACGTCGATCGTGGTGTTGGTCTTCTGAATCGCGGGGATCAGCGCCTCATAGGGCAGGCCGGCGAGGAAGCCGTCGATGACCCGTTCGAAGTTCGAAATCAGCCCCTCGATCCGGCCCGACAGCCGCATGTAGTCAAACCCCTTGGAATGCAATCCTTTTTGCTGCCGTGGCAAGTTGGAGAAGTCTTGCGCGGGGATCGGCGGCCAGCGCGGGTCGTCTGGCGCCATCGGCTCTGGTGGGGTCGGCTTGCCGGTGGAGAGGTCGTCGGGCACCCGGGTCAGCGACCAGATCTCGAACAGGGTCTCCTCCGGACCGAGCGGACGGATCCGGTACGAGGAGGCGCTGCTGTACGTGGGCAGGATGAAGTGGTGCGGGAAGGCGAAGTTGATCGCGTCGGTAATCCCCCGGCGGATCAGGTCGTTCAGGTCGGGCATCGCGCTCCCGCGGGCCCGATGCCACTTCACCACCGCGTCGTTGAGCGCGCTGCGCCAGCCCGCCATCGCCTCCGCCGGATCCGATGGCAACTGAAGAGTCTGCATGCCTTCAGCGATGCGGATGTCGTTCTCGTGGGTCATCCCGCCCATGCCGTCGCCCAGCGTGCGCATGAAATAGAGACTGCTGGCAACCACGGGGTGCACCGCTTCCGACGGGCTGCCGTTCTGCGCCGACGGCAACAACTGCGGGTGCGTCTGCGGAACGTGGTAGCCCTCCATGAACGCGGCCGTCGCCAACTTCCAGTTCACCGGCAGCCGGCACGATTGCCACCACTCGACGCGTAGCGACTCGACCTCCCAGGCGTCGTAGATCGACGCGAACGGCTCCATCCAGTCGCGCAGCGGCGGGGCATCGTCGTCGAGGTTGATCCAGGCGCAGCCGCCCCACAGTTCGCACTTCACCGAGACGAGCTGCAGATCATCGGCGGCCATGTTCTCGGCGGCGAAGGCCTCGGGTCGCAGCACGAAGGTGTTGCGGCCGTCGATACCCCAGCACCAGCCGTGGAACGGGCAGACGAACGTGCGCCGCCGGGCCCCGGGAAGAGAGCCGTTGCCCTCCACCAGCTTCACCCCGCGATGACGGCAGGCGTTGTGGTAGGCCCGCACGGTGTCGGCGTCGACGCGGACGACAATGATCGACTGGTCCAGGATCTCGTATTCGACGAAGTCGCCGGCTTTCGGAATCTCCTCGAGCCGGCACGCCATCTGCCACACCCGCGGCCAGAACAGCTCGGCCTCCAACGCGTAGAAGTCGGGATCGTAGTAGCGCTGCTTGGGAATCCGACTCGGATCCTCCACCGCCAACGGCACCGGTAGCGGTGTCCAATTCACGTCAGTTCGCGAGTTCATCTGGTTGTCTCCGTTGTCCTCGTCAGCTCATACGATCCGGGACGCCCGCCCCTGCCAATACCGTTCGCGGATACGCCGCTTGTAGAGTTTCCCGTTCGGATCACGAGGAAGTGTGGCGTCGAATTCGACTGTGCGCGGGCATTTGTAGCCCGCGAGGTGTGTTCGGCAATATTCGATGAGCTCGGCTTCCAGCTCAGGTCCGGCCGTCACGCCGTCCGCCGGCTGCACCACGGCTTTGACTTCCTCACCGAACTCGTCGTTGGGCACCCCGAACACCGCGGCATCGACGAGCTTGGGATGCATCACCAGCAGGTTCTCCGCCTCCTGCGGGTAGATGTTCACCCCACCGGAGACGATCATGAACGTCGAGCGGTCGGTGAGGTACAGGTAGCCGTCATCGTCGACGTAGCCCATGTCCCCCAACGATCGCCAGCCACGGTCGTTGGAGACAGAAGCGGTTTTGGCGGGGTCCTTGAAGTACTCGAACTTCGGGCCGCCTTCGAAGAAGAGCTCACCGGTCTGCCCGAGCGGCACCTCTTCGCCGTCATCGTCGACCACGTGCACCGGCGACATCGGGATACCTACCGACCCCGGGTGGGCCAGCCACTCCTGAGGCCCGATCGTGGTGCCCGCGAATCCCTCAGTGCCGCCGTAGTATTCGTGGATAATCGCGCCGAACCAGTCCATCATCTGCTGCTTGACGTCCACCGGGCACGGGGCGGCCGCGTGGATGACGCACTGCAGACTCGACACGTCGTACCGCCGGCGCACCGACTCGGGCAACTTCAGCATCCGGACGAACATCGTCGGCACGAACTGGGCGTGGGTGACCCGGTGCGTCTCGATCAGGCGCAGCACCTCTTCGGCGTCGAATTTGCGCATGATGATGGCCGCGGCGCCGACCCGATCGACCGCCATCGTGTAGTTCACCCCGGCCGCGTGGTACATCGGCGCGGGCGACAGGTACACGCTCTGCGCCGTCATGCCGTATTTGTGGATCAGCGCCAACTCCAGCACCGACTGAGCCCACGACCCGTTGCCGTCGGTCGGCAGCGGTCGGCGAACGGCTTTGGGCCGGCCCGTGGTGCCCGACGAGTACAGCATCTCCGACCCGTCCGACAGTGGCGGCGGCTCGCCCGCGGTCGCGATGGCGGCGGCGTAGGACTGCCAGCCGGCCAACTCGCCGCCGACCGCGACGTGCACCGCGACGCCGGCGTTGGCGCCGCGCAGGTGCGCCGCGAGATCGGCCATCGACGTGTCGACGAAGACCGCCTTGGCGTCGGAGTCGTCGATGACGTAGGCCACTTCATCGGGAGTGAAGTGGGTGTTCACCGCGGTGTAGTAGAGCCCGGAAAGCTGGCAACCCCAGGTGATTTCGAAGAACTCCGGCCGGTTCGGCAGCACCAGGGCCACGCCGTCGCCGGGGCGCAGCCCGGCATCGTGCAGCGCTGCGGCGACCCGTTGGCTTCTGGCGTACAGCTCGCCGAACGACATCACCTCGCCGTCGGACATGATCAGCGCCGGCGACGGGCCTGCGCTGATCGCGTGATCGGCGATGTTCACAGCAGGACCTATGGGGTTGCTGCGCCGTCGCTCGATGCGGCGGCAGCGGCCTGGCGGCGGGCTTGCTCGGACGGTAACACCTTGTCCTTGAACACCTTCTGAATCAGTTCCTGTACGTCCTTGCTGACCGATGCGAGCGCGACCAGGTCGTTGGAGGTCTGCCAGTGCACCCGCATACCCATCAGCTCCCAGGCCCGCTTCAGGTTGGCCTTGGTGAGCATCAGCGTGGTCAACGGTGCCTGGGCGATGTGGCGCGCGATCGCGTCCACGCGGTCGTCCAGGTCCTCCCGCTTGACCACCTCGTTGACGAGGCCGACCTCCAGCGCCTTCTTGGCGTCGATCACCTCGGCGGTGAACAGATAGTAGGCGGCCCTCCGCCAGTTCATGAACACCCAAGGCTCGATGGAACATTCACCCGATGGCATGCCGAAACCCTGCAGGGGTGGGTACGAGAAGTAGGCGTCCTCGGAGGCGATGACGATGTCGGTGGTCAGGCCCATGTGGGTGCCGCCGCCGACACAGTAGCCGTGCACCTGCGCGATGGTGGGCTTGGAGAACTCCCACAGATTCAGGGTTGGCTTGACGAACAGATCCGACTGCGCCTTCCACGGGTTGCCGGTCACCAACGCGTTCTCCACGAACGCCGGATAGTCGGTGGCGTTGTCGCCGATGGCATGTCCGGAGCAGAATCCCTTGCCGTTGGCCTTGAGCACCAGAACCTTGATGTCGTAGTCGCGGTCGGCATCGAACAGTGCGGCGTCGACTTCTTCGGCGAGCTTCTGGTCCTGGGCGTTGGCCTTCTCGGGCCAGTTGAGGGTGATCTTCGCGATCGGCCCGTCTTTTTGGTAGATGATTCTTTCGCGGGTCTCGTTGAAATCCATCTGTTTTCGTACCCTCTCTCTAGGAAGTGATGACGCCGATTTCTGCGCCGATGTCGTAGGTAACGCCGGTCTCGCCGGTCCATTGCACGGTGCCCGATGCCCCGGCTTCGATTTCCTGTTCCACCTTCTCGGTGGCGATCACAAAGATCGGTGTGCCCTCCTCGACGTGCTCCCCGGCTGGGACCAGCAGCTCGGTCAGCTCTGCCTCTGAGACGGCGACCGATACCCGCGGAATGCGAATAGTGAAGTCAGCCACGCGCTCCCGCCCTCTGCAGAGTTCGCTGAACGGCGGCGACGACCCGCTGCGGGGATGGGTACACCTGCGACTCGAGTGCTGCCGCCGCGGGACTGGGGACAAACCTGGCGCCGACCCGCTCGACAGGTGCTGCGAGCTCGCCGAACAGTTCAGCCTGCAGGATCGCGGCGACCTCTGCTCCCGGGCCGGCGAATTGCACGGCGTCGTGAACGATGACGGCCCGGCGGGTTCGGCGCACCGATTCGACGATGGTGTCGACGTCGAGCGGGACCAGGGTCCGCAGGTCGACGACCTCGGCGCTGACATCCTGCCCGGCCAGGGTTTCCGCCGCGGCCAGCGCATCGTGCACGGCGCGCCCGTAGCTGATCAGGGTCACATCCTTGCCCGGCCGCTTGATGTCGGCCTGCCCGAGGGGAATTCTGAAGCCCGGATCGACCGGAACCAGCCCCTTCTTGCCCTGCAACCGAATGGTTTCGACGAACAGGCATGGGTCCTCGTCGAAAATCGCCGAAGCAAGTAGCCCTTTGCCGTCCCGCGGGGTGGAAGGCACGATCACCTTCATGCCCGGGATGTGCATGAACCACGCTTCCAGGCTCTGCGAATGCGTTGCGCCGGTGGCCAATCCCGCATAGACCTGGGTGCGGACGGTGATCGGGGCTGTGGTCCGGCCGGCAGTCATGAAGCGAAGCTTGGCGGCGTTGTTGATCAGCTGATCGGCGGCGATACCGATGAAGTCCATGATCATGATCTCGGCCACCGGCAACATCCCGTCGATCGCGGCACCGATGGCCGCTCCGACGATCGCGGCTTCCGAGATCGGGGTGTCCAGGACGCGGTCGTGGCCATACTTCGTCGACAAACCTGCCGTCGGCCCGGACGCTCCGGGGTCGGCGATGTCCTCGCCGAGCAGGAACACTCGTTCGTCGGCCTGCAGCGCCTGATCCAACGCGAGGTTCAGTGCCTCGCGCATCGTCATCTCTTTGTCTTCCATGCCCTTACACCGGAAACTTGATCGGGGTTGCGTACACGTCGCGGTCCAGTTCGTCAGCCGTCGGAGCCTCTGCGGCCATCACGGTCTGCAGCGCTGCTTCGACGGTCGCCAGCGCCTCGTTGTCGATGCTGTCCAACTCGGCTTCGGTGCAGATGCCGGCTTCGGCGAGGTGCACGCGGAACTTCGGCACCGGATCGGCGTCCATCGCCGCGGCCAGCTGTTCCTTGGGGATGTAGGGCATCCGGTCGCCGAAGTAGTGGCCGCGGAAGCGGAACGTCACGCACTCGATGAAGGTGGGGCCGCCCCCGCCGCGCGCACGCAGGATCGCCTCGTCCAGAACCGATTTCACCGCCAGCGGGTCGTTGCCGTCGACCCGCACACCCGGCATACCGTAGCCGGCCGCCCGGTCGGCGACGTGCTCGATCTTCATGGTGTCGCTGGTGGGTGTCATCTCGGCGTAGAGATTGTTCTGGCACACGAAGACCACCGGAAGATCCCACAGCGCAGCCATATTGGCCGCCTCGTGGAACGAGCCGGTGTTGGTCGCGCCGTCGCCGAAGCTGACCACCGTGACCCGGTCCAGTCCTTTGCGTTTGGCCGACATCGCCAGGCCGACCGCCACCGGCGGCCCGGCTCCCACGATCCCGGTCGACAGCATCACGCCGTTCTCGGGTTTGGCGATGTGCATGGTCCCGCCCTTGCCGCGGCTTGCGCCGACGGTGCGTCCCATCATCTCGCCGTAGATCTCTTCCAGCGGTACGCCTTTGCCGATCAGGTCGTGCAGTCCGCGATAAGTCGTGACCAGCTGGTCGTCGGCCCGCAGTGACACACCCATCGCGGCAGCGATCGCCTCCTGGCCGCGGGACGGCCAGTACACGCACATGAACTCCCCGGTGCCAATGCCTTTGGAAAGCCGGTCGTCGGCCGCCTTCATCAGCACCATCAGCGCATAGAGGCGCTGGTGGACGTCCGCAGAGACCTCTACTGCCGCAGTCACTTTTCGTAGGAGCCAATCTCCCGGTAGACCTTGGGAATCGGCGGTGTCTCCATGTTGAGCAGTTCCAGCGAGGACATTTTGCCGCTGGCGCCGAACTCGCCCAGCTTCTGGACCACGCCGTCGAGGTCGTCGCAGTCGAGTTCGTAGATGGCGATGAACGGGCCGGTTCCATCGGACGGCGCGAAGCGACGCGCCGAGATGATCCCGTCCACCGAGCAGATCTCCGCGAGATGCGTGTCGTTGTACCACGTGTGGTACTCGGCCTCGCGGTCCGCCGTCACCGGCATGGTCTCCAGGTAGATGATCCCTCTAGGCATTTATCTCTCTCCAGTTGGCTTGTGGCGTGGTTCAACTGCCCGACCACGGCTTGACCTTGAGGAAGCCGCCGCCGTCGACGCGGAGTTGCTGACCGGTGATGTAGCGGGCGGCGTCCGAGGCCAAAAACAACACTGCCTCGCTGATGTCCTCGGGTTCGACGTAGGGAATCGGCATGGCCTGAACCAGCGGGAAGACCGGCTCGGCATCCTCGCGGGTCGGGTTCGGCAGGTCCGGCCTGAAAGCCCGATACATCGGTGCGCTGTGCAACATGTCGGTGTTGACGTTCGTGGGGTGCACGGCATTCATCCGGATGGAGAACGGAGCCAGTGTGCGAGCGAAGTCGTTCACGTAGTGCGCGGCAGCAATTTTCGCGAAGGCGTACCCCGATCCTCCGGGACCGCCGTCGATGCCGGTGGTGTTCATCGACGACATGAACGCGGCGTTGGACCCGATCACGATGATCGACGCCCCGGCCTCCAGATGCTTGAGGCTGGCGTGCACCAGGTTGAGCACCCCACCGAGGTCCACATCGACCGCATCGGCGAACGCCTGCGCCGGCAGACCCGCCGTCAGCGGGCAGATTCCGGCGTTGGCGACCACGATGTCGAGCCCGCCGAGTTCGGCGACGCCCCGGTCGACTGCGGCCGCCAGTGCCGCCCGGTCCCGCACGTCGGCGATCGCGGTGACGACGCGCTGACCCTCCTTCTCGACGAGACGAGCGGTTTCGTCCAGGTCTTCCGGCCGGGCCAGTGGGTACTCGTTGGTCTCGATGTCCTCGCAGAGATCCACGGCGATGATGTCGGCGCCCTCGGCGGCGAGCATGCGCGCGTGCGAACGTCCCTGACCACGCGCGGCTCCACTGATTACCGCGACCTTGCCTGTCACCCTGCCCATACCCGATCCCTTCTCATACGCTCAACAACGCGACCTACATTGGCGCTCAAGCCATTCGGTACGGGAGCCGGCGTCTGCATCGGTCGTCGTGGGAGCGACAGAGGCGCTGACCCGACCCACGATTGGGACCGGACAGGCGTTCAACTCCATCGCTTCTCTTTCACGACGCTGCGTCATTGCAGGACAGGCTGACCAAAAATCTATCGTATCTATTCTACCTAAAATAGGAAAGACACCGAAAAGGACGGCAGCTGCACTGTGAGGCATGCTCGCCGCGGCGGTGTGTGTCCCGGTAGATTCACCAGCTATGTCGTGGAGCAAAGTGTCATGAGCGCCGGTGTCGAACAGTTGGAGTTCCAAGCCGAGGCCCGTCAACTCTTGGACTTGATGGTCCACTCGGTCTACTCGGACAAGGACTCGTTCCTGCGGGAGCTGATCTCCAACGCGTCTGACGCGCTGGACAAGCTGCGCATCGAGGCGTTCCAGAACAAAGACCTGGACCCCGACAACACCCTCACGTCGGATCTGCACATCGAGATCGACGTCGACACCGACGCCCGCACCCTGACCATCCGGGACAACGGCATCGGCATGACCCGCGCCGAGGTGGTCGACCTGATCGGCACGCTCGCCAAGTCGGGTACGGCCGAACTGCGCCAGCAGTTGAAGGACGCGAAAAACGCCAACGTGTCCGAGGAACTGATCGGTCAGTTCGGCATCGGCTTCTACTCCACCTTCATGGTGGCCGACAAGGTCGAGCTGCTCACCCGCAAAGCCGGCGACAGCGAAGCGATCAAGTGGGAGTCCAGCGGCGACGGCACCTACACGATTCAAACGGTCGAGGGCGCCCCGCAGGGAACAGCGGTCACGCTGCATCTCAAGCCGGTCGATGCCGAGGACGCGCTGCACGACTACACCTCGGAGTGGAAGCTGCGGACGCTGGTCAAGAAGTACTCCGACTTCATCGCCTGGCCGATCCGGATGGAGGTCGAGAAGCGCACCGAGGAAGACGGCGAGGAGACCGCCACCTTGGAGATCGAGACCCTCAACTCGGGCAAGGCGCTATGGGCCCGGTCCCAAAGACGAGGTGTCCGACGAGGAGTACAAGGAGTTCTACAAACACGTCGCGCATGCCTGGGACGAGCCGCTCGAGGTGATCTCGATGAAGGCCGAGGGCACGTTCGAATACCAAGCGCTGCTGTTCATCCCGACGCGGGCCCCGCTCGACTTGTATGAACCCGATGCCAGCATCGGCGTGCAGTTATACGTCAAAAGGGTATTTATCATGGGCGACTGCGACCAGCTCGTACCCCGGTACCTGCGTTTCGTCAAGGGTGTGGTGGACGCGCAAGACCTGTCGCTCAACGTGTCCCGCGAGATGCTGCAACAGGACCGGCAGATCAACGCGATCCGGCGCCGGTTGACCAAGAAGGTCCTCTCGACCATCAAGGAACTGCAGTCCGAGCGCCCGGATGACTACCGCACCTTCTGGGGCGAATTCGGCAAGGTCCTCAAAGAAGGCCTGATGCGGGACTTCGACAACCAGGAGACGCTGCTCGGAATCTGCTCGTTCGCCTCGACGCACAGCGAGGACCAGCTCACCACCCTCGCCGAGTACGTCGAACGGATGAAAGAGGGCCAGCGGCAGATCTTCTATGCCACCGGCGAATCGCCGCAGCAGATTCTCAACACCCCGCACCTCGAAGCGTTCAAAGCCAAGGGCTATGAGGTGTTGCTGCTCTCCGACACGGTCGACGAGATCTGGCTGGGATCGGTCACCGAGTTCGACGCCAAGCCGCTGCAGTCGATCGCCATGGGCGACGTCGACCTCGACACCGAAGAAGAGAAGTCAGAGCACGAAGCCGAACGCAAAGAGCAGGAAGAGAACTTCGCCGACCTGCTGACCTGGCTGACCGAGACGCTGGGCGACCACGTCAAGGAAGTGCGGCTGTCCACTCGCCTGACCGACTCACCGGCCTGCCTGATCACCGACGCCTTCGGCATCACGCCCTCTCTGGCCCGCATCTACCGGGCCACCGGCCAGGACGTCCCGGTCGGCAAGCGGACGTTGGAGCTGAACCCGAACCACCCGCTGATCACCGGGCTGCAGCAGGCGCACAAAGACCGTGGCGGCGATGATCCGACGAATGGCGAGACCGCCGAATTGCTCTACGGCGCAGCGCTTCTCGCCGAAGGTAACTCGCCCGAGGACCCGGCGCGGTTCGCCGAGTTGCTGGCGCACCGATTGGCGCGCACCGTCTAGCGGCTGGCCTTCGTGCTTGACCTGCCCGTGCTTGACCTGATTGAACGGCACGCCACGGTCGGCGGCGTATTCGCGGGGGAAGTTCAACACCCGCTCGCCGATGACGTTGCGGGCCAACTCGCTGGTGCCGCCACCGATACAAACGGTTTGACGGGCCAGGTAACGCAGTCCGGTTTCCAGGCCCTCCCCCTCGGCGCCGACCACCCCGGCTGTTCCGGTGATGGCCAGCCCGGCGTCCATCTCCAAAGTGACTGTCTCGGCGTGGAATAGCCGTAGCAGGGTTCCGGCGGCGGGTGGTAGCGAGCCGTCGTTCACGCCGCGGAACACGTGCGCTCCGAGTTGATCGCTGACCGCACGGTGCACCAGCGCCCGCCCGGCGATCTGTCGCACCCGCTCGTTGTCGGATTGCCCGGTCTTCGCGGCCAGCCGCACATAGTTCACCGGTGTCGCCCGGCCGCCCTCGCTGCCGCTGCCGCTGGCGAACTCCGAGCCCATCCCGACCGCGCGGCGCTCGTGATAGAGCTGACGCGAGGCCACCGACCACCCGTCGTTGACCGCACCGACGACCGCGTCGTCACCGACATCGACGTTATCGAGGAACTCCTCGCAGAATTCCGTTGAGCCGTTGAGCTGTGTAATGCGACGCAACGTGATTCCGGGATGCTTGATCGGCACCAGGAACATGGTCAGGCCGTCGTGCTTGGGCACGTCCCAATTGGTGCGAGCCAGGCACAGGCCGTAGTCAGCACCGAATGCGCTTGTGCTCCAGGTCTTTGCGCCGTTGAGCACCCACCGGTCGCCATCGTGATCGGCACGGGTGAGCACACCTGCGAGATCCGATCCGCCACTGGGCTCCGACAACAGCTGCACCAGGATCTCGTCACCCCGCAGAGCGGCGGCGATGTGCTGGCGCTTGATCTCTTCGCTTGCGGTGTCGAGCAACGTCGCGCAGCAGATGGTGAACGTCGGGGTATTGAGGATGAGCGGCATCTCAAAGTTGAGACTCTCGTCGTTGAACGCCTTCTGGTACTCGTAGTCCAGACCGAGGCCGCCGTACTCACGAGGAAAGCAGATTCCGGCGAATCCGCCTTCATAGAGTTGCTTTTGGAGCTCGCGGGCGCGCTGCCAACCGCTCTCTTCGTCGCGATGCGCTGCCGGCGGGTGCGCCGGATCGATCGGCGGCATGTGCTCGGCCAGCCAGGCCCGCGCGCGGGCCCGGAACTCTTCGATGGATTCTACGTCCGCGACTGTGTCGGTGGCTTCGGTCATCAGGCGGACCTCGGTGCCTGCTGAGCCGACTCCGTCAGCGCGTACACCCGAAGATTGTGCTCCTCCGGTGTGCCGAACATGGAGCGGTACAACGCGGCTCGCCGCAGATAGACGTGCAGGTCGTGCTCCCACGTGACACCGATTCCGCCGTGCATCTGCACGCACGCCTGGATGATCACGGTGGCCATCTCCCCGACGTACGACTTGGCGACGCTGGCAGACAGGGACGCATCGGCCGAACGGTTCGAGATAGCCGTCACCGCCGCGGCGGTCGTCGCCCGACACGCCTCCAGCCACATCTTCATGTCGGCGAAGCCATGTTTGAGCGCTTGGTAGGACGCGAGCGGGCGCCCGAAGCTGTGCCGGTCCAATGCCCACGCCACAGTGAAGTCGAAGACGGTCTGCAGAATGCCGACCACCTCGGCGCACTGCAGCACCTGCGCGATCTGGCTTTGCCGGTCGATCAGGCCGGCCGTCCCGTCGAGCGCGGCGCCACGGTCAACCTCGACACCGTCGAATCGCACTCGGGCGTATTGCTTGACCATGTCGATCGACTGCTGCGGCTCGACGTGCACGCCCGGTGCGTCGGCGGCGACCAGGAACTGGCGTACGCCGTCGTCGGTGCGGGCCACCACGAGCAGCAGGCTGCTTTGCGCGCCGGCCTCGACCCGGTCCTTCACACCGTCGATGCGATAGCGGGACCCGGTCTTGGCATTGAGGAGAGTTGCGGTGACCGACGGCTCGTGTGGGGACCAGCCCTGGCCGGGCTCGTACACCGCCCACGAGGCGACGGTCTCACCGGCCACGAGCGACTCGATCGTCTCCGCATGAGCTTGCGGCTCGGCGCAATCCACCAGCGCCGCGAGCACGGTGCTGACCGGGAACAGAGGCCCTGGAGCCACCGTCTTTCCGAGTTGTTCGGCGACCATCGCCAAGTCGGCGAACCCATCGCCGGACACACTTCCGCCACCGAGTTCCTCGGGAACCAGCAACGCCGTCCACCCCAGTTCGGCGGCTCGCTGCCACCAAGGGTGTTCGAACGAGACACCCCGAGAATGCAAGTCCCGCACCCGACTCAGCGGAACCTCTTTTTGCAGAAACGATTGGGTGGTCGAGGCGAAGAGTATCTTTTCGGGGGAATCGACGGCAGTCATGATGATGGCTGGGACCTTCCTAGACCTTTTGGGACCTTCGTGGACCTGCCTTCACCGGTGAGGATGAAGGCCCGGCGTGCGTCCCAGTCGGTGGTCGCTGGTCAACCGATGGTAGCAATGAGCAATACCGTAAGAGATACCGGAGTTCAATCGATAATGACGTTTCCAAGCCGCGATAGCCATGGCTGACACCGGCGACGCGCAGCCGAAGTCGGCCAAGGCGAAGTCCGACGCGATAGCGCTCGCCGAGCAGGCCGAGGCCGAAGCCGCCGAGGCCGAAGCGCTCGCCGCGGCCGCCCGCGCACGTGCCCGGGCGATCCAATTGCGGCGCGAAGCCGAAGCCCAAGCCCAAGCCGAAGCCGAAGCCGGCCACGGAAGCCGGGGCCGAAGCCACCGACGAGGCGACCGAGACGCCGGAGTCGAGCGAGCCACCCGAATCCGCGGAACCCCAGGCCGCGGAAACCCAGCCCGCCCGCCGGCATTTACGTGTGCCGAATGCGCGGCTGGCACTGAGTTATTGCCGCCGTGGTCGCCATCGTCGGATTGCTCGGGGCCAGCGGCTGGATGGCCTGGCAGCATCAGCACGTCGTGCAAGAACGAGAGCGCGCCGCGGCCTATATCGCGACCGCCCGACAAGGTGTCATCAACCTGACCTCCCTGGATTTCAACAAGGCCAAAGAAGACGTTCAGCGCGTCCTCGACATTGCCACCGGCGAATTCAAAGACGACTTCCAAAAGCGCGCAGAGGATTTCGCGTCGGTGGTGAAAGATTCCAAGGCGGTGACCGAGGGTTCCGTCGCAGCGACTGCGGTCGAGACGATGACCAAGGATTCCGCCGTCGTTCTGGTGCTGGCCACTGAGCGCGTCACCAACATCGCGGGCGCCAAAGACCAACCGCGGACCTTCCGGTTCCGGGTGTCGGTGGTGCACGACGGCGACGATCTGAAGGTGTCGAAAGTGGAGTTTGTGCTGTGAGCGACGACGACGAGAACACACCCGGCGTCGAGCCCGCCGAGAACGCCGAAGCCGACACGGCGCACGACAGCGACACGAGCTCGGCCACCCCCCCTCGACGTCTCGGCGCGGTCCCCGTCATTCCGCTGGCGCTCATACTCAGCCTGCTGGCGGCAGGCGGCCTGGCCGGATGGGTGTACTTCTCGCAGTACCGGCCTGATACGCAGACCGACGCCGCGGTTGAACAGAGCGCGGTCAACGCGGCCCGAGCCGGCACCATCGCGTTGCTGTCCTACAAGCCGGACACCCTCAATCAGGATTTCGAGGCGGCCAAGTCGCACCTCAGCGGCGACTTCCGGAACTACTACGACCAGTTCACCAAGCAGGTCATCACCCCGGCCGCGCAGTCGAAGGGTGTGACGACGACGGCTCAGGTCGTCGGCGCAGCGGCCACGGAGTTGCACCGGAATTCGGCGGTCGTGCTGATCTTCGTCAACCAGATGACCACCAGTAAGGAACGGCCCGACCCCTCGATGGCGTCCAGCAGCGTCCTGGTCTCGGTGGCGAAGCAGCAGGGGGATTGGCTGATCACCAAATTCGATCCGGTGTAAACCGGGCCGCTAGACGGCGAATGACCGCCTGAGCGTCTGCGCGTGCAGCGCGGTGCTCTCCTGCGAGACCACCCAGTCCGGCACCGCCGTGTCGAACCCGTGGTACGTCGCCGCGACGACGTGTAGCTCGGTATGCACGTAGGCGTGCAGCAACCGGTTCGCATAGTCGATGGCTTCGTCCCGGCACGGGTCGATCTCGGCGCAACTGATGAACGCGGGCGGCAGGCCCTCCAAGTTCGCCCGCTGAGCCGGAACATGCTGCGCCGTCGCAGCTCCGTGACCGAGATAGTGGCCCCATGCCCGGCTCACCGCGGGGCCGTTGAGTCCCGGTGTGCGCTGGAATTCCCGTCGCGACGGCGTCGCGTCGGAGTCCAGCATCGGCTGGTGCAATACCTGCGCGAGAATCGTCGGGCCTTCTCGATCGAACGTGCGCTGAGACAGCGCCGCCACCAGCGCAGCACCTGCGTCGCGGCCCATCACCACCACCCGCTCGCCGTCGGCGTCCAGGACCGCGCTGTTCTCGACGACGTAACGAAACGCCACTTCAACGTCGTCGAGCGCCGCCGGACCGGGATGTTCGGGTGCAAGCCGGTAATCAACCGACACGACCAGGCAGCCCGCCGCACGGGCCAGCTGCACGCAGTGCGCGTGGTCGGTGTCGAGGTTGCCGGTAACGAAGCCACCGCCGTGGGCGTACACCACCAGCGGCGCCGGCGCGGTGGCCGGACCGCGGTACAAGCGAAGGCCGAGCAGCCCGCCATCCGGTCCGGCTATGGCACGGTCCTCGATCTGGACGTCGGTGGTGTCGGCGGCGGCGGCGCGATCGGCGGCCAGCGCGTCGGCCCGGGCCCGCTCGGCCGGCAGCGACTCGGTCCGGAATTCGACGATCTCCCCGCCGGCCGCCGCATCACGCAGCGCAGGGTCGATGCGGCTGATCCCTCGGGGACGTTTGGCCTCGGCGCGATCGATCTCGGTCGTCACGCGGGCAGTTCCCCGGGCAAGGCTCTGACGGTCGGCGGCAAGCCGTACAACGCGGTCGCGTTGCCGCGCATGATTCGCTCTCGCTGCGCCGCCGGGAACCGGTTGATCGCGTAGGTCGGCGCGTCGTAACTCCAGTGCGGATAGTCCGTCGAGAACATCAGGTTGTCGCCGAGGTCCATCATTTCGACGTACTCGCGGAACTGTGTGACGTCGGTGTCCTCCAGCGGCTGGGTGGTGAACCGGACGTGTTCGCGGACGTATTCCGACGGCCGGCGGCGCACGTGCGGCAGATCGGCGCGACGGGCTTCCCAGATCCGGTCCATCCGCGACATCACCGGCATCGCCCAGGTGAAACCGCCCTCGACGAACACCACCCGAAGATCGGGGTGCCGGTCGAAGGCGCCGTCGAACACCAGGCTCATCAGATGCGAGACGTACAGCAGCGGCCACGACGCGAAGAAGTCATGCCAGTGCGCCGGATTACCCACCGGATAGATCGGAATCAACTCGAATGGCGTCTGTCCCATCAGATGGGTGGCCACCGGCAGCCCGTTGGCCGATGCGGCGGCGTAGAGCGGATCGAAATGCGGTTTGCCGAAAGGGATTCCGCGGGTCTGCGGCGTCATCAGCACCTGCGCCATGTACGGATGGCCCGCCCAGCGCTCGACCTCGCGCGCCGCCTGATCGGGCACCTGTGCGCTGACGCTGATCGAGCCACGCCACCGGCCGTGCGCGTTGTTGCGGTCCAGCCAGACGTCGGCGAGCCAATCGTTGTACGTGGCTTTCAGCACGTGCTCGGCATTCGGCAACTGCGCGTCGCACATCGGTTCCAGCGTGGCGATGCTGACCCCGGCGTCGACGAGCAGCTGCTTGGCCGCGTAGTCGGGATCGGTTCCGGCGAAGCCGCCCCCGGGCGGGTGAGCGTCCACCCGCATCGACATGGTCTTGTAGGAATCGGGCGTGTCGTAAAAGTGCGGGAGCGGCGTGACTTCGTTGCCGGTCGGCCAGATCTTGTCGACCCATTCGGGCGGCGCGTAGGACTTGAGGACGTCGGTCGAGACCGGCATCGGGTGCACATCGGTGTCGACGATGGCGACCGCGATCTCGTCGCGCTCGGTATGCGGTTCGGCCCGCTCGACGATGGTCATCTCGTACGTCCTTCGATCGGCGCCGTAAGCCCATACAGCTCACTGGCGTTTCGCCACAACACGCTGTCGCGCTGGGCGCTGTCCAACCCACCGGCTGCGTCCTCGGGGGACGACATCGACCAATGCGGGTAGGACGATCCATACATCAGGAGGTCCGTCTTGCCGGAGAACTCCATCCACCGCTGCGTCTGACTCACATCGGTGGGCCCGTCGAACGACGACGAGCAGAACCGGACATGGGCGGGCAGGTAATCGCTGGGATAGCGGTCGACCCAGGGTGTCTGGTCGCGCATCGACAGCCAGAACGTGTCGAGGCGCCATATCAGCGGGGTCAGGATGTCGTAACCGCCGTCGGCGAACACAAACTTCAGATCGGGGTGACGTCCGAACACACCCTCGACGATGAGCGTCGCCAGGTGGACGAAGTAGTTCAGCGGCATGAAGGCCGCATAACCGGGATATGTGTCGGCATGGCCGGCGAACGTGGGCGCGTAGTCAACACCGTTGCCGCCGTTGATGTGAACGGCCACCGGAAGCCCGTGGGCCGCGGCGGCCTCCCAGATCGGCTCGAACACCGGCTTGCCGTAAGGCTCCCGGGATTGCATCGGAACGCCGACCTGCACCAGCTTAGGATGTCCGGCAAGACGCTCGATCTCAGCGACCGCGCCCTTCGGGTCTTCCGGGTTGACCCTGATGGTGCCGCGGAAGCGGTTGGTGGTGTCCGGCTCGAGCCAGCGGTCCAGCAGCCAGTCGTTGACGGCGGCGCAGATCCGGCTGTTGAGCAGATAGTCGGCAATGTTGCCGCGGGTCAACGGGTTCAGCACCGCGTAGTCGACACCGGCATCGTCGAAAAGGTGCCGGGCAACGGTGTCGCGATCAGAGCCGGGATAGTGCTCGCCGTAGAGATCGTCGCGGTAGTTTCCGCCCGGTGCCTGATACCACTGTTGCTCGACGTCCGGGATGGACCGCAGTTTGTGGGCAGCGGGTAAGTAACGCCTGATTTCGGCGTTATAGCGGAAATGCGGTTGAACATTCGTGTCGACGATCATGCGGTCAGGAACACCTTCCCGTCGGCGACATCGACGTCATAGGTACGGACTCGGCGCTTGGGGTCGGCAAGGTTGCGACCCGTAGTGATGTCGAATTCCCAGTTGTGCCATGGGCATCGGACGATCTGGCCGTCTTTTACGCGGCGCAGCCCGCCCGGCTCGTCGGGAGCGAATTCGTTGGTGCCGCCCAGCAGGCCCTCGCACAGCGGAGCGCCCTCGTGAGAGCAGTAGTTGACGATCGCATGCAAGGAACCGGCAACGTTGTACACCCCGACGCCGAACTTGCCGACGTCGACCAATTTCATCGCGCCCGGCGGCAAGTCGTCGAGCGAACATACGAGTCGACGTTCAGCCACAGTTAATACTGTCCTCGCTACGGTAACCGTCACAAGCCATTGGGCTTCGTTGCTATTTATATTATGATAGCGAGATTCCCAAACACGAAGGAGCGGCAATGACGCTGCGCACCGAACACGCCGATGTTGGGGATCAGCCCGTCGTCCTCGACACCACCGGCGAGACCAGCCCCTATCCCTTCTTCGAGTACATGCGGCGCACCGACCCGGTGTTCCACGGCACCTTCATGGACATCGAGATGTTGCCACCGGAACTGAAGCCCGACGACGAATGGGTGTTGTTCGGTTACGACGGGGTTTTCCAGGCCTTCCGCGACGAAAAGGCCTTCACCTCCGCCGCCTACGAGAAGACGATCGGGTTGGTGATGGGCCACACCATCCTGGCGATGGAGGGCAAGGAGCATCACGACCACCGCAGTTTGGTGGCCAAGGCGTTCCGGGCCACCGCGTTGGAGCGGTGGGAACCGTCAGTCATCGCGCCCGTCTGCAATCAGCTGGTCGACGAGATCAAGGCCGAGGGCCACGCCGACCTGGTGAAGGCGCTGACCTTTGAATTCCCGACCCGAATCATCTCCGAGCTGCTCGGGTTGCCCCGCGAAGATCTCGACATGTTCCGGCGATTGTCGCTCGGCCTGATCTCGATACAGACCGATATCGAGGCGGGGCTGGTCGCGGCCGCGGAATTGCACACCTACTTTTCCGATCAGGTCGAGCAGCGCCGCAGAAAGCCGACCAACGACATCATCGGCGATCTGTGTACCGCCGAAATCGACGGCGAGAAACTCGACGACGAAGCCATCATCGCGTTTTTGCGGCTGCTGCTGCCCGCGGGCCTGGAGACCACGTACCGGTCGTCGGGCAACCTGCTCTATCTGCTGCTGACCCATCCCGAGCAATTGGCGATGGTCCAGCAAGACCGGTCCCTGATCCCGGCGGCCATGGAAGAGGGGTTGCGGGTCGAGACGCCGCTGACCATGGTCATGCGAACCACGACCCGAGACGTCGAAATCAGTGGCACGGCAATCCCGGCCGGCGCTCAGATCGACTTGTGTATGGGATCGGCCAACCGGGACGAGAGTCGCTGGAAGGATGCCAACACCTTTGACATCCACCGGCCGCGCCAGGCACACATCGCATTTGCCGGCGGCATCCACATGTGCCTTGGGATGCATTTGGCGCGCTTGGAAACTCGGGTGATGTTGGACAGTCTGCTCGACCGCGTTGAGAACCTGAGACTGGAACCCGATGACGAGACCCGGATTGTCGGGGTCACGTTCCGCTCGCCCAACAGTCTGCCCGTGACCTTCACACCGGTGTCGTGAAAAGCCGCGCCGCGATCCTGCACGACGTCGGCGGGCCTTGGTCTGTCGAGGAATTCGAACTGGATCCACCGAAGACCGGCGAGGTTCTGGTGAAGATGGCCGCCGCCGGGTTGTGCCATTCCGACGACCACATCCTCAAGGGCGACATGTCCGCGCCCAACGACGTGATGCGTTCGATGGGGTTGCCCACCATGTTCCCCATGATCGGTGGGCATGAGGGTTCGGGCATCGTGCAGGAAGTTGGTGAGGGCGTCACGGAGTTCGCCCCGGGCGATCACGTGGTGATGTCATTCGTCGCGGTCTGCGGTCAATGTCGTTGGTGCGCAACCGGTGCGGAATATATCTGCGACGTCGGTGCTTTCACCATGATCCCGGGCATGCCCACTGACGGCACGTTCCGTCACCACACGGCCGACGGCCGCGACCTCGGCCACATCGCCAAGGTCGGGACTTTCGCCGAACACACGGTGGCATCCACCAAATCGCTGGTGAAGATCGAGCAACATCTGCCGTTGGCGCCGAGCGCGCTGCTGTCGTGCGCGATCCCGACCGGCTACGGCTCGGTTTCCAACCGCTCGAACATGCGCGCCGGCGATACCGTCGTGGTGATCGGCGTCGGCGGCATCGGCACCGCAGCGATACAGAGCGCCCGGATCAACGGCGCTGCGCAGATCATCGCCGTCGATCCCGTTGAGTTCAAACAGAAATCGGCACTGCGGTTCGGTGCGACGCACAGCATCGCGTCGGCCGAAGAGGCCATGGACTTGGTGCGGGGACTGACCTACGGTCTGATGGCCGATGCGGTGGTGGTGTCACCGTCGTTGATGAGCCGCGAAGATGTCCGCGATGGGGTGGCGCTGACCCGCAAGGGCGGTACCTGCGTGTTGACCGGGATGACGTCGCAGCTGACGCAGTCGGTCAAGATCAACCTGCAGGAATTCATCCTGATGAACAAGACGTTGGCGGGCACAATCTTCGGCTCGTGCAATCCGAAGGCCGACATCGACCGGCTGGCCCGGCTCTATCAGACCGGCCAGTTGATGCTCGACGAGATGATCACTCGACGCTACCGTCTCGACGACATCAACGACGCCTACGCCGACCTGCTCAACGGCGAGATCGTCCGCGGGATCATCGATTTCGGGGTGGCATAACCTGAGCTCGCCGGCCCTGGTTCTCGTCCACGGCGGTGAACACTCGGCGGATTGCTGGGATCTCACCGTCGACGAATTGCGCCGTCTGGCACCGGAGTTGCCGGTGCTGGCCGTCGACATGCCCGGCCACGGCGCGACACCCGGAGATCTGACCACGGTCACCATCGCCGACTGTGTGCGGTCGGCGGTCGAACAGATCGAGAACGCCGGACTGGACGAGGTCGTGATCGTCGGCCATTCGCTTGCGGGCTTGACGGTGCCTGGAATTGTTGGGGCGTTGGGCCGCTCGCGGGTGCGCGAGATGATCCTGGCGGCGGCCTGCCTTCCTGTGCAGGGCACGGCGATCGTCGACACCCTCGTCGGCCCGCTGGCCTGGTATGTGCGGCGGGCCGTCCGGCTACGCAAACCTCCCTCGACGATGCCGAATATGCTGAGCGCCTTGATCTTTTGTAACGGCATGTCCCGTGCGCAGCGCCGCTTCACGTTGTCGCGGATCCACAACGAGGCCACGACGATCATCGCCGAGCCAGTCGATCGCAGCGACCTGCCTGACGATGTGCCACGAACCTGGATCCTGACCCTGCGTGACCACGCGCTCTTTCGGCGGACGCAGTTTCGCAGCATCGCCGCGCTGGGCGGTGTGCAGACCCTGATCCCCGTCGACACCTGCCACGACTTGATGATCAGCGAGCCCCGACTGCTGGCCGAGATCCTGCTCGATCGCTGTAACGCATCCCAAACCATTTGCGTCACTGGAGTTTCACGCTCCAAGGCGTAAGTACGGACGGGCGGCGCGGTAGGCGTCGAGGGATCGGACTTGTGTGACACCCATGCTGGTCGCACTGGTAGCCGGTCGGGGTGGTGCGGCCGTATTCGGTTGGCGGGTATGCGAATTACCTCGCGCCGTTCGGCAGAAGTACGACCCGGGTCGGGTGATGTTCTCCGGGTTGCCGGTGTGAGGCTTGGCTTCGCGGTTATCCACAGTTGGACGGTTATCCACAATTGCGTTCCCATCGTGTCGCGATGTCGGCTGGAGTCGCTAGAATTCGAACATGCGTTCTAGTAGTCGGGAAGAGATCGTCGAAGTCTTCGACGCGCTCAAGGCTGGCATGAAACGCGCGGTGGATCTCACGTTCGACGTGCTGACCACCCCGGAGCGGCTTGCCATGCTGCAGAACTGCGAAGAGATACGCCGCGTGCTGTCCGCGGTCGAGCACCCGCTGATCAATCAGCTCGCCGCCCAGGCTGATGCCAGCGAGTTGGGTGGCAAGTTGGCGCCGGCGTTGGCCAACCGGTTGCGGATCAGCCGCGCTGAGGCCTCACGGCGTGTCCATGAGGCCGCTGATCTGGGTGAGCGGCGGGCGTTGAACGGTGAACCCCTTCCGCCGGTGCTGCCCGCGACCGCCGAAGCCCAACGTAACGGCGACCTCGGTGCCGGTCATGTCGCGGTGATCCGCAGCTTCTTTCACCGAATCCCCGACTTCGTCGACCTCGAGGCCCGCGCCAAAGCCGAAGCGCACCTGGCCCACCTGAGCCTGGAGTACCGCCCCGATGAGTTGGCCAAGCTGGCCGACAAGCTCACCGACTGCCTCAACCCCGATGGCGACTTCACCGACGTCGACCGCGCCACACGCCGCGGCCTCACCATCGGTAAGCAGGACATCGACGGGATGTCACCGGTCAGCGGCTACCTGACTCCGGAGGCCCGCGCCACCATCGACGCCGTCTTCGCCAAACTCGCCGCACCCGGCATGTGCAACCCCGCCGACGACGAACCCTGCATCAGCGGCACCCCATCACAACTCCGCTATCCAGGGCGACACCCGCAGCCTCGCCCAGCGCAACCACGACGCGCTGTTGGCCGCCGCCCGCGCGCTGCTGGCCTCGGGAGAGCTGGGTCAACACAACGGATTGCCGACATCCATCATCGTCACCACCACACTGCAAGACCTGGAAGCTGGCGCTGGGAAAGCATTGACCGGCGGCGGCACGCTGTTGCCGATGTCGGATGTGATCCGGCTCGCCAATCATGCGCATCATTACTTGGCGATCTTCGACAACGGCAAAGCCCTGGCGCTGTATCACACCAAACGCCTGGCCTCACGGGCCCAGCGAATTGTGTTGTACGCCAAAGATCGTGGTTGTTCGTTCCCGGGATGCGACGTGCCGGGCTATCTGTGCGAGGTCCACCACTGCGACCCCTACGCCACCAACCCCGTCACCGACGTCAACGGCCTGACTTTCGCCTGCTGCCCCAACCACAAACTCGCCGAGCAAGGCTGGACCACCCGCAAAAACCGCCACGGCCAAACCGAATGGATCCCACCCCCACACCTCGACCGAGGACAACCCCGCACCAACACGTTCCACCACCCCGAGAAACTGCTACAGGACAGCGACGACGAAGACGACGAGGCGCCATAGCCCGTCTCAGCGCAGGGAGTACCGGACCGGCAGATGCTTGAGCCCGCCGACGAACGTTGTCGCAACATGCTCTGGATCGCCAGTCAGCTCAATCGATTCCAGCCGCGGCACCAGCTCGGAGAAGAAACTGCTGACCTCCATGCGCGCCAGCGCCGCGCCCAGGCAGAAGTGCACGCCGTAGCCGAACGCCAGATGTTTGTTGGGATCGCGGCCGACGTCGAAGCGGAACGGATCGGTGAAGACCTCCTCATCCCGATTGCCCGACACATACGACAGCAACAGCGACTCCCCCGCCGCGATCGGAACGCCGCGCACCTCGGTGTCCTCGGCGGCAGTCCGCATGAATTCCTTGACCGGAGTGGTCCATCGGATCATTTCCTCGGTCGCGAGCGGCATCAGGTCCGGATGGTCGCGCAACCGGTGACGTTGGTCGGGGTTCTCGGCCAGAGCATGCAAACCACCGGAGATCGTCGCGCTGGTGGTGTCGTGCCCGGCGGTGGCGACGATCAGGTAGTAGGACACCGTTTCGATATCCGACAGTGGCTCGCCATCGATGCGGGCGTTGGCGATCGCGGACGCCAGGTCTTCGGTCGGATGCTCACGCCGTGACGCGGTGACCCCGTTGAAGTAGCCGAACATGTCCAGCAGCGCCGGTAGTTGATCCTCGTTGCTGCTACCACGTTTGAACTCAGTGTCGTCACTTCCGAATAGCTCCTGGGTGAGCTTGAGCATGCGCGAGAAGTCGGATTCGGGTATCCCCAACAGCGACATGATCACGTACAGCGGGTAATTGACTGCGACCTCTTGGACGAAATCGCATTCGGGGCCGACCGTCAGCATCTTGTCGACATAGTTCTTGGCCAGCTCGTCGACGCGGACCTTCAGCGCCCGCATCGCCTTGGGCCGGAACCAATCCGCGCCGATCGCCCGCACCACCCGATGCTGTGGGTCGTCGAGGTGAATCAGCGTGCGTACCCCCGCGGCGGCCTGCAACTCGTCGCCCTCTGCCGTCGTCAGCACCGGACGCGGCCAATTGGTGAACAACGCGTTGTTGCGCTCGATGTCCATGATGTCGGCGTGTTTGGTGATCGCCCAGAATGGCCGGTAGTTCGGTACTTCCACTCGGGAGACCGGGGCGTTGGCCCGCAGATGCGCCAGTGCCGCATGCAATTTCAACTCGTCGGTGTAGGCCTGCGGGTCGGCGAGCACCTTGGCGGCGTCATCCATCGTCGGTGTGCTCATCGGCAGCTACTCCTCGGCGTAACTCGTTCAACACCGCGGTGACGGTGTCGCGGGACAGGGTTCGGGGAAACGCCGGCATTACCCGGTCGATGACGCCGTCACAGCGGTCCTTGAGCGCGGCGGCAAGCTTGTCCGTCGTCGCGACCACGGCGAAGGCGTTCAGGATGTCGTCGTCGACTAGCGTCGCCATCGCGTCCCATTCGCCCTGCAGCGAAAGCCGGTGCAGCTCGTCGGCAACGTCACCCCAGCCGTGCAGCTCAAGGACTTTGCGGTAGGCCGGGGTCGATCCGTAGAAGGCGATCTGCTTGCGGACACCGGCTGCGCCGACGCTCATCTCGGCCTCGTCGCCGCCAGTGACCACGAACACCGGGCATGCCACCTGGAATGCGCTGCGCTCGCGACCGGAGCGCTCCAAACCGCGCTGCACGGCCGGCATCGTGACCTCGTGCAGATACTGCCGTGTCGTGAAGGCGTGGGCCAACAGGCCGTCGGCGACCTCACCGCACATGTCCGTCATCGCTTCACCGACGGCGGCGATGAAGACTTTGGGCGCCGGAAAGGGTTGCGGCTCAGGGGTGAACATCGGCGTCATCAGCTTGTGGGTGTAGAACTCACCCTCGAACCGCAGTCGCGTACCGTCATTCCACGCCGACCAGATCGCCTGCAACGCAAGCACGAACTCGCGCATCCGGGCGACTGGATGACTCCACGGCATGCTGAAGCGCTTCTCGATGTGCGGCTTGATCTGGGTGCCGAGACCAAGGATGAACCGGCCCTGCGAGTAGCTCTGCAGATCCCAGCCGACGTTCGCAACGGTCATGGGATTGCGCGCGAATGCCACCGCGATGCTGGTGCCGATTTCGAGTCGCGACGTGTGCTCGGCGGCCAGCAGCAGTGGCAGGAAGGGATCGTGGTTGATCTCGCCGGTCCAGCAGGCGTCGTAGCCCTGCTGCTCGAGTTCGCCGGCCAGTACCGGCACTTGCGCGAGGTCGGTGAAGATACCGCCGTCGACCTTCAGGCCGGCCGCCTGGGTAGCACGGACCGGCGTCATACTCGTGAAGCTACAGTAAGCAATTCGGTAGGGTCAATGTCGCCGGCGATGTACACGGCAGACGCTACAGTAAGCACTTCAGTAAGTGGCCGCCGACGAGTGAGGATGCGCCGATGACGAAACCCCCCGATTGGGAGGAGACGCTCGACGACCTTGCCCGTCGCCGCCAGCACACCTGGGCGATGGGCGGTCCGGAGCGGGTTGCCAAGCACCATGGCAAGGGCAAGCTCGATGCGCGCGGACGTATCGAGCACCTCCTCGACCCGGGGACGTTTCGGGAGATCGGCACCATGGTCGGCGGCGAGACCGCCGCCGACGGCATCATCGTCGGGTCGGGCTTGATCAACGGCTCACCGGTGATGCTCGGCGCCGAAGATTTCACCACGCTGGCCGGCAGCATCGGACCGGGTGGTAACTCCAAGCGGTACCGCATCGCCGAATTGGCGTTACACGACAAGGTTCCGCTGGTGATGCTGCTCGAGGGCGCGGGTTTCCGGCCGACCGGCGGACACTACGGCCGCTCCCCGACCGATCTGCTGGCTCAGGCGAAATGCTCGGGCCGGGTCCCGACCGTTGCCGCGGTGTTGGGCCCGTCAGCCGGACACGGCGCGCTGGTGGCGCCGGTGTGCGACTTCCGGATCATGAGCAGCCACGGCGCGATTTTCACCGCCGGGCCACCCGTCGTCAAAGAGTCGACGGGAGAAGACATCTCGAAGGAAGACCTCGGCGGACCCGGTGTCGCTCTGCCCAGCGGGGTGATTCACAACGTCGGCGACGACGACGAGACCGTGCTCGACGACATCCGCCGCTACCTGTCCTATTTCCCCTCCAGCGCGTGGTCGTACCCGTCGCCGCGGCCCGATGACGAGACCACGACGCCACGGCCGACACCGGAATTGGTCAAGATCGTCTCGCGCGACAACCGCCGGATCTACGACATGCGTGCGGTGCTCGACGTGGTCTTCGACCAGCCCGACTGGTTCGAGGTCCAACCGCGGTTCGGCAAGGCGATCATCTGCGCGCTGGCACATCTCGGCGGACATCCGGTCGCGGTCGTGGCCAACCAGCCTCAGGTACTGGCCGGCTCGATCGACGCCGATGCCGCGGACAAGGCGGCGCATTTCATCACGGTGGCCGACTCGTTTCATCTGCCCATCGTGTTCCTCGCCGACAATCCCGGCATGCTGCCGGGCAGCCGATCGGAGCGCAGCGGTGTGCTGCGCGCCGGCGGCCGAATGTTCGTCGCCCAGACCGTGGCCACCACCATCAAGCTGCACGTCACGCTGCGCAAGGCATACGGCTTCGGCTCGATGGTCATGTCGCTGTTGAGTTTTGACGGTCAAGGCGCGACGTTCGCCTACCCCGGAGCGACGATGGGCGCGATGAGCGCAGCGGCGTTGAGCAAGGCGTCGCATGCCGGTGACGACCTCACCGCCAAACTCCGCGACGCCGAACTGCAGGCGTCCTACCGCTCAGCCGAGCACATGGGCTTCGACGAGCTGATCGATCCCCGCGAAACACGTGATGCGTTGCTGGCCGCTTTGCGGAGGGGCCTGTCCAGCCGGCAGGCCGCGGCCGAACCGGTGGCCCGGACCGCGATCATGCCGTGACCGATCGTGCAGATGCGCCTTACCCGGTCGCTCGATACGCCGTCACGATCGGTTCGAGTTCGTCGGGGGTCGCGCCGTGCATGATCACCGCGTCAGCTCCGTAGTCGAATTCCTTGCGGATGCGGTCTACGCACTGCTGAGCCGATCCGGTCGCCGACGGCTCCAGCCACTCGTCGGGAATCAGCGTCGCGATGTGTTCGATCTGCTCGGCCGTAGCCTTGTGGTCGATTCCGCCGGCGATCGATGTCACCACTGAGTCGGCCCGAAACTGCTCCAGCACAGCTGGATTCCAATTATTCGTCCGCACCAACAAGTCGCCGTACCCCTGAAGGTAGGTGGCCAGCCGCGCGACGGTCTTCTTCAGCCGCAGCTCTTCCGGCAGATGATCGCCGACCGTGGCGAAACATGACCAGACTCGCACGCTGTCGGGATCGCGGCCGGCTTTTTCCGCGGCGGTCTTCACGGTCTTGACGCAGCCCTGCAACGTCTCCGGCGTGAAATAGGTGTGCAGGATGACGTCGTCGAAGGCCCGGCCGCCCAATGCCAATGTGTTAGGTCCGAATGCCACCAGGGCCAGCCGGATGTCCTCGTTGAAGTCCGGATCGAGAAAAAGGATAGGGTACTTACCCATCGGGCCGTCGTGGTTGAAGATCATTTCGCCGTGCCACAGCCGGCGCATAACCTGGGCCCAATCCTCCATCTGTGCGGTCGTCACCGCCGGAATGCCGAAAGCTCCGTAGATCGCGGCGATACCGCGCCCCACGCCGAGAGTGAAGCGGCCGCCGGACAACCGGTGCATCGTTGTCGCCCACGATCCGGTGATCAGCGGGTGTCGTGTGTTGTGATTCGTTGCGGCGGTGGCGATCTGCATTCGGGTGGTCACCGCGCACGCTGCGCCGACCAGCGACGACGCCTCTTTGACGTTCCAGCGCTCGGAGATGAACGCGGTGCCGAAGCCCAGTTCCTCGCCGCGGCGGGCCTCGTCCATCAAGGTTGCCGGACCCTCACCGCCTGCCCCGGCCAGCAGGTAGTAGCCCAATTCGTCAAGCGTCCTGGTCAACTCCAAACTCCTTGCTTGTAGCCACAATTCCAGACTTCGGTGATCTTCCCGGCCACGACGCGGAAGATCTCCATGCTGCCGACGTCGACACTGGTGTCATCGTTGAGCGTCATCGGAGACTGGTAGACGATGGCGACGTGTTCGCCATCGTCACCGGCAACCACCAGATTCAGGTCGAATCTGATGGTTTTGAACATCGCCCAGTGATCGATGATGCGGTTGACCGCCTCCTCGTGGGTGAGCAGTAGCGCCTCACCCACCTCATGCCGGGTGAGCGTGTCGCCGATCAACTCCTCGGCGAGCGCGAAGTCGCGCTTGTTCCACACCACGAGGTTGTAGAGCTCGACGACCTCGCGGGCGGTGCGGACTGAGGTGCTCATTCGAGCACCTCAGTTACCTCGCGCAGGAATCGTTCGGTAACGCCAAATACTTTGCGCGAGAATATGTGGCCGACGTGGCTGCCGTCGTACCAGTACAACTGCCCGCCCCACCTGTCC
Source organism: uncultured Actinomycetota bacterium (assembly GCA_963737375.1). GTDB lineage: Bacteria > Actinomycetota > Actinomycetes > Mycobacteriales > Mycobacteriaceae > Mycobacterium. The sequence continues at coordinate 76,180 of CAVTSP010000011.1, forward strand.
TGTAAGGCGTTGGTGGGCTCACGCATCGCCATCCGGTCATGCCACGCGCCGACGATCAGCCGCCGTTGCGGCGGCGGCGCGGGGTCGACGGCGAGCGGATCGATCACCGATGTCAGTTTCGCCACCACCGGGGATTCCAGCAGTTCCCGGAATTCGTCGCGCGCGGAACCCCAGCGACCCAAATGCCGCGCGATCATCGCGTTGAGTCCGAGGATGGGCGTGTACAAACCCACCGCGTCGATGTCGCGCTCCAGGTGCGACACCAAGGCAGCCACCGGGGTGCCCATCGAAATCCCGCACACCACAACGGCACTGGCCTGGGAGCGCACCCACTTGACGACCGCCCGTATCTCCGACACCGCGCGCATCATGCCCGCGACGTTGCCGAGCGGATCCATGTCCGGGTAGGCCGGCCATTCCCGTCGTCGACAGCCATGACCGGGCTGCACGGGCATCGCGACGTTGAAACCCAACTGATGATGAATGCGTCCGATGCGCGTCAGCAGCAGGTCCTCCACGCCGCCCTGACCGGCGCCGTGCACCCAGATCAGCCACGGCCTCGGCCCGCCCGGATGCCGGCACAGATGGACCACAGCCCTGGCCGGTCCCCCGAGCCCTTCGACCGCCAAGCTCTCCGGCAACGCCGGGTCGTGCTCGAACGTAAGCCGCTCGTAGGCCAGTCCGGCAATGCGTCGGCGTTCGACGGTCTGGACCTGCAACGGTTGTGGGTCAGCGTGCGCGCCATCGATACCCAGTGCTGACAGTTCCTCAGCTGCCGCGCTGCACGCTTCCGGCGACCGAACCGCTTTCGGGGACTCACCCAGCAGCGAAAACCCTGACAGCGCAAGCTCGTCCAGCATGACCTCGCCGAACTGACGCACCCCGCGCGGCGACGCCGGATTCCACCCGGTGGACTCGTTGAGTGCCGCTACCGTGCGCGGCAGCAGCATGCCCAGCTCGCGTGCCGCGTTGAGACCTAGTGTTGCCAACGACATGCCACTCACCTACGCCAGTGTGAAGCCGGTGTATCCGGCAGCTGCGATTTCGTCGCAGCGGCGCCGGTATTCAGGGATTCCGCCGGTATAACCCATGTACATCCGTTTCTTGCCAGGCACGTTGCCACCGTTGTACCAGGAGTTGCACGACGGATGTACCAGAACGGTAGCCGCGACCAGCGAGGTCGCGTGGTCGATCCAATCCTGTTGCGCGGTGGCCGTTGCTTCGATGGTGCGGATGCCGTTGGCGCGCAGGTGCGCAATGCAGTCGCCGATCCACTCCACGTGTTGTTCGAGCGCGGGAACGAAGTTGGTGGCCGGGCTCGGACCGCCTGGCCCCTGAACCGTGAACAGGTTCGGAAACCCTGCAACCGCTAACCCCAGATAAGACAGCGGACCCTCGCTGGCCCAGAACTCGCCCAGCGACATCGCGTCGCGACCACGGACATCGATACGGCTGAGCGCACCGGTCATGGCATCAAATCCGGTGGCGTAGATGATGACATCCAATTCGTGCAGCTCGTGCTCGGTGCGGATGCCGGCGGTTGTCACCTCGCGAATCGGCGACTTCCGTAGGTCGACGAGGGTGACGTTATCCCGGTTGAACGTCTCGTAATAGCCCTGGTCGATGATCGGTCGCTTGCACGCGAAGGGATGCACGGGCACCAACGATGCCGCTGTTTCCGGATCTTTGACGATCAGTGCCACCGCCTCGCCGTACAGTTTCGCGGCCATCCGGTTGGCTTCGATGTCGAAGAAGATGTCGCTCCAGTTCAGCGCACCTAGTACGCCCTTCTCCTTAACGGCGCGCAATTGTTCCTCGCGCGACGCCGACTTCAGCGGCGGGCTGCCGAGCATCTCGAGCAGCACCGAAAAGGCGCTCAGCCGCGCGGCACCGATCGGGTGTTCGCGCTGGGCCGCCCGTATCTCTGGATAACGGGCCTTCATCTCGTCCAACTCGCCGGGCTCGAAGCGGCGTACCCGCCACGGCAGAGTGTACGTAGGCGAGCGCTGGAATACAGAGAGCTGCAGGGCTTCCCGGGCCACGACCGGGATCAGCTGAACACCGCTCGAGCCCGTGCCGATGACGCCGACCCGCTTTCCGGTCAGATCGAAGCCCTCCTTAGGCCAGCGGCTGGTGAACAACGACGTTCCGGCGAAGCCGGACATCCCGGGAATGTCGGGTTCCAGCGGCATCGACAAGATCCCGGAGGCGGCGACCACAAAAGGTGCGCTGAACGACTCACCCGCCTCGGTTTGCACCATCCACGTCGCAGTCCGCTCGTCGAAGGTCATCGCGACGACCCTCGTGCCGAACTGGATGTCGCGGCGAAGGTCGAGCCGGTCGGCAACAAAGTTCAGATAAGCCTCGATCTCGGGCTGGGCCGGCATCGTCTCCGTCCACACCCATTCCTGCTGGATCTCGTCGGAGAAGCTGTAGGAGTACTCGATGCTCTCGATGTCACATCGAGCACCGGGATAGCGGTTGTACAACCAAGTGCCACCGACGTTTTCAGCCATTTCGAGCACACGGACCTCAAGGCCGAGCTGACGCAGGCGGTGCAGCGTGTACAGGCCGGAGAAGCCGGCGCCGATCACGATCGCATCGAAGTGCGGATCCCGGATTGCTTCGAGCTCGTCAGCCACCGCGCAACGCCTCCTCGACTTGGAATCCATACTGTAACGTATTTAGTATCGCCGCCACGAGCGCATGAGGAGCCGGTGTGAAAGTACCGTTCACCTGGAAAGTCACCGGTTGGTTCATGGTCGGATGGTCGCCGGAATTCCCCGTCGGCGAGACGCGGCCGCTGCATTATTTCGGCGAGGATCTGGTCGCCTACCGCGACGACGAGGGCGTGCTGCACGTCCTGGAAGGACACTGCAAACACCTCGGCGCCCACATCGGCCACGGCGGTACCGTCGTCGGCGACTGCGTCCAGTGCCCGTTCCACGGATGGCGCTGGGGACCCGACGGAACCAATCGATACATTCCCTACCAGCCGGACCGGCCCAACAGAGCATTGCGGTTGCGGGTGTACCCGGTTAAAGAGCAGTACGACTGCGTCTTCATCTGGCATCAGCCCGAAGGAAAGGAGCCGCAGTGGGAGATGCCGGACATCTTCGGTAAGTTTCCGCAATTCGAGACCGATCCGGCCGCCTACTACCGCGCCTACCCGGAGTTCTCCCGGCGGGCTGAGCGCGAGCCGGTGCATCCGCAGATCGTGGCCGAGAACGCTCCCGACAGTGCACATTTCGAGTATGTGCACCATGCTACCGTGACGCCCCGAATGCTGGATTGGAAGATCGTCGACCATGAGTGGCAATTCGTCGCGGGCTGGCCGGACGCTCGCAGCGAGGACCCCGCGGATCTGGCGCTGCGGTTCCACAGCCATCTGTTCGGCTTGGGCGGCGCGATCAGCGTCTTCGAGGGCGCCCAGAACCATCGGCTGATCTTCACCTGCACTCCGGTCGACGACGAGTGCTCGGACCTGTTCTATTCGATCTGGTGGCCCCGGCTTCCCGGTGACTCGTCCGACGTACCTCACGGCGATCTGCGCGAAACCATCGAAAAGCATTTCCTGTCAACGGTCTTCGATGATCTGCAGATCTGGCGCTACCAGAAGTACGTGGAAAATCCGGCGCTTTCCCGAGAAGACGCGAAAGGGTATATGGCACTGCGGAAGTGGGCGACCCAGTTCTACGAAGTGCCGGCGTAATCGACGATGACGATGCAGAGCGAAGCGATGAGGAGGAGTGGCGCTCTATGAAGCCCTCGCTCGCCGACCTCGCGGCACCCGCCCACACCGCGATCGTCACCCAGGAGTGCCAGGGCGCCGTCATCGGCCCGGACGCCGGGTTGGTGCAACTCGCCGAGGAAGCACGACGCGTAGCTCTACCCAACATCTCCAGGCTGCTGCCGGTGGCCCGGGCGGCGGGCGTGCGAGTGGTGCACTGCGTGGTGCAACGACGTCCTGACGGGCTCGGCTCCAACCACAATGCCAAGATCTTCGCAATCGGGCGCGGCGAGGTGAATATCCTTCCGGGCACGCCCGGCGCTGCCGTGCTGCCCGAATTAGGCCCTGAACCAACCGATCTCGTTCTGAGCAGGTGGCACGGCGTCGGCCCGATGGGCGGGACGGACCTGGACGCGGTGCTGCGTAACCTCGGAGTGTCCACCATCGTGGTGGTCGGAGTTTCGCTCAACATCGCGATCCCGAACATCGTCATGGACGCGGTCAATGCCGCCTATCGCGTGATCGTGCCGCGTGACGCCGTCGCCGGGATACCCACCGAATACGGCAATGCGATCATCGACAACACGCTGTCGTTGTTGGCGACCATCACCAGCACCGATGATCTGGTCCAGACGTGGAGCCAACGAGACGAAGGGACGTTGTCACCGTGACCGACGCCGCAGACACCGCGCCCGCCGCCCGGGGTGGATTTCCCGACGTCCGACCTGTCGAGGACGCACCTCCGGAACTGGGCCGGTACACCGCGGCGCTGCGCCGTTTGCAGGATCTGACGGTCTCCACCAACCCGGGCGGTGCGCTGTGGGCCGACGCGGCCGAGCATCTCGAGAGTGCGTGCGCGATCTTGGACGGCCACCAGGTTCCAGAGACCGACGCCGTGGCGGGCCGGGTGCTGAGCATTCCGGGGCTGGCCCATCCGCTGATGCCGCCGTGGACGGTCACCGGCTCGGGAGCCGACGGCGTCACCATGGCCGGTCACTTCACCGAAGCTCACGTGGGCGGCAATCGGGCGGTGCACGGCGGCATCATTCCGCTGCTGTACGACTGGCTGTTCGGGATGACGGTGACCGCCGCGGACATCCGGCCGACTCGGACCGCGTTTCTGCACGTTGACTACCGCAAAATCACCCCGATCGACGAGCCGCTGCAGGCCCACGGCTCGATCACCGACATCGACGGCCGGAAAGTTTTCATAGAGGCTACTATGACATCGGCCGATGGCGCGGTACTCAGCGAAGCCAACGGCCTGATGGTTCGCTTGCTTCCGCACCAGCCGTAAGGGTCCAGATGTCCGACACCGCAGTCGAATTCACCGTCCCCGCCGTCACCGCCGCCGTCGCAGCAGCGATTCCGGACCGCGAGCTGATCATCCAGGGCGATCGCCGCTACACCTACGCCGAGATCATGGACCGGTCGCAGCGGCTGGCCGCCTACCTGCACTCACGCGGGTTGGGCTGCCACACCGAACGATCGGCCCTCGAAGGCCACGAGGTAGGACAGGATCTCGTCGGGCTGTATGCCTACAACGGCAACGAATTCGTCGAGGCGCTGATCGGTGCCTTCGCCGCGCGGGTCGCGCCGTTCAACGTCAACTTCCGCTACGTCAAGAGTGAGTTGCAGTATCTGCTCGCCGACTCGGGTGCGACGGCGCTGATCTACCACGCCGCCTTCGCTCCGCGGATCGCTGAGGTGCTGCCGGATCTTCCGCAACTGCGAGTCCTGATTCAAATCGCCGACGATTCGGGCAACGCATTGCTCGACGGCGCCGTGGATTACGAGACTGCTGTCAATTCGGAATCCCCGGCGCCGGTCGTCCAGCACTCCCCCGACGACTTGTACGTCCTCTACACCGGCGGCACGACCGGGATGCCGAAGGGCGTGCTGTGGCGTCAACACGACATCTTCATGACGTCGTTCGGCGGCCGCAACCTGATGACCGGGGAACCCACCAACTCGCTCGACGAACTCGTGGGCAGACTGGCCGGGGGTGCCGGTACCAAGCTGATGATTCTCCCGCCGCTGATTCACGGCGCGGCGCAGTGGAGCGTCATGACGGCGATCACGACCGGACAAACCGTCGTCTTCCCTTCCGTCGTCGATCATTTGGACGCCGACGACGTCGTCCGAACGATCGAGCGGGAGAAGGTCATGACGGTGACGGTGGTCGGCGATGCCATCGCCCGGCCACTGGTCGCGGCCATCGAGAAGGGCATCGCGGATGTGTCGTCGCTGGCTGTGGTGGCCAACGGCGGCGCGCTGCTGACGCCCTACGTCAAGCAACGCCTGATCGACGTTCTGCCGAACGCGATCATCATCGACGGCGTCGGCTCGTCGGAGACCGGTGGCCAGATGCACCACATGTCCACGGCGGCAGCGGTATCGACGGGCACCTTCAACGCCGGATCCGATACATGCGTCGCCGCTGAAGATCTCGGGAGGATCCTGGCTGCGGGCCACGAGGGAATGGGGTGGCTGGCTCAGCGCGGCTACATTCCGCTCGGCTACAAAGGCGACGCCGCCAAGACTGCCGCAACGTTCCCGGTGATCAACGGTGTGCGATACGCGGTTCCGGGCGACCGGGCGCGACATCGAGACGACGGCTGCATCGAGCTGCTGGGCCGGGACTCGGTGACGATCAACTCCGGCGGCGAGAAGATCTTCGTCGAGGAGGTCGAAACCGCGATCGCGTCGCATCCCGCCGTCATCGACGTCGTCGTCACCGGGCGGCCCAGCGAGCGGTGGGGTCAGGAAGTCGTGGCCGTGGTCGCCTTCGCCGACGGCGCGAAGGCCGAGGCCGGCGAGTTGATCGACCATGCCGCACAGACATTGGCCCGGTACAAGCTTCCCAAGGCAATCGTGGTCCGAGCCGCGATCGAGCGCAGCCCGGCCGGCAAGGCCGACTACCGGTGGGCCCGCGACCAGGCTGTCAACGAGTCAACGCCATGACTGACGACGAGGCACGGGATGCCCTGCGGCGCCACTGGGCCGCGTCGGACGTCAACGACTTCGCCACGGAGCACGAGATCTACCGGACCGATGCCGTGCTCGAGTATCCACAATCGGGCGAGCGCATCCGGGGCCGTGCCCACATCGAGGCGTCGCGCGCCGCGCAGCCCAACGCGAAACGCTTCACCGTGCGCCGGGTGGGGTCGGTCTTGGCCACAATCCATCGGACTGCACGAAAAGGTGACCGGTCTTCAGGTTTGAGAGTCCTGAACCGGACGTCGCAGCGCCGGCGCACTCTGTGGGTCAGCGTAACATCCGCGGTGATGACGTACCGGAGACAGCCGTCCAGATGATGATTGTCAGCATTGATAGAATTCGAGGACCGAGGTGGTGTCGATCGTCAATATTTGCCAGCCGTTCACCCCGCCGCGCAAGTACTTTCAGCGACGCACGTGGGAGTCCGTACCCCACCGCCCAATGCGTCCAGTCCCGGACCGGCACCACCATGTGCCCACGCTCCTTGACAATCGGCTGCATAGAAGACTAAATCCTCGGCCGCGGTAATACCGACGAAAGTCCGTCGCGCGCACAATGGGTTGAGCCCATTGACTGAAACAGGCCCATTGACTCAACAGAGAAGAGGCAGCCCGATGACCGCAGATTTGCCCGAACAGGCCCTGGAACTGCGCTCGCTGGTGACGCCGCAAGGCTCGCTCGAACTCTCGCTGCACGACGTCCCGGTTCCATTCCCCGGCCGCCAATGAAGTCGTGGTCCGCGTGGAGGCCTCACCGATCAACCCGTCAGACTTGGGCGTCCTCATCCCCGGTGCCGACATGTCCACCGCGACGGTGTCCGGTACCCCCGAGCATCCGATCGTCACCGCACCCCTGCCCGACGGTGCTTTGGCGGGGCTTTCGGCCCGCGTCGGCAAATCGCTTCCGGTAGGCAACGAGGGAGCCGGGACCGTCGTCGCCGCCGGGTCTTCACCAACGGCCCAGGCGCTGCTCGGCAAGAAGGTGGGGATTGCCGGCGGCGGCATGTACGCCCAGTACCGGGCGGTCGATGCGTCCGCGTGTCTTGTCCTGCCGGACGGGGCAACGGCGAAGGATGGCGCCTCGTCGTTCGTCAACCCGCTGACCGCCCTCGGAATGCTGGAAACCATGCGCCGGGAGGGTCATTCGGCACTCGCGCATACGGCTGCGGCGTCGAATCTCGGCCAGATGCTCGTCAAGCTCTGCATCGCCGATGGGGTGCCGCTTGTCAACATCGTTCGCAAGCCCGACCAAGAAGAACTGCTGAGATCGCTTGGCGCCGTGCATGTCTGTAATTCCTCTTCGCCGTCGTTTTCGACGGATCTGGTGGATGCTCTGACCGCGACATCGGCGACGATCGCCTTCGACGCCACGGGTGGTGGCACGCTCGCGAGCCAGATCCTCAACGGCATGGAACGGGCGGCCAGTGCGACCGCCACGGAGTACTCCCGTTACGGCTCGACCGTGCACAAGCAGGTCTACATCTACGGCGGGCTCGACACCGGCCCGACCACCCTCACCAGGAATTTCGGGATGGCATGGGGTGTCGGCGGGTGGCTGCTGACGCCATTCCTGCAAAGCCTTGGAGGCGAAGGCTTTGCCAGACTGCGAGCCCGCGTGGCCGCAGAGCTCACCACGACGTTCGCCAGCACCTACACCCAGGAAGTGTCGTTGGCCGGCATGCTCCAGCCCGACGCGTTCCACGCCTACGTCAAGCGGGCGACCGGGGAGAAGTTCCTGGTGACTCCGAACCAGCCAAGTTCGTAACCGCGTCGCTGACATCCAGTTCCGGGTCGAGTTGCGCAGCGCAGCGCAGCGACGTGATGAGAAGTTGGACAACCACTTCGACCATCGCGTCGGGATCGAACGGTCGGTCGTTCTTCAGCCAGTAGGTGGTGGCTTCGTCGAGGGCGCCCGCACACGCCCGCAACATCAGTCGCACCGCCTGCTGCCCGAAATCGAGACCGAGCAATTGACACGTCCACTCGACGGTGCGCCAACGTGATTGATCGAAGATCTCCCACGCTTCGTGGTCGCCGCCGTTGCCGCCGAGGATCAGGCGTAGGGCCACCCGGTCGTGGCCGCTGAAGTACGCAAGGTGGGCGCGCAACATCTGCCGGAACTGCTCGCCGGGAGAGCCATCGCTCGGAGGCGGTGTGGCCGCCGCGTTCAGCTTGTTGGCTGCGTCGCGCAGCGCCTCGAGGTAGATCCCACGCTTGTTCCCGAAGTAGTGGAACAGCAAGCCTTGTGCCACACCGGCGCTTGCGGTGATGTCACTGGTCGCGACGTCGTCGAAGTGCCGAGCCGAGAAGTGCTCGACCGCGGCGTCGAGAAGCTTGCGCCGCGTCACTTCAGCCTGCTCTTGTCGCCGCGTCGCGGGACGCGGCGTTTGTCGAGTCAGCTTGGCGTTGCCGCGCAACCACCGCTAGATCGTGCGCCCATTCGGTGGCCGAGCACAACTCAACGAAGCATGTTCATCGAGATCAACTCATTGACTTCAACTCAACGAATGCATACGTTAGTGCACCGCCACCCGCCGAGGAGAACACTCATGCCAGACGAAAAAGCGTTCGTCGTCGTACAGATCGCGATCGACGATCGGGACAAGTACCACGAGTACGAAACCGCCGGCCACCAGGAGATCTTCGACAAATTCGGCGGCAAGGTGGTGGGCATCGACGAAGACGTCGACGTCGTCGAGGGCAGTTGGCCTTTCACGCGGACCGTGCTCATCGAGTTCCCGAACAAGCAACAGGCACGGTCCTGGTACAAGTCCGACGAATACCAAGCGGTAGTCGGGTTGCGCCACGGCTCCGCGACGTCGAACCTGGTGATCGTTGCCGGCTATCCCGGATGAGCTGAGCGCGTCAGCTGAGTGATACCGGTAGGTGCTTGAGCCCGTGTAGTCCGATGTTGTTGTTGTAGGTCGGTTTACCGGTAAGGCTCAAATGCGGGAAGCGCTCGAACAGCGTTTGCAGTCCGATGTGGACTTCCATTCGTCCCAGGGCCGCCCCCAGGCAGGTATGTACACCGGTGCCGAACGTGAGGTGGTCGCGGGCGTTGGCGCGGGTGGTGTCGAAGGTGTCGGGTGGTCGAAGACCGCCGGGTCACGGTTGGCCCCGCCGTACAACACGAAGATCGCCTCACCCGCCCGGATCGAATATCCCTTGATGTCAACGTCTTCGGCGGCGACCCGGGGCACGAATTGAACCGGGGTGTCATAGCGAAGGATTTCCTCGACGGCGTTGGGCCAGCCTTCGGGGTTCGCGCGCAACGCGGCGAGCTGATCCGGATGACGGACGAGCGCTATGACGGCCTTGCCCAGAATGTGGGTCGTGGTGATGAAGCCCGCACCGAAGAGCAGCGCCGCGAGCATTCTGAGCTCGATCTCGGTCAGGTCGCTGTTGCGGATGACGTCGGACAGGATGCTGTCGCGGTCGTTGACCCGAAGCCGCTCGATATGCTCCCCGATGTACCGTTCGAATCCACGCAAGACGTTTGTGCCGGCCCGATAATCGCGCCAGGATGCGCCGACGTTACCGAGCAAACTCGTTGCGGTCGTGGCGACTTCGAGAAGATAGGGCGTCTCGTCGCGCGGTATCGCCATCATGTCGGCGATCACCGCCATGGGTATCTGCGAGGCATACTCGGCGAACAGATCGCAGTCTGTCCTGCCCTCCAGACCGTCGAGCAGCCCGTTGGCGATGACGTGGATGCCCGTGCGAAGTCGATTCAGAGCCCGGGGTGTGAACGCTCGTGTCACCGGTTGGCGTAGCCGGGCGTGCTCCGGCGGATCGGTGACCAACATCGACGGCGGTTCGATCGGATTCAGCACGCCGGGGTCGCTCTTCGCGAGGACCCTCTTGCCGGCACCAAAGGGTGACCGATCGCTGGGTTTGGCGGTCCTGATCCGGCTGTCGCGCAACAGCTCGCGAAGGATCTCTGCGTCCGCGCTGACCCAGCCCGCGCCCGGTGCCCGGGACATGCGTCCTCGTGCGCGAACCTGCTCGATCAGCGGGTAGATATCGTCGACCGGATTGCTGTCGATGGTGAGCAGCTTGGCCATCGGATCACCCTGCCGTGCGACAGTTTCAGCATCGTCCGCGGCAGTCCGTAGCCCGTCGCCCAATGCGTCACGTCCCGGATCGGCAGTTCCACGCGCCCACACTCTCTGTCAATCGATTACGCATGAGCCTAATGCTCTGCCCGCCGGCGCTTCGCGGCCGTTGGCCATACTGAAGGACATGGAGGTGTTCGCCGGATCGCAGTTGTCGCACTGGGACTTTCCGCGGAACACCGCCAGCGTCGCGGTGATGACCGAGTTCGGCCGTGAGAACGGACTTGCCGTCGCGGATGTGCTCGAGGGATCGGGGTTGTCCGAGACGGATCTGCACGATCACGGCCGCACGATCGTCGGGCGCGAAGAGTTGGCGATCGCGACAAATCTGGTGGATCTGCTGGGCGCGGAAGCCGGGGCGGCCGATCTCGGAATCCGCGTGGGCACTGGTTATCACGTCGGATCGTTCGGCATTTTCGGCTTTGCGTGCCTGACCAGTTCGACCCTCGGCGACACCGTCCGGTTTGCGGCCCGCTACTACGAACTCAGTTACGGGTTCTGCCTGCCGACGGTGACGGTCGACGGACCGGTCGCGGCGTTGCGACTCGACCTGCCGGACCTGACCGGTCCGGTTGCCGAATTCCTGATCCGGCGCGACCTGTCGGCGATCGCCCAAGTGATGGCGGAGGCCCTCGGGAGCCCCATCCCGTTCACCGCGATCGAATTCGCCGGCCCGATGCCACAGTCGGGCGACGCTGCGGCCCGCGAGGCGTTCGGCGTGACACCCCGCTATGGCTCGCCGTTCACCGTGGCGACCTGGCCCGCCGAGTTGCTGAACCAACGGCTGCCGCAGGCCAGCGACATCAGTGTGGCCATGTGCCGGCAGCAGTGTCACGCCCTGTTGGAACGCCGTCGACAGCGGACCGGCGTCGCGTTGCGCGTCCGCGAGCAACTGGCGTCGATCGACGGCACACCGCACACGATCGCGGGCGTGGCCCGGCAGTTGGCGATGAGCGAACGGACGCTGCGGCGTCGGCTGGCCGAGGAGAACACCACCTTTCGAGACCTCGTCGAGGAAGTCCATCGGGTGCTCGCCGAGGAGTTGCTGGGAACCGGCGCGCTGTCGGTCGAAGACGTCGCATTGCGGATCGGGTACGCGGAGGCGACGAGTTTCATCGCCGCATTCAGACGCTGGACAGGCACGACGCCGGCTCGCTATCAGCGTTCAGTGGCTCCACGCGCGCGGCTGGCTGTCTGACCAGGAACGGCCCTTTGGCCGGAATCATGGATTTGGCGTCCGCAATGCTCTGCCCGCAACAGGCCCACCTACTCGTAGCGTCTTGTGTATGACCATCGCTGCTCGTCGTCCCCGTGTCATCGTCATCGGAGCTGGATTCGGTGGCCTCGGCGCCGCCTACGAGCTATCGAAGGACGGGCTCGCCGACGTGACGGTGCTGGAGAAGGCCGACCGACATCGGCGGCGTCTGGCGAGAGAACACCTACCCCGGCGCCGCCTGCGACGTCCCGTCGAACCTGTACTCCTATACCTTCGCCCCGAAGACCGACTGGGGACGCCGCTACGCCGAGCAGCCCGACATCCTCGGCTACATCCACGACACCGCCGACCGATTCGGCCTGCGCAAGCTGGTCCACACCGGGGTCGACGTCACCTCGGCCGAGTACGACGACGACACCGCAACCTGGCGGGTGGCGACCTCGTCCGGTGAAGTCTTCGAGGCTGACGTGCTGGTGCCGGCGACGGGTCAGCTGTCGCGACCGGCGTTCCCGAGGATCCCGGGACTCGACACCTTCGCGGGCCCGTCATTCCATTCGGCTGAATGGCGCCACGATGTGGACTTGGCCGGCAAGCGCATCGCGGTCCTCGGCACCGGGGCGTCGGCGATCCAATTCGTGCCGCGTATTCGCGAAACCGCTGCCCAGGTCACGGTATTCCAGCGGTCTGCGCCGTATGTCGTGCCGAAGGTGGACCGCGCGTACACCGAGACCCACCACGCCGCATTCCGTAAGGTGCCCGGCTTCGCCGCCGCCATGCGCGGTTCGATCTGGGAGCTGACCGAGCTTTTGGGCCTCGCGCTCACAAGAGTCGCGCCGCTGGCTCGGGCGCTTCAATTGCTGGCGTCGGCGAACCTCAAGCGGCACATCAAGGATCCGGTGCTGCGGGCGAAGATCACCCCCGACTACCCGATCGGCTGTAAGCGCGTGCTGTTCAGCAGTGCCTGGTACCCGGCGCTGGCCAGCGACAACGTCGACGTCGAAATCGACGCGGTCGACGAGGTGACGACCAAGGGTGTGCGTACCGCCGACGGCCGGTTGCACCCCGTCGACGTCATCATCTACGGGACCGGGTTCAAGGCCACCGAGTTCCTGGCCCCGATGACGATCACCGGCCGCGACGGGCGAGACCTGCACTCCGAGTGGGCCGAAGGTGCCCGCGCCCATCTTGGCATGGCCGTGCCCGGCTTCCCCAACATGTTCCTGATCTACGGCCCGAACACCAATCTCGGTAGCAGCTCGGTCATTCAGATGATTGAGCAGCAGGCCCGCTACATCCGCCAGGTCGTGGCGGAACTCGCCCGTGGGGGCCGCGCCCGCGCATTCGAGATTCGGCCCGCCGTCGAAGCGGCCTACGACGCAGAGGTTCAGTCCCGCCTCGAAAAAGGCGTGTGGACCGGCTGCGACTCCTGGTACCGCACCGCCTCGGGCCGGGTCACCACCAACTGGCCGGGGCTGGTCCATGAGTATCAGCGCAGAACACGAACCGCGGTTCTCGCGGACTACGAGGAAGTAGTCCCGCACCCCGCAGCCACGGAGGTCGGCGCGTGACGAAGGCTTCGTTTGACTACGACGTCTTTGTGATCGGATCCGTCTTGCCCGTAGGACTACCCTCAAAAGATGCTTGCCGCTTTTGGTTTTGAAACTTTAGGTGTCGTCGTCGGTGACATGTTTTTCGTCGACCCGACACCCAACGAAGGTCAGGAAACCCCGGAACGGGGTGTCCGATTGGAGTTGCGCCTGGTCGACCGGGCCGAGCCGCAAGGGTCGATCTACGCCGGCGTCCCGATCTCGTTTACCCGCCCGGTGTGGCGGGTGGATCTGTTCGGCTCCACCGAGAGCCCACCCGGCACGCTGGACCGGGCCCATCACCACCCCCGCTTCAACGGCTGGGAGCCTGGACGCCGCAACTTCGTTCCCGAGCTTTCGGCCGACCCGGTGTCCTGGCTGGCCGGTGAACTCGCCGACCCGGACGCCGTGCTGACCCGCGCGGGGGTCGACCCCGATGAGGTCAGCGAGGCCGACAAAGCCGGGCTCGCCGCGGCGGCACCGGACATCGTCGCCGCGGTGCAGCGCTTGCTCGACGGCGTCAAGAGCGGCGAGCTGGCTCCGGCCCCCGCCGAACCCGTCGCCGCCGCACGTACCGGCTGGCTCTGACCGGGCTAATAGTGCGAAAGATGTTGTGCGTCTTTCCAAATGCCATCGGGAGGCATGCCCAGACTGCCGGTGAGTGGTCTGCGCCACTCGGGCGTGGCGGTGGGTTCGCCCCAGTAGTCGGTGACCGTAACAGCCTCGCCGTTGTGTAGCTCGGCGATGCTGACGTTTCGGTAGAGGCGTCCATCGCCGTAATTGCAGGTCCATTCGACGACGATGGTGTCCTCGAGGTGAAGTCGTCGGCCGACCTCCAGGGTGAGTTCGGGGAAGTTGCCTTCGACTTCAGCGATCAGGTCGCTGCCTGACACGACTTCTCCCATCTGGGGCCATTGGCGTTGGCAATGCTGCGCCAGCGGCACGCCGAGGATGTAGGCCAGCCGGGTTTGCCCGTTGGACGGTGTCGAGTGCGCGGTCATGGTTCGACATCCTTCCGTCCTGCCGCATCTTTTGCGATGGCAACTGCCAAGTCGGTCGGTCGTACCAGTGACCAAAGCTGCGCATCGGCAGCGTCTGTCCGATTGTTAGCTGTTTAATGAGCCGCGTGACGTACCGGCGAGCGCACCGTGCTGCTCTCGCTCCCGCGCGGGCTAGGTCGGTCCTTGCGACCCCGGACGTGATGGCCTACACCACCGGCGTGCTCTTCTTCGTGAGCGGCAGCCTAGGCGTCATTGTTGCCACGACGATGCCGTCCGGGCCTGGCAACGTATCCGTTGTCTACGGCATTGCTGGGGCCGCGGTGCTCGTGGGCATCGGACTGGTGGCGTGGGGACACCACCTTCGTCCAGTACACCATCACGCACTGGCGGCCACGGGCACGATCATGCTCACGATCGGAATCTACGAGTCGACGAGTTCGATCGCTGCCGTTGCTTTGTCGACTTTGTATGTCTCTGTCGCCATTGATGTTTGCGTGTTCTTCAGCTGGACGCTGGCTGCAGCTCACATGCTGCTCGCGGTTACTTGTTGCATGACGGTGCTGGCGTTGCGCCCCGAGACACCGTGGTGGTCCGGGCTGGTTGCATCGGGTGCGACCGTGGGTGTTGGGATCGTCGTCGGACTCCTGAGCCGGTTCGCCTCGGAAGCCAATGTTGACGTGGTCACCGGGCTGCCGAACCGCCGAGGATTCGACCACGCCCTCCGGCAAGAGATCGCTCTTGCGGCACGTAACGGAGCGGGCCCCGCGTTGGTTGTGTTCGACCTCGACCGCTTTCACGCGATCACCGACCTGGGCGGCTACCGTGCCGGCGATGAGATATTGCAGCACCTCGTCAAATCGTGGTCGCCTCTGCTGCGGCGTGACGACACCCTGACGCGGCCAGACATTGACAGGTTCGCCGTGCTTCTGCCGAACACGACCGAACGGAGCGCCCTTGCGCTCACCGATCAGCTGAGGGCGGCGATGTCGATCGGTTGCTCCGCCGGAGTCACCTCGTGGCAGTCGGGAGATTCGGCGTCGTTGCTGGTCAGCCGTGCCGAAGTTGCGTTGTACCGGGCTCAGCTCGCCGGCGGCAACCGTACGGTGCTCGAATCGTCGGGCCGTGGCCCGCTGGCGATCGAGTTGGCGGATGCCATCGCCAACGACGCGGTAGAGGTTTGGTATCAGCCGATCGTCGCCGTGGAGAGCGGGAAGTTGGTCGGGATTGAAGCCCTCATTCGGTGGGCACCGCCAAGCCGATTGGACGTGACAACCGAAGAAGTTATCCGGGTCGCCGAGGAATCAGGGCTGATCGTCGAACTGGATCGATACGTGCTGCGGCGGGCCTGCTTGGACGCGCACGACATGCAAAAGGCGAAGGGCGACGGGCCCCTGACGGTCCACGTCAACGTCTCGGGCCTCGAGCTGGCTAAACCCGGCTATGTTGCGGGCGTCGACCGGGTGCTGGCCGACACAGGGTGGCCGCCGGGCCAACTGGTGCTCGAGGTCACGGAGAGCGTGCTCGACTTGGACGCACCCACAGCAACCGCGGCTTTGCATGAACTTCGTTCCCGCGGCATCCGCATCGCCATCGACGATTTCGGCACCGGCTACTCCTCGCTGAGCAGGATCCAGACCCTGCCGACCGACCTTCTCAAACTCGATCGATCGTTCATTGCCACAATCACCGCCGATTCGCCGACGCCGCCGCTACTGCGGGCCATAGCGTTGCTCAGCAACGCGCTCGGATTGCCGGTCATCGTCGAAGGGGTCGAAGATGCACACCAGGCGGTAACCGTGCAGTCCCTCGGTTACTCGTTCGCACAAGGCTTTTACTACGGTCGACCACAACCACGCTTGGACATCGTCGCCAGTCTGGCGGATACGCGTACGGCCGGAGA
This sequence comes from uncultured Actinomycetota bacterium, assembly GCA_963737375.1. Lineage (GTDB taxonomy): Bacteria > Actinomycetota > Actinomycetes > Mycobacteriales > Mycobacteriaceae > Mycobacterium. The sequence continues at coordinate 92,727 of CAVTSP010000011.1, forward strand.
AGTACGGGAGCCCTCCGGTTAGTTCTCAACGCTCGCGATGCTCGCGGCGTAGGCCTTGCCGAAGGCCTCGCAGGCGTTAGCGCGCCGCGCGTATCAGCGTGTATTCACCCGCGGTCCGCCTCGGGTCGTCGCCGACCTCATTCACAATTCGTCGGATGATATCGACGGGGCCACCGAATGTGTTGGCGCAGCCGTCCGGGCATGTCACGCCCCACCAGATAACCGGACCCCACTGGTCGCGCGGCGGCCAAGGCTGGCTTCCGCCGTCGCGGGGCCAATATTCGACGGTGGCATCCGGCCTTCGGCGAAGGTGTCCGATGTGGTGATGCGCTGTTGAGCACCAGAGTATTACCTCGCCGCTGAGGTGGTGTACGTCGACGCTGACGTCACCCTGCATTTGGGTCATGTGTACTTACTACTTCCGTTCAATCGCTGATCTCGGCTTCCTTGCCGAAGGCGTCCTGTCGGACCCGGGCCTGACGTTAAGCCCCAATGCCACATAACCCTTCGAAGACATGCCTGGCAACGGTAAAAGACAACCGGGAATTCAACTCGCAGCGTTGTGGGTTTCCCGGTCTTGCCCAACAGTTCATCCGCGAACGCCTGGTCCCGTCGACTGATGCCCGGCCGATCTGGAGCGCAGAGTCCTATTGGTTGCAAACGGTCACGATGATGGGGCTTTCGTCGCCACCTCGTCGCCTGCCGCCGGCGGTGCCGGGAATGGTTGCGGTGCTTCCGGGCGCGGCGGGCACGGTGCCGGTGGTGTTGGTGTGGGTGAGGTTGAACTCGCCGCCATCGACGGTTCTGTGCCAGTTGACCGCACCATCCTGGTACCAGTACGTCACGTTGCTGTCGTAGATGATGCCGAGATAGTTGGTGTCTTCATGGCTGTTGGCGGTGAGTTGCGTTCCGTTGAGCGGCAGACAACCCGGGACGTTGGCGACCGCGACGGGGGCAAAAGTCGTCGCAGGCACGGCGATCAACACCGCTGCGATACTGGCGAGCTTCGTCCAGTTCATTAGCCGTATCCCCTTCCAGAACCAGGGGTCGCTGACCCATCGACCATCGAGACCCGCGGCGTGACATCAGTTCGTGCGACGGGCGGTATACGCCCTGCTTATTTGCGAAGCCTAGTTTTGTCATCTGTTAGCCCGCTTATAGAAACCTGACAAACTTGTTCGTTCTGAATGCCATGCACGCGGCTCCCGACCGGGTCGTCAGAAATGGACGACCCCCGCGCCTACCATGATGAGGCACTGTGACCGCCCGCAAGCGCCCAGACGGCGCGCGGTTCATCGCGTTGTCCGACAACGAGTTTCGCTGTCTGACCGAGTTCGTGCAGGATCGTGCACACATTCAGCACTACAGGATCGCCTACTGCGGGAGCTGTGAAGTCCCTGCCCGCTGCTGAGAACTTCCTGCGACGACGGCGAGGCAGCGTGAGCTTAGGTAACTTCAGTTTCTCTGACGTGTTCTTGACCATGAGCGCGCCGAACCCGCGGGGACCAATGACGAGCAATGGCCGCATCAGTCGTCTTGTCCGGCAACGGAGTACGAGCGCAGGCCTAGCCGCCGCAGCCGCCGCCATGATCGGGATGGGCACCGCCCACGCCGACACCCCCGACGAGTAATCGGCCAAGCACTGTGCTACACCCTTCGGAGACGAAAACATCACTCCCGTTGTTGATTTCCTCCTCAACTACACCGGAACCCCCTCACCGATGCGGCCGGCGCCGTTGATCCGTCGTCGTTCACCGATCTGCTGTCGTCCATCGGGCTGTAACCAGGCTCGCAAGCGGCACCGTGATGCTCAGATGATTTACAGCAAGCCCGCTATGTTCCGCGCATGAAAATAGCCGTGAGAGCGATGCTGCTCGCCGCATCGTTCGGTATGGCTGCAACGCTCTCGGTTTCAGCGCCACCCCAAGCCCAAGCCATTGGTGGTGTAATTACCTACTGCCACAGACTCGCAAGGGCTTACAGCAACAATCCGAACGTCACAGTCCCGATGTACTGCATGGACTCAATGTGGATGCTGGGGGTGCTACCACGGGGCTATGTTCCCCATGATGCTCCACCGGGTTATTTCTACTGGCCGTGCTGTGATCCACCACCAGATTCCCCGCCACCACGGCCACCGGGTAACCAGGCTCGGGTACCCGATGAACCGGGTGACACTCCACCGCCGCCCGACGCACCTGAACCGGCTTCGCCGTGAAGAAACTCTCAGGTACCGCAATCACGGTGTTAACGGCGGCGCTGATCGCCTCTCCCGCAACGGCTTACGCAGACTGTGGAGACCCCGGACAAGACCCCTGCACCGGCCCCGTGCCCACCGTCGATCAGGTGGTCGCGATCATGGCCGAGTTGACTGACCCGAATAAACCCGCCGCCGACAAGGGCGACATCGTCACGCCCGCGTTTTCGCCCGACGAAGCTCGCACGATTGATAATCATCTTCGCCGAATGGACGCGGTCCAGATCGTGCCGCTGCCATTCGTCGTGACCGACATTCAGCCCGCACCGGACAATTTCGCGGGAGCCACCTTGGCGACCACCGGGTCGTTTCATCAAGTCAGCAAGGCCAAGCCCATCGTGCTCGTCAATCAGCGCGGGCACTGGTTCCTCACTCACGACAGCGCCATGACTGAGATGGACGCATTCTGGTACAACGCCCGTCGCGACGACTAGAGGTTATTCGAGTCGCTCGATGATGGTGGCGTTGGCCATGCCGCCGCCCTCACACATCGTCTGTAGCGCATACCGGCCGCCGCGTTGTTCAAGTGCGTTGACCATCGTCGTCATGATCCGAGCACCGCTGGCGCCCAACGGATGTCCGATGGCGATCGCACCGCCGTGCACGTTCGTCTTGGCCAGATCGGCACCGGTGTCCTTGGCCCAGGCCAGCACCACCGGCGCGAAGGCCTCGTTGACCTCGAACAGGTCGATGTCGGAGAGCTTCAGTCCCGCGCGGTGCAGCACTTTCTCGGTGGCCGGGATGACACCGGTCAGCATGTACAGCGGATCCGAGCCGACCACCGTCGTGGTGTGAATACGGGCCAGCGGACGCAAACCGAGCTTCTTGGCCGCCGCCCCGCTGGTGATCAACACCGCGGCACTGCCGTCTGACAGCGGCGACGAGTTACCGGGCGTGATCTCCCAATTGATCTGCGGGAAGCGCTCTCCCACCGCGGGGTCGTAGAACGCCGGCTTGAGCGCGGCCAACGTCTCCACGGTGGTTCCGGGCCGGATGATCTCGTCGGAGCTCAGCCCCGCAATAGGAGCCAACTCGTTGGCAAAAAGCCCGTCTTTGGTTGCCCGCGCTGCTTTCTCGTGGCTGTTCGCCGAGAACTCGTCGAGCTCGGCCCGCGAGAAGCCCCATCGCGACGCGATGAGTTCGGCGCTGATGCCTTGCGGCACCAGGCCTTCGGGATAACGGTCTTTCATGCCGGCACCGAAAGGATTGCTGCCCGGCAGCACCGAGGTACCCATCGGGACGCGGCTCATGGATTCCACACCCGCGGCCACCACGATGTCGTACGCGCCGGCCAGGACGCCCTGGGCCGCGAAGCTGATCGCCTGCTGGCTGCTGCCGCACTGGCGGTCGATGGTCGTACCCGGAACCGACTCCGGGAAGCCCGCGCCCAACAGCGAATTGCGGGCGATGTTGACGGCCTGATCACCCACCTGGGTCACGGCTCCGGCGATGACGTCGTCGATCTGGGCCGGGTCCACTCCGGTACCTGCGACCAGCTCGCGCAGACTGTGCGCCAACAGGTCAGCGGGCAGAACGCCGTGCAGCGCGCCACTGGCTTTGCCTTTGCCGACAGGCGTGCGTACCGCGCCCACGATGACGGCGTCTCGGTCCTGATATGCCATGACTCCTCCTTGAGTCCGAGCTAAGTATTGCTAGCTATACCCAGATGTAACACCTAGGTATACTGTGGGCAACCCAGAAGCGAGGTGATCTATGACACTCCTGCAGGGCGTGCTGGCCGACCGCGACGCCTGGACGGCGGTCGGGCAATGCTCGATCGAGAAGACCATGTCGGCGCTCGGCACCAAGTCCGCGATGCTGATCATGCGCGAGGCCTACTACGGGACCACCCGATTCGACGACTTCGCCCACCGCGTCGGCGTCACCAAGGCCGCCGCCGCTGCGCGCCTGGCCGAGTTGGTCGACCTCGGGCTACTGACACGACAGCCGTACCGCGAACCCGGGCAACGGACCCGTGACGAATATGTCCTCACCGAGGCCGGCATCGACTTCATGCCGGTGGTGTGGGCGATGTTCGAGTGGGGGCAACGGCATCTGCCCGGCCGCAACCGGTTACGGCTCACCCATGTCGGCTGCGGTGCCGACGCGACCGTCGAGGTCCGCTGCGCCGAAGGCCATCCGGTACCACCGGACGAACTCGGCGTGGAATTGATCAAACGGAGCCGCAGCCGCGACTCCTGACGCCGCTTCACGCGTCTAGCGATTCCGCTGGCTGTTGTACGCTACTGTAATATTTACAGTACGATCATGCGGCAAGACGCCGATCTGCTCGACGAAGCTGGAGCGCAGCCGTGGAAGGTCAACTTCGAGACGCCGCCGTCAGCGATGACAAACCGCCCGGCTACATCCGGAACCCGTATCCGTACTTCGCCCAGAAACGCGACGGCGCAGGGGTCTTCCGTGGGACGGTCGTCGACTATTCGAAGACCCCCGAATCGCTGCGTCCCAAAAAATCCTTTGCCGCCGTGTCATTCGAGGCGGTGAACACTGCTTTCCGGGACGCCCACACTTTCAGCTCGGCCTATTACGACAACACGATCGGCTTGTTCATCGGCCCTTCCATTTTGGCGATGGAAGGCAAGAAGCATCGCGAACACCGCAACCTGGTGTCCGCGGCGTTCAAGTCCAGGGCGCTCGCGCGTTGGGAACCCGAGGTCGTGCGGCCGATCTGCGACGCGCTGATCGACGAATTCGTCGACGCCGGGAATGCGGACCTGGTCCGCGATTTCACCTTCGAGTTCCCGACGCGAGTCATCGCAAAGCTGCTGGGCCTGCCCGCCGAGGATCTGCCGACTTTCCGTCGTCGCGCAGTGGAGTTGATCAATTACACCGTCAGGTACGAGCGTGCATTCGAGGCATCCGCCGCGCTGAAAGACTACTTCCTGGCACAGATCGAACAGCGCAGGGCGAAACCGACCGAAGACATCATCGGCGATCTCGTCACGGCGGAGATCGACGGCGAAAAGCTCAGCGACGAAGGGATTTACTCGTTCCTGCGGTTGCTGCTTCCCGCCGGATTGGAGACCACCTACCGCTCGTCGGGCAACCTGTTGTTCCTGTTGCTCACTCATCCCGAGCAGTTCGCGGCGGTTCAGGCCGATCACACGCTGATCGCACCGGCGATCGAAGAAGGTCTTCGATTCGAAACACCTTTGACCACCGTGCAGCGATTCACGACTGAAGACACTGTGCTGCAAGGGGTTACGATTCCCGCCCGATCAGCGGTCGATCTGTGCATCGGCTCGGCCAATCGCGACCAGCACCGCTGGCCACGTTCGGAGGAATTCGACATTTTTCGCAAGCAGGTGCCGCACGTCTCCTTCGCCGCCGGCGAGCACACTTGCTTGGGCCTGCACCTGGCACGCATGGAGACGCGGGTCGCGTTGGAATGCCTGCTGAATCGAGTGACCGATATCGAGCTTGTCACCGATGACGATCCACACATCTATGGCCAGCCCTTCCGCTCGCCCACCGCAATCCCGGTGAGGTTTGCACCGTTGCGTCCAAGAGGAGCCATCGCATGAGCCGGAGTACGAACGACGTCGCGATCATCGGTGTCGGCCTACACCCCTTCGGCCGATTCGAGGGCAAGTCCGCCATGCAGATGGCCGCTGACGCCATCCGGCTCGCCCTCACCGATGCCGGCATCGGCTGGAAGGACGTTCAATTCGCGGTGGGCGGAAGCTGGACGGTGGCCAACCCGGACGCCATCGTCGGCATGGTCGGGCTCACCGGAATCCCCTTCACCGACGTGTTCAATGCGTGCGCGACGGCCGCCAGCGCGACCAAACTGTGCGCCGACGGTATCCGGTTGGGGGACTACGACATTGGCATCGCAGTCGGGATGGACAAGCATCCACGGGGAGCCTTCACCGAAGACCCCGCGCTGGTAGGCATGCCGAGCTGGTATGCGCAGAACGGCCAGTACCTGACCACTCAGTTCTTCGGCATGAAGGCCAACAGGTACCTCCACGATCACGGCATCTCGACCGACACGCTGGCCAAGGTCGCGGCGAAGAACTTCCGCAACGGCGCGTTGAACCCCAACGCGTTCCGCCGCAAACCGATCTCCGAAGAGGCCATCCTGGCCTCGCCGGTGCTCAACTACCCATTGACCCAGTACATGTTCTGCGCTCCCGACGAAGGGGCTGCCGCCGTGGTGATGTGCCGAGCCGACATCGCGCACCGGTTCACCAGCCAGCCCGTGTACGTGCGGGCTGTCGAAGTCCGCACCCGCCGCTACGGCGCCTACGAAGTCAATACCACCTACGCGCCCGTCGACGAGGTCGCTTCGCCAACGGTATACGCCGCCAAGGCCGCATTCGAGAAGGCAGGTGTCGCGCCGCAGGACGTCGATGTCATCCAGTTGCAGGACACCGATGCGGGCGCGGAGATCATCCATATGGCGGAGGCGGGCTTCTGCGCTGACGGCGAGCAGGAGCGACTGCTGGCCGACGGTGCTACGGAGATCACCGGCTCGATGCCGGTCAACACCGACGGCGGGCTGATCGCCAACGGTGAACCCATTGGGGCATCAGGTTTGCGGCAGATGCACGAACTGGTGCGGCAGTTGCGGGGCCAGGCGGGCGATCGCCAGGTCCCGGGAACTCCACGAGTCGGGTTCGCCCAGGTTTACGGCGCGCCCGGAACCGCGGCCGCAACGATACTGACGACCTGAGCGAACCTACGCTAGGAAACTTTTTTCGGCGCTGAGTAATTGGGCTTGCCCAAGCCGAGTGCGTACTGCGCGATCATGTTGCGGAACACCTCGAGGGTGCCACCGTAAATCCCGACCAGCGGCGCGAAGCGGTAGACGTACTCCGACGCGCCGTCATCGGCCGCACCGTCGGTGCCCATCGGCAGCGTCGACGCCGTACCGAGGAGGTCCATCAACTCCGGTGAGACATCGCGCATGGTCTGCGCGATTGCCACCCGGCCGAAAATGCTGGGCGCGCTGAGTGCCGCCTCGATCCGAGCAGTGCTGCGGCCCAACCGGTATGCCACCGACTTGTCGTCCACCAGCCGACGCCCGTTGGGGTCTGGTTTTGCCGCGTTCGCCGCGGCCTTGTCCAGCGCATGCGCCATGAAGCCGGCCTGGTGCATCATGATCGAGACGTCCTGCAACCCGTCTGTTGCGGCGGCGACGGCACCATGCTCGGTGTTCAGCGGCTCACGCAATACCGTCCAGCCCGCGTTGACCTCACCCAGCCGATATTTGTCGTCGACGCGCACATCGCTGTAATAGACGATGTTCGTGCGGTCACCGTCTACCGTGCGGATACCTTGGATCTCGATGCCCGCCGAATCGAGAGGCACCAGAAACATGGTCAGGCTCTTGTGCTTTGGCGCCTCGGGGTCGGTGTTGGTGATCAGAAAGACGTACTGACATTTGTGGGCGCCGGTGGTGAACATCTTCGAGCCGTTGATGACCCACCCTTCGCCGTCGCGGACGGCGCGGGTCTTGCAGGTCGCGATGTCAGATCCGCCTTCAGGTTCGGTATAGCCCAGGCACAGCCGTACTTCACCGCTGAAGACTTTCGGCATGACGTCGGCCTGCAACTCCGGTGAGCCGAATTTCGCCACCGAACGCGCCACCATGGAAGTGGTCCCCCAGGTCACCCAGGGAACGTGCGCCCGGCGTTTCTCCAACTCCCAGATGCGACGGCGGACCCGGGGAAAGCCGCCGTCGGCCGCCCCTTTCCACTCCCCCTCCAGGTAGCCCGCGTCACCCAGCGCCAGATGAACATCTTCGTCGAAGTTGTCGCCGGTTTCCCGGTCGCGGCGCCTGACGTCGTCGGTCACGTGGGTCTTCAAAAAGTCGCGGGCCTCGTCGAGGAAGGTCTGGTCACCCTCAGCGAGGGTAACTCGTGAGAAATCCACCTATCTGTCCTTTCCTCAACGGCTTTCGCGGGCCGCGACAAGTTCGCCGACATACCTGGCGCTCGCGCCGGGGTCGCCGCCGGCCAGTGCCCAGCCACGGGCTCGCACCAGATATGCGGTCGCTGCGGCCTCCGCGGAGACCCCGAGACCGCCCTGCACATGCACCGCCATGGTCGCGGCCTTCGATGCTTCTTCGGCCATGAAGACGAACGCCGAGGCCGCCAACTCGGGCCGCTCGTCGGGTTCGTTGTCCAGGAACCACGCGGCACGGCGCGCCAGATTGCGCCCGCCCTGCACGGTGATCGCGATATTCGCCAGCGGATGGGAGATGCCTTGCAGTGTCGAGATCGGCACGCCCAGGGTGTAGCGGGTCTTGGCGAACTCCGCCGCGATCGTCATCGTCTCCTCCACCAGCCCAACCAGCGCCGCGGCCATCAGTACTCGCCACTCATCCAGCGCACGTTGGTATTCCGCCAATGCCGCGGGGCCACTTGCCAGCACCACGCGGGAGTCGGCGCTAGCCGGATCGACCCAGGCCATCGGGAGCCGGCCGATGTTGTCGACCTTGGTCGGCCGGGTGTCGAAGCTGAGCCGTACCACCTGCTCGTCGTCGCGAACGATGATGTGATCGGCAATCGAACCGGTCGGAATGAGTCGCGCCCCTTGCACGTTGTCGTGCTGGGCATCGAACGCCGCGAGCTGTTGCCCGCTGACGACAGCGGATTCCGCGGAATCCAGTCTCGCGAGCAGTCGCGCCGCGCACACATGATCGATCCACGGCACGGGCGCCAGCGAACGGCCGATCTCCTCGGCAACCAGCGTCAGATCGACCAACGTCGCGCCGTCTCCCCCGACGGCATCGGGCAACGCCATCGTGGTGGCCCCCGTCCCGCAGAGCCGCTCCCAGAGGCTCTTGTCGAAGCCGGATTCCTCTGCTGCGCGGACGGTTTCGATCGAGCAGTGCGTCTTGAAGAAGTCCCGGTACGCAACCTGCAGCGCCTGATGGTCGTCGGACAGGCTGTAGTCGATTCTGCGGAGTTCGTAACGATCCATGGTCAGCGCTCCTCCTGGCCCTCGAAAAAGAATGTCTGCGCGTTGTTGTAGAGATAGTTCTCCAGCACGTCGGCGGGCAGATCCAGCGCCTGCGCTTCCGGCACGACACGATGCATCTTCAGCACCGGCCAATCCGAGGCATAGATCACTTTGTCCGTTCCGCGGGTTCGCATGTAGTGCAGCAGGCTGTCCGGCAGCCGCTTCGGCGACCACGCCGACGTCATCAGACGCAGGTTCGCGTATTTGATGAGCAGCCGAATTGCGATGTCCCACCAGGGATCCGCGCCGTGGATCATGCACAGCTTCAGCTCGGGGAACCGGACGCAGACCCTATCGAGGTGAATGGGGTTCTGCACCTCGCCGGGAATGGGTGGCCCGGGCAGGCCGGTGTTGACGCACAACGGCAGCCCGATCTCGGCGCATTTCGTGTACAGCGGATAGTAAACGGCATCGCTCGGTGGGTACATGCCGTCACCCCAGAAGCTGGGTCCCACAACGGCATACGCGACTGGAAGATCGCTGACCACCGCGTTGAGCTCGCGCAGTGACGGCATCGGCCGCAGCAGGTTGACACCGCCCATCGCCAGTGCGAAACGATCCGGCTTGGCCTCGACGAATTTGCGCGCCGTCACCGACGGCTTGGCGAGGTTGTCCATCAGGACGGCCTTGCGCACGCCGTGGGCATCCATCTCCTCCAGCAGTGCCGACAGGTCCACTGGCGCGAACATCGAGTCCGGCCCTTTGAAATAGTCGTCGCGTACCTTGACCATCCACGTGGGTTGCTTCTCGGTCTCACCGAAGTGCACGTTGACGAGGCAGTCGATGACCGGGCCTGTATTGATGGGGCTTGTGGTCATGTCGACATCGGGGCCTTCTCTGTCGCTTGCCTTTTCGCCCAGCGGTAATCGGCTTTGCCGTTGCCCAGGCGATGGACCTGCTCGACGATGATGAATTCCTTGGGCACTTTGAAGCCGGCCAGTTGTGCCGCGCACCGGACCCGCAACTGATCGTCTTGGGCGTGGGCTTCCTGTCGTGGCTGAATCAGGGCGACCAGTTCCTCGCCCCAACGTTCGCTGGGACGGCCGACCACCAGCGCATCCGCGACATCCGGGTCCGCCCGCAGAACTTCTTCGACTTCCTCGACGAACACCTTTTCACCACCGGTGTTGACCACGAGCGAGTCGCGCCCGTACAGCCGCAGCGTTCCATCCGCCTCCAGCGCAGCGCGGTCCCCCGATATCACTACCCGCTTTCCATCGACCATCGGAAAAGTCTTGCGGGTGGAATCGGGATCGTTGAAGTATCCCAAGGGAATCCGTCCCTCCCTGGCAGCCCAGCCCACCTCGTGTTCGCCGGGGGACAAAAAGTGGCTGTAGTCCTCGGACAGCACCAGGCCGCCCTCGCGCAGCGTGAAGGTGTCGGATCGGGCCTCCCGGCGACTGTGCCCGAATCCCATGTTCCCGGTCTCTGATGACCCGTACCCGTTGATAAGCGTGAGCTGGGGCAACAATTCCAGTAGGGCTTGCTGATGCTTGAGATTCGTTGCGGCACCGCCGGTGCCGATCGCGGCCAGCGAAGCCAGGTCATAGTTCCCCCGCCGCAATTCGGCGACCAAGGGGGCGGCGTATGCGTCGCCGACCATTGTCATCATGCCCGCCTTTTCGCGCTCCGCGATCTGCCAGACCAGTCGCGGATCGAATTTCTTGCTGGTGTCGTACAGCACCACGGTCAGGCCGGCCATGATCCCCGAGAATGCCGTCCACATGCCGGCGGCGTGCATCAACGGTGACACAGCGAACCAGGGCGGTCCGCCGTTGCGGCTCACCTTGTCCCGGATGTCCTGAGCAGAAGCATGATCGGAGCCCACCATCGACGAGACGTAGATGTCGGATTGTCGCCAGAGCACACCCTTGGGTCGACCAGTGGTGCCACCGGTGCAGATCATCAATAGGTCGTCCGGGGACGCGGTCACGGCAGGGCCGGTATCCCCTTGCGCCAGCGCCTCATCGAGAGGCACCGCACCGGGGAGGTCCGGTACGTCACTTCCGTCGTCAACCGACATCAGCAGATCGACGCTGTCCGCGGATAACACATCGGCGAATTTGGCGCCCAGCGATCTGTGATAGAGGACGACCCGGGGTCGGACGTAGTCGAGCAGCTCCCGAACTTCGCGCGGCGTGTAGTGGTAATTGACGTTCACCGGAACGGTGCGCGCCTTCACGCAACCGATGACCATGTCGGTGTAGAGGTCGTTGTGCATCAGCAGCGCAACGCGGTCCTGCCCGCACTCCCAATTCTGCAGAGTCGTCCGTTCCTGATGGACTCCGAAGCCATGGGCAGCAAGATAGTTCGCGAGCCGGCGGGTGAGCTCGGCGGTTTCGGCGAACGTCCTGCGCCGATCACCACAGACGGTGATCGCCCGGTCGGGAACGACCTCGGCGATCACATCGAGAACCGCGCCTATGGTCCATTCGCTCATGGGTTCGCGTGGCCTCTTGCGCTCATGCCGCCGAGCCGACTTTGACGCCCAGCAAGTCCAACGCGTTGTCGCGCATCACCTTTCGGACATCAGCATCGCTGAAGCCGAGGAGCTCCTCGGTGAACGAGACCGGATTCTCCAAACCCTCACCATGCGGCCAGTCCGACCCGAACAGGATCTTGTCGATACCGATGACCGACGCCAACTCGTGCAGGTCGTCCTCGTAGTAGGGGGCGATCCAGACGTTGTTGCGCAGCTGTTCGATCGGATCCACCGGAAAGAGCTTCGGATGACTGTTGGCCGCTTTCTTCAGCCGCTTGACCAACCGGTAGACGAAGTACGATCCGTTCTCGATGCTGACCGCTTTGAGCTGCGGGTGACGAGTGAACACACCATGCGCGATCATCGAAGCCATTGTGTCGTGAATAGCCCGGTCGTCGGTGAGGATCTGCTCCAGCGGCTCCGACCCGCCGAAACCCTCGAAAGTTGATCTGCCGCCCCACATTCCGGCGATCTGGAGGTACCCGCTATCGCTGAGGTGGAAGCCCACCGGAACGCCCGCCTCGGCCAACGCTGCCCAGACCGGATCATGCAGTGGGTCGCCCAACGACCGCGGCTTGAGAGCACCGGGGACCGGCGCTGGGCGCACCAGGACCAGTTTCGCCCCACGGGCGAGGACGAACTCGACTTCCTCGAGGGCCCCGGCCGGATCAGCCAGCGAGATGATCGGCGCGGCGATCATCCGGTGGTCGGGTCGGTCGAAACCCCAGTCCTCGTCGAGCCACAGGTTGAACGCGTGGACCGAGACCATCGTCGCGTCGACGTCGTGCTTGAGCGCTTCCTCGACGCCGCACGCGAATGTCGGCAGCATGAAGACAGTTTCGATGCCTTGAGTATCCATCACGGTGATGCGGGCTTCGCGGTTCCGATACTCGGGGTGTTGCTCGAGCCGCTCGATTTTCATCAGCGAAGCTGGATCGACGCCCTCGGGAATCTCACCGCGGAACAACAGGTCAAGGCAGCCGGGCTTGATGATCGGATCAAAGGTCGGGTTGGGGACGAAGCGGTTCACCCGATCCCCGATCACCGCCTGGGTGTGCTTACCGTCTTGGAACATTTGCACGCCGCGCCTGCGGAACTTCTTGTCGAGGTGCCGGGTGAAGGCGTCGATCGGTTCGTAGTAGTGATTGTCGACGTCGATGGCCCTATAGCCCAGGTTGCCCATGATCATCCTTTCCGGTACCGGAAGATTCAGCCGAGGCGCTCAGCCCCGGGAAACTGGGAGCGCGCTTTTCGAGGAAGCTGGTGATCCCCTCGATGACGTCGGGACGTTTCAGCGATTGCTGCAGCAATATGTCGGACCGCGCGCTGGAGTCGGCGACCTCGCGCATGGCGTCGCCGTAGGCCTGTCGCTTGATGATGGCCATCGATGCCGGAGAACAGTTTTGGGCGATGTCCTCCGCGTAGGCCATCGCATGGGCCATCAGCTGCTCGGGCGGGACGACCGCTTTGACCAATCCGAGCTCGGCCGCCTCGTCGGCGAGAAAGGTCCGGCCACTCAACAGGAGATCGAGCGCCACGCCCCAGCCGGTCAGCCGCGGCAGGATCCACGAGACGCCGTATTCCGCGATCAGCCCCCGACGGGCAAAGGACGCCGCGAACTTCGCGCCGGCGGCGGCGAACCGGACGTCGCACATCAGCGCCTGAGTGAGACCGATCCCGACACACGATCCATTGATCGCTGCGACGACCGGTTTGCTCAGCGTCGTCAGATGGTGCGGCTGGCGATCGCCGATCAAGCTGGCCAGCTTGCCCTCGTCAGTCGTCTCGATCGACTGCGCGACATTTCCCATCGAACCCAGCTGCGCGCCGGCGCAGAATGCTTTACCGCGGCCGGTCAGCACGATCACCCGAACGGCCGGGTCGTGTTCGGCGCGGTCCAATCCGGCGTAGAACGATGTGGCGATGTCCCCGCCCCACGTGTTGAGCCGGTCGGGCCGGTTGAGAGTCATCACCGCAACGCCGGTCGGGGTCACATCGTAGGTCACCGCCTCGTCCTGAGCCGGGTCGGCGACGCGGTTTTCAGTGGTGCTCATCGACCGTCCTCCCCCTGAGCTCAGGCGGTAACTTCACTGCAGCTTGTACGCATACTGTATACCTATCGGTACAGCATTCTGCAACAGTCGGCGCAGGCCGTTCGACGGCGTGCGAGCAGCCCGGTTTCGCCCTCGCGCCTGCCCGCGGCCCCGGCCATCCACGGGATACCCCCAGTCGTTAAAAGCGCTATCGCTCAACTCATTTGGTCCAGCGCAACCGCTCGGGCCAGCTCTCCGGGCATCCTTCGCGTACCGCCATGCGTATCAAAAAGCCTACGATAGGTATTACAGTAACTAGCTGGGATGATGACACGGCTGGGTGGCCGCAGATCACCCGGCGCAGCGTTGAACGTGAGAGAGGTGCCCGCAGTGGCCAAGCAAGCAACCGCCGAGAAACGGCAGCGCCGCGAACGCGGGTCCATCAATCCCGACGACATCATCAGCGGCGCGTTCGATCTCGCGGAGCAGGTCTCGATCGACAACCTGAGCATGCCACTGCTCGGCAAGCACCTGGGTGTCGGTGTGACGAGCATCTATTGGTACTTCCGCAAGAAAGACGACCTGCTCAACGCGATGACGGACCGCGCACTGAGCAAGTATGTGTTCGCCACCCCCTACGTGGAAGCCCAAGACTGGCGCGAGACCCTGCGCAACCACGCCCGCTCGATGCGTAAAACCTTCATGGGCAACCCAATTCTGTGCGATCTGATTCTGATCAGGTCAGCGCTGAGCCCGAGGGCCGCCCGGCTGGGCGTCCAGGAGATCGAGAAGGCGATCGCGGGACTGGTCGAAGCGGGGCTGTCGGAGGAAGAGGCCTTCGACACCTACTCCGCCGTGTCGGTTCACGTGCGGGGATCGGTCGTGCTGCACCGACTCCAGGAAAAGAACCAGCCAACCGAAAATGGCGGGCGCACCATCGAAGATGCGATGGTCATCGATCCCGAGGTCACGCCGCTGCTCGCCCAGATGACCGCCAAAGGTCATCACATCGGCGCCCCCGATGACAACAACTTCGAGTACGGCTTGGCCTGCATCCTCGACAACGCCAGTCGGCTGATCGAACATGGCTCGAAATCGTCTGGACGGCAGCGTAAGTCGGCGCCGTCGCGGGCACGCAAGTCAACCGCCGCTGGGCGGGCCAAAAGTCCGCGCAGCTGAGGCAACTCAGCTGACCGGCGGCTCCGGCACATCGAAGTGCTCATCACGGAGCCGGAACGCCTCTTTGGTGCCGTGCTGAGCGCGCGTCTTGACGAAGTTGAACTCACCCGGCGCGAATTGCAGATTCGTGCCATACGCATGGAACAGATAGCTCGCGACTTCCTCGCCTTGATAGGCCTGACTCTGCTCGACGAGCCGAAACGCCTCCTTGGCGATGACGACGCCATCGGCCGGCATCTTGGCAGCCTTCTCCGCCCAATACCGCGCCCGCGCCTGGGCCTGACCCGCATCGCATGTCTCCGTGAAGATTCCGAGGTGCTCGACTGCCTCGGCATCGACGATGTCGCCGGTCAGCAGCAGACGCCGGGCGAGTACCGGACCCAATCGGTGGAAGAACATGTGCAGGCTGCCCAGCGCCGGCCCCAGGAACCTGGTGGCAGGCATGCCGATCTTGGTGTTCCGGGCGATAACGGAAATGTCTGTCATCAAAGCGATCTCGAAGCCACCGCCGAGCGCGTAGCCGCTGATCTCCCCGACCGTGACTTTCGGGAAGCCCATCAGGTTGTGATAGAAGCCAAATGACTTGCGGTCCACCGTAAGCCGACGGCGCTGACTGGGGCGACTTTTCGCCGGTCGGGCTTCGCCTTCTGACGCTTGTGAACTCCGTTCCCCGTACCAGCCGTAGGCGTTGTTCATGTCCGCCCCGGCGCTGAACACTCCGTCTGCACCGCGCAACAGCACCACGGTGAGATCGTCCTCGTCCGCAACCTGGTCCAGGCAGCGGGCCACGGCATCCCGCATCGCCGCGTCGTAGGAGTTGCGCTGCTTCGGATTGTTCAACGTTATTGTGGCGATCCGCTTTTCCAGCTCGACCTGGAAAAGTACACGGTCGTCGCGGCTGTCTACAGCGGTCATTCAGTCGACCCTTTCCTTAAGTCCACGCGTGTGTCGAGATTCGACACCAGCTTCGCCTCGATGGTCTGTTGAGTGCCCAACGCGAGCGTGTTGCGGCGAGCCACGGCAAGGTGGTCCTGGGCCAACCGAACCGCTTTGGCGGCGTTGCCGTCACGGATTGCCTCGAGCAGTCGCTGATGGTCGCGCAGCGCGGCTCGTCTGGTCTTGTCCACCATCGACGCCGGTTCGCCGTGGCCGTTCCACACCGCCGACTCGTGGGCCGACCAGATCAGCTCCAGCGATCCGATCAGCAAGATCATCGGCTCGTTCCCACACCGGGACACCAACGTCTCGTGAAACCGGCGCGCGTTCGGGACATATCGCGAAAGGTCGTCGAATTGCGCTGTCTGAATCTCGATTTCGTTCTGCAGATAGGGCACAACCTCGCTCATCCGATCGTCCCGCGCGGCGCACATCCCGGCGCAGACCGGCTCGAGATGCATCAGCGCCTCGCTGACATCGACCGGTGTGGCGGACCGGGTCTGCAGCACCATGCTGATCATGTGCGCCGTCCGCTCGGCCGTCGGATGGTGTACCAGCGCCCCGCCGACGTTCCCGCGGCGCACCGAGATCAGACCGTCGGTCTCCAACAGATGGATTGCTTCCCGCAGCGCCGGCGGACTGACCCCGAATTCAGCGAAGAGTGCCTCCTGCGAAGGCAATACATCCCCTTCTTTCAAACGACCGGACAGAATGTCGTCCCGCAATTTCGAGGCGACAAGTTCGGCCACGCGCGGTTGGCGGAAGCGTTGCACAGCCACCTCAGACCTTCGCGGCTCGCCGCTTGCCGAGTCGGTGACCGGTGAGCTTGTCGGGAGGCAATGCCAGCGTGGTGACTTCACCGAAGCACAGCACTTCCTCGTCGAGCAGAAGGCGGGCTGTCGAGGTGATACCCCGCTCTACCTGTGAGCGGGAAATGTCGAAACGCAACTCGGACAGTACCGGCGTCGGTCGCCGGAAGGTGACCTGCAGTGATCGAGTCTTGCCCGAGAGCCCGACGACACAGTTCTGATGCTGGATGATGCTGTCGAAGAACACCGCGAGAAACCCACCGTGAACCAGCCCGGGCGGGCCTTCGTAAACCAATGGGAAAGCCACTCGCCCCGTGGCGGTCTCGCTGTCGAGACGATCGAAGCGGTACTCGGGGAAGCACGGATTGAACGCGCCGATGTCCGTCGCGTGATCCAGGTAGACCCGCGAAGCACCGGCCTCGTCGACCCCGATCCGCGGCGTACTGTCCGGCGGAACCGCCGCGCTCAACTCGCCTTCCCACTCGCCGATCTGCGCAACGATCGCATCCACCGTGGGATGCGCATGTTCCAACGACAACAACAGATCACCGAGTCGGCGGATGGCGCCCGCTGCGGCGACGGTCTGGGGCAGCGGCGCCTCGCCGAATCGGGCGGCCGGCAAGGGCGCGGAGCCTGCCGCTGCCTGGTGTTCGCCCATCAGACCTCTTCCCGACGCTTGTGTTCCGCAGCGAGGCTTTCCTTGCTAAGTTATACAGCGAAGCAATTGTATTGCCTACTGTAGAGGTATCCATATCGGCAGGGAAGGGCAGATTCGTCGGTGAGCCAGGATGCGGACCCCACAGCGGTCGACGGCTCGCTCACACGCGAGTCGCGACGGCGCCATCCTGCGGCTCACGCTCGATCGGCCGGCACGCCGTAACTCCTTGACCCGGAGCATGATCGCGGCATTCATCGAGGCGTTGACCGACGCCGCGACCGATGACTCGCTGCGCGTTATCCACATCCAGGGAACAGGCGACGACTTCTGCTCGGGCGCGGACTGGGTCGCCACCAACACCGGCGACCACAAGCCGCGCACCGGCGACATCCTCCGGCGCATCCCCCATGCCGCGAATCGGGTGATCGAGCTGGTGCACGGCATCCACCTGCCCGTCGTCTGCAGTGTGCGGGGATTCGCCGCCGGCTTGGGCTGCAATCTCGCGCTGGCCGCCGACTTCACCGTGGCCGCCGACGACGCGGTGTTCTGGGAGCCGTTCGCCGCGCGGGGATTCAGCCCGGATTCGGGCGCGACCTGGCTACTGCCCCGGTTGATCGGTCTCACGCGGGCTAAGCAGATGTTGTTACTCGGCGACAAAGTCAGCGCGACCGATGCCGCCGACTGGGGATTGATCTTTTCCGCTGTGGCGCCGGCCGACTTGGACCGCGCGACCGACGAGCTGCTGACGCGACTGGCCGACGGACCCACGGTGGCGCTGGGGCTGGCGAAGCAGGCCATCCACTACGGCCAGCAGGCATCGCTGAGCGAGTCGATGACGCAGGAACTGTTCGGGGTCGAACTATCCTGCAGGACCGCTGATTTCAAAGAGGGACTGGCGGCTTTTCGCGAACAGCGCCCGCCGCGGTTCCAGGGTCGGTGACAGCGTGTCCGAACAAAGGAGTACTGCGATGTCTTCCCGGTCGTACGACACCATCACCTACGAGGTGGACGGGCACAAGGCCACGATTACCCTGAACCGGCCGGACGCCCTGAATGCGCTCAGCCCGCACATGGTCACCGAATTGCGGCACGCCTACGACGAAGCCGAGAACGACAACAACATCTGGATTCTCATCGTCACCGGTACCGGCCGGGCGTTTTGCACCGGCGCGGACGTCAAGGCGATTCCCGGCGACGGCAAAGTGATCAACGAACGGCCCTACCTCTCCAGTTATGAGCAGTGGGAGGCGCCGCAGGAGGGCACCCCGCCGTTTCGGACCATGGCCAAGCCGGTCCTCGCCGCGATCAACGGGTTGTGCTGCGGGGCCGGCCTTGACTGGGTGACTACCGGCGACATCGTGATCGCCTCGGATAGAGCGACGTTCTTCGACCCACATGTCAGCATCGGGTTGGTTGCTTCGCGCGAGTTGGTCCGGGTCGCCCGGGTGCTCCCCCGCTCGATCGCGCTCCGGATGGCCCTGATGGGCAAACACGAGCGGATGGGTGCGCAACGCGCGTACGAGCTCGGCATGATCAGCGAGATCGTGGAACACGATCGCTTGCTGGCTCGTGCCCACGAGATTGCGGACCTGGTGAACTTGAATGCGCCGCTTGCGGTTCGGGGTACCCGGCTGGCGGTTCTCAAGGGCCTGGATCTACCACTCCACGAGGCCGAGATGCTGGCCGAGTCATTCCGCGAACGCAATCTGCACACCGAGGACTCGCTCGAAGGGCCTAGAGCGTTCGTCGAGAAGCGACCGCCGGAATGGCAGTGCCGATGAGCTTCCAGACCATCGACCTCGATGTGGGCGGCGACGACCACGTCGCCACCATCACGCTGAACCGGCCCGAGTCCCTCAACGCGTTCAACCGAACGATGTGCGAGGAGATGGTCGAGGCGTGGCGGATCGTCAAAGCGGACGACTCGGTGAACGCCGTCGTCGTGCGGGCTGCCGGAGACCGGGCGTTCAGCGCCGGCCTCGACATCAAGGCCCCCTACGGCCAACCCGAAAACATCTGGAACCACGAAGATCCCGGGGAGTCGCTCAGCCCTAAGTGGCAAAAGATGTGGAAGCCGGTGGTATGCGCAGTCCAAGGCATGTGCACGGCGGGCGCGTTCTACTTCGTCAACGAATCCGACGTGGTGATCTGCTCACGCGACGCGACGTTCTTCGACTCACATGTGTCAGCCGGCCTGGTGTGCGCGCTGGAGCCGATCGGACTGATGCGGCGGGTCGGATTGGGCGAGACCTTGCGAATAGCGTTGATGGGCAATGACGAACGAGTCTGCGCCGACACCGCTCTTCGCATCGGCCTGGTGTCTGAGGTGGTATCTACCGACGACCTGTGGACACGCGCGCACGAGATCGCCGCGAGCATCGCCGCCAAACCTCCGTCAGCGACCCAGGGCACCGTCAAAGCAATCTGGGAGTCGCTGGACAAGCCCTACCGGGCAGCGCTGGATCAAGGACTCATCTACACCCGGCTCGGGAACCCGATCGGTACAGCCGAATTGGCGAAGCGCGGCGACCGTCGGGTGTCGGATCCGAAAATTCGATGACTTCGATGTCAAAGCACCGGCTCAGTCGGCGCATCGACGACGTGTTGCGTCTCGAGCCCGACACGCCGGCCCTGGAACATGAGCGCCAATGGTTTTCGTGGAAACAGCTCGACGGACTAGCCGAGAGGGTGGCTGCGCTCACTGGCGACGAACGACCTCAGGTCGGCATCATGCTTCGCAATCGACCAGCACAGCGTGGCGGCGCTCCTCGGCGTATTGCGGTGCGGAGCTACCGTCGTGGTGATCAACCCGGCCCGCGGCGATGAGCGCATCTCCGCCGACGTCGACCAGCTTGCCCTGCCGTTGATCATCGGCGAGCCCGCCGACCTGGCGGTGCTGGGCGACCAGCCGGCTACCACGACGGTCTCGATCCTTGGCCTGGAATCCGAGCCGAATGTGACTGCAGCCTAGCCAGAATTGCACGGCCCAGAGCCGGCCAGGGGTTGCGGTGCGAATGTTGACCAGCGGAACAACTGGGCCGCCCAAACGAGTGGATCTCACCTACGACATGCTGGCGCACAGCGTGCTGGGCCCGGAGGCTGATCAGCTGCTGGCACCCACGGAGGCGCGGCGCGGTGTGGCGATCGTCAACTCGCCGCTGGTGCATATCGGCGGCGTCTTCCGGATCCTGCAATGCGTGGCCGAGGCACGCCCCTTCGTGCTGCTGGAGCGGTTCGAGCTCGACCGCTGGGCGGAGGCGGTGCGCAAGTACCGGCCTCGCGCGGTGTCGCTGGTACCGACCGCGTTGCGGATGGTGTTGCACTCGAACCTGCCTCCGGAGGATTTGGCGAGTATCCGGGCGGTGACGTCAGGTACTGCCCCGTTATCGCCGGACGATTCCGACGCCTTTACCCAGAAGTACGGAATTCCGGTGCTGACATCCTATGCCGCAACCGAATTCGGTGGTGGTGTCGCAGGCTGGACGCTGGCCGACCACCAGAGGTATTGGCAGGCCAAACGCGGCAGTGTGGGCCGCGCTAACCCCGGCGCACGGTTGCGCGTGGTCGCCGAGGGCGGCGTCCCATTGGAGCCCGACCAGGTTGGCCTGTTGGAGGTGAAGCCCGCACAACTGGGACCGTCGGCAGAGTGGATGCGCACCACCGACATGGCCCGCATCGATGCCGACGGGTTTCTGTGGATCGTCGGCCGGGCCGACCAAGCGATCATCCGCGGCGGCTTCAAGGTCATGCCCGACGACGTGCGTCTCGCTGTGGAAAGTCATCCCGCCGTGGCCGGCGCTGCGGTGGTCGGGCGACCCGACGACCGGCTCGGCGAGACGCCGGTGGCGATGGTGGAACTCCGAGAGCACGGATCGACAGACGCAGGCGAAATAGTCGACTACCTGCGAACCAGATTGGCGCGCTATGAAATTCCTGCCGAGGTCGCGATCGTCGAAGAAATCCCGCGAACACCATCCGGCAAGCCTGACCTGAGCGCGGTCCGGCGCCACTTCGACGATGCGCTCACCTCGGCGCGAGACCACCATGCCGAGTGAATCCGCGACCGTCAGCAACGTACTACGCACCCAAGCCGGCAGCAGGGGCGATCATCCGCTGCTGATCTGCGACTCCGAACGGGTCAGCTACGCCGAGGCCGAGCGGCTTTCCGCGCTGCTGAGTCGCGGACTCATCGGTCTTGGCGCCGGCAAGGGCACTCACGTCGGATTGCTCTACCCCAACGGTGTCGCCTTTGTCGTCGGGATGCTGGCTGCGGCGCGAATCGGCGCCGTCGTCATACCGTTTTCCACCTTTGCCACCGCCCGCGAACTGCGCGAACAACTGGTCGACAGCGACACCGAAATCCTACTTGCAGCTTCGTCGTTCAGGTCGCACGATTACGTGCGCCGTCTGGCGGAGGTACTGCCGGGGTGTGCTTTGGACTCCGACGATCCGCTGTTCGATGTCGCCGCTCCGCAATTGCGCCGGGTGATCTTCGACGTGCCACGAATCCAGCGGCTCGGCGAGACGGTCGACGAAGCGCTGCTGATGGCGATGGAAGACGACGTCGACGGCTCTGATCCGCTGACGATCGTTTATACGTCCGGCACGACACACGCGCCCAAGGGCGCGTTGCACAGCCATGCCGCGCTGCTCGACCATCAGCGACACCTCAACGCGATCCGGAAACTCAGCGCGGCGGACATCCTGTTCTGCAATTCGCCGTTCTTCTGGATCGGCGGGTTGGGATTCGCGTTGCTGGCCAGCATGATTGCCGGGGCATCGCTGGTGTGCTCGATCGCGGAGGACGCCGACCGCACTCTGGATCTGATCGAGGCTGAAAGGCCAACGATCACCAACGGATTCGTCGCGGGGATCATGAATCTGACTCAGCACCCGAGCTTCGCCGACCGGGACCTGACGTCGATGCGACGGGGGAACCTGTATCCGATCATGGACCCCGCGGTACGCCCGGCCGATCCCGAGTTGCGACACAACATGCTCGGGCTGACCGAGGCCGGCAGTGTGGCGCTGATCAGCGGCGACGAGACTGATCAGCCTGAACATCGGCGTGGCTCGTACGGCAAACCGGCGCCGACGCTGCAGACCAAGATCATCGACCCGGACACCGGATCCCCGGTCGACGAGGGTGCACGTGGCGAACTCTGCCTCCGCGGACCATCTCTGATGCAGCGCTATTACCGGCGCAGCCGCGAAGACTGCTTCGACGCCGACGGCTGGTTGCACACCGGGGACCTGGCTGCCACGGACAACGACGGCTTCGTCTACTACCTCGGCCGCCGCGGTTCGATGATCAAAACGGCCGGTGCCAACGTCTCTGCCCGCGAGGTCGAGAAGGCAATCGCCGACGTCACCGGCGGCGCCGCGGCGCATGTGTTCGGCATCCCCGACCCTGATCGTGGCCAAGTCGTCGTGGCCGTCATCGCCGTGGACACCGGCGTCGAACTCGACGAAAACACGCTTGCGCGTGAGCTCGCCGCGCAGCTTTCTGCCTACAAGATTCCCCGGCGCTTCGCCGTCATACCGGCGTCCGCGATGCCCCTGTTGGCCAACGGCAAACCTGACCTGCAGTACATGAAGAGCCTGTTCGATGACTGACACGATCGACGGACTGGTACGGCTTCGGTCAGCTCAGGACGCAGACAAACCGATGGTGATCGATCCCGACTGCAGGCTGAGCTACCGTGAACTCGGGATCAGCACAATGGATCTGGCCGCGGGTTTCATCCATGCCGGCGTCGGGAAGGGCACCCGGGTCGGGCTCATCATGCCCAATGGTGTTCGTTGGGTGCAGATCGCGATCGCCCTCACCCGCATCGGAGCCGTGCTGGTTCCGTTGAGCACGTTGCTGCCGCCACGGGAATTGCTCGCGCAGTTGCGAACTGCGTCTGTGCAGTTCCTCGTCAGCGTCGAAGAGTTCCGCGGGCACCGCTACCTCGACGACCTGGCCTTGGCTCTCGAGCGCAGCGATCTCTCCGAAACATTGCGCTGTCCAGCACTTCCCGCGCTACGGCGGGTGTGGGCGGCTGATGAAGTACGCGCGGTTGCTGATCAGGCTCTGGTCGATGCCGTCACGGCCACGGTTACACCGAGCGACCCCATGCTGATCATGTTCACCTCCGGCAGCAGCGGCCCACCCAAAGGTGTGGTGCACTCACACGGCAGTGCGCTGGGCGCCGTCCGATCGGGTTTGGCAAGCCGTTGTATCGATTCCGAGACGCGTCTGTATTTGCCGATGCCCTTTTTCTGGGTGGGCGGCTTGGGCAGCGGCGTGCTGTCCGCGTTGGCGGCCGGCGCGACCCTGATCACCGAGACGATTCCCCGGCCGGAGACGACGCTGCGACTCCTGGAGCGCGAACGGGTGACGCTATTTCGCGGGTGGCCCGATCAGGCCGAGGCGCTGGCGCGACACCCCGACCGGGCCCAGGTCGACTTGTCCGCACTTCGCCCCGGGAGTCTGGAGGCACTCCTACCGGCCGAGCGGCGCTCCCAACCCGGCTCTCGGGCAACGCTGTTCGGTATGACCGAAGCATTCGGTCCCTACTGCGGCTACCCCGCCGACACCGACATGCCGCCCTCGGCGTGGGGAAGCTGCGGCAAGCCGTTCCCGGGGATGGAGGTCCGGATCGCCGATCCCCAGAGTGGGCGGACCGTCTCCGCGGGAACCATTGGAGTGATCCAGATCCGAGGCCCACATACGTTGCGCGGGATATGCCGGCGTCGCCGCGAGGACCTGTTCACCGCCGACGGCTTTTACTCCACCGGCGATCTCGGTCACCTCGACGACGACGGGTTCCTGTTCTACCACGGTCGATCGGACGACATGTTCAAAGTCAGCGGCGCGAGTGTCTATCCCGCCGAGGTCGAACAGGCGCTGCGCGACATCGACGGAGTCGAGAATGCGTTCGTCACCAATCTGGCTGGTGCACAGGGAGATCGGGTGGGTGCGGCGGTCGTGTGCGATAGGACCGCCACGACCGTCGAACGACTCCGACGGTCGGCTCGCGAGCTGCTCAGCTCCTTCAAGATCCCAACCGTGTGGCTACTGCTCGACTCCGACGAGACGATTCCGCGCGGTCCGACCGGCAAGGTCGATGTCCGACGGCTCCGCGGCATGCTGCATGCCGCGGACAGCCAGGCGTCATACCGACACGAGGAACGCAAAAGCGGCCAGCCAGAGCACGGGAACTGTGCCCAGCAGCAGCATCAGGACACCGACCCAGCGGGTCAGTGAAGGACCGCGCCATACGGCGGCGAGTAGCAGCACCAGACCCAGCAACCCACACACCGCAGATGTCCAGCCGGTTCCGGCGACATCTCTGATGTGCGTACCCGAATCGAGGTCGGCGGCCACGGCAGGGTCTTTCAGCACGGATCCAGCGGCAGCGGCACTTACTGCCCAACTCGTCGCCGCCCCGGCGCACAGACCCCATCCGCTCAAGCGGCGGTTTCGCTCGTGAGTGTTCGCCAGCCGATTGTTGTAGTCGTCCAGCGCTTCCTGCATCGCGGAGTCATCGGTGGACACGGCGACAATTATCGCTTATCTCAACCGTTGTCCACCACACCATGTTCGGCGAGATGGCCGATCAGCGGAGCCGCCCCCGCCGCCAGGTGCTCCGACATGGCGATACGGGCGGACTCGCTGTCGCGTGTGGCCAACGCTGCCACCACCCTGCGGTGGTCTTTGATCGATTGATCCGGCCAGCCGGCGATGATGGGGAACACGGATTCGGGAGCGTAGCGGGTGATCTGCGACATCATCTGCGCGAGCTTGGGCGACTCGGCCGCCACGTTGATGGCTCGATGGAATTCGTGATTGAGACGCACCGTTCGCTCAATGTCGTTGCCGGCGTACGCATCTTCCAGCTGGGACTGGATTTCCGTGAGTCCACGGAGTTGTTCGTCGTCGATGTTGGCCGCGGCCCGGGCGGCCAGCTCGCCACCCACATGCGCCTGCAGATTGGCGACGTCGGCAAGATCACGTTCGGTAACCGGTAGCACCACGAAGCCGCGGCGCGGCTGCTGAGCCAACAGACCCTCGGACCGCAGTTCGAAGAGGGCCTCCCGCACCGGGGTGACGCTGATTCCCAGCTCGGCGGCCAGCTGATCCAAGCGCACGTACTCACCCGCGGAGTAGGTGCCATCGAAGATCCGCTTACGGACATAGCGCGCAACGTCTTCGGAAAGCTGAGGCCGCGCGGCGAAATCCGGGACGCTCACGATCAAATCCGATACTCGGCAAGCAGCCGCTTGCTGATGATCGACTTCTGGATCTCGCTGGTTCCCTCACCGATGAGCAGGAAAGGCGCGTCGCGCATGAGGCGCTCGATTTCGTACTCTTTGGAGTAGCCGTAGCCGCCGTGAATGCGGAAGCTCTGCTGGGTCACTTCGGCGCAGAATTCGCTGGCAAGGTACTTCGCCATTCCCGCGGCGACGTCGTTGCGCTCACCCGAGTCTTTGAGCCGGGCCGCGTTGACCATCATCAGGTGGGCAGCCTCGACTTTTGTTGCCATTTCGGCGAGTTGGAATGCGATCGCCTGATGTTCGGCGATCGGCTTGCCGAAGGTGTGCCGTTGTTGGGCGTACCGCGCGGCAAGCTCGAACGCCCGAAGGGCCACGCCCACTGCCCTCGCCGATACATTGACCCGGCCGACCTCGATGCCGTCCATCATCTGATAGAAACCCTGCCCTGGCATTCCGCCGAGGATGTCCTCGGCGCTGGCGGCGTATCCATCGAAGATCAGTTCGGTGGTGTCGATCCCCTTGTATCCGAGCTTGTCGATCTTGCCCGGGATCAACAGTCCGGGTTTGACTTCGCCGAACCCGGTGGGCTTTTCGATGAGGAACGCAGTCAGGTTGCGGTGCGGCGCTTCGGCGCCCTCGTCGGTGCGGACCAGTACCGCCACCAAACTCGAGCTGGCGCCGTTGGTCAGCCACATCTTCTGGCCGCTGATGGTGTAGTCGCCGTCACCGCCCCGGGTGGCGCGGGTGCGGATCGCGGCGACGTCGGATCCCAACTCCGGTTCCGACATCGAGAACGATCCGCGAATCTCACCGGTCGCCATCCGCGGCAGGAAGCGTTGCTTCTGCTCATCGGTTCCATGCTGGCGCAGCATGTAGGCGACGATGAAGTGGGTGTTGAGCACACCGGAGATGCTCATCCAGCCGCGACCAATTTCTTCGATGCACAGGGCATAGGTCAGCAGCGATTCCCCAAGTCCGCCGTATTCCTCCGGGATCATCAGGCCGAACAGACCCATCTCCCGCATCTGGTCGACGATCGCCTGCGGATAGGTGTCGGTGCGCTCCAGTTCGGGCGCGTTCGGGATGACTTCCTTCTCGACGAATTGCCTTACGGTGGAAAGGATCTCGTTCTGAACATCGGTCAGGCCGATCGTCTGGGCCAGTTTGGTCATGAGGGGCCTATCTCCTTGTCAGCGGACAATCGTTTTCGCGTCGGTCAGGCGGGCGATATCAGCGGCGCTCAACCCCAATCCCCCGGTGAGCACGTCGACGGTGTCACCGCCGAGTCGGGGCGCCGGCTCGGCGGCGAAGTGGTTGCCGTCGAAG
Organism: uncultured Actinomycetota bacterium; assembly: GCA_963737375.1. GTDB lineage: Bacteria > Actinomycetota > Actinomycetes > Mycobacteriales > Mycobacteriaceae > Mycobacterium. The sequence goes on from CAVTSP010000011.1 coordinate 119,662, forward strand.
ACGGTGGGCAGCCCAGGCGCCAGGTACTCGCCCAATCCGTCCTGATGCAGCCGGGAGAACAACGGATTCGCGGTAACCCGCTCATCGGCGGCGGTCTCGGCGAAGCTCCGGTAACGCTCGAACAGCACGCTGGTCGCCGACAAGGCGCGGGTGATCTCGTCGGCCGCATGCTCGGCGAACCATGTCGCGAACAACCCGCTGAGCACCCCGCGGTAGCGGTAGCGCACTCCCTCATCGCTGAAATCCGCGCCCAGCGAGTCGGCGAGCGCGGAAATAGCTGCACCGCAACCACATACCTCGACGAGATCCTGGAAGTGCCGCCTGGTCAACGTCACCACCATGAACGCGGCGCCGTCACGGCTGGTGAAGTCCTGGCCGTACTGACCATAGATCGCGTTGCCCAGGCGCTCGCGTTCGGTGCCGTTGATCTGGGGCTCGGTGAGCAGTCCCAGGTTGCCGGCAGTGGCCAGAGCGACGTCTTCCAGCGGGAGGCTGATCTGGGCGCCGATGCCGGACTGGTCGCGTCGCCGAACCGCGGCGACGACAGCGAGCGCGGCGTACAGGCCGCAGCAGACATCCCAGGCCGGTAGCACGTGATTGATCGGACCGGCGTGGTCCACCGGGCCCGTGACCAACGGAAATCCGGTCGCCGCGTTGACCGTGTAGTCGACCCCGGTGGAGCCGTCGTGGCGGCCCAGCACTTGCAGGTGGATCAGGTCGGGACGTTTGGCCACGAGCGTGTCATACGACAACCAAGGCAGGCCCGCGGCATTGGTCACGACGATGCCGCCGCCTTCGACGATCAACCGCTGAACCAGTTCCTGCCCGTCGACGGAGCGCAAATCGATAGTGGCTGAACGCTTTCCTTTGTTGAGACCCGTCCAATAAATCGACGTGCCGTCAGCGGTGACCGGCCACCGGTTGGTGTCCGACGCGCCACCGATGGGGTCAACGCGAATCACCTCGGCCCCCAGTTGGCTCAACGTCATTCCGCACAACGGCGCCGCGACGAAGCTGGATACCTCGACGACGGTGAGATCAGCCAGCGGCGTGGTCATTGCGGTGTAACCCGCTCGAAAATCGCTGCGAGGCCCTGTCCCCCGCCGATGCACATGGTTTCCAGCCCATAGCGCGCGTCGCGCCGGTGGAGTTCGCGGGACAGCGTTGCCAGCATCCTGCCGCCGGTGGCGCCGACCGGGTGACCCAGCGAGATTCCCGATCCGTGCACGTTCGTGCGCTCGTGGTCGGCGGCGCCGAAGCCCCACTCCCGCATGACGGCCAGTGCTTGCGCGGCGAACGCTTCGTTGAGCTCGATGAGGTCGATATCGCTCAATTGCAGCCCGGCTTTGGCAAGTGCGCGCTCGGTCGCCGGCACCGGGCCGATGCCCATTACATTGGGCGCCACGCCCGCAGTGGCCCACGACACCAATCGCACGAGCGGAGTGAGGCCGAGTTCTGCGGCCCGCTCGGGGGTGGTCACCACACACATCGACGCCGCGTCGTTCTGCCCGCTGGCATTGCCTGCCGTGACCGTGGCGTCTGGATCATCCTTGAGCAGAACGGGTTTGAGCTTGCTCAGCGATTCCGACGTGGTATCCGCGCGCGGATGCTCGTCGGTGTCGATTACCTCCTCGCCACGACGGCTTCGCACGGTGACCGGGATGATTTCCTCGGCCAGAATGCCGTCCTTCTGCGCGGCAACCGCACGTTGGTGCGACCGCACTGCGAGCTCGTCTTGTTCCTCACGTGAGATGTCGTATTGGCGGCGCAGGTTCTCCGCGGTCTCCAGCATCCCTCCGGGCACCGGGTAGTGGCGGCCGCCGGCGGTGGTGCGCCCGCGGGCCAACCCGTCGTGCACCTGCACTCCGCGGGCACCGCCCCAGCGCATGTCAGTGGAATAGAAGGCGACGTTACTCATGCTCTCCGCGCCGCCCGCTACGACGAGATCGTTGTCGCCAGAATGGATTTGCAGGCACGCCTGGATGACTGCCTGCAGGCCCGAGCCACAGCGGCGGTCGACCTGCATGCCGGGCACCGTGACCGGCAGTCCGGAATCAAGCCCGACGACGCGTCCGATCGCGGGGGCCTCGCTGTTGGGGTAGCAGTGGCCGAGAATGACATCCTGTACCGCGTCCGGTGGGACGCCGGTGCGATCGAGCAGCCCGATGAGCGCGGCTACGCCGAGCTCAACAGCGCTCTGCGAGGAGAACATTCCGCCGTAGCGGCCGATCGGGGTCCGCACCGGCTCGCAGATCACGGCTTCGCGAGCGCTCATAGGTGCCGCCCGCCGGTTACCTCGAGAACGGTTCCGGTCATATAGGAGGACAGATCGGAGGCCAGGAACAAGGCGACGTTCGCGATTTCTTCGGGCTCACCGGCCCGGCCCATCGGTACCTCAGCGACTTTTGAGTCCCAGATCCGTTGCGGCATAGCCTCGGTCATCGCCGATCGGATCAGCCCGGGCTGAATCGCGTTGACCCGCACACCGAGGTGGGCGAGTTCCTTCGATGCGGCCTTGGTCATCCCGACGATGCCGGCCTTGGCCGCCGAATAGTTCGTCTGGCCGACCATGCCGACCTTCCCGGAGATCGATGACATGTTCACGATCGTGCCGCTCTTGTTCTCCCGCATCACCGCAGCGGCCTTGCGCAGCCCGTTCCAGGTCCCTTTCAGATGAACGGCGATCACCTGATCGAACTGATCTTCGGTCATCTTGCGCATCGTCGCGTCGCGGGTGATACCGGCGTTGTTGATCATGATGTCCAGCGCACCGAATCCGTCCAATGCCGCGCCTACAAGCGCGTCCACGTCCTCACTGGACGTGACGTCGCAACGGACCGCGACGGCGATGTTGTCGCCGCCGAGTTCGGCTGCCGCGGCCTGTGTCGCTTCGAGGTTCACGTCGCCGAGCACCACTCGCGCCCCCTCGTCGACGAAGCGTCGCGCGATGGCCAATCCCAGCCCCTGGGCTCCACCGGTGACGACTGCGATTTTGCCGGCCAACAACGTCACGATCATGTCCTCCTGTCTGCGCCCCGAGCTCGGGGCATTTTCGAACATCATATTTCATATATGATCGTGCCGAAACGGCGATCAGCGGGGTCCGCGCATGTGCGCCTGACACCGCTGAACCCGGTCGAACCGCCGAAGAAGGAGCGTTGAACCATGCCCACTGCTGCCGTCGACGACGACGATTTTCAGCAGATTCTCAAGCAGACCCGCCAATTCGTCCGCACCGCCGTCGTGCCCCGCGAGCAGGAAATCGCTGCGAGCGATCGGGTGCCCGACGATCTTCGGGACCAGGCCAAGGACATGGGCCTGTTCGGCTACGCCATCCCGCAGGAGTGGGGCGGGCTCGGACTCGACATCACCCAGGACGTCGAACTGGCGATGGAGTTCGGCTACACCTCGCTGGCATTGCGGTCAATGTTTGGCACCAACAACGGCATCGCGGGCCAGGTTCTGGTCGGGTTCGGCACCGACGAGCAGAAGGCCACCTGGCTCGAAGCGCTGGCCTCTGGGAAGGTCGCCTCGTTCGCGTTGACCGAACCCGGCGCGGGATCCAACCCGGCGGGACTGCGTACCAAGGCAATTCGTGACGACGGCGATTGGGTGATCACCGGCGAGAAGCGATACATCACCAACGCACCGGTCGCAGACCTGTTCGTGGTCTTCGCGCGGACGCGTCCCGCCGACGACGCCGGCACGGGCATCGCCGTCTTCCTGGTGCCGGCGGACGCGACCGGAGTCGAGGTGGGCTCCAAGGACGCCAAGATGGGGCAAGAAGGGGCGTGGACAGCGGACGTCCGCTTCACCGATGTCCGCGTGCCGGAATCCGCGCTGGTCGGGGGCAGCGAGGATGTCGGTTACCGAGCGGCGATGACCTCGCTGGCGCGCGGCCGGATCCACATCGCAGCGCTGGCGGTGGGGGCCGCTCAGCGGGCTCTGGATGAATCTGTCGCGTATGCGGCCACCGCCACTCAGGGCGGCAATCCGATCGGGAGCTTTCAACTCGTGCAGGCGATGCTGGCCGATCAGCAGACCGGGGTGATGGCCGGGCGCGCACTCGTGCGTGACGCTGCCCGGCTATGGCTGACCGACCAGGACCGCCGGATCGCCCCCTCAGCGGCCAAGGTGTTCTGCACCGAAATGGCCGGCCAGGTAGCCGATCTCGCCGTGCAGATCCACGGCGGCAGCGGATATATGCGCGAAGTGCCGGTGGAGCGCATCTATCGCGACGTCCGACTGCTGCGACTGTACGAGGGCACTAGCGAGATCCAGCGGCTGATCATCGGCTCCAACCTGGTCAAGGCCGCCCAGCGCAAGCTGTGACGTAATATCGTCGGAGTTACAGTGACCTTTACGATAGAAATGACCTTCGCGATATGGAGCGCACATGACCGGCCGGCTCACGGACAGGGTGGCATTCATCACCGGCGCGGCGCGCGGACAAGGTCGTGCGCACGCCGTTCGGATGGCCCGCGAGGGCGCCGACATCATCGCGGTCGACGTCGCGGGCAAGCTTCCATCGTGTGTCCGTTATGACTCGGCTACACCGGAGGATCTGGCCGAGACAGTTCGGCTCGTCGAGGCCACCGGCCGCAAAATAGTGGCTTCGGCCACCGATATTCGCGACTTTGACGGTCTGCGCCAGGCGGTGGAGGACGGCGTGGCTGCGCTCGGGCGGCTGGACGTCATCGTCGCCAATGCCGGCATCACAGCGCCGCAGGCCTGGAACGAGATCACTTCCGAATCGTTCCGGGACGTTATGGACGTCAACGTGACTGGAACGTGGAACACGGTGATGGCCGGCGCGCAGAAGATCATCGACGGTGGTCGCGGCGGGTCAATCATTTTGATCAGCTCCGCAGCCGGCATGAAGTTGCAGCCGTTCATGGTGCACTACACCGCCAGCAAGCACGCGGTGACCGGGATGGCACGAGCGTTCGCCGCCGAGTTGGGAATGCACTCGATCCGGGTCAACAGTGTGCACCCCGGTCCAGTCAACACTGCAATGGGCGGCGGCGACATGGTTGGCTCCTTGGCAAACCTTACCGAAGCCAGTCCGCACTTGGCGAACACCCTCACACCGTTTTTGCCGAATTGGGTTGCCGAGCCAGAAGATATCGCCGACGCCGTGTGTTGGCTCGCCAGCGACGAGTCGCGATACGTCACCGCGGCGGCGATTCCGGTCGATCAAGGCTCCACGCAATATTGATTCGCGTCTAGGACGTCGTCGCCTGCTCCGACGCATATTGTTCGACGAGATCGATGGTGCCTAGGTCACGGATCGCCTGGCATCCGCGAGCCAGCATGGTGAGCACCATGTCGTCGCCGCGATCGGTGGCGGACGCGAAGGCAAAACCGAGAGCCGAGATCAGCAGAGCTTGCAACATGCCAAGTCGGTAATCCCGCCAACAGGTTTCGCGGTCATAGTCGGTGACGCCGTATCCCAGGAGGGCTCGGTGATACTCGTCGACGAGGTCGTGCTCGATTGCCCCGCGCAGTTCCGGTTTGAGACTTGTCGCGGTGAAGTAGGCCAGATCCCGTGCGGGCAGACCCACTCCGAGGGTCTGCCAATCCACCACTGTCACGCCCGCGGCGTCGGGCAAGAACAGGAGGTTGTCCAGCCGGTAGTCGCCGTGCAGCAGCGCGAACCGGTCATGCTCCGCCAGCAGCCACGGCGTCGTCAAATCCATTGCCGCGGTGAAGGTCTCCCGATCGGCGGCGCTCATCCGATCGCCGAGCTTATCCAGAGTGATCTCGACACTCATTCGCGCCACTTCACCCAGACCACCGGCCGAGGCAACGTCGGGCCGGGCGAAGGCGACCCCCGGGAAGTCCAACCAGACCGGGTCGCACCAGCTGGGCCCGTGCAGCCCGGCCAACGCGGTCACAACCAACCGCGCCTCGCGCTCGCCGCAGCCCGCGATCTGATCGCCCTGCACCGCCGGCGCCTGATCGGCGAGAAGCAGCGCGTAGTCCATTGCGTCGTCGCTGATCTCGCAGTAGAAGCACTGCGGGGTAGGCACCTTCACGTGGTCGACAACACCGGTGTAGAAGGCGCATTCGCTGCGGTAGCCGATGACCACCCGGTCCCGCACGGTGTCGTCCTGCGCGGGCAGTTTGATCACGAACGTGTCGGGCAAGCTGCTCGGGTTTTCGGCATAGGTCACGGACACCCGATACGTCGCTCCGGTTTGGCCGGTGCCGATCGCGACCACGTTCACGTCGGACAACGTCGCACGCACATCGCCTCTGTTCAGCACGGCAGAGAGCCATTCGACGGTGACGTCATCTGGATATCGGGGAATCGACACCGAGCTACTGTAAGTCATTCGGCATGGGCTGCGGCAGAGAACTGATCATCGGCACACAGCTACTCCCCGCTCGCCGACGTCCAGATGTGGGTGGTGTCCGAACGACCGCGCAGCACCGTCTCACCATCCGACACCCAATGCGCACGCTCGGCGGCATCGGCGCGGTCAATCGCCGAGGCCGAGCACACGATCCGTTGATCCAGCGTCTTGGCGAAGTCCGCCAGTCGTGCCGCCTCGTTGACCGCATCGCCGACAACGGTGTATTCGTAACGGTTTTCGGCGCCGATGTTCCCGGCGAACACCGGCCCGGCCGAGACACCGATGCCGAAGTCGACCTGCGGCAGCTGCTGCAGTTGGCTGCGGAGCAGTCGGGCAGTGGCCAGTGCGGCCGACGCGGCATCGTCGTGGGCCAGCGGTGCCCCGAAGACGGCCAATACGGCGTCGCCCTGGAATTTGTTGATCAGCCCGCGGTGGTCGTCGACGGCGCTGACCACGATGCGGAAGAAGTCGTTGAGTATCCGGGCCACCTCTTGCGGTGGCCTGCTCGCCGCCAGCGTCGTCGACCCGACCAGATCGATGAACAAAATCGCCGCCTCGCGTACATCGCCGGACAGTGCGGTGCCCTCTTGGATCGCGCGTCGGGCCACATCGGCGCCGACATGGCGGCCGAACAGATCGCGCAACCGGTCGCGTTCCCCGATGCCGGCGACCATACGGTTGAATCCGTTTTGCAGATGGCCGATTTCAGACTTTTCGTAGACGCCGACGAAGGTGTCGATCTTGCCCCGCTCGACCTGCGCCATCGCGTCGACGACCTCGCGTACCGGATCCGAGATCGATCGGGACGTCATGATCATCACCGGAAGCCCGATCAAAATCGCGACAAGTGTCACCACCAGAATGGGCATCTCGACCGACCCGGTCTTCTGAATGATCCAGCCGTTCGAGCGAGTCAGCACCAGACCGGCGATCGCCAGGCACGGCAGACCGCTGCCCAACAGCCACATGCCGACAAGCCGGGTCAGCACGCTGGGCGCGACCACGAGGCCCTCGGTACCCTGCGTGGCCGCCAACATGATGGGGCGCAAGGATCGCTGGGTCAGCAACAGGCCGAGGCTCGCGGCCGCGCTCCCACCGAAGACCACCGACAGCAGAGTCGGGATCCAAAGGGCCGCAACGCCTCCGAGGTTCAACACGAGGTAGGTCAGGCCGCTGACCGCCCACACCACTGCCAGGACCATCGACTGCCGCGTGAGCAGGCGCATGGCATACAGCCGCTGATCAGCGTTCGGTCGCCGCCCGACGACGAACCAGCGCAACACCGGAACGAGATTGACGACACCGCCACCCGCGACCGCGGCGGTCCCGAGCACGACGATGACCGCTGCGCTGATCAGGCTGCTCGACCCGAAGTACGCCCGCGCGTGGTCGGTGAATTGGCCGTGCAGTGGGACGACGATCGCGGCGGCATCCGCGCACCCGATCAGGTGACCGCCCGCGAGACCGGCCGCATAGCGCATCGCCATGTTGCGGCCGGTCACGCGCTGCGCTCGTCCGGCGTCGGTCACGGGACAAAGGTAGCCCGCTGCAAGAACGAATTACTGCAGGTGAGTCAGACCGCGGGATAACGCCACGGTCTTGATCTCGGTGTACTGGTCGAAACCGGCCACGCCATTCTGCCGGCCGACCCCGCTGTCCTTGTATCCGCCGAACGGCGCGTCGGCGCCGTACGGCGCGCCGCCATTGACGCCCATGAAGCCGGCCTTGATGCGCCGGGCGACGGCCAGCGAATGCTCCAGGGAGCCCGACATCACGTTGCCGGCCAGACCCGTACGGGCTGTCGTTGGCGATCCGGATCGCGTCTTCTTCGTCGTCGAACGGGATGACCGACAGCACCGGGCCGAAGATCTCCTCCTGGGCGATCGTCATCTTGTTGTCGACGTCGGTGAAAAGCGTTGGCCGGATGAAGTATCCCTTGTCGAAACCGGTCTCCGCGCCGGGTCCGCCGACCAGCGCGGTCGCACCTTCCTCGACGCCCTTCTTGATGTAGTCCGTCACGCGGTCGTACTGCCGCTGCGAGATCACCGGCCCGCACAGGGTGCCGGGGTCCTGCGGGTCAGCCGCAGGTGACGTTCTCGTAGATGCTCTTGAGGATCGCCACGCCCTCGTCGTAGCGGGACCGCGGCAACAGCATCCGGGTCGGGTTGGCGCAACCCTGCCCGGCGTGCATGCACGGGGCGATGCCGATCGCGCAGGCCAACCCGAAGTCGGCGTCCTCCAAGACAATGGTGGCCGACTTGCCGCCGAGTTCGAGGAACAGCCGCTTCATGGTGGCCGCGCCCTTTTCCATGATTCGCTTGCCGACCACCGTCGAGCCGGTGAACGAGATCAGGTCGACCTTCGGCGACAGCGTAAGTTCCTCGCCGACAAAGTGATCCGATGCGGTGACGACATTGACGACCCCGGCGGGGATGTCGGTTTTCTCGGCGATCAGCCGACCCAGGCGGGTCGCGTTGAACGGGTGTGTTGGGCGCCGGTTTCAGCACCACGGTGTTGCCGGTGGCCGAGGGCCTGGCCGAGCTTGTTGATCGTCACCTCGAACGGAAAGTTCCACGGCACGATCGCACCGACCACGCCGACCGGCTCCCGCCAGACCTTGATGGTGGTGTACGCGCCGGTGAGGCTGATCACCCGGTCACCGAGATCGGTTTCCCAGGCGTACTCGTCGATCAGCCGGGCGGGGTACTTCAATCCGTCTGCGAGCGGAGCGTCCAGCTGCGGGCCGAACGTGATGGCACGCGGGGAGCCGACTTCGAGGATGAGTTCCTCGCGCAACTCCTCTTTCTCGGATTCGATCGCGTCGTGCAACTGCAGCAGGCACCGCTGACGCAACTTGTGGTTGGTCGACCAGTCGGTCTCGTCGAAGGCCCGCCGGGCGGCGTCGATGGCCCGGTGCATGTCCTCTTTCGACGCGTCCGCCACCTCGCCGAGCGACTCCTCGGTGGCCGGGTTGATGTTGGTGAACGTGCCTGCCTGGCCGTCGACCAACTTGCCGTCGATCATCATCTTCGGCTCGAAGCGGACCTTTACAGTCTCAGTCATGTTTGTTGCGCTTTCGTAGTCGGGACGCTGAGCAAGCGCCGAGTCGCACGATACTATGGGAAGCCTTACCGGAAGAGAGCCGGTTGGCAACCCTCCGACGGTGACCAAGCCACCATCGATGTTGTTGACCAAATATCTGTTCCACCGTAGAGTTCGCCATTGCCCGTCGTCAATCGCCCCGAGGAAACGTGGATTTCTCATACCCACCCGAGGTGGAACAGGTCCGCAAGGAGTTGCGCGCCTGGCTGGCCGCGAACCTGACCGACGACGTCATCGCCGCCAACCGCGGCCGAGGTAGGGACGAAGCGGCCTTCCAGACGCTGCGGGCGTGGAACGCGACGATGGCTGACGCCGGGTGGGCCGCGGTCTCCTGGCCGCCGGAGTACGGCGGCCGCGGGGCGGGAGTGCTCGAGCAGTTGGTCTGCGCAGAGGAAACCACCCGCGCACGGGTGCCGGTCCACCTCAACGTGATCGGGATGAACAACATCGCGCCGGCGATCATGCAGCACGGCACCGAGGCGCAGAAGCGCACGCTGCTCCCCCGGATGATGCGCGCCGACGACATTTGGTGCCAGGGCATGTCGGAACCCGAGGCCGGCTCCGACCTCGCGTCGCTGCGCACCCGCGCGGTGCGTGACGGCGACCATTTCGTCGTCAACGGCCAGAAGATCTGGACCTCGTTGGGGCACCGCGCACAGTGGTGCCAGTTGTATGTGCGCACCGACCCGGATGCGCCCAAGCACAAAGGCATCTCGTGCCTGATTCTCGATATGTCGTTGCCGGGCATCGAAGTTCGGCCGCTCGTCACGCTGAGCGGCGAAGCTGATTTTGCGGAGGTGTTCTTCAACGATGTACGGGTGCCGGCGGATGCCCTGCTCGGTGCGGAGAACGGCGGCTGGGGCATTGCCACCACCACGCTGAGCCACGAGCGGGCCGGCGCCGCACGCCTCTACACCGAGATGCAGACCCGGCTGGAGGAGCTCGTCACCGATCTCGCCGATGTCCGGATCGGCGACCGGCCTGCGCTCGAGGACCCCATCACCTTGCGACGCTTGGGCGAGATCGCCTTGCGGATCAAGTATCTCGAGCTCCTGTGCAAACGGTCGATCTCGGCGATCATGCACGGCGGCGACGCATTCGGATCAGCGAGTCTGGCCAAATCGATCTGGGGTGAAGTCGGGCAGGACATCGCCGCGTTGGCCTTCGATCTGATGGGGATGGATCCCGCCGGCCGCCGCTGGGCCGATTACCGCCTGACGTCGCGGTCGCTCACCATCGCCGGCGGGACGACACAGATCAACAAGAACATCACCGCCCAGCGCGTTTTGGGGCTGCCGCGCCCATGAACCTCGAGTTGACCGACGAGCAGATCGCGCTGCGCGACACCGTTCGAAGCTATCTGGCCGAAAGAGCGTCACTCGCCGACCATGTCCGCCCGCTACTCGACGACGACACCGGCATGACGGCGCCGGTATGGCGAGGGCTGGCCGAGCTCGGCGCCACCGGATTGCTCGTGCCGCCGGAATACGACGGCGCCGGCATGACGATGGTTGAAGCGGGCATCGTCGCCGAAGAGCTCGGCGCCGGCCTGCACCCCGGGCCGTGGCTGTCCACCGCCGTCGCGGCGACCCGTGCACTGACGCGGTTCGAGGTGGCCAACGACCTGGCGGCTCCCCTTTTCACCGCAATCGCCGACGGCTCCACGATTGCGACGGTGGGCCCGCTGGAATGCGCCCGCCCGAGCGTGGTCGAACACGGTGGCGGCGTTGCGCTGCGCGGCGAGATCGACAACGTGTGGGATGCCGGTGCCGCCGACGTGATCCTCGTGCTGGCCGACGACCTGGACGGCACAGGTCTTTTCGCGGTTCAGACGTCCGGCTTCGACAGCACGCTGCAGGCCGGAATTGACCAGACGCGCAAGCGGTTTCGGGTCCGACTCGACGACGCGCCTGCCCAAAGGCTGGCGATCGCGTCGCCCGACGTCGTCGAGGCGCTGATCGATGACGTGATCATCGCGTGGGCCGCCGACGCTCTCGGTGCGGCACGAGCCGTGCTGCATCTCGCCGTCGAATACGCCAAGGTGCGGCGCCAATTCGGCCAACCGATCGGCGCATTCCAGGCGGTGCAGCACCTCTGCGTCGACATGTACGAAACCGTGGAGCTTGCGCGCAGCGGCGTCATCCACGCGCTGTGGGCCGCGGATGCCGGAAGCCGCGCTGAGCGACACGCGGCCGCGATGGGGACGAAGGCATTCGCCGGCCGGCTTGCCGCCGTCGGCGATACCGCCATCCAAGTGTTCGGCGGTATCGGCTACACCTGGGAGCACGACGCTCACCTTTACCTCAAGCGCCTGCTGAGTTGGAGCGCATTCCTGGACGGCTCCGACCGCTACCTCATGCAACTCGGCGCGCAATTCGCCGAATCTGTTCTTCGCTGACGGTCCTGCGGGCGCCGCATTCATGGCGTTCAACCTGCACATTCGGCCCGCGCCCACCTGGTAGCGTCAAACCAAATATTGGGTCAGCGATCTCGCGGCACGGCCGACATGGTGACGACCGAAAAGGTGACCCCAGTACAGGTGGCAGCTGCGGAGGTGTCGTGGGGCTTCAGCAACCATCCGAGGCTGCACCGACACAGCACTCTGCACGCCTAGACTTGCCCGATGCCGATTCGCCTGCCCGGCCTGACAGTGCCGGACGTCCTCGCGTGACGCCGCGGGGACGGGGTGCCGCCAAACGCATTCCGGACTTGGCAGCGGGCCGCGGCTCCTACGACGACGGCACTCGTCGCACCGAAATCCTGCACACGGCTGCGTCATTGATCGCCTCGTCGGGCCTGCGGACGTCCTTGCAAGAGATCGCCGACGCGGCGGGCATCTTGCCGGGAAGCCTTTACCACCACTTCGAATCGAAGGAAGCCATCCTCGTCGAGCTGGTCCGCCGGTACTACGCCGACCTGGATCGCATCGGCGAAATCGCCCACGAGAAGTTGGACCAGGCCGACCCGCGCTCCGTCGCGGACAAGATCGTCGAGCTGGGATCCGCGATCGCGCGCTGCGCCGTGCAGCATCGCGCGGCGCTGCAGATGTCGTTCTACGAGGCGCCCAGCGCCAACCCGGAACTCGTCGAACTCCTGCAGAATCCGCCGACCGCCGTCCAGCAAGCGATGCTGCAGACGTTGCGCGCGGGTAGATGGAGCGGCTTCATCAGGTCCGACATCGACCTTCCCACGTTGGCCGACCGCATCTGCCAGACCATGATGCATGTCGGCCTCGACATCATCAGGCACACCGGCGGGGCCGATGAGACGGCGGTCGTCATGTGCCGGATCATGTTGCACGGACTGGCCAGTCGGCCCTACAGCGATGCCGAGCTGAACCGCTCCCGTGCTTTCGCGGCCGCCGAGGAGGCCATCAACACGTGGGCCGACGAGAGCGACTCCGGCAGCAACGACAAAGGCGCGCATGTACGTTCGGTGGCGCGAGCCGAGTTCGGCCGAAAAGGATACGAGGTCACCACGATCCGCGACATCGCCGCCGCGGCGGGGCTGGGCACCGGCACGGTCTACCGGCTGATCGGGTCAAAGGACGAACTGCTTGCCTCGATCATGGAGTCGTTCGGCCAGAAGGCCGGCGGAGGCTTCGCCAGCGTGCTGCGCACGGACGCCACACCGGTGGAGAAGCTGGACGCGCTCAGCTGGGTCAACATCAATGCGCTGGACCAGTTTCCCGACGAGTGGAAGATCCAGCTCGCGTGGATGCGTCAGTCGCCGCCCGACACTCCGAACCCCGGCCTGGCGTTCACCATGCGGCTGCGCCAACTCCGGGCGTTGTTGTCCGATGGGATCGAGTCGGGCGATATCCGGATCGAGGACTCGCCATCGCTGTCGATGCTGGCGCGCTACGTGATGGACGCTTTGTGGGTGCCGGAAAACATCGTCCGTGCTCAGGGCAAGGACGCGGCGCTGGTCAATGCCCGCGACACCCTGGTGCGCGGTGCTGCGGAACGTGACACTTCCACCCAAATCTGACAACCAAAATTTCAGATACTCACCGGTAGGCGCCGTCGCCTGCGCATACTTGCGTGGTGCGTTGTACCGGAGCCCGCTTCGTTGACTCCGATTACCGACTTGTAGATTAGCAGGACCAAACATCTGTTCCGTATACGTACTCATGAGGCCAACTGTTGGCGTCCTGAGAGAGGATTGAAATGACTGGTATCGAGCAGTTCCGTTACGACGGCAAGCGGGCATTGGTGGTCGGAGGTGCCACCGGCATGGGCGCCGCTGCCGCCAAGATCGTCGGTGACCTGGGAGCCGAGGTGATCAACCTGGACTACGCGCCGGTGGAATCCGGCCTCGGCCGCGGAATCCAGGTCGACCTGCGCGACCCAGCGTCGATCGACAGCGCGCTCGAGCAAGTCGGGCAGATCGATGCGCTGTTCTCGGCGGCCGGCATCGCCGACGGTCCGGACCTGATGAAGATCAACTTCATCGGTCACCGGCACGTGATCGACCGGCTGATCAACAACGGCCAACTCAACCGCGGCGGAGCCATCTGCTTCATCTCGTCGGTGGCAGGCATCGGCTGGGAGACCGATCTCCCGCGACTGCAGGAGTTTCTGGCCACACCCGACTTCGAGTCAGCCGACGCCTGGAGCAAGGCGCACGAGGCGGAAAACTTCGGCCACTACGGCACCAGCAAGCAGGCGATCAACGCTTACGTCGCAACGCACGCATTCCCGTTCCTGGCCAAGGGGATTCGGATCAACGCGATCTGCCCGGGCCCGACCGACACTCCACTGGCGCGGGCCAACGCCGACCTATGGCTGTCCTTCGCCCAGGACTACCGCGAAGCCACCGGCACCGCGACGCACACACCCGAGCAGATGGGCAACGTGATGGCGTTTCTCAACAGCGACGCCGCCGCCGGGGTCAACGGTGTGACGCTGCTGGTCGACTACGGCCACGTCAACTCGTCCAGCACCGGGACGTTCGAGGCGGGCAAGCCGATCATCGACATGCTGATGGGCAAAGTCTCGTTCGGCTGACCCTTCGCGCACGTTTGCCCCCCGGGACGCGCGCAGGCTGATAGACACAGTGAGCGAACTAATCCTGCGTGCGTCGGGAGGTGCCCGGTGGGGCAACGGCATATCACTGCGGCACTGAGCGCGGTGCTCGTGGCGGCATCGTGTTCGGGCTGCTTCACGTCGGACGACAACGCGACGGAGAAGACCGCGCGTGTCACCGTCGACAACAACACCCGTACCTCGCACGCCGTCACGTGCAGCCAGGTGAACTGGTTGCTGACGGCGAACATCAGCGCAGCCCCTGCCAACGTGAAGGTGCTTCTCCGGTTGGACCCGGACAAGCCCAGTGTCGAATCGGTGCACTTCGACAACTTCGTCGGCTTCTACGGTGTCTCCAATTCAGGGGCCGGTGAGTCGAAGATCCACGTCGCCAATGGCAACTACACCATCACCGGCACAGCCTCGGGAACTCAGCTCAACGATCCGCGAGTCTCGGTGACGCAACCGTTCACCGTCGAAGTGGGCTGCTGAGCGACCCGTTTGCTCCGCTGCGCGGCTAGTCCAGTTCTTCGTCCGGTGGTGGCGCAAGCTCTTGTGCGGGCGGCGACTTCTTCAGCCACGCTCTCATTCTGAGAAGTGGACTGACCACGACGCCGGTAGCCAACAAGATCAGCAGCACGATGATCGCGGCGTTCACATCGTCAATGGTGCCAGGTCGGGTCAATTAAATCGCGGCCTGATATCCGAATTCGCGCGTGCGATGCAAATTCACGTGGTGCCAATGTTGTTTTTGTTGCGTGATTCATCGTCGGCCCAGCAATTCATAGAATTCATATTTGCCCAGCTCAACGGACTGGTAATAGCGTAGACGCAACGACGTGAAGTTTGAAACTGCTGGCGGCAGGCTATTGCATGATCTGAGCGTCGCCGACTCAAAGCGAGTTCGCGCTCAGACGCAGTAAACGAAAAGGAGTACATCGTGAAGTACGCAACGACCGTCATGAAGACGGCGATCGCCGCCGCGGGTATCGCTGCCATCGGCTTTGCCACCGCGGCCAGCGCTTCGGCCGCGCCGAACATTCAAGGATTCGGCGCGAGCGAACCACTGATCGATGGCCCAATGGTTACCAACTACACGGTGAGCAACTTGGAGCCCAGCACCATCGCGATCCCCGGCTTCACGCCGAAGGGGACCCTGTACCAGGCCGACATCACCGTCCGCTCGGACGGCGGGGTCGTCACTCCGCAGGTGCGCGACTTCAGCGCTCGCGGGCCCAACGGCCAGACCTACAAGCTGGTCGACAATGTCGAGGTGCCGAACGGGTTGAACCCCGCGCCCATCACACAGGGCAGCGAGTCCAAGGGCACGCTGTACTTCGACGCGACGGGTGCGCCGCCCAATGGCGTCGTCTACAACGACGGACTGCAAGACATTCTGATGTGGACGTCGAATGTTCCCGGGACGTCGATGTCGGGCCAGCCGGGCATGACGCCAACCCAGCCTGGCACGATGACGCCGAGCCAGTCGGGAACCTCCGGGCCCACTGAGCCGGACAACACCGGGCCCGCGCCGGGTGCGTTGCCCGCTCCGGCAACCACCTAATCCGAATTCTGATATCTCCCCTCGCTCCGATGGGTAGCGAGGGGAGATATCTTTGTCTGTGCGAATTCTGTTGTGAGGCCAGGGTTTAAAGAGGCTCGGGCTGAAACGCGCCGGGAGGTTGCGCCAGCGCTAACGCAGTCCCGGTACCGATTGGGCCGGTGCTGTCGAACATCGTTGCCGCGCCCGTTCCCACACCGTCGTTGCCGTAGTGCGTCTGCGCAGCCAGACCGATGTACTCACCTTCGGGTAGCCGGCTGATCGCCACGGTGTAATCGGCGTTGATGTAGCGCAGTCCTGCTGTGCCCCAATGAGTCAGCGAACTGATGATGTCTCCGGCAAAGGCCGCACGCGCAAACGGCGTGAGCGGGTGGCCCGCCACCATCGGGCGAAATATCCGCGTCCACGCAAACTTCTGCACACCGGGCTGCTCCCACTCGGGCGGAGGCATTCCCGGACTGCCGTCGTCGGAGTTGGCGCTGTAGGTCCAAATACCAAAGGGCACTTCTGATTCGAGTGGCTCGGCATCGACCGGCACCGGGGGTATCACCACGGCCCCCGACCACACCTGACCGTCGGGTTCCGCACCGCGACGCAAGAACAGCGCACTCGCCCTCGCCACGACTCGGCCGTGCTGCGACATCGCGGCGTCGACGAGTTTTATCCGGCGGCCCTCGCGTTGGATCGACATCTCGATCGACACCGGTTCGATGGGCACCGGCCGCAACAGGTCAACGGTCAGTCGGGCGGGCTGCAGGTCGTCGCCGCCCTGACGATCCAACGCCCAGCCCAGTAACCCACCGACGATCTGACCGCCCATCGTCGCGCCCCACGGTCCGCGGGTCATGGTTCCCGGCACATAGGAGCCGCCGTCGGCGGTGAAGAATGCGTCCACCCGCTCATGTTAGGGAGCGC
>CAVTSP010000012.1:0-108205 GCA_963737375.1 uncultured Actinomycetota bacterium
CTGGAGTAAGTTCCCGAGCGTGGGTGAAGACAGAGTTCAGATAAAGATCGGCGCCAGCGGCGTGGCAACGGTGACGATGGTCCGTGCCGACAAACACAACGCGCTCGACCAGGCGATGTTCGAGGGGCTGATGAACGCCGCGGGCCAACTCGCCGGCGACGCTTCGGTGCGCGCGGTCGTGCTGCACGGCGAGGGGAAGAGCTTCTGCTCGGGCCTGGACATCGCCAGCTTCATGTCCGGTCAGGGCGGCACAGGTGTGCTGCTGGAGCGCGACGGCGACCGGCTGGCCAACTTCGCCCAGCGCGTGACCTACGACTGGTCCTTGGTGCCGGCACCGGTGATCGCTGCTATCCACGGGAATTGCTTCGGCGGCGGTCTGCAGATCGCGCTGGGAGCCGACATCAGGATCGCAGCCCCGGACGCGAAACTGTCGATCATGGAGATCAAGTGGGGCCTGGTTCCCGACATGGCCATCACGCAGACATTGCCGCGACTGGTCCGCATCGACGTCGCCAAGGAGTTGACCTTCAGCGGCCGAATCGTCTCTGGCAGTGACGCGTTGGCGCTCGGGTTGGTGACGCGAAACAGTGACGATCCGCTGGCGTCGGCGCTGGCACTTGCTGAGGAGATCGCGCAGAAGTCTCCTGATGCCGTGCGTGCCGCCAAGCGCCTCTACGACGAGACCTGGGTCAGCGACGACGCCGCCGCTGCGCTGAAACGCGAATCCGATTTGCAGACCGGGCTGATCGGCAAACCCAATCAGCTGGCTGCCGTGGTGGCCGGAATGTCAGGGGAGCCGCCGGTTTTCGTCGACCCCGCTTAGGGTCGAGCGACCGCGGCGTGTAACTGCTATCGCCAGCACACTGAGTGCGAACACGGCCAATCCCAGCACCCACGGCCACGCACCGTGCTGATGCACCCAACCGGCAAGCGCGCCTTGGAGGCGTCCGGCCGCCGCGACCACCGGATCCGTCGGGCTGCCGTGCAGGACGAACAGGCGAACCTCGTAAAAACCGTAGTAACCCACGTAGAGCCCGACAGCGATCAGTAGCACGCCGCTGATCCGATTGACGTAGGGCAAGATTCGGCGCATCCGGTCGATCAGCGCCGAGCGGGCCAATGCGACGGCGACCGCCAAGACGCCGACGAGCAACCCGAAGCCGGCGGCGTAGGCGAGATAAACCATGAGGCCGTCGAGAATCGGGCCGCCACGAAAGACGGCTCCGGTGACCGCCAGGAACGGTCCGATCGTGCAGGACAGCGACGCGACGGCGTATCCCACCCCGTAGCCGAACATCGACCCGATTCTGGCGGTCGGCGCACGACCGTGTCCGGCGAGCAGTGTGCCCGGCGTCAGCGCCGTCAGATCGCGGCCGAGGAGCAGCCAAATGCCCAGTGCGACAAGAGAAATTCCGATCACTATCGTCACGTAGGGCAGAAAGCGCTCGACGGTCGCCGCGATCGTCACGGTGAGCAGCCCGAACGTACCGAAAGCCGCGAGAAAGCCCAGAGTCATCGCCGCGGTGGCCGCCAGTGCACGTCCCACTGCGGTGAGACCGCTGGCCCGATCGGTCCGCACCACCAGCGTCAGATAGGCGGGCAGCAGCGCGAACCCACACGGATTGAGCGCGGCCACCAGTCCGGCTCCGAAGGCCAAACCGAGCAGGCCTTGGTTCATGACGCCGTCCGGTCTATTTGGTGAGCGCAGCGACCCTGTCGGACAACTCCTGCTGCGACATCGCCGAGGTGGGGTTGTTCACGAACGTCGAGGAGCCGTCGGGCTTCTCGAACACATACGCCGGCTGCCACGGCACGTTGAACCGCTGCCAGATCGACCCGTCGGCATCGTTGAGGTTGATGAAGTTCAGGTTGTACTTCGATACGAAGTCCCGCATGGACCCTTCATCGGAGCGGGCCGCCACACCGACGAAGGTCACCTTCGGGTTGGCCGCCGCGACCTGGCCCAGCGACGGGGCCTCCTGGTTGCAGAAGGGACATTGCGGCCGCCAGAACCACAGCACCGCGGGTTTGCCTTGCAGGCTCGCGCCGTTGAAGGGTGCGCCGGTCAACGTCGTACCCGTGAACTGCAGACGCTCGTCGGCGGCCATGGCCGTTGGTGTGTCGCTCAGCCCGAAGACCATCGCGACACTCGCTAGCGCCACAGCCAGGCCCGTCGCCCAGCGTGAAATGCGGATCCTCATGACATTGCCTCCCGTTGTCCCCACTAGCCAAGGCTACAGAAACTGGAGGTAGAGGCCGCGGACAGGACTAATCCGCGCCAGGGCCGCGTTGCTGCTCAGGATGAGCACGGAGCAATTGCACTTCAACGCATTCATTTGGCCCAACGGCTACCACGAGTCGGCATGGCGCGTGGTCGAGGACGACGTCCGCAGCGTTCTCGGCCTGTCGTACTACACCGACATCGCCCGGACCGCTGAACGCGGGCTGATGGACTCGGTGTTCCTGGCCGACAACATCGCGATCGCGGAATACCGGGCCACCTATCTTCCGCAGACGCAGTTCGATCCGATCTCGGTGCTCTCGGCGTTAGCCGCGGTTACCAGCCGGATCGGTCTGATCGGAACGGGCTCGACGACCTACAGCAAGCCCTGGGAGCTCGCTCGCCGGTTTGCGACGCTGGATCACCTGAGTGGCGGTCGGGCCGGCTGGAACATCGTCACCACGGTCACGCCGTTGGCTGCGGCGAACTTCGGTGAGCGGTTCCACCCCGAACGCGACGATCGGTATGCGCACGCTCACGAATTCGTCGACGCCGTTACACGCTCATGGGACAGCTGGGCCGACGACGCGGTGATCGGCGATCGCGCGAACGGCGTCTGGGCAGATCGCGCAAAGCTGCACGCCCCGCGCTTCCACGGCCACTACTACGACGTCGAGGGGGTCCTGCCGTTTCCACGTTCGCCGCAGGGGCACCCGGTACTCGTTCAGGCGGGTCAATCGGCCGCCGGCATCGCGCTGGCCGCCCGGTACGCCGAGCTGGTCTTCTCCGGACCGCCATCCCTCGAGGCTGCCTTCGCCTTCCGGGCTGATCTGCATGCACAGGCCGCGGCCGCAGGCCGCAACCCCGAGCACGTTCTGGTGCTGCCGGCGTTGATGGTGACGCTGGGCGGCACCGAGGCCGAGGCACAAGCAAGGGCGCGTCGCCTCGAAGACTTGGCCAGCCCTGAATTCCGTTGGCAGAACGCCTTGTACACAGCGGGCCTCGATCCCGACGGCTTCGATCCGGATGTTCCGCTGCCGGCGGAGCTGTGGGCAAACGGATCGGTCCCATCCAGCCGTGCCGAGCAGTTGTACGCGACAGCACGTGCGCGACCGAAAGCATCGTTGCGCGAGATCACCCAGCCGACGAGTGGGGGTGCCGGCGGTACACACTTCGTCGGCACTCCCGAGCAGCTCGCCGACCACGTGATCGCTTGGCAGGACGCCGGTGCCGTCGACGGATTCACATTCATGGGATCGACTCTGCCGCATGAACTCACGACGTTCGTCGATCAAGTCGTGCCGATCCTGCAACGCCGCGGCAGGTTCCGTACCGAGTACACCGGTGAGACGCTGCGGGACCACCTCGGCCTCGAGCGGCCGGCTAAATAGCTTCCCGCCCATCGAGTGCGGCGCGTACCTTCATACGCGATGAGCCGATTGGGTCGCGTGTTGTGTTGGGGCATCACGTTGCTGGTGGGTTTTGCCTTGGCGGGGTCGTGGGTGCTTTCGGGTGGATTCTTCGCACCCGGGCATGACGCCTACGGCACAAGAGCACGGATACTTCGGCAAAAACCGCAGCGCGACGATCCCCGTTCGAACACGCACGCCGCGGTCACCACCGTCGGCCACGAATCGTGGAACACCGTTGCAACGTTTGACGTCCCGGCGACGGGGGCTTACCGCGTCGCGGTGCTCGATCCCGGTGACAACGGAGACTCACGCCACGGCATCACAATCGGCAAGGGCCCGTGGGCGCCCGTGCCGCCGTGGTTGTTTGGGCTTGGGATCTTGGCGGTTGCCGTGGCGATCGGCTTCATCGCCGACGAGATCCGAAAGCGAATCAACGACAGGACAGCGCGATGACCCAAGTCGAGCACTACGAGCGGTTCTTGGCCCTGCATCAGCAACCGGACGCGTTTGTCATGCCCAATCCGTGGGACGGATTATCGGCGCTGATCTTCAAGAAGGCCGGCTTCGCCGCATTGGCGACGTCCTCCGGAGCTTTCGCGGCCACCCTGGGCCGCCGCGACGGTCGGCACGCGGTCAGCGCCGCGGAACATCTGGCACACGCGAAGCTACTGATCGAGGTCGGCGGGTTACCGGTGAACGGCGACTTCGAAGACGGCTACGGTCAGACACCCGGTGACGTGGCGGCGACGGTTCAGGCTGCCATCGAAGCAGGCTTGGCCGGCATCGGGATCGAAGACACCTCCGCCGATCCCGCGAACCCGATCCGCGACTTCGACGAAGCCGTCGCGCGGGTCGCCGCGGCAGCAAAGGTTGCCAAGGGCCGCATCGTGCTGACCGGGCGCACCGACAATTTTATCTACGGCCGTAACGACCTCGATGACACGATGAGGCGTCTGACCGCGTTCGCAGAGGCCGGCGCTGACGTTCTCTACGCGCCGTACCTACCCGACCTCGCGGCAGTCGGGGCGATCGTGAAAGCTGTTGCGCCCAAACCGGTCAATCTGCTCGTGGGCATCAGATCCGAGGCGTTGACCGTGGCCGAACTGTCTGCAGCGGGAGTCAAGCGCGTCAGCGTCGGCTCTTCTCTTTACACCCACGTCGCGGCGTACCTGCAGGACGCAGCGACGGCGCTGGCCCAGGGCGACATCGCGACGGCGACCTCGGGAATGCCTTTCTCCGAAGTGAATTCACTGCTCGACCAGATTCCTCGCGACTGAGCAGTCGTCCTGCGGGTGCGGGAAATAAATCCGCGCAATCGCATGTTCTGGCTCAAAGCTTTCATCTACTTGTACGAGCCATGGAGGTTTGATGGACTGGCCCGGTGGCTGAGTTTGAACCGGACATCTTGACCGAAGGCCTCGATGTCGTTTTCTGCGGGTTGAACTTCGCTGTCAGCGCGGTCGAGGACGGCTACCACTTCTCACACCGCAACAACCGTTTTTGGCCCGTGCTGCATCTGGCCGGTTTCACCGATGTCCGGCTCCAGCCGGCCGATCAACGTCGACTGCTGGACTATGGGTGCGGTGTGACGGCGGTCGTCCGGCGACCGACGCGGTCCGCCAGCGAAGTTTCATCGGCTGAGTTTCGTTCCACACAGCCGGAATTCGAGGCAAAGATGCGGCGCTACGCGCCGCGGGCGATCGCCTTTCTCGGAAAGCGGGCTTTAGCCTGCATGCTCGGTGCGCCAGACGTCGCTTGGGGTCGGTATGGCCCGGGCTTCGCCGGGACCAACGCATGGGTGTTGCCCAATCCGAGTGGGTTGAACATCGGCTTCTCGCTAGACCAGCTCGTTGACGCATATGGCGAGCTACGTCAAGCCCTTTCGACCTCTCAGCTGGAACCCCCGACTATCCTCACGTAGGACATGAGAAAACGATTCTTCGCACCGGTCGCTGTGGTAACTGTAGTCATCGTGTCGCTCTTGTGGATGTGGTACAACTCCGGGCAACACAAGCTCCAGCGTTGCGTCAAAGCCCAGTCAGACCACTTCTATTCGACCAGTGAAGGCAAGGAGTTGCACAGCCACGGCACGGATCCGCCGACCGAGCTATTCGTTCTGGAGTGCAATCAACTCGGTATCAAGTAAGGGTCGCTACTGCATGGCTCTGTTCGCCAGCAGGACGCGGGCAAGCCATTCGACCCGGGTCAGGGATTCCTCCAACGTCATCATCCCAGCGAGCACTGCCGCCAGCGAGCTGCTCAGTGCGGCGTTGAGTCCGAAGGTAATATTCGGAACATCCTCCGGTGCAACACCTTCCAGCAGCCTGTTGAACATCTCGGTGTTCGTGCGATTCATCTGGTCGATGGTGGCTCTGGCTTGGAGATCGGTGGAGGTGGTCGTCTGGAACATCAGCGCGGTCATATTCGGATTGCGATGAAATGCACGCTGAGCGCGTCGTAGATAGTCGAGGATGCCGGGGAGCGGATCCTGATCGGCGCGGCCGGCGCGCGAGGCGATGATGCGGCGGGTCAGCCGCTTCTGCCAGTCCTCGAGCGCCGCCGCGAGCAGGTAGTCCTTGGAATTGAAGTAGCGGTACACGGTGCCCAGCGCTACGCCCGAGCGCTTGGACACGTCACGCATCTGCACCGCGTCGGCTCCGACTTCGGCAATCAGATCGATGACCGCTTCGATGATCGTGGCTCGCCGGACGAGCTGGCGGGTAGTCATATCCGCCAGCGATGCGACGGCGGTATCAGGCCTTTGGGCGGGAGTGACGGGAGTGTTGACGGTGCCACCTCCGAGTCGGCCTGACGAGGGAATAGAACTTACTTCTCATCAGCAATCTCGACGCTGACGCGTTCGGCAACGTTATCGCAGCTCAAGTCCTTATTCAATCTTGACATTAGTAGAACCGTGTTTCAGTATAGATCGGCGACAAGGTGCTCGCGGGATGCGCGATCGGAGGACTTCATGCCCGGACCTGTGGGTCTACCGGTGATCGACACGATGATCGGATTTCCGCACGAGGGGTCCGCCCAGTACGACTTCATCCGCAAACAGACCAAGGACCGTGAATCCAAAGAGGATTTCGAGTTTCCGGTCGAGTACATGTTCAAAGATGTCCCGCAGGGCCTGCCGACCGACGATCCGGTGTCGCTGGTGCTTCAGCAGATGGACCGGTTCGGCATCGAGAAAGCGATGATCGGGGTTGGGGAAGACTCGGCGCAGTTGGCACTCAAGACATTCCCCGATCGCTTCGTCCCTTCGGGGGCGCTCGTCGACCCCAACGACGTCATGGGTTCGGTGAACGCGATTCGCCGCGATTACGAACAGTTCGGGATCCGCGCGACGTCGGTGTTTCCCGCCGGAACGTTTCCGCAAGTTCCGATCGACGACCCGAAGATGTACCCGATCTATGCCACCTGCGTCGAACTCGGCATCCCGATCTTCGTCTGCGCGGGTGTCCCCGGGCCACGAGTTCCCTTTGCGTGCCAGGAAGTCTCACGCATCGACGTCGTGATGTTCGACTTCCCGGACCTGGTGTTCGTCACCCGCCACGGTTGCGAACCGTGGGAGGACCTCGCGGTCAAGCTCATGTTGAAGTGGCCCAACCTGTACTACTCGACGTCGGCGTTCGCGCCCAAGTACTACCCGAAGGCCATCATCGACTACGCGAACTCCCGCGGCGCCGACAAGATCCTCTACGCCGGCTATTTTCCGATGGGCCTCTCGTTGGAGCGGATCTTCAGCGACATGCCCAATGTTCCGCTGAAGGATGAAGTCTGGCCGAAGTTCCTGTACGGCAACGCCGCCCGTATTCTCGGGCTGGAAGGCTGACGATCGATGACGCTGGCGATCACTGCCGAACAGGACCAACTCGTCGACGCCGTGCGCCGTTTCGCGGCCCGCTACGCCCCGATCGACAAGACCCGCGCCGCGTTCGGTTCGATCTCGGCCGGCGAAATACCCTCGTGGTGGCAGGAATTCGTCGGTAACGGTTTTCATGCGGTGCACCTTCCGGGCCATGTCGGCGGCCAGGACGGTAGCCTGGCCGACACCGCATGTGTGGTCGAAGCGGCTGCGGCGGCGCTGCTACCCGGCCCGGTGCTGAGCACTGTCACGGCAAGCGCTGTGGCGAATCTCGCCGACGCCTCGGTCAAGCCGCTGCTGACGGATCTGGCCGGCGGGGCGACGGCGGTGGTTGTGCTGCCCGAGCACTGCGACATCCACGCCGTCTCCGAAGGAAGCTCCTGGCGACTCAACGGAGCATCGGACTCGGTATTGGGAATCTGTGCAGCGCAACGTATTCTGCTGCCGGCCCGTGCCGCGGATGGCGGCCTGCGATGGTTTGTGGTCGCGCCGGGCTCAGGCGTGACGATCGAATCGCAGCAGGGCACGGACCTGTGCACCGACGTAGGCGTCGTCGAACTCGCCGACCACATCGTGCCGGAGAGCGCGGAGATATCCGGCATACCTGTCGAGCGGGCCCGTTGCCTCGTGGTGGGCCTCGCCGCATGTGCGGCCGCCGGAGCGGTGCGCCACTGCGCTGATGCCGCCATCGAATACATCCGCACCCGCGAGCAATTCGGCAGACCAGTCGGTTCTTTCCAGGCGCTGCAACACAAAGCGGCGACCCTGCTGGTCGCGTCTGAACTTGCCGCGTCGGCGGCCTGGGATGCGGTCCGCGCCGAAAGTGAGTCCATCGAGCAGCATCAACTCGCGACGGCCTCGGCGGCTGTGATGGCGGTGGGCGCCGCCCCCGACCTGGTACTCGACGCGCTGCTGATGTTCGGCGCCATCGGCTATACCTGGGAGCACGACACCCATCTGTACTGGCGGCGTGCCACCAGCTTGTCCGCGTCGTTGGGTCCGATGACCCGCTGGACCCGGAAGGCCGGTGAGTTGGCATGCAGCGTAAAGCGCTCCACGACAGTCAATCTGGGCGACGTCGAATCCGATTTCCGGGTCAGGGTGGCGGCCACCCTGGATGAGGCGCTGAGGCTGTCCAACGATCACTATTCCGGCGACGTCAGGACCCCCGGCCTGGCCGTTGGCTCGCAACGCGACCTGCTGGCGCGGCGCGGGTTGGTGGCGCCAAATCTGCCGGCGCCGTGGGGTGTTGGCGCCTCGCCGGTGCAGCAGGTGATCATCGCTGACGAGTTCGGCAGGCGGCCCGAGTTGATCCGACCGTCGCTCGGCATCGCGGAATGGATCCTTCCGACAATTCTCGACAGCGGATCCGATCTGCAACGTGAGCGATTCGCGGTCCCGATCCTGCGTGGTGTGCAGCCCTGGTGCCAACTCTTCAGCGAACCCGGCGCCGGATCGGATCTGGCGTCGCTGTCCACCCGGGCCGCCAAGGTCGACGGCGGATGGCTGATCAACGGACACAAGATCTGGACATCGATGGCGCACCAGGCCGAGTTCGGGGCATTGCTGGCCCGAACAGATCCCGAAGCGAAGAAGCACCGCGGCATCGGCTACTTCCTCATCGACATGGCGTCACCCGGTATCGAGGTCTCGCCGATCAAACAAGCCAGCGGACGCTTCGAGTTCAACGAGGTGTTTCTCACCGATGTGTTCGTGCCCGACGAGATGCTCGTCGGTAAGCCGGACGAGGGATGGAGCCTGGCCGTATCGACCATGGCAGTCGAGCGGACGGCCATCGGAAATTACGTCGCGATCGACCGGACCAAGGCGCTTCGCGCGGTGGCCGAAATACCCGGCTCCGAACAGGATGCGGCACTGCGGGCGCTGGGTGACGTCGAGTCCTACAGCACCGCGATCAAAGCCCTGGTGCTACGCGAAACGCTTCGACTGGTGGAAGGGCAGGGGCCCGGGCCGACCTCCAGCATCGCCAAGTACGCGATGGTCACTTTGTTGCGTCGCGCATGGACCGCGACCCTTGGCCTCAGCGGCCGCGCCGCGATGCTGGAAAAGTCCGAACCGGCGGTCGTCCAACCGTATTTCGACGCACCTGCCGAACTCATCGGCGGGGGCACGCCAGAAATCCAGCTGACGGTCATCGCATCGATGGTCCTCGGCTTGCCACGCAATTGAATCCTCGCCACAGAAAGGACATCGCCGCGATGACGACACAGCTTCCGTTCCAGTTCTTCGACTGCGACAACCACTATTACGAGGCCCTCGACGCGTTCACCCGCCACATCGAACCCCAGTACAAGAAGCGGGCGATTCAGTGGGCGCAATTGGACGGCAAGCAACGCCTGCTGGTGGGCGGGAGGGTCAACCGGTTCATCCCGAATCCGACGTTCGACCCCGTGGGCAAGCCCGGTGCGCTCGACGAGTACTTCCGTGGCCGGAACCCCAGAGGTGCTGATTTGAATGCACTTTTCGGCGACTTGGAGCCGATCCCGCCGGCCTACCGAGACCGCGACGCCCGGCTGGCCGTGATGGACGAACAGGGCATGGCCGGCTGCATCCTGTTGCCCACTCTCGGGGTGGGGATGGAACAGGCTTTGTTGCCGGACCTCGACGCGACGGTTGCGACGTTCCGGGCGTTCAATCGCTGGATGGACGAGGACTGGGGATTCGCCTACCAGGAACGGATATTCGGCGCCCCCTACATCACCTTGTGCAAGCCGGACGAGGCCGTCCGTGAGCTCGAATGGGCACTCGAACGCGACGCACGCTTCATCGTGATGATTCCCGGTCCGATCACGACTGAGGTCGGCATGCGTGCGCCCGGCGATCCGATGTTCGATGCTTTCTGGCAGCTGGCAAACGATTCAGGTGTCACCGTGTGCTACCACTCGGGCGAGACGTACTACTCGAAATTCATGCCGGCCTGGGGCGAATCGGACTACATGATGTCGTTCCAGGCGCTACTCGGGTTCCGCAGTTTGTTTTCCGGGGACGCCATACAGGACACCTTCGCCAACCACTTGCACAAAGGTCTTTTTCTGAGATTCCCGAACCTACGGATGGCTTGCATCGAGAGTGGCTCGACCTGGGTGTTTCACTTGTTCGAAAAGCTGACCAGGTCCTTCGGGCAGATCCCACAGATCTATAAGGAAGACCCGCGGGAAACCTTCAAACGCCATGTGTGGGTGTCGCCCTTCTACGAGGACGAGCTGGCCAGCCTGTTGAAACTGTTGGGCGACAAGCAGATCATTATGGGTTCGGACTTCCCCCACGTCGAAGGCCTGGCCGAGCCCGCGTCCTACATCAAGGACTTGGAGAACTTCGACTACACCCCGGAGCAGTGTCGAACTGTCATGCGCGACAACGGACTCCAGCTCTCGATCCGTCGGCCGGTGTGAAGGCCACCAAGTCCAACGTAGTCGCCATGCTGCTCGAGGTTGGCGAGGAGAACGCGGCTGTATTGCTTTCGCGCTCTGCGTTACCAGACCAGCTCGACCTCGACAGCGATCTCGACGCCCTGCTCGCATTCGGACTGGACCGCGACCAGGTCGACGAAGTGGCGCGGTTGACGATCGGCGCGCTCGAGCCCGACAACGAAAACGTCCGCCGCCAGCGTGGCGAGATGGAGAAGACCATCTCGCAGCGGTGCGCTGACCTCGTCGACCAATGGCTCGCGTAGGAGGCGTCATGACGAAACCGCAACTACCGCAGGGGTTCGACTTCACCAACCCCGACGTGTACGCCGCGCGGCTGCCTACCGAGGAGCTACGCCAGCTACGACGAGCGGAGCCCGTCTGGTGGAACGAGCAGCCGCCTGGCGTCGGCGGTTTCACCGACGGCGGGTACTGGGTGGTGAGCAGGCACCGCGACATCCGGGAAGTTTCACGGCGCAGCGATGAGTTCTCCAGCGCCCAGAATTGCATCGTCCCGCGCTATGTCAACGAGGAGACAGCACGCGGGCAGATCGAGGCCGGCCGCTTCTCGATGATCAACATGGATGCCCCGCAGCACACCCGGATGCGCAAGATCGTGTCGCGGGGGTTCACGCCACGCGCGGTAGATCGTCTGCGTGCGGACCTGACCCAGCGCGCTCACCGCATCGTGATTGAGGCATCCGATTCTGGGACAGGTGATTTCGTCGCGCAGGTGGCCAGCGAACTGCCGCTGCAATTGATCGCCGGTCTGCTCGGGGTGCCCTTCGAGGATCGATCGAAGCTGTTCCACTGGACCAATCAGATGGTCGGCGACGAGGACCCGGAATTCGCCGAGTCCGAAGCGCTGGCGTCGGCCGGTGAATTGATGTTCTACGGCATGCAACTGGCCGCGCAGAAGGCTGAGCATCCCGGCGAGGACATCGTCACACAGCTGATCACTGCCGATGTCGACGGCCACAAACTCACCGATGAAGAGTTCGGGCTGTTCATGGTGACCTTGACGGTCGCCGGCAACGAGACGACTCGCAACTCGATCACTCAGGGAATGATGGCGTTCCTTGACAACCCGGGCCAGTGGGAGCTCTTCAAAGAGCAACGTCCGGTGACCGCCGTCGACGAGATCATCCGCTGGGCAACACCGATCACGGCTTTTCAGCGCACCGCAGTGCGCGATATCGAACTCGGCGGCGTCCCGGTCAAGCAGGGGCAGCGGCTTGCGCTGTTCTACCGCTCGGCTAACTTCGACGAGGACGTGTTCGAAGATCCGTTCGCATTCAATGTGCTGCGGGATCCTAATCCGCACTTGAGCTTCGGCGGCACCGGCGCCCATTACTGCTTGGGGGCCAACCTTGCCAGAATGACGGTCGGGGTGATGTTCGACGCGATCGCTGACGTCATGCCCGACCTCAGCGCGCTGGCCGCTCCCGAGCGGTTGCGGTCGGGCTGGCTCAACGGCATCAAGCACTGGCAGGTTGACTACTCCGGCGCCTGACGAGCTACTCGTCCTCTGTTTCTCCTGCGTGACAGTCTCGAGTCGAACGTGTTTCGAAGCGACTCTTATTGCGGCACATCATAGTTGGTTCTGTCCTCAGGTGGCACGCTCCAGCATTATGGCCGATAGTCATAGGAAATGTGAACCGCAGGTGTCGGCGGAGGTTGGAGGGGTCATGTCTGTCACTATCGACCCCGCTGCGCAGCTGAAAAGCCAACCGGCTGCTGCGCAAAAGGGCGAGGCCTTTCAATTCCATCGCGAAATCATCGTCTGCGGTGACGACCCGCTGGCGAACACCATCATCGACGAATTGCGGGGCGCCGGCGCGCGGATCATCCGGATCAACTCGGCCGCCGATCTGCTGGGCGCCGGGGTACATCGCGCGCGGGCCGTGGTCTGCGCCGGGCCCAATGACGCGGTGAATCTCGAAATCGCCCTATTGGCAAGGCGATTCAGTCCTAATGTTCGGGTGGTGGCGCGGCTGGCGGATAACATGCTGCGCGACGCGGTAGCTGCTGTCAGCGGACCCGGCGCGATCTTGAATGTCGCCGACCTCGCGGCGCCATCGATCATCGAGGCGGTCCTGTCACGTAATACACACCAGTTCGCCACTGCCGGTGTCGAATTCGTCATCTGGGGGTCCGAGGCGCCGAAGGATGGGACGCTGCGCGACCTCTACAAAGACCTGGCGCCGGTGGCGGTGGTCCACGGTAAGAATTCACCCACCCCCGGCGAGGTCGTGCCGTGTCCGGGTCGGGATTTGACGATCTTCAAGGGCGACTGGACCTCGATGATCGGCCCGAAGGACGAGATGGAAGCCCGCGGGATCTCGGTGCCGTCCGCGACCGCGACCCGCTCTCGCCACTCCAGGGCGCGACGGGCCATCGACGCCGTGCGCGCCATGCGCGAGGACGCCAACCCGCTGCTCTTTCCTTCAGCGATATTCACGCTGGTGCTGATTTTCGGTGCGACGACCATGGTGCGCTTCAGCTATGTCAACCCGAAGATGTCCTGGCTCGATGCGTTGTACTTCACCTCCGAGACGATCACCAGCGTCGGCTTCGGCGACTTCAGTTTTGCGGCACAGTCCGGTGTGCTGCGGTGGTTCGCCATCGGGCTGATGTTCGGTGGCGTGACCATCACCGCCATCCTCGTAGCGCTCATCTCGGACCTGCTGCTGTCGCGCCGCTTCGTCCATACGGCCGGTCTGCGACGGGCCCGCCGCATGCGCGATCACATCATCGTCGTCGGCCTGGGGTCAACGGGCATCCGCGTCGTCAGTGACCTCGTCGCTGCCGGATACGACGTCGTTGTGATCGAGCAAGACGAGAACAGCCGCCTCCTGTCGACGGTCGCCAAACTCGACGTGCCGGTGATTTTCGGCGACTCGACGATGCGCCAGACACTGGAATCGGCACGCGCTGATCGCGCCCGCGGAGTCGCGGTGATGACCCAGGACGACATGGAGAACATCCGGACCGGCATTGTTCTGCTGGAACTGCTCGGATCCGACACCAAAGTGCCGATCGTGCTGCGTGTGCAGGGTCGCGCGCTGAGCGCCGCGGTAAGCCAGCAATTCGGTTTCGAGAACGTGCGGTCGGTCGTGGATCTGGCGGCGCCGTGGTTCATCGGCGCGGCGATGGGTTTGCAGGTGCTGGGAACGTTCTGGGTCGGGCAGCGCTCGTTCATGGTCGGCGCGATGCTGGTCGCGGAGGGCAGCGAGCTCGACGGGATGCAAATGGCGGATCTGTCGACTCAGACGCGTGTCATCGCGATCATCCGCCCGGAAGGACCGGTGAGGTTGCGCCCCCGCCGCGGTGCTCAAATGCAAGCCGGCGACACGGTGTACCTCATCGGCCCGTATCGCGAGCTGATCGCCACGCTTCGCAAAGGCCAGCCGCCACCGATGACCACGATCAACGGTGAGGCCGCGTTGGCGCTCGCGGCGGCGCGTGGCCCGCAGCGGCCCGAAGTGCGCCGACCGCGGTGGGCACCCGATCCCGTCGAATGACGCTCGGGGACAACGATTGTGCGACGAGGCTCAGGCCGCTTGGGTGTGGGACGCTTGGGTGACAGTCACACTACGGAAGTGCTCGATGCCGTCTTCGTCCGTCAAATCCCGGACGACTTCGGCCAATTTGGTTCTCACGTCACTCGGTGACGAATACTGCGTGATTGCACGCGCGCCGTCATCGAACTCAATAGTTACGAGGTAGTTGCTCACGGTGAGCCTCCTGATGCCGGTGGGGTTATCCAACGCTAACCCGCAACCATCGGTGGCACCCTTTGGCCAGCTGTGAACCCGCTGTACGTTCTGTCGGCATCGGACGATTTGCCGGAGCGCGATAATTTGCGATAGCGGACCTGCACGGGTGCACCGAGGGCGAAATGCGAAGTGCTGCAAGGGCGAGCGCGCGTGCGCTGAGCCCGTCAGGCTGCTTGAGTGATGGTGACGCTGCGGAAGTGCTCGATACCGTCTTCGTCCGTCAGATCGTTAACGACTTCCGCCAGCTTGGTTCTCACGTCTGACGGCGACTCGTACTGGGTGGTCGCGAGCTGACCATCATCGAACTCAACTGTGATGAGGTAGTGGCACATGATCAGCCTCCTGACTGGTTCTCGGATGGATCAAAACTAACCCGAAACTGTCAGACATGCCCTCTGAACAGCTAAGAACCGGCTGTGCATTTCGTCAGCCGGGCCGGCAATGTAGCGCGATAGCCGGCCTATACGTCGTAGTAGAGCGCGAACTCGTACGGGGTGGGATGCAGGTTGTACGGCGCAAGCTCGTATTCGCGTTTGTAGTTGATCCATGTCGCGATCAGATC
Organism: uncultured Actinomycetota bacterium; assembly: GCA_963737375.1. Classification (GTDB taxonomy): domain Bacteria; phylum Actinomycetota; class Actinomycetes; order Mycobacteriales; family Mycobacteriaceae; genus Mycobacterium. Next base: position 15,274 of record CAVTSP010000012.1, read on the forward strand.
AGGCGTGAAAACGCCGCCCTCGGTGAGGTATTCGTGATCTTCTTCCAAACGGTCGATCACCGCGGACAGCTGTGTCGGAGCCTGCGGGATGTCCGCGGACTCTTCCGGCGGCAGGTCGTAGAGATCCTTATCGACCGGGGGAGGCGGTTCGATCTTGTTCTTGATGCCGTCCAGGCCGGCCATCAGCATGGCGGAAAACGAGAGATACGGGTTGCCCGACGCGTCAGGACATCGGAATTCCAGCCGCTTGGCCTTGGGATTGCTGCCCGTGATCGGGATGCGCACGCAGGCCGACCGGTTGCGCTGGCTGTAGACCAGGTTGATCGGTGCTTCGTAGCCGGGCACGAGGCGCTTGTAGGAGTTGACCGTGGGATTGGTGAAGGCCAGCAGCGACGGCGCGTGATATAGCAGCCCGCCGATGTAGTGCCGTGCCATGTCTGACAGCCCGGCGTATCCCGCGTCGTCGTAGAACAGTGGGACGCCGTCCTTCCACAGCGACTGATGACAATGCATACCGGAGCCGTTGTCGCCGAACAGCGGCTTGGGCATGAACGTGACGGATTTGCCGGCCTGCCATGCCGTCTGCTTGGCGATGTACTTGAACATCTGGTGGTCGTCGGCCGCGTGCAGCAACGTGTTGAACTTGTAGTTGATCTCGGCCTGACCGCCGCTGCCCACTTCGTGGTGGCCCTTCTCGAGTGAAAAACCGGCATTGGTCAGGTGGGTGAGCATGACGTCACGCAAGTCCACGTAGTGGTCGGCGGGGGCAACCGGGAAATACCCGCCCTTGGGGCGGACTTTATGGCCCAGGTTGGGGCTGCCATCCGGCTCGTTCGCCGCTCCGGTGTTCCACCACCCCGATGTCGCGTCCACCTTGTAGAACGACTCGTTGGTGCGCGAGTCGAAGCTGACCGAATCGAAGATGTAGAACTCGGCTTCCGGGCCGAAGTAGGCGGTGTCCGCGATGCCCGAGCTGATCAGGTAGTTCTCGGCTTTGCGGGCGACGTTGCGCGGGTCGCGCGAATACAACTCGAGCGTGAATGGGTCATGCACCGAAAAGTTCACGATCAGCGTCTTGGCGGCGCGGAACGGATCGATGGTCGCGGTTTCCGGATCGGGAAGCAGCAGCATGTCGGACTCGTGGATCGACTGGAATCCGCGAATCGAGGAGCCGTCGAAGGCCAGCCCTTCCTCGAACACGGTCTCGTCGAAGGCGTAGATCGGGATGGTGAAGTGCTGCATGGTGCCCGGCAGATCGCAGAAGCGGACATCGACGTACTCGATGTGTTCGTCCTTGGCGAGCTTGAAGATGTCGTCGGACGTCTTGTCGGACACGGCATACCCCTTTTGCTTGGCGCAACCGCGCCGTCGCGGCGTGTCACCATTCACGCACGTCGAGACGGTTTCCGCATCTGGGGAGAGCATTCCGTCGACCGTTGCTAAGTGGTCAGATCTTTCCTGGGGGTGTCGGCGGTGACTCCGCCGTCGACGACGAACTCCGAACCAGTGGAATACGAGGATTCGTCGCTGGCCAAATAGAGGACGAGATTGGATACCTCGATCGGCTCAGCGGGGCGACCGAGCGGCGCGGCGACGATGTCGTCGGGGAAATGAGCCGTCATGGGTGTGCGGACCAACCCGGGATGCACCGAATTCACCCGGATGTTGTAGCGCCCAAGCTCGATGGCGGTGGATTTGGTCAATCCGCGCACCGCCCACTTCGAAGCGACGTAGGCATGCGCGAACGGTGCGCCCCGCAAGCCCTCGATCGATGAGATGTTGATGATGGAACCCTTGCCGGAGCGGATCATTTCATCGACGACGGCCTGGGTGCCCAGGAAAGTGCCGGTCAGATTGACGTCAAGGGTGTGGCGCCAGCGTTCGAGTTCGAACTTGCGCACGGTCTTCCGGCCCGCGACTCCGGCATTGTTGACCAGGATGTCGAGGCGCCCGAACCTGCGGACCGCCTCGGCTACCGCGAAAGCCCACTGCTCCGGTTGCGTCACGTCGAGATGCAGGTAATGCGCATTGTCGCCGAGTTCCCTTGCGACAGAATGACCTTCGTCGTCAAGGACATCGCCGATCACGACCTTGGCGCCTTCGCTGAGCAATAGCCGCGCGTGTTCGGCGCCCATGCCGCGGGCACCGCCCGTGATCAGCGCAACTTTTCCATCGACTCGTCCCACCGAAGATCTCCCTCTAGATCGAGATGGCCGAGAAGTCACGGCCATGATGGGAGAGGCTAGGCGAGCGTCCGGCTTAACCGCCGTAGGTTGGCCCTTGGACTCCGTCTTTGTAGTCCACGCATTTTCTCGTCGCCCCGGTGCCGGTGCAGCACTCCTCGAACAGACTCGGGTCTTGTCCGAAATGCGCGCTCACCTCGCTTTTGGTGTACTGACCGCCCGCGTTCTTGCAGGAATCCTCGACGTCAGTCTGCGCATGAGCGAAGGGTGCGGCCAAGATCAACGCCGTAGCCGGGGCGGCAAAAGCGGCGAGACGAATGGCGGTGAAAACCGGGGGTTTCATGATTCTCCGTAGCTCTGGGTGTTTCGCCAGTTTACCGACTCCGCCGGGTCAGACCGCTGAGTGCGCGGTGGCGATGGTGCCGTCGCCCGCGGGTCGCTCAGTTCGGCGGCGTCGGTGTCATCGACCCGATCGAGTAGGTTTCGTGGCCGGTCGGGTAGCCGCCGCCGTCGGTGGCGATATGCACGTGGTCGTAGTGGTTGGCGGTTTCGTTGCCGAGGTTGGCCGTCCAGCTGGGCTTGCCCAGGCCCGGGTAGATCTTCTGCCGCCAGATCACGTGGTCGATTCCCCACCGTTTGGCGTTGGCGAGCGCATACCCGGCGATCTGGTCGCCGAGCTCGATGCCTTCGGGGGAGTTGTGGTTGGGGATCATCACGTCGATTGCCAGCCCGTTGGGATGCCACCTCAACGCGTCTTGGCGATACCCGCCGATGGTGGTGATCTGCGGAAACAGCAAGCTGATCGCCCGGGCCGCCCAGATCGTCTTGACCTGCAGACCGTTCTCGGGAGCGACGCCGGCCGGCAACGCAAACGTGAAACTCTGAGCCGCGGCGGGCGCATCAGCCGTCAACGACTTCAGTTCGGCGGGGCTGGCCATCCGCAGCGGCGCCGGCGGCGGTGCCGGTGGTGCCGACGGGACCGAAGGCGCGGGTTGGGTATGTGCCACCGGACTCGCGCTGGGGGCGCCCGCCGTCGCTTTGTTGCCGCAGCACGGCGACTCGGTGCTCTGCGCATAGAACATGCCGGCCGAAACAGCGATGGTCGCTCCGAACGCCAACCAGCGGCCCCGCCCGTTCGTTGCCCGACTGCTGCTCACGAACAGCACATTAACGCCAGGTCAGGCGTTGTGTGTCAATTTCGAACAGGTTTTAGTGGTCTGCCAGATCAGTAGATGACCGGGGAGAAGGCGGCCGAGTTGCCGGTGCCCTGGCAATTGACGTCCACGGCGTAGTGTCCGCCGAGTTGCTGCCAGATGATCGTGATCGGCGGCGAAGGATTCGGCCCGGTGACGACCGTCTGACTTATTGTAGGGAAGTGCCGGCGTGCCCTGAACCCCCACCGCGTGGTATTGGCAGACCTCCGTTGCGAATCGGGGGTTTCGGAGGTCGGTGACCGTCGCGAAGATGGCGCCGCCGCCCTCGCCATAGCTGACCTGCATGCTGTTGTCGCTGTTGTAGAAGTACGTGGGTTCGATTGCTCCCGCCGTTCCGGTACTGGCGACCAGCGCGGCCATCGCCGCCGCGCCTATCGCCGAAGCCTTCCGGATGATCTTCATGGCGTGCCCCTGCTTCCCGTCGAATGTGGCTGACGCATCGTCCAGCCATTCTGCCGCGTATCGCCATCGTGTACCCGCTTATCAAGCGTCTATTCGTGGCTGCCCACGGCGTTGCACGCTACGCGTCCACAGGCCTTGACGGGCCGAGTACGGGGCTGCTAAACATGGCGTGCGCCCAGAATTGGGCGATCGCCCAAATCTGCACGGAGGCTTCGGATGGGCCGGTTACGTGAAACCGACGTCTACTACGACCCCTATGACACGGGGATCAACACCGACCCGTATCCGACGTTCGCGCGGCTGCGCGAGGAAGCGCCGGTCTATTACAACGAGCAGTACGACTTCTGGGCGATCTCACGGCATTCCGATGTCGAGCAGGCGCTGGCGAACTGGCAGGTCTTTTCCAGCCGTCGCAGCGACATCCTCGAGTTGGTGAAGTCGAAGTTCGACATGCCCCGCGGGGTGATGATGTTTCAGGATCCGCCCGAGCATTCGATGCTGCGCGGCCTGATGTCCCGGGTGTTCACCCCACGCCGGATGGCCGCCATCGAGGAACAGATTCGCCAGTACTGCGTGCGATGCCTGGACCCGCTCGTCGGATCGGGTGGCTTCGACATCATCGCCGAGCTGGCATCGATGATGCCCATGCGGGTGATCGGGATGTTGCTGGGAATCCCTGAATCCGAACAGATCTCGGTGCGCGACGCCAACGACGCCAATCTGCGTACCAAGCCCGGTGCGCCGCTCAAGGTCGCCAATGCCGATTCCATCGCCGACGGACGGATCTACGCCGACTACGTCGAGTGGCGGTCGAACAACCCGTCCGACGACTTGATGACCACGCTGCTCAATGTCGAATTCGACGACGAGCACGGGGTGCACCGGAAGCTGACCCGCAAGGAAGTGCTGCACTACACCCAGGTGGTCGCGGGTGCGGGTAACGAGACGACGGGACGCCTGATCGGCTGGCTGGCCAAGGTGCTCGCCGAGCATCCCGATCAGCGCCGCGAGGTCGACCAGGATCGCTCGCTGCTGAACCGGACCATTGACGAGACGCTGCGCTTCGAGCCGACGGGCCCACACGTAGCTCGTTGGATGGCAGCGGATTTCGAGCTCTACGGCAGCACCATCCCGGCAGGTAGCGCGATGCTGCTGTTGTTCGGCGCCGCCAACCGGGACCCGCGCCGCTACACCGACCCGGACAGCTTCAACATCCACCGCGACAACATTTCGCACATCACCTTCGGCAAGGGTGTGCACTATTGCCTGGGCGCCAACCTGGCCCGGCTGGAGGGCCGTATCGCGCTCGACGAGATCCTCAACCGCTGGCCGGAGTGGGACATCGATTACGACACTGCGCAACTCGCGTCGACGTCGACCGTGCGCGGTTGGGAGAAGCTGCGGATCCTGCCGTCCTAATGAAGCGGGCGCCTAGCTGCTTTGGGCGGCCCGGCTTTGTCGTGTCTTCGGTTGTGGCATCTCGAATTTGTCCAGGAATCGGTGCACCAGTGCGACGGCCTCGTCGTGACCGCCCGCGGTGCCGAGCCCCTGCTCGAGGATCAGCGTGCGCCCGATCGCGGCGATGATGACGGCCAGCGCGGCCGGCGGGAAATCGTCGGTGTCGAGGTCGTGCTCGCGGACGATGAAGTTCAGTGCGGTGATCTGCTGTTCGCGCCAGCGTTCCGACCAGGCCGCGATCTCCGCGCGGATCTCCTTGCGGTGGTTGGCAAGTCCCATGAACTCCAACAGCAGTCGAGTGTCTTTGGGTGCGGTCAGGGTGTCCCAGAACGCGTGCAGTGGCCGGTCGGAGGCCAGCGCCTTCTGCTGTCGGTCGAGGTAGATCGTCGCGCCGATCCGAAAGACCGCCAGATACAGCTCGTCCATGGTCGGGAAGTAGTAGTGCACGAGGGCAGGCTTGACCCCGGCCTGCGCGGCGACCCGGCGTGAAGTCGCCGCGGCGTAACCCTCCTCGACCATGATCTGACTCGTCGCGGCGATCAACAGGTCGCGCGTCGAGGAGTCACGTGCCTTGGGTCGTGCGGATGCGGTCACGTTGGGAGTCCTATCACACCGCGGGTTCGGCGACCATCTCGAAGAATGCGGCACCAGAGTCCGGGATGCGGTTCTGCTTGAACACGTTGACGGCGTAGGAGACCAAGATAAAGGAGTAGAGCATGTGCAGCAGGTTCGTGGCGTCCTCGGGCAGATCGTCGATGTCGAGGCCGTCGAGGTAGGCGATGCCCTCCTCCGCCCGGGGCGCCAGTGCGTCGTAGAACCTGACCAGCTCGTCGAAAGGCTTCGAGAGCCGGGCCTCGTAGCGCTGTGCCCGGGTCGGCAGTGCCCAGTCGGTGACAAACGGGTCGAGGTCGGAAAACGCGGGAGGTAACGACGACATCATGACTCCTTCGCAGACTGGTACGCGCCGACGGTGTCGCGGATCACCGTGTGGAACTGGCGGATCAGCAGTTCCTGGTCGCTGAGGTGAAAGGTGTTCTGCGCGCGCGTCTTGAGCGCGGAATGGGTGGCCTCGATGGTGTTGACGTCCTGCATGGCGAACTCGATCGTGCTGTCCACCACCAACTCCTGTGCCAGGCGATCCGACGCATTCGCCGGCGGCACGAAGTACAGGTCGATCTCATAGATGTGCGTGTCGACGGTCTCGGGCCAGTAGGTGTAGGTGATGTAGTAGTTGCGCGCCCAGAGTTGGATCGAGATGTTCGGGAAGACCCAGAACTGGTCGTTGCCCCACGAGGCGATCTCGCCGCGGTTCAGGAAGTCAGCGGACTCGTCGATACCGATGTCCGGAATATCGTCGGGTCCGAAAAGGCCTGCGCGGAAAAGCTTGTAGACCCAGCGCTGGTCCTGGCGAGCCGGTCCCGCGGTGCCGTGTTCGCGGTGCGGCAGCGGCGGCGGCCCCGGAACCGACGTCAACATGTGCGGGCGGAACAAGCTCGTAGTGATAGGAGTCGACGGGCGGCACCATCAATTCGGCCTTGGCGACATCCGGATCGATGAAACGGCCGTGCACGTACGGCGGGTGGTACCACTCGCAGACCGAGTCGACAGCAAGCTTCCAGTTGCCGTTGATCCGGGTGGAGAACCCATAATGCTGGGTCATCTTCTCGAACGGATAGCCCTCGATGGGCAGCAACCCATCGCCGAGGAATTCGCGCAGCGGTGCGGGGGTCGTCGGCCAAGTTGACGAAGATGAAGCCGGCCCAGACCTCGCAATGCACCGGCGGCATCCGGAGCTTGCTCTTGTCCAGGTCGAAGAACTCGCCCTCGTTGGTGATGTGATTGACCTTGCCGTCCAAGCCATATCGCCAGCCGTGATATTTGCAGGAGAACGCCCGGCAGCTTCCCGACGATTCCTCGCCGGGGTGTTCCTGCCAGACGACCTTGTTGCCGCGGTGGGCGCACACGTTATGGAAGGCATGCACGGCGTCATCGAGGTCGCGGGCGATCACGATCGAGGCCAGCCGGCCGGGCAGGTCGCGGGTGAAGTACGACCCCTTGCGCGGTAGGCGATTGATTCGCCCGACGCACAACCAGTTCCGCTTGAACACCGCCTCGCGCTCGTCGGCGAAGAACTCCGGTGAAATGGAGTCCTCGTAATTGACCGGGGCCGTGCCCAGTTCGGGATAATCCGTCGTGAACTTGCCACGCCCGGTCGATAGGCGTTGCTGGATGCTGGTCACGAGTGAGCTCCTTCTTGTGCGGGCGTCCCGTTGCTCGGTGTACTCCACGGTTCGTCGTCCCACGCCCGATCCAGCGGCGCCATCTCACCGCCGAACGGGAAGAACACGCGCTGCGCGTAGGTTTCGCGGGCCAGGCCGTGGCCGAGTTCGTTGACGAAGGCCCGCTTGAGCGGGTTGGTGAACAGTTGTCGCGTGTACCGCAGAGTCAGCGGTGGCCGCTTGATCAGTTCGCGAGCGTGCTCCCAGGCCCGGTCCAACACCTTGTCCTTGGGCAGCACCTCGTTGACCACGCCCCACTCCTTGGCCTCCTGCGCACTGACCTTCTGACCCGTGAGTAGGAAGTAGCGCGCGCGGTTGTGCCCGGCGAGCACACTCCAGATCACGTGCTGACCGTCACCGGGCACCTGTCCGCGCGGGAAGTGGGAGGCGTCCTGAAAGTAGGCGTCCTCGGACGCAAGCACGATGTCGCCCATGATCGGCACCTCGGAGTGCATGTTGCACGGACCGTTGACCGCGCTGATCATCGGGACGTCGACGTCGAGCACATTGAAGATGAGATGACGTGCGTACCAGGCCTTCTCGTCGAGCTTGTGCGTCCCGCGGTCGTTGGGCATGGCCTGATAGATGGGGTGTTCGGGCGGTTCGCCGCTGGGTAGGCGACCCCAATTGGCGTTGTAGTTTTCGCCCGTGCCGGTATGAATGAGCACCTTGATCTCGCGGTCGCCGGCGATGTCAGCGAAGGCGTCCGACATCTCGTCGTGAGCCTTCCAGCTCCACACCAGGCTGTCGCCGTTGGTGTGGCACTGCATGAACAGGATGCCGTCGTCAGTGAGCTCGAACTTGTAGTTGGCATAGCTGTTCTGGTACTCGCTGTATCTGGTCCGCTTCGCCATTAGCGCGCCCCGAGGAGATCGGAGGCTTTGGTCGTCGGGTGAATCGGGGCCGTTGAACAGGGTTGCGTAGCGGGTTCTGTCGGTGGCGTTGCATAGGGTGCGGTCATGTTCAGCCTTCACTTTGGTTGTGGCGGGGTGGGTCTGTTGTGAGGCGGGCGTTCGTTTTTCGGTTGCGGCCCACCACGCGTCAGCATGTGGCGTTGGCGGCGTGTGTGGACGCGCACCGCGAGCTTTACAACGCGGCGTTGCAAGAGCGCAGGGACGGGTGGTCGCACGCCAGCAAGACTCGCATCAGCTATGGGGATCAGTCGGCGCAGCTGACGCAGATGCGCGCGGTCCGCCAGGATCAAGCGGTGTGGTCGTTTTCGTCTCAGCAAGCGACCTTGCGGCGGTTGAACAAGGCGTTCGCCGGGTTCTTCCGGCGGGTCAAAGCCGGTCAGACGGCGGGGTATCCACGCTTCAAAGGTGTTGGTCGCTTCGACAGCGTGGAGTGGCCCAAAGACGGCGACGGCGCTCGCTGGCTGCCCGAGCAGCGCAGGGTGTATTTGCAGGGCATCGGCCAGGTCAAAGTTGAACTTCACCGCCAGGTGCGGGGCCGGGTGAAGACGATCCAGATCAAACGACAAGGGCGGCGCTGGGTGCTCGTGCTGTCCTGCGATGACGTCCCCTCTACTCCGCTGCCCGCGACTGGTCGTCAGGCTGGCATTGACCTCGGCATCGTTAGCTTTGCCACCACCAGCGACGGGCAGCACATCGACAATCCGCGCTGGGCGCGCGCTGCGTCGGAGCGGCTGGCCGCAGCCCAGCAGCGACTCCAACGGGCCCGCCCCGGTGGGAAGAATCGCGCGGCAAAACGGCAAACCGTCGCTGCCCGGCACCGCAAGATCGCCAACCAGCGCAAGAACTTTCATCACAAGCAAGCCTGCGAACTCGCCGCCCGATACGAGCTGATGGTGGTGGAGGACTTGACGATCGCGAACATGCTGCGCCGGGCCAAGCCCGTCGCGGATCCCGCTAACCCGGGGCACTACCTGCCCAATGGGGCTCGGGCGAAGTCGGGGCTCAACCGATCGATCGGTGACGCTGGCTGGGGCCAGTTCGTCTCGATACTGCGCGCCAAAGCGGAAGAGGCTGGGCGGGCTTGGATTGAGGTCGACCCCCGACACACCTCCGACCGCTGCGAAGCCTGTGGGCACGTAGCGCGCGCGAACCGCGTCACACAAGCGGAATTCGCCTGCCAACGCTGCGGTCACACCGCACCGGCAGACGAACACGCCGCACGCAACATCCTGCGGGCCGGACTGGCCCATCACGCCCACGCGGCGTGAAAAGAAGCTAGCGGCTTCAGCCGTTAGAGAAGTCACTGAGTCGTCTCGCTCCTGCGGTGGTCGTATGGGCGCCGTAACTATTTGAGCGATCGCCCAATAGTTCCGTGCCATGGTGACATCCTCGGCACGTAGCGGTCAAGCTTTAGCGGCCGGCCAGCCGGTCAACCACCGATGCGAACGATTCGATCTGAGACTGCTGCACCGTCACGTAGTTGACGCCGAGCGACTCCCGTCGCGAAAGCAGGATCTCCACAATGGCTTCCAGGGAGCCGATCATCACGTTGGGGTGCTCGCGCAACACGTCGACAGGAATTCCAGTGGTCGAGGCCGCCTGCGCCAGAGTGGCTTCGGGATCGTCGGTGACCGCCGTGAAGTACGGTGAACTCTCGATTTCCAGCCGGCTGTAGCGCTCGCCCGCGGCGGCTCGGACCATGTCGATTCGGCGACGGGCGACGGACTGGGGGTCGCGGCCGTCGGCATCGCGTGCGATGAACGGCACGCTGGACATGCTGACGATATCGGCCTCACGGCCGGCGAACGCCAGCATCCGCGGGCCACCGCCGCCGATCATGATCGGCGGGTGCGGGCGCTGCACCGGCAGCGGCCGGCCGGCGTAACCGCGCACCTGAACGACCTGACCGGCGAAGTCCAGTTGCTCGCCCTCCCAGTGCGCCTTGATGAGTGACACCACCTCGGCCAGCTTGGCGATTCGCCGGCCCGGCCGGTCGAAGGTCAAACCCATTGCGTTGTATTCGGTTTCGCTCCAGCCCGCTCCGATGCCCATCTCCAGACGGCCGTCTGACAGCAGATCCAGGGTCGCCGCTTCCTTGGCCAACACTGCGGGCACGTGATAGTCGATGCAGAAGACCCGGCAACCGATGCGCAGTGTCTCGCTGACCGCAGCCGCCGCGGCCATCGCCGCGATCGGGGCGAGATCCTGGCGAGGGGTACGCGCGATTTTCTGGGCGGGCCCTGGGCCCAGATAGTGATCGGCGAGAAAAAGCGTTGAGTAGCCGAGATCTTCGACCTTGCGGACGGTTTCGCGCCACTCCCAGCCCGCCGGCTGCATTGGTCGCCTGCACGGCGAAGCGAAACGGGGGCCTGTCCATGGGCTTGACCCTAAACGACACGGGGTGATAGGCATGCAGTGTTTGGGCAGTCGCTCAGGAAGTTGGCCAAAGAGTAGGGCGGTGGAGAGCTTGAAGACGGCGGTCGTCACCGGCGGTGCCTCAGGAATTGGTCGTGCGATCGTCGAACGCTTGCGCGCCGACGGCTTCCGGGTGGCCGTTATCGATCTCTCGGCCTCGGACGACGAGTTCAGTTACGTCGTCGATGTCACCGATCGCGATCAGGTGGACGCCGCGGTGGCGGCCATTCGCGAACAGCTCGGCCCAATCCTGGTATTGGTCAACTCCGCCGGCATGACGGGGTTCCAGAAGTTCTCGAAGATCAGCTTCGCGGAATGGTCGAAGGTGATCGACGTCAACCTCAACGGGGTCTTCCACACCGTCCAGGCAGTGCTACCGGACATGGTGGAGGCCGGCTGGGGGCGCATCGTCAACATTTCCTCGTCCAGCACGCATTCCGGCCAGCCGTTGATGGCGCACTACGTCGCGGCCAAATCGGCGGTCAACGGCCTGACCAAATCGCTGGCGCTGGAATACGGTCCGGCGGGGATCACCGTCAACGCCGTCCCGCCCGGGTTCGTCGACACCCCGATGCTGCGCGCCGCCGAGAGTAAGCACCAACTCGGCGGAGCCGTCGAAGACCACATCAACCGCACACCGGTGCGCCGGGTGGGCCGCCCCGAGGACATCGCCGCCGCGTGCGCCTTTTTCATCTCCGACGAAGCCAGCTACATCACCGGACAGATACTCGGCGTCAACGGCGGCCGCAACACCTGAGAGGATCAGATGTACCAGAGGGACCAACTCTTCATCGACGGTAAATGGGCTGCAGCACAGGGTGATTCCATCATCACCGTCATATCGCCGCACAGCGGGACCGAGATCGGCCGGGCGGCGTGCGCCGGACCGGCCGACGTCGACCGCGCCGTTCAGTCGGCTCGCGCGGCATTCGACACCGGGCCGTGGCCGCGGATGCAGCCCAGCGAACGGATCGAGGCGATCGGACGCCTGGCCGCCGTCTACAAGGAGCGGCGCGCGGATATGGCGGCGCTCATCTCCGCCGAGATCGGCGCCCCGATCAGCTTCGCCAAAATGGCGCAGGTCCGACTGCCCCTGACGATGATGTCGGCGTTCTGCGGCATCGCCGGTAGCTACCCCTGGCAGCAGGACCGTCCGGGGTTGTACGGCAAGGACATTCGGATCATCAAGCAACCCGTCGGGGTTGTCGCCGCGATCGTGCCGTGGAACATGCCGCAATTCCTGACCGTGGCCAAAGTGGTGCCGGCGCTGCTGGCCGGGTGCTCGGTGGTGCTCAAGCCCGCGCCCGAGTCGGTGCTCGACGCGCAACTGCTCGCTGATCTGGTCGCCGAAGCCGACTTGCCGCCCGGGGTGCTGAATGTGGTGCCCGGCGGTCGCGACGTCGGCGAGCAGTTGGTGAGCCATGACGGCCTGGACAAGGTCTCGTTCACCGGTTCGACCGCGGCCGGACGCCAAGTCGCGCTGGCCTGCGCAGCGGGATTGAAGCAGGTCAGCCTGGAACTGGGCGGAAAGTCGGCGGCGATCGTGCTCGACGATGCGGACCCGTCAGCCGTGGCGACCGGGATTCAGATGGCCAGCCTGGCCAACAGCGGCCAGGTGTGTAACGCGCTCAGTCGGATTCTGGTGCCGGCGGCCCGCGAGGCGGAGTTCGTCGATGCGCTGGCGGCCGCGATGGAGTCGATGTCGGTCGGCGACCCGTCCGATCCCAACACGGCGATCGGGCCGTTGGTGGCTCAGCGGCAGCAGGAGCGCGTCCGCGGCTACATCGAATCGGGCATGAGTGAAGGCGCGCGACTGGTCGTTGGCGGCGCTGAGATGCCCGACGGGCTGGACACCGGTTGGTACGTGCGGCCCACGCTGTTCAGCGGCGCGAACAACGACATGCGGATTGCCCGCGAGGAAATCTTCGGCCCGGTGCTGACCGTCATCTCCTACAGCGACGAAGACGAGGCCATCCGGATCGCCAACGACACCGAGTACGGGCTGGCCGGGTCGGTGTTCACCGCCGACACCGATCGCGGTTACGGCGTGGCGACGCGGGTTCGGTCGGGCACATTCGGCGTCAACGAGGGCTACATCATGGATCCCGCGGCGCCGTTCGGTGGCGTCAAGAACAGTGGCTACGGCCGCGAACTCGGAACTGAAGGCATCGATAGCTACACGGTGAGCCAGTCGATTTCGGCGGCGGCGCAAGCGAACTAGTGCTTGCCGCCGACCTCGGCGGGCAACGGCGGTGGCAACGGTTTGGCCGGCGCCGCCGAAGTCTGCGGCGCAACCGGCGCTGCGGACGGGCTCTGGGCTGCCGCGCTGGGACTCGGCGCCGTCTTGGGTCCGTGATACGTCAGCATCGTTTCCCGGCGGATCACCCCGCTGGAGTCGCTGACGACCAACGCGCTCGATGTGACGGTGTAGGTGACGCCGTCCTGCTTCGCGACAAAGCTCCCGTCGGTGCCCGCGGTTGCGGACGCGATCAGTTTTGCTCCGTCGCTGACCCGCACGCCGTGGTAGCCGTACTGGCCGGCCGGGCTCTTGCAGATCGCCACCCGTGATTCCGCGGTGCTGCCGAATGCGACTGCCGTATTGGGTGCGGCGCAGCGTGCGGTGGAGTCGACGAAGCCCAGTGCGTCGGTGGACGGATCAGCAGCGGCCAATGGTGCGCCGACCGCCAACAGCGTCCAGCATGCCGCCGCAGCGACCGCGATACGTCGGGTGCAAGGCAGGTAAGAGGACATAAGGCCTCACGACACCACGAGCCGTAAGTTGCATCCCGCGCCCACGCCGCGCGACCGCCGAATCGTTAGCTTCTCGAGATCCGACTGAGCCCTAGGGCTAGATTCGCTTGTCATGGGACTGCTCTTCGATCCGAATAATTACGACCCGTCGCACTTCGATCCGGGAACGCGGCGCCAGCTGCGCGCGGTGATCGAGTGGTTCGAAGGCCGCGGCAAAGTCAAGCTGCTGCGCGACGACCTCGAGGCGACCTGGGTGTCGGACTTCCTCGACTTCATCAAGAAAGAGAAGATCTTCGCGACCTTCCTCACCCCGTCGGAGTACGGCGGCGGCGACCCGAACAAGCGGTGGGACACCTCCCGCAACGCCGCGCTGAGCGAGATCTTCGGGTTCTACGGGCTGTCGTACTGGTACGCCGAGCAGGTGACGATCCTGGGCCTGGGTCCGATTTGGCAGAGCGACAACATCAAGGCCAAGGAGCGCGCGGCCGCGCAGCTCGAGGCCGGCGGCGTGATGGCGTTCGCGCTGTCCGAACGTGAGCACGGCGCCGACATCTACAACACCGACCTTCTGCTCACGCCCGCCAAGGACACCAAAGACGCAGAAGGTGCGGAAAGGCCGGTGTTTCGGGCATCGGGGGAGAAGTACTACATCGGCAACGGCAACGTCGCGGGCATGGTGTCGGTGTTCTCGCGCCGCACCGACATCGACGGCCCGGACGGCTACGTGTGGTTCGTCGCGGACAGCGGCCACGACAACTACGAGCTCATCGACAACGTGGTGCACGGCCAGATGTTCGTCAGCAACTTCCGGCTCAACGAATATCCGGTGCACGAGGAGGACATCCTGTGCACCGGGCCGGAGGCGTTCTCGGCCGCGCTCAACACCGTCAACGTCGGCAAGTTCAACTTGTGCTCGGGCTCAATTGGTATGTGCGAGCACGCCTTCTACGAGGCGATCACCCACGCCAACAATCGCATCCTGTACGGCAACCCGGTCACTGACTTCCCGCACGTGCGGGCCAGTTTCGTCGAGGCCTACTCTCGGGTGATCGCGATGAAGTTGTTCAGCGACCGCGCGATCGACTACTTCCGCAGCGCCAGCCTCGATGACCGTCGCTACCTGCTGTTCAACCCAGTAACGAAATCCAAGGTGACGTCGGAAGGCGAGACCGTGGTCACCCTGTTGTGGGATGTGCTGGCCGCCAAGGGCTTCGAGAAGAACACCTACTTCTGCGAAGTGGCCCGGCTGATCGGTGCTCTGCCGCGGTTGGAGGGCACCGTGCACGTCAACGTCGCGCAGATCCTGAAGTTCATGCCCAACTACATGCTCAACCCCGCGGAGTATCCGGAGATCGGCACCCGCAACGACCCCGCCGACGACGTCTTCTTCTGGGCGCAGGGGCCGGCGCGGGGCGCGTCCAAAGTTCAGTTCGCCGACTGGACAAAGGTTTACGAGCAGCACTCGAAGACTCCCAACGTCGCGCTGTTCTACGAGCAGGCGCGCGCCCTCAAGGAGCTGTTGATCACTGCGGCGCCGAGCCCGGAGCAGATGAAAGACCTCGACTTCCTGCTCGTTGTCGGACACTTGTTCACGCTGGTCGTCTATGGACAGTTGATCCTCGAGCAGGCCGATCTGATCGGGCTCGATGCCGACCTGGTGGACCAGATCTTCGAGGTCCAGATCCGCGACTTCTCCGGCTACGCTGTCGCGTTGCACGGTAAGCCCAGTTCCACTTCGGCACAGCAAGATTGGGCCCTGGCTGCCGTACGCAAGCCTGTCATCGATGCCGATCGGTTTGACCGGGTATGGCAACAGGTCGAGGCCTACGACGGCGCCTACCAGATGCGGCCCTAGGCGGTCGGCCCTAGCCGGCCGGCACGAACGGGACGTCGTCCGGCGCAGCGCTACGAGCCTTCAGCACCGCGCGGGCGGCGTCACCGATCGGAAGCCGCAGCGGCAGTTCCGGTTTTTCCGCGGCGTCGGCGATCTCGGTTGCCACCTGTTCGGGAGTGATCATCGCCGCGCGCAGATCGTCATCGCCGGCAAGTCCAGCGTAGGGGTCGTCGGGCAACGTGTAGCTCGTCACGTCGTCGAGTGCGCCTGAACTCACGGCACCGGGCTCGAGCAGCGTGGCCTGAACGCCGAACGAGGCAACCTCGATTGCCAGGGCTTCGACGAGCGCTTCCAGTGCCCACTTCGTCGCCGCGTAGGCCGCTCCGGTCGGCAGCGTGATCCGCCCGACGACGCTCGACATGAACAGCAGCTTGCCGTCGCCGCGGGCTCGCATGCCGGGCAGCGCGGCCTGTGCGACGCGCAGTGCACCGACGGTGTTGAGGTTGAACAGTGCCTGCAGTTTGTCCAGCGGGATGGCCTCCACGGCCGCGTAGAAGATTTCGGCCGGGTTGATGACGACGATGTCGACGTCACCGGCCGCAGCGAATGCGGCGGTCACGCTCTCGTCATCGGTGACGTCGAGGGCCAGGCGTTGGGCGAGGTCGAGGCCTTCGAGTGATCGTGGATCGCGGGCGGTGCCGATCACGCGGTGACCGCGTCGAATGAACTCTTCGGTGATGGCCCGGCCGATTCCGCGACCTGCTCCGGTGACGAGGACAGTTGACATGGTGTTGGCTCCTTGAACTCGTGGACGTCTAGTGCTCCTGTAAACCGATCGGTGTACCTCCTTGTTCCAAGCTAATCGAGATTTCTCGGGCGGTAAAGCCGACGCGATGTGACGCCGGGCATACGATCGGCAGATGCAAGGCGCCAAAATTCTGATCACCGGCCCGACCGGACAAGTTGCCATTCCCATCGCCAAGGCCCTTGCGGCCGACAACGAGGTGTGGGGCATCGCGCGGTTCACCAACGTCGCCGCTCGCGAAGATTTGGAAAAGGCGGGCGTCCAGTGCGAGACGGTCAACCTCGCTGCCGGTGAATTCGACAGTTTGCCAGTGGATTTCGACTATGTACTCAATCTGGCCGTGGCGAAAAGTGGCGATTGGGACAAGGATCTCGGCGCCAACGCCGAGTCCGTCGGCCTGCTCATGGCGCACTGCCGCAGCGCAAAAGCGTTCCTGCACTGCTCATCGGCCGCCGTCTACGACCCGCCGGACGACGAACCCCGCACCGAGCACTCCGCTCTGGGTGACAACCACAAGCCGTTGTTTCCGACCTACTCCATCTCCAAGATCGCCGGCGAAGTCGTTGCCCGGACCATGGCGCGCGTCCTCGGGGTGCCGACCGTCATAGCCCGACTCAACGTCCCGTACGGCGACAACGGGGGATGGCCGTTCTATCACATGGAGATGATGCTGGCCGGTATGCCGATCCCGGTGCCCGCCGGAGTTGCGGCCAGCTACAACCCCATTCACGAGGACGACATCATCGCGACGGTCCCGAAGCTGCTCGCGGCCGCATCGGTGCCGGCGATCACGGTCAACTGGTGCGGCGACCAGACCGTCAGCCTGCAGGACTGGTGTCGCTACCTCGGCTCGCTGGTCGGCAAGGACCCGGTGTTCGAGGAAAGCCCGCAGGCGTTGCGTGGCAATCCCACCGACGCGTCACGAATGCACGAGCTGGTGGGTGCCGGCAAGGTCGACTGGCAGGACGGAATTCGCCGGATGGCGGCGAAATTCCATCCCGAACTAGTCGGCTAATCCTCTTTGGCGATCAGCTTCTTCAGCGCTGCACGGTCGGACGCCAACAGCTCGTCGATACGCGGCTGGTTCACATCCGCGACGATGATCTCGCCGACCTCCTGATACACGTTGCTGAAGATGCCGTGCGACTTCATCTTCTCGGTCTGATAGATGTTGTCCTCGGTCGGCGTCACGTAGTAGACGATCTCCGGCTTGAAGCGGTGGATCAACCACAGGTGGATGACGTCCATCAGCCGCTTCTGGCGCATCTTCTCGGCGAACGTGTTCTGGTCGCGCACCGTGAGGATGTTGCGTCCGTGCCGGTCCTTGATCGGGTCGACGACCACATTGGCGAGTGGTTCGTCGGGGTCGTTGCCATAGATACCGAGATCGAGCACGTCAGATCCGGCGCGCCGGGGACGTAGCCGGACGGTGAGCGTCTCGCCGATCTTGTAGTGCTCACCCCACAGCGCCAGCCACTCCTCGAGCAACTTCTTGGGCACCTCGGTCTGCACCAGGTGCTGATGCTGCGTGGATCCTTCACCCATCGACTTGGTGGTCGCGGTCCGACCGGACGAGGCCGCCAGTGCGGCGTCGCTACGCGGTCCGCCGACCAGCGTTTGCGGTGTGCGGTAGGGCGATTCGACCAGTCGCATCTTGCGTTGCAGACGGGCCAGCGCGAGCATGCCTTCCTGGCGCAATGACGTCGCGAACTCCTCGGAAGCCACACCGTCGATCTGGTGGCCGCCGTAGGTGATGAAGTTGAAGACGAAGCCCATCTTGCCGAGTTCCTCAGGGAACGCCCGCATCTCGTCATCGGTCATGCCGGTGGTGTCCCAGTTGAACGACGGCGAGAGGTTGTAGGCCAGCATCTGGTCGGGGAACTGCGCGTGGATCGCGTCGGCGAATTCGCGGGCGTCGACAAGATCTGCCGTCTTGGTCTCCATCCAGAGCAGGTCGGCAAATGGCGCTGCGGCAAGCGATTTGGCGATCGCGTAGGGAATGCCGCCGCGGATCTGGTAGTAGCCCTCCGGCGTCTTGGCCAGCTCGCAGTCCCAGGAAACGTTGACGCCCAGTTCCTTTGCTTTCTGCTGGGCGGTGTAGAACGGAGCGCGCTGGGCGAACTTCCGCCACTCGTCGGCGCTCATGTCGCTTGCTTCGCCATCATTCGCGTTGAATTCGAGAAGTTCGGCAACGGCTTCGCCGTAGGTCATCAGGCCCGCGTCGAGCTGCCAGGCGTCGACGAATTTCGACTCGATCTCGTCGAACACGGCGTCGATCGACTCCTGCGCATGATCCGGCGACGCGGCTGCCTTCGTGATCAGCTCGGCAATGCCGTTGCGCTCCAGCCAGGAATCGGCCGCGGCGTACTGCCCGTCAGGCAGCGCGTAGAGCAGGTGGCCGTTGAGTTCTTTGAACCCTGAGTCGTAGAAGCGCCGGACCATCGCCAGGAAACAGGACTTGTACGACGGGATCTTGAGGTTCGTCGTGCCCAGTACGAACGGCTGGTCACGTTCGTCCCCGCGGCTGTCGAGCAGGTTGGCGGCCTCAGCGTCGGTGCGGGCGACAATGATGCCCGGCACCCGCATGATGTCGAGTTGGAAGCGGGCGGTGTTGAGCCGCTTGATCTGCTCGTCGGATGGCACCAGCACCTTGCCGCCCTGGTGGCCACACTTCTTTGTTCCCGGTCGCTGGTCTTCGATGTGATATCCCGGTACGCCCGCCTCGACGAATCGTTTGACCAGGTTGCGGACATGCGGATCGCCGCCGTGGCCGGTGTCGGCGTCGGCGATGATGAACGGCCGGTAGTCGACGGCCGGCGTCGTCTGGCGTTGCGCCTCGCTCATCCGCAGGCGCAGGTACTGCTGGTTGCGGTCGGCGGTCAGCAGCGCGCGGACCAGTCCGGCGGCCTCGTCGGGCACCTGGCTGAGCGGGTAGCTGGCCAGGTCGGGCCCGGGATCCTCGCTGATCGAGCCCTTGGCAGAGGTCGCCCACCCGCCGAGGTAGATGCCCTCGATGCCCATCCGCTTCATCGCCACGGCCTGACCGGGAGAGTACGGCCCGAAGGTGGTGATGCTCTTGCGCTGGGCGAAGAGCTCGCGCAGCCGCGGATAGAACGCCTCGGCGGCCTCCCGCGCGACGATATAGTCCGACGGGATGGTGCCGCGCTGTTCGACGACCTGGCGCGCGGAGTAGAGCCGGGTGATTCCGTCGAAGCGTGGGCTGTCGAGATAGGCCTGCGTTGCGGCCACGTCGCTCTCGAACGCATGCTGCGAGTCCTGCTCGGACGGTGTATGCGCCTTTGCATCCGCCTCGATGGTGCTCATGTGTGCTCCGCTCTCCGATATCGATGTCATCGCGATTTACTTCTGAGTCTATGGCTGCTGCGAGCCACGACGTTTGAAAATCGAATCTCTGCTGCACACAGTCGCAGCGGGCATACCGCCGACGAGCCGCGACTAAACCCCTGATGCGGGCGCACGTGCCTCGGATAAATGTCGCCGGTGACAGTTTTCAACAGACATCGGGTGGTCCGCTCGGATACGCTCTCCGTTCGCGGCGATGTTGCCGCGGGTGAGGGGAGCGGCTATGAGTTCTCTGCGAACGGCCTCCGCGCCGCGCACTCTGCCTGCGGTTTTGCCGCCGAGCCGGACCGTGGACGTGCGTTCCGCAGATGGAACCCGGCTGCACACCGAGGTATTCGGTCCTGAGGACGGTTACCCGATCGTTCTCGCGCACGGCATCACCTGCGCAATCCGGGTGTGGGCCTACCAGATCGCCGATCTGGCAAAGAATTACCGGGTGATCGCGTTCGATCATCGAGGTCACGGGCGCAGCGGACTTCCGCGTCGCGGCGGTTTCAGCCTCAGTCATTTGGCCGCCGATGTCGATGCGGTGCTCAATGCCACGCTTGCGCCCGGGGAGCGCGCCGTCATCGCAGGGCATTCGATGGGCGGCATGGCGATTGCCGCTTGGTCGGACCATTACCGCCACAAGGTGGATTCCCGCGTGGACGCTGTGGCACTGATCAACACCACCACCGGTGATCTGCTGCGTGAGGTGCGACTGCTCCCGGTGCCGGCGCCGTTCGCCGCGGTGCGGGTTCTGGGCGGACGCGCGCTGATCAATATCTTCGGGTCGTTCACGGTGCCGCCCGCGGTGCACCGGGCCAGCCGAGAAATGGTCTCGATGCTTGCGGTGGGCGCTGACGCGGACCGCGCCGTCAGCGAACTCGTCTTCGAATTGTTCAGTGCCACATCGCCGGCGGGCCGCGGCGGCTGCGGCAGGGCGCTCGTCGAAGCGATGGGTCGCCGGCACATTGACCTGAGTGGTCTGACGGTGCCCACGCTGGTCATCGGCAGCCAGCGCGACCGGTTGACGCCGTTGGTCCAGTCTCGTCGAATGGCCGCTGCCGCACCGAACTTGGTTGGTCTGGTGGAGTTGCCGGGCGGTCACTGCTCGATGCTGGAACGCCCGTTGGAGGTCAACCGGGAACTGCGCGCACTTGCCGAGTCAGTGCCGCTGCGTCGCGCCCTGTAGGCGCCGCGCTGGCGACGATGCAGAGCGCAGCGATGAGGAGGAGCAGCGCTATAGGCGTTCAGCGACTTCGGCGGCGGCGCGCTGCCCGGAACGCACCGCGCCATCGAGGAAACCGGTCCACTCGTCGGCGGTCTCGGTGCCGGCCCAGTGAATCGGCCCGACCGGGCGGCGCAGCAATGGCCCAAACCGGGTCCACGCGCCTGGCGGCACCGCTGCGGTCGGACCTCCCGGTGCGAATTGCTCTGCGCCCCAACGATGATCGACATAGTCGAGCGGCGTAAGCGCTTCGTCGCCGAACAGCGCCGCGAAGCACTCCAGCGCGCGTTGCCGACGCTGCTCAGCCGGTAGCTTGTCGAACTCGCGGGCGTCGACAAAGCCCAACAGGATCCCGGGCCCCTCCGGCTGTGGACTGACGTCGAAGGTGATGAATACCGGGCCCTGGTCGGACAGGGATTCGCCGGAGAATCCCTGGTCGCGCCAGAACGGGGTGGCATAGGCGACGTAGGCCTTGCTCAGCCGGCCCTGTGGCCACTGCGCGGGTAGTTGCCGGTGTTCGGCGGACAGTGCCGGGCTGAACTCGATGACGTTCCAATGCTCCGGCGGTACGGCGACGACCACGAATTTCGTTTCCGCCCGGCCTTTTTCGCTGGTGACGGTCACCCCGTTGTCGTGGCAGTCGATGCGTTGCACGGCGGCCTCCAACACGACGCGGTCGCCGAGCTCGGCGGCCGCGGTGTTGGCGATGTGTTGAGTGCCCGCCGAGAATCGGTCCTGCTGTGCACCGTTTTCGACGTCGAGCATTCGGTCCAGGCCACCGGCCGCGCGGGCATAGCGGGCGGCGTGCAGCATCGACACCTCGTCGGGCTCGCAGCCCCAGGTCACCCGCGCCATGATGGTCAGCAGGTCGCGCGTAGTGGCGCCGGCGCGCACCGAGCGCAACCACTGGCCCAGTGACTGGCTGTCCAGGCGGGCGGCGCGCCGTGCGGTCCACGGCTCGGTCAGCGACACGGTCCGGGAGATGCGCTCGAATTGCCAACGGACACGGCCGAGATCGAGCAGGCCACCCAGCGACAGCCGCGGGATGGTGCCGCTGTACGAACGCACCGCGCCGCGCCACCGAATCAGGTTCGCGCCGTCGTGATAGGTGGGGATGGTCGTGATGCCGAGATCTGCGGCGAGCTTCAGAACCGCGTCCTGCGTCGGGCCGACGAACGTGCCGCCCATATCCACCGGGATGCCGGCTACCTGGCCGGTGTACGAACGTCCGCCAACCCGGTCGCGGCCCTCTAATACCAGCACATCGTGGCCGAGTCGGGTCAGCTCGCGGGCGGCAGTCAGTCCGGCGAAACCGGCTCCCACCACGACGACGTCGGCGGTCCAAGTCGCATCAGGCATGCCTTCCAGTCAACCCCATCGGCGATGCGTAATGTGAGCTCTCTGAAAGTCTTCACAGCTTTATATGGCCTGACCGACGCGGCTGAGCGCGCTCGGGAACTTCGCGATGCCGGTGCAAGTGGCGTCGCCACCTTCGAGGGCCCGCACGACGTCTTCGCGCCGTTGACCCTGGCGGCCACCGTGCCCGACCTGCACTTGATGACCAACGTGGCTATCGCGTTCCCGCGCAATCCGATTCACCTGGCGCATCAGGCCAACGATCACCAACTGCTGAGCTCGGGCCGGTTCATTCTCGGCCTGGGAACCCAGGTCCGCGCGCAGATCGAAAAGCGCTTCGGCGCCGAGTTCGACAAACCGGTGGCCCGGATGAGCGAACTCATCGCGGCGCTGCGCGCGATATTCGCGGCGTGGAACTCCGGGGAGCGGTTGGACTTCCGCGGTGACTATTACCGGCACACCTTGATGACGCCGACGTTTAACCCGGGGCCGAATCCTCATGGCCCACCACCGATCTACGTTGGCGCACTCGGGCCGCTGCTGACCCGCGCCGTCGCGCAGCACGCCGACGGACTGCTGGTGATGCCATTCGGCTCGAAGCGCTTCCTGCATGAGCACACGATGCCGAAGGTGCACGAGGGTCTGCAGGCATCGGGCCGTCACGCGAATGACTTCACCGTGCTGCCCGAGATCATCGTCTCGGCCGGCGACACCGACGCCGAACTCGAAGCCGCGCATGCGCGGACGCGGGCCCTGCTGGCCTTCTACGGGTCGACGCCGGCGTATCGGCCGGTGCTGGCCGCACACGGCTGGCAGGACTTGCAACCCGAGCTGAACGCGCTGTCCAAGCAGGGCCGCTGGGAAGAGATGGGCGGACTCATCGACGACGAGGTCCTGCACACCATCGCCGCCTGCGGCAAACCCGCCGACGTCGCCCGGCACATCCGGGACCGCGTCGACGGCATCGCCGACACCGTCTGCCTCTACCAGGCGGCGCCGATAGGCCTGCAGACGCTGGCCGCGATCATCGACGAATTACGTTAAGGCGCAACCGTCAACCAGTCTTGGAAGCCTGACGGGTCGTGGCGGCCGAGCGCGCCGTGCTCGTAGAGACCCCAACCCTCGACCGGATCCCCGTCGCCGTCGCGGCATACCGCACGCCCGACATGGTCGATGACGCCGAAACCCGAACGGCCGATGATGGCCGGATCGGTCATGTCGTAGGTCAGCCGTTCGACGAACTTCTCGCCCTTCCAGACGCCGTGCAACCAGTCCGAGTCGCCGCCGTAGCCACCGCCGACGTGAATCGGTACCGGCAGTTTCGACTCGACGTCAAGGTGGACGGGGGTGCCGTCGGGGGCGGTCGCGTCGATCGTGGCGCCGGTGGGGATGCGGGTGCCGGAACGATAGTGAATCTTCACCCGCGGCCAGCCGAGCTGTTCGACGTGGCCGTCGCGCCAGATCCGGGTGCAGTCATTGAGTGAGCGAAACCCGTTGGGCTCCTCCTGGATGATCAGCACGACGGCGTAGTCGTCGAACGCCATCGGAACGTAGAGCCACCACATGCCCTCGAATGGCGGGTCTGCGGGGCGGCCCGCCGGCTCGGCTTCGCCGATCGGCCGGATGCCCCAGGATCGGTCGCGGCTGCCGATCCAGGTGTCGGGGTCGACGGCGATCTCCTTGCCGTCCACGACGATCCGGCCACTCCAGCTGCCGAGTTGGGCGAACCGCTGCGCGTTCAGCGTCACCCGATTACCCGCGCGCATGATGTGCGGCTGCTCTTGGACGACGTCGAAGAGGCCTTCCCAGGTGAGATCGGCTGCGATGCCTTCGGTTTCGTCGAGGACGATACGCAGCTTGTGCAACGGCTCGATGACTTCGACGCGGTAGCCGTTGACGTGCTGATTGAGCCGGTCCTGGTCGATGGCGTCGGACAGGTGTACCGCGGTCTGGGTGTCGCCGCGCCGGATCAGCAGGAACGCGTCCTTCACCCCGAGGTGGGGGTAGTAGCCGATGCCGCTGATGACGAAGATGTCGCCGGTGCGGTCGTGGGCGTTGAAGTAGGAGCGATCGTAGAAGTTGCGGTCCGACGAACCCGGCCACGCGATCGGCTGGGGGACCTGGTGAACCGGGAACTCGTCGAGCGGTCCTAGTGATTGGGGCATTTACTGGTCCTCTCCGATAAGGCGTCTGAGTAAGCCCGCGTGATAGAACAGCGATTCGACGCTGTCAGGCTTTTCGGTTTCCCCGAAGTGAACACGTCGCGCGCCGGTGCGCATGAACACGAGAGCCCATATCACCCCCGAATAGGCGTAGAACCACGTCAGGTCGCCGAGTTCGGCGCCGGTGAGCCGCTGGTAGGTGGCGCGGACGTCGCTCTCACGCATCACTTCTGGCAAACCCGGCAGTCCCGCAAGACCGGTGAGCTCTTGGAAAACCATGTGCGCGAAAATCATCCATGCGACATCGATCTCGCGTGGCCCGAGCGTCACCATTTCCCAGTCCAGCACCGCCACCGGCCGGAAGTCGCGGTACAACACGTTGCCAACCCGCGCATCGCCCCAGAGCAGGACCGGCTCACCTGCGGCCGCCTCGTCCGGCCAGTTGTCTTCCAGCCACTGGAAAGCGCGCTCAAGCAGCGGTGATCGGCCGATGTCCGGCACTGCGAAGTCATACCAGGAGCGCAACCAGTTGAACTGCGCGCGCAGTGCGGTATCGCCCTGCTGAACTTCGGAAAGGAAGGCAAACGTCTTCTCCGCGTTCGGGATTGAATGCAGGGTAGCCAGCACCCCGACGGTGGCATCTTGTAGCTCGCGCTGGCGCTCGGCGGGCGCGTCGGCGAACCAGTTGTTACCGAAGGTGTAGGGCATGACGTCGGGCGGCACCACGCCGTCGATGTAGTCCATCAAGAAAAACGGCGTTCCCAGGACATCGCCGGTGTCCTCCAGCCAACGCACCCGGGGGACTGGGACATCGGTCAGTTCGCCGACCGCCCGTATCACCTCGAATTGGTGGTCAAGCCGATACGTTGGGAACACCTGGATGTCTTCGGCGGTAGGCGCTACCCGGGCCACGAACTTCTCGGTGATTGGCTGCGCGTCCTGCTGCCAGCGCGCGGTCAAGATGATGGTTTCCGACGACATGCCGTTCGAGTCGACACCGCTTTCCACGGTGACCTCAGGTGTAGCGCCGCCCGGGAGCACCGTCGACAACCACTTCGACATCACCGCCGGCAGCGTCGTGACGTCGCGGCTCGAGCGCTGGAGCCGATCGACTTGGTCGAGTACAGGTTCATTGGGCACGGGGTGCCTCCATTCTTCGAGCCCTACCGCTTCAATTACGATACGGTGGGTAGCGTTATGAAAGCAGACCCATCCGAAGTTGACAAGGCCACCGGCGCCGGGCGACCCCGCGACCCACGTATCGACGCTGCCATATTGACGGCGACCGCGGATCTGCTTGTGCAAATTGGATATTCGAATCTGACCTTGGCTGCGGTCGCCGAGCGAGCCGGGACGACGAAGACGGCGCTGTACCGGCGGTGGTCGAGCAAGGCCGAGTTGGTTCATGAGGCGGCCTTCCCGGTGGCGCCGACGGCGCTGGTCGGTCCGACCCGCGGAATGGCCGCTGACCTGCGGGCGATGATCGCGGCCGCGCGCGATGTCTTCACCACCCCGGTGGTTCGTGCCGCGTTGCCCGGGCTGGTCGCCGACATGAGCGCCGACTCCGAGCTCAACGCCCGGGTGATGTCGCGGTTCGCCGATTTGTTCAGCACGGTGCAGATCCGGCTCGGCGAGGCGGTTGACCGCGGCGAGGTGCATCCGGATGTCGACCCGGACCGGCTCATCGAATTGATCGGTGGGTCGACGCTGTTGCGAATGCTGTTGAGCCCCGACGAGCCGCTCGATGACGCCTGGGTGGACCAGACGACGGCGATCCTCGTGCACGGCGTCACCCGAGATGTAGGGTCGGGCCGGTGATGGGACGTCTGCAGGGGCGGGCCGCGATTGTCACCGGAGCCAGCCGCGGACTGGGCCGTGAGATCGCTCTGGCGCTGGCGTCCGACGGGGCGGCTGTCGCCGTAGTCGGCCGAACCGAAAATGTCTGGGACGAACGGCTTCCCGGCACGATCGGCGACACCGTCGCCGAGATCGAGGCGGCCGGCGGACGGGCACTGGCGATCCGAGCCGACCTGCTCGACCGCGACGACATCGCTCGGCTCGTCGGTGAGGCACGAGATGCATTGGGCCCGATCACGATTCTGGTCAACAATGCGGCATTCACCGCGCCGGGTCGTCCGCCGAAGCCGGGCGACGACGCACGCCCCAAGCCGGCGAAAGCGCAACAGGGCAGCGTCAAAGCGGACTTTCCGCCGGTGCTCGGTACGCCGCTGGGCGCGTATCGCCGGCACTTCGAGATCGCGGTGTTCGCCGCTTATGAGCTGATCCAGCTGGTCTGCCCGGACATGATGGCGGCGGGTATCGGCTCGATCATCAACATCAGCTCGGTGGCATCCCGGCTACCGGGTGACGGGCCATACGCCGACCGCAGTGGCGGTGTCCTGCCCGGTTACGGCGGGTCCAAGGCCGCGCTGGAGCACCTGACGTCCTGTGCCGCTTACGATCTGGCACCCCACAACATCGCGGTCAACGCGCTGTCGCCGTCGAAAGCGATTATGACGCCGGGTCTTTCGTATTACGCCCGCGACTTCGCCGAGGTGTCGACGGCGGAAGAGTTCGCGCGTGCGGCAGCGGAGCTGGTGCTGGTGGATCCGACGGTGGTGACCGGACGGACGATCGGGCACTTGCAGGTGCTGGACGGCAGCTTCCGCGCGTTCGGGGCTTAGGCGGCCTCTTCCGGAGGATCCGGATCGCCCCGCAGCAACTCGTCGGGGTGATGGGCGTGGTTGATCTCGGGCGGGCCCTTGCCATCGCTCCAACCCAGTCGGCCGTCGACGACGCAGGTGTCCGATTCGCCGCGACTTGCCATGCCGTGGTCGCAGCCGCATAAGAAGTAAAGCTTGTCCGCATCGGTGCGGCCACCGCGCGCCCAGTCCCGGCGAATGGTGGACTTCGCAGCGATAGCCGGGCTCGAGGCAGTTGGGGCGCGTGCAGCCGCGATCCCGGGCGTAGCAGATCAGCCGCTGATCGGCAGTGGCGATGCGCTTCTGGCGGCCGAGGTACAGCGGTCGCTTGGTGTGCTCGTCGAACACGGCCAGGTAGTGAATTGATTTGCTAGCCATGGCAATCAGATCACGCATCGGAAGCCGGGAACCGCCGCCGGTTGTCGCGGGAGCGGCATCGGCCGCGTTGGTGAGTTCGGCCAGCGTCGTCGTGACGACCACGGTGACAGGATGGCCGCGGTGCACGCCCATCCCGCCGGATGCGATGGCAGTCTCCAGGCCGAGCTTCAACGCGTCGTGGCAGCGCTGGGCGGGGGTGCGATTGTCGCGAGAATCGGAGTTCTTGTCCGGCTGGTGACGGCCCGGTCGCACCGCGGCCTCGATCGCCTCGAAGTAGGCGCGGCATTGCGGGTCGAGCAATCCAGACAGCCGCGACATCCCGTCAGGCCCCTGGGGGCCGAGGTGTAGTCCGCGCCGACGGGCACGGTCCTCGTCGCTGAACAGGCCGTCGGGATTGAGGTAGTCGGCGATGCGTTGACCGAGCTTCGCGACGATCCCGGCGTCGACACTGGCTGCGTGCCGGACCAAGGTGCGCTCGGCGGCTTCGACGTCGACCGGTGAAACGGAGCCAGGAAGCACATCGATCGCCCGGCACACCGAGCGGATGTGGTCGTCGCCGACGACGCCGGCTTCCACCGCTGCGGCCAACTCCGGCAGTTCGGGCATAAGCGTGGGGCCAGTCAGCGACCGGCGTGGCCGAATCCGCGCCGCGAGCTTGAACCGCCGGGTGATTTCGTTGGGCGTGACGCGGAGTCGCGACCACAGCGCCGCCCGCATCTGCGCGATAGAACCGGCTTCGTCCGGAGGATCGGCGATCTCGCCGAAAATCCGGTACATCAAGCCTCTATTGACTCGCTCCTGAGTCTCCAGCCGCTCGGCGACGTCGACCCGAAAGGTGTTGCCCACTAGATCCGACGGCGTATCACGGAGCAGATCGTGGGCGCCGTCGATCGCATCGAGAGCGGACTTGATCCGTTCCCGTGCCTCGTCGGCGCTGATCGCTGGACCCATACCTCGAGGTTATGAATCGGCCCGACAAACAAGCCGTCAGCGCATGAGGCAGAGCACTACCTGTGGATCAATCGCCAACTGTGGATAACTACGGGCGTTCTGCCAACGCCTTGAGGTTGAGCAGTTGCCGGCGGGCCATCACGAGATCTCCAACCGAAAGAAACGGCGCGGCCCATGCGCCGGCGCTGGTGGCGAGCTTCATCACGAGCCGAGTCGACTGACCCTGCGGGACAAGGACGTACGAGATGCACGCGCCCATGATCTCGCCGGTGAGATGCTCAGGAGGCTCCACGGCCAGGATGCGGCCAAAGGGCCGAGTGGCGGCGGTGGAGAAAGACTCGCCGACTACCGGATCGGGTAGGCCCAGCAATTTCTGCGGCGAGCGTCGGCCGAGGTTATCGATCCAGTCGTATGAGTAGGGCGCCAGCCTGATCTGAGCGACCCAGGGCCACAGCAACTCTCGCGGGACGTCAACCGTCACGCCGCGCCACGCCTGCAGGGTCGGGGTGGCGACAATGTCATCGCAGGGATAGCTGCGGGCGACCTCGTCGTCCGTAACGTTCCAGCGATCGCCGATCATCGCCATCCACGGTTACATACTGGCGCGACCGACGGCAAGCACCGCCTCGGCAATCGCGTCAGCCAACGCCTCGATGTCTTCGGCCGCAAGCGCCGAGATGGTGATCCGCATTCCCGGCGGGCTGCCGATTCGGAACCGCATTCCCGGCGCCGCGGCCCAGCCGGCACTCAAAAGCCTTGTGATCGAGACGGTTTCGTCGGGGACCGGGATCCATACGTTGAGTCCGGACCTCCCGTGCGACGTCACCCCGCGATCGGCCAGCGCGCCGCGGAGCAGGTCACGGTTGCGGGTATAGGCAACTTCGGCGTCACGGACCATCTGGCTGGCGTCCTCGTCATTCCAGAGGCCGACCGCGAGGTCCTGCAAGAGGTGACTGATCCAACCGGGGCCCAGCCGCAGCCGCCCGTGCACCCGTTCGACCGTACGTTGGTCGCCGGCCAGAAGTGCCAATCGCAGGTCGGGACCGTAGGCCTTCGCGGCCGAGCGGACGAACGCCCAGTGTCGGGTAGTGCCGGACAGGGTGTGTAGCGGTGCGCCGGCGATCCCCGCGCAGTGGTCGTCTTCGATGAGCAACACGTCGTCATGCGCGGCGAGCAGCGCTCGCAGTTCCGTCGCCCGCAGACTTGACACCGCGGCACCGGTCGGATTTTGCGCGCGGGTGGTCAGGACAAACGCGCGTGCGCCGCGGCGCAGAGCCCGGTCCACATCGGCCGTCCGCGGCCCGTCATCGTCGACTCCTACCGGTTCAGCTGAAACGCCCAGCGCGGCAAGCAGATCCAAGAGGTTGGCCCAGCCGGGGTCTTCAACCGCGACCCGGTCGCCGGGACGCAGGTGGGCGGCGAGAACGCGTTCGATACCGTCGAGGGCACCCGCGGTCACCGCGATGTGCTCGGCCGGAACGCCGTCGGCGGTCAGCGATGTTCGCGCGAACTCGACCAACTCGGCCGAGACCGGTGGATCTCCGTACAGCACGGGTGCGCGCCGTCGCGTGCTGAGCCCGGTAATGGGCAGCCGGGCGGGATTCGGGTTGCCGGTGGACAGGTCACGCGCACCCGGAGGGACGGCGATTCCGCGCAGCGACCGGGGAGTGGTCGCCGGGCGGTTCCGCACCCGGGTGCCGCGCCGGCCCGCGGTCTCGACGGCTCCACGTTGGCGCAGTAGGCGATACGCGGCGGCCACCGTATTCGCATTGACGCCGAGCTGACCGGCCAGCTCGCGGATCGGCGGGAGTTCGGCGCCGAGCGCCAACGCGCCCGCGGAAATGGCAGCTTCGACGTCGGACGCAATTGCCTCGGCACCCGTACCGCGGATCATGTATTGTTCTGGCACATAACCAAGTATGTACTAGTGCAAATGAGGTGGCAACCATGACGGCAGATCAGGCCTATGCGCCCACAGCGCGGACCGTGCCCACCCGGTATCGCGAACGCGCCCGCTACGACCGCGCCACCGTCCACGGCATCCTCGATGAGGCATTGTTCTGTCACGTCGGCGTTGTCGGTGACACGGGGCCGGTGGTGTTGCCGACTATGCACGTACGACTGGGCGAGACGCTTTACCTGCACGGATCGACCGGCAGCGGCCCGATGCTCGCTGCCGCCGGCGCTCCCGACGGCCTGCCCGTATGTGTCACGGCGACACTGGTCGACGGTCTGGTTCTGGCGCGCTCGGCGATGCACCATTCGCTGGAATTCCGGTCGGTCGTCGCGGTCGGCAACGCGCGACTGGTGCGCGACGACGACGAGAAGCGGAGCGCCCTGGCGGCGCTGCTGGAACACGTCGCGACCGGCCGATCTACCGACAGCAGGTCTCCCAGCGCCCGCGAACTCGCGGCGACCGCCGTGATCGCACTCGACCTTGTGGAGGTCTCCGCCAAGGTGCGCACGGGCGGGCCCGTCGATGATCCGGAAGACCTGACGTTGCCGCACTGGGCCGGCATCTTGCCGCTCACCCTGCAACCGGGACCGCCCATTCCTGCCGACGACCTCGATCCGGCAGTGCCGCTGCCGTCCTATCTCGCGGATTACCGCCGCGGCTGAGTGCTTGACTCGAGCTATGTCCGAAGACAACGAAGGGCCGCGGGTGGTGAGCGCGAGTCGCGAGATTGCCGCCGCCGCGGATCAGATCTTCGAGCTGATCGCCGACCCTGCGCAACAGCCGTGCTGGGACGGCAATGACAACCTCGCGAATGCCGAAGGCGGGCAACGAATCCGCACGGTTGGCGACATCTTCTCCATGACGCTGACCAACGGCGGCGTTCGGGACAATCATGTGGTCGAGTTCGTCGAAGCCCGTCGCATCGGCTGGACCCCGGCGACCGCTGGTGAGCCGCCTGCCGGGCATCTGTGGCGTTGGGAGCTCGAGCCGCTGAGCGATGCCCGCACCCGGGTGACGCACACCTACGACTGGACGCGCTTGACCGATCAGCACCGCCTCGCCC
Organism: uncultured Actinomycetota bacterium; assembly: GCA_963737375.1. GTDB lineage: Bacteria > Actinomycetota > Actinomycetes > Mycobacteriales > Mycobacteriaceae > Mycobacterium. The sequence continues at coordinate 46,671 of CAVTSP010000012.1, forward strand.
GTGCCCGCGAAACGACCAGTGACAAGCTGCAGGCATCGCTGGATCGGTTGGCGGACCTCGCCGAGCGCCACTGAACCGAGCGGCACTGAACTGGGCCGATCGCTGGCCCTCCACCTCGACTCCGTGCCACGATGGGCACTTGTCGAGTGGTGTGCCGATCTTTGATAAGGCGACTGGCCGCGTGGTCGCCGTGATCGTGCTGTTGATCGCCATCGCCGCGGCGCTGCGCGGATATCTCCCTGGCGTGCAGCGTGCCGACCCCCCATCCCCGCAGAGCGGCGCGTCGCTGGTCTATGTGGCGGCCCTGCTCACTGTGTCGCTGGTGATCGTGGCCGTGGCGCTGATCGCCCGGCTGCGCGACCCGCGACGGGCGGCAAGCAGCGCCAGTCCGCTACCGAAGACATTTTTCGACGGCGGCGGCCGGCCGGCCTGGCGGGTGATGCTGATCGTGGCAACGGTGCTTCTGGTGTGGCTGGTCATGGCGTGGCTGTTGTCGCAGCTCATCGGCCCGCATCAGATCGATCAGCCACAGTCGTTGCCGACCTCCACGGTTCCCGCACCGACGGGCGGTACCTCGCAACGACCGGGATCCCAGGACAACGGCTCGGACCGCGACGTGCTGCGCTACCTGATCGCCGGCACGGTGGCTCTGCTGGTGATGATCGTCGTGGCGGCCGTCGTCGCCCGCCGGCGTGGCCGTCCTGGGGGAGCCGGTCCTGCGGTCGGTGCGGCCCGACCGCTCTCCGAATCGGCTCCGGTGGCCGCAGCGGCCACGTCGCTGGTGCGGGCGGCGGAAAGCGGGTTGGCCGAGATCGAAGATCCCGATCACGAACCACGGCAGGCGATCATCGCGTGCTACGCGGCGATGGAACGCGAGCTGCGACGTCACCCCGGAGCGGCACCGCAGGATTTCGACACTCCCACAGAGGTTTTGGCCCGTGCCGTCCAACATCACGCGCTGCACGCCGACAATGCGTCCGAACTGGTGAACCTCTTCGAAGAGGCACGGTTCAGTCCGCATGTGATGACCGAAACGCATCGAAGCCGTGCGGTTGATGTCTTGCAGCTGGTGCTCGCCGACATGCGGAGCTCGGTATGAAAAGACTTATCGCACTAGGTGTTTCCGTGGTGCTGTGCGCGGAGCTGACCGCGCTGTCGCTGCACGATCGCCGGTATGTGCTGTGGGCGGCCGGTGCCGCAGCGCTATTCGCGTTGGTCAACGTGCGGCAGGTCCTGGGCCGCGACCCCGAACCACCGCCGCCCGAGGTCCCGAATGCCCTCGAGGAGACGCTGCGCAGTTGGTTATCCCGAACGGAGACGCTGATTCACCGGTCGGAGTCGACGCGAGCCGACTGGGACCGGCATCTGCGACCCATGCTGGCGCGACGATTCGGGATGGCAACCGGGCAGCGGCAAGCCAAAAACCCGGCTGCGTTCGCCGCCACCGGGCGAACACTTTTCGGCTCGGAGCTGTGGGCGTGGGTGGACCCTAACAACGTGTCGCGCACCGGTGGGAGCGAACCCGGACCGGGCCGGGCGAAACTGGAAGAGATCCTGGAACGGCTTGAGCAGGTATGACAGGGGGTACGTGTCGGATATGACCTCCGAGACCGTGGTGACGACGACGACCCGCGCGGTAGCGGTGCTCGACGAGATCGAGCGCGTCGTGGTGGGGAAGCGCTCGGCGCTCACGCTGATTCTCACGACCGTGCTCGCTCGCGGGCACGTGCTGATCGAAGATCTGCCCGGCCTCGGGAAAACCCTGATCGCCCGGTCGTTCGCCGCCGCGCTCGGGCTGGATTTCACCCGTGTGCAATTCACCCCTGACCTGTTGCCGGCGGACCTGCTCGGCTCGACGGTCTACGACATGCAGTCGGGTCACTTCGAGTTCCGTAAGGGCCCGATCTTCACCAACCTGTTGTTGGCCGACGAGATCAACCGCACCCCACCCAAGACACAGGCGGCGCTGCTGGAGGCGATGGCCGAGGGCCAGGTCAGCATCGACGGTGTCACGCATCCGTTGCCGCAGCCGTTCATCGTCTTGGCCACCGACAACCCGATCGAGTACGAAGGCACCTATCCGCTGCCCGAGGCGCAGCTGGACCGGTTCGCCCTACGACTCGAACTGCGCTACCTCTCGGAGCGCGACGAGGTGTCGATGCTGCGGCGCCGCCTGGATCGAGGATCGACGGAGCCGACGATCAATCAGGTTGTGGATCAACATGATCTGCTGGCGATGCGCGAGTCTGTCGAGCAGGTGAGCGTGCATGAGGACGTGCTGAACTATGTCGTGTCGCTGGCCGCCGCGACCCGACACCACCCTCAGGTGGCGGTCGGTGCCAGCCCCCGTGCGGAACTCGATCTGGTGCAGCTCGCCCGCGTCCGCGCCCTGCTGCTCGGCCGCGATTATGTGATCCCCGAGGACATCAAGGCGCTGGCGCCGCCCGTGGTGGCGCACCGGATCACGTTGCGTCCGGAGATGTGGGTCCGAAAAATCCAAGGCTCGGACATCATCGAGGAGTTGTTGCGGCGGTTGCCGGTCCCGCGAACGCACGGCGGCCCACCGTAGGTCGGCGTGGCTGAGGTTCGAGAGGTTCAGCTACGTTGGCGCGCATCGTCATTGACGCGAGCGATCGCCACCTGCGCGGCGCTGGCGCTGGCGTTCGGCCTGATCCGATCGTGCTGGCAACTCGTCGCCTTCGCGGCCCCGTTGCTCGGTGTGTTGTGTTCGGTCAGTTGGCAGCGGTCGCTGCCGAAAGTCAGTGTCCATGCCGATCCGGGATCGCAGCGATGCTTCGAATCCGAGCCGATACCGCTGACTTTGTGGGCCAGTACCGAAACATTCGGTACCGCAGTCAAACTCGCGGTGTCAGCGATCGATGGAATGCAACTCGACCTCGTCCAGCCGGCATCTGGTGCGCGGCAGACCGTAACCGCCAGTGCCGAGCGCTGGGGACGGTATCCCGTCCGGGCCTCGGTCGAGGTCGTCGCGCACGGTGGGCTGTTGGTCGGCGCGGGGACCGTCGACGCGGCTGAGGTGACCGTCTTCCCGATGACACCGCCTCAACCGACGACGCTTCCGCCGACCGAGCTGCTGGACCGGCTGGGCACCCACCTGACCCGGCACATCGGACGCGGTGTCGAGTACGCCGACATTCGTACCTACGTGCCGGGCGACCAGTTGCGCACGGTCAACTGGCCGGTGAGTGCTCGCCGCGGTCGGCTGCACGTCACTCAGCGGCTGACCGATCGTTCCGCGGACGTGGTGGTGCTGATCGACGGCTATCCGCAGCCTGCCGGCCCGGCGACCGAGGCCACCGAGCGCATTGTGCGTGGTGCCGCCCAGGTGGTGCAGACCGCGCTGCGCAATGGTGACCGGGCCGGCCTGGTCGCGCTCGGCGGTCGCAGGCCCCGCTGGCTTGGCGCCGACATCGGGCAACGCCAGTTCTACCGCGTGTTGGACGCCGTGCTTGACGCGGGTGATGAATTCGAAAGCACCACTGGGACTTTGGCGCCACGAGCGGCGATTCCCTCCGGAGCGATCGTCGTCGGTTTCTCCACGTTGCTCGACACCGAATTCGCGCTGGCGCTGATCGATTTGTGCCGACGCGGTCACGTCGTGGTCGCGGTCGATGTGTTGCAGGGCGACCCGTTTCGCGCCGTCCAAGATCCGTTGGTGCAACGGATGTGGGCGCTGCAGCGCTCCGCCATGTACCGCGACATGGGCACCGTCGGCGTGGACGTGGTGGCCTGGGAGCCGGATCGGACCCTGGATCAGTCGATGCAGGCGGTGCCCGATCGACGTCGGCGCCGGGCGGGACGGCGGTTATGAGGCGCGGTACGCATCTGGTCGCGCACCTACTGTCGACGGCCTGCGGCCTGCTGATGGTGGCCGCCGTCGGTGTCGGAACGCATGGCCCGGCCCGCGTCGCGGCAGTGTCTGCCCTGGTCGCCGTGACGGCCGCGATCATGTTTCGCCCTGTTGCCACGCTTGCGGTGCTGTTCACCGTGGCGGTGATCGCGTTGACCGGTCCGACCGCCCCGGTGGCGGCGGTGGCGGGTCTGTCGGCGGCCGTCTACCTGGTGCTGCGGCATGGCGCCGCGAGCGGTATCGGCCTCGACTCGGTGAGCGCGGCGACGCTGGTCGCTGCCCTGGGGTTCACGCTCGCAGGCCTGGTCGCGACTGCTTTTCCGCTGCAGCTGCCCTGGTTGCCGCTGCTGGCGCCGCTGGCGGTGTTCGCCGTATATTTGCTGGCCACCCGGCCTTTTCTGCCTGACGAGGATGGTGAGCGCTAGGGTCTTGCGCTGCGACTTTGATTACACATCCCCGCAGCAGAAAATCTTGACCGGTGGTCAGTTGGCGGCAACAATATCGGGATGCCTCGGGAAGAGCGGGCGTGGATCACCGACGTAGAGCGTCGCCTCGCCGAGAAGTATCCAGCTCTTCCGGGGGACCACGTCGCCGCCGTCGTGCGGCACGCGTATTCGCACTTCCAGAGCAGCCGGGTACGAGGGTTCATTCCGCTGCTGGTGCAACGGCGTGCCGACGAGGAACTCGAAGAGTTGAGCGTCCTACGGCCGGACCTGGCGGCGGTCGCACTCGACGACATGACCACGGCCGGGGTTTAGCATCGCAAGCCCCTTGCGGGCGGCTGTGATTGGCTTCTTTCGGCTCGATGATTTCGGCCTCATCTCTTAACTATCTCTGTAGCGTAAGCCGGCAGACGCGCTAGGGGCGAGGGGGAAATCGGTGGGCAAACTGGGGGAGCGGGCGGTCGTCTGTGGTGCGGGCATGGGCGGCCTACTCGCCGCCCGGGTACTCAGCGACTTCTACGGCACAGTGACGGTGGTCGAGCGGGACAAGCTGCCCGACACGGCCGATCAGCGGCGCGGTGTCCCGCAGGGCCGCCACTTTCACGTGTTGTGGAGCCGAGGCGCCCACGAGCTGGCCGAACTGTTCCCCGGCATCCACGATGACCTGATCGCCGCCGGCGCCGCGGTCTGCGACGACGGCGATCTGTCCCGGGTGTCCATCCGGGTTGCCGGCCACGAGTTGAGTCGAGAGGGCAAATTCAGCGACCCGTCGGCCGTCAAACTCCATCTGCTGAGCCGCCCGCTGCTGGAATCGCATGTCAGACAACGGGTCAGCGCCATAGACAACGTGGAGATCCTCGACGGCCACGACTTCGTCGAGCCGATCGCACCAACCCCGCAGCGGGTCACCGGCGCCAAGATCGTTGACCGCGAAACCGAACAGCAGCGAAACCTGGAGGCCGACCTGGTGGTCGACGCGATGGGGCGCGGTGCGCGCACGCCGGCTTTCCTGGAGGACTTGGGCTACGGGCGGCCGGTCGCCGAACGCTCGACGACCAGCGCGAACTACACCAGCCTGCTGATGCGGATCCCCGAGGGGATCATCAAAGAGCGGATGACGTTCGTCGTTCCCGAGCCGAAAAAGGCTACCGGCGGCGCCTTTTCGGTGTACGAGCACGACACCTGGATTTTCACGCTGACGCGGGTGGCGGACAACGAACCACCGGACAGCCTCACCGGGATGATTCGGATGGCCACGCAGTTCGCGCCGCCGGCGTTGTTGCGGGCGCTCAAGCGCGGCGAGGCGATCAGTGAGATCTCGATGTTCCGCTACCCGGGTGCCATTTGGCGACGCTACGACCAAATGGATCGGTTTCCGTCCGGGTTCTTGGTATTCGGCGATGCGATCTGTAGTACCAACCCGATCTACGGCCAGGGCATGACGGTGGCAGCGCTGGAAGCGACGGCGTTGCAAGCGTGTCTGGCCGAAGCGAACGGTGATTTCGCGCAGCCATTCTTCGCGGCCGCCGCCGGGCAGATCGGACCGATGTGGGCATCCAATCAGTTCAACGATCTCTATATGGCCAGCGGAGACCCGGATCATTCGGCATCCAAAGAATTGCTGGAGTTCCGCGAGGCGATGCTTTCCGCGGCTGAGACCAGCCCGGCACTCAGCGAAAAGCTTTACCGATCAATGAATCTGGTTGACCCGCCGACCGACTACAGCCCGCTGCTGGCGTCTGGCTGAGATCGAATCTGGCGGCGGTTGCGCTCGCTGATTTCGGCGTAACGATCTTTCAGGCCGTCACGATCCAGCGTCTGCGCACCGGCGATGGCTTGTTCGGCGGCTAGAGCAGGGTCGATGATCGCGGCGGCGCCGGTGCCGTGGATTTGCTTGAGTCCAGCCATGATTGGCGCAGGCACTTCGGCGATCTGACCGGCCAGCTCGACCGCCCTGGTATGTTTGCAACCTCGGTGACCAAGCCGATTCGCTCGGCGCGCGCGGCGGCCCAGTGCCAGCGACTGTCGCCGCTCCATCGACAGCCGGCGCGCCATCGCGGCGCCGACGACATGCGGAAGCCGAGCCGTCATACCGCCGCCGGGGGGCCGAATCCCGACGCGGGCATGGGTGTCTGCGAACACCGCGCGCTCAGAGGCGATGAGAAAGTCGCAACCCAAAGCCATTTCGAGTCCGCCGGTGAACACCGCGCCGTTGATCGCGCCGACGATCGGCGTCCGCATCTCTCCGGTCTGGCGGATGCAGTTCTGCGTCTGGAACAGCTCGAAGTACGACGGGCCCAGCCGCTGGGCTTCTTTGAGGTCGACGCCTGCGCAGAACGCCGGGTCGGTGCCGGTGAGAACCACGGCCCGCACCGACGGGTCGTCGTCAGCTTTACGCAGCTCGGTGTACAGCGCCCCGATCAGGTCGGGGCTCAACGCGTTTCGCGCTGCGGGCCGGTTCATGGTCAGCAATCTGACCGCGCCGGAGTCGTCGCTGATAACCAGCGTCGACGTCATGTCAAGAACTGCGCGGCCTGCCCGGCGAGATCGAGCAACGGCTGCGGGAAGATGCCCAAGCCGATCGTGATCGCAGCGCATACCGCGATGGCCGCTTTGCTCCAGAAGCTGGGCATCACAACGTGGACCGGCTCAGCGGGCGACTCGGTGAAGAACATCAGCACGATCACCCGAACGTAGAAGTACGCGGCGACCGCGCTGCCCATGACACCGACGATGACCAACGGCACCGCGCCGCCCTTGGCCGCCGCGGAGAACACGGCGAACTTGCTGATGAATCCACTGGTCAACGGGATGCCGGCGAAGGCCAGCAGGAACATCGAAAACAGCAGGCCGACAACGGGATACCGCTGGCCCAGACCAGCCCAATGCGCGGTGGTGGCGTCTTCTTCGCCGTGTGCGTTGCGAATCAGGCTGACAACCGCGAACGCGCCCACCGTGCTGAAGCTGTAGGCGACCAGGTAGAACATCGTCGCCGCCAGACCCGCCGGGTTGTCGGCGATCACGCCGGTGAGGAGAAAGCCCACGTGCGCGATCGACGAATACGCCAACATCCGCTTCACGTCGGTCTGCGTCACCGCGGTGACCGTGCCGACTGCGATGGTCAGAATCGAGATGGCCCACAGCACCGGCCGCCACTGATCGTGCAGCGGCGGCAGCGCGACATAGACCACGCGCAGCAAGGCGCCGAACGCGGCGACCTTGGTGGCGGCGGCCATGAACCCGGTGATCGGGGTCGGCGCACCTTGATAGACGTCGGGGATCCACGAGTGGAACGGGACGGCGCCGACCTTGAACAACAGCCCGACCGACAACAGCGCGACACCGGTCAGCGCCATCGAGTGGCTGTGGTCAGCGGCCAACGCCTTCGCGATGCCGGGCAGCGAAAGGGTGTCGGTGGCGCCGTAGAGCAGCGCTACGCCGTACAGGAAGAACGCCGACGAAAACGCGCCCAGCAGAAAGTATTTGACTGCCGCTTCCTGCGACATCAGGCGGCGGTGCCGCGCCAGACCGCAGAGCAGGTACAGCGGCAGCGACAGAACCTCGAGCGCCACGAACATCGTCAGCAGGTCGTTGGCTGCTGGGAACACCAGCATGCCACCGACAGCCAGCATGGTCAGCGGGAACACCTCGGTCTGGCTTGCGCCGGCCCGCTCCGCCTCGTGTTCGGCCGCACTGTGCGGAACCGCCGATGCCTGCGGCGTAAAGGCATCCAGCGCGACCGGCACATGAGCGGTGGCCGTCGCGGCACCCGGTCCGGCGGCCGCGCTGTCGCCCGTGTAGCGCTCGGCGAAGAAGAACACGGCAAGCAACGCGACCAGCAGGACGGCACCCTGCAACAGCAGGGTCGGACCGTCGACGGCCAGCGCGTGCAGCACCGCGAAGCGGCCCGGGGGATCGAGCTGGCGGGAGACCACGATGACCGCGGCGATCGCCGCGCTCAAGCCGCCGAGCGCGAGCAGTACCTGGGCGCCGTAGCGGGCCCGCCGAGGCAGGAACGCCTCGACCAGGACGCCGACCACCGCGACACCGAACACGATGAAGATCGGTGAGAGCAGCCCATATTCGACGCTGGGTGTGGGCATGGGAAGAGACGTCATCGGTGCGGTCCTTCCGCCATTCCAGGCACGTGCGCCGTGCCAGGCCGCACAATCGGGGCGGGGTCATGCGCACCGATTGTCGCCATGGTGTTGCCCACCGCGGGGTTGATGATTTCGAGCACCGGCTTCGGGTAGATCCCCAGCACCAGCAGCAGCAGGATCAGCGGTGCGACGACCAGGATCTCGCGTGGCATCAGGTCGCGGATCCGTTCGTTGCCTGCGGTGACGGGGCCGGTCATCACCCGCTGGTACAGCCACAGGATGTAGATCGACGAAAGCACCAGCGCGACAACGCCCACCGCCGCCGCCAGCCAGTAGCGGTTGTACGCGCCCAGTAGCACCAGGAACTCGCTGACGAACGGCGCCAGCCCAGGCAGCGACACCGTGGCCAGCCCGGCGACCAAGAAGGTCCCAGCCAGTACCGGCGCGACTTTCTGGATCCCGCCATAGGCGGCGATCGAGCGGGTGCCGCGGCGCGAGATCAAGAAGCCGGCGATCAGGAACACCGCGGCGGTGGAGATGCCGTGGTTGAGCATGTACAGCGTCGCACCGCTCTGGCCCTGACTCGTCATCACGAAGATGCCGACGATGATGAAGCCGAAGTGCGAAATCGACGTGTACGCGATCAGGCGCATGATGTCGGTCTGGCCGATCGCCACGATCGCGCCGTAGATGACGCCGATCACCGCGAGGGTGACGATGGCGGGCCGGAAATACGTTGACGCGTCAGGGAACAACTGCAGGCAGTAACGCAGCATGCCGAAGGTGCCGACCTTGTCCATCACGGCGGTGATCAGCACCGCGGTCGCCGGCGTCGACTCCACCGCGGCGTCGGGAAGCCAACGGTGGAACGGCCACAGCGGCGCCTTGATCGCGAACGCGAACATGAATCCCAGGAACAGCGCCTTGAGCACACCCGAGGAGGCGCCCAGCGAGCCGGTGGTGACCGCGGCGACGATCTGACGGAAATCGAATGTGCCCGAACCATTCTCGGCGGTCACCACGTACAGGCCGATCACCGCGGCCAGCATGATCAGGCCGCCGAACAGGTTGTACAGCAGGAACTTCACCGCGGCGCGCGACCGGTGGGCACCGTCACCGAAACCGCCGATGAGGAAGTACATCGGGATCAGCATCGCCTCGAAGAACACGTAGAACAGCAGCACATCCAGCGAGACCACCGAGATGAGCACCATCGATTCGATGGTCAGCGTCAGCGCCACATAGGCCTGCGTGCCGCGGGACCGGTCGCCCCCATCATTCCAACCGGCCACCAGCAGGAACGGCACCAAAATCGTGGTGACCAGCACCAGCATCAGCGCGATGCCGTCGACACCGATGGTGTAGCCCGCGCCGAACGCCGGTATCCACGGATGAGATTCGGTGAACTGATAGGTGGGGCCGCCGGCCTTGAAGGCCACCGCCAGCGCGATCGACAGCGCCAGCACGGCCACCGACACCGCCACGCCGAGCCACTTGGCGAGCTGTCGGCCGCTTGGCGGGATCAGGATGATCACGACGGCGCCGACCAGCGGCAGCAGCCACAGGACGGAAAGAACCGGAACGTTATCCATGAGCGCCGCTCCTTAGCATCGCTTCGCTCTGCCTCGTCGTCGGCACGATCACCACAGTTGCACCGCCAGGATTGCGGCGGTGACGAGCACCGCTCCGGTCAACATCGACAATGCATAGTTACGCGCGAACCCGGTCTGGAAGCCGCGTAGCCACTCCGACGTGCGACCCACCAGATGGGCCAGCCCATTGACCGAGCCGTCCACACCCTGATCGTCGAACTCGACCAGCGCGTGGGTGAGCTGCGCACCCGGTCGCATGAAGACCTCCTCGTTGAAGGCATCGCCGTAGAGGTCCCGGCGGGCGGCGACGGTCAGCACGGACACGTCGGCCGGCGCGGTTTCGGGGATGGGTTTGCCGAGGTAGCGCCACAGCGCGAACAGAAAGCCGATGGCGACGACGCCGACGGCCACGGCGCTGATCACCCAGCTCGGCGCGACGGGTGTGCTCTCCTCGAAAGTGGTCACCGGTTCCAGCCAGTGCCGCAGCGTGCCGCCCCAGCCCAGCAGCCCGCCGGAGAACACCGATCCGACCGCGAGCAGGATCATCGGCCACGCCATCAGCGCGGGCGCCTCATGGGGATGCGCGTCTTCGGCCCAGCGCTTTTTGCCGAAGAACGTCATCAGCATCACCCGGGTCATGTAGAACGCGGTGATTCCGGCACCGAGCACTGCGGTGCCGCCCAGAATCCACCCGCCGGCCCCGCCCGCTCCCAATGCGGCTTCGATGATGGCGTCTTTGGAGAAGAAGCCGGCGAACGGCGGCACGCCGATGATCGCCAGGTAGCCCAGGCCGAACGTGGCGAAAGTGACCGGCAGCGCGCTGCGCAGGCCGCCGTAGTGGCGCATGTCCTGCTCTTCGTGCATCGCGTGGATGATCGAGCCGGAGCCAAGGAACAGGCCGGCTTTGAAGAAGCCGTGGGTGAGCAAATGCAGGATCGCGAACGCGTAGCCCGCCGGCCCCAGGCCCGCGGCGAGCACCATGTAGCCGATCTGGCTCATCGTGGACGCGGCAAGCGCGCGCTTGATGTCGTCCTTGGCGCAACCGATGATCGCGCCGAACATCAACGTGACCGCCCCGACGATGATCACGCCGAGCCGGGCGTCTGCAGACAGGCTGTAGAGCGGGTTGGAGCGCACGATCAGGTAGACGCCGGCGGTCACCATGGTGGCGGCGTGGATCAGTGCGGACACCGGGGTGGGGCCTTCCATCGCGTCACCGAGCCAGGCCTGCAGTGGAACCTGTGCGGATTTGGCGCACGCACCCGCCAGCAGCAGCAGACCGATCCAGGTCAACGCGCTGTGGCTGGCGCCCGCCGCCGAGCCGAACACGCCGGAGTAGGACAGGGTGCCGAAGTTCGCGAAGATCACGAAGATCGCCAGCGCCAGCCCGGCGTCGCCGACCCGGTTCATCACGAAGGCCTTCTTGGCCGCAGTCGCCGCGGTCGGCTTGTGGTACCAGAACCCGATCAGCAAGTAGGACGCCAGACCGACGCCTTCCCAGCCGGCGTAGAGGCCCACGTAATTGTCGGCCACCACCAGCAGCAGCATCGCCGCCAGGAACAAGTTCAGGTACGCGAAAAACCTTCGGCGATCGGGATCTTCGGCCATGTAGGCCACCGAATAGATGTGGATCAGCGATCCGACCCCGGTGATCAACAGCACGAAACAGATCGACAGCTGGTCGATCTGCAGACCGAAGTCGACCTGCAGGCCGTTGACCGGGATCCAGGTGAACAGGTTCTGGCCGATGGTCCGGGCATCGCCGTGGCGACCCAGCATGTCGATCAGCAGCGACAGACCGACCCCGAACGAGGCCAGCGCGGTCAGACAGCCCAGCCAGTGTCCCCACGGGTCGGTGCGCCTGCCGCCGAGCAGCAAAATCGCGGCGCCGGCCGCGGGCAACGCGACGAGCAGCCAAGTCAAATGTGTCATCCCTCAGCCCTTGAGCAGGTTGGCGTCGTCGACCGAAGCCGATTTGCGGGCACGGAAAATCGTCATGATGATGGCCAGCCCGATCACCACCTCACAGGCGGCGACGACCATCGTGAAGAACGCCACCATCTGGCCGTCGAGATTGCCGTGCAGCCGGGCGAAGGTGACGAAGGCGAGGTTCACCGCATTGAGCATCAGCTCGACGCACATGAACATGACGATCGCGTTGCGCCGCAACAGCACACCGGCAGCGCCGATGGTGAACAGCAGTGCGGAGAGATACAGGTAATTCTGCGGGTTCACGACGCACCCCCTCTTGTGATGGCGTCAAAACCGTTGGAACCGTTGGCAACCGGCAGGTCTTGCTCACTGACCGGCCGCAATTCCAGCACCGCGGGCACCGACAACCGGGAGGGCGCGCCGTCGGGCAGCCGCGCCGGAGTGTCGACGGCGTTGTGCCGCGCGAAGACGCCCGGGCCGGGCAGCGGGGTGGGGTAGCCGCCGGGACCGAATCGCTCGATGGACATCTCGCGCTGGGTCTTGCGGCGCTCGAAACGCTCGCGGTGCGCCAGAATCATCGCGCCGATCGCGGCGGTGATCAGTAGGGCGCTGGTCAGCTCGAACGCCCACAGGTACTTGGAGAAGATCAGCGCCGCGAGCCCCTGCACGTTGCCTTCTGGAGCGATGTCGGTCGAGAGGCCGTTTGCCGCAAAACGGTTGGTGGCAACGTTGCCGATGCCGGCGATCAGCACGATGCCGAATGCCAGCCCGGCTACCACCGCGGCCACCCGCTGTCCGCGCAGGGTTTCCACCAGCGATTCCGCCGAGTCGACGCCGATCAGCATCAGCACGAAGAGGAACAGCATCATCACCGCGCCGGTGTAGACCACGATCTGTACGACGCCGAGGAACAAGGCGTCTTCGATCATGTAGAACATCGCCAGCACGATCATCGTCAGGGCCAGCGACATCGCGCAGTACACCGCGTTGGCGGCCATCACCACGCCCAGCGCCCCGATCAGCGCCAGGGTGCCCAGCAGCCAGAAGGTCACCGCTTCGCCGGTGGACGTGCGGGTGATGACGTCGGCGGCCAGTTGAGTGGTCACTTCGAGATGTCCGTGATCGGTAGCTTGCGCAGGCCTTCCGAGGTGATGTTGCCGCGGTAGTAGTCGGCGTCGGTGGAGCCTTCAGCCCTGGGGTGCGGCGCCGGAGTCATGCCCTCCAGGAGCGGAGCCAGGAGTTGGTGCTTCTCGAGGATCAGGTCGGCGCGATTGTCGTCGGCCATTTCGTAGTGGTTGGTCATGGTCAACGAGCGGGTCGGGCAGGCCTCGACGCAGAGCCCGCATCCGATGCAGCGCAGGTAGTTGATCTGATAGACCCGGCCGTAACGCTCACCGGGCGAGAAGCGCTGCTCCTCGGTGTTGTCGGCGCCCTCGACGTAGATCGCGTCGGCCGGGCACGCCCATGCGCACAGCTCGCAGCCGATGCACTTCTCCAGTCCATCGTCGTAGCGATTGAGCTGGTGGCGACCGTGATAGCGCGGCTTGACCGGCCCGGGGTTCTCCGGATAGCTCTCGGTGATCGGGCGCTTGAACATCGCGCCGAACGTGACACCGAATCCGGCGAGGGAACTGAGGAACTTAGCCATGGGCTGCCTCCTTGGCCACCGCGGCCGGCTGTTTGCCGGGCAGTGCCGGCGTGGGAAATGCCGGTTCGAAGTCCGCCGGTTGTGCGGACCTTGCCTCCGACTCGGTGCGACGACGCCTCTTGCGCAGCTGTCTGTTGCTGAACGGTCTTTGCAGCAGATACAGCAGTACTGCGGTCACGACGATGCTTGCGCCGACCAGCACCGTCGTCCAATGTGCGTAACCCTGGTCGCGCAGCGTGCGGATCCCGGCAGCGATCAGCGCCCAGACCAGTGAGACCGGGATGAGGATCTTCCAGCCGAGCGCCATGAACTGGTCGTACCGCAGCCGCGGCAGTACGCCCCGCAACCAGATGTAGAGGAACAAGAACACCCACACCTTGGCGGTGAACCACAGCACCGGCCAAAATCCGCTGTTGGCGCCGGCCCACATGTTCAGTGGCCAGGGAGCGTGCCAGCCGCCCATGAACAGCGTGGCGGCCAGCGCCGACACCGTCGTCATGTTGATGTACTCGGCGAGGAAGAACATCGCGAAGCTCAGCGACGAGTACTCGGTGTGGAAACCGGCGACCAGTTCACCTTCGGCCTCGGGCAGGTCGAACGGCGCCCGGTTGGTCTCGCCGACCATGGACACCAGGTACGTGCAGAACGACGGCAGCAGCAGGAAGATGTACCAGACCCGGTTCTGAGCCGTCACGATCTCCGACGTGGACATCGTTCCGGCGTAGAGGAATACGGTCGCGAAGGACAGTCCCATCGCGACCTCGTAGGAGATCACCTGCGCGGTCGAGCGCACGCCGCCCAGCAGTGGATAGGTCGATCCCGAGGACCACCCGGCCAGCACGATGCCGTATACCCCGATCGAGGACAGCGCCAGGATGAACAGCACCGCCACCGGCAGGTCGGTCACCTGCAGCGCGGTCCAGTGGCCGAACACCGAAACCTGTGGCCCGAACGGGATGAACGCAAACGCGGTAATCGCCGGAATCGTCGAGATAGCCGGTGCCAGAAGGAAAATCGGCTTCTCGACGCCGAACGGGACGATCGGCTCCTTGAGCGCCAGCTTGATGCCGTCGGCGAGGCTTTGCAGGTAGCCGCGCGGGCCGACCCGGTTGGGTCCCCAACGCATCTGCATCCGGCCGAGGATCTTGCGCTCGGCCAGGATCGCGACCAGCACGGTCAGGACCAGGAATACAAAGACCAGAAGCGATTTGGCCAGGATCAGCCACCAGGTGTCGTGTCCGAAGCCAGTCATTATTTGCTCACTCCAATTTTCACCACTGCGCCGGGCGTGACGCCCAGTTGCCGGTGTACCGCCGAGCCCGGCGAGTTCAGCGGCAGCCACGCCACGTGGTCGGGCATGTCGGTGATCGTCAACGGCAGGGTGATCACCCCGCGTGCGGTGCTGACGCTGACGTTGTCGCCATCGGTGGCGCCGATCGCGTCCGCAGTCTCGGCCGAGAGCCGCACGACGGGCGTGCGTGCCGTGCCGGCCAGATGTGGCTCGCCGTCCTGCAATTGCCCGTCGTCGAGCAGCATCCGCCAGCCCGCCAGGATCGCCTCACCGGCGGCGGGCTTGGGTGCTGCCGCCGCGGCGACACCCGGTGCCGCCACCGGGGCACCGTCCCAGGTGCCCAAGCCGTTGAGGTCAGCGAGTCCGGCTGCCACGGTGGGGAATCCGAGGTCGATACCCAGCTCGTCGGCCAGGGTGTCGAGCACCCGGCAGTCCGGCGTGGCGTTGGGTGGCAGTGCGCCGGAGAAGCTGCGTTGACGGCCCTCCCAGTTCAGGTAGGTCCCGGCCTTCTCCGCCGCCGGCGCGATCGGGAAGACCACGTCGGCGCGTTCGGTCACCGCGCTGTGCCGCAACTCCAGGCTCACCACGAAACCCGCGGCGTCCAGGGCGGCCAGCACCGCGTCGGGGTCGGCGAAGTCGTTGGGGTCGATGCCGCCGACCAGCAGTGCGCCCAGGCTGCCATCGGCAGCCGCGGCCAGGATGCCGTCGGCGTCGCGGCCATCGGCGGTAGGCAGGTCAGCGACATTCCAGCCCTGCGCCACCTGCGCGCGGGCGGTCTCGTCGCTCAGCGGCCGGCCACCGGGCAACAGCCCCGGCAGCGCACCAGCCTCGATCGCCCCGCGCTCGCCGGCGCGGCGCGGCACCCACGCCAGTTGCGCGCCGGTGCTGTCGGCGAGTCGGGCCGCGGCAGACAAGGCGCCGGGCGAGCCGGCCAGCCGCTCGCCGACCAGGATGACGGCACCCGGTTTAGCGAGCAGCCCAGCGAGCTCGCCGCCGGCCATTCCGTCCAGCGCGGCGGCCTCGCCGCCGGGAGCGGTCTCGATCAGCGTGCCGTCCATCTTCTGTAAACCGTTGCTGGCAAAGGGCGCAACCGCGTGGACCGGCAGACCGTGCTTGCGTGCGGCCTTGCGCAGCCGCAGATACACGATCGGCGACTCTTCCTCGGGTTCGAAGCCGGCCAGCAGCACCACCGGCGCTGACTCCAGATCGGCGTAGCTGGTGTTGAGTAGCTTGCCTGCGACACGGGCTGCCAGGAACTGCGTCTCCTCGCTGGTGTGCGGGCGGGCGCGGAAGTCGATGTCGTTGGTCCCCAACACAATCCGGGCAAACTTGGAGTAGGCGTACGCGTCCTCGACGGTCAGCCGGCCACCGGGCAGCACCCCGGCGCCGCCCGCCGCGGTCGTCAGGCCCTCGATCGCCGCCGCCACCGCGTGCGGCCACGACGCAGGCTCCAGCGCGCCGTCAGCCCCGCGGATCAGGGGGGTGGTGATCCGGTCACGCTGGGTGGTGTAGTTGAACGCCCAGCGGCCCTTGTCGCAGTTCCATTCCTCGTTGACCTCGGGCTCGTCGCCGGCCAGCCGACGCAACACCTTGCCGCGACGGTGGTCGGTGCGCTGCGAGCATCCCGACGCGCAGTGCTCGCACACGCTCGGGCTGGAAACCAAGTCGAACGGCCGGGCCCGGAATCGGTAGGAGGCCCCGGTCAGCGCCCCGACGGGACAGATCTGCACGGCGTTGCCGGAGAAGTACGACTCGAACGGCTCGTTGGCATAGATGCCGACCTGTTGCAGCGCACCGCGCTCCAGCATCTCGATGAACGGGTCGCCGGCGATCTGCTCGGAGAACCGGGTGCACCGCGCGCACAGAATGCAGCGCTCGCGGTCCAGCAGCACCTGCGAGGAGATGTTGATCGGCTTGGTGAACGTGCGCTTGACGTCTTCGAACCGAGAGTCCGGACGGCCGTTGGACATTGCCTGGTTCTGCAGTGGGCATTCACCGCCCTTGTCGCACATCGGACAGTCCAGCGGGTGGTTGATCAGCAACAGCTCCATCACCCCGTGCTGCGCCTTGTCGGCCGCTTCCGAGCTGTACTGCGTGCGGACCACCATGTCGTCGGCGACGGGAATCGTGCAGGACGCCATCGGTTTACGTTGGCCCTCGATCTCGACCAGGCATTGACGGCACGCGCCGACCGGGTCCAGCAGCGGGTGGTCGCAGAACCGGGGGATCTGCACACCGATCAATTCGGCGGCCCGAATCACCAAAGTTCCCTTGGGAACGCTGACTTCGGTGCCGTCGATGGTCAGGTTCACCAGCTCCGGCTCGGGCTCGGTGACCTTTTTTCCGGTGTCGGCCACCTGTGTCATGGGCGCCACTCCTTCTCATCGCTGCGCTCTGCATCGTCGTTGGCGCGTGTCATGAGGCTCCGTTCGCGGCGAGCATGGACAGCTTGGGGTCGAACGGGCAGCCGTTGCCCTCGATGTGCGCGACGTATTCGTCGCGGAAGAATTGGATTGACGACGCGACCGGGCTCGCCGCACCATCGCCCAACGCGCAGAACGACTTTCCGAGAATCGCGTCGGAGATGTCCAGCAGCTTGTCCAGGTCTTCGGCGGTGCCGTGACCGGCTTCCAGGCGGTGGTAGATCTGACTCAGCCAGAACGTGCCCTCGCGGCACGGCGTGCACTTTCCACACGACTCGTGCTTGTAGAAGTCGATCCAGCGGCCCACCGCGCGCACCACACACGTGGTTTCATCGAAGATTTCCAGGGCCTTGGTGCCGAGCATCGATCCGGCCGCCCCGACGCCTTCGTAATCCAGTGGCACGTCGAGGTGTTCGTCGGTGAGCAGCGGTGTCGACGATCCGCCGGGCGTCCAGAACTTCAGCTGGTGTCCGGCCCGCACGCCGCCGGCGTAGTCGAGCAGTTCGCGCAACGTGATGCCCAGCGGGGCCTCGTACTGGCCTGGCTTGGTCACGTGCCCCGACAGCGAATACAGCGTGTAGCCAGGTGATTTCTCGCTGCCCATCGAGCGGAACCAGTCCACACCGTTGAGCACGATCGACGGGACGCTGGCGATGGTCTCGACGTTGTTGATCACCGTCGGGCAGCCGTAGAGACCGGCGACGGCGGGGAATGGCGGACGCAGTCGCGGCTGTCCGCGCCGGCCCTCCAACGAGTCCAGCAGCGCGGTCTCCTCACCGCAGATGTACGCGCCGGCACCGGCGTGCACCACCAGCTCCAGGTCATAACCCGACCCGGCGATGTTGCGGCCCAGGTAGCCGTTGGCGTAGGCCTCGGCAACCGCGTTCTGCAAACGCCGCAGCACCGGCAGCACTTCGCCGCGCACGTAGATGAATGCATGGCTGGCCCGGATCGCGTACGACGCGATGATCACGCCTTCGACGAGCACGTGCGGGGTGGCCAGCATCAACGGAATGTCTTTGCACGTACCGGGTTCGGATTCGTCGGCGTTGACCACCAGGTAGTGCGGCTTGGCGGCCGCGCCGCTGTCGCCCTGCGGGATGAACGACCACTTGGTACCGGTGGAGAAGCCCGCGCCGCCGCGACCGCGCAGTCCAGAGTCCTTGACGGCGGAGATCACCGCGTCGGGGTCCAGCTTCAAAGCTTTTTCCAGGGCTTTGTAGCCGTCGTTGCGGCGATAGGTCTCGAGCGTCCAGGATTCCGGGTCGTCCCAGAACCGGCTCAGCACCGGAGCCAACGGCGTTTGCGACCCCATTACTTGCCTTCTCCTGAGCTTTCCGGTGACGGAGCGTTCATGTTGAGTTCTTTGGCCACCTTCAGGCCGGCCAGCGTCGCCGCGCCGGCACCGCCCTGGCCCTCGTCTGGCCGCGGGTCGGGGAAACCGGCCAGGATCCGCTCGGTCTCCTTGAATGTGCACAAGTTGCCGCGGGTGGGAGCCGGCGGGTTTCCGGAGCGCAGCCCGTCGACGAGCGCGCGCGCAGAGTCGACGGTCTGGTTGTCGTAGAACTCCCAGTTGACCATCACCACCGGTGCGTAATCGCATGCGGCGTTGCACTCGATGTGCTCCAGGGTGACCGATCCGTCGTCTGTCGTGTCACCGTTGCCGACGCCGAGGTGGTCTTTGAGCGAGTCGAAAATCGCGTCGCCGCCCATCACCGCGCACAGCGTGTTCGTGCACACCCCGACCAGGTAGTCGCCGGTCGGGCCACGCCGGTACATGGTGTAAAAGCTTGCGACAGCAGCGACTTCGGCACCGGTCAGCCCGAGCTGTGCGCCGCAGAACTCCACACCGGCCGGCGTGATGTAACCGTCTTGCGCCTGCACGAGGTGCAGCAGCGGCAGCAGGGCCGAACGCGGGCTGGGGTATTTGCCGATGATCTCTTTGGCGTCGAGCTCGAGCTGCGCGTGCACATCGGCCGGGTACGACTGCGGCGCGCCGTCGGTGACGAACTGCCCGGGCTCTTCCGGTGGCGGGCCGAGCCGGAGGAACACCCGCTCGCCGTTGTTGGCGCCTGCTTGGGGATCTGCGGTCATCGGTCCACCCCGCCCATCACCGGGTCGATACTGGCCACCGCGGTGATCACGTCGGCGACCATGCCGCCCTCGCACATCGCGGCGACGGCCTGAAGGTTCGTGAACGAAGGGTCGCGGTAGTGCACCCGGTACGGCCGGGTGCCGCCGTCGCTGACCATGTGCACTCCCAGCTCACCGCGAGGCGATTCGATGGCGACGTACACCTGTCCGGCCGGCACGCGGATTCCTTCGGTAACCAGCTTGAAGTGATGGATCAGCGCCTCCATCGAGCCGCTCATGATCTTCTCGATGTGCTCAGGCGAGTTACCCAGCCCATCCGGACCGACTTTCAGGTCCGCCGGCCAGGCGATCTTGCGGTCCTCGATCATCGTCGGGCCGGGCTTCAGTTTGTCCAGGCACTGCTCGACGATCTTCACCGACTCCGACATCTCTTTCACGCGAATGATGTAGCGGCCGTAGGAATCACACCCGTCGTCGGTGATGACGTCGAATTCGTAGTCCTCGTACCCGCAGTAGGGCTCTGATTTGCGCAGGTCGTGGGGCAACCCGGTGGATCGCAGGCATGGCCCGGTCACGCCGAGGGCCATACAGCCGGTCAAGTCGAGGTAGCCGACGTCCTTGGTGCGGGCCTTCCAGATGGCGCTCTCGTTGAGCAGGTTGCCCATCTCATGCAGCACGCCCTTGATTTCTTTGAGGGCGGTGGCGATTTCGGCTTCGGCGCCCGCTGGCAGGTCCGCCGACACACCGCCGGGGCGGATGTAGGCACTGTTCATCCGCAGCCCGGTGATCGACTCGAACAGCGTGAGGATGATCTCGCGGCCCTTGAAGCCGGTGAACATCGGCGTCATCGCGCCCAACTCCATGCCGCCGGTCGCCAACGCGACCAGGTGCGAGGAGATTCGGTTGAGTTCCATCATCATCACCCGGATGACGTTGACCCGTTCGGGGATCTCGTCGGTGATGCCGAGCAGCTTCTCCACACCGAGACAGAAGGCCGTCTCGTTGAAAAATGGTGCCAGGTAATCCATTCGGGTTACGAACGTCACGCCCTGCGTCCAGTACCGGTATTCGAGGTTTTTCTCGATTCCGGTGTGCAGGTAGCCGATTCCGCACCGGGCGTCGGTGACGGTCTCGCCTTCGATCTCCAGGATCAGCCGCAGCACGCCGTGGGTCGACGGGTGTTGCGGTCCCATGTTGACGACGATTCGCTCGCCGGGCTCGCCGCGCTCCCGGGCGGCCTCGACAACCCTGTTCCAGTCTTGGCCCGTGAGCGCGATCAAGGTGTCCGAGCCGTCACCATTGGCGACGCTTGTGGTTTTGCTCATTAGTTGTAGGACCTCCGCTGGTCGGGCGGGGGAATCTTCGCGCCCTTGTACTCCACTGGGACGCCGCCGAGCGGGTAGTCCTTGCGCTGCGGGTGCCCCTGCCAGTCGTCAGGCATCTCGATACGGGTCAACGAAGGGTGGCCGTCGAAGATGATGCCGAAGAAGTCGTAGGTCTCCCGCTCATGCCAGTCGTTGGTCGGGTAGATCCCGAACAACGAGGGGATGTGCGGATCGCCATCTGGTGCAGCCACTTCCAGGCGGACCCGACGGTTGTGGGTGATGGAACTCAGCGGGTACACCGCGTGCAGCTCGCGGCCGGTTTCGTCCGGGTAGTGCACGCCGCTCACGCCCAAGCACAGCTCGAACCGCAGCTGCGCGTCGTCGCGCAGCCGGCGGGCGACCTGCGGCAGAAGTTCGCGGCGCACGTGCAGGGTCAGCTCGTTGCGATAGACGACCACTTTTTCGATGGCGTCCGCGAATTCGACGTCATCGTCGGCTTTCAACGCCTCGGCCAGCCGGTCGACGATCTCGTCGAAATAAAAGCCGTACGGCCGTGGGCTTCCCTCGTCGATGGTGACCTGGCGAATCAGTCGTCCGTAGCCCGATGTGTCACCGCTGCCGCGGACGCCGAACATGCCGCGGCGCACGCCGATCAGTTCGGCGTCGGAGGTGTCGGTGTCCACCGGGTTTCCGCCGGCTTCGCTGGCCGCGCGCTTGGGGTCGTGGTCGGGTGAACTCATCGCAGCAGCCCGAGGTGTTCGATCGTCGGCCGCGCGGCAAGCGCCGCCTTTTCGGCCTCGGCGATGGCCAGCTCACGGTTCACGCCGAGCGGCATCTCTTGAATCTTGTCGTGCAGCTTGAGAATTGCGTACAACAGCATCTCCGGGCGCGGCGGGCAGCCGGGCAGGTAGATGTCCACCGGCACAACATGGTCGACGCCCTGGACGATCGCGTAGTTGTTGAACATTCCGCCTGACGATGCGCAGACGCCCATGGACAGCACCCATTTGGGCTCGGCCATCTGGTCGTAGATCTGGCGTAGCACCGGCGCCATCTTCTGGCTGACCCGGCCGGCGACGATCATCAGGTCGGCCTGTCGCGGCGTCGCCGAAAAGCGCTCCATGCCAAAGCGTGCGATGTCGAACCGCGGGCCGGCAGTGGCCATCATCTCGATCGCACAGCAGGCCAGTCCGAAGGTGGCCGGCCACAGCGAGCTCTTGCGAAAGTATCCGGCCAGCTGTTCGACGGTGGTCAGCAAGAAGCCGCTCGGTAGTTTTTCTTCAATGCCCACGATCTACCTCAATCCCAAGTCAGTCCGCCGCGGCGCCACACGTATGCGTAGGCCACGAAGACGGTCAGCATGAAGATCACCATCTCGATCAGCGCGAACAACCCCAGCTGGTCGTAGCTGACCGCCCACGGGTACAGGAACACGATTTCGATATCGAAGACGATGAACAGCATCGCGGTCAGGTAGTACTTCACCGGGAAGCGCTGCCCGCTACCGGCATGCGGTGCGTTGGCCGGCTGGTCGCTGGGCTCGATCCCGCATTCGTAGGCCTCGAGCTTGGCGCGGTTGAAGCGCTTCGGGCCGGTGACTTGGGCGATAGCGACCGAGCCGAGCGCGAAGGCTGCGGCGATCCCTCCGAGTACGAGAATTGGTAGGTAGAGATTCATCCCGCGACGACGCTTCCTCACTCTGGTCTATGGGCTGGACTGTGAGCGCAACCACAGCCTAGCGACCGCGTGCGGTCCCGCGCTCAGCAGGTTAGATGTGACCTCAACCACAGCTTGACGAGCGGGGAACATCACGAGGCATGGGGTATCCAGGCACTTGAGCGAAGGTTGCGGACGACCAAGTGCGGGCGAAGATCTGGCCTATTCACGAGTCCGATCTGGAGGTGCGATCCGGTCTGTCCAGCGGCGGGCCGTGCGCGAGTTTGGAGCCGGCTGGACGGCTACTGAACCGGGGTGCGCAGCAACTCGAGCACAGTTCGACTCAGCCTGATCGGGTCGATCGGGTGGGGTACCGCGCCCTCGGCGCGTGACCAGGCGGCCAGCCAGGCGTCGTCGTGGCGGCCGGTCAGCACCACGATCGGCGGGCCGTCGTCGATTTCGTCTTTGAGCTGTTTGGCCAGTCCCATGCCGCCTTCGGGAGTCGCCTCGCCGTCCAGGATCGCCAGATCGATGCCGCCGGCGTCCAGCTGCTGGACCACTACCGGTCCCGTTGCGACTTCGACGTAGCTCAGCTCGGGAAGGTCCGGATGGACTCGTTTGCCCAGCGCCAGCATGACGGCCTGTCGGGTGTTGGGGTTGTCGCTGTACACGAGGATCCGCAAGGGGCTGGTGGCAGACACGGTCCAGATCGTAGCGCCCGGCGACAGTTACTGCGGCGTCCGCACGAAGTAGGCCTCGGCCGCGATCGTTGCCGTTTTCGCGATCATCCCCAGCGGATTGGCGTCCACACCGAAGTGAGTCCGGTCGATCTCGGTGTTCGCCGTCACCCGCACCGCGCCGTCGTCGAGTGTGCTGACCTGGACCGGCAGCCGGACGGGCGCGGTGACTCCTTTGATGGTCAACGTGGCGTGCAGATCGGCGGCATCACCGGCGCTGGGCTCGATGCCGGTCACCTCCACACTGATCTCCGGATAGCGGTCGGCGTCGAAAAAGTCGGCCGATCGCAGGTGCTCGTCGCGTTTACCGATGCCGGTATGCAGCGATGCCACCTGGATGTCGAGACGGCCGAAGATGGCGCCCTTGCCGGTGATTTGGCCGTCGGCGTTGACGTCGGTGAAGCGCCCTTTGACATGGACCAGGCCCCAGAAGTTCTTGATCCTGAAGCCGACGGTTGAGCGGTCGGGATCCAGGTTCCACGCTCCGGCAGCGTCCGGACCGTTCAGCAGTGTGTCGACGTTCGCCATCCTGGCTCCTAGCTCATCAGTGGCGCGAGTTGCGCCGGGTCGAAGTACTCGTCGATGCGGGTGATCAGGTCGTTGCCACTCACCTTGATCACGATGCAGACCCGCAGCGCGATCAATCCGCCGTTGTGACCGGTGGCATGCAGGATGTGCTGCTGGACGAAGCCCCCGGGAAACAGCTGACGGTCGAGGACCTCGTAGCTGCGCTCGGCGGTGATGCGAATGAACCACCGCAGCACTTTCATCGCGCGCTCTTTGTCATCGTCGCGCTGAGCGCCGGCCCGCCACACCGCGATGTCCTCGGCGAAGAGTGCGTCGAGCCGCGGCTCGTCGCCGCGCTCGATGGCCGCAAACAGTTCATCGGCCAGATCAACGACAGCCTCGGCAGCAGGCATCAGGTATCTCCCTATTCGTCCTGGTAGCCGGGGTGAGCGGCGGCCAGTCGGCGTCCGACGAGCGCCCGCAACGCGGACTGCACCCGATCGCCGGAGCCATCCAGCTCGCCTGCCCGGATAGCTGCGGCCAGCGCGGCCTCGTCGTCGTATCCGACCCGGGTCAACGCGTCGGCTACCCCGTCATCTGCCGCGTCGGCCAGCAACTCCCGTTCGACCATGCGCAGGGCATTGGCCGCGACCCGGGAATGAAAGTTGACCTGACCCGAGGTTGATTCCCGCACATCGGTCTCGAGGAACTCGGCCACCGCGGCGATCAGTTCCGCGGCGGTGGGGCGACCGTGTGCGGACGTCATCAGGTCGCGGGCGCTTCGGGTCCCCGGTCGACACCGGAGCGCAGCTTCACCGAAGCGGAGTAGGCGAGCGTGCGGAACCGCAGGACCGGGTCGTCGGAGGGCTCGATGCCGTCGGTGACGCGCATCGGGTCGAACACGACGATGTCGCCGCCGTGCTCGCGTTCCGTTTCGACGCCGGTGATCTCGAGGGTGCCGACGGTGACGATCTGGTCACTGCTCCAAGGCTTCGACGGGTCGACGGTCGAGTCACCCTGCGCGCCGATCTGGACCTGGTAATCGAACCGAACCGGTTGGGACGCAAGGCGTTCGTCGAGTTCGTGGATCAAAAACTCGGCGTCCTTGGCTTTCGCGACATCCGGCGGCAAAATCTCCTCGCCGGCGGCGGGCTGCAAGTGGTAGCGCACGAATCGAGCGCTGCCGTCGGCGGCAATCCAGCGGAACGCGTGCAGGCCGTGATAGGTGATGGTGCCGTAGCTGGCCGGCACTTTGTTCGCTTCCTTGACGACCGGCAGCGATTTAACGAACCGCGGATGGGTGGCGATGTACCCGATGAGCCGCAGCGGAGCGGTGGGACCGGGACGCGACGCCCTCAGCAGCGAGATGAAGCCGTCGGGGGTGCTGGCCGGGAAAAGCTTCGCGGTCTGGGTGGACACGTCGGTCGTCGACCCGTCCGGAAGGGTTAACTTCACGGCCAAACCGCGCACGCCGGGAACATTGTCGGGTTGTCGCGGATTGCCTGAGCCGTTGGAAAACCGGATCAGCGCGGGTACCGCCGCGCCGCTGAGATGCGCGGCACGCGAGAGCGCGGCCGCCTCGGGGGTCGCGGTGAAGGTGCCTCGGTAGAGCTTCCCCTTGGCGTGCAGCGCCCGGTTGCCGGGTTGCGCCCCGCCGGTTTCGCGAATTGCGTCGATTGCCTGATCAGGAGTAACCACAGCAAAATCCTAGGCTCTCAACCGGCATGCGCGACTGCCTTATCAAGCAAGTTCAGCAAGTCCCATTCCGTCTCGCAGACCCGGCGGCCGATCGTCGCGAGCTCCACCGAGAGAGTCTGTCCGCTCAGGTGACGTTCGGCCTGGTAGCGGCAGATGACACCCCAACGCAGCGTCGCCTGCACCAACCACCAGTGAAACGCCGCCCGATCGACCGTGGCGCCGCCGGCATTTTCGTAACCGTGAAGAAAATCCTCGATGCTGCCCAATCCACCGGCCGCGAGATCCACTGGCGCGCCGAACCGCCACGCGCGGATGCAGAACCAGGCCAGGTCTTCATAGATCTCACCGATGTGCACCAGCTCCCAATCGAGCACGGCCGCCAAATCGGATCCATCGACGATCAGGTTGCCCATCCGAAAGTCCCCGTGCACCAGACGCGGCGGCGAGGGCGCCGGCCGGTTGTCGGCCAGCCACCGGAACGCCCACTCGAACGTGGCCGTGGTGTCGCCCATGATGTCCAGCTGCTCGCGCCATTCCGCCAGCTGATCCTCGTGACTCACCCCGGGCAGGTCCGTGTCGGCTCGGTGGATTGCGGCCAGCGCTTCGGCGCACTGGCCCAGCAGTCGGCCCCGGCCCGCGGCCCCGCCATCCTTGTCGAGCGTCCGCTGGATGCGGCGCACGATGGTCTCGCCGCCGATCGCGTCGCAGATCAGGAATGGATTGCCCAGTGCGGCAACGGAGTCGTCGGCGACGACAATGTGGGGGACCGGTGCGCCGGCGGCGGCCGCCGCGCGTTGGGCGAGAGCTTCGAGTTCCATGCCGGCGTGCACCTCGTCGGGTGGACCGGTGCGAAGGATCAGCGACCGCCGTTGAGCGCCCGTAACGGCGTCGAACGCCCAGGTGGTTCTGCTGGCACCACCGGTCAGCGTATGCAGATTCTCGACGACTGTGCCGGAGCCGAGGGCTGGTTCCAGGACGCCGGCGAGTTTCGGCGCCAGCTCTTCGGCGTCGCTCACGTGCGGCCGAACTTGAACAGCCGCTGGGCCACCCGGCGGATCTGAATCTCCTCGGCGCCCTCGGTGATCCGGTAGCGGCGGTGGTGGCGGTAGATGTGTTCGAACGGCTCGTGACGGCTGTAGCCCAGACCGCCGAAGATCTGCATCGCTCGATCGGCGGCGTCGCACACCAGCCGGTTGGCGCGATAGTTGGCCATCGATACTTTGTCCGACACTTCCATGTGATGGTCGCGGTCGAGGTGCCACGCCGCGTACTGCACCAGCAGCCGGACCATCTGGGCCTCGGTCTGCAGCTCGGCCAGTGGCCACTGCACGGCCTGGTTGGACGACAGCGGCTTACCGAAAACCATTCGTGTGCCGGCATATTCGGCGGCGCGATCGATACAGTATTGCGCCGCGCCGAGGCTGCTGGCCGCCTGACGGATGCGATTCTCGTGCAGAAAGGTCTGCGCGACCTCCAGCCCGCGGTCCACCTCGCCGAGCACCGCGTCGGCGGGTACCCGCACGTCGGTCAACTCGACCTCGCCATGGTCGGTGGGCATGTTGAACGTCCACCAGTAGTACGGGACGTGGAAGCCGGGCGTGTCGGTGGGAACCAGGAAAGCGGTGATGCCCTGAGCCTGGCCCGGCTCGCCGGAGGTGCGGGCGAAGATCAAGTCATGCGTGGCCCGGTGTACGCCGGTGTTGAATCGCTTGGAGCCGTTGATGATCCAGTGGTCACCGTCGCGCCTGCCGCTGGTTTCCAGCCAGGTGGCGTCTGAGCCGTGCAGCGGCTCGGTGAGCCCGAAGGCCATCGAGCGTTCGCCGGTGATCAGCGCCTCGGACCACGCGGCGCGCTGCTCGTCGGAGCCGAACCGCTCCATCATGATGACCTGCGGGAAGTTGCCGACGATCGAGGACTCGTTCTGCAGATCGTTATGCAGGCCAAGACCTTTGTGCGCCAGATGTTCCCGAATGACCGCCATGTCGATGTTGGTGCCGTCGCGGCCGCCCAGTGAACTGGGCAGGCCATAGCGCAGCCAGCCGGCCTTGTCGGCACGTCGGCGCATCTCCGAGAGCAGGTCCTCCCAGTCGCGGGTGGGGATGCCGTCGTTGTCCCAATCGGTGCGGGCATGTTCTCGGCGCTGGTCGAAGTACTGCATGTTCTCGGCCTGCAATGGCGCGATCTCACTGTCGATGAACGCATCCATGTCGGCGAGCAGTCCCGGAAGATGTTCGGGCAACGTGAAATCCACTGAGTTCTCCTTAAGTGCCGTACAGGGTTTTCTTCCACACCGTCGCGAGGGTCGCGATGGCGTCCTCGTCGCTGATCGTCAGTCCTAGCCGCCCGGAGCCGGCCGGCCCCACAAACACGGTGGTGAAGTTTTCGAATAGCAGGGCGATCGCCGCCGCGATGTGGTCGGGATTCAGCTCTGACGCGTACCCGTGTTGCTGCACGTGTCGCACCGAGGCCGCGACGATGTCCATGCCGAATCGCCGGAACTCGTTCTGCACGGCGGCAAACCGTTGCTGCGTGGTGGCCAGTTGTGCGACCGCGATCATGATGCCGATGTTCTGCTTGAACATGTTCCAATAGCCGGTGACCACCGCGTTAAAGAACGCGTCGTCGTCAGGAGAGTCCGGCAGATGCAGGCTCAGCCCGGACGGTGTCAGCACCTCGTGCAGAAACGATTCCGCAAGCGCGGCGAGCAGATCTTCTTTGTCGTCGAAGTACCGATAGAACACCGCGGCGGACTTGCCGGCGGCGGACGTGATGTCGGCCAGAGTCGTGCCGTGAAAGCCGCGCTCCGCGAACAGCTTGCGGGCCGCCTGCTCGATGGCCGCCCGGGTCTGGCGGCCTTTCGCGGTGACGACCTCACTCGGCATCAGCGCGGTATCCGGTCACCGGCGCGCAGAAGGGCACTCGGCAAGTCATGGCCGACAACCGATTTCGCGACACCGGCCGCGGCGATCGCAGCCTGCAGGTCGATGTCGACGTCGATGTCGCTGTCGCGCAGCAGATACACCAGGTCCTCGGTGGCGATGTTTCCGGTGGCGCCCGGCGCGAACGGACACCCGCCGAGTCCGCCGACTGAGGCGTCCAGTCGGGTGACACCCGCCTCGACCGCGGCGTACGCGCTGGCCAGCCCAGCGCCGCGGGTGTTGTGGAAGTGCCCGCCCAGCGGCAGCTCGCCGATCACCGGACGCAGTTGCGCGATCAGCGATCGCACCCGTCCCGGCGTGGTGGTGCCGATGGTGTCCGCGATGCAGAACCGGTCGGCGCCCCGGTCACGCGCGGCGGCGGCGATGTCGAGTACGCGCTGCGGCGGGGTGGGTCCCTCGAAGGGGCAGTCCCACGCGACCGCGACGATGACCTCGACGCTGACATCGCTGTCGTGCGCGATCGCGATGACCTCGCTGATCTGTTCGGTGGCTTGGGCGCTGCTGCGGCCGACGTTGGCCTGACTGAATGAATCGCTGGCCGCGACCACGTATTCAATCGAACGCAAGCCCGCGGCGACGGCCCGCTTGGCGCCGCCTGCGCTGGCGACCAGAGCGGAGAAGTCGATGTCGGGGTAGTGATGCAGCTCGGCGGCCAGCTCGGCGGCATCGGCCATCGACGGCACCTTTGACGGGGACACGAACGCGGTCGCCTCGACTTCGCGCACCCCGGTGGCGGCCACGGCTGCCAGCAGCTCCAGCTTGGCCGACAACGGGATTGGCTTCTCGATCTGCAATCCGTCGCGCAACGACACTTCGCGAATGTCGACGTGCGTCATACGACCCCCTCGGCCCGCAACTGGTCCAGCTCTTCGGCGCTCTTGCCAAGTAGCTCGAGGTAGACGTCGTCGTTGTGCTGACCGGGTCGTGCCGAACCGGCGTTGCGCACACCGCCCGGTGATTCCGACAGCACCGGTGCGATGCCCGGCCCGAGCACCGGCCGGCCGAGCCGTTCGTCGTGGTGCTCGACCAGCATGCCGCGCGCCCGCAGCTGCGGATCGTTCACCACCTCGGCGACGGTGTTGATCGGGCCCGCGATCACGCCTGCGGCGCTGAGGGTTTCGATGATGTCACGGGGTTCGCGCTCGGCGGCCCAGGCGGCGATGATGGTGTCGAGTTCGTCCTGGTTGCGGCCCCGGGCGCCGTGATCGACGAAGCGCGCATCGGTGGCCAGTTCGGGGCGTCCCATCGTCGTGCACAGCCGGGTGAACACAGTGTCCTGATTGGCCGCGATCACCACCCACGAGCCGTCGGCGCTCTGGTAGATGTTCGACGGCGCAATACCTTCCAGGCGGGTGCCGGACGGGCCGCGCACCACGCCGCCGACGTCGTAGTCCGGAATGGTGGATTCCTGCACCGCCAAGCATGATTCGGTGAGAGCCACATCGACGACTTGGCCACGCCCGGTAATGCTGCGCCGATACAGCGCGGCCAGCGCCCCCTGGGCGCCGAACATCCCGGCCAGGCTGTCGCCCAGCGACAGGGCCAGCCGCGGTGGGGGCCCACCCGGGAATCCGTTGAGGTGCCGCAGGCCGCTGGACGCCTCGGCTACCGAGGCGTACCCGGGCTTGTGGGCGTCGGGCCCGGTCTGCCCGTAGCCCGATACCCGGACCAGGATGATTCCCGAATTGCGTTCGCTGAGAACGTCGTAACCCAGATCCCACTTTTCCAGCGTGCCCGGGCGGAAGTTCTCCACCACGATGTCGGACTTTTCCACCAGATCGAGGAACAACTCGCGGCCGCGCGGCTGACGCAGGTCCAGCGTGACGGCGCGCTTGTTGCGGGCGTGGACGGTCCAGAACACGTGGTGCCCGTCGACCTCGGCCTGGCCCCAGGTGCGCAGCGGGTCCGGGGCGCCTGGTGGCTCGACCTTGATGACGTCGGCACCCATGTCGCCGAGTAGCCGCCCGGCGAAGGGTCCGGCGATCAGGGTGCCCAACTCCAGCACCCGGATGCCGTCCAGGGCGCCGGCCGGGCTGGTCATGCAGTCCCCGTGAACCCGTGACGTTCCAGCCAATCGGTGACCACCGTGACGGCCTCCCGCAATTTGTCGCGCTGATCGGGACCGGCGTAGTAGTGCGTGGCGCCGTGGATTTCGTGCATCTCCTTGTCGGGATGACCGATCGCCTCGAAAAGGCGGCGGGTGTGCTCAGGTGTGCACGCGTCGTCGGCGAGGTTGCCGATGACCAGCGCCGGCACCGCGATGTCGCGCCCACAGGCCACCCCGTCGCCGTGTGCGTCGTCGTAACTCCACTGCGAGAGCCAACTGCGCAATGTGGAGAACCGCGCCAGCCCGACCGGGCTCATGTTCACCACTTGAGGATCGCCCAAATAGCAGGTTCCCGGAACCCGTTCGTTGGGATCGACGGCCGGGTCGAGCCACCGCGGGTCGGCCATGGTGCCGTGCACGATGAAGCCGAACTCGGCTACATCGCTGCCGGGCCGGCCGCTCGACCGCAGCTCGGCCAGTTTGTCCTTGACCCATGCGGTGATTCGGCGGTTGCGGTCGATCTGGGCCTGCCGGTAACGAGCCAGGAAATCGTCGCTGTAGGGCGGCTGGTTGGGGTTGTCCGGGTTGTAGAGATCCAGTTCCGGGTCGCGTTTGGTCGGATCGGATTCGTCGAGAATCGAGCCGTCCAGCCATTCGGTCAGCGTGCCGTGCCGGCTGATGTGCGCGGCCAGCAACATGATTCCGTCGGCGGCCGGCAGATCGAGCTTGGTGAGGTCGGGCCCGTCGCCCGACGGGCTCGAGGTGACGGTCGCGTGCTGGGCCTGCTGCTGATAGAACACCGACAGCGAACCCCCACCGCTCCAACCGGCCAGCACCACTTTGCGATAGCCGAGGCGGTCTTTGGCGTCTTTGATGGCGGCGCCGAGATCTTCGATCACCTTCTCCATCAGCAGCGCCGAGTCGGTGCCGCGGAATCGGCTGTTGCAGTAGATGACGTGATGACCCGCACGCGCCAGTGCGTTGATCATCGGCAGATAGGCGCCGCCGCCGATCGGGTGCATGAACACCAGCACGGTGTCCGACGGCTTGTCTTTCGGCTTGAGCAGATAGCTCTCCAGCACGGTGATCTCGGCCAGCCCGCCGTAGACATCGCGGACCCCGGAATTGTTCTGGAAGGCAACCAGATAGGGGATCCGCTCGTAGTCGTGCTTCACGGGTGCGCTGGTTGTCATCGTCATCAGTGCTGTCCTAGGTCGTGCGCCAGCACTTCGGCTGACGGCGTGAGCCGGCGACGGGTGTCGACGGCGATGACCTGCCAGTCGACGCGGGAATGCTCGTCGAACTTGCGGCGGGCCCGTTCGCGCGCCTTCTCCGGCGCGCCGTGGTGAACGCCTTGCGGCGCATGGGAAATGAGGCCGGGTGGCATCGGGATGCCGTACAGCGAGCCGCCGTGGAAGAAGGCGATCTCGTCGTAGTCGACGTTGCGGTGATACCACGGTGTGCGTTCGGTGCCCGGCACCCCTTCGGCGGGCTTGGGCAGAAAATTCATCACGTAGACACCGGTGGCCTGCATGAACAGGTGCACGGTCGGGGGCAGGTGGACGCTGTCGGAGGTCACCACGTTGTAGTCGGCGATGTTGAAGGTGAACGCGAAGTTGTCGCCGCGCCACCCTTCGACGTCGATCGGATTATGTTGGTAGAACAGCGTTGTCGGGCCGCCGTCGTGGATCAGCCGGACCCGGTACTCGTCGCGGCCATCGTCATCGTCGATCGGCTCAGGATTGGGAATGACGGCCTGCGAAGGGTCGAACGGGAAGTGCCGGCCCAGCGCGCCCGGTGGCGGAACCCGGAACTCGTCGCTGGCCTCGATCATCAGCAACGTCGTCTGGGCGTCCGGCACCTGACGCCACGTGCACGCTTTCGGCAGGTATACCCAGTCACCCACGCGGTAGCGCAGCGGCCCGAACTCGGTCTCCAGCAGACCGGCACCCTGGTGCACGAAGCACAGCAGATCGCCGTCGATGTGTCGGGCGAAATACGGCATCGGTTGCTCGCGGCGGGACAAAAAGATTCGGCAGTCAGGGTTGGCGAACATCAGCAGCGGCCCGCCGTCGGCATCGGTTGCGTCGCTGGGCTTGAGTTCGCTGGACAGCACGTCGATGGGGCGCAGCGGACCCTCCGACCGGTACGCGGTGGGGTCGTGGCGGCGGTACAGATTCGCGGTGCGGCCAGTGAAGCCACCGCGGCCTAACTCATCGTCCTTCAGCCCGTCGAGATCGGCGTGCAGGCGGCGCGGTGTTTTACCTTTGCGCAGGTGAATGAAGGATTCCATAGCGGCTCCAGGGTTGCGGCGGCATCCGAGACGAGCAAAACTGAAAGTGACATTACTTTTTCTTATCGACACTCACAAGGGCGGTCGAGATGATTTCTCGGGCCCGGTGCAGTCTGTATCGATATGACCAACGACACCACTATCGCCACGATCACGATTCCCGCACCGGCCGAAGCCGTCTTCGGGATATTGGCAGACCCCACGACTCATGGGGCCATCGACGGAACCGGCTGGGTGCGGGAATCCCTCGACGGCGATTCTTTGTCGCATACCGGCCAGATCTTCCGGATCGCGATGTACCACGACAACCACCCCATGAAGGACTACGAGATGGCCAACAAGGTGGTGGTGTTCGACCGCCCGCACGCCATTGCCTGGGAGCCGGGCCAGGACATGGCGGGAGACGGGAACCTGTCATTCGGCGGCTGGATCTGGCGCTATGACATCCATGACACGGGTTCGTCGGAAGCTCATGTCACGCTCACCTACGACTGGTCGGCTGTTCCGGCTGAACTCCGCGAGCACATTCAGTTCCCGCCGTTCCCCGCCGAGCACCTGGAGAATTCGCTGAAGAATCTGTCGGAATTAGCGAGCGCGCACGAATAAGAAGCCACGGCTGTGAAGCTCGGCGGTTAGCGACCCTGGTTTCTGTTTCGCGCTGCCCAGCTGAGTATCAATCCCGAACGCGCAGAACGACTTTCCCTTTCGCGGTGCGATTCTCCATCGAGGCGATCGCGGCGGCGGCCTCGTCCAGCGGATAGACGACCGGCTCGGGAGGCGGCAGCTTGCCGGAGGCGAGCAGCTTCTCGAGTTCGGCCCACTGCTCGGTCAGCGCGCCGGGGTGCTTTCCCGCCCAGGCGCCCCATCCGACGCCGACCACGTCAACGTTGTTCAGCAGCAGCCGGTTTACCTTGACCGTCGGGATCTCGCCGCCGGTGAAACCGATGACCAGCAGGCGCCCGCCCGGAGCCAGTGAGCGCAGCGAGTCGGTGAATCGGTCGCCCCCGACCGGGTCGACCACCACGTCGACCCCGCGGCCTCCGGTCAGTTCCTTGACCGCGTCCTTGAAACCGTCGGCCAGCACGACATCGGTCGCGCCGGCAGCCCGCGCAATGTCGCCCTTGTCCTCGGTGCTGACCACCGCGATCACCCGCGATGCGCCGAGCACCGGCGCCAGTCGCAGCGCCGAGGTGCCGATCCCGCCGGCCGCGCCGTGCACCAGCACCGTCTCGCCCTCGTGCAACCGGCCCCGGACGGTCAGCGCAAAGTAGACGGTCAGGTCGTTGAACAGCAGGCCTGCGCCCGCGGTGAAGCTCACGTTGTCCGGCAGCTTGAATACCCGGTCGGGCGCCAGCACCGCGACCTCGGCCATGCCTCCGGTCAGCATGGTCAGGCCGACCACCCGGTCACCGGCCTTGACGTGCGCATCCGCCGGAGCCGATCGCACCACCCCGGCGATCTCGGCGCCCAGCACGAACGGCGGGTCCGGGCGGTACTGGTAAAGGCCGCGGGTCAGCAATGCGTCGGGGAAAGCCGCGCCGGCCGCGTGCACATCGACGATCACGCCGTCGCCCGTGGGTTCGTCGATTTCGCCGACCTCGACACCGTCCGGACCGTCGAGCCGAGTCAATTGTGCTGCGCGCATGCCACCTCCATTGTCAGGCTGAACGTCGCTAGCGCTTGACGTTAGCCCCGGCCTGGGGAGCCCTTCCCGCTCGGCCCCGGTTCGGTGCGCTGTGAGTTAGCGCGTGCTCGTCATCCTGCTGACGCCGCGCATGACCGATCGGCTGACGACGTGGCGGACGCGTTGCGCCGGTGACTGCGAAATCGGTTGCGCCGCAGCGCCGAGCCGCGGGAACAGCGCCAGCGCGTTGGTGCGCTCAATGGCGGTGCGGGTGGCCGCGTCGATACCCGGATAGGTCTCCAGCCCGGCCGCGAACAGCTTTCCGGCGGCGGTCGGGGCGAACGGCCAATCGGACCCGAACGTGACGTGACCCGGCTTTGCGAAGGCCAGCAGGGTCGGCAACGCGGCCGGGCTGGACGACAGCGCGGTGTCAAAGTAGAAGCCGGCGAAGTCGTCCAGGACATCGGCGGGGCTGCGGCCGGTGTCGGCGGTGATCGCGACAGCCATCCGATGACTCGCATACGGGACGAAGCCTCCGGCGTGGCTGAGGATGAACCGGATGTCGGGATAGCGGGCCGGAATCCCGTTGCGCACCAGCAAGTATGCGGCCCGGGTGGTGTCGAGTAGAAAGTCGGCCGCGAACGGTGGGATGCCGGGAACCGACGGTCCCGACAACTCGGCCGGGTGGATGAACACCACCGTTGAGCGGTCGTTGAGGGCGGCGAACAGCGGGTCCTGGCCGTCGGCGCCCAGATAGACTCCGGCGTTGTTCGCCAGTAGCACAACGCCATCGGCATGGAGCTCGTCGAGCGAGCGGACGATTTCCGCGCTTGCCTCCTCGATATGGGGGAGCGGAACCGTGGCGAAAAATCCATAGCGGTCGGGATGTGCTGCGGACACGTCGGCGGTGTAGTCGTTGAGGTCGCGCGCGAGCGCGGTCGCGTCAGCCTTGTTCGGCAAAAACGCTGTGCCCGGGGTGGACACCGACAAGATGGCGGTGCCGACGTCAAGGTCTGCCATCGCCTGCAGCGAAGTCTCAGGACTCCAGTCGGGCAGTGCGCGTCCGCCGGACTCCAGAAGTCCGGCGTGCTGCAACGCTTTTCGGTAGTCGGGCGGGATGACGTGGTGATGGGTGTCGATGCGTAGCACGGTCACATCCTCTTAGTCGTCCGGAATTGCGGCATAAGCCAGTGCGGGCACGGTGTCTTCCCGGTGCAGCAGCGACTGGGCC
Organism: uncultured Actinomycetota bacterium; assembly: GCA_963737375.1. Classification (GTDB taxonomy): domain Bacteria; phylum Actinomycetota; class Actinomycetes; order Mycobacteriales; family Mycobacteriaceae; genus Mycobacterium. The sequence goes on from CAVTSP010000012.1 coordinate 82,122, forward strand.
GCGGTCTTGAACTGGGCCAGCTTCTCGACGATGGTCTGCCCCTCCCGAGTGTGGCCCCAGAGGCTGATGCCCTGGTATGTCGTTGGTTCCCAGGTCTTCTCGTCGATGACGATCGGATTCCAGCCGACTTCCCATTCGAAGCCCGAGGGAGTCATGGCGTAGTAGGACAGCTCACGGTCGTTGGTGTGCTGTCCTACCGCCAGTGCCATCTGGAAGCCGAGTTCGTTGACTCGCTGGTAGGACGCGGTCATATCGTCGAGGTCGGCGACCTGGATGTTGACGTGTTGAACGCGGGTGCGGATCGGGTTGATCGGGAGCCGGTTGACCGCGGCGATCGCGATGGAGTGGTGACGCTGGTTGACCCGCAGAAACCGGATCTTGAACTTGAGGCCACTGATGGTCTCGTCGATGTAGTCGGTGAGCCGGGCGTCGAAGATGCTGTCGTAATAGCCGCGTACCTGATGCGGCTTGGTGGAGGTGACGGCGACGTGACCGATGCCGGCTTCTCCGGTGACGAAGCCGCCGCGGACCGCCATGTTCAGCGGTGCGTCGTCGAGGCCGGGGCGGGTGAAGATCTCCTGGTTCAGGCCATTTGGGCCGGGAAACCGCACCAGTCGCTCGACGCCGCGCAGGGTGGTCTCCTCGATGGTGCCATTGGCGACCGGCACGCCGTGCCGGGTGACCCGGGTGAGGATTTCGTCGAACGTGCGATGGTCATCGACCTGCCAGCCGAGCGCGGTGACGTCTTCGGCGGCCCCGCGCTGCACCAGGAAACGGCATGCGTGATCGTCGAGGCGGAATCGCAGCACATCCGGAGATGCCTCGTCGAGGTGCATGCCGATGGCGTCCCGGCCGAAACGCCGCCAGTCGGCGAACTTCTCGGTGTCGACGACGACGTAGCCGAGGTGGACACTGCCGAAGATGTTCATCGATCGAAAACTGATGGTGTGCTGAGGAAGTCGATGGCGATCCGGTTGAAGAAGTCGGCTCGTTCCCACTGCATCCAGTGGCCGGTGCGCGAGGTCATCACCAGGTCGGCGTTGGGCATCAGGTTGGCCAGCATCGGCCCGCCCGCGGGCCGGTTGACCTTGTCGTCGCGGCCCCACAACACCAGCGTCGGCGTCAAGAGTTGCTTGAGCCGTTTGTCACGGGTGAGGTCCATCCGCCACAGCGTGCGCAGCGCAGTCGGGCCGGACGGTCGCCGCAGTGGCGGGTCGGCCACCACCGCGGGATCGACCGACGCGTCGTAGCGGGTGTCGATCAGCCTGTCCGGCACCGAGGCGCCTTCGTAGACAAGGTAAGTGCGGATGAACGCTTCCAGTTTGTCGCGGCTGGGGCCGGCGCCGCCGTAATAGGACAGCAGGCTCTTGAGCCCGGCGGTCGGGGCGCCCCGGGTAGTACCGATGCCACCGGGGCCCATCAGCACCAGTTTGTCGACACGCTTGGGTGTGTCCAGCGCCAGCCGCAGTGCCGCCGCGCCACCGTACGAATTGCCCACCAGATGTGCTGTGGCGAGGCCGAGCTCGTCGAGCAGGCCGCGAATCATGCGGGCGAGGTAGCCGAACGGGTCGGACTGGTCGACGCCTTTGGCCGAGCGGCCGTAGCCGGGCATGTCGGGAACGATCACCCGGAAATGCTCCGCCAATGCGTCGATGTTGCGGGAGTAGTTGGAGACCCCCGAGGCGCCGGGCCCGCCGCCGTGCAGCATCACGACCGATGGTCCCTCGCCCGCCTCCGCGAAGAAGATGGGCTTGCCGGCCACGGTGACGGTGTGCTCGATCAACGCGGTCGTAGTCATGCGTTGGCCGCGGTTCTGGTGGAGGTGGACAGCGCGTAGCCGGCGGGCGGCGGCGGGAGCGGCCGACCGGATCCGGCGGCGGCATAGATGAATCCGTCCGGCCGCAACACTGCGGCGGCGGCCTTTTTCCGCCGTAGCCAGCGAACGAGCGTCGGCTCGACGATCTGGATGGTCGGGACGCCGAGCTTCGCCCAGGCCTGCCCACCGTCGGGCTCTGGTCCGACGTGCACGACGGCCCACTGTCGGCCGAGCAGCTCATCGAAGCGGACCTTCACTCCGTTGGCGTCGGTCACCCATGGTTGCGGAATCTGCCAGCCCACCGCACGGTGGCGTACGGAACTGAGGAAGCCCTGTCGGTACCGCGCGGCGGGTAGCCAGGTGATTTTGTCCAGCCCGGCATTCGCTGCGGGCACCCGCAAAATGGTGCGCAGCAGATGATTTCGTACGACGGCGATACCGCGGTTGCGTTCGGTGATGATCCGGCCCGTGCGACAAGCCCGCCGCGTCAGTTCGGTGACGTGTGGTTTGCGTTCGGCTTGGTAGCTGTCGAGCAGCGACTCCGGGGCATGGCCTTTCGCGACGGCGGCCAGCTTCCAGCACAGGTTGGCCGCATCGCGGACGCCGGCCGACATACCCTGCCCGATCCACGGCGGCATTGCGTGGGCGGCGTCGCCGGCCAGAAATATCCGGCCGACCCGCCACCGGTCGGCGACGCGGACGTGGTGGCTGTAGATCACCGCCCGCAGGATCTCGACATTGGCGTCAGTGATGCCCTGATCGTTCAGGACCTTCCAGATCGCCTCGTGGCGGAGCAATTCCTGCTCGAGTTCGGCTGTCCGCGCCGGGTATTCCCACCGGTGGTGGCCCAGGGGCGTCGGACAGTCGACGGTCGGACGGTCCGGGTTGCAGTGGAATCGCAACCGGTCGTGGCCTTCCCACTCATTCAGCACCTTGGTGTCGATGACGACCCAGCGCTCGCTGTAGGTCCGCCCGGTGTAGCCGACTCCGAGCTGGCCCCGCGTCGGCGACGAGCCGCCGTCGGCGGCGATGACGTAGCTCGCGTGCACCCGCTTCAACGTGTCGGTCCGCAGATCGGCGAGCATCAGTTCGACGCGGTCGTCCTCGGGATGTACGCGCAAGCATTCGTGTTCCAGCAGCACGTCGACCTTGGCGAATCGGTCCACGCCGTCGCGCAGAACCTGGTCGACCGCCGGCTGATACAAGAACTGCTGCGGCGGATGCCCGGTCCCGCGCGGGGTGACCTTCAAGTCGATGAACGGCACGCCGCGGTGGTCGACGAAGGTCAGCGGCCGGTCGGGCAGCATGTCGCGCTGCAGCCGCTCGTCCAGCCCGACGGACTGCCAGATCCGCATGACTTCTTCGTCGGTGGAGATCGCCCTGGCGCGATTATAGACATCCGGATCACGCTCGACGACAAGCACTTTCAGGCCCAGCTGACCCAGGATGTTCGCGGCGGTCGCGCCCGTCGGACCGTAGCCGATGACGGCCACGTCGTACGTCTCTGAACTGGTCACGGTGGTCTCTCGTCGTCGAGGGTTGTTCTGTAGTGATCGTTACGGTAATGTAGCGATCACTACAGAGTCAAGGGGGCGAAGTTGCCGAAGAAAGTGCAGCCGGCACGGCGCAAACGCGCCGACGGCGAGCTGTCGCGGGAGCGCATCCTCGACGCCGCTACCGAGATCGCCGCCGAGCGTGGCTACGAAGGCGCCAGCATCGCGCTGGTCAGCGCCAAGTGCGGGCTGCCGGCCAGTTCCATCTACTGGCATTTCACGAACAAGGACGACCTGATCGCGGCAGTGATCGAGCGCAGCTTTGGCGATTGGCTCGCGGCGTGGCAGGTGCCCGATGAGGGCACCGCCCTGGATCGCCTGGCGGGCATGGCCATGCAGATCGCGAAAGCGCTGCTCGACTCACCCGACTTCATTCGACTGGGCCTGATGTTGGCTTTGGAGCGCCGTCCGGTTGAGCCGCGTGCCCGCGCGATGTTCATTCAGACTCGCGCTCAGACCTGCGACCAGCTGGCCGAAACCATGCGCGGGTTCACGCCGGATCTCACCGAGGCTCAGATTTATCTCCTCGTCACCTACGCGATGGCGGGCGCGGACGGATTGTTCATTGCCAAGGAGATCGGTGGCGACGCAGTGGATCTGATCGCGCTCTTCGAGTTGCACGCCCACGCGTTGTACGACACCGCACTGCGGCTGATCACGGAAGCCGGGTAGGGGGAGAACATGACGACCCACGCCGATCTGCACAGCGAGCACGGCGCCCGCCGCGGTGAGCACCCCGGACGGTCACTGAATCCGGTGATCAAAGTCCACGACCTTGCCTGGCTGGAATTCCAGAAGCCGGATCTGGTTCGCGCCGAGGCGTTTGCGCACGCGTTCGGCTTCACGACGGTGTCACGCAGCGGCGACGAGCTGTATTTGCGCGGCTGCGACGCAGGCGCGCCGTGTGTGCTCATCCGCCGCGGCACGACATCGCGATTCGTCGGCACCGCGTTCCTGGCGGCCGACGAGGCCGATGTGCGGCGACTGGCCACCGCCACCGGCGCGGAGCCGCGCGCGTTGCCCGATACGATCGGCGGCCTGGCGGTGGATCTGACCGATCCCAGCGGAATGCCGGTTCGCGTGGTCGCGGGCACTCGTCAGCTTGCCGCGCTGCCGGCCCAGTCGGCGGGGATCTTCAACGTCGGTGCTGACGTGCTGCGGGCCAACGCCGTTCGGCGGCCACCACGGCAACCCGCGCGCATTCAGCGACTCGGACATGTCGTGTTGCAGACGAGCAAGTATCGCGAGTCGCTGAACTGGTACCTCGATCAACTCGGCATGATCGTCAGCGACTTCCTGTTCTTTCCCGGTCAGCGCGACCGCGGACCGACGATGAGCTTCATCCGCTGCGACCGCGGCCAGACTCCGGCCGACCACCACACCCTCGCGCTCGCACTGGGGCCGACCAACCGGTACGTCCACTCCGCGTACCAGGTGTGCGACCTCGACGCCCTCGCCGCCGGCGGAGAGTACTTGAAAGACGCTGGTTACCAACGCAGCTGGGGGATCGGCAGACATATCCAGGGCAGCCAGATCTTCGACTACTGGCGCGATCCCGACGGTTTCATGGTCGAGCATTTCATCGATGGCGACATGTTCGACTGCACGCTGGAACCCGGCTGGGCGCCGTTCACCGGATCCGGCTTGGCCCAGTGGGGTCCGCCGGTGACCAGAGACTTCCTCGGGACCAACCCACGATCCCTGCCGCACGAAGCGCGGTCGATGATCAGCGCGCTGCGGGCAGACAACGAATTCGATATCCGTCGCCTGATCGGCCTGATGAAAGTAGCCACGTCATGACCCTTTCGATCCTGCGTACCGCCGATGCCTGGTGGGTCACCACGGCTGCCGGGGCCGTCAAGGTCGACACCGACGCCACCACGACGGCGGGATTGCTGGCCGACCGCGCCGCCGTCGACGCGGCCGCATCGGGTTCAGCCGCGGTAGCCGTCGACAGCCTCGCGCTGCTCTCGCCGCTCACCGCGCCGTGCCGGGTGGTGGCGCAGATGACCAACTTCACCTCGCACGTCGAAGACGCCGGCATGGACCCCAAGTCGATTCCACTCACGTTCTTCCGCAAGGCATCCGGGTCCATCGCGGGGCCGTCCGACGACATCGTCAAGCCATCGCACGTTCGCTTCCTGGATTACGAGGTCGAGATCGGTTTGGTGATCGGTCGCGAGATCCCGGTCGGCACCGAGATCTCGGAGGCAAACCTGGCCGACTACATCGCGGGTCTGGTGGTGACCAACGACGTGTCGGCACGGGACGTACAGCTCCCGAAAACCCAGTTCTACGAGTCGAAGTCGTATCCGACGTTCACTCCGGCCGGTCCGGCGCTGGTGCTGATGGACGCCGATGAACTCAAACGCTTCGGCGACCTACGCCTGCAGCTACGGGTCAACGGCGAACTCCGCCAGAATGCGATCGTCAACGGCGACATGATCTATCCGCCTATCGAGGCGTTGCAGGGGCTGGCCCGGTTCCAGCGCCTGGACCCGGGTGATGTGGTCTTGACCGGAACGCCAGTGGGCACCGCGCTCAGTGCGCCGCCCAAGCCGATCGAGATCATCGGCTCACTGTTGCCGCCCGCGGTCAAGTGGAAAGCATTCTTCAGCCGCCAGGCCAAGAACCCGAAGTACTTGCAGGACGGCGACATTGTGGAAGCCGCGGTCGCGACCGATGACGGAGTGGTCGATCTGGGCTCGCAGCGCAACGTCGTGAGATACGCGTGATACGCAGACCTCCCACCGGAGTACCGGTCTATCGGCCGGACATCTACGCAGGCGAGGCCATCGTCGACCCGTATCCGCACTATGCCCGGCTTCGCGAATTGGGTCCCGTGGTGTGGCTGCCGAAACAGCGGGTGTTCGCGTTGCCCCGGTTCGGCGAGTGCAAGGCCGTCCTGCGCGACGACAGTGCGTTCGTTTCCGGCAACGGTGTTGCGCTCAACGCCATCAGTAACCGATTGTCCCGCGGCACGACGTTGGGCAGCGACGGCAGCAAGCACAGCCAGCGTCGCAAATTGGTGGCCCACCGCATGCTGCCGCGAGCGCTGGGTGCCATCAGCGACAGCGTGACCGAGCAGGCGGCGCGCATTGTCGACGCCGCCTTGGCGATGGGCGAGATCGACGGTGTCAGCGACCTCGCGTCCGCGTTGCCGTTGGCCGTGGTGCCCGACTTGGTGGGGTGGCCACGCGATCAGCGGGACGATCTTCTCGCCTGGGCCGGAGCGACATTCGATGTCCTCGGACCGCTCAACCGGCAATGGATGAAATCGTCTCCGTCGAGTGTGCAGATGCTGCGCTTCGCGCGCCGCGTCGTGCGCCAGCGCAGCGTGATCGACGGCAGCCTGGGCCATGACGTGCTGACCGCGGCCGACGAGGGGAAGCTACCGCACCGCGAGTGCCCGCCCCTGATGGTCGACTACGTCGCTCCGTCACTGGATACCACCATCAGCGCGATCTCCAGTGCCCTGCAACTGTTTGCGGCGTTTCCGGAGCAGTGGGAGATCGTGAAGGACAACCGGGACCTCATCCCCAACGCCGTCAACGAGGTCATCCGCTACGAGTCACCGCTTCGTGCGTTCTCACGAAAAGCGTATCGGGAGTCGATAATTGGCGATGTCAGCGATTCCGGCTGGGTCGCGTGTCCTGGTGATCTACGCCTCGGCCAACCGTGACGAACGGGAATGGGACCAACCCGACGTCTTCGATGTCCGCCGCGACGCCACCCGGCAACTCGGTTTCGGCCACGGCGCCCATGCCTGCGCGGGGCAGGGGTTGGCACGGATGGAAACCGAGGCGATGCTTCGCGCGCTGGCGGAACGGGTGGACCGGATCGAGCTGACCTCACCACCGACGTGGGTCATCAACAACATCATTCGGCGCCACGAACACCTGCCGCTCAAGCTCATTGCGGCCTGAGCGGGCTCGCGCCTATTTCAGCTCGGACGACGACAAGCCCAGCAGGCGGCGTGCCACCACCAGCTGCTGGATCTGCTGGGTGCCCTCGAAGATGTCCATGATCTTCGAGTCGCGGGCCCACTTCTCCAGCAGCGTTTCCTCCGAATAGCCGATGGTGCCGACCATTTCGACGGCTTTGAGGGTGATGTCGCTGCCCACCCGGCCGGCCTTGGCCTTGGACATCGACGCCTCTTTGGAGTTGGGGATGTTGTTGTCGGCCTGCCAGGCGGCGCGCAGCGTCAACTGGTAGCTGGACTCCCACTCGGCCTCCATCCGGAGGAACTCGGCCGCGGCGGCGCTCTGCACCAGAGCGGGCTTGTCGTAGGAGATCTCCACGCCCGCGTTGGTCAGGATCTTGCGCAGCTCTTCCAGGGTGGCGCGGGCAATACCGACGGCCATGGCGGCGACCACCGGGCGGGTGTTGTCGAAGGTCTCCATCACGCCGGAAAAGCCCTTGCCCGGCTCGATTTCGGGGTTACCGAGCAAATTTTCTTTGGGAATACGCGCGTTCTCGAACCGGATGGCCGCGGTGTCGGAGCCCTTGATGCCGAGCTTGTTCTCCAGCCGCTCGACGGTGACGCCGGGGTGCTCGCGAGGCACGATGAACGACTTGATCGCCGCGCGACCCTTCGACTTGTCCAGCGTCGCCCAGACCACGATGTGGGTGGCTCGCGAACCGGCGGTGACATAGATCTTCTCGCCGTTGATCACGTAGTCGTCGCCATCCAGCTTGGCGGTGGTGGACACCGCCGCCGAGTCGGAGCCGAATCCCGGTTCGGTGATCGCCATAGCGGCCCAGACCCGGCCCAGTCGCTCGAGCTGTTCGTCGGTGGCGACCGCGGACACGGCGGCGTTGCCGAGGCCCTGGAAGGGAATCGACAGCAGCATCGCCGCGTCGCCCCAACTGGCCTCCAATGCCTGCAGCGCCGCGGACATGTTGGCGCCGTTGCGGTTTTCACCGGTACTTTCGCTGCTGCGAAGCCCGTTGGCGCCGGCCATGTCCAGCGTGTTGGCGGCGGTGGCTCCGGCGAACAGCTCGGCCAGCGTGTCGAGCTCGACCGGGTAGGCGTGCTCCCTCTGGTCGTACTTGCGGGCGATCGGGCGCATCATCTCCGCGGCACCCTGGTGTGCCGTGTCGACCACCGCGCGCAATTTGCCGGGCAGTTCCAAATTGATTGCCATGATTAGTCTTTCGTTTGCCGGTGAGTAGGCGGATCAGATGACGGCTAGATAACGACAACGCCCTCGGCGACGCCGAGGACTCTCAGGTCGCGGTACCAACGCTCCACAGGGTGCTCCTTGGTGAAGCCGTGGCCACCGAGCAGCTGCACGCCGTCCAGGCCGATCTGCATGCCCTTGTCGGCGCCGAGCCGTTTGGCTAACGCGGCTTCGCGGCTGAATGACAAGCCTTGCTCGGCCCGAGCCGCCCCGCGCCAGGTGACCAAGCGCAGCCCATCGAGTTCGATGGCGATGTTGGCGCACATGAATGCGACGGACTGCCGATTGGCGATGGGCTCACCGAAGGCTTCCCGTTCCTTCACATACGGGACGACGTAATCCAGCACGGCATGCGACGTGCCGACCGCAAGGGCGGCCCAGCCCAGCCGCGACAAGGCGATGGCTTCGGAGTAGTCGGCGTCGGTGGCGTCCTCTTCGCCCAGGCGTGCACTCAGCGGCACCGAGACGTTGTCGAGTTCGACGCGACCCAGTGCGGCAGCGCGGATTCCCATGCTCGGGTCGGCCTTGACGGTGAGGCCTTCAGTCGCCGACTCGACGATGAACAGCGCCGGCTTGCCGTTGAGTTGGGCTGCGACGATGAACAATTCGGCGTCGGCAGCTGCCGGTACCAGAGATTTGACGCCGTTGAGGCGGTAGCCGCCCGGGGTGCGGACCGCGGTGGTCTTCAGTGCCGTCGGGTCGAACAGCGGCTGCGGCTCGGCGATCGCCAGGCAGGCCTGCGGGACGTTCTCACCGGCGAACTCGTTCAGGTACGTCGCCTGTTGACCGGCGCTACCCCAATGGGTGAGCGCCGCGGCGACGCCGGCCGGTGCCAGGATCGGCAGCGCCAGCCCCATGTCGCCGTAGGCCAGCGCCTCGGCCACCAGCACGTTGGTGACGCTGGATCGTTCCGCCGCGATGCCGTCGAAGTCCTCGGGAATGTTGATCGCGGTGATACCCAGCTCCGCGGCCTTCTTGACCAGGTCCGGGGGATAGGTGATCGCCGCGTCGGCGTCATGCGCGGCCGGCCGCAGCACCTCTGCCGCGAATTCCTCGACCGTTTCGACGATCAGCTTCTGGTCGTCGTCGGGTGTCAGGTCGTAGTAGTCCTTCCCGCTGGTCTTCAGCCGGGCGGGTCCGCCGCGCAGGTTCTGGACGCGCTTGAACTGGCGGCTGGTCGCTCCGGCGGTGGCAAAGATCGTCTGGGCGCCGTAGCGCAGCGTCCGGTTCAGCGGATCGCGCAACCCGTACTTGTCCAGGAATTCCTGGCCGACGAGGGGCGTGAGCACGCCCAACGCGACGTCGATGCCCGTCCGCTTGTGCTTCTGCTGGCCGATAGCGGACTTCTTACCTGCGCGCTTGGGGCGCTGCTTCGCGCCGTTAAGGGAGCCGTTCGTGGGGGTGACAGTGTTTGTCATGAATGCAGCCTCGGTCGTTGGGGCAGTGCGATGACTGTATCTTACTCCGGAGTAAGATAGAAGTTGCGTGTTGCGCAGTTCACACGCTCGAGCTAACCAGCGGACAGCCTTCCAAGGACCTGATCGTGCAAAAGACCGTTGCTGGCCACCGCGTTTCCGCCGTGTGGGCCGGCAGTGCCGTCCAGATCGGTGAACGTCCCGCCCGCCTCGCGGACCAGGATGTCCAAGGGCGCCAGGTCCCACACCGACACTTCCGGCTCGGCCGCGATGTCCACCGCTCCCTCGGCGACGAAGCAGTAGGACAGGAAGTCGCCGAACGCGCGCACCCGCCACACCTCGTCGGTGAGTTCCAGGAAGCGGTCGCGCACGCCGAGCTGGGCCCACCCGGACAGGCTGGAGAATGACAAGCTGGCCGAATCGAGTTGCGCCACTGAGGAAACCGACAGCCGACGAGCCGGGGCATCGCCGACGGCGACGAATGCACCCCCGCCGGTGGCCGCCCACCAACGCCGATGCAACGCCGGCGCACTGACGACTCCGACCTGGGGGACACCGTCGACCAGCAGGGCGATCAGGGTTGCCCACACCGGTACGCCGCGCACGAAATTCTTGGTGCCGTCGATCGGGTCGATGATCCACTGCCGCCCGGCCAAAGTGGTTGACCCGCCGAATTCCTCGCCGAGGACGCTGTCATCCGGACGTGCTCGGGCGAGTGTCTCCCGTAGCCCTGTTTCGACCGCGTGATCGGCGTCGCTGACCGGCGTCAGGTCCGGTTTGGTGTCGACCTGCAGGTCGACTGCCCCGAAGCGGGCCAGCGTCACTGCGTCGGCCTGATCGGCCAGAGCCAACGCCACCGCAAGGTCGTCGTCGCGCTCAAGCGCGTCACGCATAAGGTCGCCTTTCACCGAAACCGTCACGTCTATGTATGCCAGCAACCTCGCTCCGGTCTCGCACCGGGTTGCTCAATGTGTACCTGTTTTGCGATCCGTTCAGCGGGACGACGCACGGTTTCCGGTGCGCGACGGGGAAGATCAGTGAGGATTGCAAGGTACGCGGTGATTTCCGGTCACGGTGACCGTGCCGGACGCACGAGAGGGGACATGGATGGTGGCTGACGAAAAGCGTGGGCAGGCAGCACTTTTCGATGCGCTGACGACCAAGGGTACGGCCTTCTCTGAGGCCGAGCGCCGTCAGCGCGGCCTGCTCGGCCTGCTGCCGACCGCGGTCAAGACCATGGACGAGCAGGTCGCGCACTGCTGGCACGAGTTCTCGACGCGCCGCGACGATCTGGACAAGCACATCTATCTGCGGGCACTGCAGGATCGCAACGAGACGCTGTTCTACCGGGTGCTGCTCGACCACATCCCCGAGTCGCTGCCCATCGTCTATACCCCGACCGTCGGCGAGGCCTGCCAGCGCTTCAGCGAGATCTACCGCCGGCCCCGGGGCCTGTTCGTGTCCTACCCCGATCGCGACTGTCTGGAGGAGGTCCTGCAAAACCGGCCCTACCGCGACGTCGACGTGATCGTGGTGACCGACGGGCAGCGCATCCTCGGCCTGGGTGATCAAGGCATCGGCGGAATGGGCATCCCGATCGGCAAGCTGTCGCTGTACACCCTGATCGGTGGCATCGACCCCGCTCGCACGCTGCCGATCGTCCTCGACGTGGGCACCGACAACGTCGAACTCCTCCAGGATCCGCGGTATCTGGGCTGGCGCCACCGCCGCATCGACGACGACGAGTACTACGCGTTCATCGACAAGTTCGTCGGTGCGGTACGCCAGCAACTTCCCGATGTGCTGTTGCAGTGGGAGGACTTCGCCACCGCGCACGCGCAGCCGATTCTGTCTCGCTACCGCGATGCATTGCTGACCTTCAACGACGACATCCAAGGGACGGCCGCCGTCACGGTCGGGGCGCTGCACGGTGCCGCCGAAGTCGCCGGCCGCCCGTTGTCGCAGCAGCAGGTCGTCATGCTGGGCGCGGGCTCGGCGGGCATCGGCGTGTTGAACATGGTCCATCGTGAGATGGTCAGCGAAGGACTGTCCGAACAGGCTGCCCGGGAACGGATTTGGGTGGTCGACGTGGTCGGTCTGCTGACCGACGACCGCACCGACCTGTCGGATGCGCAGCGTGACTTCGTCCAGCCCGCTGAGCGGGTAGCCGGCTGGGGACTAGCGGGTCCCGCCCAGCTCGCCGATGTCGTGCATCACGTCGACGTGGGGGTTCTGCTCGGATTATCCACTGCCACCGGCGCTTTCACCGAGTCGATCGTGCGTGAGATGGCGGGCAAGACCGAGCGGCCGATCATCTTCCCGCTCTCCAACCCGACCAGCCGGGCGGAGGCGCACCCTGCCGAGTTGGACCACTGGACCGACGGTCGGGCATTGATCGCTACCGGTTCCCCCTTCGCGCCGTTGCACCGCAACGGGGTCGAACACGTTGTAGCACAATGTAATAACGTGTACATCTTCCCGGCGATGGGTTTGGCCGTGACCGCGGCGCAGGCGACCCGGGTCACCGACGAGATGATGCGGGTCGCCGCGGCGACTCTGGGAGACGCGTCACCGGCCCTCACCGATCCCGACCAGCCGCTGCTGCCGTCGTGGGCAGATGCGCCGGGTGTGGCCGTGCGCATTGCCCAGGCCGTCGCGGAGCAGGCCGTGGCAGAAGGCGTTGCCCCGAAGCGCAGCAGCGAGGAGCTCGCCGAGCGGATCGCACAGGTGCACTGGCATCCGGTCTATCCGGCGGCGTCAACGCTGACCGTTGGCGGACCTACCATGGCGTCGTGTGGGAAATCCTCTCGGTGCTGTTGCTCCTCGCGATCGTCGCAAGCTTTGTGGCGCCGCGACTGATCCGCCAGCGTCCCGGCGCCGACTGGTTGAGCGGAACACTGCTGATCACCGGTGTCAGCCCGCGACCAGACGCCACCGGTGAGCAGCACGTCACGATCACCGGCGTCATCGACGGGCCCACGATCAGCGACTACACCGTCTACCAGCGGATGATCGTCGACGTCGACCGTTGGCCGGCGGTGGGGGAGTTGAAGCCGGTGGTCTATTCGCAGCGCAACCCCGATAAATGGGCCTACGCGCCGCCGGACCTGCCGGACCCGCCGGGAGAGTGACCCGCGTCAGCGGTGGCCGATGTGCAGCAATTTGGTCAGGTTGGACAGCTTGACCCGGGGCCGCCCGTGCGGCTCACCGGAGGACCGTTCGTGCTCGTCGATCAGCTTCCAGTGCGCGTCGGTGACCACTTTGGGCTGCCGTTCGATCAGCCAGCCGGCGAGTTCGTCGGCGTGGTCGGCGCCGAACTCGGCCAGGTCGGCGGCGGCGGTGAGGTCGGCGATCAGCGCGTCGACGGTGTCCTGCGAGTCCTTCTTGTTGGTGCCGATCACCCCGGACGGACCGCGCTTGATCCAGCCCACGACGTATTCATTGCGACTGCCCTCGATCCGGCCGTCGCTGTGCGGAATGGTCCCGGTTTTGTCGTCGAAGGGCAGCCCTTCGGTGGGGACGCCGCGGTAGCCCACCGAGCGGACCACCAGTTGCACCGGCACCTCCTCACGCTCGCCGGTGTCCTTGGCGGCCACCCGGCCGCTGTCGTCGGTGACGAGTTCGTTGTGCCCGAGCACGATCTTCTCGACACGTTCCCCGCCGGCGATCTCGATCGGTGAGGTCTGGAAGCGGAACACGATCCGGCGGTGGCCGGGACGGAGCTCGCGCCCGACGTAGCCCTTGAGCACCTTGATGTTCTGCCTGCAGACCTTGCCGACGGCCGCCGCGTCCTCCTCGGTGATGTTCTCGAAGTCCGCGGGGTCGACGACCACGTCCACGTTCTCCAGATCGGCCAGTTCGCGCAGCTCCAGCGTGGTGAACGCGGCCTGCAGCGGGCCACGGCGACCGAGGACGATCACTTCCTCCACACCACTCGGCCGCAGCGACTCCAGCGCATGGTCGGCGATATCGGTGCGGGCGAGCTCATCCGGTTCGGTCACCAGGATGCGTGCGACGTCGAGCGCGACGTTGCCGTTGCCGACCACGACCGCCCGGGCGCCGGACAGGTCGGGCGAGATGTCCTCGAAGTGTGGGTGGGCGTTGTACCAGCCGACGAAATCGACCGCGGCGACGCTGCCGGGCAGCTCTTCGCCCGGGATGTTCAACGGCCGGTCGGCCTGGGCGCCGATCGCGTAAACCACTGCGTCGTACTGCTCGGACAACTCGGTGGCGCTGACGTGCTTGCCGATCACGACGTTGCCGAAGAACCGAAACCGTGGGTCTTCGGAGATCTTCTCGAATTGCTTGCTGATCGACTTGATCTTGGGGTGGTCGGGTGCGACCCCGGAGCGGACCAAACCCCACGGCGTCGGGAGCATCTCCAACATATCGACGGCGAAGTCGAGGTGATCGGCGGCGTCGGCGGCTTTGAGCAGCGATGCCGCGGCGAAGAATCCCGAGGGACCCGACCCGACGATCGCAACGTGGAAAGGGCGCATAAGCCACGATGCTAAACGCCCGCCCAGCCGATCCGTGGCTAGTCACGCCGCTTGTCCTGATTACCCGGCCGGTAACGTGAGCAGGCGTGGACCCCGACCGTCAGGCCGATATCGCAGCACTCGACTCCACGCTGACCACGGTGGAGCGAGTGCTCGACGTCGACGGTCTGCGCAGCCGCATCGACAAACTCGAGCACGAGGCGGCCGATCCCAAACTGTGGGACGACCAGGCCCACGCGCAGCGTGTCACCAGCGAGCTCTCCCACACCCAGGGCGAGTTGCGGCGTGTCGAAGGACTGCGCGGGCGGCTCGACGACCTTCCGGTGCTCTACGAGCTGGCCGCCGAGGAGAACTCGGAAGACGCCAAGGCCGAGGCCGACGCCGAACTGAAGACGCTTCGCACCGACATCGAGGCGATGGAGGTGCGCACCCTGCTCTCCGGCGAATACGACGAGCGGGAGGCACTGCTCAACATTCGCTCCGGCGCCGGCGGCGTGGACGCTGCCGACTGGGCCGAGATGCTGATGCGGATGTACATCCGGTGGGCCGAGCAACACAAATATCCCGTCGAGGTGTTCGACACGTCTTATGCCGAGGAGGCCGGGATCAAGAGCGCGACGTTCGCGGTGCACGCGCCCTACGGGTACGGGACGCTTTCCGTCGAGCAAGGTACACACCGGTTGGTGCGGATCAGTCCGTTCGACAACCAGAACCGTCGTCAAACGTCCTTCGCCGAAGTCGAGGTGCTGCCGGTGGTGGAGACCACCGACCACATCGAAATTCCCGAAGGTGACCTGCGGGTTGACGTGTACCGCTCCAGCGGTCCCGGCGGACAGTCGGTGAACACCACCGACTCCGCGGTTCGACTCACGCACATCCCGACAGGTATCGTCGTCACCTGTCAGAACGAAAAGTCGCAGCTGCAGAACAAAGTTGCGGCAATGCGTGTCCTTCAGGCAAAGTTGTTGGAACGCAAGCGTTTAGAAGAACGTGCCGAGCTCGACGCATTGAAGGGTGACGGCGGCAGCTCCTGGGGAAACCAGATGCGGTCGTATGTACTGCACCCGTATCAGATGGTCAAGGACCTGCGTACCGAGTACGAAGTGGGTAACCCGGCGGCCGTTCTCGACGGAGACATCGACGGATTCCTGGAAGCAGGAATCAGGTGGCGCAATCGAAAAGATGACGACTAAAACGACGTATTTAGCTATCGACACCACCCAGCGCTGGCACGACTTCTGGCACGGCGTTATCGGTCAATGGATCGTCACCCGCGGCCTGCGGGTGACGATGGTGTTGATCCTCGCGATTCTGGCGATCCGCTTTGTCACCTGGGTCGCCGATCAAATTGCCCGGCAACTCGACGACCGCTTCGTCGAGAGCGATGCGTTGGTGCGGTCGGAGGCGAGCAAGCACCGGCAAGCATTGGCGTCGGTTGTCCAGTGGGTGTCCATAGTCCTTATCGCGATCTGGGGCATGGTCCAGATCGCCGACGTCCTGAATTTCTCCGTCGCGGCCTTCGTTGCGCCGGCGACCGTGATCGGTGCCGCGCTCGGCTTCGGCGCTCAGCAGGTGGTCAGGGATCTGTTGGCGGGGTTCTTCATCATCGTCGAGAAGCAGTACGGCTTCGGTGACTTGGTCACGTTGACCGTGGTGTCGAGTACCGAGTGCAGCGGCACGGTCGAGAATGTGACGCTACGGGTGACGAGGCTTCGTTCGCCGAACGGCGAGGTGCTGACCATTCCGAACGGCCAGATCGTCAAGGCGGTCAACGAGTCCAAAGACTGGGCGCGCGCGGTGGTGGACATCCCGGTCTCGACGAGCGTGGATCTCAACCGAGTCGGCGAAGTGCTGCGGCAGGAGTGCGAGGCCGCCCGGGAGAACCCGATCCTCGGCGACTTGTTGTTGGACGCGCCCACCTTGATGGGTGTGGAAAGCATCCAGGTCGACACCGTCACCTTGCGGATGGTGGCCCGCACCTTGCCTGGCAAGCAGTTCGAAGCCGGTCGCCAGCTACGCGTCCTGGTTATCCGGGCACTGGCCCGCGCGGGCATCATGACCGCGGCGGACGCGAAGGTCGGCGCCGTCGACGGCCCGGGTATCGAGGTGTCAGAGGCCGAACAGAAAGAGTACGAAAAGACCCACCAGCCGGTGCAGCGCTGATGAAGCTCACACTCAACGTTCTCGAACGCAACAGCCGCGATGCGGACAAGCACTGGCCGAGCTACATGTTCGGCGGACGGGTCCGGACGTCGACGCTGGTGTTGATCGTCGCGTTCTTCGCCACCTGGTGGACCTACAACACGTACCGACCTGTCCCGACTCCACCGGTGGCGCCGCAAGTCGTGCCGCCGGGATACGTTCCGGACCCTAACTACACCTGGGTGCCACGCACCCGCGTGCAGGAACCCACCTACGACACGCCGACCACCACGGTTCCGACGACGACGCCGCCGACCACGCCGCCGACCACGCCCCCGACGACGACCACGCCGCCGCCCCTGATACCGACGTTCGTCCTGCCGCCGCCCTTCGGTCCTGCGACGACACCGCCCGATCCGTCGACCCCGACGCCACCGCCTGGCCCGGTTCCGGCGCCCGCGCCCGCACCGGGGTTGCCCGGTCTGCCGGGGCTGCCCAGATGACGCAACCTGGCTCACCAGCGCGCCGCATCGTCCGGACATCTGACGTTCACGGTTACACTGGCGACCCGTGATGATCACCCTCGAACGTGTCACCAAGCAGTACAAGTCGTCGGCGCGACCGGCGCTCGACAACGTCAACCTCAAGATCGACAAGGGTGAATTCGTCTTCCTGATCGGCCCGTCCGGCTCAGGCAAGTCGACGTTCATGCGGCTGCTGCTAGGGGCCGAGACGCCCACCAAAGGTGATGTTCGGGTCTCGAAGTTTCACGTCAACACGCTGCCGGGACGGCACGTGCCCAAGCTGCGGCAGGTCCTTGGGTGCGTGTTTCAGGACTTTCGGCTGCTGCAGCAGAAGACGGTGTTCGAAAACGTCGCGTTCGCCCTCGAGGTGATCGGGAAGCGGCCCGATGTGATCAACCGGGTGACGCCTGACGTGCTGGAGATGGTCGGGCTGTCCGGCAAGGCCGGCCGGCTGCCGCATGAGCTGTCCGGCGGTGAGCAGCAGCGGGTGGCCATCGCGCGCGCCTTCGTCAACCGGCCGTTGGTCTTGCTGGCCGACGAGCCCACCGGAAACCTCGACCCGGAGACCAGTAACGACATCATGGATTTGCTCGAGCGGATCAACCGCACCGGGACCACGGTCCTGATGGCGACTCATGACCACCACATCGTCGACTCGATGCGGCAACGCGTGGTCGAACTGTCGTTGGGCAGGTTGGTGCGCGACGAACAGCGCGGTGTCTACGGGATGGACCGCTAAGTGCGCTTCAGCTTTCTTTTCAACGAGGTCCTCACCGGCTTCCGTCGCAATGTGACGATGACCGTCGCGATGATCCTGACGACCGCCATCTCGATCGGACTGTTCGGCGGCGGTCTGCTGGTGGTCCGGTTGGCCGACCACTCGCGCAGCATCTATCTCGACCGGGTCGAGACGCAGGTCTTCCTGACCAACGACGTCTCGGCCAACGACATGACGTGCGAGAGCCCGCAATGTAAAGCGTTGCGCGAGAAGATCGAAAAGCGCAGCGACGTCAAGTCGGTGCGGTTCCTCAATCGCGAGGACGCGTATAACGACGCCATTCGGAAGATCCCGCAGTTCAAGGATCTGGCGAGCAGGGACGCGTTCCCGGCATCGTTTGTCGTCAAGCTGGAAAACCCTGAGCAGCATGCCGAATTCGACGCCGCGATGCAGGGCCAGCCCGGTGTCGATCATCTGCTCAACCAGAAGGAGCTGATCGACCGGCTCTTCGCCGTGCTGGATGGCTTGTCCAACGCTGCCTTCGCCGTCGCGTTGGTCCAGGCGGTCGGGGCAATCCTGTTGATTGCCAACATGGTTCAGGTCGCGGCATATACCCGGCGTACCGAGGTCGGCATCATGCGACTGGTCGGTGCCACCCGCTGGTACACCCAGTTGCCGTTCCTCGTCGAGGCGATAGTGGCGGCGACATTCGGTGTCCTCATCGCGATCGTCGGGTTGATCGTGGTGCGAGCGCTGTTCCTCGACAGCGCGTTGAGCCAGTTCTATCAAGCGCATCTGATCGCCAAGGTGGACTACGCCGACATTCTCTACATTGCGCCGTTGCTGCTGTTGGTCGGCGTAGCGATGGCCGGGGTGACGTCGTATGCGACGTTGCGCCTGTACGTGCGGCGGTAGCGGTGGCCAAGAAGTCGCCGAACAAATCCGGGCCGGCCCGGCAGATCTTGGCGACCAACCGCAAAGCTCGCCACAACTATTCGATCCTGGACGTGTTCGAAGCCGGGGTGGTTTTGCTCGGCACTGAAGTTAAAAGTTTGCGGGATGGCAAGGCCTCGTTGGCCGACGCCTACGCGACCGTCGACGACGGCGAGGTTTGGCTTCGCAACCTGCACATTCCGGAATATCACCACGGCAGTTGGACCAACCACGAGCCGCGCCGCAACCGGAAGCTACTTCTCCACAGGCACCAAATCGATGTACTCATCGGCAAAATCAAGGATGGTAACCTCGCGCTCGTTCCGTTGTCGCTGTATTTTTTCGAAGGAAAAGTCAAGGTGGAGCTTGCATTAGCGCGTGGTAAGCAGGCCCACGACAAGCGGCAGGACATGGCCAAGCGCGACGCCCAACGCGAGGTGATTCGCGAGCTGGGCAGGCGATCCAAGGGCATGAGCTGATCGGGGCGGCGTACGCCCAGCTTTCCGCAATCAGCTACGGCGTCAGTGATTTTGTTGGGGGTGTAGCTTCCCGGCGGGCGGCTGCGCTGCGCATCATGCTGGTGACGTACCCGCTCGCGACGTTGTTGCTGGGGGCGCTCGCGGTTACCGCCGGTGGACCGATCCATGCGGGTGCGGTGGTGTGGGGTTCGCTCTACGGGATCAGCCAGGCGATCGGGGTCTACTGGTTCTACTTGGCCGTCAGCGCCGGACCCATTTCGGTGGTCTCACCACTGGCCGCGGTGCTCAACGCCGCGGTCCCGGCGGCGGTCGGCGTCGCGCTCGGCGAACGCCCGGGCGCGAGCGCATCGGTCGGCGTGGTCGTGGCGATGCTCGCGGTGATACTGGTCAGCCGGGAGTCTCCGGATGACGACGACGTTCGGACACACAGATTCACCAGCAAGGTCGCCTGGCTGACGATCGGGTCGGGCGTGGCGTTCGGACTGGACTTCGTCCTGCTGCATCAGGCTCCGGTGGAGTGCCGGATGTGGCCGCTGTTCTTCGCCCGGGCGGCGGCGACCGTCCTGGTGATCGGGGTCGCGGCGGCGAGCAACAACCTCGAACTGCCGTCCAGCACGCCGCTGCGGTTGGCGGTCCTTGCGGCGCTGCTCGACACCTGCGCCAACGTCAGCATGCTGATGGCGATCCAGAAATGGATGCTGTCGCTGGCCAGCATCCTGATTTCGCTGTACCCGGCGACCACCGTCGTGTTGGCAATCATCGTGCTGCGCGAGCGGCTGACGCGCTGGCAGGCAATCGGCATGGTGTTGGCCGCGGTATCGGTAAGCATGATCGCCGCTGCCTGACCTCGGTCTAGCATCAGGTGACATGGGCAATGTCACCGTTCTCGACAAGTCCGAGGTGTTATCGGCTCTGTTCGGCACCTGGGACAGCCTCGATCAACTGCTGAGCGGACTGTTCGAGCAGCAATGGCAGACGGCGACGCCGCTGCCCGGCTGGTGTGTGCACAACGTGGTCGCCCACATCGTCGGCACCGAATCGATGCTGCAGGGACTCAATACGCCCGACGCCGATATCGATCTGACGACGCTGGACCATGTGCGCAACGGCGTGGGCGCGGCCAACGAAGCCTGGGTTCGCCACCTCAGCTCGGAGTCGGAAGCTGCTCTGCTGCAACGCTTCCGCTCGGTCACCACGGATCGGCGCGAGCGTTTGTCCGCCACGTCCGTCGACGATTGGAACGCCCCGACGCCGACACCGGTTGGCCTGGAGAGTTTAGGGCGATTCATGCGAGTACGGGTTTTCGACTGCTGGATGCACGAGCAAGACATCCGCGACGCCGTCGGCTTGCCGCCGTCCGAAGCGGAGCTGAGCGGCCCGGCGGCGCGGTTGTCGCTGGACGAGATCGCCGCGACGATGGGATTCGTCGTCGGGAAACTGGGCAAAGCGCCCGAGGGATCGCGGGTCGCTATCGAGCTGACCGGCCCGCTGGCTCGGACCATCCGCGTCGCTGTCGACGGCCGCGCTCAGGTGGTCGACGATTTCGGCGGGCTCGACCCCACTGCGTCGATCCGCCTCGATGGGCTGCTGTTGGCCCGACTGGCCGGCGGACGCACCGACGACACGGCCGGTGTCGACCTCGGTGGGGATACCGAGGTCGGTGCGCGCGTCGTCGAGCATCTCAATTTCGTGATCTGAATCGGGATGATTGCTCGCTGACCTGCTGTTGAAAAGCGCGTACTATGAATTGTCTTGCCGAAAATCGGCAGGGGTGCGAGGGGCTGAACGGTTTCGACTTCGCGCATCGAATCAAGGGAAGCGTGCCGGTGCAGGCAAGAGACCACCGTAAGCGTCGCTGCAACCATATAAGCGCCGATTCACATCAGCGCGACTACGCACTCGCTGCCTAAGCGACTGCGTGTCTGTCAGACCGGGAGCGCCCTCGGCCCGGACCCTGGCATCAGCTAGAGGGACAAACCCACGGGCCCGGTCGCGGGACCCGCGGGGACATCAAACAGCGACTGGGATCGTCATCTCGGCTTGTTCGCGTGACCGAGAGATCCGAGTAGAGACTTAGCGGACTGCGCACGGAGAAGTCTTGAGGGAATGCCGTAGGACCCGGGTTCGATTCCCGGCAGCTCCACCACAAGTCACAGGCCAGGCCGAAAGGCCTGGTCTGTTTCTTTTTGCGCCCGTTGGCGCGGCGACAGTCCAACACTTCGCGGCGCAATATGTGATTTCGTGAACTGCTAGTCGCGCCCCGAAGGTTCTTCCGGGCCTCAAGAACGGAGCGGATTTTGGATGTGGACCAGCACTCAGCCGGCATGAGCATCCTCGAACGTCTCGAAGCAATGGAAGAGATCAAGCTCCTCAAGGCCCGCCGGGACCGCTTCGTGGACACGAAGGACTGGGATTCTCTTGAGGCCCTTCATGTTCCTGAACACCGGTCGCATAACGGCGACTATCCGCCGTGGACGACTGCAGCCGAGATGATCGCCAATGTGCGCGAGATCATGAAGGACCTCAGGACCGCCCATCATTCCCACACGCCCGAGATCGTATTCGAGTCTTCGGCACAGGCCAGCGGGATTTGGGGGATGTCCGGCTTGTCACTGTGGAACCAAGGTAACGAAGAGCACTACTTCGTGGCGACCGGCTACTACCACGAGACCTACGAGAAACGTTCTGGGCGTTGGCTATTCACCAGCCGGCGGCTGGAGTACGTCCTGACCAAGACGTCGCCCGGCGGAATCTTTCCACCACCCGCGCCGAAATAATCGAGCGGAGTTCACATCCGTAGCAAGCCCGTCAGGGTAACGGCTCAAGCAGGGCGCGAACGACGACGGGGCCGGCCGAGTTAGCGGTCCGCGATGTCCTGCGTTGCGGCGGCCAAGATCGCCGCGTAAGCCAGTTCGGCGCTGACCTGCCAACTCTTGCCGGTGTCGATTGTCGTTGCCGCGGTGAAGAACGGACTCAAGTGAACCGACACGACGTTGGCCAGGTCGCGTGGGGTTCGACCTCGCCGCCCAGCGGCTTTCCACAGCGTGGCGGCGATGTCGGCGGTCGCAGCGCCGAACGCCGCCCGCCGTCGATCCTCGACAGCCGCCAGGTCGGGTGACAAATCCGGCCGTGAGGCGAGTTCGAAGAATCCGGGCCCGATCGTCGAGTTCATCCGATGTGCCGCCTCGCAGGTGGCACGCAACCACGAGCGGAGCTCGCCTTCGTAGCGCGGCAAACCCAGGCGGTAGTCGACCATTCCCGCGTCGAAGGCGGCCGCAAGAAGGCCGTCCCTACTGGTGAAGTGGCGGAAGAGCGTGCTCCGGCTGACTCCTGACGCATCGGCCAACTCGTCCATCGTGACGTCCAGGCCGCCTGCGAGCACGAGTTCGCGCGCTGAAGCCAAGACGTGATCGATCACCGCCTGTCGTTTCACGTCAGCTAGCGCTGTCGGTCCTTGTTCGACCACGCAATGAGGATATCCGACAGATCACTACTTGACACTGATAAGTGTCAGAAATAAGACTCATGGATGTTACCCTTTTCGCGAGCGTCTGAGACTGAAGGGTCTGTTCACGTGATATCTGCAGTTCAGGGGACGCTCTGATGGGGCGCCGCCACCTCGAAACGGAGCCCATCACCGAGGACGACGACACCATCGCCGAGGCCTTGGCGACGGCCTCCGTGCCGGCCCTCATCGGCGCGGTCGCCATGATTACCGGAGACCCGTCCCATCTGCGCGGACCGATTCGGCCAAAGCAATGGCTGCACAATGAATTTCAGGGCGACCTCGCCGAGGACGAGAAGGCCCAGCTGCGACGGGACGCTCTCAAGGCGATCTGCGCGTGGCGCGACGCCGGCTGCCCGTCTCCGCCTCCGCCCGGCGACCCGTTCATACGCGAAGTGCTGAACTGGATCGCCTGTGAACCGGTGTCCGACGAGTACGCCCCGCTGTACATCGAGGAGATGGACCTACGCGGCGAGAACCCGCGCTCGATCGCGGTGGGCCGGACTGTCGCCCAAGTTGGCATATCAGTGTTGATCATCGGATGCGGTGAATCGGGACTGCTCGCCGGTATCCGGTTGCAGGAGGCCGGAATACCGTTCGAGATCGTCGACAAGAACGACGACGTCGGCGGCACCTGGCTCGAGAACACCTACCCGGGGTGCAGGGTCGACGTCGCCAGCCATTA
This sequence comes from uncultured Actinomycetota bacterium, assembly GCA_963737375.1. GTDB lineage: Bacteria > Actinomycetota > Actinomycetes > Mycobacteriales > Mycobacteriaceae > Mycobacterium. The sequence goes on from CAVTSP010000012.1 coordinate 105,574, forward strand.
CTACTCGTACTCCTTCGAACGCAACGACGGATTCAGCGACTACTACACACGCCAACCCGAATTGCGGTCCTACTTCCAGCAATTGATGGCCGAGCACGACATAGGCCCACACGTCACCTGGCAGCGGGAGGTCGAGCGTGCCGTATGGGACGAGGACACCGCCGAGTGGACGGTCAGCCTGCGCGGCCCCGACGGGACACAGGAGACCCGATCGGCGACCGTGCTCATCTCCGGCGTCGGGTTGCTGAACCGCCCGTCGGTCCCTGACATTCCCAACCTGGACCGGTTCGACGGGCCGGCGTTTCACTCGGCGCGCTGGGACCACTCCGTCGACCTACGCGGTCAGCGAGTCGCGATGATCGGCGCCGGCGCCAGCGGATTTCAGATCGGACCCGCGATCGTCGACGACGTCCAAAGCCTGACGGTCTTTCAGCGCACCCCGCAATGGATGGCGCCGAACCCGCGCTACCACGCCAAGGTCACTCCGGGTGAACGCTGGGCCATGCGGCATTTGCCCGGTTACGCCCGCTTCTACCGCTTCATGTTGATGTGGCAGTCGAACGATAAGATGCTCGAACTCGTTCGGGCTCAGCCAGATTGGCCCGACTTCCCGCGCACTGCCAACGCGGCCAGCGCGGCGCGCCGAGACTACTTCGCCGCGTGGATCGATCAGCAGGTGGGCGACGACCCCGAACTGGCGGCAAAGGTGACGCCGAATTATCCGCCGATGGCCAAGCGGATGCTGCAGGACAACGGCAGTTGGCTACGCTGCCTCAAACGAGAGCACGTCGAGTTGGTCAACGACCGGATCACCGACGTCGACGCCGGTTCGGTGATGACCGAGCACGGCCGCTTCGAGGCTGACGTGATCATTTTGGCCACCGGATTCCGGCCCAACGAAGTGCTCTTCCCGATGGAGATAATCGGCCGCGACGGCGTATCGCTGCAGCAAGCGTGGGACGGCAAACCGGCTGCCTACAAAGGTATCTCGATCCCTGGGTTCCCGAACTTCTTCATCCTGAACGGCCCCGGGACCGGGCTGGCACACGCCGGCAGCGTAATCGGCATGTCCGAGCTGGCGATGCGCTACATCGGCGACGCGGTGAAGACCATCATCGAGCAGGGGCACCGGTCGATCGAGCCAACGGTCGAGGCGCACGAACGCTACCGCGACGACTTGCAGGCCGAGGTCTCCACACTGATGTGGGGCCACCCGTCGATCGAGCATTCGTGGTACAAGGCGCCCGACGGCAAGGTCTACATCCTCAGCCCGTGGCGACTGATCGACTACTGGCGCATGACCGCCCACGTCACGACCGAGGACCATCACTTCACCTGAGACTCTGGTCGGCCGAAGTGTTGCAGCGGGACACTGCGTTACGGCTCGCCGCATGTGTTCGCCGCCCGACTCTAGTGGTCTGTCTGTGAAATAGTGCGGTAGTTTGTAGTATGCCTGTTATGACAGCGGTGGCTTTGCCTGTCAGCGATAGCGAGCGTGCGGACTTGGAGCGGATGGCGACCTCGACGTCGTTGCCGCATCGGCAGGTCGTGCAGGCGCGGGGTCTGCTGTTGGCGGCCGACGGGGTGGCCAACGAGGAGATCGCCCGGCGCTGCAGGGTGGACTCGGATACGGTGCGGCGGTGGCGTTCTCGGTTCGCCGAGAAACGAACGCACGGAGTTGGGGTGATCGCCAAGGGCCGTGGTCGTAAGCCCAGTCTCGGGCCCGGCCTCGTCGAGGAAGTGTTGCGGCTTACTCACAAGGAGCGCCCCGCCGACGGGTCGACGCATTGGAGCACTCGTAGCCTGGCTGCCCGGGTTGGGATCGGCAAAGACTCCGTGGCCAAGATCTGGGCCGACCACAACCTCAAGCCGTGGAAGGTCGAGACGTTCAAGGTCAGCAATGACCCTCGGTTCGAGGAGAAACTCGTCGACGTCGTTGGGCTGTATGTGAATCCGCCGGCGCGCGCAGTGGTGTTCAGCTTCGACGAGAAGACCCAGTGCCAGGCCTTGGACCGCACTCAACCGTCGTTGCCGATGAAGGCCGGCCGGGCCGGAACAATGACCCATGACTACAAGCGCAACGGCACGATCGACTTGTTCGCGGCGATGAACATCGCCACCGGCGAGGTGCTGACCGATCTGCGCAAAGGCCACACCGGCGCCGACGTGCTGCGGTTCTTCAAGCAGATCGACGCCAGCGTTCCACGCGGCTTGGGCGTGCACGTCGTGCTGGACAACTTGTCGGCCCACTCCACTCCGGAAATCGCCAAGTGGCTTGCGCACAAGGACCGCCGCCGCTGGCACCTGCACTACACGCCGACTTCGAGTTCCTGGCTGAACCTGATCGAACGCTGGTTCAAAGAACTCACCGACAAACGCCTGCGCCGTGGCGCTTTCACCAGCGTCGCCGACCTCACCGCCGCAATCACCACGTGGGCGCAGCACTGGAACGACAACCCAAAGCCATTCATCTGGAAGGCCACCGCCGACGACATCATCACCAAGGTGCAACGCGGACGCGCCACCCTCCACCAGATCAAAACGCAGACAGACCACTAGCCCGGTTGAACCGGCCCGTCTTCCAGCTTCTCGGTGATGCCCAAATCACTCAGTCCCAGTTGAGTGAGCAATG
>CAVTSP010000013.1:0-41771 GCA_963737375.1 uncultured Actinomycetota bacterium
GCAAGCGGGCCAGCCAGGCGTCGCACATCTGCGGGTCGAGGCTGGTGGCCGCCGTGAACATCCGCAGAGCCACCTGCGGATTGTGGCTGGGCTGAAGGCCGTTGACCGATATCCCGGACGCCAACAGCCCCGCGACCATTGCGTTGCGGGAATCCGTCGCGTTGGTTTGCGGTCGCGTCATCCGTTTATCGTAAAGCCTCGAAACCGCTCGCCTGTTGCCCAGCCACTGCGCCAACCGGAACCAGGATGTCCTCGGCGTGGCCCAGTGTGCGGCTCGGCATCGGCAGCGGGCGGTGTGACGTCGGCGCCGGCAGGCTGGCGGCTACCGCGCCGAGCTGACGCCCGGTCAGCCGGTTCAGGCCGGTGAAAGCTTCTTTACGCAGGCGCTTGTCGCTGTGGTAGCGGACCCAAACCGACACGTCTGCCTCATGACCCTCCGCGATGATGCGGATCGTCATGACAGTGGTATCAGCGTCGGTGAGCCACAGTTCCTCCAGCGTCTTGCTGGTGATGTCGCCGGGCGAAACCCAGAAGCTGGTCACGAAGCCGTCCGGGGTCTTCAGGTAGCGCCAGAATGGCCGGACGTTGGCCGGCTGTAGCCCGGCCAGGACGGCGTCGTCCACATTGACGATCTCGTCGGCGGACAGTGGCCGTGCTACGCAGCTACGCCCGTCGAGGTCGTGCGCCAGCCGCTCGGTGGCGGCGGCCAGCGTGCAGGCCACAGAATCGCGGGCAGCGACAGCGCTGACATTGTGCTGCGGGTCCATCCGAACCACCAGCCAGGTGTTGCGCTCCTCGATGGGCCGCCGGTCGCCGTCTGCCCCGAAGTCATCGCTGACGGCCGACTGGACGCCCTTGGCGGCTTTACGGGTGCCGACCGAGATGATGTCGACGCTATCGAGACGAACGTCGAACTGCCGCAACGACGTAACAACGGCTTCTAATGGGATGGTGGTCGCCAGTGTGTCGCGGTGGCGATGCCGGCCGGCCTCCCCTACGCCGTCGACGGCGATCACCGCGATCAATTTGCCGGCGTGCTCGCGGATGCCCACCGTCTCGCGGCTGAACTGTCGTCGGTGGTCGACCGCGGGAGTGCAACCGACAGTGAGCGCCTCCGGGTCGGCGTACCAGTTTCGGACCCGGGCGATAGGGGCCGACGATACGGGCACTCCCCCGTTGGTCAGCAGGGCGACGACGGTGATGATCACCGCCAAGCCGACACCAATCCACAAGGTGAGGTTGCGGTCGGCCTGCCAGGAGTCGGGAAGGTGGCTCGCAATCACCAGCAGCGCGACGTCAATCAGGAACACGGTGGTAACTCGCGCCCACGACAAGGACAGCCCGTACTCGCGTTGTGCTTTCATTCCTGTCCCCTTGTTGTCTTTCTCATCAAAACGGCTCCGCCGAAGATGAGACCGGCCAGCAGCAACGCACCACCCAGTCCGCCGGCGGCGACCCAGACCGGCACCATGTTGCGCGGAGGAGGGGCCGGAGGCAGATTCAGTGGTTTCGCCGAATCCTTCGGCAGGACAGACCCATCGGGTACATCCCAGGTCAGCGCGGCCACCGGGTCGACGATGCCGTAGCCGATCTGGTTGTCGACACCGCGCGCAGGTGCTCGGGCAGTGCGAGTCAACCGGTTGATGATCTGGTGGGCGGACAGTGTCGGGTACTTCGCCCGCACCAGAGCAGCCACACCGGACACGATCGCGGTCGAGAAGCTCGTTCCGGACGGCACCAGCAAGGAGTTGTCCGGACCGTCAATTGCGTTGATCAGACTGTCATCTCGCGGCGAGAGGCCGACCACGTCGGTACCGGGCGCCGCGATGGACACCCATGGCCCTGCGACGCTCAGCTTGTCCATGGGCGTGCCGGAGGAATCCACCGCGCCCACGGTCAGGACGTAGTCGCTGAACCACGACGGAGTAACCACGGTGGTCACGCCGCCCCAGTCACGAGAGTCGTTGGGGTGCAACGGATCAACCAACGGGTTCTCTTTGCAGTCACGCTGACTGGTGTCGCCCGCGGCTGCGACGATGACGGCGTCCTTGTCGACGGCTGCGTATCGGATCGCCGCGCCGAGGTCGGGCTGGTCGATCAGGCTGCGCGCGCTCATGCACAACACCTGAGAGATGTTGATCACCTGGGCGCCCATGTTCGCGGCATGCACGATCGCGTGCGCCATCGTGAAGATGGTGTCCCGCTTTTGCCGAGTCTGCGGATCCTCGTCGCCGGTGTAGGCGTCCTTCAGCCCAAATGCCTGGCTGGACTGGCGGATTGAGATCAGGTCGACGTCGGGGGCAATGCCGCTGTAGGCGTCACTCGGCGCCGGCGGCGGTGGTGGATCCAGCGGTGGCTGCGGCGCTGCCGGCCGCGGGTAATCCACGGAGACGACTTGCCCGTGGCCGTTGCCGGAGAAGTTCGGCAGCACTGTGTTGCCGTGGTCGTGGCTGGCAGCTCCGCCCGCCTTTTGTCCCGGCGGGCACCACGGACATGCGGTAGCAGGCTCGCCGCTGCCCTCCGCCGGTGGCGCTGCCGGCACCAACGTGATGGTCTGCGGCGGCGGCGGGGCCACACTGATTGTCTGCGGTGGGGGCGCCACCGGCGGTGGTTCCCTGGTGGGAACGGGGGGTGGCCGTCGGGGTCCCGGCGCGCCGGGTGCCCCAGCGCTTCCGGGTGACGCGGCGATCATCGACGCCACGAGCGTTCCGTGAGCGTCGCAGTCGGAAAGCCCGTCTCCGCCGCCCATCACGTAGTCGCCGCCGGGAATCAGGTGCGGCAACCTCGGGTGGGGAGTAACGCCGGTGTCGATGACGGCGACCCGCACCCCGGCACCGCGCCCGAATTTCCATGCTTCGGACAGGTTGAGCATTTCCATGTACTTCGGCTGCAGCCGGAAGTCGGATCCGGGCAGCACCCCGACCTCGGTGCAGTACGAGTTCTGCTTCATTGTTTGGCCGGGGCCGGGCGGGCTGTCCGGCGGCACGGCCGCCGGGTCGATCGCCGGAGGATTGATCGCGTAGGCCGGCGACCCGGACAGCGCGATCGAAGCGACGATCAGGGTGGTGCCGGCGACTGCGGCCGCACGAAGCGGCCGCAGTCGACGACTACCGGTAGCGGATCGCGGCATAGACGTTCATCAACCACAATGCCAGCGGGAAAATCGGCAGCAGGCAGAGGTATTCGACCTGCTCCACGAGCTTGCGGAACAGCGGGCTGTAGATCGTGTTCGGCACCGTCGCCGCGGCGATGAGTCCCGCCGCGGGCAGCAGCACCGCCACGCCGGCAGTCACGGACACAGCGGCCGTCGAAGACAGCACCAGCGAGTAGCGCACCACTACCGCAGCGACGATCAGCACCGACGTGACCGCGAGGGTGATGGCCTGCCAACGGTCTACGTAAGACCGGCCGCGCAGCATCAGGAATCCCGCAGTGCTGGCGACCAGCAGCAGAGGCAGCCAGCGGTCTTGAGCGTGGGGGTCAGACACCCCCGTCAGCGAAATCACCGTCAGCACACCGAGACCGACCAGGAGTCCGGTCAGGAACGAGCGGGCACGCTCGGCCCGCAGCACCACGTCCTGGATGGAGGCGGGGCCGTCGAGGGTCGGACGGCCGCCGTCGACGCCGTGCGCCACGGTGGTCGGCAGGTCGGGACGGGCCTCGAACACCCAGCGACTGGTGGCCGAGGGGAACACCGGCAACCGGATGCCGGACAGCCAGCGAGACATCGCCGGAGCGCTGTGGTAGCCGAAGACGCAGACCAGCAGGATGGTGGTGAGCAGAGTGACCGCGCCCGTGTCGAATGCCATCCGGAAGAGGCTGGCGATGGTCGCGACCAGTGAGACAGTCACGATGGCGGTACCGGTGCCCAGCTGGCGGCCGGTGAAGCGCAGGATCAGCAGCGCGCCCACGGTAGTGACGGCAAAACCCAGCAGCGCGTGCGGCGAGCCGACCGGGCCGGGGGGCGCCGAGGCCGCCGACACCGCCAGCGGCGCGAGTCCGCTCCAGAGCAGCATGTCGCCGGCGCGACGGTTCTGCACCGTGTGCGAGCGGCCGAGGATCAGCAGCGCCACGGTGAACACGAGCACCGAGATCACGGCGGCGTAGGGCGCCGGGACCCAGGAGTCGTGGTGCCACCGGAACCAGCCGAGCAACAGTGAGGCGAGAGCGACGCCGGATCCGACCATCCCTGCGCCGACCTGGATGGCCACCGTCGGGTTGATCGAGGAGAAACGCTTGCTGAGGTTGACCGAGACGGCCGTCGAGATGTGCTCGATGACCTGCGAGCGGTGCTCGGTGTCCTCAACGAACCGCAGCCACAACCGGTCGCCGTCGAAGACGTCCTGCTCGGTGAGCGACTGGGTGGCCCGCAGCGGCGTGCCGTCGACCAGGCACAAAGCCCAGCGACCGCGCTGCTTTGCTTCCAGCGCCGCGATACCCAATTCCCGCAGTCGGACGTTGACGACCTTCAGCAGTGGGTCGACCATCACCGAAATCGGGGCGTTGGCGTCCAGCAGGACGCCGATCTGCACGCCCTCGCCGGCGATGATGCCGATCACGGCCGATTGAGGCGACGAAAGTGCCTCTGTGCCGGGCTGTTGCGCCTCAGCTACTGCGGTCATCGCTGCACCCCTCTGTCGAAGAATTGTGGGTCCATCTGTCTTGCCTCGCTAGGTGGAATCGTGACATCGCGTCACAATTGTTGAGCAGATTCTAAGAGCATTTCGCGGCATCCGCATCTTTGCTAAATGCTGCCCTGAAAATCTTTGGCGTGCGCGCTAACTGCGTAACGAATAGTTAAACTCTGCTGTGCGTCTTCCACTCCCCGTAAGGGAGGGTTTCCAGGACGGTCTTCACACCGACCTGTACCAGCTGCGGAGTGGCCGGGCAGATGGCGAGCCAGGCCTCGTTGGAGCCTGCGGTGCGCGCCTGCTGATACATGGCGATCCGGCCGCCCGAACCGTCCTTGAGTGAGAGCACCGAGGCGCTGGGCGCCTTGTCGTCATCGCGGTACTGGCGGGCATAGACCGCAGCTTCAGCGGCCGGGTCTGACAACGCCTGGCCGAGAGCGGCCACGGTTGCCGCGCTGATACCCAGCCGGCGCAGATCTCCGCCGGAGAAGACGTTAAACCCGGAACTCTGCCAGGCTTTCGTGATTTCAAGCATTTCATCGAGCGGCACGTTGACCGCGTTGATCGCGGCGGGCTCGGCGTGATGGATCGACTCGAGTGCATCGAATATCAGGGTCGCGATCGATGTGGTGTCCGCGATGGCGACGTCGTCGACCGTGATCTCGTCGCCGACCCGGACGGCCGAGACCCAGTGCTGGCCGCGACGCGCCAGCAGCACGCGAAATTCGTTGTCCGGGATGTCGCGCGAGCCCACCTGCTCCTCGGCGCCACCCTCTTCTTTCTCCTTGACCCCGTACAGCAGTTTGCCGCGGGAAAGCAATGCGACGAGTTCCAGGTCCGGCGCCGCCAGAACGCGCATCCGGGCAGCTACCGCCTCATTAACGGTCTCGCCCTCCACGATGCCCTGTTCGCGCATGGTCGCCATGCCCGGGTGCTCGTTGAGCCAGTCCATGGAATCTGTGGAGACGAATGGTCGACACCGCAATTCGGGTGCGACATGGCGAATGTCCAGCAACGCTTGCAGCATCCAGAACCCCTCGACATTGACGGTGATGTCTGTGCGTGTGCTCTGGTCCATTCGCTTCTCTCGTCTCGGTGTTTCTCTGTTATCGCACGACGCGGCAGCACACCTGAATCGGTGTGCTGCCGCGCCCTGCGTTGACTACTGTCAGGCCCAGCTGGAGCCGACGGCGGAGTCGGTGCTCGACATGTTATTGCCGGCGGTCTGCACCTTCTGGCCGTGGCTGTTGGCCTGCTCGTAGATCGTCTGGAAGTTACGACCCAACTGGGTGATGAACTCCTGGCAAGCTACGGAACCCGAACCGCCCCAGAAGTCACCGGCAGCCAGCACATCGCGAACGATGGACTGGTGCTCGGACTCCAATGAAGCGGCCTGGGCGCGGATCATCGCGCCGTGGGCGTCGACATCACCGAACTGGTAACTGATCGACATCTATCTGTCCTCCTGTTTGTGAGAGTTTACGCTGCGAGCGGAGTTAGCTGCTCAGAATCTGCTGAGAGCCCTGCTCTTGGGCCTCGTAGTTGTTCGCGTCGCGGATCAGTCCGTCACGCACACCGTGCAGCATGTTGACGATGTTGCGGAACGCGGTGTTCATCTGACCCATGGTGTCGTAGGAGGTGGCCTGAGCGGTACCGCTCCAGCCGGCTCCGGCGATGTTCTGGCTCGACGCCCACATCTTGCGGGCCTCGTCCTCCACCGTCTGCGCGTGCACGTCGAAACGTCCAGCCATCGAACGCATCTCGTGCGGGTCTGTCATAAAACGTGTAGGCACTTACTTAACTCCTTCTGTGATTTGTGATCGACTGCAGTGAACGTGATAGTCGGACCGGTTACCGGAGGTAACCGCCGACCTGGAACACACGGCTGATCCCCCCTTTCCCGCTAACTGGTAGCCACTGGGAGTGGCACCACAGTGGGACGGGCTTCATCGACAACACACTCAGCCGGCCGCAGCCGCGTTGGCGACCTCGGTGGCTGAGTAGGAACCAGCGCTGGTGCCCAACGTGTTGACGAAAGCTTCGTGGATCGCCGCCGCTTGGGCGCTGACCGCCTGGTAAAGCTGCGCGTGCGCGGCGAACTGAGCCGCGGTCAGAGCTGAAACCTCATCAGCCGCAGCCGGAACCACGCCCGTTGTGGGAGCCGCCGCGGCCGCGTTCTGGGCGTTCAGGCCTGAGCCGATCCCTTGGAGGCTGGTGGCTGCTGCCGACAGGGCCTCCGGCTGGGTGGTCACGAACGACATTTCGGCGTCCTCCCGGTTGGTTTGCCAATCTGTTCGTGCATGAGAGTAGACGCGGGTTCGGCTCCGCGCTGCGTGCCGAAGCTGGGTGTTTGCAACTGTTCACCCGGGAGCAACAACTGTTCATCTGCGGTAACAGCTAAGTAACAGGTCCAGCTCCGAGAGCGCCGGTCAGCAGCTCGAAAGGGCTGCTGAAGTGCTCAAATGTGTTTGCCTCGGTCGGGCGTTGGCTTCCGCGCTGTCGTCGGCGCCGTCGCATGTCGCGGAGCCGCGAGCGACGCGGCATACCGGTGAGGCGAAAAAATCTAACCGCGGATAACGCCCCGCACCCGCTTTCCTCACGTGCCCTTCCCTCTGACGGCCACCCGGAGTCGTTTTCCAATAACCGGCGTCCTCCTGCGCGGACACCGGCGCCTGGCGCCCGGCGAGCCGGCGCACCCCGGCTGATCGCGGCCGCGCAACGTGGATCAGCTGAAACGCAGCGGCAAGTTCTTGAGCGCGAAAGTCTTACTGGGGAACTTGATTTCGGGATGGTAGTCAGGCGCCAGTTCGAATTCAGGGATCCTCTTGAGCCATTCGTCGACGATCACGGTCAGCTCCATGCGGGCCAGATGAGAGCCCAGGCACCGGTGCGGTCCGCCACCAAATCCCCAGTGCCGGTGCACTTTACCGTCCATGGTGAGTTCGTCGGTGGAGATCGAGTCGCTGCCGTCCCGGTTGATCAAGGCCATGCACAAGAACACCGATGAGCCCGCAGGCAATGTCATGCCACCGACGACGACGTTCTCGGTAAGTACCCGGGGCGCCACCGGTGCTGACGGCTCTAACCGCACGATCTCTTCGATGAAGACTCTGATCTGGCGTGGATTGTCGCGCAGCTGTGCACGCAACTCCGGTCTACGCGCCAACTCCAGCAGGGAGAAGCCGATCGCCGCGGTCACGGTGTCCAGCCCCGCCAGGATCAGCAGATGGCTCATGCCCAGCAACTCGAGATCCGTGAAGTTGCCTTCGCTCTGCATCACGGCAGACAACATGTCCGAGCCCGGATTTTCCCGGCGGTATTGGATTGCCTCCGTCAGATATTTGTACATCGCCTGCGCCGCTGGGGCGATGTCCTCCATAGAAGCGTAGAGCTCGTCGGAGAGCACGGCGTTTTTCCAGGCGATCAGTTGGTCGCGGTCCTCCAAGGGCAGACCGTAGAGGTCGAGGAACACCTGGTAGGGGTAGGTCTTCGCCAAGTCTTCCATCACCTCACATTCGCCGCGGTTGGCGATGGCGTCGATCATGTCGGCGGCGTGACGAACCAGCACGGGTCGCGACTTACTCAACCCGTGCGGGCTGAAAAACGGCTGCAGAATTTTGCGGTACTGAGTGTGCTCGGGCGGGTCGAATCCCAACGGGATCACCGGGATTGGGCTTCCCGGTGGCTGCAGCGCCAATCGAGCAGAAAAGACATTGGGGTTTCGCAATGCTGCCAGCACGTCCTCACGGCGGGTGAGGTAGTAGTAGCCGTTCATGAACACCACCGGGCCGGCATCGCGCAAAACCTTCCACCCGGTACCACGATCAGCAGCCATCGGCAGGGCGAAGTAGTCAAGCCGCGGAAGGTGAAAGCCTTTGCCGTACAGGCTTTCATCAATGGAGCTCATGTACGTGATCTCTCGTTGTCGGTTCATCCATTTTCGCCGGCGCCGTGGCGGGCCGGCGACAGTAGAAATGGTAGGTGGCCCGCTGTGGTTCGGTTGCGTCGTCGCCGAGCGCGCGGGCGCCGATCCGAGCGACGATGTTCGACATGTCTTTTAGACTCGGCACTGTGAAGGTTCGAGTCGAGCAGTCGAGGTGCGTTGGTCACGCCCAGTGCTATGCGGTTGACCCCGAGATTTTCCCGATCGATGATTCTGGCTACTCCACTCTCGAAGAGCACGAGGTTGCGGCGGAGGACGCGCAGGCCACTCGTGACGGGGTGGCGTCCTGTCCGGAGATGGCGCTGATCCTGGACGAGGACTGACAACAAGTGCGGCTAGTTCACGCCGGCTAACGGTCGCCGTCTGGCGCAGAGTGCGGGAATCGCCTGTGCAATGTCCGCAGCAGAGCACGGACTTCGTCGATGCGAGCGTGTAGCTGCGCCAGCTCTTCCGACGCCCGGGAGTCGTCGGGCCCGGGTTGCTGATAGTTATCTCCGGCTATGCGATCCGCAAGCTCCTGTAGTTCGGCGCCTTCGGCCTGTAGCAGCCGCTCGAACACGCGCGCCTGAGCTACCTCGGCAGGCGGAGCGGGGCGGCGCGGCAGGACGCTCGCTGCGCTCAACGGCGCCGAACCGCTCATAGTCCTGGGGTGTGTGCGGGCGGCGTCCCGGGGTCTCCGTGACAAGGCCAGCGAGCCGGTCGCCTCAGCGTGTTCTGCCACGTGTCCCCCTGCCCCGGCCAAGGATTGTTCATCTAGCGGAAACCTACGCCACCGCTCTCGCGAGCTTCCAAATACGCCCCAACTGTTCACATTTGAGCCATGATTAGAACATCCGCAGTTCACCTAAAGTCGACGGCGACGAGCCGCGGGCTGCGTTTCGGCGATCACAACACTCCTGGGGTGTCACGCCGCGGCGTGACACCCCAGGAGGCGTGAAGCTAATCGGCTTTTAGCCGGCTGACGGTGGGCGGGGCATCACTGTGGGTTTGAACCCATAACGCGGGCCCGAGCCGAAGCCACCGGCTCTGGCGCCACCGGCCAGCGGCATACCGCCGACCAGGTTCCCGTTCCCACCGGCGGCCTCCGGGGCAGCGCTGACGCTGCTGACCAACTGCACGCCGTGTGGGGCCGCCTGCGGAGTTGCACCGACCCACGACGCCGGCACCGCCAGTTTGCCGACCGAACCGGCGCCGCCCGAGATGGCGGAGACGGAATGCGCGGCCGCACCCGCGCCGGCAGCACCGCCACCCAGCCCAGCTCCGAGGCCACTCAAGCCGTGGAGTGCCGGGGCGGCGGCCGCAGGAGCAGCCCCGCCCAGGATTCCCGCGCTCTTCGCAATCTGAACGCCGAAGTTGCCCATACCAACGCTGAAGTACGGCAGACCCTCGGTGTTGTAGAACAAGCTGGCGTACGGCGAGTAGTTGGTCACCAACGCCGAGAGGTTTGTGGGCAGGACGCTCGTTCCGAACAAGAAGCTGTAAAGCGATTGAAGCGGCGTCAAGGTGGTGGCCGCCGAGCTGGCCGCAGGCGACGCAAGGCTCTGCAGCGAGTTCGGCATCGACGAGGTCAGCTGCTGCAGGACCGACTGGCTGCTGGTGGCGGCCGACGTAGCGGTTGCCTGGCTGACAGCAGCGGCTTGAGCTAGCCGTGCCGCCGGGATTGGTGGTCGCGGCCGGCGATGGCGAACGGCGTTACCTTAGCGGCTGCCGCCGATTGGCCCGCGTAGCCGTACATGGCCGCGGCGTCCTGTGCCCACATCTGGCCGTACTGCGCTTCGAGTTGCGCGATCAACGGCGTGTACTGGCCGAAAACGTTGGCCTGCGTCGCCGCAGCCGTCTCTGCGCGGTTAGCGGCGATCATCGGCGGCGGCACCGTCGCTGCGAACGCCTGCTCGTATGCCGCTGCGGCCGTGCGGGCTTGAGTCGCGGCCTGCTCGGCCGCGGCGGCCGTCTCTTGCATCCACGTCACGTACGGCTGCGCCGCACTGGCCATCGCCGTGGAGGCCGGGCCATTCCACCCATCGTTGGCGAGTTGCGTGATCGTCGTCTCGTAGCCTTGCGCAGCCGACTGAAGCTCGGCGGCCAGGCCGTTCCATGCCGACGCGGCAGCTTGGAGCGACGACGAACCTGGGCCCGTATACATCCGGGCCGAGTTGATCTCCGGCGGTAACGCCCCGAAATCCACCATTGAAATACCTCCTAGCCGGCCGCAGCCGCGTTGGCGGCCTCGGTGGCTGCGTAGGAACCGGCGCTGGTGCTCAACGTGTTGACGAAAGCTTCGTGGATCGCCGCCGCTTGGGCGCTGACCGCCTGGTAAAGCTGGGCGTGCGCGGCGAACTGAGCCGCCGTCAGCGCCGAAACCTCGTCGGCGGCAGCGGGAACCACTCCCGTGGTCGGAGCCGCTGCAGCCGCGTTCTGGGCGTTCAATCCAGACCCGATCCCCTGCAGGCTGGTGGCCGCTGCCGATAATGCTTCCGGCTGTGTGGTCACGAACGACATCCGGTCTCCTCCTTAATAACCTTGCGCGTCTACGACCTTGGGCAAGGTCGTTCGGTTGAAAGGCTAGATGGTCACGCTCGGATAAAGACCCCGCCGACCTAACTGTTCACGAGTGGACGGAGAGTATTCACCCCCCGATATCGGCTGTTCATCTCGAATTCGGCAAACCTTCCACCTGCGGTAATGCTTCGATTGGGCCGGCCTCCCGAACCTAGGTAGGTGCGGCCCGCCGCGCTGCCGTCTAACCAACCGTGGTCGGGCTGGAGATCGTCGGATCGGGCTTTCGCCACGAAGTAATTTCGGTACGCCGCGCGCCACCCAACGCTACGAGCCGGTCGCGGCCACCCCGCACGATCCGGACGCCACGTTGCGGCCTGGGTGCCACTACGCCGAGGACCATCCGCGACGCGGGTTGCGGCCCGCGTATCACGACCCAGACGTAGAAGGCTGGGCGGTCAATCACGAGGAAATACAATGCCTTTGGCGCCAACGAGGGGTCCGGGCGTCACACCGCCGCCGGCAAAGGCCGCGACAGCTCGACGGCACCACCGACCGTGATCGCGGCTGCACCCCAATCGTGGCGTGGGCGATGGACTTCCACGTCGACGTCACCATCGCCGGGTGGCCGATCAAGATCGTCTCAATCGTCGATGCGTACACGCGTGAGTGTTTGGGCGGGACGGTCAAACGCCGTCTTACCGGTGAGCACCTGATCGGTGAACTCCGTCGCCTGGCGATTGGGCGCGACACGCTACCGCCGGTGCCGCCGTGCGACAAGGGCGACGAATTTGCCTGCCGCCCTACCCTGTTACCCCCCTGCGGGCGGCTTGGGCATCACGGAGTGCTTGACCCCGTACTTCACGATGTACCCGCTGCCGCGGCGTCCAGCACCGGCGCCAAGGCCGGCGTTGGGCGACATCGGAATACCGTTGAGCATTCCATTCGACTGCGGTGCGATAGAGCGCGCGGCGTTGACCAGCTTGGCTTCTTCGAACGCCGCGGGCGACGCCCCTTGCCAACTCGCGGGCACCGACAGCCGCCCGAGAGTGCTGGCCTCGCCCATCTGGGCTGAGACGCTGCTGGCCGTAAACGGCGCGCCGCTTACGCCTGCGGTGCCGCCCAGGGGTGGAAGGGCCGGCGTCGGCACCAAGCCTGCACCAGCTGCCCCAGCCGGGTTGAATAGTGCGGTTGCCTGAGCGGGGGTAATCAACTGCTGGCCCATACCAAAGCCGAAGTTTGCGAGACCGACCGCGAAGTAGGCCTGGAAGATCTGCCTCAACGAGTTCAGGTTGGCGTTCGTGAAGCCCACGCCCAAACCGCCGGTCGGGAATTGGGTGACGGTGTTTTGATAGAGCTGCTGTGAGCCACTCGACCAGCGTGGTCGGGGGGGTCGCCGCGGGCAGCGCGGTGGTCGCGGCCGTCTGGGTGGTCGTGGCGGGCGCCGACGACGCCGCGTTCTGCGCCACCGTCGCGGCTTGGCTGGCCGGCGTGGCGGCAGCCTTGGCAACCGCGTCAGCCTGGCTGCTCGTCCCGCTATCGCTGGTCGTCTGCGGGGGTTCAACGAACGGCGTCACCTGCGCGGCAACCAGCGAGGCGCCCGTGTAGCCGTACATGGCCGCGGCGTCCTGGGCCCACATTTCGGCATACAGGGCTTCATTGATCATGATCGCGGGGGTGTTCTGACCGAAGAAGTTGGTGGCGACCAGGGCGGCCAGCAGCGCGCGGTTGGCCGCGATCACCGGCGGCGGCACCGTCATCGCGAAGGCCGCCTCGTATGCGGCCACGGCTGCACGAGCGTGGTTGGCGGTCTCCTCGGCTTGTGCGCCGGTGGAGGTCAACCAGTTGATGTACGGCGTGACGGCGGAAATCATCGCCACCGACGTGGGGCCGACCCACGCGTTGCTCGTCAGCTCCGCCAGCGCGGATCCGTAGCCGCTGGCCGCGAAGCCCAACTCCGCAGCCAGGCTGTCCCAGGCCTCAGAGGCCGCCAACAGCGGCCCGGGTCCGGGACCCGAATACATCCGACCCGAATTGACCTCTGGCGGCAACAGGGCGAAGTCAAGCACTAGATACCTCCGTCAAAATGCCAAGAATGCGTCTGCCTGTCACCCGCCGCATGGAAGCGGCGGGGTGCGGCGTGGTCTTGAACTGGTCAGCAATCGGCGGGATCTGGTGGATAACCGCCTGATCGATATCGATGTGCGGAACGCGGTGTGTGGCCACAGACGAAATGCGCTTTCTTTCCTCGGTAACCCTCAGCGTCAAGAACATTGAGCGCCGATGCTCATCACTGAACAGTCGCTGGCTGAGACATTAGAGGGCCGCGCGAGCGATCCGCGACGACGATGCCGACTATTCATTCCTGATCAAGCAGTGTTCATCCGCGATCAACTGTTGTTCAGTCAATGTTCGGTTCCGGGCAACCGGATGGCCGCAATGACGCCGCTATCCGGCTGCTGGTGTGAAGGGGATCACGGTCGAGCGAAGCTCGAATCGCGTCGGTGTCGCAGCGCCCCCGCGCCCGCCCATATTGGCCACCGGCATCATCGGCGGCATGGCTGATTGCGTACGCTGTCGGCGCGGCCGCGACGGACTGGGCGCCACCGAGGTGCATCGCCGCTCCGGCGGTGGTCACCGACGGCGTCGCACCGGTCCAGCCGGACGGCACCGACAACGCGCCGACCGACGTGGCCTGGCCCATGCCCGCCGAGAGAGATGGGACGCCGGCGCCGAGACCCATCGAACCAAGCGCGCCGGGACTCGATACGAGCCCGACCGCCTGGGCGGCGCCCAACTCGTTGGCGGCCGTCGTCGCGGCCTTGGCTGCGGTGGCCGTGCTGCCCGCCGTGAACAGCTTGGACAGCATGCTCATCGGCATCGACGCGAACTTCAGCGGCGTGCTGAGTTCGTTCATCAGCGAGGTTGCCGATGTCGAGGACGTCGACGAATCGGTCGCCGTAGCGTGACGCTGTCGAGGGCTTGCGGCGACGCGAGGGACTGCAAGGTCTGAGGCAATCCCGAAATCACCTGCGGCCCTGAGGACATGAGCGTGTCGACGTCGGTTCCGCTGGACGTCCCGGCGGATTGAGCCGCCGCGACGGACTGGCTCACCAGGCCGCTGGAATTGGTGGTCTGCGGCGGCGTGGTGAACGGGTTCACTTGCGACGCGGTGGCCGAGGCGCCGGCGTAGCCGTACATCGCGGCAGCGTCCTGGGCCCACATTTCCGCGTAGAGCGCCTCCGTCGCAGCGATCGCCGGGGTGTTCTGCCCGAGGACGTTCGTCGCCACGAGCGCCGCCAGCAAGCTCCGGTTGGCCTCGATCATCGGCGGCGGAACCGTTGCGGCAAAGGCACTTTCGTAGGCGCTGGCCGCCGCGGTGGCTTGCGCGGCCGTCTGCTGAGCCTGGTCCCCGGTGGCGCTCAGCCACGTGACGTACGGGGCGGCGGCTGCGGCCATCGACGTCGAACTAGCGCCGGTCCACGCCCCGCCGGCCAGCGACGAGACGACCGAGCCGTAACCGGACGCCGCGTAGGTCAGCTCTTCGGCCAGCGACTGCCAGGCTGCTGCGGCGGCCAACATCGAGCCCGGTCCGGGGCCGGCGTACATGCGCGCCGAGTTGATCTCCGGTGGTAAAGCTCCGAAATCCAGCACGGTGCAACGCCTTAACCGGCGGCGACGGCGTTCGCGGCCTCGGTGGCTGCGTACGAACCGGCGCTGACGCCCAGCGTGTTGACGAACATGTCGTGGATCGCTGCGGCTTGCGCGCTGATCGCCTGGTACATCTCGGCATGGGTGGCGAACTGGGCAGCGGTCAACGCGGAGACCTCGTCCGCCGCCGCGGGCAGCACACCCGTGGTCGGAGCGGCCGCGGCGACATTCTGCGCTGCCAGACTCGAACCGATGACCTGCAGATTATCTGCGGCAGCGGTCAATTCGGTCGGCTGCGCATTCACAAATAGCATCTGACACTCCCCTCACAACAAGACCCACCTGTCACTAGTTAGAGACGTTAACTAGGAAATATGGGCTGCTGGCATGCCGAAGCTATGCGCCTGCTATGAAATATCTGGCAGCTCCACTCGCGCACAAAAAAAGTCCCCCCGCCGATACGGCAGGGGGACTTTTTCGAGATACAGCTATCGACGCAGCTCTGTGGCCGCGACCTGGACGAACACTCCGGTGTCCTCGGCCATCAGCAGACCACGACCGCGGGGCAGCGGCCCACCCTTCATCTTGCCGCGGATGAAACCCTCGTCGGGATCGGCGTCCATGACCAGCAACGGTGCGTTGGCCTGAGCCAGCGCCCGCAGCATCGGGTCGCTGCCGGCCGAAGACCATCCACCGAAGGTGCGGGTGACGATCACGTGCAGGCCGACGTCGGCTGCCCGGGTGACCCACGGTGCCGCCTTGTGCAGCGGCGAGTCGAAGCCGGGCGGCAACTGCTGCACGTCATCGATGACCAGGAAGATCTCCGGTCCCGTCCACCATGCGCGAGACAGCAGCTCTTCGGCCGACAAGCCCGGCGGGGGCTCGCGTTGAGCCAACACCTGGCCCAACGCCTCCATCATGGCCGAGACGCCGTCGAGGTTGTAGGCGAACTTCTCGACGTAGTCGGTGCCCAGTGCGGTCAGCAGCTGACGACGCGGGTCGACCAGCCACACTTGTGCCGACGGCCGTGAGGTCGGTTGCGCAATGCTCGCTCCGGGCTCATACACCCGCCCGATCTCGGACATGATGGTGGCCAGCGTGGTGGTACGACCGCATTCGCGTCGACCGGTCACCATCAGGTGCGCGTTCTCGGCGAAGTTGAGGTACACCGGCTGCAGGTCCAATTCGTTGATGGCCCAGGCAATTCCGCCGGCGCCGACGTTCTGGCGCCGATCTGCCTGCGCCAGCGTCCGCACCTGCTCCAGGCCGAACTTCGCGGGAAGCCGGCGCACCGGAGGTGCCTGGCCGACCGCGATCTGGCTGACCGCCGCCGCAACGCTGTCGGAGGCGAACACGTTGTCCGGGGTGTCGGACAGCGCCGGCCTGGCCACCAGCGTGTGCAGGCCGGATTGCGGATCGCTGTCCAGTCGCACGTAGTTGACCGCGACCATGCCGCGGCCCGGCTTGACCGGAACGTCCTTGGCGAACCGCGAGCGCACCAGCTTGGCGTCTTCGACCGCAGCCAGACGCAGCTCGATCCGGGATCCGAAACCGCTACGCACCGGCGGCCGCAACTCCGACTCGCGGTCGGCTGTGGCCATCACGTGGATACCGAACGACGGACCCTGGTTGATGATCAGGTTGATCTGCTCGATCAGCACTTCGTTCTCTTCGGCGAGCGCCCGGTAGTTGTCGATCACCAGGAAGACGTCGCCGAAGCCGTCGTTGGGTACGCGGCCCGCTTCCCCGCCGAACTTGCGTCGCCGGAAGACCTCCATCGACGGCACGTCGAACTCGAGGAAGGTGTGCTTGCGCTCGCGGAGCAGCGCCAGCAGCTCGGCCACCGTGCGGCGAACGCCGTACGGATCGGTCGGACCAACGACCTCACCGACGTGCGGCAGACCGGACAGCGTCGTCAGCGCGGTGCTGCTGTAGGCCAGCACGTAGAACTGAACCTGCTCCGGCGTGTGGGTCAACGCGGCCGAGGTGATCAGCGTCTGCAACGCGGTGGTCTTGCCCGATCCACCGGCGCCCAGGATCAGCACGTTGGAACCGGCTCCCGAGGTGTCCACCGTCCACGGCGGCTGGTCGTGCTTGAACGGCCGGTCGATGATCCCGACCGGGAACACCAGGTCCGTTCTCGTGCCGTACTGCTCCTGCCAGGGCCGATCCAGGAAACGGTTGACCAGAGCCTCGATCGCCACCGGCTTGTCCAGCGGAGGCTGCCACAACCGGTAAGGCTGGAAGTCGATCCGTCGAAGCTGATCGATGATCACGGTGCCGACCTTCGGCGTCCTGATCGCTTGTTCTTCCTCTTCTTCCTCGACCACGTCGGCTCCGAAGCCACTGAAGGCCTCGCCGTTGTCACCGTTGGTCAGGGCATCGAAATCATCGGGCCCTGTCACGGCGACCTCGATCGGCGTGAATCCGGTCGTAAACAGTTGCGGCCGAATGTAATCGACGGAGTGGGTCAGCATCGCCGGCCCGTTGTCGTCGAGCGATACGCCGCGGCGATAGTCGCGCCACAGGAACTCAGCCTGGAATCGGACGATCTCATCGAGGCTCTTACGGAAGTAGCCCAGACCGGCCTGCGCAGGCAGGTTGACGGCGTTGGGCACACCGGCGGCCTGCGCCGCACCGGCGGTACGGGCTTTCAGCACCAGCCGGTAACCCATGTTCTCCATGAGCTTTTCGGCCCGGCTCTCGATGGTCTGCGAGGCCATCATCAGGTGGATCCAGTAGGCGCGACCCTGCCGGCCGATGGAGTCCAGCACGTCGACCGCGGTCGGCATGATGCGGAACCACTCGTAGAACTCGTCGATGACGACCACCAGCATCGGCAGCGGCGGAATGTCCTGACCGCGTGCGCGCATCCGGGAGCGCATCTCGTTGTATTCCTTGGCGTCGTCGACACCGGCGTTGTCACAGACTGACTTTCGGCGGGCGATCTCACCCCACAGAGAGTCCAGGAACCGCTCCATGAGGGCCTGGTCTTCTTCGAGGTCGGTGATGATGCGCGACACGTGCGGGACGCCGCCGAACGGCTTGACCGCGGACCCACCCTTGAGGTCGGCGAGCACGAACTGCAGCTCGTCCGGCGGATGCGACAGCATCAACGACTCGAGGACGGTACGCACCAGGGTCGACTTACCGGAACCGGTCGTTCCCGACATGACGCCGTGCGGGCCGTCGCCACCTTCGTCGAGGGACTTCATGTCGAGGAACAGCAGTTCGCCGTTGTCGGAGCGGTTACCGAACGGGATCCGCAGTCGTGAGCGACTGGTCAGCGCGTCGCGCCGGCTGGCCCACAGGCTCTCGAAATCGATCTCCGAAGGATCGTCGATTCCGTAGTAGGACAGGATGTCCCGGGCGCCGATCTGGGCCACCCGCTGACCGATCTCCTCGTAGGCCTCGGCCAGCCGCCAGCGGGCCACCCGCTGCGCGAACTGCTCAGCCTCGGACTCGGTGACGTCGTCGGCGAGAGCGAAGAACCACCGGTTGTCGTCGATCACCATCCAGGTGTCGCGGTCGCGGGGCAGCGCCTCGATCACACCGATGTCGTTGGTGAACTTCAGCACCCGCTCGGGGTTGCCGGTCCACAGCGCGGAGCCGGTCAGGTCGAAGAACGTCACACCGTCGACCCCGTCGACGCTGATGACGTATTCCCATTGCGGGTCGTCGACGTCGGAGATGATCACGTGATGCGGTGTCGGCGTCTCGGCTGACGAGCTTGCGTGGCGAGGCGTGAAAGATCCACGCCCGGCGAACAACTCGGCCTGGTCGGCGGCGAACTCGCGCACCGATCCGTAAACCATTCGCGCGTTGCCGGCGGCGTCGCGGCGACGCGGGTCACCGAAGTGCGGCAGCCACTTGACCCAGTCCCACTTACTCATGTCGGACGTGACCACGATCATCTGAAGGTGGTCAGGGCCGTGTGAGAAAGCCAGCTGCAAGATGAGCGCCCGCATCATGCCCATCGTCTGCTCGCGGTTACCGATGAGCGCGTACCACGGCTCGACGAGCAGCGAGATCATCTTGGGCAGGTTGTAGACGACGCTCTGGTAGCGCCCGAATTCCTGCAGGGCCTTACCGGTTACCGGCTCGAGTTCGATATCGGTCGGCATGTTCTGCGGCTCGCCCCAGGTCACCTCGGGGCGGGTCATGCCCACGCCGATACGGGCGATACCGAAGTTGAGATCCTTGCCGTCCGGTTTGCGCTCCCACATCCGGGGCGAGCCGACCGCGGCGGCGAGGGTCGTCGGCGACGGGTGGAACCACCGGTAGTTGGCGTCCATGCTGTCGGCGGACTCGTTCGCGGTCTCCCGCAGCATGTCCAGCATCAGCATGAACTGGGCGCGCATTGCGTCCAGCTTTGGCCGGCTCATCTGCTGCTGACCGCCGCCCATCCGGCCGAACATCATCATGCCCACGCCGCCGATCATGAAGATCGGAAAGATCGAACCGGCGCCCAGGAACATCCGCGAGCCGTTGGCCACTGTCATCCCGACCATGCCGGCCAGTAGACCGACGACCAACACGCCGACCACGATCAGCCACCAGGGCTTGCCTTCGGGCGGCGGGACACTCAGCGGTGTCGGAAGGACGATGTTCTCCGGCCTGACGGCAGGTGCCCGCTCGGGCGTCGGGCGTGCGAAACCTTGCTTCACCTGGGCACCACTAACTCTGCGGGGTTCATATCGGTCGGGAGGGTGTCGTGCCGCACCAACGCATCGGCGCGGGATAGCGCGGGACCCGGTGCCAGCAGACGCAGGGCAACCCATGGCGCCGGACCCGGCTCAGTCGTCAGCCCCAATGCGGAACGGGAATCGCGGGTGTTCTCCACGCCGAAGCGCGCACCAGAACTGGTGAGCCACCAGAGCGATTCGGCTGTGCTCGACCCGGGGTCGTTGCCGGTGACGACGACCCAGTTGCCGGACTCGGGGCCGAAGAAGACCTTGTCGGCTTCGCGGCCGGAGGTGTCGGCCTTGACCAGCGACACAACCTTGTCGGTGGAGCCGTTGGGAATCGGGATCGTCGGCCCGGAAATCACCTGTATGCGGGCGCGCTCCTCACCG
This sequence comes from uncultured Actinomycetota bacterium, assembly GCA_963737375.1. Classification (GTDB taxonomy): domain Bacteria; phylum Actinomycetota; class Actinomycetes; order Mycobacteriales; family Mycobacteriaceae; genus Mycobacterium. The sequence goes on from CAVTSP010000013.1 coordinate 19,797, forward strand.
GCGGTCTTCTGCCACCACCAGCACGTCGCGGGGTTCTCCTTCAGATCCACCGGGCTCAGCGGTGCGTCGGGGTAGGCCGACAGGTCCAAGCCGTTGACCACCGGCATCTTCGCCAGCGAAGCGGGGGCCACCACCACCGGTGAGTTGCCGGCCGGGGTGCCGGCGTTCTGCAGGATCTGGGCGACCACCGGATTGACCGTCTGCACACCGTCGCCCAATACCACTGAATACTGTTGCGGACCACTGATTTGTGGCGTCACGATCACGGTTCCGATCGGACCGGGTGCACCGGCGAACTCGGCCGGCTTGCCGGCGTCTGGCACCTTCGGCACCGTGAGCTCGGGACCGACGGGCAACGCGTCGTACAGCGCTCGGCTCATCGGATGCGCCTGGCTCACGTTTTCCGGGGTCAAGCCCAGCGGCAGCAACACCGCGCGGTTCATCGCATCGATACGCGACCGACGGCTCTGCCGGACCACGTAGGTGTCCTTCTCGTATCTGAGCACCACGGCGTCGGATCCGTTCAGCACACGGCGGCGGTTCGAGAGATCGGGCGTGCCGTCGATGACGGTGACCGTCACCGGCGATACCGCACCCACGCCGACCGTCGGCGTCACGGAGTCGCACACCAGCCACGACGACGTCGTCGGTGTGGTCGGGGAAAACTCCGACGGTGCGCCGGGGATGCCCACCAGCGGACCGTGCGGCTGTTGGGCGATCTGGCTTCCGCGCACCTTGTGCGGGTTGTCCGCGCGGCCGGCGATCAGGCGCGCCGACGCCAGGTTCAGTGCGGGATATATCTTGTCGCCCACCTTGACGTACAGCGCTCCGGAGTCGCGGTCGGCGATGATCGGTGACTCGTTGAGCTGGCCCGACGGGCTGATGAATGAGTACAGCAACGCGCCCAGGCAGCACACCAGGGCGGCCGACACCGATGCCACCACTGCCAACGTCTGACGCCGGCCCGGCTCGATTTCCATCCGTACCCGCCAGCGCGTCAACGCCATGGCGGTGCGGCGGGCCAGGAACTGGTAGCCCGTCACCTGCGTCCGGGTGGATAGTCCTAGGCCGTAGCCCGAACCCCGCTGCTGGTCACCGGCCATGTTTGCTCACACTCCAGGCAGACGCAGCGACAGGCTGCGGTGTAGTCCCACAATTCACAGGGCTAACGGTAGGGCACCCCGCGCGACCTCGCCACGCGAACGTTAGGTCGCGGACGGCGTTCACGGCCGTGCCGGCTGTGGTTTGGGCCACAGTGCGCTCACCTGCCAATTGATAGTGGGGAGACTCGAGGAATCGTCACTGCGCATCGTACGGCCACCAGTAAACTCCGCCCGCTGAAACGACGACGTCGAAGTGAACACTCAGGTCGCATTCACGCCATCTCGCCAAGCAAGATGACGGTATGAGCCAAATGGCGCCGTCGTTGGTCGAACTCGCGGGTCGATTCGGGATCTCCACCTATTACGACGACTGGAGTGGTCGCCGGATCGACGTCCCGGAAACCACGCTGGTGTCCGTGTTGGCCGCACTCGGCATCGCGGCTGCCGACGAGGCGGAACGCAATGCGGCCCTGACCGCGCATCAGCGAGCCCTCTGGTCACGCGCCCTGCCGCCGACCATCCTCGGGCAAGCCGGCGCGCAGACGAAGTTCTGGGTCCATGTGACTCACGGTCAGCCCGCTGAGGTGTCGGTGGAGCTCGAAGACGGGACCGTCCGAACCGGCATACGGCAGGTCGACAACTTCACCCCACCGTTCGACCTGGACGGACGCCGAATAGGAGAGGCCAGCTTTGTACTGCCCGACGATCTCCCGCTGGGATATCACCGTGTGCATCTGCGTTCCGGGGGCGAGGAGGCCAGCGCCGCGCTGATCGTGACGCCGGCCTGGCTCGGTGTGCCGGAGCGCCTCGGCGCCCGTCGCACCTGGGGGCTGGCCACTCAGCTGTACAGCGTCCGATCCCGGCAGTCCTGGGGAGTCGGCGACCTCACCGACCTCGTCGACCTCGCGGTCTGGTCGGCATCGCTGCATGGAGCCGGGTACATCCTGGTCAATCCGTTGCACGCGGCGGCGCCGACCTCCCCGATGGAGCCGTCGCCCTATCTGCCGACGTCGCGCCGGTTCGTCAACCCGTTGTATCTGCGAGTGGAAGCCATCCCGGAGTTCGCGCAACTGTCCAAGCGCGGCCGGGTTGGGCGGCTGCGTGACGGCGTCCAGAAGCGGGCGGCCTCGCTGGACTCGATCGATCGCGACGGCGCCTGGGCGGCCAAACGGGAAGCGCTGGAGCTGGTGTACGCCGTACCGCGCACAGTCGGTCGTGATCTGGCCTTTGCGGCGTATCGGGTTCGCGAGGGTGTGGCGCTCGACGACTTCGCCACCTGGTGTGCGTTGGCGGAAAAGTACGGCAGTGATTGGCATCAGTGGCCTAAGTCGGTGCGGCATCCCGGTGCTGACGGTGTGCCGAAGTTCGTCGAGAAGCATTCCGCGACAGTTGATTTTCATCGGTGGCTGCAGTGGCAACTCGACGAGCAACTGGCCGCTGCGCAGACTCAGGCGGTGTCGGCCGGGATGTCGTTGGGCATCGTGCACGACCTCGCTGTGGGAGTACACCCCGATGGGGCCGATTCCTGGGCGTTGCAAGACGCGTTGGCGCTCGGCGTTTCGGCCGGTGCACCGCCGGACGAGTTCAACCAGCTGGGTCAGGACTGGTCGCAGCCGCCGTGGCGTCCCGATCGGTTGGAAGAGCTGGAGTATCTGCCGTTCCGCGCTCTTATCCGCAGCGTGCTGAGACATGCCGGCGGCGTGCGGATCGACCACATCATCGGCTTGTTCCGGCTGTGGTGGATTCCGCAGGGCGAGGCGCCGACCCAGGGCACGTATGTGCGTTACAACCACGAGGCGATGATCGGCATCGTGGCGCTGGAGGCGTATCGCGCGACGGCGTTGGTGGTCGGCGAAGATCTCGGCACGGTCGAGCCGTGGGTCCGCGACTATCTGCGTGGGCGTGGCGTACTGGGCACCTCGATTCTGTGGTTCGAGCTCGACCGCGACGGGTCCGGGGGCCCGTTGCCGGCCGAACGGTGGCGCGAATACTGCCTGTCGTCGGTGACCACACACGACCTGCCTCCGACTGCCGGTTATCTAGCGAATGAGCATGTGCGTCTGCGGGATTCGCTGGGGCTGTTGACACGTCCGGTGGAACAGGAGCTCGCGGCCGCGGAGGGCGAGCGGGCCGCGTGGCTGGACGAGTTGCGTCGAGTCGGCCTGCTGTCAGAGGCAGCCGACTCCGACGAGAAGACCGTGCTGGCCCTGCACCAGTATCTGGGCCGCACACCGTCGCGACTGCTCGGATTGGCGCTCACCGATGCCGTTGGTGACAAGCGCACCCAAAATCAGCCCGGCACCACCGACGAATATCCGAACTGGCGCGTCCCACTGAGCGGACCCGACGGTCGACCGATCCCGCTCGAAGATGTCTTCATCGATCATCGTGCGATCGCCCTTGCCGAGGCACTTCGGGTGCACACGGCCGGCGGTGTCACCGAGGACACCTGTTAGCTTCGACGTGCCATGAAGCCATTGAAGTTCGGCGTGGTCGCTCCCGTTGCGGCCGGGGTCACTGCGGACCCGCGCTGGATGGCGGCCTTCGCGCGGCACCTCGAGGCTTGCGGTTTCGAGTCGATCGTCGCTGTTGAGCACACTGTTCTTGCGACCCGGTACGACAGTGTCTATCCCTACGATCCTTCGGGGCGCGTGGAGTTGGCGTCGGACTGTCCGGTCCCCGATCCCCTTGACCTGCTGTCGTTTCTAGCCGCCCACACCGAACGGCTCGGGTTGGCGACCGGGGTGCTGGTGCTGCCCAACCATCATCCGGTCGTGCTCGCCAAACGGGCAGCGACGGTAGATGCGTTGTCGGAGGGGCGGCTTCGGCTGTGCGTAGGAGTCGGTTGGCTACGAGAAGAGATCGAGGCCTGCGGCACCGAATTCGCCAGTCGGGGGCGCCGCGCCGACGAGCAGTTGGCGGTGATGCGAGCGCTGTGGGATCAACAAACCGGCGGCGTCACCCATCGCGGCGAGTTCTTCGAATTCAACGATGTGGTCTGCAGTCCCAAACCCAGTAACGGAAAACATCTTCCGGTGCACATCGGCGGGCACAGCAAGGCTGCCGCCCGGCGGGCCGGGCGGCTCGGTGACGGGTTCCAGCCGTTAGGCGTGGCCGGTGCACAGCTGATGGACCTGCTCACGGTAATGCGGAACGAGGCGACGGCTGCGGGCCGTGATTCGGCCGACATTGAACTGACGCTGGGTCATTCGGTCAGCAAAATCGATTCCGAGCGCGCGGAGCGGCTGGCCGCCCAAGGTGCCGACCGGGTGGTGCTGGCCATGCCGCCGATCGCGGATCTCGAGCACGCCAAGGACGAGCTGTCGGCCTGCGCCCAACGACTGTCCCTGCCGACGTGACGCTCAGCGCAGACGACCGGGCGGCGCTGAGTGATCTGGTGCACCGCTACGCCGCCAGGATTGATGACCGGCAATTCGACTTGGCCGCGGATCTTTTCACGCCCGACGCGGAGCTGATACTGCCCGAGCCGCCGGCGACTTTGGAGCCGATCCGCCGGCAGCATGGACACGCTGCGATCAGTGCTGCGATCGCCGCGGTTGCGTCCACGATCCGAACCCAGCACGCCATTGTCGGCGAGGTGTATGACTCCGACCCGCGCTCGGGTGTCGCCCGCGGCCGTATCGCTTGCGTCGCGCACCACTGGGTCCGGCACGAAGAGCAGCTCCGTGATGTCACCTGGCATCTGCGGTACGAGGACGAGTATCGGCGTGCTGCCAATGCGGGATGGCGAATTCGCTTTCGCGCGTTGACGATTGATGCGATCGATACCCGACCGATCCGCCAGGCTCGGCCCGGAGCATCAGCCTGAGCGGCCCTCAGTACCGGCGGCCGACGCCGCGGCTTCTTCGAGCAGATCAGCGGCACGAGAAAGGCTTTCGGCGGGCGAAGTCATCTGTTGGGCGACTGCCTTGGCCCGGATGGCGTACTGCGGGGTCAGGATCACGCGCAGATCCGCGATGAGGGAATCCAGAGTCGACTCCGAAAAGCGCCTCGTCGTTGAGGAGCTCCTGCCAGTCCTGCCCGTAGGGCTCGGTCACCAGTCCCGCCGACTCGACGTATGCGCGCAGTTCCGGTGGAACAGTCACAGCTACTCGCACACCATGACCTCTGCGCAGCAACTCCCCCGCGACGGCAATACAGGGTTCGGTGTCGCCACGACCGCCATAGGCGGCGAGGACGAACTTCACCGGCACAACCTAACCCGCGATGACGCGCCGCGTCCGCGTGGTGTCAGAAGCCTTGTCTACCCGGTTCTCGGCAGCGGAATGCCTTCGCTAGTGGAGAATTCGGCGTCGTCTTGCGCCGAGAGCCCAAGCGAGACCACCGACCGGGCGAACAGCGCGTCGGTCAGGTATGCGAGCGTGACCGCCCAGCGGTTGACGCCTCGCGGGATCGCGTATAGGTGATAGGACCGGGCGACGACCTTGGCCGGAAAACCAGACAACGGAATTTTCAGTGGGTTCGCCACCGCTCGGTGCGGTCCAAGGTCGACAACCAATCCCATGTCGTGGTGTTTGTATTCGCGTGCTTTACCGTGTCCGAGGCTGGCGGCGACGTTTCTGGCGAGCGTCTTGCCTTGGCGAGTCGCGTGCTGAGCGGTGGGTGGGGTGATCTTGCCCGGCTGGGTCACATCGGGCACCGCGGCCGCGTCGCCGGCGGCGAAGACGTCGGGATGTCCGGGAACCGTGAGATCGGTCTGCACCTTCAACCGGCCCTTTTCAGTGGGTAGCTCGAGCGCCTCAATCAGCGGCGCGGCGGTCACGCCTGTCACCCATGCGACGGTGTGGGCCTTCACATGCGAGTCGTCGCTCAGGATGACATGGCCCCGGTGAACTTCGTTGAGCGTCAAGCCCAATCGGACGTCGACTCCGCGTTGTCGCAAGACCTTCTGCGCGCGCGCTCCCAACTTCTCACCGACCTCCGGCATCACGTGTTCGGCCAGGTCGATTAGCAGGAATTTCACCGAAGCCGGATCGAAATTCATCTGCTTGGCCGCGGCGTGGGCCAGTGCGCGAAGCTGCAAGACGAGTTCGGTGCCGGAATAGGACGCGCCGACCACGACGATGGTGCGCCGAGCCTGCGCCAGCTCGGCATTATTTTCCAAACAGGAAAGCTCGAGTTGCTCGAGGACGTGGTCGCGTAGATAAAGCGCCTCGGCTACCGACTTCAAACCCCTTGCGTATTGGGCTAATCCGGGGATGTCGAACAGCTTGGTCACCGAACCGGGAGTCAGCACCAGTCGATCCCAGGACAACTCGCGGGTGCGCTGTTCGAGATCGGTGAACTGCAGTCGGTGCTGCTCGAGATCGACGCTGTCCACCCGGCCGCGAATTGCGCGCACTCCCTTCAGCGTCCCCGCCAGGGGGATGGCGACAAATCGCGCGTCGACCACACCACCCGCCACATCCGGCAGCAACGGCGTATAGAGCATGTAGTCGACGGGAGAGATGATCGTCACGTCGACGTCGGTTTTGCGCAGCCGGCGTGCCAGCCGCCGCGCGCATTCAAAACCGGTAAACCCGCTGCCCACGACCACAACCGACGTCACCACGTCCTTGTAACCGCTCGATGGGGTGCACAAACCGATCTCGGTCGAGCATCCTCAGCATGACTCCGACGTCGGCGCGCCGTTTCTCTGCTCGCGATTCGGGTAGCCGACTCGCATGGCGAATACGGTTATCGACCACAAGCAGAACGCTCAGCCGCTGACCGGCGAGGCGTCGACCGTCGCCAAACGTCCCGGTCTGCTTCTCGTGGCGCTGGCGGTCGCCTCGCTCGTGGTCTGTGTGGCCAGCTTCGCTGCCAGGCAGATCGACGTCGGAGTTGGCGCCGCGAGTGTTTCGTTGCTCGCTGCCGGCGCATCCTTGGCGTGCCGCTCCGCGGAGGTACGACGGGCCCGCCAGGTCCAGCGCGACTGGTACAGCGCCCACAGTGTTGATGCCCACAGGGTCGTGAGCTGAGTCGGCTTATCGCCCGCCCGGGATCATTCGAGGACGGCCAGGTTGCACACGGATTTGCGTACGTCCGACTTGATGATCTTGGCTACGAGCTTTCCCAGCGGCCCGTTCAGCAGACCGCCGCTCAAGTCGGATGACAGCTCAAAGGTCGAGCCGGGTTTGTTGTCAGCTACCCGCATGGCGACGGTGATGTGAACACCGCCACGACCGTGGCCGGCCAGTTCGATCGCGGTCGGTTCGTCGTAGTTCGCGACTTCCCAATGAATGACGTTGCGAAATCCCTTGACCTTGATCAACGACGAGACCCGCGTGCCTTGTTTGATCGTTGACGGAACCTCGCCGCGCCAGCCGCCGAAAATTGTCATCCAGTCGCCGAATCTGCTCAGATCCGACGCCAGTTTCCACGCTGACGCAGGCGAAAGGTCCGACGTTGTCGAGACGTCCACTCGTGCCACGTCGTCTCACTCTCTGCTGACATTGACATTCAGGACACCCGCGAGCGGTACATACCCTGACGTGCCCGCGGGATAAACCGTGCAGGCCTGGATCAGATACCCGTCCAGGTTTGATCGAGCTGCTCGGCGACATCGATGACTTGCGCCGCTTGCGATTCAGGCGTGTCGATTTCGTCGTTGACGTACTGCGCAATGAAGCGGCGAATTTCGGCATCAACGCCGCCGATGATGCGGACCAGCTCACCGCGGATGCTTTTCGACGACACATGAACCGAGATGTCCGAGGGCCGCGGCTTGGCGACGTCGACAATCAGTAGGAGCGGTTCGGCAGCCCGTGCGGTCGCGCTGAGCGCGATATCACCGTCGACGGTAAACCGCTGCTTGTCGATTCGCAGGTCGAGGAGCAAGTCGATAAGTAGCGGTATGTGAATGTCAAAAGTGATGCTGTCGGCGACATTACGCGTGACCTTGGGCTGCTTGATGGTGACGGCAGCGCTGACCCTGGCGATCTTGCCCGGCCCCTGAGCCATCGGAGGCATCTCGAACTGGCTACCGGCGATCGCGGCGAACGCGGCGCCGACACGCTCTTCGGTCACGGCCACTTCGAAGAAGCGCCGCCCAAACGTCTCGTAGCTGACGTACTCAAAGCCCTGCATGAGTAAATACCGTCTCACGTCGGCTCCCGAGACGACGACTGATCGCGTCGTGTCGCTGAGCCGCATCGGAGCCGGTTAGGCAAACGCCAGGGTCGACCGCGCAGCCGTGTGGTGGGCGGCGCGTGTGAGAGAATTCCGCTATCGCACCGGCGCGATCCGGGCTGACGATTCTGCGGGCTGTACGTTTCGCCACACAGCCAGCCATTTACCCGATGTCCCCGGCCGTGTCCTGACATGGCAATCTCGGAGGTGTCTGACCCAATGTGCGCTTATCACGTCACCGCACCGCAAGCTTCCGGCTCTTCGGGTGGGGCGTGGCTCACCTGGGTCGGCGGCGGCGAGCGCCGCGAACTGCGCGAGGGTCATGAGCGTTCTGCGCATGCCGTCGCCGGCGTGGTCGTGCTCGCCACTGTCGCATTGACATGGTTGGTGACGACCCTCGCCGTTATGCAAGCAACGCGGCTGTCGGTGCTGGCCATCTCGCCGCTCTCGCTGGTATTTGCGCTGCTTGTGGGCGCGATCAGCCGGACGACCGCGACCGGTCCGACCGGTGGATCGGCGAAACGCGGGGCGGTGGCCGTCGGCCTGATCTTGTGTGCGGTGGCGGGCGAATTCGCCTCACTGGCAATGCTTTCCGGCCCAATCGACCGTCACCTCCAACAGCAGGCCACCCGCAACGCGGCCTCGGCTCCAGCTGTCGTACAAGCATCGGGCAGTCTGCAGCGGATGCGCGATGCGCGTGTCGCACTCGACCACACTGTTGACGTAGCGCGCACCCACCGGGACGAGGCTCTGGTCGTCGCCCGCTGCGAATACCACCCCACCCCGGCATGTCCGCAGACCCGCATCACCGGCGTGCCTGGTTCGGGGCCCGAAACCCGAACGGCCAACCAGATTCTCGCGGACTCTCAGCAAGAGTTGGACGAAGCGGTTGTTGCTCGTGACCGCCGAGCCCCCGATCTGGATGCTCAAATCATCGCTGACGAGCGGGTACTCGCCGAGAGTCGACAAGATGCGGATCACGGTCTGGGCGCTCGGTGGGTCGCCATGCAGCAGTTGACCTCGGTCAGCACGAGCATCTTGATACTGCAACTGCTTACCGTCGGGTTCTTCGCATTTTTGGCCTTATTGCCGACGATCCTGCGGCTGTGGCGAGGCGAGACGACTCACGATCGTCATGCTCGAGCCCGCGCAGAGCGCGAACGTGCCGAGCTGATAGCCGATACTGCGATCGCCGTTAAGCGAGCGGAGATGCGTGCGGCCACCGAAATTCTTTGGGCCGAAGAACGACTCGCGCATGCTCGCCTAGCTGTGGAAGCACAGGCGGAGATCGACCGGGCGCAGCTCCATCATCAGGTGAAAGCCGCGATCGAGAGCACGACACCGGACCCGGCGCCGATAGTTGAAGACATCTACTTGCCGATCGCCGCTGCGGCGGAGGCCGCGAGCCTGGAAGCGACACAGTCGATTGCTGCGGCGGCAACGCCCGCTCTGGCTGAGGCGAGAAACCTGCCGGCGACTGTTGAGCAGCGGAATACTCCTGCAACACCGACGATTCCGACTATCCCCGATGTCACCAGAGCTGCTGCCCGCTGGATTCGCCCACTGGTTCCCGGCTTCGTTGCCCGCGCAATCGATACGTCAACCCATCCATTGCGTACCGCGCGCCAGGTGATCGAGGAGGTTGAGGAGATCACCTTCTCGCTCAAGCGCACTCACAAACTCACCGTTCACTCTGAAGAAAGTTCCGGCGTCGCGCCTACTGCTGAGTCGACCACGTACGCCTCGGGCGATGACCACGACGGTGAGCCCGGAATTCCTGCGGCTCGGCCGCTCTCGCGACGTCGCCCAACACCCGAACGGAATATCACCTCGTTGACGCCAAGCCCGGGCGAATTGACACGTGAATTGACCGGGCGCGACGGACCTTACGAGCTGCGCGCGACTGACGGTCCGCGGCAGTTGCCGCCCGCCGAATAGTCAAACGCACACGACACCGTGGAACCGCCTCTGCTGGGGTGCGAAATCCGCTGCGAAAAGGTCTTATTGATCACAGTGGAAGATAACGCTTTGCTATACGCCCTTTTTGGCCTAACGTTGCTGCATCTGGGCCTAAGTTCAGCGAACCTGGGGCGTTTCTCAGCGAAAAGTCAAGAACTGGTTACTGTTCCACGCGTGTAAAATTGACGATTCGTAAACCTTTATCTACCAGGCTTTCTTGATCGCAAATGAGACGTAAGTCATGGTTTAGAACCAAAAGTGATGGCATCCACAAAGTTTGGTTGTCTATTGATCTTGTTAGTAGCGTCCCGGCCCATGTTTGTTTTAGCAACGCTGATGGGTCTGCTCGAGCAGATGTCGGGCACGCCGTATATCACCGGTGGGAACTCCCCGGCTGGCACGGACTGTTCGGGTCTGGCATCGTTGGTATCCAACGTGGCAACCGACCGGCCGGCTTTCGGCGGCCGATTCAACACGGGTAACGAAGAGTCGGCGCTCCTGGCGCGCGGCTTCAAGTACGGCACCGCACCCGGCGCATTGGTGATCGGCTGGAACGGCGGACACACCGCGGTGACGCTGCCCGACGGCACGCCCGTCTCGAGCGGCGAAGGCGGTGGTGTGCGGATCGGTGGCGGCGGCGCCTACCAGCCTCAGTTCAGCCACCACATGTACTTGCCCGTCGACGGTGACGTCCCGGCCGACCCGGCGCCCGTCCTGGTCAACCTGATCGCTCCCGAGCCGCCCCCGCCGGGCCCCGATGCGGCCGAGCCCGCGCCTCCCCCGCCGCCGTCGCCGGACGCTGTTCCGGCCGGCGACACACCCCCTGACGCACCCGCACCGCCCGAAGCGGCCTGAGCGGCCGTCAGACTGAAAACCGTTCGCGGTAGCGAGCGAACCGGACGGGCAGGTCGTGCTCGTCGAGTCCGAACATTTCGGCCGACGTCGCGATCCGGCCCAGCCGGCCACGCTGGTGGTTGTCGAGGTAGTCGGTCATCGCCGAGCGCGCCGCGGCGGTGAGCGACTCTCCGGCGAGCTCGTAGATTCGCTCGACGGCACCGAGTTCATCGGTCATGAATTCGTCGAACTGGACGTCGATTGACCGTTCGGGCGGTATCAGGTCCCGATCTCCGATGAGTGCGTTCAGCATCGACTCCAGGCGATCAGACCACGACGCCGCGATCTCACGCACGGGTACCGGAGAGCGGTGCATGCGCGCCGTGTAGGTCAGCATCGCCAGCATGGACAGCACCACCGGTACCGGGTCTCGGTGGGTGAACACCACGACGACACCGGGGAACACGGCGTCCAGCACCGGTAGCTGCTCGAGGTGCTGCGGCGACTTCAGTAGCCAGCGGCGGCCACCTCGAAGGAATTGCAGCGCTTTCAGCTGAAGTTTCAGATGCTCGTATGACGATGTCTGATCGTGTGACAGATAGTGGTCCCGCCAGCGCGGCACATGGGCGAGCGTTTCGAAGAGCATCGTGGAGAAGTCGTTGGCCAGCAGCTGGATCTCTTCATGGACATGCTCGGTGGTCATCTCGTGCATGAGCGCAAAGTGCGGCATCGCCGCGTTCATGAACTCGACCGCGACATCCATCCGCGCCTTGCGCGGATCCGGCTCGATACCCAGCTCGGCCGGCAGCGGAAACGGCTCCACACTCTCCCAGTAAGGAATGGTGCGGAACGTGGGCCCCGCCGCCAGCAGGTTGTGCAGATGCGTGGTGCCGGTGCGTGGCAGACCCGCGATGACGACCGGCGGCAGCAACTCAATCTCGCGGATCTCGGGATGGCGGGCCAGCAGGTCGTTGAGCAGCAGCCTGTTTTTGAGCGACTGCAGCACCTGCGCGTGGAAGTTGACAACCCCAGAGTCCTGCAGGCCGTCGATCTCCCGCAGGGCGGCAAGTAAGACCTCGAGGCGTTCCCGGTAGTCGTCGGATCCGAAATCGGTCAGCCCCGTCTCGGCCGCGGCCTTGGCGTGCAGCACGGTGGCGTCCAGCGGGCACTCTGCCGCCATCATGGCCATCAGGTCGCGGATCTGGTCCATTTCGGGGCTGAACCGCGGCACGGCCAGGTCATCGAGGTGTACAAGCGCATCCGTCATGGCGAATTATGTTACTTTGAGTTCCGTAATGACGACAGAGCTTGGCCGGCCCCGCGATAAGCGCATTGACGGCGCGGTGCTGCGCTCCACCGTCGAGCTACTCGCCGAGACCGGCTATGCCGACTTGTCGGTGGACGCGATCGCGCGGCAGGCCGGCACCAGCAAACCCGCGATCTACCGGCGTTGGCCCAGCAAGGCGCACCTTGTTCACGAGGCGGTCTTCCCGATCAGCGACGCCACCGCCTTGCCGGACACCGGCTCGCTGGCGGGCGACGTCCGCGAGATGGTCAGTCGCACCGCGGCGGTGCTGACCATCCCCGCCGCGCGCGCGGCGCTGCCCGGACTGGTCGGTGAGATGGCCGCCGATCTGACCCTGCACGCGACTCTGCTGGAGCGATTCGGCGACATCCTGTCTCGCGGGCTGACCGAACGCCTCGCCGATGCCGCCGCACGCGGCGAGGTCCGCTCCGACGTCACCGCTGCCGAAATCGTGGAGGTCGTCGCCGGTACCACCTTTCTGGCCCTGCTCACCCGCGGCGACGCGCTCGACGGATCCTGGGTGGAACGCACGGCAGCACTGATAACGAGGGGAATAAGCCGATGAGCGGCCGTGAGCACGAGTCCACCGCCGCGTGGCGCGAACTGCTGGACACCTTGGGTGGTCTGGACCGCTCGTTCCTCGCCGGCGATCGCGCCGTCACCGACGACCGACATATCGCTGATGGCTACCGCATGTTGGCCACGACCTTGGGCGTCGCATTCGACACCTACCTGTACGGCGAACCGAGCCGGCCCGTGTTCGTGGCAGTCAATACACCCTTTCGGCGGGACCGCCGCTGGGGCGGCGACAACACCGACGCCTACTACTACATCTGCCCGGTCGATCCCCGCCGCCGTTATCGGGTCAGCGGCAGCCGGGGTGACAGCGTCTACTTCTCGCTGACCGCTTACAACGAACCGTCGCCGGGCGCTTGGTCGGACCGCGTTGTGGCCATCGTGCGCGACGACGATCTCGACATCGACGCCGATGGCAACTTCTCCTTCGAGCTCGGGCCGACGCCCGATGCCGCGGTGTTGATGACCCGCGATTATCAGGCCGACCCGCAGACCGGTCGCCGAGTCCGCTGGCACATAGAATCGCTCGACGAGCCCGGCCCCGTTCGGCACGGCGATGCCGAGACGGCGGCAAAGCTCAGGGCCGCCGCTGCCTGGATGCGCACGATGTTCGCGATCGTCCCGCTGGCAGTGGGTGCGCGGGCCGACCAGGCGCACGCGCTCGGTCATGAGATCGCTCACGCAGCAAACCAATTCGCCGACCCCTACCAAGTGCCGGACGCCAACTTCGGGTGGTCGGCCCGTGACGCTTGCTATTCCTATGGCAGCTTTGAGCTCGACGACGACGAAGCGCTGGTCATCACCCACCGACCGCCGGCGTGCCGGTTCTGGAACCTGGTGGTTTGGAACCAGTTCATGGCCACTCACGGGGTCACCGATGCTCGCTGCTCAGTCAATGGCCACAGCGCGGTGCCCAATGCGGACGGCTCGGTGACAGTGGTGCTTTCTCGAGGATTGACGACGCATCCGAATTCCCTGACCACACTTGACTATCCCCGCGGCAATCTTGCCTTCCGATGGTTTCTCACCGATGAGGTGCCGGCCCTGCCGGAGGTCCAGCTGGTGAAAGTGGCTGATGCGCCTAGCCGCATTGATCCGCCACGCTGAATCACTCTGCCGCCGCACCCAACTGGTGCTGGGCACGTTTGGCGGCTGAGGGCTAGGATCAGGCGCGAGGGCATTCAGGCGATGCCCAGAAAATTCTTAGTTTGGACAACCACTAGTAGGGGAATCACGAGCATCATGATTGTGCGTCAAGTAACTCGTCTCACTGGTGCCGCGGTCGCCGCGGCGTGGACGCTCGGGGTTTCTGCACTTCCGATCGCCACCGTGCCGTCCGCAGCCGCCCAGCCATGTCCCGATACCGAGGTGGTGTTCGCGCGTGGCACCGGTGAGGATCCGGGTGTCGGGCCGACGGGACAGGCCTTCGTCGACGCCCTACGTGGCCGCCTGGGCGGAAAGTCGCTGGATGTCTACCCGGTGAACTACCCGGCGAGCGACCAGTGGTCGACCGGCTTGGACGGCATCAGGGACGCCCGCTCGCACGTCACCAACGAGGCGAGTGCGTGTCCCAACACCAAGATGGTGCTCGGCGGCTACTCGCAGGGCGCCGCGGTCGCGGGTTTTCTGACGTCCTCCGCTGTACCGGACTCAGTACCTCAAGATGTCGATCCGGCGACGATCCCGAAGCCGCTGGACGCCGCCGTCGGTAGCCACGTCGCCGCTGTGGTGCTGTTCGGAACACCCAACGTGCGGGCGATGAACCTCCTCGGTCAGCCGCAGCTGGTGATCGGGCCGCAGTACCAAGCGAAGACCATTCAGGTGTGCGCCGTCGAAGACCCGGTCTGTTCTGACGGCATGAACTTCGCCGCGCACAACAGCTATGTCGACGATGGCAGCGTGATCGCCCAGGGAGTGGACTTCGCGGCGAGCCATCTGCAAGGTGGCGGTGGCCCGTCCCAGGCGTCGGCGGCGCACTTCGGCAACTGACGTACCTGCCGACTCCGTTCGTCTGGGGTCGAGCAGTCAGGAGGCGCGGCAACTTGCCGCGCCTTCTTTGCATGGTGGACTAGCGTCGAGGGCGGTTTGTCGCTCGAATCACGGAGGTCTGCTATGGCGATCCGAGTCGCCCACGTTGGTACGGGAAACGTCGGTCGGCTGGCGTTGATCGAGCTGATCACCAATCCGCAGTTCGAACTCACCGGGGTGTGCGTTTCGACGCCGGAGAAGGTCGGCAAGGACGCCGGCGATCTCGCCGGCCTGGATGTGTCCACTGGGATTGCAGCCGTCAACGACCTCGACGCCCTGCTCGCCACCCGGCCGGAGTGCGTCGTGTACTGCGCGATGGGCGACACCCGCCTGCCAGAGGCGATGGCCGATGTCATGCGCATCCTCGCTGCCGGCATCAACGTTGTCGGGTCGTCGCCCGGGCTGCTGCAGTACCCCTGGGGCGTCATGCCGGACAAGTACATCAAGCGTGTTGAAGATGCTGCACTACAAGGTAATTCGAGCCTCTTCATCAGTGGGGTCGATCCGGGATTCGTCAACGACCTCATTCCCCTCGCGCTTGCCAGCACGTGTCAGCGCATCGAGCAGGTGCGCTGCATGGAGATCCACGATTACGCGTCCTACGATGGCGCCGAGGTCATGAACTACATGGGTTTTGCCCGGCCCCTGGATGAGATTCCGATGCTGCTTCAACCCGGTGTGCTCAGCATTGCCTGGGGCACTGCGATCAGACAACTCGCGGCCGGCCTGGGCATCGAAGTAGATGAGGTCGCCGAGTCTTATCAGCGCGAGCCGGCGCCGGAGGACTTCGACATCGCGGTCGGTCACGTGGCCAAAGGGACCTTGGCTGTGTTGCAGTTCGAGATTCGCGGCATGGTCAACGGCCATCCCGCGATCGTCATCGAGCACATCACCAGGTTGCGGCCCGATCTGCGGCCGGACCTGCCTCAGCCGGCGGCGGGCGGCGGTTCCTATCGTGTCGAGATCACCGGCGAGCCATCGTATGCGGTGGACATCGTTCCGAGCAGTCGCTTCGGTGACCACAACCAGGCAGCGATTTGCGGCGCGGCCGGCCGGATTGTGAACGCCATTCCGGCGGTGGTCGCAGCCCCGCCCGGCATCAGGACGACGCTCGATCTGCCGTTCATCACCGGGAGCGGGCTGTACGCACGCGAACACGTTGCAATGAGCTAGACGCTCGAAACGTACTGTTACGCGGAATATTCCGCAGGCTCGAGTACGTTTGCGCGGTGTGCGGCGTTTCGCGTCGTTGAGCCGCAGCCCAGGAGTGCCTGCGGAGGCTGCCGATGAGATACGGTTTCCGTTATCCCACGTAAAGGAGCACGGTCGATGAGGATTCCCCTGACAGCGATAGCCATGACGGCGATCGCGGCGACGCTGGTGGGGGTGTCGGCCTGCGGCACCGATTCGAAGACATCGACACCGTCTTCAGGATCCAGCACCACCCCACGCCCGGCGATCAGTGACTACACCACGCTCCTGATCAAGGCCGGCGACATCAAAGCGCCCGACCCCTTCACCGCCGGGCCGCCGACCAAAGACCCGAATGGCCAACAGGGCGCAACGATCACGTTCAGCGACCAAGACCACAGCCACGCGATCATCGACACCATCCAGATTCTGCCGGACATCGAAGCCGCAGCCAACGCGCTCGAATCGGCGAAGGCAACCCATCGTGAAACTCTTCAGGCGAAGTCGCTGAACGCCGAGGTCGGGGTGGGCGGCTCGACGGTTTCGGGATTGTCGCCGGACCATTCCAAGGGGGTGACGGTGCTGGTGTTCACCGAGGGCAAGGCGATGGTCACGCTCCGATTCGAAGGTCCCTCTTTCGCTCTGGCACCACCGGAATTCGTCACCGACGTCGGTCAAAAGCAGGACGAGGCGATCAAAAAGGGTCTCGGCGGCTGACCAAGGCCTGTCGAATTTAGTTGCGGGTCAGCGTTTTTCAGATGCACGAGCCAGCAGCGAACGGGCGCCGTTGACGCAGGGCAGCAAGCGGTCGTACGCGCTGACGCCGGCCTCTGCGCTGGCCCGCATCGGTATCTCCAACCCGACGACGCGATCTTCCGGTAGAGCCGCCAGCATGGAGATCGTCGGCGGAGGCGCCGAAACGGGCCACGTGCATGGTGTCGATGAGCAGGCTGATTTCGTCACGGTTCACGTGTTCCACTGCCGCGATGGCAGACGCTAGATCGGCGATGCTAAGCCCGACAACGGGTTCGACGCAGGTGGCGATTCCACGCGCGGCGGCCAACTCCGTCAGGACGGCCAGCTCGTCGAATGTCCGGGCCCGGTCCGGCTCCAAGCTGACGGTGTTGATCCGCGGGATCCGCAGTTCGTCCATGATGTCGAGATCGGCGGCATAGGAGCGAACGTCGACACCCGGTGCGATCAGCAGACCCTCACCCAACGAAATTAACACGCCGCGGCCGTCCATGGCCGCAAGGAGATCCATCCGCAGCCGGGGCTCATCGCGGAGCGAAAAAGGTTGGAATCGGAGGGTATTCACCGGTGCGAAGCCGACCATCCCGGTTGTGATGTACCGGCACCCGAGATCGGCAGTGAGATGGACGAATTCGATCGGGGGCATGCCGAAGACGCTGAGCATCTCAATGCCGAGGCGGTCCATGTCGCTGTTCCCGCTTAGCTGCCCACCATGGCGAGGCCGCCGTCAACGGGTATCAGCTGGCCGGTGATGAACTTGGCACCGGCGCTGGCCAGAAACACCAACACCGGCCCCAGGTCGTCGGCGGGATCTCCGAGCTTGCCGCCCAGCGGGATGGACAACTTCATCTGCTGATCGACGTATACGGCGGCGTCGGGCCCGAGGAAGTCCCGAAACCGGTCCGCCCCCGGTGTCTGCACCGCAGGCGCAAGCGCATTGACGGTGATCCGCTCCGCGCCCCACGCTTTGGCCGCAGAACGGGTCCAGGCTTGAACAGCCCCCTTGGTGGCGGCGTACACCGCTGCGATAGGGCTGCCCATCACCGCTTCGGCGGACCCGAAATTGATGATCTGGCCGCCGTTTCCGCGCATCACCGCGTGGGCAGCCTGGTTCGTGAGGATCGTTGCCTTGACGTTGGTCGCCAACAGGAAGTCGATCTCGTCGGTGGTGATGTGTCCAGGCACTCCCGGTTGCCACAAGCCGGCGGCGTTGACCAGTACATCCAGGCCGCCCAATGCCCGCACCGCACTGCCGAAAGTGGAATCGACCGAGCCGGCATCGCGGACATCGCACTGCAGCCACGCCACGGCCGGCGCATCATCAGCCGGGGAAGTGCGGTGATAGGTGGCGGCCAGTTGAGCGCCGGCGGAATGCAAGACGCGCACCGCCGCGGCCCCGATTCCGGTAGCGGCGCCGGTGACCAGAATGCGCCGTCCGGCGAGCAACGATTGCGGTAGCGTCATGGCCGCGGAGTCTATCCGTCCGCCGACAACGAAGTCAGGTATCGGCGAACTGCCACGCCCAAACCTTGGCTTTGCCGCCGAGGTCTATGTTGTGGACGACCTCATCG
The DNA here is from genome assembly GCA_963737375.1 of uncultured Actinomycetota bacterium. Taxonomy (GTDB): domain Bacteria; phylum Actinomycetota; class Actinomycetes; order Mycobacteriales; family Mycobacteriaceae; genus Mycobacterium. Next base: position 38,249 of record CAVTSP010000013.1, read on the forward strand.
CCGGCGGGTGTTTTCGCCACACAGTCGCCGGTCTTGGCCCACCAGTCGAACTGCACGATCCACCGTCGACCGGCCACCTCAGAATGCTTCTGGATCCCGTTGCACGTCGACCGGGACCGGATGGTTGTAGAGCCGTGATGCGTTCTCCCAGGTGAACTTTCGGATCAGATGCGACGGCAGGTCGCCGATCTGCTCGTGCACGGTCTCCTGGGTGTGGGGCCACGTCGAGTCGCAGTGCGGATAGTCGGCTTCCAGCATGATGTTGTCGACGCCGATCCGATCGTGCTGCACGAACGACGATTTATCTTCCACGGCGCAGAACCAGAAGTTGCGGGTGAACACCTCGGCCGGCGTCAGGCTCTCCCCCAGCGCCGCCCAGGTGCCGTACATTGCGTGATAGCTGAGCATGTGGTCGAGTCGATCCAATAGTCCAGCGACCCAGCCGATTCCACCCTCCGACAGACAGATCTTCAGATCCGGGAATCTACTCGGCAGTCCGGAGTACAGCCAGTCGACGGCCGCCGAGATGGCGTAGGCGAAGAACAGCACGCCCTGCACATCCGGCGGTGCGTCATCCGTCGTCGACGGCGACGACCCTGACGATCCGATGTGCAAGTTCACGACCGTGCCGGTCTCCGCACAGGCGGCCATCATCGGGTCCCAGTGGCCCGAATGGATGCTCGGCAATCCCAGCATCGAGGGGTTCTCGCTGAACGTGACCGCGTGAAAGCCACGCTCGGCGTTCTCGCAAATCATCTGTGCGCCGAGTTCAGGATCCAGCAGCCAGGGCAACTGGCAGGGAATCATCCGGCCGGGATACGAACCGGCCACACGTCGTGATGCCAGTCGATCCATGCCCGCACCGAGGCCAGGGCCAGATCGCGGTCGTTGGTCACCTGCTGCAGCCGTTGGCCGGCGAAACCCGGGAGAAACCAAGGAAAGTTCAGTGACACATAGATCCCGTTGAGGTCCATGTCCTTGACGCGCTCGCCGATATCCCATGCTCCCCTGCGCATCTCGTCGAAGCGCACCGGCTCGAAGCCGTACTCGGATACGGGCCGCCCGACGACTGCGTTGAAACCGACGTTCGGCAGCACCTGGTCGTCATAGACCCAGGTTTGGCCGCCATCGGCGGTATCAACCACTTTCGGAGCCCGATCGGCAAACCGCTGTGGCAGACGACCAGTGAACGTGTCCGGCGGTTCGACGATGTGGTCATCGACCGAGATCAGCGTGTAGCGGCGCGGCGCCCGGGGCGGATCAGGTACAACGTGACCGATCGTTCCTCGCCGGTCTTGGCGGTGGTGAAGCTCAGGTTGCCGGCTAGTTCGTCGATCGATTTCATCGCAATCCGCTCAGCTCAGTACCGCAGGATCGGCCTTGATGGTGAGGCGGGCAGCCCCCGCCCAGTAGAAGTCCGCCGCCCGTTCGATCAGTGATCGCTGCATGCCTGCCATGTCCGACCAATTCATCTGCGCAGGCTCCTTGCCCGTGAGCATTACGTCGTAGGCCAACTTGCATACCCGCTCGATGGACGCTGCGCGGTAAACGGCTTCAGCCAGGTTGCGACCGGTGGCGATGACGCCGTGATTGGCCAGGATGGTGAGGTTCGCCGTTCCGATACGGCCCGCGAGATCGGCTGCGCGCGTGGCGCTGTCGATCTCACCGTCGTACGCATCGACCAGGCAGAGGTCGTCCAGAAACAGCGAGCCGGTCTGATGGAGCAATTCGGGCAACCTGCCCAGCGCGGCGAGCACGCACACGTAATACGGGTGGTTGTGGATGACCACTCGTGCGTCGTCGCGAACGCGATGCAGTTCGGTGTGGATGTGGATGGCCGGCGTGACATCCCAACGGCCGCTGACGACCCGCGCATCGGTGTCGACCACACAGATGTCCGAGGCGGTGATCTCCTGCCACCAGAGTCCCCACGGGTTGACGAACATGTCGGTCTGTCCATCCGGTTGCCAGGTGATGTGCCCGGCCAGGTTCTCGGCGAACCCGACTCCCGCCAGGTGACGGAACGCGATCGCGAGCGACTGCTCATTGGATAGGTCGACGCCGATCGGCGGAACCACCGACGGTGCCCATACTTCCAGCCCACCTCGGCGAGCATCAGGAGTGTTCATCATCGGCCTCCATCCTGGCGTGAATATCCTCGCGCAGCGGGCCTTTGGCGATCTTGCCGCCAGACGATCGAGGCAAATGGTCAACCACGATGAGTCGCTCGGGCAGCAATTCCTTGGAAACACCTGCGGCCACGAGGTACGCCGCCAGATTCGGCAGGTCGATCGTCTGCGAATCGACGAGTTCGGCGTAGAGACAAACCTTTTCACCGAAGACCGGATCGGGCATTGCCACCGCCGCCGCCACAGCGATTGCAGGGTGCGTGGTTGCGGCGTCCTCAACTTCGGCCGCGCTGATGTTCTTGCCGCCACGCAGGATGAAATCCGACGTGCGGCCGGTGACGCTCAGGTAACCCTCGGCGTCGATCTCGCAGATGTCGCCCATCCGCATCCAGCCGTCGCGGGTGAACAACGTGTCGTGGTCGGTTCCGCCGAGGTAGCCCAGACTGGTCGCGGGCCCCCGACACGCGGGCTGGCCGCGGCCGACGTCGGTGACGTCGCGGTCGCCGTCGAAGAGGCGGACCGACATCTCGGGAACGATCCGGCCGGCCGTCCGCAGCCGATGTGGCTGTGCGTCGTTCAGCGTGGTGGCACTCAGTATGCCGGTCTCGTTGGAACCGTAGAACTGCAGAATCGTTGCCCCCGGTGAGTGTCTCGAATTCTGTTGCGGGCCGGTACGGGAGCGACTCGCCACCGGTGAACACGACGCGCAACGAACTCAGGTCGTAGTCCCGGGATGCGCTGTCGGCGATCAGCATGGTCAACTGAGTACTGACGCAACACAACACGGTGACCCGATGAGCGGCAATCACCTTGCCACACGTCGCTCGCGCGCTGAAGCGGTCCAGGATAACCGCAGTGGCACCCAGAAAGATCGGCGTCGTGTGACTGGTCCAAATTCCGAACCCAAACGGCATGGGGATGACAGGCAGAACAATGTCGTTCGCTGTCAGGTGCCCGTTGGCGACCGCTTTCTGGTGGAAGTAATACCAACGGTTCTGGGTGTGCACCACGCACTTGGGTAACCCGGTGGTCCCGGACGTCGAGTTGATCAAGAACACGTCGTCGGATCCGAGCTGGTGGCCTGCCCGCAACGCCGTTGGTGCGGCCTCGAGATCCAGTCGCAGTCCCCCGCCGCCGTGGGTCAGCAGCACTACCGGCACGGAGAGCGTGGCACCCGCGGCCGCGCGGATCGCGTCATCGGCCCGCGGCGCATCGCTGACCAGCATCTTCGGTTGCGAGCTGTGCAGTATCGCGGCGACCTCACGGGTTCCGGCCCGCGCGCCGATGCCGACGACGATCGCCCCGCAGCGTTCGACGGCGACGAAGAGCACGTGAATCGCGGCCGAGTCGCCGTGCCATACCGCGACCCGGTCACCTCGCGCGATACCGGCTCC
>CAVTSP010000014.1:0-81278 GCA_963737375.1 uncultured Actinomycetota bacterium
CCGGCGAATATTTACGCTAAATTATCAGCTCGCGCAGCACGCCCGAGCTCAACCTGTTGCGGGAGCCCTGTTTTTCTCGATACGGGCGTCGGCCGTCGCCTGCGCAATCCGCGATCCCACGTCGTAGGCGACAATCTGCGCGGTCGCGCCTTCGACCCGGCTGATCGCGCCGGCCATCTTGTCGGCGGTGCGGTCATGGAGCAGCCGGCCCACAAGTGGCGCATACGTGCGCCGCGGCAACAACACGGTCACCTTCGTGCTCGGGTCTTCCTCGATCTCCCGCATCACCAATTCCTGCGCCGAACGGCTCAGGTAGCGGTCCGGGCACTCGACCATCTCCAGCGGAATGTCATCCTCGAAATGCTCCCAGCGCTCCTGCAGCCGCTGGGCGTGGCGAGTGTCGATGATGAAGTGCACGGCGCTCAATTTGTCGGCGCGCAACTCGCTCGCGTAGTGCAGAGCCTCGATCGTCGCGAAGTCGAAGTGGTCCACCAGAACCACGACCGTGTGGTGCGGATGCTTGACCACCTCTTGACGCTCGGTCAGCTGCATCTCCAAAACCGAGTTCTCACTGCGGTATTCCTTATTCAGCCGCATCAACGCGACTACCAGGATCGGGAACACCACGATGACCAGCCACGCGCCCTCGGTGAATTTCGCGATCGCGAAGATCAACACCACCGTCGTCGACAAGATGGCCGCGGACAGATTGATCGCCAGCTTGCGGCGCCAGCCCGGATCACGGTGGCCGAGGTGATATTTGGTCATGCCGTACCCGCAGATCGAGAAGCCCATGAAGACACCCATGGCGTACAGCGGCACGACGGCATCGACCGAGCCGTTGGTGACGATCACGAGAAGGGTCGATGCCACGGTGAGCACGATGATGGCGTTGGAGAAGACCAGTCGGTGCCCGCGTTTCATCATCGGCCGCGGCAGGAAGCTGTCCTCGGCGACAAAGCTGGTCAACGCCGGAAACCCGTTGAAGCTGGTGTTGGCACCGAAGAACAGGATCGCCGCGCTCGCCGCCTGCAGCAGCGCGAACAGGATGTTGCCGATGGTTCCGCTGCCGAAGACCGCTCGGGCGATCTCGGACAGCATCGACGGGTATCCGGCGGCGTACGGAGTCGCATGGGTGATGTGGGCGAGCCAAATGACGCCGAACAACAGGAACCCGAGCAGACTCGCCATCATCGTCAGCGCCTTGCGGGCGTTCGGGCCCTGCGGCTTGGCGGAAGACGTTGACCGCGTCGGCAATCGCCTCGACCCCGGTCAGTGAGGTACCACCGTTGGCGAACGCGCGCAGAAGCACCAGGATCGTGGCGCCCATGACGAAGCCGTTGCCTTGGTGAACCGGCACGGCTCCGGCGATGTGCTCCGGATCGTATTTCGTCAAGCTCCCGAATATTTCGCGAACCACACCAGTCACGATCAACGTCGTCATCATCGCGGCGAAGGCATACACCGGGACGGCGAACATCCGGCCGGCCTCTTTCATACCGCGCAGATTGCCGAACGAGAGCAGCAGCAGCGCTCCCACGGTGATCTCCAGGTGGTACGGGCCCAGGCTGGGTATTGCGGAGACCACCGCCACCGTGCCCGCCGAGCACTGGATGGCCACCGTGACCACGTAGTCGATCAGCAGTGCGGCCGAGGAGAGCTGCGCGACCTTCGGTCCGAAATTGGCGCGCGCCACCACATACGAGCCGCCTCGCTGGGTGTAGACCATCACCACCTGCCGGTATGACGCGGTGACCAGCGCCAGGATCAGCAGGATGACGCCGGCGAGCGGCAGGATCAGGGTGAACGCCGCGATACCGGCGGCGGGTAGCAGTTCGATCAAAATCTGCTCGGGGCCGTAGGCGGTCGACGAGACGGCATCGGGCGAGAGGGCGCCTAGCGCAATCGGATTCGATAGACTCTCGTGCTCGAGGTCCTCGGTGATCAGCGGCTTTCCCAGGAAAAACCGCTTCCACGCGTCGGTGAAAGTCGACGGGGCCCTGTGCTCGTCAGCCAGCTCTACCACGGTGATGCTCTTCCCCGCCCTCACGGTAAAAATCTTTACGCGATACTTACGCCCGTGAGGGTAGCGGCTCTACTTGAGGTTGGCAGACCCAAGTAGGTGGTACCGAGACTTATTCTCAGCTAATTGCCAGCCCAGCCGGTCGTGGAGGGCCGGCGAACGGTCAGATCGTCGGCCTGGTGGCCTGCGCTTTTCTCGTTGACTCGGCTGATCGCCCCGAGTCTTCACCGTCTGCGACCCGAAGCGTCCGCGCGACCTTTGACCCGACGTCGTAGGCCAAAATCTGGGCACTCGCACCCGGGATCCGGCTGATCAGCCGGGCCATCATGTCCGCGGTCCGATCGTGCAGTAATCGGCCTCCGAGCGGCGAATACATCCGGCGGGGCAGCAAGACGGTGACGGTGCCGTCGGGGTGGTCGTCTTTGATCTGGGCGACCAGCTGCTGGGCGGCAGGGCCGAGCCGCCGATCCTCGCAATCGACCATGCGCAGCTCAGTCGTCTCGCCAAAACGCTGCCAGCGGACCTGCAGACGCGCGGCTCGGGCCTCGTCCAAAACGAAGTGCACGGCGGTCAGGTGATCGGCGTGCAAGCCCTTCGCATAACGCATCGTCTCGACCTCGGCCAGGTCGATGGAATCGATGAATACCAGCACGCGATGCGATGCGTGCAGGGTCATGTCAGGACGCTCAGCCGCCGACATCTCCAGCACCGACGCTTCTGCGCGGTACTGCTTATTGAGCTGCATCAACGCCAACACCAGAATCGGAAAGACCACCACGACCAGCCAGGCGCCCTCGGTGAACTTCGCGATCGCGAAGATCAACACGACACTCGTCGACAGGATGCCCGCCGACAGGTTGATCACCAGCTTGGAGCGCCAGCGGGGTCCACGATGGCGCAGCCAGTGTTTGGTCATGCCATAGCCGGCCATCGAGAAAGCAGTGAACACGCCCATCGCGAACATCGGCACCAGGGCATTGACCCCGCCTCCGGTGGCGACCAGGAGTGCCACCGCCAGGACCGTCAGCAGGATGATGGCATTCGAAAACACCAGCCGATGGCCACGTTTCATCAGCGGACGCGGCAAGAAGCTGTCCTCGGCGACAAAGTGAGTCAGCGCCGGAAAGCCATTGAAGCTGGTGTTGGCACCGTTGTACAGAATCGCCGCGCTCGCAGCCTGCAACAGGAAGTACATGACGTTGCCGATCAGCCCGCTTCCAAAAACCGCGCGGCCGATCTCGGAGAGCATCGACGGATAGCCGGCAGAAAACGGCGCCGAATGAGTCGCGTAGCCGAGCCAGGCCACACCGCCCAACAACAGCCCGAGAACCGTAGCCATCAGTGTCAGCACCAGGCGCGCGTTAGGGCCCTCCGGTCTACGAAACAGGTTGACCGTGTTGGAAATCGCCTCCACCCCGGTAAGTGACGAACCGCCGTTGGCGAACGCTCGCAGGATCACCAGGATCGTCGCGCCCATCACCAAGCCGTTGCCCTGCTGGATCGGCACTACGCCGTCCATGTGTTGCGGGTCGTATAGCGGCAGATTCCCGAGCACTTCTCGAGCTATGCCGACCACGATCATCAGCGTGAGCATGCCGATAAACCAGTACGTCGGTACCGCGAACGTTCGGCCCGCCTCCCGCAACCCGCGGAGGTTCGCGAAACAGAAGATGAGCACCGCACCGACCGAAATTTCCAGGCTGTAGGGGCCCAGCGCCGGTATCGCGGACACCACAGCGACCGTGCCGGCCGCACACTGGATCGCCACGGTGACCACGTAGTCGATCAGGAGCGCCGCCGCCGCGATCTGCGCCACCCGGGGGCCGAAGTTCTCCCTGGCCACGATGTAAGAGCCGCCGGCCCGCGTGTAGGCCGTCACAACCTGTCGGTACGACGCGGTGACCAGCAACAAGATCAGCAGGATCACACCGATCAGTGGAAGCAGCAGTACAAACGCCGCCATTCCCGCCGCGGGGAGCAACTCGACCATGATCTGCTCGGGGCCGTAGGCGGTCGAGGAGATCGCATCTGGCGAAAGCGCGCCCAAGGCAACAGGATTCGACAGCTTTTCGTGCTGAAGCTCGTCGGTGATCAACGGTTTGCCCAGAACGGCGCGCTTCCACCTGTCGAGGAATGACGGCGCGATCATCTGCCCGGCAGCCGGAACTGTCATCAGGCATTCGTAACCGATGGGAAAGCCGCCCGCCCTCATCCTTACGGCATCTTGACGTGCTTCGCCCAATCCCTATCGACTCGAGACCGCGACGGAAACGTCGATACGGTCGCCATCAACGCAAGCAACTTGAAATGATGTACATGTGGCGGAACAGGCAGACATCACTTCCGGAAACCGACCGAAGGCAGCAGACCCTGCCACGGTGTTCTCCGCGCTGGCCGAGATCATCTACCAGGGCTCGGACGCCGGCCAGATTTACGCGGCCATCTGCGTCGCCGCGACGCTGGTAGTCAACGGGTGCGATCACGCGAGTCTGCTGGTGCGTCGGGACGGTCGCTACGTCACCGTCGGCGCCACCGACAGCATTGCGCAGCGGATCGACGACATGGAACGGCTGGCCGGCGATGGACCGTGCGTGGACGCGATCGAAGAAGAGACGCCGCAGGTCGAAACCGACCTGACCACTCCGAATCAGTGGCCCCAATTGGCGAAACGGATCATCGCCGAGACGCCCGTGCGCGGCGCGATGGGTTTCCGCATCCTGGTGGACAAGCGCAAAACCGGTGCCCTCAACCTGTTCAGCGACACCGCGGGCGTCTTCAATACCGAATCCGCCGGGCAGGCCATCGTGCTGGCGTCATTCGCCACCGTGGCGATCAACGCCATCGCGCAAGGCGAGGACGTCTCCACCTTGCGGCGCGGGCTGCTGTCCAACCGTGAAATCGGCAAGGCGGTGGGGATGTTGATGGTGCTGCATGGCGTCGACGAGCAAGACGCGTTCGACATGCTGCGCCGGTATTCGCAGGATCTGAACATCAAGCTGGCCGACGTGGCGCGCTCGGTCATCGACAACCGCGGCAAGCCGCTGTTCGGCGAGGGCGACCGGGTGTAGCGCGTAGCGCGCTACTCGGGCAGACGCAGCTCGGGCTTTTCAACCTCTTCGATGTTGACGTCCTTGAACGTCACGACACGCACCTGCTTGACGAACCGAGCCGGCCGGTACATGTCCCATACCCAGGCATCGGACAGCCGCAGCTCGAAGTAGACCTCGCCGTCGGCGTTGCGTGGAACCATCTCCACGCTGTTTGCCAGATAAAACCGGCGCTCGGTTTCCACCACGTAGCTGAACTGTCCCACGATGTCCTTGTATTCGCGGTACAGCGAGAGCTCCATCTCGGTTTCATACTTTTCGAGATCCTCGGCACTCATCTGCTCAGCCGTCCTTCTCCGTCCCGTGGCCGGTTGACCTGATCCATCTTTCCCCACTCATCCTCGATTTGCTCACCCGGCTGGCATTCCGCCTGCCGCAATTGCCGGGCTCCGGTTAGACAGCCGAACTCCTCACCGGGCCGGAGGCGGCCCGCATCGTCGCCCGGCAGCGACGCCACCCGCCGCACATTGATGAACGAATACCGATGCTCCGAGCAGGGGCCCAGCTCGTGCAGCGCCGACGAATGCGCGGCAGTGCTGTACCCCTTGTGCACGGCGAATCCATAGCCCGGGTGGTCATCCTCCATCGCCACCATCAGTCGATCCCGGCTGACTTTGGCCAGCACGCTGGCGGCAGCGATACACGCCGCCGCGGCGTCGCCGCCGATCACCGGCAGCGACGGCACCGCAAGCCCCGGCACCCGGAACCCGTCGCTGAGCACATAGCCGGGACGAACCGACAGTCCCGCCACCGCCCGTCGCATCCCCTCGATGTTGGCCACGTGCACACCGCGCCGGTCGACTTCGGCAGACGGGATGAACACCACGTGATAGGCCAGCGCGTATCGGCGGATCAACGGGAACAGCTTCTCCCGCGACTTCTCGGTGAGCTTCTTCGAATCATCAAGAGCAGCAAGGCTTTCCAGCCGACTGGGCCCCAGTACGCACGCCGCGACCACCAACGGCCCGGCGCAGGCTCCTCGCCCGACCTCGTCGACCCCGGCCACCGGCCCGAGCCCGCTGCGATACAGCGCAGACTCCAGCGTGCGTAGGCCCGACGATTTGCGGATCACCGTCCGCGGCGGCCAGGTAGTGGCCATGCCTACTGATTCTGCTGCGGATTCACCGCACGCACAGCACCCCATCGCGACGGCGGCCACACAATGAACCTCGCCTTGCCGATCACGTTGTCGACCGGCACCGTGCCGGCCATCGGGTCACCGGTACACAGCAGTCCGTTGATCGCGTCACCGGGAGTGCTGGTGCAGTGGGCCCGGGAGTCCGCCGAGTGGGTGCGGTTGTCCCCCATCACCCATAGTCGCCCCTGCGGGACGTGAACGGGCCCGAATTCGGGCCCCAGGCATGGGTAGGCGGCCGGGTCGGCATTCAGCGTGGCCGGATCCAGATACGGCTCGTTCAATCGCTTGCCGTCGACCGTGAGCCCGGTGTTGTTGCGGCACTGCACGGTCTGACCGCCCACCGCGACGACGCGCTTGACCAAGTCGTTCTCGTCGGGCGGCACAAAGCCGATGAACGACAGCGAGTTCTGCAGCCAGCGAATCGCTGCGTTATGCGAGCGAATCGACTTGTAGCCCACGTTCCACGGCGGCGGACCCTTGAAGACGATGACGTCGCCGGGGTGCGGCGAGCTGAACTGAAAGGTGACCTTGTCGACCATGATCCGGTCTCCGACGCATCCCGAGCAGCCATGCAGCGTGGGTTCCATCGATTCCGACGGAATCAGGTACGGACGGGCCACGAACGTCAACATGACGTAGTAGAGCACCAGGGCGATCACCGCGAGGAGAACGGTTTCGCGCAGTGCAGCCCGCTTCTTGCCGATGTGCTCGTCCGCGTGAGCCGAGTCCGGCTCCGGGGTGGACGGCGGGTTTATCGCGACTTTTGGATCGGCCGTACCGGAATCGGGTTGACCCTCAGACGAGTCGGTCGTTTCAGTCACGGGTTCAGCGTAGCCAGCGTGGCCGCGCCGTTCGGCACGGCCGCCGGAGAATCGCCGACGGGGCGCTGAAAATCAGCGCTTCTCCTTGATTTTGGCTTTCTTGCCGCGCAGTTCACGCAAGTAGTAGAGCTTGGCGCGACGGACCGCACCGCGGGTCACGATGTCGATGTGGTCGATGTTGGGCGAGTGGACCGGGAAGGTCCGCTCGACACCGACGCCGTAGCTCTCCTTGCGGACGGTGAAGGTCTCCCGGACCCCGCCACCCTGGCGGCGCAGTACGACACCCTTGAACACCTGGATACGCTCCTTGGCGCCCTCGATGACCTTCACGTGCACGTTGATCGTGTCGCCGGGGCTGAAGGCCGGGAGGTCGTCGCGCAGCGACGTCTTGTCGACGAAGTCCAGCGTGTTCATTCGGAGACACTTCCTTGCGGTCGCGGCTATGTACCGCTGCTCGCCGCTGTGGGCGGGTGAGCAGGCAACTCAGCCGATGGATTCGGACATCTGGGAGTCTCGCAGTAGGCGGTGGCGAGCCGGCCGGCCGGCAACCGCTGGAGACAACTGGTCAATTGTGCCAGATCGGGCCCACGCAGCGAAATCACGGCGAATCGCGGCCATCTTGTAACCCTGACTGACCTGGGCAAATGGTACACATGTACGTGAAATGACCGTGCACACACGCCTTCTGCCGCGGCTCGTCGCCACTGTGGCGATGCTGACGGCGTCGATCACCAGCTGCGCAAAGGTGTACGGCTCATCCGATGATCCGCCGCCGGCGGTCAATCCCCCCGCGGCAGCCTTCGACGGGCTCGCCGCCCGCATCGCCAAGGCCACCGACGAGGCCGCGACCAGCGGCGCGACGATCTCGGTCGCCGTGCTCGACCGGGTGACCAACCAGATGCTGAGAGGCGGAAACGATCAGCTGGTCGCGATCGCCTCGGTGGCGAAGCTGTTCATCGCCGACGATGTGCTGTCGCAGGAACCCGGTTCTGCGCTGTCGTCGGCAGATCGCCAGGCACTGGACAGCATGCTGCGCTCATCCGACGACGGCGCCGCCGAGACGTTCTGGGCGGCGCGTGGCGGCGACACGGTCATCAACGACATCGCGGGCCGCTACGGGCTGACTTCCACCAGTCCACCCGGCGACGGGCAGTGGCGGAACACCACCAGCTCGGCCTCGGACCTGGTCCACTACTACGACACACTGCTCAACGGGGGCGGTGGATTGTCCGGCGAGCGCGCCGAGATCATCGTCAACGACCTGGCCGGGTCGACGGCGAACGGCGCCGACGGCTACCCGCAGCGATTCGGCATCCCCGATGGGCTTTACGCCGAACCGGTCGCGGTCAAGCAAGGCTGGATGTGCTGCATGGACGGCGCCAGCTGGATGCACCTGTCCACCGGGATCATCGGCGCCGACCGGCGCTACGTCATGGTGATCGATCCCTGCAGCCCTCTGACGACGCCACCGCGCGGGCGACGATCACCAAGCGGTCAAGACGATGTTTCCGGCCGGGCGGATCGGAGCCTAGCCCCGATCTTTTCGCCACAGGTCCGGACGACGTTCGCGGGTGCGCTGCTCGGATGCTTCACGCCGCCAGGCTTCGACGCGGGCGTGATCACCGGACAACAACACCTCGGGGACGTCAAGTCCACGCCAGCTCGGCGGCCTGGTGTACGACGGCCCCTCGAGTGCCCCGTCGGAGTGCGAATCGTCTTGGTGCGACACGGGATTGCCCAGGACGTTCGGCAACAGCCGCAGTACCGCCTCGATCATGACCAGCGCCGCGGATTCCCCGCCCGGCAACACATAATCACCGATGGACACCTCTTCGACCCGCAACCGCGTGCCGGCGTCGTCGGCGACCCGCTGGTCGATTCCCTCATACCGGCCGCAGGCGAACACGAGATGCGATTCGCCGCCCCACCGCTGTGCGGTCGATTGGGTGAACAATCTGCCGGCAGGTGTCGGGACCACGAGAAGTGTTTCCTGGGAACAGATCTCGTCGAGCGCTTCACCCCAGACCGGCGCCTTCATCACCATCCCCGGCCCACCGCCGTAGGGTGAATCGTCGACCGAGCGATGCACGTCGTGCGTCCACCGACGAAGATCATGCACCTCGAGCTGGACCAGACCCGACTCGATTGCCTTGCCCGGCAACGATTGTCGCAGTGGATCCAGATAAGACGGGAAAATCGTCACGACGTCGATTCTCATATCGGCGCGCCCTCAGCTCTCCAAATCCAGGAGACCATCGGGCGGATCGATGTCGACGACACCGTCCTCCAGCGACACCTTTATAACGATGGCGCTGACGAACGGCACCAGCAGCTCGGGCGCCTGGTCGCGTTTGACCGCCAGCAATTCGCCGGCCGCAGTGTGCAAAACCTCTGTGACGGTACCGAGTTCGAGGCCCGTCGTCGTCCGCACGAGAAGACCTTCGAGCTGGTGGTCGTAGTAGGTGTCCGCCTCGTCGATCGGCGGCAGGTCCGCCGTATCGATCAGGAACACACTGCCTCGCAGCGCTTCGGCACTGTTGCGGTCGGCAACACCTGCCAGGCGCAGCAACAGGCGGATTCCGTGCGGGCGAACTGTCTCGACGGTGTAGGTGTCCTCGCGGCGATCACGTGCCCTGGCGCGCAACACCGAACCCGGGGCGAATCGAAGCTCCGGGTCGTCGGTACGAATATCGACGACAAGTTCGCCGGTGACGCCGTGCGCTTTGACCACACGCCCGACTGTCAACTCCACGGCGACGTCTCCGCTACTGGTCGGTGTCCACCACGTCGACACGAATGCCGCGGCCACCGATGCCGGCGACCAGGGTGCGCAGCGCGGTAGCGGTACGTCCGCCGCGACCGATCACCTTGCCGAGATCCTCGGGGTGGACGTGCACTTCGACGGTCCGGCCGCGCCGGCTGGTCACCAGGTCGACCCGCACATCGTCGGGGTTGTCGACAATGCCGCGGACCAGGTGTTCGACGGCGTCGACGACGACGGTACTCATGGCGGCGGTCAGCTCTCGGTTGCCGGTTCGGCCTGCTCGGCGGCAGCACCTTCAGCGGCCGGCGCGGCTTCTGCGGCTTCTGCGGCCGGCGCGGCCTCGGCTTCTGCGGCCTTATCGGCCGGCTTGTCCGCGGCGGCCTTCTTCGCCGGAGCCTTCTTCTGCTTCGGCTTGGCGGCCTCGGTGTCGGGAGCACCGTCGGCTGCGGCCAGGGCCGCGTTGAACAGCTCCAGCTTGCTCGGCTTGGGCGCAGCGAGCTTCAACCGACCCTCGACGCCGGGCAGTCCCTTGAACTTCTGCCAGTCACCGGTGATCTTCAGCAGCTTGAGAACCGGCTCGGTGGGCTGAGCACCAACCGACAGCCAGTACTGGGCGCGCTCGGAGTCGATCTCGATGAGGCTGGGGTCTTCTTTGGGGTGGTAACGGCCGATGACCTCGATGGCCCGGCCTTCGCGACGGGTCCGCGCGTCCGCGACGGAGATGCGGTACTGCGGGTTGCGGATCTTGCCGAGCCGGGTGAGCTTGATTTTCACAGCCATGGTGAAGCCACTTCTCCTACGAATGTCACGCTGCAATTCAGCGATTCGGGCGGGAATGCCCGGATCCGGTTTTGCCTCGCGTGTGTGACCGCCGAACAAGCACCGCACAAAAGGTGGGTCGCGCGACGGACAGCCGCTTATTGTGCCAGAGCCGGGCCTTAAGTCAGAAATTCACTCCCAGCGCGGACAACCGCTAGAGGATTTTCTGGAAGCATTTGGTTTCGACGCGGCGAGTCATCCGCCAGCCGTCGGCGGTCCGGGAGAACTCGTCGTCGTACCAGAGGCCGCAGAACATCACCTGCTCTTTGCTTCCGCCGAGCACCATCGGGTTGAAGCAGATTGTCCGAGATGACGCAGTGTCCCCGTCGATGCGGACCGAGAAGTTGCCCAGCATGTGCGCGTACATCGGAAAGTTCGGCAGCACCTCCGCCAGCCAGGCTTTGACCTCGGGATAGCTGCCTTCGATCCCGCCAAGGGCGGTGTAGTCGATGTAGGCATCCTGGGTGAAGACGGCATCGAGATCGTCGAAGCGGCGGGTGTCGATCGCGGTGGAGTAATCGGTGATCAGCTGCTGGATTTCCAACCGGTCAGAGATTTCGGCGAGGCTCAACATGGCTTGATTGAACACCTCCCGCCCGGCGACGATGCGGCTTGGTCTGCAAGCCGAGGTGGAGCCGGGCTGATGTGCCGAGCGCGGCGACCGGCCAGGCGGGCCGGTATGGTCCCTAGCCATGCGGATGCTGATCGCCACGGTCACGGCTGCGGTCTCCTTTCTCAGCGCCGGCACAACTGCGTGGGCTGACGCCGGCGTGCAGCCGGTCGGCTCGGTGCCCATCCCCGACGGGCCGGCGCAGACGTGGCTGGTGGCGGATCTCGATTCAGGCCAGGTGCTGGCCGCGCGTGACGAGAACCTTCGCCACCCACCCGCGAGCACTATCAAGGTGCTGCTGGCGCTGGTTGCCCTCGACGAGCTGAGCCTGGACTCGACCGTTGTCGCCGACACCGCCGACACCCAGGTCGAATGCAATTGCGTGGGCGTGAAAGCCGGTCGCGCCTACACCACGCGCCAGCTGCTCGATGGCCTGCTGCTGGTGTCGGGCAACGACGCTGCCAACACGCTGGCGCACTCGCTGGGCGGACAAGATGCGACCGTGGCCAAGATGGACGCCAAGGCTTCGTCGCTCGGCGCGGTGAACACGCACGCGTCGACGCCGTCCGGCCTGGACGGTCCCGGCGGATCGGGCTGGTCGACGGCCCACGATCTGGCGGTCATCTTCCGGGCGGCAATGGCCAACCCAGTGTTCGCTCAGATCACCGCCGAGCCGTCCGCGATGTTTCCGGGCGAGGGCGGGGACCACCCGATCGCCAACCATGACGAGTTGCTGTCGCGTTACCCGGGCGCGATCGGCGGCAAGACCGGTTTCACCGACGCGGCACGCAAGACGTTCGTCGGCGCGGCGGCTCGCGGGGGGCGCCGCTTGGTGGTCGCCATGATGTACGGGCTCGTGCACGAGGGCGGGCCGACCTACTGGGATCAGGCCGGCAACCTGCTCGACTGGGGGTTTGCCCTCAGCCCACAATCGGGAATCGGCACGCTATAGCCTCTGGCGACACTCGGCATGGTTTCGGCTAGTCTTCTGATGCCGTGGAAATCTATTGCACAGGAGTTCAATATGTTTCTCCGCGGCGTCCCGTCGACACGCGTCGACACTGTCCGTCGGTTGAGTCGCCAGCCATTACCAACGAGGTCTGCGTCACCAGCACTCCACGCAGGTACACGTAAGGAATGAGAGATCGATGATGGCTGAAAACCAACACGCTGAGTCTGGTTCGCCACCTCAGACAGACAACGACGACTTCAGCGCCCACGAATCGGATGTCGACGGACTGGCGGTCGTGGCCGTCAGCGGAAGCGTAGACATGCTCACCGCGCCCGGACTGTCCGAAGCGATCGATGCCGCACTCGCCAAAAAGCCGAAGGGCTTGATCGTCGACTTGTCCAACGTCGAGTTTCTGGGCTCGGCCGGGATCAGCGTATTGATGAAGACCCGCGACACCCTCGGCGACGCCACCCCGTTCTGCGTGGTTGCCGATGGACCGGCCACCCACCGGCCGCTCACCCTGCTGGGCATCAACGAGCTGATGAGCCTGTGCCGCAGGCTGGACGACGCGGTCAGCAAGCTCACCGACAGCTGACGATCAGGCCGGCAGGCCGATTCCGCTCAGCAAGGACGACAGCAGCGCGATGCGCCGGTCTTCGATCTCGGGCTGAGGCAGCACCGCCCGCAGCATCGCTGCTCCGTCAAAGGTGTTGGTCAGCAACGCCACCAGGACCGGGAAGGTCTCCTGCGAGAAACCGTCGGCACCGGGCAGCGCCCGCGCGGCGTCGCAGATCTTGCTGGTGTATTGCTCGAGGACGTGTTGCAGCGTGGTGTTGAGCTTCTCGTCGGTACGCGCGGCGATCATCAACTCGTAGAGCACCGCGTTGGTGGAGCTGCTGGTGATGTCGCGAAGGATGGTCAGTCCTGCCTCCAGCGCCGGTCGGTCGGACGGGATCGCCGCGACCTGCTTGGTGAACGAATCAAGTTGGCGCCGAAGCACTTCGTAGGCCGTTGCGGCCATGAAATCACCCATGGTGTCGAAGTGCCGGAACAGCGCGCCAACCGACACCCCGGCTCGCTTGGTGATCACCGCGGCCGACGCTCGCGCGTACCCGACTTCGATGATCGTCGCGATACTGGCCTCGAGCAGACGCGCCACCGTCTCCTCCCGGCGCTGCTGCTGGGTGCGTGCCATCGACAGGACCTAGGTGCTCGAGCCGGCGAGCTGTGGCTGAGCCGCGCCTGCGCGCAGGTACCGGCCGGACTTCACTGTCTTTCCGTAACCCTCACGGAACTGGCCGTCGCGGAACACAATTGCGCCGCCCACGCCCGTCGCCACCACCGCGGCGTCGTTGCGGTTGACCATGCGGCTCAGGTCGCCATAGAACGGCACCTTCTCCTCGTGGTAGCCGTCCACCGAATCGTCGAGACCCGCGGGGTCGATGACAACGAAGTCGGCGCGGTCGCCTTCGCGCAACGTTCCGGCGTCCAGGCCGAACCAGTCGGCCACCTCGCCGGTCAGGCGATACACCGCGCGTTCGATGGTCATGAACGGCTCACCCTGCCGGTACGCCTCGAGCGTGCGTTTGAGGAACCGCAACGAGAAGTTGTAGAACGCCATGTTGCGCAGATGCGCACCGGCGTCGGAAAAGCCCAAGTGGATACTCGGCTCGTTGGCCAGCTTGTTGAGCTGTTTGGGCCGGTGGTTGGCGACTGTCGTCGTCCAGCGCACGTTGCGCTCACCGTTGTCGACCAGAACGTCGAGGAACGCGTCGAGCGGATGCAACCCGCGCTCGTCGGCGATCGTACCGAAGCTCTTGCCGATCAGCGTCTGGTCAGGGCATTCGACGATCACTGCCTCGTGAAAGTCCTTGTGCCACAGTGACGGGCCGAGTTTGACGCGGTCAAACTGGCGGCGGAACCTGCGGCGGTACTCCTCGTCGGCCAGCAATTCGTTGCGCTCCAACTGGTCTCGCAGGTGCAGCGCCGCGGTGCCAGCACCGAACTCCTCGAAGACCGGCAGGTCGATGCCGTCGGAATACAGCTCGAACGGCACCGGCAGGTGCTGGAAGCGCACCTTGGAGCGCAGCAGGAAGTTCATCAGTCGAGTACCCCGGCCGAAGACGTGTACGGCGAACGGCATCGACTTGGCGTCGGCGGATACCAGCAGGCTCATGCGAACCGCCTTGCGTAACCCCAACATTGGACTGCTCGCCAAGAAGAACAGCAAGGCCGATTCGGCCTGGGCGACATTGGGCGCGCTCTGCAGGATCCGGCCGCGCTTGCGCAGTACCTTGATGAGCTTGCGACGTTCGCGCCACGTCGCGAACGTGGAGGGCAGCGCGCGAGAACGGAAGCGGTCACCGTCGAGCTTGTCGATCGCCGCGTCCATCCCCGACATGCCCAGCATTCCGGCTTCGAGTGCGTCGTCGAGCAGCGCCGCCATCTTGTCGAGCTCGGCGGCGGTCGGCTCCACGTCGCGGGTGGTGGCGCGCTCCAGGCCCAGCACCGCGGTACGAAGATCCGAATGACCCAGCAGCGAGCTGACATTCGGGCCGAGCGGCAGGCTGTCCAGAGTCTGCACGTACTCCGCGGGCGTCGACCACGTCTTGTCCTGCAATGCGCCCAGGACGAACTTGCGGGGCACCGCCTCGACTCGGCTGAAGAGGTCGGCGGCGTCGTCGGCGTTGGCGTAAACCGTCGACAGTGAGCACATGCCCAGCAGCACCGTGGTCACACCGTGCCGCACCGACTCGCGCAGGCCGGGGTCCAGCAGAACCTCGGCGTCGTAGTGGGTGTGCACGTCGACGAATCCGGGGACAACCCACTTGCCCTTTGCGTCGATGACCTCGGGGCAGCCGGTGTCATCCAGGCGGTCGGACTCGGCCCCGGAGACAATGCGGACCACCACTCCGTCGCGAATACCCAGCGTGCGGGTCTGCGGCGAGCTTCCGGTGCCGTCGAACCACAATCCGTCACGAATGATCACGTCGTAGCTCACTGCTGTCCTCCGCATCGTTGGGGTGATGCGAAGCTAACATAGAGAGTAAGTACTCGCAATCTTTCTTTAGTTCGCCTTACAGTCGGCCTCTGGTCCGGGTCCGCTGCGTGACTGGGCTGACGGCGGACAGCAGCTCCGCGAGCTCGGCCACCGGAATCTCATCCAGCCGGGTCACCGCCTCGATGATTGCGCCGCGCAGCGCGATATCGGCGAACGGTTCGGCGAGCCAGTGAAATTTCTCCACCACCCGATCCCACGACATCGGGCGGGTGGGCGATCCCTCGAAGTCGGATTGCTCGCGGTGAAACTCGCGTCCGTCGTTGAGGACGATGTGCACGCGGGCCTGGGTGCGCTCCGGGTAGGCCTCGGTCAGGTCGGCGGCGGCGTGGACATCCACCCGGGCCAGGAGCTGTTGTACGTCGCCGTGGCGGACCCGTTCGGTCTCAAGCTGTTCGGGGCCGACCTGGCCGTCGAGCAGCGCGACGGCCACCAGATATTTGAGGTTGTAATCCGCCTGCTCTTTGGTCGACGGGTGGTTCTTGTCGCCGTAGCCGCCACCCCCGGCGATGTCGAATGCGCCTTGGAACACCTCGAGGGCCACCGACGCGACGTCGGTCGCGGCAATCGCATGCTCGTCGCGCAGTGCCAGCGTCGCGTCGATGACCACCTGGCCGTGGATGAGCGAACAGTACTGCTTGAGGTAGGTCTGTTCGACGGCGGTCAGTGAACGGTCTGATGCACGCAGATCGATGGACTGCCCGAATAGTTGTTCCAGGCCGTTGGGCCCCTCGAAAAAGGCTCGCGGACCGGTGATTCCACGGCCCGCGAGCATCGTGGCGTATACGGCCCGCATCCCGGTGATAGCCGGCGAGATCCCCTTCCATGTCGACACCGGCTCGGTGTGCACCGCGGCGAGCGACACGTTGTCCACTGCGGATGCGGCGATCGCATCGGCCGTGCGAGATGCGTCGAGACCGAGCAGCTTGGCCGATCCGGCCGCTGCCGAGATCGCCAATTGCAGTGCATGATTGAGCCCGCGGCCCATCACCGGAACCTCTGCACTGAAACGACATTGGACCTCGTACGCGACCGCGAGAGCGAGCAGGAAGTCCGCCCCGCTGGCATCGACGTGTTCGGCGACGGCGAACACCGCACCGAAGTTGTCGGCGGGATGACACAGGCCACCGGGTGTCAGGTAGGTGTCAAGCAGATCGGGATAGCGCACCAGCACCGCATTAAAGAATGCCGCCTGGTCTACCGACGCGCGGCCACCGCCCACAAAGGTCGCGGTCGGGCGGCCGCTGAACTGTTCAGCGTGGGCGCGGATCGCGGGGATCAACTCGCCGTCAAGTGCACCGATAGCGCAGCCGACGCTGTCCAGGACGTTGCGCTTCAGCGTCGCCCGTGCTGACCCGCGAAGATCGGATTGGCCGGTCCCGACCACGAAGTCGGCGAGCCGGTCGACGCTATACGTCATGCCGTGCCTGTCTCGAAAACTGTTGGCGAACCGGGCTTGTCATTGTGGGCGTACTCGATCCGCCGGCGCATGTCGTCGGAGATGTCCGGCATCTTCGCGAGATCGAACCAGCTGGCTTCGAGGCTTTCGTCGTCGGCGGGGAACGGTTCACCGGACACCCAGTCCATCCGGAATACGTGATCGAGGTACTGCGCGTGGTCTCCGTTGACATGGACCATCGGGCGGGTCACGTGCACCCAGGCCAGTCGTCGTGCCACCGCATGGATACCGCTCTCTTCCAACACCTCTCGGACGGCACAGTCGGCTGGGTTCTCCCCCGGATCGAGGATTCCGGTGACGGGCGTCCAGGCATGGTTGTCGGACCGTTTGATCAAGAGCACCTGCTCGTCGCGAATGACCACCGCGGTGGTCGCGGGCAACCACAACAGCGCGTGCCCGATGTGCTCGCGGAGCGCGATGATGAATTCCGGTATCGGCATAGTCCCGTTTCTAACAGAGACCGCGACGAACACAAGGGTGCGCCTCTAAGCTCTTCTCGTTCTGTCATCAATGCCGGAAAGGACCGCCGTCATGCCGCTCGCCCGGATCGACCTCATCGAGGGCAAGTCGGCGGAATACCGCCGCACCATCGCAGACGTCGTGTACGACAAGATGATCGAATGCCTGGGAGTGCCCGAGGATCGATTCCAGACGATCACCGAACACAAGGCGGAGAACTTCTTGTTCGACGCCGACTACCTCGGTATCTACCGGTCCGAGAACTGCATCTTCATTCAGCTGATCTTCCTCGACGTCGCGAGCCCTGAGCAGAAGGCCGCGTTCTATAAGGCGGTCGTGGACCAGTTACAGGAGAAGCTGCACGTCCGCCCAGAGGACGTCTTCTTCAACCTCATGACCGTTCAACCCGCAGACTGGTCCATGGGCAACGGCCTTGCCACGTACATCAATGGGGTACCGACCGATCGGCTCGACCCGAACTCCGTCGAGGGCTGACCGGTCAGGTCGTTCAGAACAGCTGCCCGCGCAGAATGACCACGTCCGGGCTCTGCAGCACCGCAGGCCCTTGACGGGGATCGTCTTTGTAGCACAACAGGTCTGCCGAAGCGCCGTCGTCCAGGGCCGGCCTGCCCAACCAGCGCCGAGCGTCCCAGCACGCCGCACCCAGCGCCTCGGTGGGACTCATCCCGATGCCCTTGAGCGCCTCGACCTCGTCGCCGATACGCCCGTGCGCGATCATGCCGCCCGCGTCGGTGCCGGCGAAGATGCGTACGCCGGCGTCCCGGGCCGCGGCAAGTCGTGGATAGCAGTTCGCGTACAGGTCGCGCATGTGCGCGGCGTACGTCGGATACTTCGCCGCGGCGTCGGCGATGCCGGGAAAGTTCTCGACGTTGATCAGCGTGGGCACCAGGGCGGTTCCATGTTCGACCATCAGCTCGATGGTGTCGTCGGTGAGCCCGGTGCCGTGTTCGATGCAGTCGATTCCCGCCTTGATCAGTCCGGGCAATGCGTCCTCGCCGAAGACGTGCGCGGTGACGCGCGCGCCGTTGGCGTGGGCGGCGTCGATGGCTGCGGTCAGCACCTCGTCGGACCACAGCGGCGCCAAATCCCCTATGCCGCGGTCGATCCAGTCGCCGACCAGCTTGACCCAGCCATCGCCACGCTGCGCCTGCAGGGCCACCGCGTCGGGGAGCTGTGTCTCGTCTTCGATGTCGATCGGCAGGCCGGGGATGTAGCGCTTGGGGCGGGCCAGGTGCCGGCCGGCGCGGATGATGCGCGGCAGGTCGTGGCGGTCGTCGAGGCTGCGGGTGTCGATCGGCGATCCGCAGTCGCGCACCAACAGTGCGCCGGCCTCACGATCGGCCTCGGCCTGCGCGATCGCCTCCTCGAGTTCAACGCCGCCACCCGGCCCCAGCCCGACATGGCAGTGGGCGTCGACCAGCCCGGGCAGAATCCAGCCGCCGTCGAAAATCGTGTCGGCGCCGCCGATCGGTTCGCGGCTGATCCTATCGTCGGCGATCCACAGTTCGATGGGTTCTTCGTCGGGTAGCCCGATCCCTCGAACGTGGTGAGGCACTACTTGTTGCCCGGGAACTTCAGCTTGGATAAGTCGAAATCGGCCAACCCCGGTGGTAATTCGTCCAGACCCTGCGGCATGTTCGACAGGTCGGGAAAGCCGGCCGGCAAGCCGGCGCCGAGCGGACCGCGGACCTTGGGCGGAGTCGGTCCGAACTTCTTGCCCTTCTTTCCCTTGCCGCCCTTGCCTTTTGCGCTTTTGCGGGTTGCCGACTTACGCCCCAGCCCGGGGATGCCCATGCCGCTGACCATCGAGGACATCATCTTGCGCGCTTCGAAGAAACGGTCGACCAGCTGATTGACTTCCGACACCGCCACGCCCGAACCGTTGGCGATGCGCAGGCGCCGTGAGGCATTGATGATCTTGGGGTCGGCCCGCTCCTGCGGCGTCATGCCGCGGATGATGGCCTGCAGCCGGTCGAGTTGCCGGTCGTCGACGGCGGCCAAGGCTTCCTTCATCTGCCCTGCGCCGGGCAGCATCCCCAGCAGGTTGCCGATCGGGCCCATCTTGCGGATCGCCAGCATCTGTTCGAGGAAGTCCTCGAGCGTGAGCTCACCGGAACCGATCTTGGCCGCGGCGGCTTCGGCCTGGTCCGCATCGAAAACCTGCTCGGCCTGCTCGATCAGGCTCAGGACATCGCCCATGCCCAGAATGCGGCTGGCCATCCGGTCCGGGTGGAAGACGTCGAAGTCTTCCAGCTTCTCGCCGGCCGATGCGAAAAGAATCGGCACCCCGGCGATTTCGCGCACCGACAGCGCTGCACCGCCACGCGCGTCGCCGTCCAGCTTGGTCAGCACCACACCGGTGAAGCCGACGCCCTCGCCGAACGCCTGCGCGGTGGCCACCGCGTCCTGGCCGACCATCGCGTCCAGGACGAAGATCACCTCGTCGGGGTCGACGGCGTCGCGGATGGCGCCGGCCTGGGCCATCATCTCCTCGTCGATACCCAACCGCCCGGCGGTGTCGACGATCACGACGTCGAAGTGCTTGGCGCGCGCCTCCGCGAGCCCGGCCGCGGCGACGGCGACCGGGTCACCGGGGGCTGCGCCGTGATCGGTGTCCGCCGAGCTGCCCGGGTGCGGCGCGAAGACCGCGACTCCGGCCCGCTCCCCCACGATTTGCAGCTGGTTGACCGCGCCCGGCCGTTGCAAGTCGCAGGCGACCAGCAGCGGGGTGTGACCCTGTTTGCGCAGCCACAGCGCCAGCTTGCCGGCCAGCGTGGTCTTGCCGGAACCCTGCAGACCGGCCAGCATGACGACGGTCGGCGGTGTCTTGGCGAACGCCAGCGTGCGGGTCTGGCCGCCGAGGATGCCAACCAGTTCCTCGTTGACGATCTTGACGACCTGCTGGGCAGGGTTGAGGGCGCCGGAGACCTCTGCACCCTTGGCGCGGTCTTTGATGCGGCTGACGAACGAGCGGACGACGGGCAGCGATACGTCGGCCTCTAACAGCGCCAGCCGGATTTCGCGGGTGGTGGCGTCGATGTCGGCGTCGGTCAGCCGGCCCTTGCCGCGAAGTCCTTGCAGGGCACCGGTGAGCCGATCGGACAGCGATTCAAACACGCTGCCCAGCCTAGCTGGACCATGATCGAAGCATGCTCGAGGTGATCGACAAGGGATCCTGCGACGACACGAATCCGACGCCGCTGCTGTTCGTCCATGGCGGTTGGCATTCCGCCTCATGCTGGGGCAACTTCGTGGACTACTTCGCCGACGCCGGCTACCGCGCGGTGGCAGTGAGTCTGCGCGGCCACGGCGGCAGCCCCACCGACAAGCCGTTCCACGCGTGCTCGATCGCCGACTATGTCGACGACGTGCGCACCACCGCCGACAGCCTCGGCGCCCGCCCGGTCCTCATCGCGCATTCGCTCGGCGGCTTCGTCGTGCAGCGATACCTGGAGAACCACGATGCCGCGGCCGCGGTCTTGTTGGCATCAGTGCCCCCGCAGGGAGTACTCGGGCTGGCGACGCGGATCTGGAGCCGCCATCCGTGGGTTTCGATGCGCTCGCTGCCGGTCGGCAACCTGACCGGCTTCATCGGCACCACGCCGCTGGTTCGTGAACACCTCTTCAGTGCCCACACGCCCGATGAGATCGTCGAATCATGCGCTGCACGTGTGCAATCCGAGGCGGTGCGCGCTTCTGTCATCGACCCGCTGATTCGACGGGTCAGAACGAAGCGGGTCAGTACCCCGGTGTTGGTGTTGGGCGCCGCGGACGACGGCATGGTGACCAACGCCGAGGTGCGCGCCACGGCAAGGGCCTACCAGACCGAGGCGGAGTTCTTTCCCGACATGGGACACAACATGATGCAGGAGCCTGCCTGGCCGAGCGTCGCCGAACGAATCGACGGTTGGCTACGCACCCGCCGGCTCGGTTAGACCGCGGCCGCGTCTTGCGGGGTCTTGGGGCCTTCCAGAATCGCCAACAGGTGATGCTCGATCGCCGATCGGATGCTCGAGCCCGGCTCACCGGTCGCCTTGGCAGCGGCACTGCGCTCCGGCAGGGCGATGCAGAACACGTCGTCGACCATCGACCCTCGCGTGGTGACTTTCGCCCAATCGATATCCACCCCGGCGCGCTCCAGCGCACCGGTGAGCAGTGCGAGCAGACCGGGACGGTCGTTCGCCCGGATCTCGATGATCAGCCGGCCCGGCGCGCCCTCGAACCACAAGATCCGCGGCGGCGCGGAGGAGTAATGGACCGGGACCGCGGTCGACGCCTCGCCGATCGGCTTGAGCTTCGTGTCGGTCGACCGCTGCTCCAGCGCGCTCAGCACGTCAGTCTGCCCACCCAGCGCGCGGATGAGCTGCTGGCGCAGCAAGCCCGATGCGGGTGGACTGCCGAAATGTGGTGACACCACGAATTCGCTGATCGCGACGCCGTCTTCGACGTTGATCGACGCCGAGTGGACGCGCAGCGAGTTCAGCGTCAGCACCCCGGCCGCTTTGGAGAGCAGCCCGCGCTGGTCCGGCGCGATCAGCACCGCATGGTGCAGCCGCCGGTCGGCGCTTGGGCGCAGTTCGACGTGCACCTTGCGATCGGCGGCCAGCGCCATGTACTCGGGGTCCAGCGGATCGGCTTGCGGCAGCGTTTCGCCGTTCATCGCCATTCGCGAGCGCCGCACCAAATCACCGACCAGCGAGGCTTTCCAGTCGCTCCACACCCCAGGCCCGGTGGCCAACGAGTCGGCCTCGGTCAGTGCATGCAGCACGTCTAGCAGGACGGGGTCGCCATCCAGCGCATCGCAGACCGCGGCGATGGTCTGCGGATCGTTCAGGTCTTGCCGGATCGCGACCTTGGCCAACAGCAGGTGGTGAAACACCAGTTTGGACAGCATCTCGATGTCCGACGGCCACATGCCCAGTCTGGTGCCGATCTGGGTGGCCAGCTGCGCTCCCAGCACGCAGTGGTCGGTATCGCGCCCCTTACCGATGTCATGCAACAGCGCAGCCAGGATCAGCAGGTCGGATCGCGCCACCCGGGTAGTGAAAATCCTTGCCCGCGAGACGGTTTCGGAAAGGTGGCGGTCGACGGTCCAGATGTGGACCACGTCGCGCGGCGGAAGGTCCCGCACCGCTCCCCACTCCGGGAAGAGCCGGCCCCACAGCCCGGTGCGATCCAGGGTCTCGATGACCGCGATGGTGTCCGGGCCTGCGGCCAACATGACCAGGAGGTTGTCGAACGCGTCGCGGGGCCACGGAGTCGGCAGTTCTGGCGCGGTATCGGCCAGCCGGCTCAGCGTGGACACCGAAATCGGTAAACCGGTGACCGCTGACGCGGCCGCTACGCGCAGCAGCAAGGCGGGGTCGCTTTGCGGCCGGGCATCGCGGGCCAGCACGATCTCACCGGCGTACTCGACCACTCCCTCATCCAGCGGGCGACGCGGCCGACGCCGGATCGCCGACATTCCGCGTCGCGGTAGCGCATTGGAGGCGGTTCGCAGCCCGGCGTCGACGCGATAGCTGATGGTGCGTCCTACGTCGGAGAGCACTCGGGATAGGTCGAAGCGGTCGCCGATGTGCAGCGCAGCGCTGATCTCATCGGCGAACTGGGCCAGCACCTGATCGTGCCCGCGGCCCGAGACCCGATGCAGTTCGGTGCGGACGTTGAGCAGCATCAGGTGGGCGCCTGTCAGCGAGCCCAGCGGGTCGTCGGCCTCGCCCACCGCCAGCCGGTCGGTGAGGTGAGCGATGGCCAGCGCGTCGAGCAGTTGAATATCGCGCAGGCCGCCGCGGCCCGATTTCAGGTCGGGCTCGGCGCGGTGGGCGATCTCACCGAAGCGGCGCCACCGGGCATGGGTCTCATCGACGACTTCACCGAAGATGGATTGGATTCCGGACCGCCACTGGCGGCGGATTCCGTCGATGAGGCGGCCGGACAGTTCCTCGTCGCCGGCGATGTGCCGGGTATCGAGCATCGCCAGGCAAGCGGAGACGTCTGCGCTGGCGACCTTCAGCGTCTGTGCGACGGTACGAACACTGTGATCGAGACGAATATTGGCATCCCACAACGGATACCAGAGTGAATCGGCGACATCTCGGACGGCGTCGGTGTTCATGCCGTCGTGCAAGAGCAACAGGTCCAGATCGGAGTAGGGCACCAACTCGCGCCGGCCCAGTGAACCCGTGGCGACAATGGCGAAGCCGCTGCCGGCCATGATGCCGATCTCGGAAGCCTTTGTCGTCAACCAGAATTCGTGCAGCTCGCCCCACGCTTCGCGAAGGGCGGCAGAGTCGAGCTCACTCGGCCCGCGGGCAAGCAACTTCGCCCGGGCGGCAGCCAAGTCGTTTGCCGCGCCAGATATCTTGCCCGCCGTGGCCTCGTGTCCTGGCGGATCAGGTGACTCGTGTTCGCGCTGCGTCATTCCAATCCTGGTCGGATCGGCAAGGTCGAAGGGGTCTTCCCCAGCGGCCTGTGTCAGATTGCATCCGCTCCGCGCTCACCTGTGCGCACTCGCACCACGGTTTCCACGGAGCTGACCCACACTTTACCGTCGCCGATTTTTCCAGTCCGAGCGGAACGCACGATGCTGTCGATCACCTTGTCGGCGTCGAAGTCCTCGACCAACACCTCGACGCGGACCTTCGGCACGAAGTCGACGGAGTACTCGGCGCCGCGGTAGACCTCGGTGTGGCCCTTCTGCCGGCCGTACCCCTGGACCTCACTGACCGTCATGCCCAGGATTCCGACCTGCTCGAGGCTGGCCTTGACGTCCTCCAGTGTGAAGGGCTTGACGATCGCAGTGATCAGCTTCATCTCTATTCCGCCTCTACTTTGTCGCCCACTCGATCTTCCGAGCCATGACCACGAGCGCCCTCCGGCTCCGGCAGGCTCGCATGGGGAAGAATTGACGAGCCGCCCGCTGTCGCGAAATCGTAACCGCTCTCCGCGTGCTGGGACTCGTCGATGCCGGCGGCTTCTTCCTCAGGACTCAGACGCAGCCCGATCGTGTACTTGATTATCAGGGCAATGATCAGCGTGACAATCGCGGAGTAGAACAGCACGCTGAACGCGCCGATCGCCTGCCGCTCCAATTGGCCCCACCCACCGCCGTAGAACAAGCCCTTGGACACACCGGCGACGCCGTTGATGGCAGGGCTCTCCGGGGCGGCAACCAGACCGACCAGCAGCGTGCCCGCCAGCCCGCCGACCAGGTGCACACCGACCACGTCCAGCGAGTCGTCGAAGCCCAGCTTGAACTTCAGCCCGACCGCCACGGCGCAGAGCGCACCGCCGAGCGTGCCAATCACCAACGCGCCGAGCACATTAACGGACGAGCAGGACGGCGTGATGGCGACCAATCCGGCCACGACACCGGAGGCAGCACCCAGCGTCGTCGCGTGACCATCGCGAATGCGCTCTGTGAGCAGCCAGGCCAACATCGCCGCGGCCGTCGCAACGGTGGTGGTGATGAAGGTCGTCGCGGCGACACCATTGGAACTGGTGGCCGAACCGGCGTTGAACCCGTACCAGCCGAACCACAGCAGGCCCGCGCCGAGCATGACGAACGGCACGTTGTGCGGGCGGAACAGCGTGCCCGGCCAACCCTTGCGCTTGCCGAGGACGATCGCCAGGACCAGGCCAGCCGTACCGGAGTTGATATGGACCGCGGTCCCGCCGGCGAAGTCGATTGCGTGCAGTTTGTTGGCGATCCAGCCGCCGTGCTCCGCGGTGACACCGTCGAACGAGAACACCCAGTGCGCGACCGGGAAGTAGACGATCGTCGCCCAGAGACCGGCGAACACCAGCCAGGCGCTGAACTTCAGCCGGTCGGAGACCGCGCCCGAGATCAAGGCCACAGTGATGATCGCGAACATCAGCTGGAATGCCACGAACACGTTCATCGGCAGCGTTCCGGCCAGGGGGATGTCTGTCGCCGCTTTGCCTGCGGCCGCGGCGGCAGAGTTGCCACCGATGAGACCCTTCAGGCCGAAATATTCGGTCGGGTCGCCGAAGAAGTCGTCTTTGTCATCGCCGAATGCGATCGAGTAGCCGTAGAGCACCCACAGCACCGTCACCACACCCATCGCGCTGATGCTCATCATGAGCATGTTGAGCACGCTTCTGGCGCGGACCATCCCGCCATAGAAGAACGCCAGTCCCGGGGTCATTAACAGCACCAACGCGGAACTTGCCAGCATCCAAGCGGTATCGCCGGTATCGGGCTGGCCCATTATCGGGAAACTCACTCGCTATCACCTCTTCTCGGCCATGGACAGCCACCCGACAAGTGCCGGCGGCCTGCACGAGAACCTTGCAAAGTGGTTGTTACAAAAAGCGGCGCTGACAGGTTTCGCCGGTGTTACATCTACTGGGCGCCATCTATCCGCGGCGATCGCAAGGGCGGCGCAGCCGGGCGCAGCGGGTCGACGCCGTCTATCCGCGGCGATCGCAAGGGCGGCGCAGCCGGGCGCAGCGGGTCGACGCCGTCTATCCGCGGCGATCGCAAGGGCGGCGCAGCCGGGCGCAGCGGGTCGACGCCGTCTATCCGAGAAGCGCGTCGACGAATGCGGCCGGCTCGAACGGAGCCAGATCGTCCGGCCCCTCGCCCAGCCCGACCAGCTTGACCGGCACTCCGAGTTCCTGCTGGACTCGAAAAACGATGCCGCCCTTTGCGGTGCCGTCAAGCTTTGTGAGCACCGCTCCGGTTATCTCCACGACATCGGCGAACACCCGCGCCTGCGCCAAGCCGTTCTGGCCGATCGTCGCATCGAGGACCAGCAGCACCTCGTCAACAGCCGCGCGCCGACTCACCACCCTTTTGACCTTGCCGAGTTCATCCATCAGCCCGGTCTTGGTGTGCAACCGGCCCGCGGTGTCGATCACGACCACGTCGGCGCCCAACTCGATGCCTTTGTCGACAGCGTCGAAAGCTACCGCGGCCGGGTCGGCGCCCTCGGCTCCACGGACCACCTCGGCGCCCACGCGAGAACCCCAGGCCTGCAACTGATCGGCGGCAGCGGCCCGGAAGGTGTCGGCGGCGCCCAGCACGACGCGGCGGCCGTCGGCAACCAGAACGCGCGCGAGCTTGCCTACAGTGGTGGTCTTTCCGGTGCCGTTGACGCCGACGACCAGCAGCACCGACGGGTGGTCATCGTGCGGCAACGCGCGCACCGAGCGGTCCAAACCGGGTTGCAATTCGCTGATCAGCACTTCCCGCAGCACCGCGCGCGCGTCGGCCTCGGTGTGGACATCTCTGCTGGCGAGCTGGGTGCGGAGTTGAGCCACCACCGAGCTGGTCACCGTCGGACCCAGGTCGGCGATCAGCAGGGTGTCTTCGATCTGCTCCCAGGAATCTTCGTCGAGATCACCCCCGCCGATGAGGCCCAAGAGACTGCGGCCCAAGGCATTCTGCGATCTGGCCAGCCGCCCGCGCAGTCGCTCCAATCGCCCGTCGGACGGGGCGATCTCCTCCAATGCCGGTTGCGCTGCGACCGGCTCTGATACGGCGGGTTTCGGCTCGACCGCGGGCGCGGGCTCAACCGCAGCCCTATCCGGTTGGGGCAGCTGAACATCGGAAACCGAACGTTTCGGCGCATCACGCGGAATGGCCGCGTCATCGCCGACGCCGGGCAACCCGGTGGTGTCGATCCGGTCGTCAGTATCGGTGCGGCTGAACGTGATTCCCGATGACGCGGCGTAGCCGCCGGAGCGGTCAAGGGTGGGGGTTTGTTCGCCCGCCGACAGGCTGATCTGCCGTCGCCGGTAACGCACCAGTCCCAGTACCAGGACTGCGATGACCATCAGTGCGGCGGCAACCGCAATCGCGATCCACAGGGCTTGCGGCAAGGTGTTCCTAACTTAGGTAGTCGTGACCAGCTGGTTGACCTGCTGACCGCGCATCCGTTGCGAGATCACCGTGGTGATTCCGTCGTCGCGCATCGTCACGCCATACAGCGAGTCGGCGACCTCCATGGTCGGCTTCTGGTGGGTGATCACGATCAGCTGCGACTTGGCCCGGAGCAACTCGAACAGGCCGATCAATCGCCGCAGGTTGGTGTCGTCGAGCGCCGCCTCTACCTCGTCCATGATGTAGAACGGCGACGGGCGGGCCCGGAAAATGGCCACCAGCATCGCCACCGCGGTCAGCGACTTCTCGCCGCCGGACAGCAGGGATAGCCGCTTGACCTTCTTGCCCGGTGGACGGGCCTCCACCTCGATGCCGGTGGTGAGCATGTCGTCGGGGTTGGTGAGCAGCAACCGGCCTTCGCCGCCGGGGAACAGCGAGGCGAAAACCCCTTGGAATTCTCGCTCTACGTCGACGTAGGCCTCGGTGAAGACCTGCAGAATCCGAGCATCGACGTCGGCGACGACGTCCAGCAGATCCTTGCGCGCGCCCTTGACGTCCTCGAGCTGAGTGGACAGGAAGTTGAAGCGCTCTTCCAGCGCGGCGAACTCCTCGAGGGCCAGGGGATTGACCCGGCCCAACTCGGCGAGCTCACGTTCGGCGCGTTTGGCGCGGCGCTCCTGGGTGAGCCGGTCGAACCGCAGCGGCGCGGGCGCTGTCACCTGCTCGCCCCGCTCGCGCGCCTGCTCGTATTCGGCCATCTCCAGCTCAGTCGGTGGCAGCGACACCTCAGGTCCGTACTCGGCGACCAACACGTCTGGCGACATGCCGAATTGCTCGAGCACCATCTGCTCGAGCTGCTCGATGCGAAGCGCCGCTTGCGCTTTGGCTACCTCGTCGCGGTGCAGCGACTCGGTCAGCACCCCGATCCGGGCGCCCAGCGTGTTCACCTCGTCGCGAACCGCGACCATTGCGACCGACCGTTGCTGGCGCTCGGCAGCCAGCACGTCGCGGTTCTGCGAGGCCGCGCCGACCACCAGACCCAGCCGGTCGGCCAGCCGCCGCCCGGCGTCGGCGACGGCGGCCGCCACCGTGGCAGCGTGCTGACGCGCGGCCCGAGCCTGCTGAGCGCGCACCCGGGCCTCACGCTCCGCTGCCGCAGCGCGGCGAAGCGAATCCGCCCGCCCGCGAACGGCATTCGCGCGTTCCTCGGCGGTGCGCACCGCCAGTCGGGCTTCCACCTCGACGCTACGGGCAGATTCAGCGGCCGCGGCGATCTGCTGCCGGACTTCGCCATGCTTGGGCTCGGCCAAAACACCCTGGGTTTGTTCGACGTTGCTGAGCCGGGTCTCGAGCTCGCCGAGCTCGCCGAGGGTGTCGGCGCGCCCGGTTTCCAGCTCCTCCCGTTGGCGCATCAGCCGGTGCCACTCCTCGTCGGCGGCGCGGGCGTCCTGGCCCATCCGGCCGAGCTGCTCGTAGATCGCCGAGATGGCGGCATCGGATTCGTTGAGCGCCGCCAACGCCTGCTCGGCGGAGTCCCGCCGGGCGGTCTGCTCAGTCATCGCCCCGGACAACGCCGCGCCGAGCTCGTTGGTCTGCGCTTCGGCTGCGGCGAGTTCGGCTCGCGCCTTGGCGATTTCGGAGGTGATCTCCAGCGTCGACGGTTTGCGGTCGGATCCCCCGATAACCCGGCCGGCGCCGACCAGGTCGCCGTCGCGGGTGACCGCGCGCAGCTGTGGACGATCTGCGATCAAGCTCATTGCTTCGCTGAGGCCGCCGACCACGGCGACCCCGGACAGCATGGCGATCAGTGCGCCGCGCAACCGTGCCGGCACCTCCACCAAGTCGAGGGCCCAGCGCGCGCCGTCGGGCAGGGTGCCCGTCTGCGCCTGCTCGTGGGTGGGCCAGTCACTCAGCACGATGGCCGCGCGGCCACCGTCGGCGTGCTTCAGCGCGGTCACCGCATCCGCGGCAGCGCCGAAGCTGTCGGCGGTCAACGCGTCCGCGGCAGCGCCGAGGACCGCGGCCAGCGCCGCCTCGTAACCCGACTGGACTTTGACCAGCTTGGCCACCGAGCCGAGAATGCCCGCACTGCTGCGATTTTCAGTAAGCCACGCGGCGCCGTCTTTGCGTTCGAGCCCGACCGACAGCGCGTCGATGCGGGCCCGAAGCGAGGCGACCTGACGTTCGGCGCCACGCTCGGCGGCCTGCAGCTCGGCGACGCGCTCGTCGGCCGACCGCAACGCAGCCACCGTCCGGTCGTGGTGCTCGTCGAGACCGACTTCGCCCTGGTCGAGTTCGCCGACCCGGCCCTGAACGGTTTCGAACTCGACCTTGGCCTGCTGGGCGCGGGCGGCAGCCTCCTCGATTCGCTCCGACAACTTGGCGACACCGTCGTCGATCGACTCGACGCGCGCCCGCATCGTCTCCACCTGGCCGGCCAGCCGGGCCAGGCCCTCGCGGCGGTCGGCCTCGGCCTGCACTGCCGCTACGTGGGCCTGCTCAGCCTCGGTCGCATCGCGCTCACGGTCGGCCAACTCCGCGCGTGCGGCGTCGAGCCGGCTGCGGGTGGCGACGAGCTCGTTGAGCAACTGCCGCTCGGCGGCGGCCACCTGCTCGGCCTGCGCCTCCAATTCGTCGGGGTCAGGGCCGCCCGTCGACGCGGTCTCGACGTCCAGATGCTGAGCCCGCTCACTGGCGATGCGCACGGTCGCGCTGACCCTTTCGGCCAAGGCGGACAACCGAAACCACGTCTGCTGCGCCAACTCTGCCCGCTCCGAAAGGCGGGTCAGCGCCTCCTCATTTGCGGCCAGTTCTTCGGAGGCGACCGCCATCCGGGCCGAGGCCTCGTCGTGCTCGCGGCGCAGCGTCGCCTCGGCGTGGTTGGTGTTGTTGAGCTCAGACTGGCGGGTGACCACGTCGTCGGCGGCCAGCCGCAGCCGGGCGTCGCGCAGATCGGCCTGAATGGTTTGGGCGCGACGAGCCACTTCGGCTTGGCGGCCAAGCGGTTTGAGCTGGCGGCGCAGCTCGGTGGTCAGGTCGGTCAGCCGGGCCAGGTTCGCCGACATCGACTCGAGTTTTCGGACCGCTTTTTCTTTGCGCTTCCGGTGTTTGAGCACACCGGCGGCTTCTTCGATGAATGCCCGCCGGTCTTCCGGCCGGGATTCCAGGATCTCGTTGAGCTTGCCCTGGCCGACGATGACGTGCATCTCGCGGCCGATGCCGGAGTCGCTCAGCAATTCCTGGACATCCATCAAACGGCAACTGCTGCCGTTGATTTCGTACTCGCTGGCTCCGTCGCGGAACATCCGCCGGGTAATCGACACCTCGGAGTATTCGATCGGTAACGCGTTGTCGGAGTTGTCGATGGTGACGGTGACCTCGGCGCGGCCCAGCGGCGCGCGCGACGAGGTGCCTGCGAAGATGACGTCCTCCATCTTGCCGCCGCGCAGCGTCTTGGCGCCTTGCTCCCCCATCACCCAGGCCAGCGCGTCGACGACGTTGGACTTACCTGACCCGTTGGGTCCGACAACTGCGGTGATGCCGGGCTCGAAACGCAGAGTCGTCGGCGAAGCGAAGGACTTGAAGCCCTTCAGCGTCAGACTCTTGAGGTACACGGCGTGCCAGACTACCGCTCGACGAAGCCGCTGATGGCTTCGCCGCGCGGCGACCAATCGACCACAACGTTGTCGACGTGG
This sequence comes from uncultured Actinomycetota bacterium, assembly GCA_963737375.1. Taxonomy (GTDB): domain Bacteria; phylum Actinomycetota; class Actinomycetes; order Mycobacteriales; family Mycobacteriaceae; genus Mycobacterium. Next base: position 30,774 of record CAVTSP010000014.1, read on the forward strand.
CCCGGTGTTTCCCCACTGCGCAACAGGCGTAACAACTGTTCACAGGCGTCACGGGTTCCTTGCGCGACCACCTGCACCCGGCCGTCGGGCCGGTTGGAGGCGTAGCCGGTCAGCCCCAGCTCCAAGGCGCGGGATCGAGTCCACCAGCGAAAGCCGACACCCTGAACCCGGCCGTGTACCCACGCAGTGAGCCGAATGTCAGGATCGGGCACGGTTGGCGATCTCGAAGCTGACCTTTGTCCCGGATTTCAGCGTGCGACCGACCGTGCAGACCAGATCGATGGCGCGGTTGACGACGATCTCGAGTCGCTGCGCCTCTTCTTCGCTCAGCCCCGACAAGTCGACCTCGAGCACCTCTTCCAGCAGCGGATAGCGCTCTTCGTCGCGGTCGGCCGCACCGGACACCCGAACGGTTGCCTGGTAGTCGTCGCCGAGCCGGCGGGCCAGCGGTTGGTCGCTGGACATTCCACTGCAGGCCGCGAGGGCGATCTTCATCAGCTCACCCGGCGTGAACACGCCGTCGACGTCTTCGGAGCCGATGAGCACCTCCGCGCCGCGCGAGCTATGGCCGGTATAGCGACGCACTCCGGTGCGCTCGACCCACAGATCTGTCATGAGTCATTTCTACCGGGTCGGCTTACCCGCCGAGATCGACGCCAGCGCGGAAAAACTCGAGTACGCGTTGATCTCGACGCGTCGACGAACCTAGCTTCGCGGCCGCGGCTGGCAGCGCGGACAATAGAACGACGACCGGTTCATGAATTTGTCGCGGCGGATCACCGCGCCGCAGCGCTTGCAGGCCTTGCCTTCGCGGCCATAGACGTTCAGCGAGCGGTCGAAGTAGCCCGATTGGCCGTTGACGTTGACATAGAGCGAGTCGAACGACGTGCCGCCCTGCGCCAGCGCGTCGCGCATCACTTCTGCGGCGGATTCCAGCAGCGTCGTCAGCTGTTTGCGGGTCAGCGCCTCGGCCAGCCGAGCGCCGTTCACCTTGGCCCGCCACAGCGACTCGTCGGCGTAGATGTTGCCGATCCCCGACACGACGGTCTGGTCGAGCAGTTGACGCTTGATCTCGGAATGCTTGCGCCGCAACACTTTTATCACCGCGCCGAGGTCGAAGCACGGATCCAGCGGGTCACGCGCCACATGCGCGACAGGGGCGGGGACCACGCTGCCGTCAACAGTGACCAGGTCGGCCAGCAGCCATCCGCCGAAGGTCCGCTGGTCGACGAAGCTCAGCGTGGTGCCGTCGTCGAGCAGCGCGGCTATGCGCAGATGCCCGGCGTTGGGCACTTCTCCGAGAAGCATCTGCCCGCTCATGCCCAGATGCACGACGAGCGCCTGCTCGTCGCCGCTCGGCCCGTCCAGCGTGAGCCACAGATACTTGCCGCGCCGATCGCTGCCGGTGATCCGCGCCTCGAGCAGCCTTGCTGTCAGGTCGGCCGGCCCGGCCTCGTGGCGGCGGACAGCGCGGGGGTGGTGCACGCGGACAGCGGTGATGGTCTTGCCCACCACGTGAGCCTGGAGTCCGCGCCGCACCACCTCGACCTCGGGTAGTTCGGGCATCTAGCCGGCAGTCTCCCCGGTTGCGGCACCGTCTAACTGGGTCAGCGCCTGGCACGCCTTCTCGGCGGCCTTCTGCTCGGCTTCTTTTTTGGTCCGGCCGATTCCGGACCCGTACCGGTTGTCCATCACGACGACCACCGCGGTGAACTCGCGCTTGTGGTCCGGCCCGGTGGCGGTCACCTGATAGGACACCGCGCCGAGGCCGCGGGCCGCAACCAACTCCTGCAAGCTGGTCTTCCAGTCCAAAAGCCCGCCGGTATCCAGCAATTCGCTGAACAATCCTAGGATGACCCGCCGCGCGACCTCGATGCCGCTGTGCAAATAAATGGCGCCGAGCAGGGATTCGAGGCCGTCGGCGAGGATGCTGGATTTTTCCGTGCCACCGGATTTCAATTCGCCGCGCCCCAGTAGCAGGTGTGCACCGAGTCCTTGATCAGTCAGCGACCGCGCAACCTCGGCCAGCGCCTGGGTGTTGACCACGCCGGCGCGCATTTTGGCCAGATCACTTTCCGGGCGTTGCGGGTGACGGTGATACAGCTCGTCGGTCACGGTCAGCCCCAGCACGGCGTCGCCGAGGAACTCCAGGCGCTCGTTGGTGGGAAGTCCGCCATGCTCGTACGCATAGCTGCGATGCGTCAGCGCCAGGGTCAGCAGATCGTCGGGCAGATCGACCTCGAGCGCGTCGAGCAGATCACTCATCGCCGGTTCCGTCGTTGTCAGATCCCAGCATCGTCGTCAGTTTCGCCCAGCGCGGGTCGATCTCGTCGTGGTGATGACCCGGCTCGGCGGTAGCCAGCGCGACGCCGCAGGTGGGGCACAGCCCCGGACAGTCCTCCCGACACGTCGGCGAAAACGACAGTTCCAGGCCGACGGCATCGATGATCGGCTGTTCCAGGTCGACGGTGTCGGCGACCACGCGCCCGACTTCATCGTCCTCGGTGGTGGCTTCGGTGAGGCTGTCCGGATAGGCGAACAGCTCGGTCACGTCCACCTCGATGTGCTCCTGCAACGGCGTAAGACACCGCGCGCATTCGCCCGTGATCGGCGCCGACACGGTCCCGCTCACCAACACGCCTTCCGACACCGACTCCACCCGGAAGTCGAGGTCCATGGGTGCGCCGGCGGCGATGCCGACCAGGTCCAGACCGATGCGCGACGGGTTCACCACCGTCTCACGCAGAGGGAACATCGCTCCGGGACGTCGCCCCAGCCGTGCGATGTCGACGACGAGCGGCGAGCCCGAACGTGGTTGTGCCGAGTGGCTACGCTGGCGCGCCATGTCCGCGATTCTACGGGCGCTACCAGCGACCTCGCGCCAGTGGTGGGAGAGCTACCGCTGTGCGTAGTCGTGTACGCCCGCCGCCGTCCTTAGCTGATGGCGGCCGCGGTTGACCGAACGCAGGGTGGTGTTGAGGTGCTCCTCGAACTCGGCGAGCTTGCTGTCGACGTAAATGTCGCACTCGCCGCGCAGCCGGTCTGCTTCCACGTGCGCGTTGTCGATCAGCCGGGTCGACTCGGCGTTGGCCGATTGCACAACCTCGGTCTGGGACACCAGGCGCTGCTGCTCTTTGATGCCTTCCTGGACGGCGTTCTCGTAGGAGATGTTGCCGTTTTCGACGAGACGGTCGGCCTCCGACTTCGCCCGACCAGTGGTGGCCTCGTACTCGCGCTTGGCAGCCGCTGCGATGCGCGACGCCTCTTCGCGCGCCTCCCCGACCATCCGTTCGCTGTGCTGACGGGCTTCGCCGACCATCCGGTCGGCCTGCGCCTTCGCGTCGGCCAAGATGCGGTCGGCTTCCGCGCGGGAGTGGTTGAGCAACGATTCCGACTCGGTGGTCGCCGATCGACACCGTGGCGTCCGCGTGCACCTTCGCCTCGTGCAACAGCGAGTCGCGGGCATCGAGCACGTCCTGGGCGTCGTCCAGCTCGCCCGGGATCGCGTCCTTGATGTCGTCGATCAATTCGAGTACGTCACCCCGAGGGACAACGCAGCCCGCCGTCATGGGAACGCCACGAGCTTCCTCGACAATGGCACCCAGTTCGTCGAGCGCCTCAAAAACTCGGTACACGGCAACACCCTCCCGGCTTCGTTGTTGTTACCAGTGTGCCTGGTGTTGCTTCTGTGACTGCGCTGCCAGGCTCGGTGTGTCGGGCTTTTTAGGTCTCAGAACAGTCCCAATTACCTGCACACTTGCTGTAATTATGTCGACTCGCGCGCTCCGGCGGCAATCCCGGACCGGCTCGAGAGGCGAACAGGTGCGGCCGCGAGGATGATGGGAATACCCCATGGGGGTATTCGGTTGGAGATGCCATGGCACATGCGCTGGGACATGCGTTGGCGCTGTCCGGGTCAATGACGTGGGAAATCCTGTGGGCTTTGATCCTGGGTTTCACGCTCTCCGCCGTCGTGCAGGCTCTCGTGCGCCGCTCGACCGTCGTGGCGCTGCTCGGCGATGATCGGCCCCGGACGCTGGCGATCGCGGCCGGACTGGGCGCCGCATCGTCGTCGTGCTCCTATGCGGCTGTGGCATTGGCCCGGTCGCTGTTCCGCAAAGGCGCCAACTTCACCGCCGCCATGGCTTTCGAAATCGGCTCGACGAACCTGGTCGTGGAATTGGGCATCATCCTGGCTCTGCTGATGGGCTGGCAGTTCACCGCCGCGGAGTTTGTCGGTGGCCCACTGATGATCGTGATCCTGGCGGTGCTGTTCCGGCTCTTCGTGCGCTCGCGACTCGTCGACGCGGCCCGCACGCAGGCCGACCAAGGGCTGGCCGGTTCGATGGAAGGCCATGCGGCGATGGACATGTCGGTCCAGCGCGAAGGCTCGTTCCTGCGAAGGCTGGTCTCGAGTGAGGGCTTGACCTCGGTCTCACACGTCTTCGTGATGGAGTGGGCCGCCATACTCCGCGATCTGGTGATCGGACTGTTGATCGCCGGCGCCATCGGGGCGTGGGTGCCCGAATCCTTCTGGCAGCATTTCTTTTTCACTGACCACCCCACGTTGTCAGCGGTATGGGGTCCGATCGTGGGACCCGTCGTGGCGATCGCGTCGTTCGTCTGCTCGATCGGCAATGTGCCGCTGGCCGCCGTGCTGTGGAACGGCGGCATCAGCTTCGGCGGCGTCGTCGCTTTCATCTTCGCCGATCTGCTCATCCTGCCGATCCTCAACATCTACCGGAAGTACTACGGCACCGCGATGATGCTGACCTTGCTGGGCACCTTCTACGCAGCCATGGTCGCTGCCGGCTACCTGGTCGAAATCATTTTCGGCACAACGGGTCTCATTCCGTCGCAGCGCAACGCCACGGTGATGGAAGCCGGCATCTCGTGGAACTACACGACCTGGCTGAACATCGTCTTTCTCGCACTCGCCGCTCTTCTGGTCGCCCGCTTCGTGATCACCGGCGGCATCCCGATGCTCCGCGCGATGGGCGGGTCCCCGGATGGCGAGCACGGGCAAGCCACGACCACCACTGCTGACGGCGGGTCGGCTCGGCCGCACAGGACTACTCAAGCGAACTCACGCCGGATTCACAGCTTTCGCTTACCATGGAGAACGAAATAGCAATGAAATCGCCGCCCGAGTTCAGGGGCCTGTGGGGCGGCGACGCGACCGGTGCCGGCCGGTGTCAGCGGAGAGGTGACGGGCGGGGGTATGGCGATGCGGGCCGTGGGTCGCCAAGCCGACGAGCAGGCAGTTGCCGACTTTCTGGACCGCGTGCCCACTGCGCCCGCGGCCATGGTCATCGAGGGCGACCCGGGGATCGGGAAGACGACTCTCTGGCTCGACGCTGTGGACCGAGCACGCGAGCGCGGGTTCACGGTGCTGGCAAGTCGAGCGGCCAGAGCGGAGTCCGTGCTGGCCTATGCGGCGTTGGCTGACCTTCTCGCAGACGTCGACGAATCGGTCTGGGCTGATTTACCCGCTCCTCAGCAGCAAAGTTTGGACGCGGCTCTGTTGCGGCGCCGCGGGCACGTGGGTCCGACCGATGCCCGAGCGGTGGCTGCGGCGTTTGTGGCCGTACTCGATCGGCTGGCCGCCCGGTCCGAGAGTTTTGTACTGCTGGCGATCGATGACGTGCAGTGGATCGATGTCTCCAGTGCCAACGTGGTGAGCTTCGCCACCCGGCGATTACCTCCGGGCGTGGGGGTTATGTGTACGACTCGCAGCGCAGAGGTTGCAGGGCAGGTCGAGCTCGCCCATCCGGACGCTGTTCATCGAATCCGGTTGCAGCCATTGACGGTTGGAGAGCTACATCGAGTGCTGACATCGCGGCTGAATACCTCGGTGCCGCGACCGACGCTGGTACGCATTCACCAGATCGCCGGCGGCAACCCGTTTTTCGGTTTAGAACTTGCCCGGGCGATCGACACCAACACCGGTCCCGGCGAATTGCCTCTGCCCGGTAGTCTCAACGAGTTGGTCAGCTCCCGACTCAAACGGGTAGGTGCCGATGCCCAAGAGCTGCTGCTGGCTATGGCAAGCGTGCCTCGTCCCACGCTACGCATGCTGGCCCAGTCAACCGGCACAACTCCGGAACGCGTGCTGGAACTGCTCGGCGAGGCCGAGACCCAGGCGGTAGTAGCCATCGACGGCAACCGGGTTTCGTTCACACACCCGGTTTTGGCGCACGGGGTCTACACCGATGCTGCGCCGCGTCAGCGCCGGGCCATGCACCGTCGGTTGGCTCAACTCGTCGTCGAGCCCGAACTGCGAGCCCGGCATTTGGCGTTGTCCGATGCGATCGGCGAACCAACGACGATCGTCGCACTCGACAGCGCGGCCGCGATGGCACACGCGCGAGGCGCGCCGGCTGCGGCGGCCGAACTGCTCGATTTGGCAATCGGCCTCGGCGCCGACGACCCACATCGTCGAATACTCTGCGCAGCCCACTACTTCGCCGCTGGCGATGCCGGCCGTGCTCGTCAGCTTCTTCAGACCGCGGTCGGCGACCTGCCGACAGGACCGATGCGCGCGGAGGCGCTGCATCAACTCGGTTTGGTCCGGCTCAGCGACGACAGCTTCTCGGAAGCGGCTCAGTTGCTAGAAAAAGCAGTACTCGATTGCAGCTCTGACGAGGCATTGCGAGCGAGGATTCTGGTCAGCCTGGCTTACGCGCTGCTGAACAGCGGACAGCTCGAACAGGCATACAGCCGTGTGCAATTCGCCGTGGACGAAGCCGAGCGCTTGGCCGTGCCAGACCTGATCAGTTCAGCGCTGGGCATGCGCGCGATGACTGACTTCATGGGTGGGCGCGGCTTTGACAGGGATGCGCTTGAACGTGCCGTCGAACTCGAAAATCCCGCCCAGCCAATCCCGTTGGCTTTTCGTCCGGGCGTTCAAATGACGCTGCTGCGGGCCTGGACGGGCGATCTCGATTTTGCCCGCGAAGCGATGACGGCAGTCAGTCAACAGTGCGTCAGTGTCGGCGCGGAAAACGAACTGATCTTTACCGCGTTCCATCTCACCCTCATCGATATTTGGCGTGGCAACCTCGCCGGGGCTGCACTCACTGCCGACCAGACCATCGATCGCGCATCGCAGCTGGGCGGCGACTTTCCGATGTTCATCGCGCTGACACTCAGAGCCGCCGCATCCGCTTATGCGGGCCGGGTCGACGAGACTCGCCGCGATTTGGATGAGGCCACCGCGGCCGCACAGCGTTGCAGCTCTGCGCGATTGGGCGAATGGCCAATCACGCTGCGGGCGTTCCTGGAAGTATCCTGCGGCAACTATAAGGCCGCGCTGGATTCCGTCGCGCCGCTGCTGCCCATGACGCAGGCTTTTCCCGACGCTACCGAGATCATCGCTGCGTCGTACCTCCCTGAAGCCGTTGAGGCGATGGTCGGCGTGGGCCGACTCGATGATGCCGAGCCACTCGTCGACGCCCTGGAGCGCAACGGCCGTCGCCTCGACCGCGCCTGGATGCTCGCCACGGCGTTACGCTGCCGCGCGATGCTGCTGGCTGCGCGCGGCGACCTCACTGCCGCCGCCGAGACAGCCGAACGGGCGATGTCCGAACACCAGCGCGTTCCGATGCCCTTCGAACGGGCCCGCACCCAGTTGCTGCTCGGGCAACTCCAGCGCCGTCAGCGCCAGCGGGAGGCCAGCGCGGCCACGCTTCGCGCGGCGTTGCATACCTTTAATGATCTCGGCACCGCACTGTGGGCAGACCGCGCGAAAGCGGAACTGGCACGGGGCACACCGGGCAGGCAGCGCAGCGACGGGTTGACTCCCTCCGAGCGGAGGGTGGCCGAACTCGCCGTATCCGGCATGACGAACCGCGACATCGCCGCGGCACTGTTCATCAGCCCGAAGACTGTCGAAGTCAATCTCAGCCGTATCTATCGCAAGCTGAAAGTCCGGTCGCGCCTGGAGCTTTTTCGAGCGTGGGAGTCCGATGACAGCGGCAACCCGTAAAGCGTTGTCCGCGAGGCTAATCGATTCGAGCCGTGTCACCCTGGGCGCACGCCGAGCCGGTTTCGATGGATGGATTGCCGGCGCGATACAGCAGGCGCTTGAGCTGGCGGCGATCGGCGAGGCTCAGGTGAGCCAGCAGCTGCTCGTCCGATGTTGCGACGGCGCCCTCGGCACGCTTGAGTAGCGCCTTGCCTTTGCGCGTGAGCTGAGCCGGCAGCGCACGGCCCGAGGATGCGGTCGCGGGCCGGGTCACCAGACCTATCTCTTGCAGCCCTTGCAGTACCTGGTTCATTGCCTGCGCGGTGACATGGGTGTGGCGAGCGAGTTCGGCGCTGGTGCGGCCGGGGTCGTCGTCCAAGATGCGCATGCACACGAATTCGGGTAGCCCAAGCCCGAGCGGTCGCAACGCCTGTACCGCGTGGGGGCGCAGTCGGGCCATCAACCCGCGCACCAGAAAACCCAACGGCTGATCGTCGAATTCACTCATCGTCTCCCAATGCTGACATGGAAGTACCGACGCGGCGTCGCAATGGCGCATGCGTCCGCATACCAGGTAACGGCGGGCTTCCGCTTTTCGCTCAGCGATATCAAGTTACTTGACACGTCCGCGGGCCTTCGGTATCAAGGAACTAGATATGCAATGTGGCGTTCGGGCCAACCGGCTCGTCGCCGGCACGCGAAGGAGAACGAAATGTTTGGTGGAGGATTTTCTGGTGGACCGGGTTGGGGCGGACCTGGCTTCGGCGGACCCGGATTCGGTGGGCCCGGCGCCGGCGGACCTGGCTTCGGCGGACCCGGTGCGGGCGGACCCGGTTTCGGGGGCCACGGCTGGGGCGGCCCCGGCGGACCCGGCGGACGTGGATTCGGTGGGCGCCACAAGCGGGTGGTTGTCGGCACCGCGGCGCTGCTCCTCGACGGACCGGCAAACGCCGAGCAGATCGTTCAGCGTGTTGCGGAGGCGACCGACGGTGCGTTTGCGCCACCTCAGGAGATCGTCGAGCTTGCGATTGGCAAGCTGGCCGGCCGTGGTTTTGTGACGGTCAGCGACGGGGTGGCCACCCTGTCGGAGCTGGGCCGAAACGTGTTGCAGTGGAAGGGCATCAGCAGCGAGAGCATCCATGCGCGGCTCGCTCATGCCGGTAAGTTCAAGGACGCCGCCAAGATTCGGTGGGGCCTCTTCGAGCTGGCCGGGCTGGCCCGGACCATCCACTGGTCGGGCACCGACGCTCAGAAGGAAAAGCTCGCCGACGCGCGGGCGAAGGTTCTGACGGCCATTACCGAGGCGAAGCAGTCCCTGCACGGCGCGCTCGCCGAGAGCTGAGGTAACGACATCATCAGCGCGGCCGCGGCTTTCGCCCGGTCGCGCTGATGATTTACTACCCGTTCGCCGAGTGCAGCTTTTCGGCAAGCCGACGGTTCACCGGATCGGGCAGCAGGTCGGTCACGTCGCCACCCATCATCGCGACTTCTTTGGCCAGCGATGACGAGACGAACGAGTACCGGGCGGTGGTCGCTACGAAGAAGGTGTCGACGCCGGCCACGTGCTTGTTCATCTGCGCCATCTGCAGCTCGTATTCGAAGTCGGTGCCGGTTCGCAGACCCTTGACGATGGCCGTCATGCCGCGGGATCTGACAAAGTCGACGACCAAACCCTGGCCCGACTCCACCCGCAAGTTGGGCAGGTGAATCGTCGACTCTTCGATCATCGCGATCCGTTCGTCGATATTGAACATGCCCTTCTTGGCGGGGTTGATCAGGATGGCCACCACCACTTCGTCGAACTGAGCCGCCGCTCGTTCGAAGACGTCGATGTGGCCCAACGTCACCGGATCGAAAGAACCTGGGCAAACAGCGCCGCTCATATGCGCCGCTCCTCCTGCCCTTTTCGGATCGCGCTGCCCTGTCGATCGTCGCCGGCGGTCATGTCCGAAGACGGTACACGCAGACTCAGAGGCGTTCGGCCAGCTCCAAGCGGGTGTCGCCGTAAATCCGCGGCTGCCAGCGGTCCCAGCAAGCGGGCCAATTCAGCGGCGGACCGCCGGCTGCACGCTCGACTACGGCGACGCTTCCGTCACGCACCCAACCGTTGACCGCCAGCGCGGTGAGTAGCGCCTCGACTTCGCTCCCGTCGACCTCGTAGGGCGGGTCGGCCAGCACAAGATCAACCGGCGCGACGGTTCCGGCCGCAAGCACCGCGGCCACCTGCCCGCGTCGCAGGGTCGCGCCGGGCAGGCCGAGCGTGGCGATGTTGCGTTCCAGCACGGTCGCCGCGCGGCGATCCGACTCGACGAACAACGCCGAGCCCGCTCCGCGCGACAACGCCTCCAGGCCCAATCCGCCTGAGCCCGCATACAGGTCGAGCACCGACAGGCCAGTCAGATCGAGCCGCGCGGTCAGGATGTTGAACAACGACTCGCGCACCCGATCGGTCGTCGGCCGGGTTCCGTGCGGCGGGACAGCGATGCGTCGTCCCCCGGCGACGCCTCCAACGATGCGTGTCACAAGCGCCGCTCCTCCTCATCGCTTCGCTCGCCGCTTCGCTCTGCATCGTCGCCGGCGTTCAGCCGAGCACCACCAGCAGATCGCCACCTTCGACCTGCGCTGTGTCCGATACGGCCACCCGCTCCACCGTGCCGTCGGCGGGAGCGGTGATCGGCGCCTCCATCTTCATCGCCTCGATCGTGGCGATGGTCTGACCGGCGCTCACCTTGTCGCCGACGGAAATCCCGACGGTCACGACCCCGGCGAACGGCGCGGCGACGTGATTCGAATTGCCCCGTTCAGCCTTCTCCGCGGCGGGAACCTCGCTGGCAATGCTGCGATCCCGCACCTCCACTGGCCGCAGCTGGCCGTTGATGATGAACATCACCGTGCGCATCCCGCGCTCGTCAGGTTCGGAGATCGCCTCCAAACCGATCAGCAGCTCGACACCGGGCTCCAACTGCACCCGGTGCTCCTCGCCCTGTCGGAGGCCGTAGAAGAACTGGTTGGCCGACAGCCGCGACGTATCGCCGTAGGTCTCCGAGTGCGACTCGTATTCCGTTGTCGGGCCGGGAAATAACAGACGATTGAGAGTGGCTTGGCGTTTGTGCCCCTGCAACCCCAGCGCGGTCTCGTCCTCGGGGGTCAGTTGCTCGACAGGCTTGGGTTCACCGCGGCCGGCCAACGCTTTCGACCGCAACGGTTCCGGCCAGCCGCCCACCGGGTCGCCGAGATCACCGCGCAGAAAGCCGAGCACCGACTCCGGGATGTCGAATTGCTCTGGATGCGAGGCGAACTCGTCGGCGCTCAGGCCCGCGCCGACCAGTGCCAACGCGAGGTCACCAACCACCTTCGACGACGGCGTGACCTTGATCAGCCTGCCCAGCACCCGATCGGCGCCGGCGTAGGCCTCTTCGACTTCCTCGAACCGGTCCCCCAGCCCCAGCGCAATGGCCTGTTGGCGAAGATTCGACAATTGACCGCCGGGGATCTCGTGGTGATAGACCCGCCCGGTCGGGCCGGGAAGCCCGGATTCGAAGGGCGCGTATACCTTTCGCAACGCCTCCCAGTAAGGCTCCAGCGCGCAGACCGCTGCGAGTGACATTCCGGTGTCGTACTCGGTGTTAGCGGCAGCCGCCACGATCGAGCTCAACGCGGGCTGACTGGTGGTTCCCGCCATCGGGGCCGAAGCGCCGTCGACCGCGTCGGCGCCGGCCTGCCATGCGGCCACGTAGCTGGCCAGCTGACCGCCCGGCGTGTCGTGGGTATGCACGTGCACCGGCAGGTCGAAGCGACTGCGCAGCGCACCGACCAATTGTCGTGCGGCCTGGGGGCGCAGCAGGCCTGCCATGTCCTTGATGGCCAGCACATGCGCTCCAGCGTCGACGATCTGGTCGGCCAAGTTCAGGTAGTAGTCCAGCGTGTAGAGATTCTCGGCCGGATCGGACAGGTCGCCGGTGTAGCACATCGCGACTTCGGCAATCGCGGAACCTGTTTCGCGTACCGCGTCGATCGCGGGACGCATCGATTCCAGATTGTTCAGCGCGTCGAAGATCCGGAAGATGTCGATTCCCGTCGCGGTGGCTTCTTCCACGAACGCCGAGGTGACCAACTCCGGATATGGCGTGTAGCCAACGGTATTGCGGCCCCGAAGCAGCATCTGCAAACAGATGTTGGGCATCAATTCGCGCAGCTCCGCCAGGCGCTCCCAGGGGTCTTCTTTGAGGAACCGCAGCGCCACGTCGTATGTAGCGCCTCCCCAACACTCGACAGACAGCAGCTGCGGCATGGTCCGCGCGATGTACGGCGCAACCAGCCCCAGGCCGCTGGTGCGAACCCGCGTCGCCAACAGTGACTGGTGGGCGTCCCGGAAGGTCGTGTCGGTCACGCGGACCCCCGATGAGTCACGCAGCCAGCGCGCGAAACCTTCGGGCCCCAGCTCGACCAGGAGCTGTTTGGAGCCGGCCGGCGGTGCCTTCGTCAGATCGACATCGGGCAACTTGTCCTGCGGGTACAACGCCGACGGTCGGGATCCATGTGGCTTGTTGACGGTCACGTCGGCCAGGTAGTTGAGGATCTTGGTGCCGCGGTCGGCTGATGATCGCGCGGTGAGCAGCGCCGGGCGCTCCTCGATGAACGAGGTGGTGACATGGCCGGTCTGGAAATCCGGATCGTCCAGAACCGCTTGCAGGAACGGGATATTCGTCGAGACGCCACGGATACGGAACTCGGCGATCGCCCGCCGCGCCCGGTTGACGGCGGTGGTGAAGTCGCGGCCCCGGCAGGTCAGCTTGACCAGCATGGAGTCGAAGTGGGCACTGACCTCCGCACCGAGATTGGTTCCGCCGTCAAGACGTATGCCCGCACCACCCGGGCTGCGGTATGTGGTGATCCGTCCGGTGTCCGGCCGGAACCCATTGGCCGGGTCTTCGGTGGTGATCCGGCATTGCAGCGCGGCACCGTGCGGGCGAATGTCCTCCTGCCGCAGGCCCAAATCGTCGAGGGTCTCGCCACCCGCGATGCGCAGCTGGCTGGAGACCAGGTCGACGTCGGTGATCTCCTCGGTGACGGTGTGCTCCACCTGGATACGGGGATTCATCTCGATGAAGACGTGATGACCCCGCTCGTCGAGCAGGAACTCCACCGTGCCCGCGTTGCTGTATCCGATGTGGCGGGCGAAGGCCACCGCGTCGGCGCACATCTTGTCCCGCAATTCGGTGGGCAGGTTCGGGGCGGGTGCCAGCTCGACGACCTTCTGGTGGCGGCGCTGAACACTGCAGTCCCGCTCGTAGAGATGAATGACGTTGCCGTGTGTATCCGCCAGGATCTGCACTTCGATGTGACGCGGGTTGAGCACGGCCTGCTCGAGGTAGACGGTGGGGTCCCCGAACGCCGACTCGGCTTCGCGGCTGGCCGCCTCGATGGCTTCGGGCAACGCCTCGGCGTCGGTGACCCGGCGCATCCCTCGGCCACCGCCACCGGCGACCGCCTTGACGAACAACGGGAATTCCATCTCGGCTGACGCCGACACCAGCTCGTCGACGGAGGATGACGGCGCCGAGGACGTCAGAACCGGCAGACCTGCTTCACGAGCCGCGGCGACGGCACGGGACTTGTTACCGGTCAGCGAAAGCACTTCGGCCTTGGGGCCGACGAACGTGATGCCCTTCTTCGCGCACTCGGCGGCCAATTGCGGGTTCTCCGAGAGAAATCCATACCCGGGGTAGACCGCGTCGGCACCCGCGGCGCGGGCGGTGTCGACGATTTCGCTGACAGACAGATACGCCCTGACCGGGTGGCCGATCTCGCCGATCTGATAGGACTCGTCGGCCTTCAAGCGGTGCAACGAGTTTCGGTCTTCGTACGGGTAGACAGCGACGGTGCCGACGCCGAGCTCGTAGGCGGCCCGGAACGCCCGAACGGCGATCTCGCCGCGATTGGCAACCAGCACTTTGGAGATCACGTACGTCCCTCTTCGGTATTTCGGATTGGCAGGTTCTTCAGATCAGGGTGGACCAGTAGTCCCAGAACCGGACCACAATCAGCAGAAAGACGGCGGTGAACCAGATCGTGGCGATCGACCACCGCCAGTGGTGGAGCTCCCGCACGACGAGCCCGCTGCTGCCGTCACCCTTGGGCCCGAACGCGATCGAGGCGACCACCACAAGCAGCGAGACGGTCGCCACCCACACCACCATGCAATACGGGCACAACGCCCCGATGTGGTAGAGGCTCTGGACGATCAGCCAGTGCACAAACCCGGTCGCAGCCAGCGTCCCGAGGGTTATTCCGATCCAATACCAGCGCGGCAGCGGCACTTTGGCCACCGCGAGCACACCGGTGACGGTGACGACCGCGAAGGCGGCGATACCGATCAGCGAGTTCGGGAAGCCGAACGCCGACGCTTGTGGCGTCGTCATCACCGAACCGCACGACACGATCGGGTTGAGGTTGCACGACGGCACGTACGCCGGGTTGAGCAGCAGTTCGATTTTCTCGATGGTCAGCGTGGCTGAGGCGATCAGGCCGGCCAGGCCCGCGATCAGGACCCACCACGCGCTCGCCGATGAGATGGCCGACGGGACCGGCGCCCCTGTCGTCGAATGTTCTACCGGCCCATCCGGTTTGGCTGACGCCGTGGCTGTCACGACGCCGCGGGGGTCGCAGCCGAGTCGATTCCGGGCACGTCTCCGACGATCTCTTTGATCTTGGCGACGAACGCTTCCGGCGTCGTCCACTGGTATTCCTGGCCGTTGATGCGGACCGTCGGAGTGGCGTGAATGCCTGCCGACGCGACCAGCCCATCGACCATCGGGATGTACTTGCCGGCCTTGATGCACTCGGGGACCTTGCCCACCACGCCGGCTTCGCGCGCCAACTCGGTCAGCCTCGCGTTGTCAGGGAATGACGTTCCGCCCTCATCGGGCTGAATCTCCTTGGTGTACAACGCGGTGTGGAATCGCCGAAAGGCGTCGATCGACTCGTCGGCGACGCAGTAGGCGGCATTGGCGGCGCGCGACGAGTATTGCTGGTTCTGCGGCCTGCTGAGAAAGCCGGTCATGTAGTAGTCGGCGGCTATCTCGCCGCCGTCGATCAGCTTCGAGACCGTGGGCCCGAATCCTCGTTCGAAATTCCCACAGGCCGGGCAGAGGAAGTCTTCGTAGAAAGACACCACTGCCTTCGGGTCGTGCGTGCCGTCTTTGACGACCAGTTTGCTCGACGTCACCCGGATCGCCCGCGCGCCTTCGGCGGCAGTCTTCTTGTCGTGCGAAATCACGATGTAACCGACCAGCGCGACGGCGAACAGCACCACGATCGAGGTGAGCCCGATCCTGACAAGCAAGTCGCGTCGCCGTCCGGCGGCGTTCAGGTCGTATTTCGCTGGACGGTTTGACTTGGCGGCTTTATCGCCCATGGGTTAGGTCACCATTTCCACATAGTCGGCTTCGCTGCCCGACCGCGGTGCGGTCGGCGATAGCGTCTAAGCGTACCGGCGTCGTTATTGCCAGGCCGCGTGGTGACGATGCAGGCCGGAACGGCCTGAGGTGGAGGCGCGCAATCGACTCAGACGCGGCTGAGATGGGCCCGTAAGGCCGAAACCAACTCGGTGGTGGCCAGCGCGCTGCCGCCGCCGAGCGGGAACAGGCTGGCGAATCCGTGGGTCATCGGCCGCAAGGTGCGCAGATCGACGTGGGTCCCGGCTGCGCTGAGCGCCGCCGCGTAGCTGTCGCCCTCGTCGCGCAAGGGGTCGAAACCGGCGGTCGCGATCAGTGCGGGCGGCAGGCCCGACAGCGAGTCGGCCAGCAACGGCGAAACGCGCGGGTCGGCGGCGTCGATGTCGGAGCCGCCGAGGTATTGCGCGGTGAACCAGTCGATGTCGGCTCTGGTGAGCAGGAACCCGTTGGCGAACAGGCTCAGCGACCTGGTCTGAGCGGTGAAGTCGGTGCGCGGGTAGAGCAGCCACTGCAGCACCGGCTGTGGGCCGCCCTCGTCGCGCGCCAGTTGCGATACGACGGCCGCCAGGTTGCCACCGGCACTGTCACCGCCGACGGTCACTTTGCCGGGGATCGCGCCGAGCTCCGCTGCGTGTTCGTACGCCCACCTGAACGCCGCGTACGCGTCGTCGACTGCGGCCGGCGCCGGGTGTTCGGGGGCCAGGCGGTAGTCGATCGACAGCACGTGCACGCCGGCGTCCCGGCAGGTCAGCCGGCAAAGCGGATCGTGGGTGTCGAGGTCGCCGATCACCCAGCCGCCACCGTGGTAGAAGACGACCAAGGGCGCCGGGTTGGATGTCGCGGGGCGGTAGTGACGGGCGGGAATCGGGCCGGCGGGTCCAGGAATCGACATCTCGCTGACACCGACATGGATCTGCGGGCCGCCAAAGCCCAGCGTCATCTCGCGCATCTGTGCTCGTGAGGCGGCAACGTCCTCATTCAGGACCAAGCCGTTCAACCCGAAAGTGCGCAGCCCGGCCAGGGCCAACTGCAATGTGGGATCCAGGGTATTGCCGTCGATGGTGACCGCGCGGCCTCCCGAGAGCAGCCGCTTCGCGCGGGTTGGCACCCACGGAATCACCTTGAGGCCGAGGGTGGTTGCTGCGCTTTGCAGCCGGCTGGCCCAGCCACCGGGCGCGAGCTGCGGAGCCGGTGTGCCTGGCAGACTTCGTGTCATGGCGAGTTCCTCGAGTCCCTTGGTCCCACTGAACGACGGTAATTCCATCCCTGCGCTCGGATTCGGCGTTTTCAAAGTCCCGCCGTCCGACACCGAGCAGGCGGTGAGCACCGCGCTGCAAGCCGGATACCGCCATATCGACACCGCGGCGGTGTACGGCAACGAACGCGAGACCGGTCGCGCGGTCGCGGAATCCGGCGTGCCCAGGGACGAACTTTACTTGGTCACCAAACTCTGGAATTCCGAGCAGGGCTACGACAGCACGCTGGCCGCTTTCGATGTCAGCATGCAACGACTGGGGACCGATTACCTGGACCTCTACCTGGTCCATTGGCCGATGCCCAAGCTGAACAAGTTCATCGACACCTTCAAGGCATTCGCCCACCTGCGCGACCAAGGCCGGATCCGGTCGATCGGGGTCAGCAACTTCGAACCCGAGCACATCAACGCACTCGTCGACGCCACCGGGATCGTGCCCGCCGTCAATCAGGTCGAGCTGCATCCGCGGCTACCGCAAACCGAGCTGCGCGAACTGCACGCCCGCCTCGGTATCGCGACGGAAGCGTGGGGACCGCTGGGGCAGGGATCGCTACTGGCCGACCCCGCCGTCACCGCCGTCGCCGAGGCCCGGCATCGCAGCCCGGCGCAGGTTCTGATTCGATGGCATCTTCAGCTCGGTAATATCGTCATCCCCAAGTCGGTAAACCCCGAGCGGATTGCGAGCAACTTCGACGTGTTCGATTTCGAATTGACCGAAAACGACATAGCGTCGATCTCCGCGCTCGATGATGGAAACCGGCTCGGTCCTGATCCACGAACCTTCGACTTCACAGGTAGGTGAAAGATGTCGGGCGGCCCTGACCTTTCAGTCCCCTCCATTGCACTCAACGACGAAAATACGATGCCGATTCTCGGCCTCGGTGTCGCCGAGTTGACCGAGGAAGAGACTGAGCGCGCCGTATCGGCGGCGCTCGAGATCGGCTACCGGCTGATCGACACCGCCTCGGTGTACGGCAACGAAGCCGCTGTCGGCCGGGCCATCGCAGCGTCCGGAATCCCGCGCGCCGAGCTGTTCGTCACCACCAAAGTCGCCAACGCCGACCACGGATTCAACGTCGCTCAGGACGCCGTCAAGGTGAGCCTGGACAAGCTCGGGCTGGACTACGTCGACCTCTTTCTCGTCCACTGGCCGCAGCCGCAGCTGGGTAAATACGTGGACACCTTCGGCGGCCTGATCCAGGCCCGCGGGAACGGCCACACCCGCTCGATCGGGGTGTGCAACTACACCGAGGAGTACCTGGAGACGGTCATCGACCTGACCTACGTCACCCCCGCGGTCAATCAGATCGAGCTGCACCCGCTGCTCAACCAGGCCGCCTTACGGTCGTTCAACGCTCAGCACGACGTCGTCACCGAGGCTTACAGTCCGCTGGCGGTCGGCAGGGTGCTGGACAACGCCACAGTGACTTCGATCGCCGGCGAATACGGCCGCACCCCGGCACAGGTGCTGATCCGGTGGAGCATTCAACTGGGCAACGTGGTGATCCCGCGCTCCGGTAATCCCGAGCGGATCGCCAGCAACTTCGACGTCTTCGACTTCGAGTTGACCACCGCCCACATGGAGGCGCTGAACGGGCTCAACGACGGCACCCGGGTCCGCGAGGATCCGCTGACCTACACCGGCGTCTAGCCACCGGTCGGACAGGTCGCCGCGGCCTGCCGCAACACGTTGCTCGACACCAGGTCGATCGGGAGCCCGTACCCGCGGGACACCGCGATGAACTGCATGGCGTACTGGCAGTGGAACGCGGCGTTGGGCGGCATCCACAGCGCCGGCTGGTCATCACCCTTGTCTTGATTCGCCTGACCTTGTACGGCAAGGAGATTCGCCGGATCGTTCGCGAATCGGATCCGCTGGGCCTCGGGCCAGTCCGAGGCGCCCATGTCCCAGGCCAGCGCCAGCGGCACGATGTGGTCGATCTGCACGGCCTCGCCGACCTTGGCACCGCGGTGAAAGTTGATGGTGGCGTTGGTATACGGGTCGTGCAAGGTGCCGGTCTCGACCGCATCAGGGCAGTGCTTGGTGAACACGTAGGTCTTGTCGACCAGATCGCGATTGAGGATGTCGTCGCGGGTATCGCAGCCGTTGTGCCCACCGGGCGCGTCGTTGTCGTCGGTCCAGGCCTCACCGAACGCGGCGCGGTGGTAGTCGTAGTGACGAACCCGCCACGGCACGACCGCGATTCCACCCAGCACGTCGACTCCGGGCTGCACGGTCGGAATGTCGGCCCGAGCCGCGAACTCCCGGTCCCGATCCCCCGCTGACGTGGCCACCACCTGATAGGCAACCAGCACGGCGAGAATGGCGACCGACGACAGCCACAGCCATCTTCTGCGGGTCACGACTTGTCCAAGTATTCGATGCGCTCATGGCCGGCGAACGGTGCACCCAGCAGCGCCAGGCCCGGATGCGCGGCTGGGTCCTCGTAGGCCTGCTCGCAGAATTCGCGCGCCGCTTCGATGATCTCTCGATGATCGATCAACGACAACAGCTGAAGCGTGATCGCGCGACCAGACTGACTGCGGCCCAACACATCTCCCTCACGCCGTTCCCGCAGATCCAGATCGGCGAGCTCGAAGCCGTCCAGCGTTCCAGCGACCGCGCTCAGCCTCCTGCCCGCACGCGATTGCGGCGTCATCCAACTGGCCAGCAGGCAGACGCTCGCGTGCTCCCCTCGCCCGATGCGGCCACGCAGCTGATGCAATTGGCTGATGCCGAAGCGGTCGGCATCCATCACCAGCATCACGGTCGCGTTGGGCACGTCGACGCCGACTTCAATAACCGTGGTGCACACCAGCACGTCGATCTCGCGGGCCCGAAACGCGGCCATCACGGCGTCTTTCTCGTCGCCGCTCAACCGCCCGTGCATGAGGCCGAGCCGAAGACCGGTCAGCTGGCCGCTACCCAGCCGCGCATAGAGCTCTTCGACTGTCGCCGAGGGCCTTTGATCCTTGTCGCCCTGGCCGGCGCTTTCGGATTCGTCGATTCGCGGCGCCACCACGTAAGCCTGCCGCCCTTCACCCACTTCCTCGATGATGCGATGCCAGGCCCGGTCCAGCCAGGCAGGTTTGTCGTTGACGAAGATCGCGGTGGTGGTGATCGGCTGACGGCCGCGGGGAAGCTCTCGCAGCGTTGACGTTTCAAGATCGCCGAAGACGGTCAGCGCCACGGTCCTCGGTATCGGCGTCGCTGTCATCACCAGCAGATGCGGGGTGATACCGGCAGGCGCCTTGGCCCGCAACTGGTCTCGTTGCTCGACCCCGAACCGGTGCTGCTCGTCGACGACCACCATGCCGAGCTTGTGGAATTCGACCGCGTCTTGCAGTAACGCGTGCGTGCCCACGACGATGCCAACCTCGCCGCCGGCGATCTGGGCGCGAACCTGCTTCTTCTGCGCCGGTGACATCGAGCCGGTCAGCAGCGCCAGCCCGGTCGCGTTGTCCCCGCCCCCGAGCTGGCCGCCCATTGCCAGCGGCCCGAGCACATCGCTGATCGACCGAAGATGCTGTGCGGCAAGGACTTCAGTGGGTGCCAACAGGGCGCATTGATAGCCGGCGTCGACCACCTGCAGCATCGCCAACACCGAGACGATGGTCTTACCCGAGCCCACTTCGCCTTGCAAGAGCCGGTTCATCGGCCGGGTCGCCGCGAGTTCGCCGGAGAGCACGTCTAGTACCTCGCGCTGACCGGCGGTCAGCTCGAACGGCAAACGCTGCAGCAGTTCCTGCTGGAGGCCGGCTTTGGTGGACGGCGCCACCGGGCCGGACTGGGCCAGTTCGCCGTGGCGTCGACTCACCAGCGCCCACTGCAGGCCCACCGCCTCGTCGAAGGCCAACCGTTCACGGGCCCTCCGCCGGTCGGCATCGTTTTCCCCAAGGTGGATAGCCCGCAGTGCCTCGTCTTCAGAAGCCAGATGGTGCGCGGCACAGAGCTTCTCAGGTAGCGGATCGGGTACCGGATCGAGTACCTCGAGCACCTGGCGAACGCAGTTGAAGATGTCCCAGCTCTGCAACTTCGCACTGGCCGGATAGATCGGGTAGAAGGTGCGCTCGAACGCCTCTTGCAGCACTTCCCCGCTGACCGCCTGTGAGGCGTCGGCGATCATCTTCAGCGACCGGCTGCCGTGGTTGCGTCCGTCGGCCGCGTCCAGCACCAGGAAGTCGGGGTGGGTCAGTTGCATGGCGCCGCGGAAGTAGCCGACCTCACCGGACAACATGACGCGGGTGCCCTTGGACAGCTGGTCGGTGATCCACTTTTTCGGATGGAAGAACGTCGCCGTGACTTTGCCTCGACCCGACCCGAGGGTGACACGAAACAGCTTGTCCCTGGGGCGGCTTTTGATCGACAGCAACGCGGCGTCGGTGATCACGTCGACGAGTGTCACGTGCTCGCCCTCAGGCGGTTGCTCATCGTCAGCGCCTCGGACGGTGGTGCCTTCGACGTAGCTGCGTGGGTAGTGGCGCAGCAGGTCATCGACCGTGCGGATGCCGAATACCTCGTCGAGCGGGCCCGCAGCTTTGGCGCCGACGATGTAATCCAGCCGGTCGCTGAGCGACACCATAGCTACTCGACTCCGATCAGCAACGCGTCGCCGCGGTGCCCGGTCTGATAGATCGCGAGCTCACTTCCCGCGTGATGGTCGTGCACGTGTGCGCGCAACGCGGATTCGACGGAGTCCGCGTCAATGCCGGCACCGACCAGCACGGTGATCAGCTCACCGCCGGAACCCAGCAGCAGATCGATCAGGCCGGTCGCGGCTGACGAGACATCGGGCGCCACGATCAGGACCTCATCGCCGGCGATGCCCAGCCCGTTGCCCGGCTCGCAGGTGCCCGCCCACGTCAACGCCGTCTCGGTCGCGACGCGGACCACTGCGTGCCGGGCGCTGCCCGCGGCGCGTGCCATCGTGTAGCCGTCGTCGACGGCTTGCCGGCCCGGCTCATGCACCGCCAGCGCGGCGAGTCCCTGCACCATCGATCCGGACGGCAGCGGCACCACGTCGATGCCCCACCCGATCGCCGCGGTGCATCCGGCGACCAGCTCTTCGGCCGGCACGTAACCGTTCGGCAGCACCATCACCTGAGCGGCACCGGTATCGACGACAGCGCGCAGCAGCTGCTGAGCGGTGATCACTGTTGTCGGATCCTCGGCGTGCGGATCGGGCCGCAACACGCAGGCACCTTCATCGGCGAACAATTCCGCCGCCCCGTCACCGTCGATGACGGCGAGCACCGCCCGCTCCCGCGTCCAGCTGCCCGGCGGCAAGCCGCTGGTACCGCTGCTCAGCATCGAGATCTGGATCCGCCGCGGGTCACCGAACGCCAGGCCCGCTTCGATCGCCGCGCCGGCGTCGTCGGTGTGCACGTGGACCGAGTAGCCGCCGACGACGCCAGACGTCGCGATGGCCACCGATTCACCGAGTTCGTCCAGGCGCTCGCGCAGCTGTTCGGCGTCGTCGTGGTCACAACCGCCCAGCAGGTACATCACTTCGAATTGCGGCGCGGGTGGCCGTACGGCGAGCTCAGGAACCGGCCGGCTCGGCGCCGGCTCGTACACCTTGCGATTGGGCGCCTGGCCGGTGATCGTCGAGCGCAGCGCGTCGAGCAGGACCAACAGACCGCGACCGCCGGCGTCGACCACGCCGGCCTCTCCGAGCACGTCCAGCTGCTCGGGGGTTCTCTCCAGTGCGACTACCGCGGCGTCACCAGCGGCGGTGACCGCCTGTGGCAGCCCGTCCCCCGCGTTCGCGGCGTTCTCGACGGCCTCACCGGCGGCTTTCAGCACCGAGACGATGGTGCCCTTGACCTCGTGACCACCCATCGAGGCCACGACGAGGTCCACCCCGCGATGCAGCGCGGCGCCGAGCAGCGTGGCGTCGATGTCGGGTAGTTCGCCGCCGGAATCGGCGGAGGCATGCGCGGTGACGTCGGCAATGCCACGCAGAATCTGCGACAGGATCACCCCGGAATTGCCGCGCGCGCCGTGGAGTGCTCCGGACGACAGGGCCGCCGCCGTTTTGACGACGTCGGCGGATTTCGCCTCGGTATTGGCCTCTGCCAGCGCCGAGCGCATGGTGAACAGCATGTTGACGCCGGTGTCAGCGTCAGCGACGGGGAACACGTTGAGCCGGTTGATCTCGTCGATGTGAGTGATCAGGTCACCGACGGCGGTGTGCGCCCAGTCACGCAGCGCCGACGCGTCCAGCGCGCGATTAGGCCCAGCCAGCAGCCCCGATCCCGGGCCAGAATCCACGTGAACGCACCTCCTCCGCGCCTCCATCGGTGCGCGCCAGCCTAGCCACTCGCGACGACACCGCAGGTTTCACGACACCCGCCGTTTGTTGATCGTTTTGGCAGTTCTGCCCAGCGGCAGCTATTCTTTCCTGGTCGCCGGGCCACCCGTAGAGTTGTCTAAGGTCGTTGGCCCCAGAGTCTGAGGAGTTTCACGTATGGCTGCCGTCTGCGATATCTGTGGGAAGGCCCCCGGCTTCGGCAAGTCGGTCTCGCACTCCCATCGCCGGACCAGCCGTCGCTGGGATCCCAATATTCAGAGCGTGCGCGTCGCCGATCGTCCCGGCGGCAACAAGCATCGCGTCAACGTCTGCACCTCGTGCATCAAGGCCGGCAAGGTCGTCCGCGGCTAGACCGTTCGACCTCGGCATGCAAGTCCTCGCCGTCGCAGGCATCATCGCCGCGTTCGCAGTGGCATGCGCCGTCATCTACGTCGCGGCGCGAGCGCTGCAACGCAGGGGCGCGACCTCGCCTTCGTCGATCCGCGCTACCCCGACTCGATGCAGGCGGTGCCGGGCAATCTGGACATCACACCCCGGGGTCGGCCATACCCCGAGGACGACACCAGCCTATTTCGGGACGACGACGGGGATGATCCGTCGGGTTAGTGCGGGCACGCAGCGGTGAGCTGCGAGGGTCGGCGCTCCATCATCGATGTCGGCCACCGTCAGCGTCACGGCAGCTGCCAGTCGACGGGTTCGGCACCCAACTGGGCGAGCAGCTCGTTGGCGCGACTGAACGGACGCGATCCGAAAAATCCGCGTGACGCCGATAGCGGTGAAGGATGCGGTGATTCGATGGACAGGCAGTCCTTGCCGGTCAGCATCGGCTTGAGCGTCGAGGCGTCGCGACCCCACAGAATGGCCACCATCGGCTGGCCGCGATCCACCAGAGCGCGAATCGCGCACTCCGTGACCGCTTCCCAGCCCTTTCCGCGATGCGATGCCGAGTTGCCCGGCTGGACGGTGAGTACTCGGTTGAGCATCAATACCCCGCGCTGTGCCCACGGGATGAGGTCGCCGTTTCCCGGTGCAGGAAAACCCAGGTCGCTGGCATATTCTTTGAAGATGTTCTCCAGGCTTCGCGGCAGCGGTCGCACGTCCGGGGCCACTGAGAAGCTCAGGCCGACAGCATGTCCGGGCGTCGGGTAGGGATCCTGACCGACGATCAGCACGCGAACCCTGTCGAAGGGAAACGTGAAGGCGCGCAGCACATTCTCTCCGGCAGGCAGGTATCCGCGGCCGGCCGCGATTTCGTCTCGGAGGAACTGGCCCATGGTGGCGACCTGTTCCTCGACCGGCTGCAAGGCGGTGGCCCACCCGTCGTCGATGAGGTCACGCAGTGGCCGGGCGGTCACGCCAACCCCTTCACCAACAGCACCACCGAGTCCGCCCCAGCCTCGCGGTCCTTCGAAATATCCTGGTACTGAGTTGATTCCGACCATGAGCGGAATTCTGCCTCGTCGGGAAAAGACATCAAAACCACCTTCTCCCGATCCCAACTGCCCTCAACCACTTGTGGCCGCTCGTCGGCAGCCAGCAGTGTTCCGCGGTATTGGTCGAACACATCCATGAATCGCACCTGGTACCGGTCGTAGGCGGCCCGGTTGGTGAACCGCAATTGAGCGATCGCGTAGACGGTCACCGGGTCACCCTACTGCCCGATTGCCGGCGCTCCGGTGACCACTCAGCGCCCCGCATCGTTACCGGCATCAAATGACTGCCAACCCGCGTACCCGCGCCACTCCACACCATCGACGAGTACCCTCGCCGGACCGTCGAGCACGTGTCCGATAATGCGCCACCCCGCCGGAATTGGACCGGGGAACGCGGCAACCAGTGCGTGGTCCTCTCCCCCGCCGAGCACCCACGTCGATGCCTCAATGCCCGTGACTTCGGCGGCACCGAGCAAGATTCTGCGATCGCCGTCCAGCGCCTGCGCGCTCAGATCGATGCCAACACCGGACGCCTCGGCCACGTGCCGCAGGTCGGCCACCAGTCCATCGGACACGTCGATCATCGCCTGCGCGCCGGCCTCGGCTGCTGCGCGGCCCTGGCCGTAGGGCGGTTGCGGCACAAGGTGACGCTGCCGAAATTCGGCGAAGCGATCAATACCGCTGTGCCACAATGCGTATCCGGCAGCAGAGTAGCCGAGCTGTCCGGTGACGGCGATCCGCGATCCTGGCCGCGCGCCAGACCTCAGCACCGGCGCCCGGCCGGCCAAGTCCCCGAGCACCGTCACCGACACAACCCACTGGGGACAGGCGACCAGGTCTCCCCCGACGATCCCCGCGCCGAATCGGCCGGCCTCGGCCCACATCCCGTTCGCCAGCGCGTTGACCTGGGCGGTCGGGGTTTCGGCCGGCGCACCGAAGCCGACGACGAATGACGTGACGCGCGCGCCCATCGCCTCGATATCGGCGGCGTTCTGCGCCACCGCTTTACGGCCGATGTCGTGCGGAGTCGACCAGTCCAGCCGAAAGTGGCGGCCCTCGACGAGCATGTCGGTGGACACCACCACGCGGCCGTCGTCGGCCGATACCACCGCTGCATCGTCGCCCGGTCCGACACTGACATCGCCCGACGCCGGCCGGCCCCGGGTCAGCCGGTCGATCACCTCGAATTCGCCCACTTCGCCGAGCGTGCGATCCGACTCACCGCTAGCCACGCCGCCTCCTCGCCGATCACCGTTTGCGATCAACGGTAAGTTCTAGAACGCCGAGATCGAGCAGAGGGTGAGACATGGGCGTTTCCGAGGGGGCCGACACCGACGGCCCGCCGCGGGCAGCGCTGATCGCCGCTTTGGTGGTGGCAGTCGGCACCATCGGCGTCATTCTGGCCATCGCGGCCACCCGCCACCGGACGACCCCGGCAGTGATCGCCGCCGTACCTGCGCCGCAGGCGCAAGATCCGGCCTGCCGGAAGTTGACCGACGCCCTGCCTCAGCGACTGGGCGACTACAACCGGGCTCAGGTGGTACAGCCGGCTCCGGTCGGCGCCGCCGCCTGGCAGCCCGCAGGCGCCGGGGATCCCGTCGTACTCAGATGTGGCCTCGAGCGTCCGGCCGATTTCGTTGTCGGATCTCCGATCCAGGTGGTCGACCAGGTGCAGTGGTTCGAAGTCAGCCAGGATCAGCGATCGACCTGGTACACGGTGGATCGAGAGGTCTACGTGGCGCTGACGTTGCCGCAGGGGTCGGGGCCGACGCCGATCCAGCAGCTGTCCGAGCTGATCGACCGCCTCATGCCCGCCCGCCCGATCAACCCGTCGAGAGGGTGATTGGCGCGGGCAACTAACTCAGACCCGTCCCGCGAGACAGTGCGGTGTCCACCATGGTCGCCAGCAAGGTCTCATAGTCCAGGCCGCTGGCCGCCCACATCCGGGGATACATCGAGATCGTGGTGAATCCGGGCATCGTATTGACCTCGTTGATCACCGGCCCGTCGTCGGTGAGGAAGAAGTCCACCCGTGCCAACCCCCGGCCGTCGATCGCCTTGAACGCCCGAATTGCCAACTCACGCACAGCAGCGCTGTCGTCGTCGTCGATTTTGGCGGGCACGTCGAGTTCGGCGGCGTCATCAAGATATTTGGTCGCGAAGTCGTAGAACGAGTCCTCCCGTCCGCGGACCCCGGCTACCCGAATCTCGCCCACGGTGCTGGCTTGCACTGTGCCGTCGGGGAATTCGAGCACGCCGCATTCCAATTCACGGCCGACGATCGCGGACTCGACGATCACCTTGGGATCGTGCTTGCGGGCATGAGCAATCGCATCGGGCAGTTCATGGCGGCTGGTTACCCGGCTGACTCCGATCGACGAGCCGCCGCGCGCGGGCTTGACGAAAGCCGGAAAGCCAAGTCGGTCAAGCTGTTTGGCATCCAACGTAGACTCCGACGGCCGCAGCACCGCGTAGTCGCCGATCGGCAGCCCTTCGGCCACCAGCAGCTTCTTGGTGAACTCCTTGTCCATCCCGGCCGCGCTGGCCAGCACCCCGGCGCCGACGTACGGCACGCCGGCCAGCTCGAGCAAACCCTGGATGGTGCCGTCTTCACCGTAGGGCCCGTGCAGGACTGGGAAGACCACGTCGACCGAGGCCAGCACCTCCGCTCCGCCGGGTGACAGCGAGATCAGTTGACCAGCGCGGCGCGGGTCGGCCGTCAGCGCGAGCTCGCTGCCCGACGCCGAACTCACGCCCGGCAACTGCCGGCCGGCGATGGCCAGCGCATCGGGGTCGCCGTCGGTGAGGACCCACGAGCCTTCCGGGGTGATGCCGACCGCGACGACCTCGAACCTGTCCGGGTCGAGGTTGCGCAAAATGCTGCCCGCCGAGACGCAGGAAATAGCGTGCTCGCTGCTGCGACCGCCGAAGACGACGGCGACCCGGACACGACCCTGACCGGGCGTGCTGGATGACAGGCGGGCGTTCACAACCTAGAGAGGCTACCGTCTGGCGCAGCAGTGCTGGTTACAAGCTCATTCCGGCTTGGTGCGGCGGCCCAGCAGCAAAGCCATCGCTTGATCGACCGACAACCCCTTATGACAGACCCGGTGCACGGCCTCGGTCAGGGGCATTTCGACGTCGTAACTCGACGCCAAAGCCAGCACCGACTCCGACGAGGTCACCCCTTCGACGACGTGGCCGCCACGCGCCCGCTGCGCAGACTCCAGGGACTCGCCCCTTCCCAGAGACTCGCCGAAAGTGCGGTTGCGCGAGTGGGTCGAGGTGCAGGTGGCGACCAGGTCGCCGACGCCGGCCAGACCTGCCAGCGTTGCGCCTTTGGCACCGACCGCGATGCCAAGCCGCATGATCTCGGCCAGACCGCGGGTGATGATCGCCGCAGCCGTGTTCTCGCCCAGACCTACGCCGGCCGCCATCCCGCACGCCAGCGCGATGACGTTCTTGCACGCCCCACCGATCTCGGTGCCGATGACATCAGCGTTGGTGTAGGGCCGGAAGTAACCGGCGTTCAACATGCGCTGCAAGGCCACCGCCCGGCCGGAATCGCGACAGGCGATGACGGTGGCCGCGGGTTGTCCCGCGGTGATCTCGCTGGCGAGGTTCGGCCCGGATATCACGGCGACTTGCGACGGATCGACACTCGTCACATCGACGATGACCTGGCTCATCCGCATCAAAGTGCCCAGCTCGATGCCCTTGGCCGCGCTGACCAGCGTGGCGCCCGGCGTAAGCAGGCCTGCCCAGTGCTGAAGGTTCGGCCGCATCGTCTGCGCGGGCACGGCCAGCAGTACGGTCGTCACCCCGCTGAGCGCTTCCTCCGGATCGGTCGTGGCTGTGATGGCCGACGGTAACTCCACGCCCGGCAAGTAATCGGGGTTACGGCGGGTGGCGTTGATCTGCTCGGCAACCTCGGATCGCCGCGCCCACAGAGCGACCTCGCCGCCGGCGTCGGCCAACAGCTTGGCCAGCGCCGTACCCCACGCGCCGGAACCCATTACTGCTGTCGTAGAGGGCATGGTCGAGTAGGTCCCGTCTCGTCAGTTTGCTCTAACTCCCGGCGCTTCACCGTAGCTCAGCTACCGCCCTCAGCGACGATGCAGATCGCTCCGCGATCGGCACTGGCAGGATGGTGCGGTGAGCCGCATCCGAGCCGACGCCGATGGCGATGTCGGCCTGATCGTCGCCGTCAAGCGTCTGGCCGCCGCCAAGACCCGGCTCGCGCCGACGTTCAGCGCACCGGCCCGGGAGAACATCGTGTTGGGAATGCTGGTCGACACGCTCAGCGCCGCGGCGCGAGTCAGCTCGGTTGGCCTCATCACCGTCGTCACGCCAGATCACACCGCGTCCGCCGCGGCGATCGAACTCGGCGCAGAAGTGCTCGCCGATCCGACGCCGGACGGTCACCCGAATCCGCTGAACAACGCGATCGCCGCCGCCGAGCGGATGGTATCCGAATCATTCTCGAATATTGTTGTCCTGCAAGGGGATCTGCCGGCATTGCAGACCCGGGAACTCGGTGCGGCGATTGCCGAGGCACGCCAACACCACCGGAGTTTCGTCGCCGACCGGCTCGGCACGGGCACCGCGGCGCTCTGCGCCTTCGGCGCCGCGCTCGACCCGCGTTTTGGGCTGAATTCGTCCACCCTGCACCGCAATTCGGGCGCGGCCGAACTCACCGGTGCATGGCCGGGATTGCGCTGCGACATCGACACCCCCGAGGATCTGGCAATCGCACGCCGCCTGGGAATGGGGCCCGCGACCACGAAAGCGATCGAGGGATTGGAACACCAGGCGGGGTAACGACGGGTAAACAGCGCCTCAACGGCAAATGTCCGGTCCCCGGTCGGTGGCAGCACCCCCCACCGATGGGGAATGATCGCAAGCGTGACTGACATCGAAGCCCCGGACAAGACCGTCGCCGAGTCGACCGAGTGGCCAGCCACCGATTCGGCGCCGGGTGCACCGCCTGCCACCACGGCCGCCGCCGTCGAGAACGCTCTCCCCGAGGACCGCTACCTCAACCGCGAATTGAGCTGGCTGGACTTCAACTCGCGCGTCCTCGCGCTCGCCGAAGACACGTCGATGGCGTTGCTGGAGCGCCTGAAATTCCTGGCGATCTTTGCCTCCAACCTTGACGAGTTCTACATGGTTCGCGTCGCCGGCTTGAAGCGGCGCGACGAGATGGGCCTGTCGGTGCGCTCCGCGGACGGCCTGACCCCACGCGAGCAACTCCGCCGGATCGGCGAGCAGACCCAGACGATCGCGACCCGGCACGCCGAGGTGTTTCTCAACTCGGTGGAGCCGGGGCTGGCCGGCGAAGGCATTCACATCGTCACGTGGGCAGATCTGGATCCCGCCGAACGCGACCGGCTCTCGACCTACTTCACCGAGCAGGTGTTCCCGGTCCTGACTCCACTGGCCGTGGATCCCGCGCACCCGTTCCCGTTCGTCAGCGGCCTGAGTCTGAACCTCGCGGTCACGGTCAAACAGCCCGATGACAACGGCCAGCACTTCGCGCGAGTCAAGGTGCCCGACAACGTCGATCGTTTCGTCGAACTCGACGACCGTGGGGGCTCGGACCAGTCGGCGGCCAAGAAGGAAGTCCGCTTTTTGCCGATGGAGGAGCTGATCGCGGCCTTCCTGACCGCGCTGTTCCCCGGCATGGAAATCGTTGAGCACCATGCATTCCGCATCACCCGCAACGCCGACTTCGAGGTCGACGAAGACCGCGACGAAGATCTGCTTCAGGCGCTGGAGCGCGAGCTTGCCCGGCGTCGGTTCGGATCGCCGGTACGCCTCGAGGTGGCCGACGACATGACCGAACACATGCTGGAGCTGCTACTGCGGGAACTCGACGTTCACCCCGGCGATGTCATCCAGGTCCCAGGACTGCTTGATCTCTCCTCGCTCTGGCAGATCTATGGCGTCGACCGTCCGGCGTTGAAGGATCCCGCGTTCGTTCCGGCGACCAGCCCCGCCTTCGCCGACCGGGAAACTCCGAAGAGTATTTTCGCGACGCTGCGCGAAGGTGACGTGCTCGTACACCATCCCTACGAATCGTTTTCGACAAGCACGCAGCGATTCATCGAACTGGCCGCCGCCGACCCCAACGTGCTGGCGATCAAGCAAACGCTCTACCGCACCTCCGGCGATTCACCGATCGTGCGGTCACTGATCGAAGCGGCCGCTGCGGGAAAGCAAGTCGTGGCGTTGGTGGAAATCAAGGCCCGGTTCGACGAACAAGCCAACATCAAGTGGGCGCGTGCACTGGAGCAGGCGGGAGTCCACGTCGCCTATGGCCTCGTCGGCCTGAAGACGCACTGCAAGACATGTCTGGTGGTACGGCGCGAAGGTTCGACCATCCGCCGTTACTGCCACATCGGGACCGGCAACTACAACAGCAAGACGGCCCGGCTGTATGAGGACATCGGCCTGCTGACCGCCGATTCCGACATCGGCGCGGACCTGACCGATCTGTTCAACACGCTGACGGGCTATTCGCGCAAAGTGTCCTACCGCAACCTTCTGGTCGCACCACACGGTATTCGCGTGGGCATCACTGAGCGCGTCACACGCGAGATCACCGCGCACATGGAAACCGGTAACGGGCCACATCCGGCTGAAGATGAACTCGCTCGTCGACGAACAGGTCATCGATGCGCTCTATCGCGCGTCGCAGGCCGGCGTACGCGTCGAGGTCGTGGTGCGCGGAATCTGCGCGCTGCGCCCCGGCGTTGAGGGTTTCTCCGAAAACATCACCGTGCGGTCGATTCTCGGACAATATCTAGAGCACTCGCGAATCTTCAATTTCGGCGCCATCAACGAATACTGGATCGGCAGCGCCGACATGATGCACCGCAACCTCGATCGCCGCGTGGAAGTTCTGGTGCAGGTCAAGGATCCCCGCCTGACCGCTCAACTCAACGACATCCTCGACTCGGCGCTGGATCCCGCTACGCGGTGCTGGGAATTGAAGCCGGAAGGCCAGTGGAAGGCGTCGCCGCAAGCGGGCCGCTCGGTGCGCGATCACCAGGTGTCGCTGATGGAAAAGCGCCGCAGCCCCTAACGACGTCAAACTTCTGGCCGTAGGGTCCAACCGGGCCCGAATTGATTTGCAGGAGTGCAGGTGTCGACACAATCCTCGTCGGGGCGCTCGGCGAGTAAGACCGTTCTCGCCGCCGGCGTTGTGCTGTGGCGACCAGGGCACCCGGAATCCGCCGACGAGGTTGCGGTGATTCATCGTCCACGCTACGACGACTGGTCGTTGCCCAAAGGAAAAGTCGACCCCGGCGAGACCGAGCCGGTGACCGCTGTGCGCGAGGTGTTCGAAGAGACCGGACACCATGTTCAGCTCGGCCGTCGAATCGCATCGGTGAACTATCCGATCGAACAACGCACCAAGAAGGTGCAGTATTGGTCGGCCCGCGATCTCGGTGGCAGCTTCGCCCCCAACAACGAAGTCGACGAACTCATCTGGCTGTCAGTCTCCGCCGCGATCAAGAAAGTGTCATATCCCTACGACCGAAAGATATTGCGGCGGTGGGCTAAGCAACCAGCGGATACCAAATCGGTTCTGATCGTGCGGCACGGCACCGCGGGCAGCAAGTCGCGATTTTCCGGCGACGACAAAATGCGGCCGTTGGACAAAAAGGGCCGGGCGCAGGCTGAAGCACTCGTCGCCCAGCTGGCCACCTTCGGTCCCACCGATGTGTATGCCGCGGATCGCGTGCGTTGCCATCAGACGGTGGAACCGCTGGCCGAGGAGCTGGGCGTCACCATCAATAACGAGCCGGTCCTTACCGAAGAGGCGTACGCAGACAACCCGAAGCGCGCTCGACGGCGAGTCCTAGAGATCACCGATTCCCATCGCACGCCGGTGATTTGCACTCAGGGCAAGGTGATTCCAGACCTCATCGCCTGGTGGTGCGAACGCGACGGAGTACGCCCGGACAAGTCCCGCAACCGTAAGGGCAGTACGTGGGTGCTGTCGCTGGCGGATGGCCGGCTGATCGCTGCCGATCACATCGGCAGCGCGCTGGCCTCCAACGTAGAGGCCTGACACGCAAATTCGCCGCGGGCGGCTCAGGAGAGCCGGTTCCGCGACGAATCTGCGTTTGGTGCGGTTAGTGCCTAGCGACGACCGCGCTTGGCGGGAGCCTTCTTGGCCGGAGCCTTCTTCACTGCGGCCTTCTTGGCCGGAGCCTTCTTCACGACCGCCTTCTTGGCCGGAGCGGCCTTCTTGACGACCTTCTTGACTGCCGCCTTCTTGACCGGAGCCTTCTTCACGACCGCCTTCTTGGCCGGAGCGGCCTTCTTGACGACCTTCTTGACTGCCGCCTTCTTGGCTGGAGCCTTCTTCACGACCTTCTTCGCGGCCGCCTTCTTGGCGGGCGCTTTCTTGGCCACCTTCTTCGCTCCACCGCTAGCGACGACACCACGCTTCACAGCCGGTCCTTCCGATGGGAGTTTCTGTGCGCCAGAGACAACCGCTTTGAATTGTGCGCCGGGCCGGAATGCCGGCACCGAGGTCGGCTTCACCTTCACCGTCTCACCGGTACGCGGGTTGCGGGCCACGCGGGCCGCGCGGCGGCGCTGCTCGAACACACCGAAACCGGTAATTGTGACGCTCTCACCTTTTTGCACCGCGCGAACGACGGTGTCGACAAAATTCTCGACGGCCGCGGTTGCGTGCCGACGGTCCGAGCCCAATTTCTCAGTGAGTGTATCGATCAGCTCTGCCTTGTTGACCATCCATATCCTCCGAAGCTAGTGGTCCTCGTTGGACCGACTAGCAAACACGGTAAACCCTCAAGTGCCTGATTTCCAAGAGCCACGCGCAATTTCAATGGCTCATGGCGAATTTTTTCGCAATCCGCTTGCCGCGCTTGGTAGGTGGAGCAGCACTCGAATACGACCCTGTGCCGCCACGAATTCGGGCTCAATCGAGCCGTTAGGCAACCGGCAAAGTCTTCGGCTTCCAGTTCGGTCGGGCCGCCTCGAAGACTTCGATCTCGTCGCGTTTCCGCAGCGTAAGGGCTATGTCGTCGAGACCTTCAAGCAGACGCCATGCGGTGTAATCGTCAATCTTGAACGGCACCACCACCGTTCCCGCCGACACATTCCGATCTTGAAGATTCACAGTGATTTCCAGTCCAGGGCTGCTCTCGATGAGCTTCCAAAGAAGTTCGACATCATCTTGAGCAACTTCGGCCGCCAACAGACCCGACTTGCCCGCATTGCCACGAAAAATGTCGCCGAACCGCGACGAGATCACCACCCGGAAGCCGTAGTCCATAAGCGCCCACACCGCATGCTCGCGGGAAGAGCCGGTCCCGAAATCCGGTCCGGCAACCAGTACTGAACCTCTGTTGAATGGGCTGAGATTGAGGATGAAAGACGGATCGTTGCGCCATGCCGCGAACAGTCCATCGTCGAAACCTGTTCGGGTGACTCGCTTCAAATAGACCGCGGGAATGATCTGGTCGGTGTCGACATTGGACCGCCGCAGCGGCACTCCGATCCCGGTGTGGGTGTGAAAGGCGTCCATTGGATTTCTCCCTCAATCAGTTCAAGTCGTCCGGCGCGGAGAGTTTCCCGCGCACCGCGGTGGCGGCAGCAACCGCCGGTGACACCAAATGCGTACGGCTGCCCTTGCCCTGGCGGCCTTCGAAATTGCGATTCGACGTTGCCGCGCAGCGCTCCCCCGGTGCGAGCTGGTCGGGGTTCATGCCAAGACACATCGAGCAGCCGGCCTGACGCCACTCAGCGCCCGCGGCAGTGAAGATCTGGCCCAGGCCTTCACTTTCGGCCTCAGCACGGACCCGCATGGACCCTGGCACGACCAGCATCCGCACGCCTTCGGCCACTTTTCGGCCACGCAGGATCTCGGCCACCGCGCGTAGATCCTCGATGCGGCCATTGGTGCACGATCCGACGAACACCGTGTCGACCGCAATCTCCCGCATCGGCGTCCCGGGCCGAAGGTCCATGTACGCCAGCGCTTTCTCGGCCGCCTGGCGCTCGTGCTCGTCGGTCATCAGTTCGGGGTCAGGGACGGCGGCCCCCAGCGGCACGCCCTGGCCGGGGTTGGTCCCCCACGTCACGAACGGGGTCAATGATGCGGCGTCCAGATAGACCTCGGTGTCGAACTCGGCACCGTCGTCGGTGCGCAGTTGGTCCCAATACGCCTGCGCCGCATCCCACTGGTCACCCGTGGGAGCATGCGGGCGGCCGCGCAGAAATTCGTAGGTGGTGGCATCCGGTGCCACCATGCCCGCCCTGGCGCCGGCTTCGATGCTCATGTTGCAGATCGTCATCCGTGCTTCCATCGACAGCGATTCGATGGCGCTGCCGCGGTATTCGATGACGTGCCCCTGGCCGCCACCGGTTCCGATCTTGGCGATCACGGCAAGGATGATGTCTTTGGCGGTCACCCCGGCCGGCAATTGGCCATCGACGTTGACGGCCATTGTCTTGAACGGTCGCAGCGCGAGTGTCTGGGTGGCCAGGACGTGCTCCACCTCGGAAGTCCCGATGCCCATTGCGATTGCGCCGAAAGCGCCGTGCGTCGAGGTGTGGCTGTCACCGCACACGACCGTCATGCCCGGCTGGGTCAGACCCAGTTGCGGCCCGACCACGTGGACGATGCCTTGTTCGATATCGCCCATCGGGTACAGCAGTATCCCGAACTCGTCGCAATTACGGCGAAGCGTCTCCACCTGGATGCGGGACACCGGATCAGCGATCGGCTTGTCGATGTCGATCGTCGGCACGTTGTGGTCTTCGGTGGCCAGTGTCAGATCGGGACGGTGCACCGGCCGGTCCGCCAGCCGCAGACCATCGAACGCCTGCGGACTGGTCACTTCGTGCACCAGGTGCAGATCGATGTAAATCAGGTCAGGTTCGGTGCCGTTGCCCGATGCGACCACGTGGTCATGCCACACCTTTTCCGCGAGCGTGCGCGGGCGCGCAGCGTCGTCGGTTGAAGTTTTTGTCACGAGCTCATCCCAATTCGTTGATCTCACTATGCGAGACGCTAGTATCTCTCTGTGAGACAGGATAGCGGCATCGGCGTTCTCGACAAAGCCGTGGGGGTACTGCAGACAATCGCGGAATCACCCTGCGGGTTAGCCGAATTGTGTGATCGAACCGGACTGCCCCGGGCCACCGCACACCGGTTGGCAGCCGGCCTGGAAATTCACCGATTACTTGCACGCGACGGCGAGGGACGGTGGCGCCTGGGACCTGCGGTCAGCGAATTGGCGGCTCAGGTCAACGACCCGATACTGGCGGCCAGCGCGACGGTTCTGCCTCGGTTGCGTGAAATCACGGGCGAAAGCGTGCAGTTGTATCGCCGCGAAGGCACTTCACGGATCTGTATCGCCGCGATGGAACCTCCTGCGGGCCTTCGCGATACGGTCCTGGTCGGCGCACGATTGCCGATGACGGCCGGTTCCGGCGCCAAGGTGCTGTTGGCCTACAGTGATGACGCCACCCGGGCAGCGGTGTTGCCCGGCGCCAAATTCAGCGACCGCACGCTGGCCGAAGTACGGCGCCGCGGTTGGGCGCAAAGCGCCGCTGAACGAGAGCCCGGGGTGGCCAGTGTGTCGGCACCGGTGCGCGATTCCGGCGGTTCGGTAGTCGCCGCCATCTCGGTGTCAGGCCCCATCGATCGGATGGGCCGTCGGCCGGGCGAACGGTGGGCTGCAGATCTACTGGCGGCCTCCGACGCATTGACCCGGCGGTTGTGATTCACACCGCATTGCCCGCGGTTCGGGCAGCGATTCGTGACCTGAGACACTGTCGCCATGGGAACGAATCAGCGTGCACAGATCGTCATGTCGGAAGCGGAGATCACCGACTTCGTCACCAGTAGCCGTACCGGCACGCTGGCCACCATCGGTTCAGACGGACAGCCGCACCTGACCGCGATGTGGTACGGCGTGGTCGACGGTGAGATCTGGCTGGAGACCAAGGCCAAGTCGCAGAAGGCCGTCAACGTCAAGCGCGATGCGCGCGTGAGCTTCATGATCGAAGACGGCAACACCTACGACTCCCTGCGCGGGGTGTCCTTCGAAGGCATCGCCGAGATCGTTGACGACCCGGACTCAATCTTTCGTGTCGGTGTCAGTGTGTGGGAGCGCTATACCGGGCCCTACACCGACGAGGTGAAGCCCGCGGTCGACATGATGATGAACAAGCGGGTCGCGGTGCGCATCGTCGCCCAGCGCACCCGTTCCTGGGACCATCGCAAGCTCGGAATTCCGCACATGCCGGTCGGCGGTTCGACCGCGCCCACGGACAGCTAGCGCGTCAGGCGCGCTAGCTGGTTGGAGAAGGATGAGTAGCCCCGATGGGATTCGAACCCACGCTACCGCCGTGAGAGGGCGGCGTCCTAGGCCGCTAGACGACGGGGCCGGAACCGATCCGAGGAGCCAGCATAGCTGACTGCCCTACGCCCGCCTAATCGCTTGGCGGTGGAACGACATTGGAAAAATACTGCTGGGGTACCAGGACTCGAACCTAGAATGGCGGTACCAGAAACCGCTGTGTTGCCAATTACACCATACCCCATTGGGCGCCTAAAACCGCTGGTCAGCGGCTCGCCTGTAGCCGCTGAGCGGTCGTACGGGCAGTGCTGCCAACCGTTGTGGGCCGACGAGCAGACTACCAAACAAACAACTCACCTCTCACCAGCGCCCGACTGCAGGTGGTCGGAACGTAGCGCGCTCGAGTCAACTCTTCGCGACGCTCGGTGCAGCCGACGCCGGCGACAGTTGCGGACCGACCGACTGCTTTACGAATCCTGTTTCTGAACCACAGGATTCGATAGCGTCCCGATGCCTGAAATGGTGATGTTGACGGTGTCGCCGTCGACGATGGGCCCCACGCCCGCGGGTGTGCCGGTCAGGATGAGATCGCCCGGCAGCAAGGTCATCACCCCTGAGATCCATTCCACGATGGCCCCGACGTCATGGATCATCAGCGACGTACGACTGTCCTGCTTGACCTCGCCGTTGACCTCCGTGCGCAGCTCCAGATCGGCCGGGTCGATGTCGGTCTCGATCCATGGTCCGACGGGGCAGAACGTGTCGTGGCCCTTGGCCCGTGTCCACTGGCCGTCGGACTTCTGTTGGTCGCGCGCGGACACATCGTTGGCGATCGTGTAGCCGAGGATGCTCTCGGCCGCCCGGTCAGCCGTGACGTCTTTACAGGGCCGGCTGATGACCGCCGCCAACTCACCCTCGAAGTGCACCGGCGATGCGTTGGCCGGCAATCGAATCGGAACGTTCGGCCCGATGATCGCGGTGTTGGGCTTGAGGAAGATCACCGGGTCGGCTGGTGCGGTGCCGCCCATCTCGGCGATGTGGTCGGCGTAGTTCTTCCCGATGCAGACCACCTTGCTGGCCAGGATCGGGGCCAGCAGTCGCACATCGGCTAACGGCCAGGAGCGACCTGTGAAGGTGGGGGTGCCGAACGGATGCTCGGCGATCTCGCGGACGGTCATGTCGTCGTGCTCACCCTCGATGGAGACGAACGCGACGCCATCGGGACTGGCAATTCGGGCAAGGCGCATTCGCCTCAGCCTAGTGAGCGGTCGCGAGGCCGGCGAAGCCGGGCGCAGCGGGCCGCCACCGAAAGTTAGTGGTGGAGGTCGGGGCGGCGAAGCCGGGCGCAGCGGTTGCGGCTTCGACCCCGACGATCTGGTTGCTGTGCGAGCATTGATCGATGCCGACGGACGCGACCGGCACGGTCGGGCTCAGTGCGAGCCGGCGCTGGTCAGTCGTCGTCGTCTCGCTCCTGGTGACCTCGAGCGCCTTCGTCTTCATCAACGGCGTCGCATTCCTGATCCCTGCTCTCGAGGAAGATCGGGGCGCACAGTTGGCCGAAGCGGGTTTGCTGTCGTCGATGCCGAGTTTCGGCATGGTGGCGACGCTGATTCTGTGGGGCTATCTGCTCGACCGGGTGGGCGAACGGATCGTGCTGACGATCGGTTCGGCGCTGACGGCGGGTGCCGCCTACGCGGCCTCTACCGCGCACTCGACTATTGCGTTCGGGGTCTGGCTGTTCGTGGGCGGCATGGCGGCCGCCAGCTGCAACTCGGCTGGCGGCCGGCTGGTCTCCGGATGGTTCCCGCCGGAGCAACGCGGCCTGGCGATGGGCGTCCGACAGACCGCGCAGCCGCTGGGAATTACTTTGGGCGCGTTGGTTATTCCGACACTCGCCGAACGCAGCCGATCAGGGGTGTCGGGCATGATCTTCCCGGCCGTGCTGTGTGCGGCAGCGGCGGTGCTCAGTGCCGTGGCCATCAAGGATCCGCCACGCAAGGAACGGGCTGAAGCCACCGAACAAGAGCTGGCCAACCCCTACCGTGGGTCGTGGGTGTTACGCCGAATCCACGCAACCTCAGCGTTATTGATGGTGCCGCAGACGCTGACCGTGACGTTCATGCTGGTCTGGCTGATCGCGAATTACCGGTGTTCGATCTTCGCGGCGGGCTGTGTCGTCACGGTGTCGCAGGTGCTCGGCGCCCTGGGTCGGATTCTGGTCGGCAGATGGTCGGACCGGGTCGGCTCCCGGCTGCGTCCGGTCCGCATCATGGCCGTCGCAGGCGTCCTGATCATGGCCGGGTTGGCGTTTGCCGATCATCTGCACTTGTTCGTCGCCGTGCCGCTGATGGTCGCGGTGTCCGTCGTGTCGGTGCTCGACAACGGTCTGGAGTCCACCGCGATCACCGAATACGCCGGACCGTTCTGGAGCGGGCGGTCGCTGGGTTTGCAGAACACCTATCAACGGCTGATGGCCGCAGGCGCGCCACCGGTGCTCGGTGATCTGATCGCGGGATCGGGTTATCCCCTGGCGTTCGCGTTGTGCGGGATCTTCCCGCTACTGGCGGTGCCGATCGTTCCGACCAAGACATTGCCGCCGGGCCTCGAGACTAGAGCGCGGACGCAATCCTTTCGCCGACTTCGGCGGTGGATAGCTTTTCGCTCGGGCGACTGGCCAGATGGGCAGCCACGGCCCGGTCCACTCGCGCGGCGGCAACGTCTTCGCCGACGTGGGAAAGCAGCAGCGCCACGGACATAACGGCGGCGGTCGGATCCGCGATCCCCTGCCCGGCGATGTCGGGCGCACTGCCGTGCACCGGTTCGAACATCGACGGGTTGGTCCGGGTGGCGTCGATGTTTCCGCTGGCCGCCAACCCGATACCGCCGCACACGGCGGCGGCCAGGTCGGTGATGATGTCGCCGAACAGGTTGTCGGTGACGATGACGTCGAAACGCCCGGGGTCGGTGACCAGGTGGATGGTCGCGGCGTCGACGTGTTGGTAGGCGACCTCGACCGCGGGGTACTTCTCCCCGACCTCGTCGACGGTCCGCGACCACAGCGACCCGGCGAAGGTCAGCACGTTTGTCTTGTGCACCAGCGTCAGATGTTTGCGGCGCTGCTGGGCACGCGCGAAGGCGTCTTCCACGACGCGGCGGATCCCGAACGCGGTGTTGGTGCTGACCTCGGTGGCCACCTCATGCGGAGTGCCGACGCGGATCGCGCCGCCGGTCCCGGTGTAAGGACCCTCGGTGCCCTCGCGGATCACCACGAAATCGATGTCCGGGTTGCCGGCAAGTGGACTGCTCACGCCGGGGTACAGCCGACCTGGCCGCAGGTTGACGTGGTGGTCGAGCTCAAAGCGCAGCCGTAGCAACAGGCCTCGCTCCAGCACCCCGCTGGGTACCGACGGGTCACCGATCGCCCCCAACAGGATGGCGTCGTGCTCCCGCAGTTCGGCCACGGTTGTCTCGGGCAGTAGTTCGCCCGTCGCGTGGAATCGCTTGGCGCCCAGGTCGTAATGCGTCTTCTCCACGCCGGGTAGCACCGCGTCGAGCACCTTGACCGCTTCGGCAATCACCTCCGGCCCGATCCCGTCGCCCGGGATGATGGCTAGTTTCACGACAGGTCAACCACTTCGAGCTTGTTGGCCGAAACCGCGGACCTGATCTCGGACCGGACGTCGGCGGGCACATCGCGGTCCAGTCGCAGCAGGATCGTCGCACCAGGCCCTTCGGCGTCCTCGGACAACTGCGCGGCCTGGATGTTGACCCCGGCGGTGCCCAGCAGCGTGCCGATCTTGCCCAACGCCCCGGGCTGATCGCCGTAGTTGATGACAAGGTAGATGCCGTGCGCCCGCAGATCGAAGTTGCGGCCGTTGATCTGCACGACCTTCTCGACCTGCTGCGGACCGGACAGCGCACCGGACACGTTGACGACCGAACCGTCAGCGGCCACCGCGCGCACGTCGACGACGCTGCGGTGGTTGGGGCTTTCGGTGGCGGTCGTGATGTCGGCGGCCACACCGCGCTCCTCGGCGATTGCCGGCGCGTTGACGAACGTCACCTGGTCCTCGATGACTGCCGAGAATAGTCCCCTCAGCGCCGAAAGCCGAAGCACATCAACATCTTCGCTGGCCAACTCGCCGCGGACCTGCACCGACAACGACGTCGGCAGTTCGTCGCTGAGCGCACCGGCGAGCAAGCCGAGCTTGCGCACCAGATCCAGCCACGGCGACACCTCTTCGCTGACTGTCCCGCCGCCGACGTTGACCGCGTCGGGAACGAACTCGCCCGCAAGTGCGAGCTTGACGCTGGCCGCTACGTCGGTGCCGGCCCGGTCCTGGGCCTCTTCGGTCGACGCGCCGAGGTGCGGCGTCACCACGACCTCGGACAGCTCGAACAACGGGCTGTCGGTGCATGGCTCCTTGGAGTACACGTCGAGGCCGGCGGCGCGAACGTGTCCGCTGGTGATGGCGTCGGCCAGCGCGGCCTCGTCGATCAATCCACCGCGGGCGGCGTTGACGATGATGACACCGGGCTTGGTTTTCGCCAGCGCCTCTGTGCCGATCAGCCCTGCCGTCTCAGGAGTTTTCGGCAGGTGCACAGAGATGAAGTCGGCGCGGCCGAGCAGGTCGTCGAGCGACAGCAACTCGATACCGAGCTGAGCCGCACGCGCCGCCGACACGTAAGGGTCGTAGGCCACGATGTGCGCCTCGAACGCGGCCAGCCGCTGCGCGACCAGTTGCCCGATGCGACCCAGCCCGACCACTCCGACGGTCTTGCCGAAGATCTCGGTGCCCGAGAACGACGAGCGCTTCCAGGCGTGCTCGCGCAGTGAGGCATCGGCTGCGGGGATTTGGCGGGCGGCCGACAGCAGCAACGCCAACGCGTGCTCGGCAGCACTGTGGATGTTTGACGTCGGCGCGTTGACCACCAGCACACCGCGTTCGGTGGCGGTTTTGACGTCCACGTTGTCCAGCCCGACGCCGGCGCGCGCGACGATCTTCAATTTCGGCGCGGCGTCGAGTACCTCGGCGTCGACGGTGGTCGCCGAGCGGACCAGTAGCGCATCGGCTTCGGGCACCGCCGCGAGCAGCTTCTCGCGGTCCGGTCCATCCACCCAACGCACCTCGACCTGGTCGCCCAGGGCTTCGACGGTTGATTCGGCAAGTTTGT
Organism: uncultured Actinomycetota bacterium; assembly: GCA_963737375.1. Classification (GTDB taxonomy): domain Bacteria; phylum Actinomycetota; class Actinomycetes; order Mycobacteriales; family Mycobacteriaceae; genus Mycobacterium. The sequence goes on from CAVTSP010000014.1 coordinate 72,724, forward strand.
CAGCGATAAGAACAACAGGCAGGCTCACGCGGCCACTCTAATGGGCGCGGTTTGTGCCGGATTGCGGAGCCTAGGAGTGTCGGTACCCGGGTGAATCCTGTCGACAAGTCCGACGACAGGAGAAATGCCCATGTGCTGGAAATGCGATCACCCCGAGGCCACTACGCAGGAGTGGCTGGAACTCCTCTACGAGAGGGTCAAAGAGAACGGTTGGACCCCGATGTTCATCGAGGACGACCGTAGGCCGTTCGCCTACACGATCGGATTACACGAGCGCGGTCTGCCCGAGCTGTTGGTGACGGGGATGCCGCCAGAGCGGGCGGACCTCGTGCTCAATTCTGTCGCTGGTTATCTCCTCCGCGGAGGACGGCCGGTACCGGGCGAGCGGATGCTGATCGGCGGTGAGCTCTTGCTCGATTTCGTTCAGGTGCAACACCCGATCGCCCACTTGAAATTCGCGTACTCCATCTACGGCCCCGATCTGCGGGCCCTCCAGGTGGTCTGGCCGGACGCCCATGGGCACCGGCCGTGGTGTGCGGAATTCAGTAACGATGGGGTGCGGCAGCCGGTGTTCGGGGTCCGAGTGGACCCGCCGGAGCAACGAGATCGACGCTAGCGCGACGACACGCCGAACTTGTCGCGCTAACGTCGATCTCGACGAAGCCTGGAGCTAGGCGGTCTCGGTGATAGGCCGGTCGACCCAGCTCATCAAGTCGCGCAGCTTCTTGCCGGTGACCTCGATCGGGTGCTCGGCGTTCTCCTTGCGCAGACCCTCGAGCTCCTTGTTGCCGCCCTCGACGTTGGCAACCAGTTTCTTGGTGAAGGTGCCGTCCTGGATATCGCGCAGGATGGCGCGCATGCGCTCCTTGGTGTCGGCGTCGATGACGCGCGGTCCGGACAGGTAGCCACCGAACTCCGCGGTGTCTGACACCGAGTAGTTCATCCGGGCGATGCCGCCTTCGTACATCAGGTCGACGATCAGCTTGAGCTCGTGCAGCACCTCGAAGTAGGCCATCTCCGGCGGGTAGCCCGCCTCGACCATCACGTCGAAACCGGTCTTCACCAATTCCTCTGTGCCACCGCACAACACGGCCTGCTCACCGAACAGGTCGGTCTCGGTCTCGTCCTTGAAGGTGGTCTTGATGACGCCGGCCCGGGTGCCACCGATGGCCTTGGCGTAGGACAGCGCCAGCGCCTCGCCGGTGCCGGTCGGGTCCTGGTCGACGGCGATCAGCGCGGGCACGCCCTTGCCGTCGACGAACTGACGGCGGACCAGGTGCCCGGGGCCCTTCGGCGCGACCATCGCGATGGTGACGTTGCCGGGCGGCTTGATCAGATCGAAGTGGATGTTGAGCCCGTGACCGAAGAACAGCGCATCGCCGTCTTTGAGGTTGGGTTCGATGTCGCCCGAGAAGATCTCGGCCTGCGCCGTATCGGGCGCCAGCAGCATGATCACGTCGGCCCACTTGGCCACCTCGGCGGGCGTGTCGACGGTCAGGCCCTGCTCCTCGACCTTGGCCCGCGACTTCGAGCCTTCCTTCAAGCCGACGCGAACCTCGACGCCGGAGTCGCGCAGGCTCAGCGAGTGCGCGTGCCCCTGACTGCCGTAGCCGATCACACCGACCTTGCGGCCCTGAATGATCGACAGGTCGGCGTCGTCGTCGTAGAACATCTCCAAAGCCACGTGAATGTCTCCTTCTCTATTGGCTTTTCGATTTGATTGGTTTTATTTGGCGGTACCGATAGCGCGTGGCCCCCGGGTAAGTGAAACCACTCCCGATTGGGCGATTTCGCGGATGCCGAACGGCTCGAGCACCTTGAGCAGCGCTTCGAGCTTCCCGCGGTCACCGGTGGCCTCGATGGTCAGCGACTCCGGCGACACGTCGATCACTTTGCCGCGGAACAGGTTCACGGCTTCGATCACCTGACTGCGGCTTCCCGCGTCGGCGCGGACCTTGATCAGCGCCAGCTCACGAGACACCGAGTTGTTGTCGTCCTGCTCGATGATCTTGATGACGTTGATCAGCTTGTTGAGCTGCTTGGTGATCTGCTCGAGCGGGGTGCTCTCGGCGGAGACGACGATCGTCATCCGCGACATGTCCTTCTGCTCGGTAGCGCCCACCGCGAGCGACTCGATGTTGAATCCGCGCCGTGAGAACAGCGCCGCGACACGGGCCAGCACACCGGGCTTGTCCTCGACCAACACCGAAAGGGTGTGCGTGGTCGTCGTTCCGGTCATCAGGCGTGCCCTTCGATTCCGTCGTCGAACAGCGGGCGGATGCCGCGAGCGGCCTGGATCTCGTCGTTCGAGGTCCCGGCGGCCACCATCGGCCAGACCTGCGCGTCGGCGCCGACGATGAAGTCGATGACAACCGGACGGTCGTTGATCGCCCGGGCCTGGTTGATCACGTCGACGACGTCTTCCTCACGCTCACAACGTAATCCGACACAGCCCAGTGCCTCCGCCAGCTTGACGAAGTCGGGGATCCGGCGCGAGTGGGTGGCCAGATCGGTCTGTGAGTACCGCTGCCCGTAGAACAGGGTCTGCCACTGGCGGACCATGCCGAGGTTGCCGTTGTTGATCAACGCCACCTTGATCGGTGCGCCTTCGATCGCGCAGGTAGCCAATTCCTGGTTGGTCATCTGGAAGCAGCCGTCGCCGTCGATCGCCCAAACCTCGGCGTCGGGCCGGGCCATCTTGGCGCCCATAGCCGCCGGGACGGCGAAGCCCATGGTGCCCAAACCGCCCGAGTTGAGCCAGGTTCGCGGCTTTTCGTAGGAGACGAACTGCGCGGCCCACATCTGGTGCTGGCCGACGCCCGCGACGTACACCGCGTCGGGACCGGCGATCTCGCCCAATTTCTCGATGACGTACTCCGGGCTCAAGCTGCCGTCGCTCTGCGGCCCGTAGCTCAACGGATAGGTGGACTTCACGTCGTCGAGATAGGCCCACCAGTCGGCGATGTTGATCTTGTCCGTCGCGTCATCGTGGCGCAGGGCCGCGATGAGCTCGGTGATGACGGCCTTGACGTCACCGACGATCGGCACGTCGGCGTGCCGGTTCTTGCCGATCTCGGCAGGGTCGATGTCGGCGTGAATGACCTTGGCCTCAGGTGCGAACGAGTCGAGCTGCCCGGTCACCCGGTCATCGAAACGGGTGCCCAGTGCGATCAACAGGTCGCTGCGCTGCAGCCCGGCGACCGCCGCCACCGTGCCGTGCATGCCCGGCATGCCCAGGTGCTGGCGGTGGCTGTCCGGGAAGGCGCCGCGCGCCATCAACGTGGTGACCACCGGGATGCCGGTCAGCTCGGCCAGTTCGCGCAGCTGCTCGGTGGCCTCGCCCCGGATGACGCCGCCGCCGACGTAGAGCACCGGCTTGTGCGCGGCCGCGATCAACTTGGCGGCCTCGTGGATCTGGCGGTTGTGCGGTTTGGTGTTCGGCTTGTAGCCGGGCAGATCCATCTGCGGCGGCCAGCTGAACGTGCACGGCGCTTGCAAGACGTCTTTCGGGATGTCGACCAGCACCGCGCCGGGCCGTCCGCTGGCGGCGATGTGGAACGCCTCGGCCAGCACCCGCGGGATCTCGTCACCGTCGCGCACCAGGAAGTTGTGCTTGGTGATCGGCATCGTGATGCCGGAGATGTCGGCCTCCTGGAAGGCATCCGTCCCGATCAGTGCGCGCCCGACCTGGCCGGTCACCGCGACCACCGGGATGGAGTCCATCTGCGCGTCGGCCAACGGGGTCACCAGGTTGGTCGCGCCGGGACCAGAGGTGGCCATCATCACGCCGACCTTGCCGGTGGCGTGCGCGTAACCGCTGGCCGCGTGGCCGGCACCCTGCTCGTGACGAACCAGGACATGCCGCAGCTTCTTGGAGTCGAACAGTGGGTCGTAAACCGGGAGCACGGCCCCGCCGGGGATCCCGAAGATGAGCTCGACGTCAAGCTCCTCCAGTGATCGGATTACCGATTGCGCACCGGTAAGTTGCTCAGGCGCAACATGTTTCGGCCGAACCGTCGGCGGTTTGGCGGCGGGCTTGGCCGCATCGGAGGCGATACGGGCCACATCCGGCGACGCAGGCTTCGAAGCCGGTGCCTGCGGCTCGGAGTGCGATCTGGTGGGTGCGCTCACGGTGTCCTCTGTCCCTCTTGTCACTGCTTGGTTCTGCTTCTGCTCTGGAGAGTTGGCGGGCAACAAAAAACCCCCGTCAGCTCAGCAGCTGCACGAGGGTTGCGCGTTGGTCTGGCTTGATCAGTCAGGCACCAACGCGCAGGCGGATTACTACGAGCTCTCCAAAAGTATTCATGGCCCCACGACGGTAGCTGCCGTACTGGTCAAACGTCAAATCCCGGTGGCTGCCCGATTCTCGGGGGCGACCCAGGTCAGGCGTCGATGTCATGATGCTTGCATGGCCACCGATTCGTCGCAGGAAGCGGCACCCGCACCGCCGGTGGTGATCACCATTTCCCCGATGGCCCACTTCGCGGTCGGCTTCTTCGCGCTGGGTCTGCTCGTGCCCGTCTTGACCTGGCCGGTCACTGCGCCGCTGCTGATCATCCCGGTGCTGTTGGCGGCGTTGATCGTTCGACTTCGGACCCAGGCCGACGACACCGAGGTCACCGTGCGCACGCTGCTCGGCAGCCAGTCGGTGCGCTGGGAGAACATCGACGGCCTGCGATTCAACAGAGGCTCGTGGGCCCGCGCCCAGCTGAAGGACGGAGGCCAGCTGCGATTACCGGCGGTCACTTTTGCGACGCTGCCGCAGCTGACTCGGGCCAGCGCTGGTCGCGTCCCCAACCCGTACGCGGACTAACGCACCGGGTTCGCGCCGTTGAGCAAGATCCACAGCCCCACACCAGCGCCGATACCCACCACCAGGGCGACAAACGACCCGATGAACGGCCGGCGAGCCCAGCCGCGACCCGCGTCGAAGCCGTAGCGTCCGGGTCCGGCCAGGATCACGGCGACAGAGAGCACGATCAGCGTGATCTCGTATTCGTGCCCGTTGGGCAGGAAGTACGGGAACGAGCGCGGGCTGTGCTGGGCCGACATGCCAGCGAGCAGGCTGTTGGTCAGATAGGCCAGCGCACCGGCCGCCGCCAGCGGGGTGAACAGTCCCAGTATCAGTAGGACGCCCGCGGCGATCTCGCCGCCGGCAGCGCAGTAGGTGAGGATGTCCGCGTGCTGGTAGCCGATGTCGGACAGCTGGTTCTTGAATCCGGTCAGGCCCTCACCACCCCACCAGCCGAACAACTTCTGCAGCCCGTGGGCGGCGAAGACGGCGCCGAGGCCGACGCGGAGAATCAGCAGGCCAAGATCCTGGGTGCCGCGACGGCTGGCGGCGCGAATCGCCACGTCGTCGTAGTGCTCGTGCTCGTCGATGCCGTCGGGCGCGAAAATCGAGTGTTGACCGGTGGGCTGAGGCTGATACGGCAACGGCTCCTGCCGGCCGCCGATCAGGCCGATTCCGCTGCTGGACGAGCGGACACTGCCGGAGTCAGCCGGGTCGTAGTGCGGAATCAGCGTGGTCTCGAAATCGCCTGCATAGGTGTCCGACGGCAGGTCGTCCTCAGGGTCGACCAGGCTCGCGGACGCCGGCCGCGCCGGCGTCGGCACCGCGGAAGAGTCCTGTCGTTGCCAATGTGCGTCATTCGGTTGACTGCTCACCCGTGCCAGGGTAAGGGCAAATTCTGCCGAATCGGGGATTTGAGCGGCACTTTCACGGTCGCGATTTGCGCGTCGCGATGCACGCGTCGGTGTTTGCGGGCAAATGCGGGTGCCGGGCGGTACCCGTCACGGGCGCACGCGCGGACATATCCGTAATCTGACAACTATGCGGTTGTGGTGGTCGGGGCGGCGCAGCATGCCTGTGCTCTGCTCGGCGATGCTCGTTCTGGCTGGTTGTGCCCAGTTCAACGATGTGCAATCGCAGCCGTTCACCACCGAGCCCGAGCGGCACGGCGCGCCGAGTTCGACGCCGCCTCCTCCACCCCCGCTGCCCGACAAACCGTTCCCGAAGGAATGTCCCGCGCCCGGGGTGATGCAGGGCTGCCTCGAGAGCACCAGCGGCTTGCTGATGCAGCCGGACAGCAAGTCCGCGCTGGTCGCCGAGCGGACGACCGGCGCGGTGAAAGAGGTGTCGGTCAGCGCCGAGCCGAAGGTCAAGACCGTCATCCCGGTCGACCCGGCCGGTGACGGCGGGTTGATGGACATCGTGCTCTCGCCGACGTACTCGCAGGACCGGTTGATGTACGCCTACATCAGTACGCCCACCGACAACCGCGTCATCCGAGTCGCCGACGGCGACATCCCGAAAGACATCCTGACCGGAATTCCCAAGGGTGGCAGTGGAAATACCGGTGCCCTGCTGTTCACCAGCCCCACCACGCTGGTCGTCATGACCGGCGACGCGGGCAACCCTGCGATGGCCAATGACCCGGCGTCGCTGGCCGGCAAAATTATTCGCATCGAGCAGCCCACCACGATCAATCAGGCACCACCGACGACAGCGCTGAGCGGCATCGGCGTGGGCGGTGGCATGTGCACCGATCCCGTCGATGGCTCGCTCTTCGTTGTCGACCGGACGCCCACGTCCGACCGTTTGCAGCGAATCACCAAGGACTCCAAGGTTTCCACGGTGTGGACGTGGCCGGACAAGCCCGGGGTCGGCGGCTGCTCGGCGTTGGACGGCACCGTGCTGGTCAACCTGGTCAACATCAAGCAGACGGTGGCAGTCCACCTCGCGCAGGGCACCGGCGCCGTCACCGGTCCACCAGATGTCGTACGCCAGGACACGCACGGACACGCGTGGGCGCTGCGGATGTCGCCGGACGGCAACATCTGGGGCGCGACAGTCAACAAGACCAGCGGCGACGCCGAGAAGTTGGACGACGTCGTGTTCCCGTTGTTCCCGCAGGGCGGCGGCTTCCCGCGGGCCAACGACGACAAGACCTAAACCGAGAATTACGTTGCGGCAGAGCCACTTTCACTGCCGCTGAACAAGAACTGTTCGACCAGCGCGCTCACCAGAGCCGGGTTCTCCAGCCCGGCAAGGTGAGCCACCCCGTCGAGAACCCGAATGGATGCGTTCGGGATGGCCTTGGCCATGTCGATCGCATCGCGGGGCGGGAACGTCGCATCTTCGGCGCCGCCGACAACCAGCACCGGCGTTTGGATTCGGCCCAGGAGTGCCCGCTGGTCAGGTCGGCGTGGAACCACACTCTTGACTGCCCACGAAGCCGACGCGATGTTGACGGACTTCACCGTGTTGCTCACGTGCGCCACCACGTCAGGACGCTCCCGCATGGTGGTCGGCCCCAAAAAGGCTTTCAGCACAGAACGATTCAGTAGCGATCCGATCCCGCCGGTCCATTTCGCCACCCGAAGCAGGACCGCGAACTCGAGTTTCTGGCGGAGACTGGCGCGACCGGCGGTGCAATTCATCAGCACTGCGGCCCCGATCCGGTCGGGGTACGTCGCGGCGAAGGTCGCGCCGATCATGCCGCCCCAGGAGTTGCCGACGAAGTGGGCTTTGTCGAGGCCGAGGCCGTCAAGGATGTCGGCCACGCAGCGAGCGCAGTCGTCGAAGCTGAAGTAGTCCGTCAGCGACTGGCTACCGCCCTGTCCGGGTGGATCGACGAGGATCACCTGTCGGCGGGCGATGAGGTTACCGGCCACGCCGTGCCACATATCGCCGGTCATCAGCAGGCTCGGCCAGAAGACGATCGGCGAGCCAGATCCCCCGACTTGCACCCGAATTCGGCCGAGCACGGTGTCCACTGTCTGTTCGCGAAGCTGATCGCCGACGCTCGTCATCGCTGACAACCATACCCAGACCCGACTTCCGCGTTAATGCAATCCTCAGCGGCATCTCAGTTAATATCTAGCTGCCCGTGGGGGCCCGACTAGGAGACACATGGACATCACCGCTCGCCCTTGGACCACCGCAGGATTCGCCTTCACCTTGGTAGCTGCCAGCGCTATCGCCGCGCCGGCGATCGCACCGGTTGCCGATCTCCCCGCATTACAGACCCGCGCCGTGCAGCTCGTCTCCGGCGACGTTTCCTGGGACCAGGTGCTGCAGACCGCGCTCGCCAATGGCACGGATATCTACGACCATCTCGCCCCCGCAACCTTCGCGGACATTCAACAGTTCGCCGCCAACGTGCCTGAATATCTGGACGGCACCCGGAACTTCAATGCCGACCTGACGACCGCCTACAACGCGGCCATCAACCCGTTCATCCCGACGAACCCCGAGCCGTACATTTACACCTCGGTCGACCCCACCCCCAGCAGCATCAGCATCGACACTTTCCTCGGACATCTCTTCGACATCCCGCTGCCTGGCAAGGACGGCCTGATCGACATCCTGACCAACGGGCTCAGCTTCGATATCGGGATCTGCCCGCTCTGCACAGGTGTCACCATCCCCGTTCTGCCACTGCTGGTCGGTGACAATCTGGCATCCCAGATCGAGCCGTACCTCAATTTCGCCGGGTCGCCGCTGAGCGGAATCCTGTGGGGCAGCTTCGGAACCACGCTGGGCCCGCTTC
>CAVTSP010000015.1:0-27131 GCA_963737375.1 uncultured Actinomycetota bacterium
GCGCGGCGCCACCATGCTGCCCCTGGCGGTGTTCGACGTTGACTCTGTCGTGGATCTCATTGAGCGTGAACGTATCTCGATGCTGCCGGGGCCGCCGACGCTGTACCATTCGTTGCTGACGGTTCAGGACAAGGCCAAGCTCTCGTCGCTGCGCGCGGGTGTCACCGGGGCCGCCGACATCCCGGTCGAACTGGTCCGCCGCATCCACAGCGACCTGCCGTTCCAGACTTTGATGACCGGTTACGGGCTAACCGAAGCCGGCAACGTGACCCTCTCCCGACCCGGCGACTCCGTCGAGGACGTGGCCACCACCGCGGGCCTGCCCTGCGAGGACGTCGAAGTCCGCATCGCCGAAGACGGCGAGGTGCTGGTTCGCGGTTACGGCGTCATGCAGGGGTACCTCGACGATCCAGAGGCCACCGCGCAGGCGATCGACCGCGACGGTTGGCTGCACACGGGGGATTTGGGCAATTTCGACAAGTCCGGCCGGTTGAGGATCGACGGGCGTAAAAAGGACATGTTCATCGTGGGCGGGTTCAACGCGTACCCGGCCGAGATCGAAGGCTTCATGCTGGAGCACCCAGCGGTCGCTCAGGCCGCGGTGATCGGCGTAGCCCGACGAGCGGCTCGGTCAGGTAGGAAAGGCGTTTGTGGTCCTGAAAGCACCAGTGTCCGAAGCCGATCTGATGTCGTGGTGCCGCGACCGGATGGCCGGATTCAAGGCGCCACGATCCGTCGAATTCCTTGAGGAGTTACCGCTGAACGCCACAGGCAAGGTGATGAAGGACCAGCTTCGGTGAGCGCAATAGATCCGCACTCACATTCGTTGGTGATCGCGTCCGACTATCGCGTGCCGGACCCAGAGCAGGTGTGGCCGTTGCTCACCCGCCGTAGATCGGCACTCGCGGACATCGGTGCACACCACGTCCTGCTGTACACGTCGACACATGACCCCGGCCGCGTGCTGGTGACGATCGGGGTGCGCAGCCGTGAGCCGATCGTGGAACTGCTGCGCTCGCGGGTGTTCTTCGACTGGTTTGACGCTGTCGGTGTCGACGACATCCCCGCTGTCTTTGCCGGCGAGATCGTCGAACGATTCGGAGCGGTGGCTCCGTCGGCTCGAACGGTGCCCGGCGTCGTCGTCGCCGCGATCGCGTCGGTTGACGACGTAGATACGCTGACCGCTGAGATCCGAAGTGCATCATCGCGATTCGACGCTGCCGGCATCCGGGAAACCCGATTGTTCCGAGCTTTCGACGACGGCCACGAAGTGATGATCATGCAGGAGCTCGACGACGAGGACCGCGCGCGCAATTGGATCGAGCATCCCGACACCGCGGCCCCGTGGATAGCCGGCGCCGGAAGAGGCGCCTATCCGCCGGTGTTCGTCGGCAAGTTCTTCGACATGATGCGTATCGAGGATTGAGCAGCCTCGCGATGTTCGTCTGCCTGTGTAACGGAATCACCAGTCAGGTTGTGGCTGAGGTTATCGCCGACGGGGCGTCGACGACCAACGAGATATCGAAAGCGTGCGGCGCGGGCGCCGACTGCGGCCGCTGCCGTCGCACTCTGCGCACATTGCTCGGCACACCGCACGATGACCGTAGCGGCGCGCGCGCCTGACTGCTCTCGGCGAGGGCTGCCGTCAGCCGAGGTCGGCGACCAAATTGGTCAACAGGTCGGGGATGTCCAAGCGCGGCACCACCGCTTCGATCAGCACCATCCGGTCCTGGTGTTCTGCCGCGGCGACAAACGCGTCGTCGAGCTCGCCGTAGTTTTCGGCGCGAAAGAACAGATGCTCGGTGACGCCGAGCGCGGTGGGGATGTCAGCCCAGCTCCACCGCACAATGTCGTTGTAGGGCGCGGTCTTTCCGTGAATCATTCGCTCGATGGTGTACCCGTCGTTGTTGACCACCACGACGACCGGTGCCAGGCCTTCGCGCGAGAAGGCGCCGAGTTCCTGAACCGTCAGCTGGGCGGCGCCGTCGCCGATCAGCAGGACAGGCCGGCGATCGCGTTGTGCCAGACCCGCGCCGAGGGTAGCCGGCAGCGTGTATCCGATTGAGCCCCAGAGTGGTTGGCCGATAAACGTCACACCCTGCGGAAGCCGGTGAGTAGCCATGCCGTAGAACGAGGTGCCCTGATCGGCCAAGACAACGTTGCCGGGAGTGAGCGCCGCGCAGAATCGGTCCCACAACATGTTTTGGTTCAACGGCTCATCGCGGCTGGGTCTGTCGGTGGGCACGGTGTCGGGGTCCGACACCACAGCGGGCGAGCGGATGCCACGCTCGGTGAGGATCGCGGTGAGCGCATCGAGCGCTGCCCCCATCTCCAGCGGTGCGAACACCGCGGTGCCGACCGTGCTCTGCTGCACCCCGACGTCGATGGTCTTGGCCGGGTCGATGCGCTGGCTGAAAAAGCCGCTGACCATGTCGGTGAACACCACGCCTGCCGTCACGAGCACCGGCGCCTCTTCGATCGCGCGGAGCACCGGTTCCGCGCTGGCCGAGCCGGCATAGATGCCCAGGAATTCCGGGGCGCTCTCGTCGACCAGGCTCTTGCCCCACATCAGCGTGGCGTGCGGCACGACGTCAGCCGCCAGCAGCGCCTCGAGCTTGTCGACGGCATTGAGCCGATGGACCAGCAGGTCGGCCAGCACGGTCAGCTGCTGATCGCCGATGAGTTCGGCTGCGGCGGAAGCGAATAACGCAAGCGCCCGCGGGCTGGTCCCGCCGGTGTAGTGCGGCAGCGGCGCCGTCGGCGGCTCGGTCTCGAAGCGCGCCACATCGGTGGACAACAGCAGATATCCGGGCCGGCGCTGCTCGCGTACCTCGGAGAGCACCCGATCGATCTCCCTGGTGGCGGTGGCCGGCATGAGATTGGCTTGCGCACAGGTGATTTCCCGGCTCACCCGCAGAAAGTGCTCGAAGTCGCCGTCGCCCAGCGAGTGGTGCAGCGCCCGACGGGTGCCCTGGGCGTCCTTCGACGGCCCGCCGACGATGTGCACAACCGGTACGTGCTCGGCGTAACTGCCCGCGATCGCATTGCTGGCTGACAGCTCGCCGACGCCGAATGTGGTTACCACAGCCGACATTCCACGAAGGCGGCCATACCCGTCGGCGGCGTATCCGGCGTTGAGCTCGTTGGCGTTGCCGACCCAGCGCAGCTGCGAATGGGCGACGATGTGATCGAGGAACTCCAGGTTGTAGTCGCCGGGCACCCCGAATACTTCGGTGACACCGAGTTCGGCCAGGCGGTCCAGCAGGTAGTCGCCGACGGTGTAAGACGAATCAGCCAGATCAGTCACGAGGTCGACGGTACCGGTCTGCGGTCGAAAACGCCGTCGGCGCGGGCGTCGTCTCGCTATCGTCCGGACATGGCAATCAACGAAACCCGCGAAATCGTGATCGAAGCCAGCCCGGAGGAGATCCTCGACGTCATCGGCGATCTGGACACCGTCACCGAGTGGTCGCCGCCGCATCAGAGCGCCGAGATACTCGAGAAGGACAAGAACGGGCGGCCGCTCAAAGTGAAGATGAAGGTGAAGGCCGCGGGCATCACTGACGAGCAGGTGGTGGCATACACCTGGACAAAGAACAAGGTCAGCTGGACGTTGGTCAGCTCCGGCCAGCAGCGCTCGCAGGATGCGTCCTACACGCTCACGCCCGACGGCGACAAGACCAAGGTCGTCTTCGAAATCAGCGTCGACCCGGTGGTGCCGCTGCCCGGCTTCGTCCTCAAGCGCGCCGTCAAAGGCACGATCGACACCGGCACCAAAGGCCTGCGCGACCGGGTGCTGGAACTGAAGAAGGGTGCGCGATAACGGGTTCCACACTCCGGGAGCGCATGCGATTAACGGGATAGATGCTCGACAAAGACCACTTGCAGCTCGCCGACCAGGAAGCCGAGGATTGCGCCGACGGTGACCATCAGCATCTCGTCGTCTTTGAAGACGGGTCGCAGGATGGATTCGTACTGGTCGGGGGTCAGCTCGTTCATCTTTTCGACGATGAGGTTCTCGATGTCGAGGGTCTTGGCGGTGTACTCCTTGGCCTCCTGCATCGTGTCCGGAAGCCGCTCGAGAACCATCCGCACGACGGAGTCTTTCGCCTCCCGGTAGCGCTTGGTGCCGATCGCAAGGGTGATCACCGGCCGGGCAACCCCGGCTTGCGCGTCGATCGCCGCCGAAACCTCCTTCTCGATGGCCGCGAAAAGTCGCTCGGAGGTGGGGCCGTGCAGAATCGCGTCGAGGAGGACATCGGCGGAGAAAAGGTCGTTGGCCAGGATCCGGGCGTAGTCGCGTGTGACGTTTTCGCGTTGCGCATGAAGCACGCCCTGCACAGGGATGAAGCCCAGCAGCTTTTTCGGCTCGCGAGGGATGAAGATCAGGTTGAGGGCCAGCCAGTCGCTGGCGAACCCGGTGAAAAAGCCGAACGTCGGCATGATCCACGGGTTGTGAAACAAGCCCCACGCGACCATCTGCACCAGGCCGATCGCGAAGCCGAAATAGATACCGCTGCGGCGGATGAACTTCATCGCCGCCCCACCCATGCCCTTCATCAGCTCGTTGAGTTGAACCTTGTTCCGGACGAGGGTCGTGACGGCGAGGTACTGCAGATCGACGAACCTCGGCAGGTCCTCCTTCATCGCGACGAAGATGTTGTCGACGACCTCGGGTGCGGCGGCGTGCACGCGGGACAGCACGGCGTTGCGTCCCGCGGCCGGGAGCGAGTCCCACAGACCGGGGCGCAGCTGCTCGGCCAGATCACGGGCCATCGTGTCGATCGTTCGGGTGAGCGGCTCGCGGAGGTCCTCCACCGCCTGTTTGGCGTCGATCTTGTCCAGAATCTCCTCGGGCTTGAGCAGCTTGTCGGTGAGCATCTGGATCGTCACGGCCGCGGTCTTGCCGGCCCGTCGCGGCACCACGCCCTGCCACCCGATCGGCCCGACACCCACGAACTCGATTGGGCGGTAGAGCATCTGCAGCGCGACCAGCTTCGTGGTGTATCCGACGAAGGCCGCGATGAACGGCATGGACAGGTAGATAAACCAGTTGAGCTTGGCGTCGGCAATGATCTCGCCCCAGGACTGGCCCCAGGCGACCACCGACAAGGTCATTCCCGGTCCTGAGAGCTGTTCGTCGCGGCCCACAGCTCAAGGCCAAGTCCGGACAGGCGCAGCGTGTATCGCTCGATCGGGGCCGGGATCGGACCGCGACTAGCGGTCTTGATGGCTTGGAGCACGGCCGTGTCGGCGCCGAGGATTTCGTACTCGTCCTTCATCGAGGTGTCCTCTGGGCCGGACTCGACCAGCCCCAGCGAGAGTAAGTGGCTGACGTACATCGGCGTCAGATGAGGAAGCGCGAGATTGGCGGTCTTCCCGATCAGCGACATGTTCTCCAGCACAACTTCGCCCACCAGCCCGGTCCGGGTCCGCGCGTACACGTTGAGCAGCGGGGAGGCGGACCCGTCGGAGAGGGCGCTGACGATACGAGCCTCGTCGGGCACGAGTTGGTCGAGGATCTTGTGGAAGAGCTCTTGGCGGCTCGACGTGGAACTCTGCTCGACCGCGCGGCCGAGCAATCCGCGCATCTTGGCGTCCAGGCCCTCGGGGGCCTCCTCCTGTGGAGCGGGCGGGGCCAGTGACTCCGTTGTTTCCGGCGGCTCGGCGATTTTCATCCCGGACCGGATCAGCCCGAAGATTTGCCGCTCGCTCCAACTCGCAGCCTTGATGTAGGTGCGCACCGTCTGCTCCGCGATGTCGACAAGACCGCGGGGATCGAAGCGGGACGTCATGGGCTGAACATAACGAATCAGGCCGATGGCCCGACCGGATTCACTAGTAACGTTTCGCCGGTGACCGCCACCGGACCCCTCGCGGGCGTAAAAGTCATCGAACTCGGCGGCATCGGACCGGGCCCGCACGCGGCGATGATGCTCGCGGATCTGGGCGCCGATGTGGTGCGGGTTCGCCGCCCCGGCGGACTGGTGATGCCTGCCGAGAACCTCGACCTGTTGCACCGCGGAAAGCGGATCGTGGATCTGGATGTCAAAGCCGATCCGCAACAGCTGCTGGAACTCGCTGCCAAGGCCGATGTGCTGCTGGACTGCTTTCGGCCCGGCACCTGCGAGCGCCTGGGAATCGGCCCGGACGACTGCGCGGCGGTCAACCCGCGGCTGATCTTCGCGCGCATCACCGGCTGGGGACAGGACGGGCCGCGGGCCAGCACGGCCGGCCACGACATCAACTATCTATCGCAGACCGGTGCGCTGTCGGCGCTGGGTTACCGCGACCGGCCGCCGATGCCGCCGCTGAATCTGGTCGCCGATTTCGGTGGCGGCTCGATGTTCGTGATTGTGGGCATCGTCGCCGCGCTCTACGAGCGTGAGCGATCGGGACGCGGTCAGGTGGTCGACGCCGCGATGGTGGACGGGGTCAGCGTGCTGGCGCAGATGATGTGGACGATGAAATCGACCGGTGCGCTGCGCGATGAGCGCGAATCGTTTCTGCTCGACGGCGGTGCGCCGTTCTATCGCTGCTACGAAACCTCCGACGGCAAATACATGGCGGTGGGCGCCATCGAGCCGCAATTCTTCGCGGCCTTGCTGGCCGGACTGGGATTGTCGGCCGACGAGGTGCCGGGCCAGTTTGAAATCGGTTCGTTTCCAACGATGTTCGACGTGTTCACCCAGCGGTTCGCCAGCAAGACCCGCGACGACTGGGCGAAGATCTTCGATGGCACCGACGCATGCGTCACGCCGGTGTTGACGTGGAGCGAAGCCGCCGCCGATCCGCACCTGAATGCGCGCGCGACGGTGGTCAACGCCGGCGGCGTCGACCAGGCCGCGCCGGCCCCACGGTTCTCCCGCACACCACCCGCGCCGGTCGGGCCGATACCGCAGGCGACCACCCCGCTCGACGAAATCGGCTGGTAATCAAGCGCAATTAGTGTGCTGCCTTGCTAGCTTGGTTATTAGTGGCCGTTCAAGCATCGAGAGAGATTGTCATCGACGCGCCGCCGGGGGTGATCCTGGAGGCGTTGGCCGATGTCGGGTCACTGTCGTCGTGGTCGCCGGTGCACAAGCGGATTCAGGTGCTCGACTGGTACTCCGACGGTCGCCCGCATCATGTGAAGGCCACCATCAAGATTTTCGGGCTCGTCGACAACGAGATCCTGGAATACCACTGGGGTCCCGACTGGGTGGTCTGGGATGCCAGCGACACATTCCAGCAGCGCGGGCAACACGTCGAATACAACTTGCAGCCCGTCGGCGTCGACCGGACGCGGGTGCGTTTCGACATCACCGTCGAGCCGGCGGGACCGGTGCCGGCTTTCGTCGTCCGGCGGGCGAGCGAGATCGTGCTCGACGCCGCGACCAAGGGGCTCCGCGACCAGGTGATGGCCGCCTTCGGCTCCGAACAGCCGCAGTAACGATCGCGTCGATTGAAACGGTGGTCTGTCGGAGGCCAATGCTGGATGGTGGTTCCTCGTGCGGGTGTGGCTGAGCGGCTAGGCAGCGGCCTGCAAAGCCGTATACACGGGTTCGAGTCCCGTCACTCGCTCCAATTAAGTTCCGCTATTCGGCAATGGAGAGCAACTCCTCGAAGGCGTGCTCCATGCAATCGGCGTAGTTGGCCGGGTCGGGTAGGGCATCGCGGTCCGCGGTCGCGCTGATCGACAATGTGCCGTTGTAGCTGGCCACGACGTGGATGAGGTTCATCCCGCCGATCAGCGGCCCGAGACCGGCGGCGCGTAGCAGTTGAGCCCCGCGGAAGTAGATCGGCACGGGCGGTCCCGGCACGTTGGTCACGGTCGTGTTGGCGACGTTGGGCCCGGAGAACGGAAGCGCGCTCGCGGCCTTTGCCGCTACGCCGAGCAGTGAGGTCGGCACCGTCCCGATCAGCTCGATCAGCTGGGTCCGAGTCTCATGATTCGATTCCGACCGGCTGTCCGCGGTCGACTCGGCGATCGTGGCGAGCCGGACCAGTGGGTCGGAGATGTCGGTGCCCAGCGACTGCAACCGGCCGAACAACGCGTTGCCCTGTGCGGTCGTGTCGTCGGCTTGCCGCAATGACATCGGGCAGGCGGCAACCAGCGACTCGTCGGGCAGTTCCCCGTGCTTGTCCAAGTAGTGACGAAGGGCGCCGCCCACGTAGGCCAGCGCCACATCGTTGACCGTCGAGCCCGGCACCCGGGCCTTGATCCGTTTGAAGTCGTCAAGGTCGTGGAAGCGGGCCTCGAAGACCCGGTGCGGTGAGACCGTCTGGTTGAAACGCGTCTTGGGCGGAAACGACGGCGCGCCGAGCTCGGGAATTCTGGACACGCGGCTGATCAGCTTGCCGGGCAGCCCGGCCAATCCACGCACCGCCTTGGGGGCGCTCGACGCGAGGACGGTGCCGGCTCGCAAGGGATATAGCGCTGCCTTGATTGCCGTGCGCGACAACAAGTTTGCGGTCGAGGGCAGCGGGGCGGGGCGCCACGGCGGGTCGGGCGCCGGGGGGCGCGGACTGTCGGGGGCGAGGTCGTGCATGGCCGCGATCATCTGCACGCTGGCCATGCCGTCGACCGCGCAGTGATGCAGCTTCAGCGCCATCGCGAAGGAGCCCTTCGGCACTCCCGGAACGGAATTCAGCCCCTCGATGACGGTGATTTCCCACGGCGGGCGGCGCAAATCGATCTGCCGGCCGTGCAACCGCGCGACCTGAATGCACAGCTGCCGCCAGTCGCCCGGCTGCGGCAGCCCGATGTGGCGGACGTGATACTCGAGGTCGAAGCTCGGGTCGTCGACCCAGTACGGTCGATCGAGTCCGAACTGCGTCTCGGTCAGGCGCCGGCGAAAGACATCCGCGAGATGCAACCGCGCGTCGAGCTCCTCGAGAATCCCTTTGAATGTGACCTTCCCGCCCGGTGCGGTCGAAGGGTCGTAAATCAGCAGCAGCTGGATTTGTTGCGGCGTCTCCGGCGTCTCTGCGCGCAGCAACATGTCGTCGGTCCAACTCAATTGCTGCATTTCCCAACAGTAAGCTCCGCGAATGCGCTCGCGTTGCTAGTTTGCTCGTAGTGGCCGTACAAGCATCGCGTGAGGTTGTCATCGATGCGCCGCCGGAGGTGATTCTGGAGGCGCTGGCCGACGTCGTCTCGGTGCCGACCTGGTCCTCGGTGCACAAGCGCGCCGAAGTCATCGATTGCTATCCCGACGGCCGCCCCCATCATGTGAAGGTCACCATCCGGGTCTCCGGCATCGTCGACACCGAGGTGCTCGAGTACCACTGGGGGCCGGACTGGGTGGTGTGGGACGCGCACAAAACTCTGCAGCAGCACGCGCAGCATGTCGAGTACACGATGCACCGCGAATCTGAAGACCGGACGCGGGTGCGATTCGAGATCACCCTCGAGCCGTCGGCGCCGATACCGGAATTTCTGGTCAACCGGGCGCGCAGGAAGATCCTCTACGCCGCGACCGAGGGGTTGCGGCGCAAGGTCATGGCCGCAATCGCCCAAGCCGGCTGATCGCCTCGTCGAGCGTGTCGTCGCGCTTGCAGAACGTGAACCGCACCAAGTGATTCCACGCGGCCCAGTCGTCGGCGGCGGGATCGCAGAACGCCGTCATCGGGATCGCGGCAACCCCGACCTGTTCGGGTAGTGCCGCGCAGAATGCGGTGCTGTCGTCGTAGCCCAGCGGACGCGGATCGGCGCACAGGAAGTAGGTGCCCGCGCTGTTGAGAACGTCGAAGCCGATCTCGGTCAGCCCGCGACTGAGCCGATCGCGCCTGCCCTGCAAGGAGTTTCGCAGCGCATCCACCCAGGCGTCTTCGGTGTTGAGGGCATCGGCCACCGCCGGCTGAAAAGGGGCGCCCCCGACGTAGCTCAGATACTGTTTGGCCGCCCGCACGCCCTGAATGAGTTGCGCAGGCCCGCAGGCCCATCCGATCTTCCAGCCGGTGCAGTTGAACATCTTCGCCGCGCTCGAGATCGTGATGGTGCGCTCGGCCATGCCGTCGAATCCGGCAATGGGCAAGTGCCGGTGTGCGTCGAAGACGAGGTGCTCGTAGACCTCGTCAGTGATGACCAGAAGGTCGGCCGCGATGGCGATCTCGGCGATCGCCGCCAGTTCGGTCGCACTCAACACGGTGCCGGTGGGGTTGTGCGGTGAGTTGAGCATCAACGCCCGGGTGCTCGGCGTCACCGCACGCCGCAGCGCGTCGATGTCGAGCGCGAAGTCGCGGCCGTCCGGCACCAGCGGCACTACGACCCGCCGGGCACCCGCCATCGCCACCACCGGCGAATACGAGTCGTAGAACGGCTGGATCAAAATCACCTCGGAGCCGGGCTCGACGAGACCGAACACCGCCGCGGCGATCGCCTCGGTGGCTCCGACGGTCACCAGTACTTCGGTCGCCGGGTCATACTCGACGTCGTACTTCCTCTTACGTTGAGCGGCGACGGCCTCGCGGAGTGCGGGGATGCCGATTCCCGGTGGGTACTGGTTGACGCCGCCGGCGATAGCGTCCTGGGCGGCCTTGAGCATGGCCGGCGGCCCGTCCTCGTCGGGGAAGCCCTGGCCGAGGTTCACCGCGCCGACGCGTGCCGCCAGCGCTGACATCTCGGCAAACACCGTGGTTGCATACGGTTGTAGTCGCGACACCGTCATGGCCGTCGAGCTTATGCGGCGGCGCCAGCCTTGAGCGTGCGGCCAGCTTCACGCTGGGCGCCGAGTGTGCGACTAGCTTCACGTTCGGCGCCCGCAAGCCCTCCCAACCAACAGGTTGGCCGGGCATTTTGTTAGGGTGGGCGGTAGGGGACTAGCGTCGCCAACGACGGACCCCATACCCCACATTGTGAAGAGGAATCAGTCATGTCCGAAGAAGCCTTCATCTACGAGGCCATCCGTACGCCGCGCGGCAAGCAGCGCAACGGCTCGCTGAACGAAGTCAAGCCGGTGAACTTGGTCGTCGGCCTGGTCGACGAACTGCGCAAACGCCACCCCGATCTCGACGAAAATCTGATCAGCGACCTGATCCTCGGCGTGGTATCGCCGGTCGGGGACCAGGGCGGCGACATCGCCCGGACTGCGGCGCTGGTGGCGGGGCTGCCCGAAACCACCGGCGGCGTGCAGCTCAACCGGTTCTGCGCCTCCGGCCTGGAGGCCGTCAACACCGCCGCGCAAAAGGTGCGCTCCGGCTGGGACGACCTGGTGCTGGCCGGCGGTGTCGAGTCGATGAGCCGCGTCCCGATGGGCTCCGACGGTGGCGCCTGGGCGACCGATCCGGAGACCAACTACCGGCTCGGCTTCGTCCCCCAGGGCATCGGCGCCGACCTGATCGCCACCATCGAGGGGTTCTCCCGCGACGACGTCGACGCCTACGCGCTGCGCAGCCAGCAGAAGGCGGCGGAGGCCTGGTCGGGCGGCTACTTCGCGAAATCGGTTGTGCCGGTTCGCGACCAGAACGGTCTGCTCATCCTCGACCACGACGAGCACATGCGGCCCGACAGCACGCTGGAAGGCCTGGGCAAGCTCAAGACCGCGTTCGACGGCATCGGCGAGATGGGTGGCTTCGATGACGTCGCGCTGCAGAAGTACCACTTCGTCGAGAAGATCAACCACGTCCACACCGGCGGTAACAGCTCCGGCATCGTCGACGGCGCCGCGCTGGTGCTCGTGGGCTCGGAATCCGCGGGCAAGTCGCAGGGGCTGACCCCGCGGGCCCGCATCGTCGCGACCGCCACCAGCGGTGCCGACCCGGTCATCATGCTCACCGGCCCGACACCGGCCACCCGCAAGGTGCTCGACCGCGCGGGCTTGACGGTCGACGACATCGACCTGTTCGAGCTGAACGAGGCGTTCGCCTCTGTCGTGCTGAAGTTCCAGAAGGACCTGAACATCCCGGACGAGAAGCTCAACGTCAACGGTGGCGCCATCGCGATGGGCCACCCGCTGGGCGCCACCGGCGCGATGATCACCGGCACCATGGTCGACGAGCTCGAGCGCCGCAACGCGCGACGCGCGCTCATCACACTGTGCATCGGCGGCGGCATGGGTGTCGCCACCATCATTGAGAGGGTTTAAGACCATGGCAGAGAACACCATTGCGTGGGACAAGGATGCCGACGGCATCGTCACATTGACCCTTGACGACCCCACCGGGTCGGCCAACGTGATGAACGAGCACTACGCGGAGTCGATGCACAACGCGGTGGAAAAGCTTGTCGCCGAGAAGGATTCGGTCACCGGTGTGGTCATCGCCAGCGCAAAGAAGACCTTCTTCGCCGGCGGTGACCTCAAGAGCATGATCAAGCTCGGTCCGGACGATGCCGGCGAGGCGTTCGACACAGTCGAGTCGGTCAAGCGCGACCTGCGTGCGTTGGAGACCCTCGGCAAGCCGGTGGTGGCCGCCATCAACGGCGCCGCGCTCGGCGGTGGCCTGGAGATCGCGCTGGCCTGCCACCACCGCATCGCCGCCGACGTCAAAGGTCTGGTCGTCGGTCTGCCCGAGGTGACGTTGGGCCTGCTGCCCGGTGGCGGCGGGGTGACCCGCACCGTGCGGATGTTCGGCATCCAGAACGCGTTCATGAACATCCTGTCGCAGGGCACCCGGTTCAAGCCCTCGCAGGCCAAGGAAACCGGCCTGGTCGACGAGTTGGTCGGCTCGGTGGAGGAGTTGGTGCCCGCCGCCAAGGCGTGGATCAAGGCCAACCCGGACTCACACACCCAGCCGTGGGATGTCAAGGGCTACAAGATGCCTGGCGGCACACCGTCCAGCCCCGCGCTGGCCGGCGTTCTGCCGTCCTTCCCGGCGCTGCTGAAGAAGCAACTCAAGGGTGCGCCGATGCCGGCACCGCGGGCCATCCTGGACGCGGCCGTCGAGGGCGCGCAGGTGGACTTCGACACCGCCAGCCGCATCGAGAGCCGGTACTTCGCGCAACTGGTCACCGGCCAGACCGCCAAGAACATGATCCAGGCGTTCTTCCTGGACCTGCAGCACATCAACGGCGGTGGATCGCGCCCCGACGGCATCGAGTCGGTCAAGATCCACAAGATCGGCGTGCTGGGTGCGGGCATGATGGGCGCCGGTATCGCCTACGTCTCGGCCAAGGCCGGGTACGAGGTCGTGCTCAAGGACGTCAGCATCGAGGCTGCGCAGAAGGGTAAGGGCTACGCGGAAAAGCTTGAGGCCAAAGCGCTTCAGCGTGGCAAGACCACCGAAGAGAAGTCGAAGGAGCTGCTGGACCGGATCACTCCGGCCGCGGATCCGGCCGACCTCAAGGGCGTCGACTTCGTGGTCGAGGCCGTCTTCGAGAACCAGGATCTGAAGCACAAGGTGTTCCAGGAGATCGAGGACGTCGTCGAGCCCAACGCGCTGCTCGGGTCGAACACCTCGACGCTGCCGATCACCGGTCTGGCGACCGGCGTGAAGCGCCAGGAGGACTTCATCGGGATCCACTTCTTCTCCCCGGTCGACAAGATGCCGCTGGTCGAAATCATCAAGGGCGAGAAGACATCTGACGAAGCGCTGGCCCGGGTGTTCGACTACACGCTGGCTATCGGCAAGACCCCGATCGTGGTCAACGACAGCCGCGGCTTCTTCACCAGCCGCGTCATCGGCACCTTCGTCAACGAGGCGCTGGCGATGCTGGGCGAGGGCGTGGAGCCCGCCAGCATCGAGCACGCCGGTTCGCAGGCCGGCTACCCGGCGCCGCCGCTGCAGCTGTCCGATGAGCTCAACCTGGAGCTGATGCACAAGATCGCTGCCGCGAGCCGTAAGGGCGGTGGAAGATGCTGGAGGCGAGTCTATGTTCCGCACCCGGCCGAGGCGGTCGTGGAGAAGATGATCGAGCTCGAGCGTCCGTCGCGGTTGAAGGGTGCCGGCTTCTACGAGTACGTCGACGGCAAGCGCACCCGGTTGTGGCCGGGTCTGCGCGAGACGTTCAAGTCCGGTTCGACCGACCTGCCGCTGCAGGACATGATCGACCGGATGCTGTTCGCCGAGGCGCTGGAAACCCAGAAGTGCCTCGACGAAGGCGTTCTCACGTCGACCGCCGACGCCAACATCGGCTCGATCATGGGCATCGGCTTCCCGCCGTACACCGGTGGCTCGGCGCAGTTCATCGTCGGCTACCAGGGTGCGCTCGGCACCGGCAAGGAAGCCTTCGTCGCGCGGGCCAAGGAGCTGGCCGCCAGGTACGGCGACCGGTTCCTGCCGCCGGCATCGCTGACCTAGTCAACCAACGCCAAAGCCCCTGAAAACGTTGTTTTTCAGGGGTTTTGGCGTCGGTACAGGTAGTACCTCGCCGGGGTTTGCGCTTCGTCGAGTTGCCGCTCGGCTCCCGTGGACACCAGCGTCCATCCCGAGGCGAATCGTCGTTCCATTTCGTCGGGCCGGACGCCTCGGACGCCGAACCGCCCGCCGGGCAGAAACGCGACGATCAACAGTCGCGCGTCCGGTGCGGCCACCGCGCTGACTTCCCGCACGTACGCGTCGCGATCGCCGTCGCTCATGTTGTGCAGGCAGCCGTTGTCCACGATCAATCGGAAGTCCGCGCCGATACCTTCCCGGCTCAGCTTGGTGACGTCGGCGCGGACGAAGTCGACCGATGTCTTGGTTGCGGCGGCCTTGGCACGAGCCTTCTCGAGTGCGGTCGGCACATAGTCGACACCGGTGACTTTCCAGCCGTGTTGCCCCAGATAGATCGACGAGTCGCCGGTGCCGCAGCCGAGATCGAGGGCTTTGCCCGCGGGCAGTTCCGCGACCAGGTCCTGCAGGTTTTGCGCGATCGGATGGCCGTCCCACGGGGTGAAACCGAGCCGGTAGAACAGCTTGAACAGGGTGTGCTTGGAAGACATGGCCCTACGGTATTCCTGGCTCGGCTGGCGGCCGTGAAGTCATTTTCACGCTCGGCCGCGAACGTGAAATCATCTTCACGTTCGGCAACGAGAGGCGGGTGTGACTCGCTACGTCAGCGCCGCGGCGATCCGCCGCCACTGCTCGCGTGGATAGCCCTGCGGGTCGCTCAGCAGCACCTGGATGCAGACGTGGTTGGCACCGGCCGAACGATGCTCGGAGACCCTGCGCAGAATGGCGTCCTCGTCGCCCCACGCGATGATCGCGTTGAAGAGACGGTCGCTCACCTGGCTTAGGTCGTCTTCGGAGAAACCGGAGCGCAGCAGGTTGTTGGCGTAGTTTGGCAGCGCCAAATACGAACGCAACCAATCGGTTCCGATGGCGCGCGCTTCGTCGGCGCTGTCAGTGAGAATCACCGTCTGCTCGGGCAGCAGCAACGGTCCATCACCCAACGTCGCGCGGGCTGATGCGGTGTGGTCGGGGGTGACCAGGTACGGGTGTGCGCCCGCACTACGGCGCGCGGACAGCGACAGCATCTTCGGGCCGAGCGCGGCCAGCACCCGCCGCTGCACGGGAACCGGTTGCGGCGTCGCGTCCAACTCGTCCAGGAATGACGCCGTCGCCGCCAGCGGTTTGCGGTACCGTCCGGGCTCGCCTGCGTCGATCAGCGGCGCGTGGCTGACGCCGATTCCCAACAGGAAGCGGTCGCCGTGTTCAGCGGTCAGTGCGGCGAAGTTCTCCGCGACGTCACCTGGTGTATGCATCCACAGGTTCAGGATCCCGGTGGCGATCGTGGTCTGCTTGGTCGCGGCCAGCAGGTTGCCCACCGCGTCGAAGATCTGCCCACCAACGTCGGGTATCCAAAGGGCCCGGAAGCCCAACTCGTCTAATTCTGCTGCTGCATCAGCGGATTCGGCAGCATTGCCGTAGCGGAGCTGGCTGCTCCAGATCCCGATACCGGTGAGGTCCATCCGGTCAGCTTACGGGTCGCGCTGTGCTTGATTGCCCGGCTCCTCAGCGGCCCGTTCCGGCCCGCATCGTCGCCGAGCTAGGCTCCGAAGTTATGCGCTTCGGATTCTTCATCCCTCAAGGCTGGCGACTGGATCTGGTCGGCATCGACGTCGATAAGCACTGGGGGGTGATGCGCGATCTGGCCGCCTACGCCGACGACAGTGCCTGGGATTCAGTGTGGGTGTACGACCACTTCCACACCGTGCCGATGCCCACCGGCGAAGCCACCCACGAGGCGTGGTCGCTGATGTCGGCGTACGCGGCGACCACATCGCGGATCAAGCTCGGCCAGATGTGCACCGCGATGAGTTATCGAAATCCCGCCTACCTCGCCAAAGTCGCTGCGACGGCCGACATCATCTCCGGCGGTCGCGTGCAGATGGGAATCGGTGGCGGCTGGTACGAGCACGAGTGGCGGGCCTACGGGTACGGCTTCCCGTCCGCGGGCGTGCGACTGGGGCGCCTCGACGAAGGCGTCCAGATCATGCGTGACGCCTGGCGGGACGGAAAAGTCAGCTTCGACGGAAAGCACTACCAGGTCGACGGCGCGATCGTTGCGCCCAAGCCGTTGCAGGACAACGGGATTCCACTGTGGATCGCCGGTGGCGGCGAGCAGAAGACCCTGCGTATCGCCGCGAAGTACGCGCAGTACACCAACTTCACCGGCGAGCCGGAAGGCTTCGCGCACAAGTCCGAAGTGCTCGCCGGCCATTGCCGCGACGTGGGCACCGACTTCGACACGATTGTCCGGTCGGTCAACGTCAACGCCATCGTCGACGCAGACGAGAAAGGCTTCAAAGACCGCCTGCAGCGGGTACGCGACCGCCTGGTCGGCTACGTCGGCGACTCAGCGGCCGACGCGATGATCGGCGGCACCAGCGGACCCGATTCGGCCACCGGCACGCCAGAGCAGGTCATCGAACGGCTGCAGAAGCTGCGCGACCTCGGCTGCGAATACGTGATCTGCTACTTCCCCGAGGCCGCATACGACCGCTCCGGGATCGAACTGTTTGAGCGCCAAGTGATCCCGGCGCTGAGCTAGACGTCGCTGGTGAGGTAGCGGATCTTCACCGGGGGAGCGGCCAGCAGGGGCGGCAGCTGCGTCACCTTTCCCTCACCGGCACGAAACGCGCGGTAGGCCTCGTCGGCCTCGACCGTCTCCCAGAGTTCGTAGATCAGCCAGTGCGCTTCGTCGTCCTCGTCGACGAGCACGTCGGTGCGCACGTTGCCGTCGAATGCCCGGGTGACTTCCAGCACCCGGCCCATCAGCTCGCGCCCCGCGGCCACCTCGTCGGGCTTGAACCGAAGCTCAAGTGTCACCGTGACCGTCATCGTCATCTCCTCGTGGTCGTCACTTCGTGCTGCTCGCCTCCGAGCGCACTGTTGAACCTACGGTCGACCCATGTGACGAAGTCGGGCGCCTCCGGAATTTGGTCCGCGGACGCGAACAAGTCAGCAAGGCGTTGTTCGGAAGCCACCACTTTCTCATCGAGCGGGACCGTAAGCCGCCGGAGTCTGCTCTGGGCGAGCGCGGAGATATTGAGGCTCAAACCTACGGCAGCGGAGTACTTCTCGGCCCACCGGTCGGGATTCTCGCGCGCCCACTGCGCTGCCCGCTGGTAGCGGAGCAGCAAGTCGGACAGCGCGGTGTTGCGTTGGGGATCGGTCAGCGCCTTCACCGAGGCGCTGGCGAATTGGTAGCCGTTCGCCGCCGATCCGATGCTGCGCACCTTCAGCGTCAGATTGGCTTGCGCGGTGTAGGGATCCCAGATCACCCAGGCGTCGCCTTGCCCGTTGGCGAATGCCGACAACGCGTCGGCGGGCTGCAGGAACACCAGCTTGACGTCTTTCGGTTTGAGCCCGGCATCGGCGAGGTGCTCGAGCACGTTGGCATGGGCGGCGCTGCCCTTGGCCACCAGGATCGTCTTGCCGCGCAGATCGCGGACTCCTCCCATCGACGAGTTGGTTCGCACCAGGATCTGCTCACCGGTTTGCGCGCCGTCCCAGACCGACACGACCCGGGTCTTCGAATTGGCCGCCGCGCCGAATACCGGTGGCGTGTTTCCGGTGATCGCGAAGTCGATCCGGCCCGCGTTCAACGCTTCGATCTGCGGCGGTCCCGAGGTGAAGGTCGAGAAGTCGATGCGGTACGGCAGGTTGTCCAAGGCATCGGCCGCCTTCAGCAGCGCTTGGGCGCCGCCCTTCTGGTCGCCGACCCGCAGCGTCAGCCCGGACAGCTCCGATGCCGGCACCGCCGCAGGCGCGGCGAGGGCTTGCGGCCCCAGCTCGCGCGACACACAGCCCGTCACGGAGCCGAGCAGAACCAGCACCACGCTGACATGAAAAGTGAAGCGCTGCTTGGTGATCAATGCCGAACGCCGAGCTTGTCGAGAAGGTCGGACCGGTATTCGTGTGCCGGGCGGTGCGCTCCGACGCTGTTGGACGCGGGGACTCGATGGTGACGGTGTGCGCGACCCGGCCCTCCTCGAGCACCAGTATCCGGTCGGCCAGCTCGACGGCCTCGTCCACGTCGTGGGTGACCAGCAGGACGCCGAATCCGTGGTCGCGCCACAGGTCGAGCAGCAACGCCCGGATGGACAGCCGGGTGAGCGCGTCGAGCGCGCCGAATGGCTCGTCGAGCTACAACAGCTGCGGCTCGGCGACCAACGCCCGCGCGGAAACAGCCGCGGTTCCTGAAAGGCGACCGCGGGTGCGCCACTGACCTCGCGCTGGCCGGGGTGATCGTCGGAAAGCCCTGCCAGCACTCGTAATACGGTCGACTATCCGCATCCGCTACGCTGCCGTTCCGACGTCACGGTCATGTGCGATACCTCAGGGCTCGATGTGAAGGGAACCGGCTGCCGCGAGCAAAAATGAGAATGCGGTTTCCGCTTTTGCGGAATGCTGTTGTACGGTCTGGTGAGCGCATTATCCCGGCGGCGGCTGACGGAGGATCTCTCGATGCAGAAGGCAATCGATCCCAGCATCTCTACCTGGCCCGAGGACAATCCTCAGCTGATCGGTAGCCAGTGCGGCGACTGCAGCGCCACCACCTTTCCGGCGCAGGATCTGTGCCCAAGGTGCAGCGGGTCGAAGATGTCGGAGACCAAGCTTCCGCGCAGTGGAACGCTGATCGCGTGGACCACCCAGGGCTTCGCGCCGGGAGCTCCTTACGCGGGCCCCACCGGTGACGACTTCGTGCCGTTCGGGGTGGGTTTGGTGCAGCTCGGTGACGTCATTCGCGTCGAGGGCCGGCTGACCGAGAACGATCCGGCCAAACTGAAGTTCGGCCAGCCGGTTGAGCTGACCATGATCCCGTTCACCACCGACGCTGACGGCGCCGAGATCGTCACGTTCGCCTTCCAGCCGACTTCGTGACGATCGCAAGCTCGGCGAAGCCGGGCGAAGCGGGTCGTCACAATTGAGAGGAGCCTGACATGACCAGCGATGTCGCCATCATCGGTGTCGGCCTGCACCCGTTCGGCAGGTTCGACAAGACCGCTATGCAGATGGGTGCCGAAGCCATCCAGTTCGCGTTGGCCGATGCCGGGGTCGAACTGGAAGGACATCCAGTTCGGCT
This sequence comes from uncultured Actinomycetota bacterium, assembly GCA_963737375.1. Taxonomy (GTDB): domain Bacteria; phylum Actinomycetota; class Actinomycetes; order Mycobacteriales; family Mycobacteriaceae; genus Mycobacterium. The sequence goes on from CAVTSP010000015.1 coordinate 19,433, forward strand.
TCGGCGGCAGCCACGAGGTGTCCAACCCGGACGCGGTGACTCGTCTGGTCGGGCTGACCGGCATCACCTTCACCAACGTGTTCAACGCGTGCGCCACCGCGGCCAGCGCGATTCAGCAGACCGCCGACACCATCCGGTTGGGTAAGTACGACATCGGCATCGCGATCGGGTTGGACAAGCACCCGCGGGGCGCGTTCACCGACGACCCCGCGAAGTTGGCGCTGCCGCAGTGGTATGCCGAAAACGGGCAGTTCGTCACCACCAAGTTCTTCGGGATGAAGGCCAATCACTACATCCACAAGCACGGCATCTCCGAGGAGACGCTGGCGCGGGTGGCCAACAAAAACTTCCGCAACGGCGTGCTGAATCCGAATGCATTCCGGCGCAAGGAGATAACGGTCGAGCAGATCATGGCCTCGCCGGTGCTGAACTACCCACTGCGGCAGTACATGTTCTGCGCGCCCGACGAAGGCGCCGCGGCCGTGATCATGTGTCGCGCCGACATCGCGCACAAGTACACCGACAAACCGGTCTACGTGCGCGCCACCGAGATCCGCACCCGGACCTATGGTGCCTACGAAGTGCATGCCACGTTCGCCCCGCTGGACGAGGACGTCTCGCCCACCGTCTACGCCGCCAAGGCCGCCTATGAGGCCGCGGGTATCGGGCCTGAGGATGTCGACGTCGCTCAACTTCAGGACACCGACGCCGGCAACGAAGTGATCCATATGGCCGAGACAGGCCTGTGCGCCGACGGCGAGCAGGAGAAGCTGGTGGCCGACGGCGCCACCGAGATCCACGGGTCGATTCCGGTGAACACCGACGGCGGGCTGATCGCCAACGGCGAGCCGATCGGCGCGTCCGGCCTGCGTCAGGTGCACGAACTGGTCCGCCAGCTGCGCGGCGAGGCGGGCGAGCGTCAGGTTCCCGGGAACCCGCGCGTTGGTCTGGCGCAGGTGTACGGGGCACCCGGTACCGCGTCGGCGACGATCCTGTCGATCTGAGTTGGATGACGGCGACCCGCTGCGCGCGGGAAAGCGCCGCGCTTGCGATCGCCTTGAAGGCGCGAGTTAGATCGCCGGCCCCAGCAGGTCGTCGGCGTCGCGAATGATGTAACCGTAGCCCTGCTCGGCGAGAAACCGCTGCCGGTGCGCGGCGTAATCGGCGTCCAGGCTGTCGCGGGCCACCACCGAATAGAAGATCGCGCCGCCGCCATCGGCCTTGGGTCTCAGTAGCCGGCCGAGTCGCTGTGCCTCTTCCTGCCGTGAGCCGAATGTGCCCGAAACCTGCACCGCGACAGAGGCTTCCGGTAGATCGATGGAGAAGTTCGCGACCTTGGACACCACCAGGGTGCTCACCTCGCCACGGCGGAACGCGTCGTACAGCGCCTCGCGTTCGGCGTTCTTGGTCGATCCCTGGATCACCGGGGCGCCCAGCACCTCCCCGAGTTCCTCAAGCTGATCCAGGTAGGCGCCGATCACCAACGTCGGCTCGCCTGCGTGCCGCGCCAGAATCGATTTGACTACCGCGATTTTCGAATGGGCCGTCGAGCACAGCTTGTAGCGCTCCTCCGGCTCGGCGGTGGCGTAGATCATCCGCTCGTTGTCGGTCATCGTGACCCGCACCTCGATGCACTCCGCCGGGGCGATCCAGCCCTGCGCCTCGATGTCTTTCCACGGCGCGTCGTAACGCTTCGGGCCGATCAGCGAGAACACGTCGCCCTCCCGGCCGTCCTCGCGGATCAACGTCGCCGTCAGTCCGAGCCGTCGCCGAGACTGCAGATCGGCGGTCATCCGGAACACCGGCGCCGGCAGCAGGTGCACCTCGTCGTAGACGATCAATCCCCAGTCCCGGCTGTCGAACAACTCCAGGTGGCGGTACTCGCCCTTGGTGCGACGGGTGATCACCTGATACGTCGCGATGGTGACCGGGCGAATCTCCTTGCGCTCGCCGGAGTACTCGCCGATCTCCTCTTCGGTCAACGACGTTCGTGCGATCAGCTCGCGCTTCCACTGCCGGCCGGCGACGGTGTTGGTGACCAGGATCAACGTCGTCGCGCTGGCCCTCGCCATCGCGGCGGCGCCGACGAGTGTCTTGCCCGCACCGCACGGCAGGACCACCACACCCGAGCCGCCCGCCCAGAACGAGTCGGCCGCCATCTCCTGGTAGTCGCGCAGCTCCCAGCCGTCCTGCAACAGGCTGATCGGATGAGCCTCGCCGTCCACATAGCCGGCGAGATCCTCGGCCGGCCAGCCGATCTTGAGCAGCATCTGCTTGACCCGCCCGCGCTCGCTGGCGTGCACGATCACGGTGTCATCGTCGATACGGGCGCCCAGCATCGGCGCGATCTTCTTGTGGCGCAACACTTCTGCGAGCACAGCACGGTCGAAGCTGACCAGCACCAGGCCGTGCACCGGGCTTTTCACCAGCTGCAGCCGGCCGTAGCGGGCCATCGTGTCGACGATGTCGACCAGCAACGGCTGCGGAACGGCGTAGCGGGAAAAGCTGACCAGCGCGTCGACGACCTGCTCGGCGTCGTGGCCCGCGGCGCGGGCATTCCACAGCGCCAGTGGGGTGATGCGGTAGGTGTGCACGTGCTCGGGCGCGCGCTCCAGCTCCGCGAACGGCGCGATGGCCGCGCGCGCCGCACCGGCCAACTCGTGGTCGACTTCCAGCAGCACTGTCTTGTCAGACTGCACGATCAACGGTCCGTCAGTCACTTGAACTCCATACGCTTCATTATCCGTACCGCGCCGACATCAGGCGCCGCTCCTCCTCATCGCTTCGCTCTGCATCGTCGCCGGCGCGCATCTATTCGGCGTCGGCGGGCATCACCGAGGTGATGCGGTGAATCGTGAAATCACGCGCACGGCTCGAGGCCGAGTCGAACGCGATCAGCTGCCCTCCGGTCACCGCGATCGGCGACACCACCCGCTGGGTGGCCACTCCGGCGGCATCGACGTAACTGATCAGGACCGTGTCTTGTTCCCGGGCGGCCCGCTGCAGCAGTGACATCGCCACCGCCGGATCGATCCGCACGTGAGCGAACGGCGCGGTCGTCACCTTCCGCAGTACCGCGACCACTGCGCTCAGTGTGTCGCTGCTGGGCCGGGACACCGGCCGATGCGGACGATGGCGCTGCGGGGTGGGAACTCGCGCACGATGTGCCCGGATGTCGACGATGGTGCCGCTGGCGTCCTCGGCGGCCGGTGCGAAGCCGGCGTTCTGTAGGACCGCGAGCACTTCGCTGATCGGTGCTTGTGAGATCGCCACGGTCGGTGCCAGCACGCGCAGGCCGAGGTGTTCGGCGCCGGCCGCGGCCTGGGCGAGCAGCGTCGGGTCCTCGCATCGCACGAACGACGCGGCCATACCGATCCGCAGCTGGCCGTGCCGGCGTGCGACGTCATCGATTAAATAGGTCAAGCCTTGCGGCACAGGTGTTTTAGAGTGCTTGCGGAACAGGGAATGCAATTCTTCCGCGGTCTTGCCGATGTCGAGGGCATGTCGGATCGACGGTTCGCTGACCCGGTACACCATCGCGGTGCCGGCGGACTCGACGGTGGCCACCGTCGACAGTTCTTCGGCGATGTGACGCTCCAGCGGGCCGGGCACCACCACCGTCAGGTCGGCCTGCACCAGAAAGTGATCGATCGGCTTGGGCAGGATGCGTGCCATCGCGGCAATGGCCTCGGCATCGTCCGCGCCGCCGATGAACACGCGACCGGGCGTGCTGATCGCCCCGCGGCCCACCAGGCCGAGGTGTTGCGCTTCGTCCAGAAGGTCGGCGATCGGCGCGGGTTGCAGCCGATTGGACCAGCGGGGCCGCCGCCAGATCAGCGCGGCCGACGCGGTGTTCTTGTCGACTCCCGCGCCGGGGGGAAGTCCGGCCAGCATGCCCAGCAGCAGACGGCGATCCAACGGCGCGGCCGTCGAGTACAGCGAATCCGATAGCGCAGCATACGGTTTGGCGTCCGGTCCCCGGCTCCCGATCAGGGCCGGCCTGGCCGCCAAGTCGAGCCAGGTGGTGGCCACCAGATGCCAGCGTTCGGCGGTCGACGCGTCGCTGTAACGGTCGGCGGCCACTGTTGGCGCCCAGTACGGTGGGTCGCCGACCGCCGGATGCGGGTCCGGGATGCCGCTGGCGATCAGTCCCGCGGCGGCGGCGAGTTCGAGGATCAGTCCCAGCCGGGCCTCGTCGACGCCGGTGATTTTGGCCAGCCGCCGAATCTCGCGCACGCCGAGTCCGCCGCTGCGCAGTTCGGAAATCGGTGCGGTGCTGAGTGTTTCGAGGAGGACATCCAGTTCGCGAAGCAGGTCGATGATCGCGCCGGCGGCCGCGGCGTCGGCGTCGGCCGCTGTGGTGGTGGATACCACCGGATCCGGCGCCGTGAGCTGCACCGGCCCGGGTTCCTCGCCGCGCATCACCTGCCCGACGTTGCGCGGCAGGATCACCGTGTCGGCGTCGATTCGCCGCAGCAGCCCGATCGCAATCAGTTGTGGGACAGGGCGATCCGCGTGTGCACCGGGTGCTGCGTCGCGGGTGCGTCCCACCGGCGAACCCTCCAGCAGTCTGTCCAGCAGCTCGCGCTGCGAGTCGTTGAGGCCGTCGATCAGGGTGGCAATCTGCTCTGGGCTCTGCGAGGCGTCTTCAAGCGTCACCTGCCCGACGTACCAGGGCAGGCCGCCGGCGGCGTCGGCGGTCACCCGCACGTCGAGGTCACCCCAGGCCAGCGCGCGTCCTTTCAGGTCGTCGAGCGCGTCGAGCACCTCGGCTTCGGCTGCTCGGCCACCGATCAGCGTGAGCAGCTTGGCGACCGGCACGGGCGCGGTGTCCGCCTGGAGCACCAGCAGCGCGTCGATCACGGCCAGTCGCAGGAAATCCAGCTCGTCGGTGGCAGCCTTCAGCGACTGGCGAGCCTGGGCGCGGGCGGCCAGCGCGGCGATGCTGCCTGGTGGCGGCTGGGCGAGGTCGGGCCGTAGTTCCAGCAGACGGATCAGCCGGTCGTCGGGCAACTCGGCCAGCCAGGACCCCAGCGGGATGCCGGGGGTGTGTTCGGTCATTGCTGACCAGCGTAAAGCAGTCGAGCGGGTCGGCGTTGCCAGCCGACGGAGGGTAAGGCGGGCGCATGCGCAGCCGACCTGTCAGAATGGACCGCGTGGCTGACAAGAAGGCGCAGAAGACCCGTTACGTCGACAACGGCTGGCCTACGACCAACCCCGACGACCATGCCGTGAGTGAACTGGCAACCGACCGGGTCGGCGCACTGTCGCCGTTCGGCGACCTGATCTTCCCGCTGCCCGCTGACGAACTGCCCTACGTTCATCCGGTCACCGACGTCAACCGCTAGGCCCGGGGCGGGGCACTCCGCCGTACCCCGACGCCCGGCCGTCTAGGCGAGGGACTGTAGCGCCGGGTTACCGCTCACGCTCTGCGACTGAATCGCGGTGAGCACATCCTTGAGGTAACTCGGGTCCTGCGGCAGCACGGTCCACGACGACACAGCGTTCGCCTGGTGAACATCCTGCGGCCCGTCGGCGGGGGCCTGGATGGCCACCGACTCGGCGTGTACCGGCTCAGCCGGCGGAGCGGGCTCGGGCGCGGGGTCAGCCGGGGGCGGGGGTGCGTCGGGCGCGGGTGCCTCGGCGGCTGCTTCCTGGACCGGCTCTGCCTGCGGAGCGGGCTCGGGCGCGGGGTCAGCGGGCGGGGGCGGTACGTCGACCGCGGCAGGCTCGGCCGGTGGCGCCGGGGGTTCCGGTGCCGGCGGCGGAGGTGGGGGATCGGCCGGCGGCGGCACGAACGCGGCGAGCTCGGCGGGCGGTGGCGGGGGTTCCGGCGCGGGCGCGTCGGCGACCACATTGCGCGGAGTGGCGCCCGACAGGCCCCGTCCGCACACTGGCCAGGCACCGCGGCCCTGGGTGGCCAGCACCCGCTCGGCGACCGCGATCTGCTGGTCGCGGGTGGCCTGGTTGGCCGATGTGGCGAACTCGCCTCCACCGTGTGCGGCCCAGGTGCCCTGCGAGAACTGCAGGCCGCCGTGGTACCCGTTGCCGGTGTTGATGCCCCAGTTTCCGCCGGATTCGCAGGACGCGACTCGGTCCCATTCGCTATCGGGGGCTGCGGCTGCGTGACCGGCGAGGGCGATGCCGCCACTGCCGATTACTGCACCGGTGAACGCTAATTTGGCGACGCCGACGGTGGACGTCGTGGGTTTACGGTGACGACCGCTCATACCCCGGTTATTCCTCTCGTAAAGCGCCTACGAGGTCAGCTGTCGGGTTCGGGCGGAAGAGGTCGCCCGGCCTTCGTCGAGTCTGTTGAGACCGCGTCGGCTTCACCCCAAGGAGCCGCGGGCGGCTCCTGGTCATAATGTCGGCGGACCGTTGGGTCCCCCGCCTCCATCCATGGGTTTGCGTTGCTCGCCTATTGGATGGAGCTCGGCGCTATAGGCGAGAAGGCCCGCCTCGCAGGGAGTCTCGGCAGGCCCGCGCACGACGCTAGCTGGTGTTAGCAGCGGAGTCATTTCACGGCGAAAGACGCGTTTCGCGTGTCGCGAACCGGAGAAAGGCCAGGAGTGCCGGCCGTTTGTGCAGGTTGAACGCTTCGCAATCAGGCCGTTGCCGTGCCGTGATCAAACCGTTATGTGACTCATTTCACAACGGGGACGAGGATTAATGCCTGGTCACGCGGCTACGTCCGGAACGCGAATTTCAGGTCCGCACGGCCGGGGGACGGGCCCACGGCGGTTGGGGTTCGGAGTCGATCGCCACTATTTCTTTGCCCAGCGGCACCAGTGACACCGGGATCAGCTTGAGATTGGCCAGCGCCAGCGGAATGCCGACGATCGTCGCAGCCATCGCCACCGCGGTCACCAGGTGCCCGATGGCGAGCCAGATTCCGCACAACAGGATCCAGAGGATGTTGCCGATCAACGCCCCGGTGCGCACGCCGGGCTTGTCGACGATCGTCCGCCCGAACGGCCACAGTGCGTAGGACGCGATCCGCAGCGACGCAAACCCGAACGGGATGGTCACGATCAGCAGAAAGCAGATCAGCGCGGCCGCCACATATCCGAGGGCCAACCACAGGCCACCGAAAACCAACCAGATGACATTCAGGATCAGGCGCATGGTCTCCTCCAGCCGTGTGGCCAGCGTACCGAGAAACTCTGGTGCTCAGCGGCCGGCGATCCGAGTAGGATCGGTCGTCATCGCGTCCTGCGCAGGCGGGGCGCTTCGTTGTGTTGGCCTAGTGAGCAATCCGTTAGACAAGCAGGTGAGACCGGTGCCGACTGGCAAGGTGAAGTGGTACGACACTGAGAAGGGCTTCGGCTTCCTGTCTCAGGAGGACGGCGAGGACGTCTATGTGCGCTCCTCGGCGTTACCAGCAGGTGTGGAGGGTCTCAAGGCCGGCCAGAAGGTCGAGTTCGGCCTCGCGTCCGGACGCCGTGGGCCGCAGGCGCTGAGCCTGAAGTTGATCGACCCGCCGCCGACTCTCAGCAGCCGCCCTCGCCGCGAGGGTCCGGCAGAGCACAAGCACAGCCCGGACGAGTTGCACGGCATGGTCGAGGACATGATCACGCTGCTGGAGGGCACCGTGCAGCCCGAGCTGCGCAAGGGCCGTTACCCGGACCGCAAGATCGCCCGCAAGGTCTCCGAGGTCGTCAAGGCCGTGGCCAGCGAATTGGACTCCTGAACCTCG
>CAVTSP010000016.1:0-20159 GCA_963737375.1 uncultured Actinomycetota bacterium
ATCATCGGCGTCGGCCGGCACCCGTTCGGCAGGTTCGACAAGACCGCTATGCAGATGGGTGCCGAAGCCATCCAGTTCGCGTTGGCCGATGCCGGGGTGAACTGGAAGGATATCCAGTTCGGCTTCGGCGGCAGCCACGAGGTGTCCAACCCGGACGCGGTGACTCGTCTGGTCGGGCTGACCGGCATCACCTTCACCAACGTGTTCAACGCGTGCGCCACCGCGGCCAGCGCGATTCAGCAGACCGCCGACACCATCCGGTTGGGTAAGTACGACATCGGCATCGCGATCGGGTTGGACAAGCACCCGCGGGGCGCGTTCACCGACGACCCCGCGAAGTTGGCGCTGCCGCAGTGGTATGCCGAAAACGGGCAGTTCGTCACCACCAAGTTCTTCGGGATGAAGGCCAATCACTACATCCACAAGCACGGCATCTCCGAGGAGACGCTGGCGCGGGTGGCCAACAAAAACTTCCGCAACGGCGTGCTGAATCCGAATGCATTCCGGCGCAAGGAGATAACGGTCGAGCAGATCATGGCCTCGCCGGTGCTGAACTACCCACTGCGGCAGTACATGTTCTGCGCGCCCGACGAAGGCGCCGCGGCCGTGATCATGTGTCGCGCCGACATCGCGCACAAGTACACCGACAAACCGGTCTACGTGCGCGCCACCGAGATCCGCACCCGGACCTATGGTGCCTACGAAGTGCATGCCACGTTCGCCCCGCTGGACGAGGACGTGTCGCCCACCGTCTACGCCGCCAAGGCCGCCTATGAGGCCGCGGGTATCGGGCCTGAGGATGTCGACGTCGCTCAACTTCAGGACACCGACGCCGGCAACGAAGTGATCCATATGGCCGAGACAGGCCTGTGCGCCGACGGCGAGCAGGAGAAGCTGGTGGCCGACGGCGCCACCGAGATCCACGGGTCGATTCCGGTGAACACCGACGGCGGGCTGATCGCCAACGGCGAGCCGATCGGCGCGTCCGGCCTGCGTCAGGTGCACGAACTGGTCCGCCAGCTGCGCGGCGAGGCGGGCGAGCGTCAGGTTCCCGGGAACCCGCGCGTTGGTCTGGCGCAGGTGTACGGGGCACCCGGTACCGCGTCGGCGACGATCCTGTCGATCTGAGTTGGATGACGGCGACCGCTGCGCGCGGGAAAGCGCCGCGCTTGCGATCGCCTTGAAGGCGCGAGTTAGATCGCCGGCCCCAGCAGGTCGTCGGCGTCGCGAATGATGTAACCGTAGCCCTGCTCGGCGAGAAACCGCTGCCGGTGCGCGGCGTAATCGGCGTCGAGGCTGTCGCGGGCCACCACCGAATAGAAGATCGCGCCGCCGCCATCGGCCTTGGGTCTCAGTAGCCGGCCGAGTCGCTGTGCCTCTTCCTGCCGTGAGCCGAATGTGCCCGAAACCTGCACCGCGACAGAGGCTTCCGGTAGATCGATGGAGAAGTTCGCGACCTTGGACACCACCAGGGTGCTCACCTCGCCACGGCGGAACGCGTCGTACAGCGCCTCGCGTTCGGCGTTCTTGGTCGATCCCTGGATCACCGGGGCGCCCAGCACCTCCCCGAGTTCCTCAAGCTGATCCAGGTAGGCGCCGATCACCAACGTCGGCTCGCCTGCGTGCCGCGCCAGAATCGATTTGACTACCGCGATTTTCGAATGGGCCGTCGAGCACAGCTTGTAGCGCTCCTCCGGCTCGGCGGTGGCGTAGATCATCCGCTCGTTGTCGGTCATCGTGACCCGCACCTCGATGCACTCCGCCGGGGCGATCCAGCCCTGCGCCTCGATGTCTTTCCACGGCGCGTCGTAACGCTTCGGGCCGATCAGCGAGAACACGTCGCCCTCCCGGCCGTCCTCGCGGATCAACGTCGCCGTCAGTCCGAGCCGTCGCCGAGACTGCAGATCGGCGGTCATCCGGAACACCGGCGCCGGCAGCAGGTGCACCTCGTCGTAGACGATCAATCCCCAGTCCCGGCTGTCGAACAACTCCAGGTGGCGGTACTCGCCCTTGGTGCGACGGGTGATCACCTGATACGTCGCGATGGTGACCGGGCGAATCTCCTTGCGCTCGCCGGAGTACTCGCCGATCTCCTCTTCGGTCAACGACGTTCGTGCGATCAGCTCGCGCTTCCACTGCCGGCCGGCGACGGTGTTGGTGACCAGGATCAACGTCGTCGCGCTGGCCCTCGCCATCGCGGCGGCGCCGACGAGTGTCTTGCCCGCACCGCACGGCAGGACCACCACACCCGAGCCGCCCGCCCAGAACGAGTCGGCCGCCATCTCCTGGTAGTCGCGCAGCTCCCAGCCGTCCTGCAACAGGCTGATCGGATGAGCCTCGCCGTCCACATAGCCGGCGAGATCCTCGGCCGGCCAGCCGATCTTGAGCAGCATCTGCTTGACCCGCCCGCGCTCGCTGGCGTGCACGATCACGGTGTCATCGTCGATACGGGCGCCCAGCATCGGCGCGATCTTCTTGTGGCGCAACACTTCTGCGAGCACAGCACGGTCGAAGCTGACCAGCACCAGGCCGTGCACCGGGCTTTTCACCAGCTGCAGCCGGCCGTAGCGGGCCATCGTGTCGACGATGTCGACCAGCAACGGCTGCGGAACGGCGTAGCGGGAAAAGCTGACCAGCGCGTCGACGACCTGCTCGGCGTCGTGGCCCGCGGCGCGGGCATTCCACAACGCCAGTGGGGTGATGCGGTAGGTGTGCACGTGCTCGGGCGCGCGCTCCAGCTCCGCGAACGGCGCGATGGCCGCGCGCGCCGCACCGGCCAACTCGTGGTCGACTTCCAGCAGCACTGTCTTGTCAGACTGCACGATCAACGGTCCGTCAGTCACTTGAACTCCATACGCTTCATTATCCGTACCGGGCCGACATCAGGCGCCGCTCCTCCTCATCGCTTCGCTCTGCATCGTCGCCGGCGCGCATCTATTCGGCGTCGGCGGGCATCACCGAGGTGATGCGGTGAATCGTGAAATCACGCGCACGGCTCGAGGCCGAGTCGAACGCGATCAGCTGCCCTCCGGTCACCGCGATCGGCGACACCACCCGCTGGGTGGCCACTCCGGCGGCATCGACGTAACTGATCAGGACCGTGTCTTGTTCCCGGGCGGCCCGCTGCAGCAGTGACATCGCCACCGCCGGATCGATCCGCACGTGAGCGAACGGCGCGGTCGTCACCTTCCGCAGTACCGCGACCACTGCGCTCAGTGTGTCGCTGCTGGGCCGGGACACCGGCCGATGCGGACGATGGCGCTGCGGGGTGGGAACTCGCGCACGATGTGCCCGGATGTCGACGATGGTGCCGCTGGCGTCCTCGGCGGCCGGTGCGAAGCCGGCGTTCTGTAGGACCGCGAGCACTTCGCTGATCGGTGCTTGTGAGATCGCCACGGTCGGTGCCAGCACGCGCAGGCCGAGGTGTTCGGCGCCGGCCGCGGCCTGGGCGAGCAGCGTCGGGTCCTCGCATCGCACGAACGACGCGGCCATACCGATCCGCAGCTGGCCGTGCCGGCGTGCGACGTCATCGATTAAATAGGTCAAGCCTTGCGGCACAGGTGTTTTAGAGTGCTTGCGGAACAGGGAATGCAATTCTTCCGCGGTCTTGCCGATGTCGAGGGCATGTCGGATCGACGGTTCGCTGACCCGGTACACCATCGCGGTGCCGGCGGACTCGACGGTGGCCACCGTCGACAGTTCTTCGGCGATGTGACGCTCCAGCGGGCCGGGCACCACCACCGTCAGGTCGGCCTGCACCAGAAAGTGATCGATCGGCTTGGGCAGGATGCGTGCCATCGCGGCAATGGCCTCGGCATCGTCCGCGCCGCCGATGAACACGCGACCGGGCGTGCTGATCGCCCCGCGGCCCACCAGGCCGAGGTGTTGCGCTTCGTCCAGAAGGTCGGCGATCGGCGCGGGTTGCAGCCGATTGGACCAGCGGGGCCGCCGCCAGATCAGCGCGGCCGACGCGGTGTTCTTGTCGACTCCCGCGCCGGGGGGAAGTCCGGCCAGCATGCCCAGCAGCAGACGGCGATCCAACGGCGCGGCCGTCGAGTACAGCGAATCCGATAGCGCAGCATACGGTTTGGCGTCCGGTCCCCGGCTCCCGATCAGGGCCGGCCTGGCCGCCAAGTCGAGCCAGGTGGTGGCCACCAGATGCCAGCGTTCGGCGGTCGACGCGTCGCTGTAACGGTCGGCGGCCACTGTTGGCGCCCAGTACGGTGGGTCGCCGACCGCCGGATGCGGGTCCGGGATGCCGCTGGCGATCAGTCCCGCGGCGGCGGCGAGTTCGAGGATCAGTCCCAGCCGGGCCTCGTCGACGCCGGTGATTTTGGCCAGCCGCCGAATCTCGCGCACGCCGAGTCCGCCGCTGCGCAGTTCGGAAATCGGTGCGGTGCTGAGTGTTTCGAGGAGGACATCCAGTTCGCGAAGCAGGTCGATGATCGCGCCGGCGGCCGCGGCGTCGGCGTCGGCCGCTGTGGTGGTGGATACCACCGGATCCGGCGCCGTGAGCTGCACCGGCCCGGGTTCCTCGCCGCGCATCACCTGCCCGACGTTGCGCGGCAGGATCACCGTGTCGGCGTCGATTCGCCGCAGCAGCCCGATCGCAATCAGTTGTGGGACAGGGCGATCCGCGTGTGCACCGGGTGCTGCGTCGCGGGTGCGTCCCACCGGCGAACCCTCCAGCAGTCTGTCCAGCAGCTCGCGCTGCGAGTCGTTGAGGCCGTCGATCAGGGTGGCAATCTGCTCTGGGCTCTGCGAGGCGTCTTCAAGCGTCACCTGCCCGACGTACCAGGGCAGGCCGCCGGCGGCGTCGGCGGTCACCCGCACGTCGAGGTCACCCCAGGCCAGCGCGCGTCCTTTCAGGTCGTCGAGCGCGTCGAGCACCTCGGCTTCGGCTGCTCGGCCACCGATCAGCGTGAGCAGCTTGGCGACCGGCACGGGCGCAGTGTCCGCCTGGAGCACCAGCAGCGCGTCGATCACGGCCAGTCGCAGGAAATCCAGCTCGTCGGTGGCAGCCTTCAGCGACTGGCGAGCCTGGGCGCGGGCGGCCAGCGCGGCGATGCTGCCTGGTGGCGGCTGGGCGAGGTCGGGCCGTAGTTCCAGCAGACGGATCAGCCGGTCGTCGGGCAACTCGGCCAGCCAGGACCCCAGCGGGATGCCGGGGGTGTGTTCGGTCATTGCTGACCAGCGTAAAGCAGTCGAGCGGGTCGGCGTTGCCAGCCGACGGAGGGTAAGGCGGGCGCATGCGCAGCCGACCTGTCAGAATGGACCGCGTGGCTGACAAGAAGGCGCAGAAGACCCGTTACGTCGACAACGGCTGGCCTACGACCAACCCCGACGACCATGCCGTGAGTGAACTGGCAACCGACCGGGTCGGCGCACTGTCGCCGTTCGGCGACCTGATCTTCCCGCTGCCCGCTGACGAACTGCCCTACGTTCATCCGGTCACCGACGTCAACCGCTAGGCCCGGGGCGGGGCACTCCGCCGTACCCCGACGCCCGGCCGTCTAGGCGAGGGACTGTAGCGCCGGGTTACCGCTCACGCTCTGCGACTGAATCGCGGTGAGCACATCCTTGAGGTAACTCGGGTCCTGCGGCAGCACGGTCCACGACGACACAGCGTTCGCCTGGTGAACATCCTGCGGCCCGTCGGCGGGGGCCTGGATGGCCACCGACTCGGCGTGTACCGGCTCAGCCGGCGGAGCGGGCTCGGGCGCGGGGTCAGCCGGGGGCGGGGGTGCGTCGGGCGCGGGTGCCTCGGCGGCTGCTTCCTGGACCGGCTCTGCCTGCGGAGCGGGCTCGGGCGCGGGGTCAGCGGGCGGGGGCGGTACGTCGACCGCGGCAGGCTCGGCCGGTGGCGCCGGGGGTTCCGGTGCCGGCGGCGGAGGTGGGGGATCGGCCGGCGGCGGCACGAACGCGGCGAGCTCGGCGGGCGGTGGCGGGGGTTCCGGCGCGGGCGCGTCGGCGACCACATTGCGCGGAGTGGCGCCCGACAGGCCCCGTCCGCACACTGGCCAGGCACCGCGGCCCTGGGTGGCCAGCACCCGCTCGGCGACCGCGATCTGCTGGTCGCGGGTGGCCTGGTTGGCCGATGTGGCGAACTCGCCTCCACCGTGTGCGGCCCAGGTGCCCTGCGAGAACTGCAGGCCGCCGTGGTACCCGTTGCCGGTGTTGATGCCCCAGTTTCCGCCGGATTCGCAGGACGCGACTCGGTCCCATTCGCTATCGGGGGCTGCGGCTGCGTGACCGGCGAGGGCGATGCCGCCACTGCCGATTACTGCACCGGTGAACGCTAATTTGGCGACGCCGACGGTGGACGTCGTGGGTTTACGGTGACGACCGCTCATACCCCGGTTATTCCTCTCGTAAAGCGCCTACGAGGTCAGCTGTCGGGTTCGGGCGGAAGAGGTCGCCCGGCCTTCGTCGAGTCTGTTGAGACCGCGTCGGCTTCACCCCAAGGAGCCGCGGGCGGCTCCTGGTCATAATGTCGGCGGACCGTTGGGTCCCCCGCCTCCATCCATGGGTTTGCGTTGCTCGCCTATTGGATGGAGCTCGGCGCTATAGGCGAGAAGGCCCGCCTCGCAGGGAGTCTCGGCAGGCCCGCGCACGACGCTAGCTGGTGTTAGCAGCGGAGTCATTTCACGGCGAAAGACGCGTTTCGCGTGTCGCGAACCGGAGAAAGGCCAGGAGTGCCGGCCGTTTGTGCAGGTTGAACGCTTCGCAATCAGGCCGTTGCCGTGCCGTGATCAAACCGTTATGTGACTCATTTCACAACGGGGACGAGGATTAATGCCTGGTCACGCGGCTACGTCCGGAACGCGAATTTCAGGTCCGCACGGCCGGGGGACGGGCCCACGGCGGTTGGGGTTCGGAGTCGATCGCCACTATTTCTTTGCCCAGCGGCACCAGTGACACCGGGATCAGCTTGAGATTGGCCAGCGCCAGCGGAATGCCGACGATCGTCGCAGCCATCGCCACCGCGGTCACCAGGTGCCCGATGGCGAGCCAGATTCCGCACAACAGGATCCAGAGGATGTTGCCGATCAACGCCCCGGTGCGCACGCCGGGCTTGTCGACGATCGTCCGCCCGAACGGCCACAGTGCGTAGGACGCGATCCGCAGCGACGCAAACCCGAACGGGATGGTCACGATCAGCAGAAAGCAGATCAGCGCGGCCGCCACATATCCGAGGGCCAACCACAGGCCACCGAAAACCAACCAGATGACATTCAGGATCAGGCGCATGGTCTCCTCCAGCCGTGTGGCCAGCGTACCGAGAAACTCTGGTGCTCAGCGGCCGGCGATCCGAGTAGGATCGGTCGTCATCGCGTCCTGCGCAGGCGGGGCGCTTCGTTGTGTTGGCCTAGTGAGCAATCCGTTAGACAAGCAGGTGAGACCGGTGCCGACTGGCAAGGTGAAGTGGTACGACACTGAGAAGGGCTTCGGCTTCCTGTCTCAGGAGGACGGCGAGGACGTCTATGTGCGCTCCTCGGCGTTACCAGCAGGTGTGGAGGGTCTCAAGGCCGGCCAGAAGGTCGAGTTCGGCCTCGCGTCCGGACGCCGTGGGCCGCAGGCGCTGAGCCTGAAGTTGATCGACCCGCCGCCGACTCTCAGCAGCCGCCCTCGCCGCGAGGGTCCGGCAGAGCACAAGCACAGCCCGGACGAGTTGCACGGCATGGTCGAGGACATGATCACGCTGCTGGAGGGCACCGTGCAGCCCGAGCTGCGCAAGGGCCGCTATCCGGACCGCAAGATCGCCCGCAAGGTCTCCGAGGTCGTCAAGGCCGTGGCCAGCGAACTGGACTCCTGAACCTCGGCGCGGGTAGCGCGCCGTGGTGCGAACCTGACGGAGGTCGAGATAGCTTCTTATATCGCCGAGGCCGGCGAATTCACCCGCGACACCAAGTACATCGAAACCCGGATCACCGCCGACGGCCGCGACGGCTACCCGGTGGAACCGGGCCGCTATCGGCTGATCGTCGCCCGGGCCTGTCCGTGGGCCAACCGCGCGATCATCGTCCGGCGTCTGCTCGGCCTGGAAGATGTTCTGTCGATTGGATTTTGCGGCCCGACGCACGACAAGCGCAGCTGGACGTTCGACCTCGATCCCGACGGTGTCGACCCGGTGCTGAAGATTCCCCGTCTGCAGGACGCGTATTTCGCCCGCTTTCCCGACTATCCGAAAGGCATCACGGTCCCTGCGATCGTCGACGTGCCGAGCGGGGCCGTCGTCACCAACGACTTTCCTCAGATGACGCTGGACCTGTCGACCGAATGGACGGCCTATCACCGCGACGGCGCTCCGCCGCTCTATCCCGAAGCCCTGCGTGCCGAGATCGACGAGGTCAACAAGCGGGTCTACACCGAGATCAACAACGGGGTGTACCGCTGCGGCTTCGCAGGGTCACAGCAGGCGTACGAGGCCGCCTACGACCGATTGTTCTCCGCGCTGGACTGGGTCAGTGACCGACTGGAAAAGCAGCGTTATCTGGTCGGCGAGACGATCACGGAGGCCGACGTCCGGCTGTTCACCACGTTGGCCCGCTTCGACCCCGTCTACCACGGCCACTTCAAGTGCAACCGAAGCAAGCTCTCCGAGATGCCGGTGTTGTGGGCCTACGCGCGAGACCTGTTCCAGACGCCAGGATTTGGCGACACCACCGACTTCGTCCAGATCAAGCAGCACTACTACCTCGTGCACAAGGACATCAACCCGAGTGGCATTGTGCCGAAAGGGCCGGAGCTGGCCAGCTGGCTGACGCCGCATGGCAGAGAATCGTTGGGCGGCAAGCCTTTCGGCGACGGTACGGCGCCGGGGCCGACGCGCGACGGCGAAAAGGTGCCCCCAGGTCACGGGGCGGCCTGACCCGGCCCGGGTTTCGAACTGCGCGATCCCGGACATCCTGGACGGACGTATTCGCAGTAGCCGACAGGAAGATCTCGCGTGAACCAGCAAGCCAGTAGTAAGCCGGATCCGGAGCCCGAGGACGCCAGAAAGGTGACCGAAGAGCAGCGCGAGGTCCAAGAAGAACTGGACAACCAGGGCGGTGACCCTGACGGGCCCGGTCAACAGCAATCTCGGCACAACACCGCCGGCGAGACCACGCGCTAGATCAGGGCCTCAGCTCCACACTGTCCGGACCGACCATTCGGCGTGGGGAATACCCTGCACCTCTCCGGAGGGATCGACGAACACCGTCATCAACTGCACCGCGATTCCGGTCAGCTTCCCGTGATGGGGATCCACGGTGGGAATGGTGACTGCCAGCCGACTGCCCGGTCGGTAGAACGTCGTCGCGGGAATGGCGGAGTCCTCGTACACCGTCAGTAGCCACCAGGGCGCCTGGCCGATCGACGTCGGAACCGAAAGCTGCACGGGGGCATGCGAATTCACCCTCAGTTCGCCCTCCGACCCCGCATTCTGGCAATCGGTGAGGTCGAGCACGCTGCAGTACCGGTAGGGACCAACCCGGGTCGAGTGGCCGTCTGAATACGCACTGATCTCGGGACTCAGCGGCCCCTGCTCGCGCACCAACGCCCACGCCCCGATCCCGGCGCCCACTGCCAGCACCGCCACGATCGCGAGTAGTGCAAGTTTTCTAGCCGACGTCACGGTCGCGGAACCGCCACGCTGCGGCGTTCACTCTGCTCGCCCTCCTGCTCGACCATCACCGGCCGGTTACCGCCCAGGCCGGGGATCAGCGAGTCGCCGTGGAAGCTGACCACCGTCTGGGCCAGGCCGAGAATCAGCACCGAGGCGACGACGCTGAAGCCAATCCACCAGTCGGTATAAAGCAGCACGCCCATCGCGCCGCCGAGCACCCACGCGAGTTGCAGCGTCGACTCCGAACGTCCGAAGGCCGACGCACGCGATTCTTCGGGCAGGTCATCTTGCAGAGACGCATCCAGCGCAGCCTTCGCGATGGCGCTCGAGCCCGACGTGACCAGGGTGGCGATTGCGGCCATCGGCAAGGTGCCCGCCACCGCGGCGGCCAAGGCGATGCCGGTGACCGCGAGGGTGCAGCGCAAGACCAGTACCGCTGGCCGGCCCAGCCGTAACCGGGCGCTGGCGAAGTTGCCGGCGAAGTTACCGACGCCCGCGGCCACGCCGATGATGCCCAGGATCTTCAACTGTTCCCAACCGCCCGCCTGATGCGCTTTGGCGACAAAGGCCGGATACAGGAAGAGGAAGCCGACCATCACCTTGATCGTGCAGTTGCCGCATAGCGCGGTGATGATGTTGCGGCCCAACGGTTGTCGGAGTGCTCCGCTGGCCCTTCGGACCTCATCTGACAAGGTCCGGCGCGGCTTGCCCTGGTGGTAGCTCAGCGTGGCGGGAACTTCGCCGGCGGTCTCCTCGACCCAGCGCGGGATGCGCATGGACAGCACCACGCCCGCCACGGTGACCGCGATGACGACGAACAGGGCGCCGGGCAGTTGGAGCAGACGGTCGCAGCCGTACTCGATTCCGGCGGCGATGCCGCCGCCGACGATGGTGCCGCCCAGCAGGCCGAACATGGTCAGCCGGGAGTTCACCCGGACCAGGTCGATGGTCGGCGGCATCACCCGCGGCGTGACCGCACTTCGCAGCACGCTGAACGACTTCGACAGCACCATCATCATCAGCGCACACGGATACAGCACCCAGGACTGATAGCCGCCGGTGGCGGCGTCGTAGTTGGCGATCAGCACCACCGCCAGCGCGGTGCGCAACCCGAACGAGGCCGCCAAGGCGACTCGGCGGCCGTGCTGCAGCCGGTCGAGCGCGGGACCGATCAGCGGCGCGATCACCGCGAACGGCGCGATGGTGATCAGCAGGTAGAGCGCAACGCGGTCCTTGCTCTCCCCGGTGGCCGCGGCGAAGAACAGCGTGTTGGCCAGCGCGACGGCCATTGCGGCGTCGGTGGCGAAGTTGGCCACCACCGGCCAGGTCAGCGCCGTCAGCCCGGATTTGTCCGCGCCGTCGGCGGTGGCGGCCCGCTGTACCAGGTCGTACATCCGTGAACCCATTTCGCGGCTGCGCTGGGCGGCGGCCCGGGTGACCGTCACTCGCTCTCCGGCAGCGCCGGCGCGCGGCGGGTCAGTGCGGCGCCGGGGTTCGGCGTCGCGATTCAGCGGGGGGAGGTAACGGTTGGAGCTGGGCATCGGAGGCCGTTGTGGGCGGCGGTGATCCGGCTCGCCGGCGGGATAGTTGGCCATGCCGGGATGCTCGGCAGCCGGCCCGCCACGACCACGCCGGCCGGGTGCCGAGCCTCGGCTCGCATCCGGGTGATCACCGCGCCGTCCAGCCATACATCGATTCTCACCCATGCGGCCTGTGCTGGTGCGCAGGCGACCGGTGTGGCCATGCGTCGCATCTGTGCGGCAGAATCAGTGACACATGGAAACCACGGACGAAGTGACCGGTTCGACCACCACGGAGTGGTCGCCTGAGTTGGCGACGGTTCTCACCGACGCGGCCGGGTTAGCGCGTGCCGCCATCGTCGAGGGCAGCGGTGACGACACCGTCGGCGACTACCTCGGTGTCGGCTACGAGGACCCGAGCAGCGCGACCCACCGTTTCCTGGCCCACCTGCCCGGCTACCAGGGCTGGCAGTGGGCGGTCGTGGTGGCCAGCTACCCCGGCGCCGACCATGCAACGGTCAGCGAGGTGGTACTGGTACCCGGGCCGGAGTCACTACTGGCACCGGAGTGGTTGCCCTGGGATCAACGCGTCAGGCCCGGTGACCTGAGCCCGGGCGACCTGCTCGCGCCGTCCTCGGACGACCCGCGGTTGGTGCCCGGTTACCTGGCTTCCGGCGACCCGCAGGTCGACGAGACCGCCGCCGAGATCGGGCTGGGTCGTCGCCAGGTGATGAGCGCCTGGGGTCGCACCGAGGCGGCGCAGCGTTGGCACGAGGGCGACCACGGCCCGCGCGCGCAGATGGCGCAGTCGACCAAAAGGGTCTGCCGCGATTGTGGGTTCTTCCTGCCGTTGGCCGGTTCGCTGGGCGTGATGTTCGGGGTATGCGGCAACGAGTTGTCGGCCGACGGCCATATCGTTGACCTCGAATACGGCTGCGGTGCGCATTCCGACACGCCTGCTCCCGCGGGCAGCGGTTCGCCGATGTACGAGCCTTTCGACGACGGTGTGCTCGACGTCAGCGAGAAACCAGCCGAGGCGCCGGTCGAGGAACCGACAGAAGAACCGATCGAGGAACCCGCCGCCGCGGCAGCCGCGGAGGAGCCGGTCGCGGAGGAGCTTGTCGAGGCATCCGCTGAGGTACCCACAGACCAGCCGGGCGAGCCCAGCTAGCCGTTTTCGGCCGCGGCCTTGATCTTGGCCAGCGAGGCGTTCATCCCCTCGACGAGTTCGCGTTCGAAGTTGTCGGTTCCGCCCATGAGCGTGTTGACGGCCATCCCGGAGATCGGTTTGACGCCGTTCTCGGCGTGCCGGCTCTCGATCACCCGGGTGCCGCCGGGGATCGGCTGCAGCTCATAGCTCCAGACGGTGTTGTTCATGTTGACCCGGAACGCCAGCTTTTTGTCCGGCACCAACTCGAGGACGGTGGACGTCGTCGGCCAGACCAACAGGTTGCGGCGGTTGAGGTTGAGCGTCCGGCTGCCGGGGCGGACCGCGCCCAGCGGCCGCATCCATCGGCACTGCGGACTCCACTGTGGCATCCGGCGGAAATCGCTGATCAGGGCCCAGACCGTCGAGGCCGGTGCCTTGATGTCGACCTGGGCTTGCAAAAGCGGCGCTGCCATAACCCGAACCTCCTAGCTGGTGGGCGTCGTGGTGAGCCCGGTTTGGGCGCCGCGTGCGCCCCGGCGGGCAGCCGCGCGCTGCCACAGGAAAATGGACGTGCCCAGGACGCCTACCGCCAGCCCGGCCAGGGTCAGCGGGCGCCATGTCGTCAGGGCAGGAACGAGGAATGCGGCCACCGCCGCGACCAGCCAGGCCAGTGCACCGATCGCGATGATCGGCCACGGATCCAGCAACACAGCAGGTAGCGGTGGCGGCTCAACGGTCGTGCCTGGCTCGTCGGACATCGAGATTAACTTAGCTGGTGTGGGCCTGTCTGGGTGATTCGATGTTGACGCCTTCGCGTTCTGTCGTAACCTTCGCGCTGTGATCGATCGCGATAGCCGACTCGCCAGCGACCTGTCGTTGGCGGTGATGCGGCTCTCCCGGCAGCTGCGGTTCCGGCGCCCGCAGTCACCGGTGTCGTTGTCGCAACTGTCGGCGCTGGCGACGTTGGCCAACTTCGGCCCGATGACGCCGGGCGCGTTAGCGATCAGGGAGCGGGTTCGCCCGCCATCGATGACGCGGGTGATCGCCTCATTGGCCGAGCTGGGTTTCGTGGACCGTGTCGCACATCCCGACGATGGCCGGCAGGTGCTGGTGTCGGTGTCGGGGGCGGGGGCCGAGCTGATGGAGGCCGAACGCCGGGCCAGTCAGGAGTGGCTCGCGCAGCGACTGGAGACGCTGGGAGTTTCCGAGCGCGACACGCTGCGGGTGGCCGCCGATTTGATTCTTGCCCTAGTCGACGAAAGCCCTTGACCGCGAACGATTCTGACGACGCCGAGGACATCGACGGTGTGGTCGTCTGCGATATCGACGATCCCGGAGATGCGCGGCTGGACAACTTCCGCGACCTGAACAGCATCGACCGACGCCCGGATCTGCCCAGCGGCAAAGGTCTCGTGATCGCCGAGGGCGTGCTGGTCGTGCAGCGGATGCTGGCATCGCCGTTCACGCCGTTGGCGTTTCTCGGCACCGACCGCAGGCTCACCGAGCTCACCGCTGACCTGTACGGCAATTCGGCTCCGTACTACCGGGTTTCGGCCGAGGTGATGGCTGAGGTGATCGGCTTTCATCTCAACCGCGGCGTGCTCGCCGCGGCGCGGCGGGAGCCCGAGCGCACCGTCACTGCTGTAGTCGAGCGCGCCAGGACCGTCGTGGTGCTCGAGGGCGTCAACGATCACGAGAACCTGGGCGCCATCTTCCGCAACGCGGCCGGGTTGGACGTCGACGCCGTCGTATTCGGGAGCGGTTGCGCCGACCCGCTTTACCGGCGCGCGGTGCGCGTCTCCATGGGGCATGCCCTGCTGGTGCCGTTTGCCCGGGCAAATGACTGGCCGGTAGACCTGAAGAGCTTGCAGCAGAACGGTTTTCGGCTGCTGGCGATGACGCCTGGCGCTGATGCGAAAACATTGCCCGAGGCGATGGCGGAGGTGCACGGCGAGCGGGTAGCCATCCTGGTCGGCGCCGAGGGGCCAGGCCTGAGCTATGCCGCGATGAAAGCGAGCGACTTACGAGTGCGGATCCCGATGTCACGCGGCACCGATTCGCTCAACGTCGCCACCGCCGCGGCGCTGGCGTTCTACGAGCGGGCTAGAGTCAGCTGATGGCTGACGAATCCACGCCCTGGGCAACGGGTTTGACCGTTGCGGGATTCGTGGCCGCGGTCGCCGCGGTCGCGGTTGTCGTGCTGAGCCTGGGCCTGATCCGGGTGCATCCGCTGCTCGCCGTCGGGCTGAACGTCGTTGCGGCCGGTGGGCTCGCGCCCACGCTGTGGGGATGGCGGCGCACGCCGGTGCTGCGCTGGCTGGTGCTCGGCGGCGGAGTGGGTGTGGCGGGGGCGTGGTTGGCCCTGGTCGTGATGGCTCTCTAGCGCTGCCCGCTGGAGCGAACGCCCAGCAGCACGTCTTCCCATGCCGGCACCGCGGGCTTGCCGCGACGCGCGCGGGGCTGCTCGGCCTGATGTTCGGCTTCCGGGCCATCTGAGACGGCAGGGGCCGCGACGACCGGGGCGGCGCTACGCGCTGGGACAGGTGCCTCAGGCTCGTCGAAATCGAGCTGGGCCAGCGGCGCAACCGGCCGCAGCAGTGGACGGTCGAAGTTCGGGTCGATCAGCTCACTGGCCGCGTCGTCCACCGCGGTGACGGTGCCGCCGTGCGCGCCGGGGCAGAAGCGGAAGTGCGCGACGTTGTCGGAGCGACCGGCCTTCCAGCCCAGCTGAACGGTCCAACGGCCGTCCTCGTTGCGCCAGGCGTCCCAGGTGGTGCTGTCCGGGTTCAGGCCACGTGCCACCAGCGAAGAGGTGACCGTCTCCAGCAGCGTCAGTACCGCGGGGCCGTCACCGAGAACGGGATGGGCGGCGGTTGCCAGCTCGGCCGCCCGCGAGCGCTCCAACAGCACGGGGTGGGCGAATCGCTCGACCCGCTCGATGTCCACGCCGTCGGCCGACGCAAGCTGCTCGACGGATGCACCCGCGCGGATGCGAGCCTGAATATCCCTGGGACTCAACATGTTGGTGACCTCGATGTCGATGTGGGTCTGATTCACCCGGGCTCCGTCGCCGCGCACCGCCGCGCGCAATCGGTCGTCGACTCGGATCGTGTACTTGTCTGCGGGGTCGTCACCCTCGCAAATGATGTGTTTGCCGTCGAGATCGAGTCCGACGATCTTGAGTTCCCGCATGGCGTCTCCTCGCAGGCTCCTCGCAGACCAGCGCGTCAGGCCTGTCAGGGCGCACTGTAACTCAGCCGACCCCCGCGGCCCGTGTGGACACGCGGGAACACCTGGGCTTTTCCTCGGTGAACGCTAGATTCGCTCGACCACCCAATCGATGCATTCGGTGAGCGCGCTGACGTCGTCCGGCTCGACGGCCGGGAACATCGCCACCCGCAACTGGTTGCGTCCGAGTTTGCGGTAGGGCTCGACATCGACGATGCCGTTGGCCCGTAATGTCGCCGCGACGGCCCCAGCATCTACGGAGTCGTTGAAGTCGATGGTGCCGACCACCTGGGAGCGCAGCTTGGGGTCTGCGACGAACGGCGTGGTGAACGCCCGCTCGGCCGCCCAGCTGTACAGCCGGCCCGACGAGTCGGCGGTGCGCTTGACGGCCCAGTCCAGGCCACCGTTGCCGTTGAGCCAGTCGAGCTGCTCGGCCAGCAGCACCAGCGTTGCGATGGCCGGGGTGTTGTAGGTCTGGTTCTTGAGGCTGTTGTCCACCGCGATCGGCAGCGACAGGAAGTCGGGCACCCAACGGTTCGACTCGGCGATGGCCGCGATCCGGCTCAGCGCTGCTGGGCTCAGGATCGCCAGCCACAGGCCGCCGTCGGAGGCGAAGTTCTTCTGCGGCGCGAAGTAGTAGGCGTCGGTGTCGGCGATGTCGACCGGCAGCCCGCCGGCGCCGGAGGTGGCGTCGATGACGACCAGCGCATCGCCGGCGTCGCGCGGCCGGATGACGGGCACCGCGACACCCGTCGAGGTCTCGTTGTGGGCCCATGCGATGACGTCGACCGACGGGTCGCCCTGCGGGTCAGGGGCGCCGCCGGGATCGGCCTTGATGATGATCGGGTCGCCGACGAACGGGTTCTTGGCCACCGAGGACGCAAATTTGGCGCTGAACTCGCCGTAGCTCAGGTGCAATGACCGCTTGTCGATCAGGCCGAACGCTGCGGCGTCCCAGAACGCGGTCGCGCCGCCGTTGCCCAGCACCACCTCGTAGCCATCGGGCACCGAGAAGAACTCCCGCAGCCCGGTGCGGACCCGGCCGACCAGATCCTTGACCGGCGCCTGGCGGTGCGAGGTGCCGAAAAGCGCGGCGGCGCTGGTGGAAAGGGCTTGCAGCTGTTCGGGTCGGACCTTCGAGGGGCCGGATCCGAAGCGTCCGTCGCCGGGTTTGATGTTGTCGGGGAGCGTGAGCTGATCAGCCATGTTCACCAGGTTAGTGACCCGGCCGAGGTCGACTTTCAGCCGGTCGGTCATGTGATCGGGGTCACAGTGCACATCTGTTCACGGATGCGGCACAGTGGCCATTTGGGGTCTAGTAAGTTCCCGATACCTTGAGTACTGTGTTGGACACAGACCATCCAAATGTAAACCTCATTGGGGAGGCCAGGGCATGGCTCAGACAGGAACCGCCGAGAAGCAGGCGCGGACCAAGATCATCCGCCGCTGGCGTCGCAACATGGACGTCCAGGACGACCTCAAGTACGTGGAAATGCTGAACACACTGTCCGAGGGGTCGGTGCGTCGCAATTTCAACCCGTACACCGACATCGACTGGGACTCGCCGGAGTTCGAGGTCATCGATAACGACCCGCGCTGGATCCTGCCGAAAACCGACCCGCTGGGCCGGCACGCCTGGTACCAGTCGCAGCCCCACGACCGGCAGATCGAGATCGGCATGTGGCGCCAGGCCAACGTCGCCAAGGTCGGTCTGCACTTCGAGTCGATCCTGATCCGTGGCCTGATGGAGTACGCGTTCTGGGTGCCCAACGGCTCACCGGAATACCGGTACTGCCTGCACGAAGCGGTCGAAGAGTGCAACCACACCATGATGTTCCAGGAGATGGTCAACCACATCGGTCGCGATGTCCCCGGTATGCCGCGACTGCTCAAGTGGGTCCAGCCGTACATCCCACTGGTCGCCGGCCCGCTGCCGATCCCGTTCTGGTTCGGCATCCTCGCCGGCGAAGAGCCCATCGACCACACTCAGAAGAACGTGCTCCGTGAGGGCAAGGAACTGCACCCGATCATGGAGCGGGTGATGGCGATCCACGTGGCCGAGGAGGCACGCCACATCTCGTTCGCCCACGAGTACCTGCGCAAGCGCGTGCCGGACCTGCCGCGCCGCAAACGCTTCTGGCTCTCGCTGTACGTGCCGATCACCATGCGCGTCTTGTGTTCGGCGATCGTGGTGCCGCCCAAGGCTTTCTGGAAAGAATTCGACATTCCGCGCCAGGTGCGCAAAGAGGTGTTCTTCTCCTCGCCGGAGTCGCGCCAGATGCTGCGCGACATGTTCGGTGACGTCCGGATGCTGTGCCGCGACACGGGTTTGATGAACCCGCTGGCCAAGCTGATCTGGAAGATCTGCAAGATCGACGGCAAGCCGTCGCGCTACCGCAGTGAGCCTCAGCGCCAGCACCTGACCGTCGCCGCCTAGAACCGATGCCACACGTTATTACCCAGTCGTGCTGTAGCGACGGGTCCTGTGTTTACGCCTGCCCGGTGAACTGTATTCACCCATCGCCGGACGAGCCTGAATTCGCTTCCGCGGAAATGCTTTACATCGATCCCGTGGCGTGCGTGGACTGCGGTGCCTGCGTGAGCGCGTGCCCGGTGGGAGCCATTGCCCCCGACTCCCGGTTGACGACTGAGCAGCTACCGTTCATCGCGCTCAACGCTAGTTTCTATCCGGATCGCCCTGGCCGACAAGAAGCTGCCACCGACGTCCAAACTGGCGCCGGTAATTCCCGCACCACAGGTGCGGGGAAATGTGAGCAAGCACGCCGGTCCGTTGACGGTGGCCATCGTGGGGTCCGGCTCGGCCGCCATGTATGCCGCCGACGAGCTACTGACCCAGCAGGGTGTGCGGGTCAATGTTTTCGAAAAGCTGCCCACGCCTTATGGATTGGTACGCGCCGGGGTGGCACCGGATCATCAGACCACCAAGCGGGTGACCAAGCTTTTCGACCGGATCGCGCGTCGTCGCGAATTCCGGTTCTTCCTCAACGTCGAGGTCGGCAACCAGCTCAGCCACGATGACGTGCTGGCACATCACCACGCCGTCATCTACGCCGTCGGGGCGCCCACCGACCGCCGGCTGGACATCGAGGGAATGGATCTGCCCGGCACTGGCACCGCCACGGAATTTGTGGCGTGGATCAACGGGCATCCCGATTTCGTTGATCTGCCAGTCGATCTCAGCCACGAGCGGGTCATCGTCGTCGGAAACGGCAACGTCGCGTTGGACGTAGCCCGCGTGCTGACCTCCGACCCGGACGGGCTGGCTCACACCGACATCTCCGACCACGCGTTGACCGCTCTGCGCGGGTTGTGGTGCGCGAAGTCGTCATCGCCGCCCGGCGCGGGCCTGCGCATTCGGCGTTCACGCTGCCCGAGCTGATTGGGCTGACCACCTCCGCGGACGTCGTTCTCGCCGAGGCTGATCGCGAAGCGGTGCTGCGCGACCTCGCCACCGTCACCGACACCGTGACGCGGCAGAAGCTGGAGATCCTGAGCAGCCTTGGTGACGCCGAGGCGCCGTCCGGTCTGACGTCGAAGCCGCGAATCCGGCTGGCCTACAACCTGACTCCGAGGCGCGTGCTTGGAGAGCAGCACACCAGCGCGATGGAGTTCGGGGTCACCGGCACCGACGATGTGGAGACCATCGACGCCGGACTGGTGTTGACGTCAATTGGCTACCACGGCAAGGCGATCAAAGACCTGCCGTTTGACGACGAAGCGGGCGTGGTGCCCAACAACGGCGGCCGCGTCATGCACTCCGACGGGGACAAACCGGTGGACGGCGCCTACGTCGCGGGGTGGATCAAGCGTGGGCCGACCGGGTTCATCGGCACCAACAAATCCTGCGCGGGGCAAACCGTGCAGCGCCTGGTCGACGATTACAACGCCGGCATGTTGCGTGACCCGATCGGCAAACCGGCGGCGCTGGACAAGCTGGTGCGGGAACGTCAGCCCAAGGTTGTCGACGCCAACGGCTGGCGTGCCATCGACGCCGCCGAGATGGCGCGAGGCGAACTCGGCGACCGGCCGCGCAACAAGTTCACCTCGGTCGCCGACATGCTCGATGCCGCGTCGTCGGCGGCGACGCCGTCGCTGCGGCACCGGCTGGTCGATCGGCTGCGGGAACTGGCCGACCTGACCTAACTGCCATTCATCGCTGCGGTGAGGTCCTCGTGGCTGATCTCTTTGACCGGCTGGCCGAGCGACCAGTGGTGGCCGAACGGATCGGCGACCATGCCGTAGCGGTCACCCCAGAATTGGTCCTCAAGGGGGAACGATCTCGGTGGCGCCGGCATCCAGCGCCCGCTGGAACGCGGCGTCGACGTCGGTCACCGTCAGGTGGATGGTGACCGGTGTGCCGCCCAGCGATGGCGGGGTCATCGACTTGCCGCCGGACATCTCCGGGAAGTCGTCGTTGAGCATCACCAGGAACCCGTTGATGCGTACCGAGGCGTGGACCAGCTTCCCGTCGGGTCTGGGCAGGCGCACGACCTCGACCGCGTCGAAAGCCTTGACGTAGAAGTCGATCGCCGCGGCGGCATTGTCGACGGTCAGGTGGGGTGAAAGAGCGGGTTCGACAGCGATAGCCATCGGGGCCTCCTAAGTGTTGGTGCGTAGCCCGGGTGGGCTC
>CAVTSP010000017.1:0-39748 GCA_963737375.1 uncultured Actinomycetota bacterium
TTTCGAACTGCGCGATCCCGGACATCCTGGACGGACGTATTCGCAGTAGCCGACAGGAAGATCTCGCGTGAACCAGCAAGCCAGTAGTAAGCCGGATCCGGAGCCCGAGGACGCCAGAAAGGTGACCGAAGAGCAGCGCGAGGTCCAAGAAGAACTGGACAACCAGGGCGGTGACCCGGACGGGCCCGGTCAACAGCAATCTCGGCACAACACCGCCGGCGAGACCACGCGCTAGATCAGAGCCTCAGCTCCACACTGTCCGGACCGACCATTCGGCGTGGGGAATACCCTGCACCTCTCCGGAGGGATCGACGAACACCGTCATCAACTGCACCGCGATTCCGGTCAGCTTCCCGTGATGGGGATCCACGGTGGGAATGGTGACTGCCAGCCGACTGCCCGGTCGGTAGAACGTCGTCGCGGGAATGGCGGAGTCCTCGTACACCGTCAGTAGCCACCAGGGCGCCTGGCCGATCGACCTCGGAACCGAAAGCTGCACGGGGGCATGCGAATTCACCCTCAGTTCGCCCTCCGACCCCGCATTCTGGCAATCGGTGAGGTCGAGCACGCTGCAGTACCGGTAGGGACCAACCCGGGTCGAGTGGCCGTCTGAATACGCACTGATCTCGGGACTCCGCGGCCCCTTCTCGCGCACCAATGCCCACGCCCCGATCCCGGCGCCCACTGCCAGCACCGCCACGATCGCGAGTAGTGCAAGTGTTCTAGCCGACGTCACGGTCGCGGAACCGCCACGCTGCGGCGTTCACTCTGCTCGCCCTCCTGCTCGACCATCACCGGCCGGTTACCACCCAGGCCGGGGATCAGCGAGTCGCCGTGGAAGCTGACCACCGTCTGGGCCAGGCCGAGAATCAGCACCGAGGCGACGACGCTGAAGCCGATCCACCAGTCGGTACAAAGCAGCACGCCCATCGCACCGCCGAGCACCCACGCGAGTTGCAGCGTCGACTCCGAACGTCCGAAGGCCGACGCACGCGATTCTCGGGCAGGTCATCTTGCAGCGACGCATCCAGCGCAGCCTTCGCGATGGCGCTCGAGCCCGACGTGACCAGGGTGGCCATTGCGGCCATCGGCAAGGGCTCGCCACCGCGGCGGCCAATGCGATGCCGGTGACCGCGAGGGTGCAGCGCAAAACCAGTACTGCTGGCCGGCCCAGCCGTAACCGGGCGCGGCGAACTGGCCGGCGAAGTCGCCGACGCCCGCAGCCACGCCGATGATGCCCAGGATCTTCAATTGTTCCCACCCGCCCGCCAGATGCGCTCTGGCGACAAAAGCCGGATACAGGAAGAGGAAGCCGACCATTACCTTGACCTGCAGTTGCCGCACAGCGCGGTGATGATGTCGCGGCCCAACGGTTGTCGGAGTGCTCGCGGCCCGTCGGACCTCATCCGACAAGCTCCGGCGCGGCTTGCCCTGGTGGTAGCTCAGCGTGGCGGGAACTTCGCCGGCGGTCTCCTCGACCCAGCGCGGGATGCGCATGGACAGCACCGCGCCCGCCACGGTGACCGCGATGACGACGAACAGGGCGCCGGGCAGTTGGAGCAGGCGGTCGCAGCCGTACTCGATTCCAGCGGCGATGCCGCCGCCGACGATGGTGCCGCCCAGCAGGCCGAACATGGTCAGCCGGGAGTTCACCCGGACCAGGTCGATGGTCGGCGGCATCACCCGTGGCGTGACCGCACTTCGCAGCACGCTGAACGACTTCGACAGCACCATCATCATCAGCGCACACGGATACAGCACCCAGGACTGATAGCCGCCGGTGGCGGCGTCGTAGTTGGCGATCAGCACCACCGCCAGCGCGGTGCGCAACCCGAACGAGGCCGCCAAGGCGACTCGGCGGCCGTGCTGCAGCCGGTCGAGCGCCGGACCGATCAGCGGCGCGATCACCGCGAACGGCGCGATGGTGATCAGCAGGTAGAGCGCAACGCGGTCCTTGCTCTCCCCGGTGGCCGCGGCGAAGAACAGCGTGTTGGCCAGCGCGACGGCCATTGCGGCGTCGGTGGCGAAGTTGGCCACCACCGGCCAGGTCAGCGCCGTCAGCCCGGATTTGTCCGCGCCGTCGGCGGTGGCGGCCCGCTGTACCAGGTCGTACATCCGTGAACCCATTTCGCGGCTGCGCTGGGCGGCGGCCCGGGTGACCGTCACTCGCTCTCCGGCAGCGCCGGCGCGCGGCGGGTCAGTGCGGCGCCGGGGTTCGGCGTCGCGGTTCAGCGGGGGGAGGTAACGGTTGGAGCTGGGCATCGGAGGCCGCTGTGAGCGGCGGTGATCCGGCTCGCCGGCGGGATAGTTGGCCATGCCGGGATGCTCGGCAGCCGGCCCGCTACGACCACGCCGGCCGGGTGCCGAGCCTCGGCTCGCATCCGGGTGATCACCGCGCCGTCCAGCCATACATCGATTCTCACCCATGCGGCCTGTGCTGGTGCGCAGGCGACCGGTGTGGCCATGCGTCGCATCTGTGCGGCAGAATCAGTGACACATGGAAACCACGGACGAAGTGACCGGTTCGACCACCACGGAGTGGTCGCCTGAGTTGGCGACGGTTCTCACCGACGCGGCCGGGTTAGCGCGTGCCGCCATCGTCGAGGGCAGCGGTGACGACACCGTCGGCGACTACCTCGGTGTCGGCTACGAGGACCCGAGCAGCGCGACCCACCGTTTCCTGGCCCACCTGCCCGGCTACCAGGGCTGGCAGTGGGCGGTCGTGGTGGCCAGCTACCCCGGCGCCGACCATGCAACGGTCAGCGAGGTGGTACTGGTACCCGGGCCGGAGTCACTACTGGCACCGGAGTGGTTGCCCTGGGATCAACGCGTCAGGCCCGGTGACCTGAGCCCGGGCGACCTGCTCGCGCCGTCCTCGGACGACCCGCGGTTGGTGCCCGGTTACCTGGCTTCCGGCGACCCGCAGGTCGACGAGACCGCCGCCGAGATCGGGCTGGGTCGTCGCCAGGTGATGAGCGCCTGGGGTCGCACCGAGGCGGCGCAGCGTTGGCACGAGGGCGACCACGGCCCGCGCGCGCAGATGGCGCAGTCGACCAAAAGGGTCTGCCGCGATTGTGGGTTCTTCCTGCCGTTGGCCGGTTCGCTGGGCGTGATGTTCGGGGTATGCGGCAACGAGTTGTCGGCCGACGGCCATATCGTTGACCTCGAATACGGCTGCGGTGCGCATTCCGACACGCCTGCTCCCGCGGGCAGCGGTTCGCCGATGTACGAGCCTTTCGACGACGGTGTGCTCGACGTCAGCGAGAAACCAGCCGAGGCGCCGGTCGAGGAACCGACAGAAGAACCGATCGAGGAACCCGCCGCCGCGGCAGCCGCGGAGGAGCCGGTCGCGGAGGAGCTTGTGGAGGCATCCGCTGAGGTACCCACAGACCAGCCGGGCGAGCCCAGCTAGCCGTTTTCGGCCGCGGCCTTGATCTTGGCCAGCGAGGCGTTCATCCCCTCGACGAGTTCGCGTTCGAAGTTGTCGGTTCCGCCCATGAGCGTGTTGACGGCCATCCCGGAGATCGGTTTGACGCCGTTCTCGGCGTGCCGGCTCTCGATCACCCGGGTGCCGCCGGGGATCGGCTGCAGCTCGTAGCTCCAGACGGTGTTGTTCATGTTGACCCGGAACGCCAGCTTTTTGTCCGGCACCAACTCGAGGACGGTGGACGTCGTCGGCCAGACCAACAGGTTGCGGCGGTTGAGGTTGAGCGTCCGGCTGCCGGGGCGGACCGCGCCCAGCGGCCGCATCCATCGGCACTGCGGACTCCACTGTGGCATCCGGCGGAAATCGCTGATCAGGGCCCAGACCGTCGAGGCCGGTGCCTTGATGTCGACCTGGGCTTGCAAAAGCGGCGCTGCCATAACCCGAACCTCCTAGCTGGTGGGCGTCGTGGTGAGCCCGGTTTGGGCGCCGCGTGCGCCCCGGCGGGCAGCCGCGCGCTGCCACAGGAAAATGGACGTGCCCAGGACGCCTACCGCCAGCCCGGCCAGGGTCAGCGGGCGCCATGTCGTCAGGGCAGGAACGAGGAATGCGGCCACCGCCGCGACCAGCCAGGCCAGTGCACCGATCGCGATGATCGGCCACGGATCCAGCAACACAGCAGGTAGCGGTGGCGGCTCAACGGTCGTGCCTGGCTCGTCGGACATCGAGATTAACTTAGCTGGTGTGGGCCTGTCTGGGTGATTCGATGTTGACGCCTTCGCGTTCTGTCGTAACCTTCGCGCTGTGATCGATCGCGATAGCCGACTCGCCAGCGACCTGTCGTTGGCGGTGATGCGGCTCTCCCGGCAGCTGCGGTTCCGGCGCCCGCAGTCACCGGTGTCGTTGTCGCAACTGTCGGCGCTGGCGACGTTGGCCAACTTCGGCCCGATGACGCCGGGCGCGTTAGCGATCAGGGAGCGGGTTCGCCCGCCATCGATGACGCGGGTGATCGCCTCATTGGCCGAGCTGGGTTTCGTGGACCGTGTCGCACATCCCGACGATGGCCGGCAGGTGCTGGTGTCGGTGTCGGGGGCGGGGGCCGAGCTGATGGAGGCCGAACGCCGGGCCAGTCAAGAGTGGCTCGCGCAGCGACTGGAGACGCTGGGAGTTTCCGAGCGCGACACGCTGCGGGTGGCCGCCGATTTGATTCTTGCCCTAGTCGACGAAAGCCCTTGACCGCGAACGATTCTGACGACGCCGAGGACATCGACGGTGTGGTCGTCTGCGATATCGACGATCCCGGAGATGCGCGGCTGGACAACTTCCGCGACCTGAACAGCATCGACCGACGCCCGGATCTGCCCAGCGGCAAAGGTCTCGTGATCGCCGAGGGCGTGCTGGTCGTGCAGCGGATGCTGGCATCGCCGTTCACGCCGTTGGCGTTTCTCGGCACCGACCGCAGGCTCACCGAGCTCACCGCTGACCTGTACGGCAATTCGGCTCCGTACTACCGGGTTTCGGCCGAGGTGATGGCTGAGGTGATCGGCTTTCATCTCAACCGCGGCGTGCTCGCCGCGGCGCGGCGGGAGCCCGAGCGCACCGTCACTGCTGTAGTCGAGCGCGCCAGGACCGTCGTGGTGCTCGAGGGCGTCAACGATCACGAGAACCTGGGCGCCATCTTCCGCAACGCGGCCGGGTTGGACGTCGACGCCGTCGTATTCGGGAGCGGTTGCGCCGACCCGCTTTACCGGCGCGCGGTGCGCGTCTCCATGGGGCATGCCCTGCTGGTGCCGTTTGCCCGGGCAAATGACTGGCCGGTAGACCTGAAGAGCTTGCAGCAGAACGGTTTTCGGCTGCTGGCGATGACGCCTGGCGCTGATGCGAAAACATTGCCCGAGGCGATGGCGGAGGTGCACGGCGAGCGGGTAGCCATCCTGGTCGGCGCCGAGGGGCCAGGCCTGAGCTATGCCGCGATGAAAGCGAGCGACTTACGAGTGCGGATCCCGATGTCACGCGGCACCGATTCGCTCAACGTCGCCACCGCCGCGGCGCTGGCGTTCTACGAGCGGGCTAGAGTCAGCTGATGGCTGACGAATCCACGCCCTGGGCAACGGGTTTGACCGTTGCGGGATTCGTGGCCGCGGTCGCCGCGGTCGCGGTTGTCGTGCTGAGCCTGGGCCTGATCCGGGTGCATCCGCTGCTCGCCGTCGGGCTGAACGTCGTTGCGGCCGGTGGGCTCGCGCCCACGCTGTGGGGATGGCGGCGCACGCCGGTGCTGCGCTGGCTGGTGCTCGGCGGCGGAGTGGGTGTGGCGGGGGCGTGGTTGGCCCTGGTCGTGATGGCTCTCTAGCGCTGCCCGCTGGAGCGAACGCCCAGCAGCACGTCTTCCCATGCCGGCACCGCGGGCTTGCCGCGACGCGCGCGGGGCTGCTCGGCCTGATGTTCGGCTTCCGGGCCATCTGAGACGGCAGGGGCCGCGACGACCGGGGCGGCGCTACGCGCTGGGACAGGTGCCTCAGGCTCGTCGAAATCGAGCTGGGCCAGCGGCGCAACCGGCCGCAGCAGTGGACGGTCGAAGTTCGGGTCGATCAGCTCACTGGCCGCGTCGTCCACCGCGGTGACGGTGCCGCCGTGCGCGCCGGGGCAGAAGCGGAAGTGCGCGACGTTGTCGGAGCGACCGGCCTTCCAGCCCAGCTGAACGGTCCAACGGCCGTCCTCGTTGCGCCAGGCGTCCCAGGTGGTGCTGTCCGGGTTCAGGCCACGTGCCACCAGCGAAGAGGTGACCGTCTCCAGCAGCGTCAGTACCGCGGGGCCGTCACCGAGAACGGGATGGGCGGCGGTTGCCAGCTCGGCCGCCCGCGAGCGCTCCAACAGCACGGGGTGGGCGAATCGCTCGACCCGCTCGATGTCCACGCCGTCGGCCGACGCAAGCTGCTCGACGGATGCGCCCGCGCGGATGCGAGCCTGAATATCCCTGGGACTCAACATGTTGGTGACCTCGATGTCGATGTGGGTCTGATTCACCCGGGCTCCGTCGCCGCGCACCGCCGCGCGCAATCGGTCGTCGACTCGGATCGTGTACTTGTCTGCGGGGTCGTCACCCTCGCAAATGATGTGTTTGCCGTCGAGATCGAGTCCGACGATCTTGAGTTCCCGCATGGCGTCTCCTCGCAGGCTCCTCGCAGACCAGCGCGTCAGGCCTGTCAGGGCGCACTGTAACTCAGCCGACCCCCGCGGCCCGTGTGGACACGCGGGAACACCTGGGCTTTTCCTCGGTGAACGCTAGATTCGCTCGACCACCCAATCGATGCATTCGGTGAGCGCGCTGACGTCGTCCGGCTCGACGGCCGGGAACATCGCCACCCGCAACTGGTTGCGTCCGAGTTTGCGGTAGGGCTCGACATCGACGATGCCGTTGGCCCGTAATGTCGCCGCGACGGCCCCAGCATCTACGGAGTCGTTGAAGTCGATGGTGCCGACCACCTGGGAGCGCAGCTTGGGGTCTGCGACGAACGGCGTGGTGAACGCCCGCTCGGCCGCCCAGCTGTACAGCCGGCCCGACGAGTCGGCGGTGCGCTTGACGGCCCAGTCCAGGCCACCGTTGCCGTTGAGCCAGTCGAGCTGCTCGGCCAGCAGCACCAGCGTTGCGATGGCCGGGGTGTTGTAGGTCTGGTTCTTGAGGCTGTTGTCCACCGCGATCGGCAGCGACAGGAAGTCGGGCACCCAACGGTTCGACTCGGCGATGGCCGCGATCCGGCTCAGCGCTGCTGGGCTCAGGATCGCCAGCCACAGGCCGCCGTCGGAGGCGAAGTTCTTCTGCGGCGCGAAGTAGTAGGCGTCGGTGTCGGCGATGTCGACCGGCAGCCCGCCGGCGCCGGAGGTGGCGTCGATGACGACCAGCGCATCGCCGGCGTCGCGCGGCCGGATGACGGGCACCGCGACACCCGTCGAGGTCTCGTTGTGGGCCCATGCGATGACGTCGACCGACGGGTCGCCCTGCGGGTCAGGGGCGCCGCCGGGATCGGCCTTGATGATGATCGGGTCGCCGACG
This sequence comes from uncultured Actinomycetota bacterium, assembly GCA_963737375.1. Lineage (GTDB taxonomy): Bacteria > Actinomycetota > Actinomycetes > Mycobacteriales > Mycobacteriaceae > Mycobacterium. Next base: position 7,476 of record CAVTSP010000017.1, read on the forward strand.
AACGGGTTCTTGGCCACCGAGGACGCAAATTTGGCGCTGAACTCGCCGTAGCTCAGGTGCAATGACCGCTTGTCGATCAGGCCGAACGCTGCGGCGTCCCAGAACGCGGTCGCGCCGCCGTTGCCCAGCACCACCTCGTAGCCATCGGGCACCGAGAAGAACTCCCGCAGCCCGGTGCGGACCCGGCCGACCAGATCCTTGACCGGCGCCTGGCGGTGCGAGGTGCCGAAAAGCGCGGCGGCGCTGGTGGAAAGGGCTTGCAGCTGTTCGGGTCGGACCTTCGAGGGGCCGGATCCGAAGCGTCCGTCGCCGGGTTTGATGTTGTCGGGGAGCGTGAGCTGATCAGCCATGTTCACCAGGTTAGTGACCCGGCCGAGGTCGACTTTCAGCCGGTCGGTCATGTGATCGGGGTCACAGTGCACATCTGTTCACGGATGCGGCACAGTGGCCATTTGGGGTCTAGTAAGTTCCCGATACCTTGAGTACTGTGTTGGACACAGACCATCCAAATGTAAACCTCATTGGGGAGGCCAGGGCATGGCTCAGACAGGAACCGCCGAGAAGCAGGCGCGGACCAAGATCATCCGCCGCTGGCGTCGCAACATGGACGTCCAGGACGACCTCAAGTACGTGGAAATGCTGAACACACTGTCCGAGGGGTCGGTGCGTCGCAATTTCAACCCGTACACCGACATCGACTGGGACTCGCCGGAGTTCGAGGTCATCGATAACGACCCGCGCTGGATCCTGCCGAAAACCGACCCGCTGGGCCGGCACGCCTGGTACCAGTCGCAGCCCCACGACCGGCAGATCGAGATCGGCATGTGGCGCCAGGCCAACGTCGCCAAGGTCGGTCTGCACTTCGAGTCGATCCTGATCCGTGGCCTGATGGAGTACGCGTTCTGGGTGCCCAACGGCTCACCGGAATACCGGTACTGCCTGCACGAAGCGGTCGAAGAGTGCAACCACACCATGATGTTCCAGGAGATGGTCAACCACATCGGTCGCGATGTCCCCGGTATGCCGCGACTGCTCAAGTGGGTCCAGCCGTACATCCCACTGGTCGCCGGCCCGCTGCCGATCCCGTTCTGGTTCGGCATCCTCGCCGGCGAAGAGCCCATCGACCACACTCAGAAGAACGTGCTCCGTGAGGGCAAGGAACTGCACCCGATCATGGAGCGGGTGATGGCGATCCACGTGGCCGAGGAGGCACGCCACATCTCGTTCGCCCACGAGTACCTGCGCAAGCGCGTGCCGGACCTGCCGCGCCGCAAACGCTTCTGGCTCTCGCTGTACGTGCCGATCACCATGCGCGTCTTGTGTTCGGCGATCGTGGTGCCGCCCAAGGCTTTCTGGAAAGAATTCGACATTCCGCGCCAGGTGCGCAAAGAGGTGTTCTTCTCCTCGCCGGAGTCGCGCCAGATGCTGCGCGACATGTTCGGTGACGTCCGGATGCTGTGCCGCGACACGGGTTTGATGAACCCGCTGGCCAAGCTGATCTGGAAGATCTGCAAGATCGACGGCAAGCCGTCGCGCTACCGCAGTGAGCCTCAGCGCCAGCACCTGACCGTCGCCGCCTAGAACCGATGCCACACGTTATTACCCAGTCGTGCTGTAGCGACGGGTCCTGTGTTTACGCCTGCCCGGTGAACTGTATTCACCCATCGCCGGACGAGCCTGAATTCGCTTCCGCGGAAATGCTTTACATCGATCCCGTGGCGTGCGTGGACTGCGGTGCCTGCGTGAGCGCGTGCCCGGTGGGAGCCATTGCCCCCGACTCCCGGTTGACGACTGAGCAGCTACCGTTCATCGCGCTCAACGCTAGTTTCTATCCGGATCGCCCGGCCGACAAGAAGCTGCCACCGACGTCCAAACTGGCGCCGGTAATTCCCGCACCACAGGTGCGGGGAAATGTGAGCAAGCACGCCGGTCCGTTGACGGTGGCCATCGTGGGGTCCGGGCCGGCCGCCATGTATGCCGCCGACGAGCTACTGACCCAGCAGGGTGTGCGGGTCAATGTTTTCGAAAAGCTGCCCACGCCTTATGGATTGGTACGCGCCGGGGTGGCACCGGATCATCAGACCACCAAGCGGGTGACCAAGCTTTTCGACCGGATCGCGCGTCGTCGCGAATTCCGGTTCTTCCTCAACGTCGAGGTCGGCAACCAGCTCAGCCACGATGACGTGCTGGCACATCACCACGCCGTCATCTACGCCGTCGGGGCGCCCACCGACCGCCGGCTGGACATCGAGGGAATGGATCTGCCCGGCACTGGCACCGCCACGGAATTTGTGGCGTGGATCAACGGGCATCCCGATTTCGTTGATCTGCCAGTCGATCTCAGCCACGAGCGGGTCATCGTCGTCGGAAACGGCAACGTCGCGTTGGACGTAGCCCGCGTGCTGACCTCCGACCCGGACGGGCTGGCTCACACCGACATCTCCGACCACGCGTTGACCGCTCTGCGCGGGTCGCGGGTGCGTGAAGTCGTCATCGCCGCCCGGCGCGGGCCTGAGCATTCGGCGTTCACGCTGCCCGAGCTGATTGGGCTGACCACCTCCGCGGACGTCGTTCTCGCCGAGGCTGATCGCGAAGCGGTGCTGCGCGACCTCGCCACCGTCACCGACACCGTGACGCGGCAGAAGCTGGAGATCCTGAGCAGCCTTGGTGACGCCGAGGCGCCGTCCGGTCTGACGTCGAAGCCGCGAATCCGGCTGGCCTACAACCTGACTCCGAGGCGCGTGCTTGGAGAGCAGCACACCAGCGCGATGGAGTTCGGGGTCACCGGCACCGACGATGTGGAGACCATCGACGCCGGACTGGTGTTGACGTCAATTGGCTACCACGGCAAGGCGATCAAAGACCTGCCGTTTGACGACGAAGCGGGCGTGGTGCCCAACAACGGCGGCCGCGTCATGCACTCCGACGGGGACAAACCGGTGGACGGCGCCTACGTCGCGGGGTGGATCAAGCGTGGGCCGACCGGGTTCATCGGCACCAACAAATCCTGCGCGGGGCAAACCGTGCAGCGCCTGGTCGACGATTACAACGCCGGCATGTTGCGTGACCCGATCGGCAAACCGGCGGCGCTGGACAAGCTGGTGCGGGAACGTCAGCCCAAGGTTGTCGACGCCAACGGCTGGCGTGCCATCGACGCCGCCGAGATGGCGCGAGGCGAACTCGGCGACCGGCCGCGCAACAAGTTCACCTCGGTCGCCGACATGCTCGATGCCGCGTCGTCGGCGGCGACGCCGTCGCTGCGGCACCGGCTGGTCGATCGGCTGCGGGAACTGGCCGACCTGACCTAACTGCCATTCATCGCTGCGGTGAGGTCCTCGTGGCTGATCTCTTTGACCGGCTGGCCGAGCGACCAGTGGTGGCCGAACGGATCGGCGACCATGCCGTAGCGGTCACCCCAGAATTGGTCCTCGAGGGGAACGATCTCGGTGGCGCCGGCATCCAGCGCCCGCTGGAACGCGGCGTCGACGTCGGTCACCGTCAGGTGGATGGTGACCGGTGTGCCGCCCAGCGATGGCGGGGTCATCGACTTGCCGCCGGACATCTCCGGGAAGTCGTCGTTGAGCATCACCAGGAACCCGTTGATGCGTACCGAGGCGTGGACCAGCTTCCCGTCGGGTCTGGGCAGGCGCACGACCTCGACCGCGTCGAAAGCCTTGACGTAGAAGTCGATCGCCGCGGCGGCATTGTCGACGGTCAGGTGGGGTGAAAGAGCGGGTTCGACAGCGATAGCCATCGGGGCCTCCTAAGTGTTGGTGCGTAGCCCGGGTGGGCTCACGGGTATTGACCCGAGCCGCGATGCAATCTCATCACCGGCCACCGACACCGCAGCGGTCAATCCGTGTTGACTTCGCTCCAGCCCTCGACCGACTCCGGGCTGCGCGGCCCGGGGCCGATGTAGATGGCGGCCGGGCGAACCAGCTTGCCCAGCCGCTTCTGCTCGAGGATGTGCGCACACCACCCCGCGGTCCGGCCGCAGGTGAACATCGCCGGCATCATCCGCGCCGGCACCTGGGCGAAGTCCAAGATCACCGCCGCCCAGAACTCGACGTTGGTCTCGATCGCCCGGTCCGGACGCCGCTCGCGCAACTCCGCCAGGGCAGCCTGCTCGACGGCCGTTGCCACCTCGTAACGCGGCGCGTTCAGTCGCTTGGCGGTTGCGCGCAAGACGCGGGCCCGCGGGTCTTCGGCGCGGTACACCCGGTGCCCGAAGCCCATCAGCTTCTCTTTGCGGTCCAGGATTCCTTTGACCAGGCCGCGCGCGTCATCGGTCCGCTCGACCTCTTCGAGCATCGGCAGCACCCGCGCCGGCGCGCCGCCGTGCAGCGGGCCGCTCATCGCGCCCACCGCGCCCGACAACGAGGCAGCGACGTCGGCACCGGTTGAGGCGATCACCCGCGCGGTGAACGTCGAAGCGTTCATGCCGTGCTCGGCGGCCGACACCCAGTAAGCGTCGACGGCTTCGACATGCTTGGGATCCGGCTCGCCCTGCCAACGTGTCATGAAACGTGCTGTGACGGTCGAACATTCGTCGATCACGCGCTGCGGAACGGCCGGCTGGTAGATGCCTCGGGCCGATTGCGCGACATAGGACAGCGCCATCACCGACGCGCGGGCCAACTGGTCGCGGGCGGTCGGTTCGTCAATGTCGAGCAGCGGCTCGAAGCCCCAGATCGGGGCCAACATCGCCAGGCCGGCCTGCACGTCGACCCGAACATCGCCGCTGTGGATCGGAAGCGGGAATGGCTCGGCCGGCGGCAGTCCGTCGCCGAATTTTCCATCCACCAGCAAAGCCCATACGTCGGCGAAAGTGACGTGCTGGCGGACCAGGTCTTCGATGTCGACACCGCGGTAACGCAGGGCGCCGCCGTCCTTGTCGGGCTCGGCGATCTCAGTGGTGAACGCCACCACGCCCTCGAGTCCGGCAACGAAATTCTCCGGGATCTTGTCAGAGGTGACAGTCATGACCGAATTCTCCCACGCGATCGCGGGAAGGTTGCTACCGGTCGGTAACTAGACGCTGTCGGGCTCTGGGCAGCCGATGCCGGTTCGCGGCCGCCATGGGTTCGATATCCATGACGCGGAAGCCCATCGGTGAGCGCATCTCTGGAAAGGCCGACGCGACTGGGCCTCGTCGATTGGTCGTCATGGCCTGCCCAGGTGGCGAGGCTAATTGTTTGACGGTGGTGGTTGGGGTTGGAAGGGGTCGTACCACCACCAGTCGGCACGCTCGCCGGTAGGGCCCGGGCAGGGAGCGACCGCGGGCGGGGCTTGAGTCGGTGGGCGCGCCAGCGATCCCGGCGGTATTGATCGACCGGCGTGGTCGGTGACCGTTAGCGCTTGTGCGGGCCCGATAATGGTGACGATCCCGCGATGGTGCAACCGGTGATGATAAGGGCATAGCAGGACCAGGTTGGCCAACTCCGTTGAGCCGCCGTCTTCCCAGTGCCGGATGTGATGGGCGTGCAGACCTCGGGTCGCATCGCAACCGGGAACTGCGCACATGCGGTCGCGATACTCCAGCGCGCGGCGAAGCCGCCGATTGATCAGCCGGGTTGTCCGACCAGCTCCAATGACCTCGCCGTGACGTTCGACCCAGACTTCATACGTGGTATCACACGTCAGGTATCGACGTTCGGCGTCGGTGAGCACCGGACCCAGATGCAGTGCCGCAGCACGCTGTTCGACGTCGACGTGCAGCACCACGGTGGTGTGCTGCCCGTGCGGGCGTCGCGCCGTCTCGGCGTCCCAACCGGCCTCGATCAGCCGCATAAACGCCTCGCCGGTGCTTGGCGGCGGGGGGCGCTGTTCTGGGTCGCCCGCACCATTGCCGTGATCGTGCTTCCACTCGGCGATCAGCGCATCGCGGTGAGACGCCAACGCGGCGTCGAATTTCGCGGCGTCATGGTGGTCAAGTCTGATCCGATAGCAGCTGCCCTGTTCGGTGCTGGTCGAGGTGATCGAGCGCTCCGGCTCTGGCCGAGGCTTGGATTCGGGTCGCGGTTCCAGCCTGACCGCGGTGCGCAGCTGATTGACCGTGGCGACGCTGGCCAGGTGCGCGTAGTGCTCATCGGATCCCTCGCCGGCGCCTGCGGCGATGACGCCGATCTGATCAAGCGACAGGCGACCCTCCCGCATGCCCTCGGCGCAGCGTGGGAACTCGGTCAGACGGCTCGCGATCGTGGAGATCGTGTGCGCGTTTGCCGGCGAGCAGCCGGTCTTCCAAGCCACCAGCGCCGGCACCGACCGCGCGCCGGTGGCGCCCCAGAGTTGGTCGCGATCGATCTCGGCGACGATCTCGATGACGCGCCCATCGATCGCGTTGCGCTGACCGGTCAACTCCGCCAACTCCTCAAACAGCACCTCAAGACGCTCGCTAGGACTCACGGCCACAGCGTCAATGGATGTGATCGAAGACATGACGCCATCATGGCAGCCACCACCGACAAATCCCGGCCACCCGATTTCAGCAGCTGAACTAGTGCGCACATCCCCACCCACGTCAGAAAGCAACGGCTCAACCTGTTGGGCTACCGCGATTCTCGATTCGTCAGCCAACTCAGGTCATTCATGCGCGGTACGTCGGCAGACGTCCTCGCCGCGTACATCCCGGCTGCGGGTAGCGTTGGCGCGATGGCGGGACCAGACAACGACCACCTGGCGGCGATGCGTAAGGAGTACGGCTCCAAGGAGCGCGACGGCAGCCCCGACCTCGACGTCGACTGGCTCGATGACGGTTGGCTTGCGTTGTTGCGCAAATGGATTGGTGAGGCTGAGCACGGCGGCGTCGCCGAACCCAACGCGATGGTGTTGGCCACCGTGGAGTCGGGTCGGCCAGTTAGCCGGTCGGTGCTGTGCAAGGGCGTCGACGACGACGGCATCGTCTTCTTCTCGAACTACAACTCGGCCAAGGGTGAACAGCTGGCTCAGACGCCATACGCCTCGGCGACCTTCCCGTGGTATCTGCTGAACAGGCAGTTCCATATCCGCGGACCGGTCACCAAAGTCGATCCGCAGGCCACCGAGAACTACTGGAACAACCGGCCGCGCGGCTCGCAGTTGGGCGCGTGGGCGTCACGCCAGTCTGCGCCGATCGCGTCGCGCGCCGCGCTGGTCGATCAACTGGCCGAGGTGACGGTTCGCTTCGCCGACTACGAGCAGGTGCCGGTACCGCCGAACTGGGGCGGGTACCGCATCGCGCCCGACGAGCTGGAATTCTGGCAGGGTCGAGAAGACCGTCTGCACAACCGAATTCGTGTCGTCGGTGGACGGGTCGAGCGCCTGCAGCCCTAGGGGCAAGCGGGCTGGTCGAGTTCGTCAAAGCGGGCGAGCGCTGCATCAAGATCTACGTCGTCGAAAAGCGCGCAGCGGTTGACCTTGTCGCCTTCGTAAGTGGAGAGGGCGATCGTGCGCCACTCGGCATGAAAACCTTGTTTTGAGGTCCCTTCGATCACGTGCCGTCGGGCGGGGATGCCTCGCCGGAGGGCAACGGCAGCCTCGAAGCGCGCCACCGCATCAAACTCGCTCTCGGCGATGGCGAGGAGATGTGGGTTTGCAGGGCTTTGGCGGCGGTGCGTGGCTGATCGTCACCCCAGAGCAATTCGACGAGTGTGTCGGCCGACACGACCGACCCGCGATGCAGCCCGAGCATGGTGAGGACGGCCCGAGGTTTGGCGCCCGGGATCGCGACGGGTGCTCCGTCTTGTCGGACCTTCAGAGGTCCCAAAACCCCCAGTTCCACGGCGTGTAGCGTAGGCACGTCCCTGATCGTGCGGGTGGGTATTCAACACGCGGTCAAGATCGCGTAAAGGCCATCGAGCGGGCCGGCTTTCCCGACGGAAAGCCGCAACTTCAGCAGACCTGACCCCGAGCAGGCGCGCCGCCCCGACAGCGACTACCTTCACCTAGTAGCAAGCTTGTAGGGCCAGATCAGCCAAGACCGCAAAGGGGTTCCTGTGGCCGCAACCGACGACTCCGCCACTCTTCAGTACCCGGGTGGTGAGTTGGACCTGGAAATCGTCCACGCCACCGAGGGGGCCGACGGCATCGCGCTGGGCCCATTGTTGTCCAAGACCGGTTATACGACCTTCGACAACGGCTTCGTCAACACGGCGTCCACCAAGAGCTCCATCACCTACATCGACGGCGACGCCGGCATCCTGCGTTACCGCGGCTACCCGATCGAGCAGCTCGCCGAGAAGTCGACCTTCATCGAGGTCAGCTACCTGCTGATCAACGGCGAACTGCCGACCGCCGAGCAGCTGGCCAACTTCACCGAGCAGATCCAGCGGCACACCATGCTGCACGAGGACCTGAAGCGGTTCTATGACGGCTTCCCCCGCAACGCCCACCCGATGCCGGTGCTGTCCAGCGTGGTCAACGCGCTGAGCGCCTACTACCCGGATTCGCTCGACCCGGCCGACACCGAAGAGATCGACCTGTCCACCATCCGGCTGCTGGCCAAGCTGCCGACGATCGCCGCCTACGCCTACAAGAAGTCGGTGGGTCAGCCGTTCCTCTACCCGGACAACAGCCTGAACCTGGTGGAGAACTTCCTGCGGATGACGTTCGGCCTGCCGGCCGAGCCGTACGAGCCCGACCCCGAGATCGTCCGGGCGCTCGACCTGCTGTTCATCCTGCACGCCGACCACGAACAGAACTGTTCGACGTCGACGGTCCGGCTGGTCGGCTCGTCGCAGGCCAACCTGTTCACCTCGATCTCCGGCGGCATCAACGCGCTGTGGGGCCCACTGCACGGCGGCGCGAACCAGGCCGTGCTGGAGATGCTCGAGCAGATCCGGGACAGCGGCGACGACGTGAGCGAGTTCGTCCGCAAGGTCAAGAACAAAGAAGAAGGCGTCAAGCTGATGGGCTTCGGCCACCGGGTCTACAAGAACTACGACCCGCGGGCCCGCATCGTCAAGGAACAGGCCGACAAGATCCTGGGCAAGCTGGGCGGCGACGACGCTCTGCTGAACATCGCCAAGGAACTCGAAGAGGCTGCGCTGACCGACGACTACTTCATCGAGCGCAAGCTGTACCCGAACGTCGACTTCTACACCGGTTTGATCTACCGGGCGCTGGGATTCCCGACCCGGATGTTCACCGTGCTGTTCGCGCTCGGCCGGCTACCCGGCTGGATCGCGCACTGGCGTGAGATGAACGGCGAGCCCAGCAAGATCGGCCGTCCGCGCCAGATCTACACCGGCTACACCGAGCGTAACTACGCCGCCATCGACGGCCGGAAGTAGCGCAAGTCGCTTTATCGGGATTGCAGTACCGCCATCGCGGCGTTGTGACCTCCGATACCGGAGACCGCTCCGCCGCGGCGCGCACCTGAGCCGCACAGCAGTATTCGTTCGTGCGCGGTGGCCACGCCCCAAAGCTGTGCCGGGGTGTCCAACGTGTCGTCGGCTTCGGCGAACGGCCAGCCCAATCCGCCGTGGAAGATGTTGCCGCCGGTCATGCCCAGCCGCCGTTCCAAGTCCAGTGTGGTCGTCGTCTCGATGCAGGGCCGGCCGTTCGCATCGGTCCAGCAGAACGTCCTGAATCGGTTCGGCCAGAACGGAATTCAGCGACGCCAGTACAGCGTCGGTGAGCGCGTCGCGGTCCGACCCGAACACCGGATGTGGCGTATGCAGGCCGAACACGGTCAGCGTCGCCGCGCCAGACGCCCGCAGCGCCGGCGACAGGATGCTCGGGTCGGTCAGCGAATGGCAGTAGATCTCGCACGGAAGTGGTTCCGGCAGTGCACGTTTCGCGGCCCGGTCATACGCCGCGTCCAGCTGCGACCAGGTCTCGTTGACATGGAACGTGCCACCGAAAGCCTGCTCGGGTGTGACGGTGTGGTCGCGCAGTCGCGGCAATCGGCGCAGCACCATGTTGACTTTGACCTGGGCGCCCGGCGCGGACGTCGGCACGGGGTCGCCGAGCAGGCCGGCCAGTGTCGTCGGTGTGATGCCGGACAACACGAATCGGCCACGCACCACCTGGTCGTCGTCGTGCCGGCGGTAACGCACCTCACCGCTGCCCTTGATCTGGTAAACCTCTGCGCCGGTGATGATTTCAGCGCCGTGCTGGGTCGCGGCAGCGGCCAGCGCCGCGCTCACCGCGCCCATCCCGCCGACCGGCACGAGCCAGTCGCCGACCCCGCCGCCGAGCAGGTGATACAGAAAGCAGACGTTCTGCTGCAGCGATGGGTCGTCGAGCCGGGCGAAGGTCCCGATCAGCGCGTCGGTCGCCACCACACCGCGAACCAGGTCGTTGCCCAGCGTGGCCGTGATTGCCGCACCAATCGGCTCGTCGACCAAGGCCCGCCAGGCCGCATCTGCCTCGGTGCCGCCGGCCTCGACGACTGCGGCGCGGGTCTGTTCGCGGGTTTGCAGCGGCTCCAACAACGTCGGCCACAGTCGCCCGGTGACCAGCCGGCAGCGCCGGTAGAACTCCGCGAAGGCCTGCTCGTCGCCCTGGGCGCCGATCGCGTCGAACGTGGAGTGACGGCCGACCAGCAGTCCGGTGCGCCCGGCGGTCGCGGGATCGGGGGTGTAGGACGAATAGGGCCGCGGCGCCAGCCGCACCGCTGCGCCCAGGTCGTCGAGGATGCGTGGCGGCAGCAGGCTCACCAGATAGGCGTACCGCGACAGCCGAGCCTCGACGCCGTCGAATACTTGCGCCGACACCGCGGCACCGCCGACGTGCGACAGTCGTTCCAGCAGTTGTACGCGAAGCCCGGCGCGGGCCAGGTAGGCGGCGGCGATCAGACCGTTGTGCCCGCCGCCCACGATGACCGCGTCGACGTCACGCGAAAGCATCGCTCAGCCCAGGTAGCCCTCGACCTCGTCGGCGGGCCGCACTGCGGCCTCGCCCGGATCGCCACCGGTCTCGCGCAGTGCACGGCGCTGCCGCAGCAGGTCCCAGCACTGGTCGAGTTGGATCTCGAGGTGGCGCAGCCGCTGGTGTTCCTCGGATTCGCTGATCTCGCCGTGCTGGAGCTGGTCGCGTAGCGCCTTCTCCTCGGCGACGAGCTCGTTGATCCGCGAGAGTGCCTCGGCGTCCTTGTCGGTTGTCACGAGTCAAGTGTGCCCGACTAGGGTCTGATTGTCTGGCTCCTCAGCGGCCGATGCTCGGCCGCATCGTCGCCCGACTGGGGTCTGATTGTCTGGCTCCTCAGCGGCCGATGCTCGGCCGCATCGTCGCCCGACTAGGGTCTCCTCCGTGGCAAGCAAACCTGAGATTCAGTTTCCCGACGGCCCTGCGCCGGCTCAGCTCGTGATCGAAGACCTCACGGTCGGCGATGGACCCGAAGCCGTGCCGGGCGGCACCGTCGAGGTGCACTACGTCGGCGTCGATTACGACTCCGGCGAGGAGTTCGACAGCTCTTGGGGCCGTGGACAATCCATCTCTTTCCCGCTGCAGGGCCTGATTCAGGGCTGGCAGGACGGTATTCCGGGGATGAAGGTCGGCGGCCGGCGTCAGTTGACGATCCCGCCGGAGCAGGCCTACGGGCCGTCCGGCTCGGGGCATCAGCTGTCGGGCAAGACGCTGATCTTCGTGATCGATCTGCTCAGCACCCGCTGAGCGGCTCGTCGAATGTGCAGGTTGAGACGCAAAGATAGGCGAAACAACGTAATTAACTGCACATTCGGCGTGCTGAGCCCGGTCAGCTCGGCGGGGGCAGCTGCAGCAGCAGACGTGCCCCGCCGAGTGGGCTTTCTTCCAGCGATGCCACCCCGCCGTGCAGGTGCGCCTGCTGGGCCACCAACGCCAGGCCGAGTCCGGAGCCCGAGTGCGACGCGGTCGAGCCGCGGGAGAACCGCTCGAAGACGACGAGGCGTTCCGCTTCGGGCAGACCGCTGCCGTTGTCGTCGATGGCGATCTCGACACCGGCCCGCGAGCTCACCGCGGACAGCTGGACGCTGGTGGCGCCGCCGTGTTTGACGGCGTTGGCGATCGCGTTGTCCACCGCGAGCCGAAGCCCGGCGGGCAGCCCGAGGATGATGCAGGTCGGCGACGGCGCCAGCGACACATCGAGGTCGGGGTAGATCCGCATCGCGTCGTGCGCCGCGCGGTCGAGCAGTTCGGTGATGTCGACCGGGACGTGGTCCTCGGACGTCGACAGCTCGCCCTGCGCCAGCCGTTCGAGCGCGGAAAGCGTTGACTCGATGCGTGTCTGGGTGCGGATCACGTCGCTGAGCACTTCTTTGCGCTGCTCGTCGGGAAGGTCGAGGGTGGCCAGCACCTCGAGGTTGGTGCGCATCGCGGTCAGCGGCGTGCGCAGCTCATGCGAGGACACCGCGGCGAAGTCGCGCGCCGACGTCAGGGCTTCCATGGTCCGGTTCTGCTCGTCCCAGATCCGTTGCAGCATGCCCCGAAGGGCTTCGGCAATCTCGACGGCCTCGCTGGCGCCCCGCACTTTGATCTGCGGGCTTTCGTCACCGGCGTCGATCGACCGGGTCTGCTGGGCCAACCGTTTGAACGGCCGCACCGCGAAAGTGGCCAGTAGCCAAGCGAATACGGCCGCCGCCGCGATCGAGAACGCGGCGATCAAGATCACCCGGCGATGCAGGTTGTTGGTGTCGGCGACGGTGGCGTCATAGGTGGCGCCCACCTCCACCAACATCGGGTGCGGCTCCGGGATGTTCACCGTGCGCACCCGGTAACGAACCCCGTTGACGTAGGTGTCGGCGTAGCCGGCCGGTAGCTGGGGCAGGGTGACGGTGGTGTTCGACGTGACCGCGCCATTGACGTGGCGCACGGTGATGACCGCGTCCTGGTCGTTGGGGGACTTGGGAATCTGGCCGAGCCCGCGGGGCAGGAACGGGATCGCGAAACCGGCCGCCTCGTCGAGACGGCGGTCCAGCCGTTCCTTGCGGTCGTTGGTGATGCCGAACCACACAACAGTGCAGGTGATCATCACCGGGATGGCCGCGCCGATGATGGTCGCCACGACCACCCGGGCGCGCAGCGACGGCGTGCGAGTAAGGATTCTCTGCAGAAAATTCATTGCGATCCCGTCACTGCATGCGCAGAACGAACCCCACGCCGCGGACCGTGTGCAGAAGGCGGGGCCCGCCACCGGACTCCAGCTTGCGGCGCAGATATCCGATGAATACGTCGACGACGTTGGTGTCAGCGGCGAAGTCGTAGCCCCACACCAATTCCAGCAACTGTGCGCGCGACAACACCGCGGTCTTGTGCTCGGCTAGCACGGCCAGCAGATCGAATTCACGCTTGGTCAGGTCGACGTCGACGCCGTTGACCCGGGCGCGGCGGCCCGGGATGTCGACTTCCAGCGGTCCCACGGCGATGGTTTCGGACGACGACGTCGCGGTGGACCCGCGGCGGCGCAGCAGCGCCCGCACCCGCGCGACCAACTCGGCCAGCACGAACGGCTTGACCAGATAGTCGTCGGCGCCGGCCTCCAGGCCGGCTACCCGGTCGTCGACCGAGCTACGTGCGGACAGCACACACACCGGCACGTCGTTGTCCATTGCCCGCAGCGCAGTCACCACGCTTACGCCGTCGAGCACCGGCATGTTGATGTCCAGCACGATCGCATCCGGCCTGTTTTCGGTGGCGCTGCGGAGTGCTTCGGCGCCGTCGACCGCGGTCGCCACCTCGAAGCCGGACAACCGCAGGCCACGTTCCAGCGAGGCGAGTACGTCGGAGTCGTCGTCGACAACCAAAACCCGCGGTGAGGTCGCGCCAGTGTCCATGCTGCCCATGATGCCTGATCATCCCTCTTAGCTGTGGGAACACTCGCCTGGGCGGGCGGGCGGCGCGGCGGCTCGGGTCAACCCAGCCCGATGTCGCGGTAGCGCCGCAACCGGGTCGTCAGCCGATCGGTGCCGGGGATGCCGCGCAGCGCGTGCAGCTCGACGGCGATCGCGGCGGACAGCCGGGTGGAGAACTCGACCGGCTCGTCGGCAGCGTCCGGGTGCTCGGGCACGACGGCGTCGACGATGCCGGAGGCCAGCAGGTCGACCGAGCGGATGCCTTGCGCGGCAGACAGTTCGGGGGCGTGGTCGGTGTCGCGGAACACGATCGCGCTGGCACCCTCCGGGGGCAGCGGCGCCAGCCAGCCGTGCAGCGCGGCCAGCACCCGGTCGGCGGGCACCATCGCCAGCGCCGGCCCGCCGCTGCCCTGGCCGAGCAGCACCGACACCGTCGGGGTGTCCAGGGTGACCAGCTCGGCCAGGCAGTGGGCGATCTCGCCGGCCAGCCCGCCCTGCTCGGCCTCGGCCGACAGTGCGGGGCCGGCCGTGTCGATCACCAGCACCAGCGGCAGCCGAAGGCCGGCGGCCAGCGTCATGCCGCGGCGGGCCTCGCGCAGCGCGGCGGGTCCGACCAGTCCGCCGACCACCCGCTGCTGGCCGAGCAGCACCGCGGGCTGTCCCTCGAACCGGGCCAGTGCCAGCAGCATGGTCGCGGCTTCGCCCTGCCCGGTACCCGACAGCAGCACCTGGTCGGTGCAGCCGTGCCGCAGCAGGTGCTGCACGCCGGGCCGGTCCGGTCGCCGCGAGGCCAGCACCGAATCCCAGGCCGAGACGTCGGGCAGGGGTTCGGCGAGCGGGCGCTCGGGAGCCGGGCCCGCGTCGTCGGCGACGACGGTCAGGGCCCGGTCGAGGATGTCGCGCAGCTCCTCCAGCGGCACGACCGCGTCGATCACCCCGTGCCGCTCCAGGTTCTCGGCGGTCTGGACGCCGGACGGAAACGGTTCGCCGTAGAGCTGCTCGTAGACCCGCGGACCCAGGAAACCGATCAGCGCGCCCGGCTGGGCGATAGTGATGTGGCCCAGCGAGCCCCACGACGCGAACACCCCGCCGGTGGTCGGGTGGCGGAGGTAGACCAGGTAGGGCAGGTGAGCCTGCTTGTGCAGGGTGACAGCCGCGGCGATCTTGACCATCTGCAGGAACGCGACGCTGCCTTCCTGCATCCGGGTGCCACCGGAGCTCGGCGACGCCAGCAGCGGCAGCCGCTCGGCGGTGGCGCGCTGGATCGCGACGGTGATCCGCTCGGCCGCGGCGACCCCGATCGAGCCGGCCAGGAAGTCGAACTCGCAGACCACCACCGCCACCCGGCGCCCGAACACCCGGCCCTCGCCGGTCAGCACCGACTCGTCGTAGCCGCTGGCGGCCCGCGCCTCGGCCAGCTCGCGGGCATAGGACTCACTCATCGGGATCGCCAGCGGCTCGGTATCCCAGCTGACGAACGATCCCTCGTCGAGCACGGCGTCGCGCAGTTGTTCGGTTCCGATCCGGCTCACAGAGGCGAGGCTACTGATCAGCTTTGCGCGAGATCCAGAATGACGCCGGTGTCGTCGACGTAGCGGTCCCACAGCACCAGCAGCTCGGCCAGCTTGTCGGGATGCGCGGCGGCGAGGTCGTTGATCTCACCGGGGTCGGCGGACAGGTCGTACAGCTGCCAGTCCCCTGGGCCGTACGGCTCGGGCAGATGGATTGCTTTCCAGTCGCCCTGACGAATCGCGTAGCGCCCGAACAGTTCCCAGCCGGTTCCGGAGGTGTCTTCGTGCACCGACTCGGCGGCGCCCGACAGGTACGGCAACAGCGACCGGCCGCGGATGGGTGCCACCTCGCGTCCTTGGTATTCGCTACCGGGGTGCGCGACGCCGGCGAGTTCGAGCAGGGTCGGGGCGATGTCCATCACCGTGCTGAACGCGGTGCCGATCTGTTGCTGACGGTCGAAGCCCGGCCAGGTGACGAACCCGACCACCCGAATGCCACCCTCGGTGGTGAAGGCCTTGTGCAGGCGCGACGGCGCGGTGGCGGCCTGCGCCCAGCGTGGGCCGTACCAGATGAACGAGTTTGCGGCGCCGGCGTTGTCGAGGCTGTTGTCCCAGTTCTTTTCGATTTCCGCGGCGATCGCGCCGCCGAGGATCGGCAGCGACTCGAGGATCGCACCCTCGGCGCCGTTGTCGGACAGGAAGATCACGACCGTGTTGTCGAGTTCGCCGGTCTCGGTGAGGTAGTCGATCACCTTGCCGATGTTGTAGTCCATCCGGTCGACCATCGCGGCGTAAACCTCCATGCTGCGCGCCGACAGGGACTGTTCCTCGGCGCTCATGTCGGACCACTCCTGCTCGCCGTCGGGGACGACGGGATGTGCGGCGACGTCGGAGTCGACCAGCCCGATCTTTTTGAGCGCGGCCAATCGCTGCTCGCGCAGGGTGTCCGGGCCGGCGTCGTAGCGGCCGCGGTATTTCGCGATGGTCTCTTCGGGCGCCTGTAGTGGCCAGTGCGGCGCCTGGAACGGTAGATACGCGAAGAACGGCTGGCCATCCGGCGCGGTGCGCTCCTGGAAATAGCGCAGCAGAGTATCGGCGTAGAAGTCTGAAGAATAGAAGTCATCGGGAACGGTGACGAACTGGTCGTCCTCGGTGTACCGCGACATCAAGGGTATGAAGTCTCCCGGGGGATTGCTGTAATGGCTTGCTCCGCCAGGCAATAACGCGAACGACCGGTCGAATCCGCGGGACCACGGCGACGTCTCGATGGTGTTGCCCAGATGCCACTTGCCGGCCATCAACGTCAGATAGCCGGCGTCGCGCAGCAGCTCGGGCAGCGCAACCACTCGGGCGTTGAGGTATCCCTCATAGCCGGGCTGCCCGCGGAACTGCGGAGCAACCTCCAGCATGGTGCCGATGCCGGCGATGTGGTGGTCGGTCCCGGTCAGCAGCATCGACCGGGTCGGGGAACAGGCCGGTGCCGAGTGGAAATCGGTCAGCCGGATTCCCGCATGGGCCAGCCGGTCCAGATTGGGGGTCTCGATTTCGCTGCCGAAGGCGCCGATGTCGGAGAACCCGAGGTCGTCCGCCACGATTACCAGGAAGTTGGGTCTTGTCACGGGGATGCATCCTGTCAGGTCCCTGGACCGAATGGAACGTTCCGGCTACCGCCGATTCGATGCCTCTCCCCGCGGGCAATAGGCTGGGCTCCATGATCCGCGCCAACGACGATGCAGAGCGAAGCGATGAGGAGGAGCGGCGCAAATGATCGGTGTCACCCGCGTCGGGGACGTGTTGACCATTGAGTTGCAGCGTGCCGAGCGTCGCAATGCGCTCAACTCCCAGCTCGTCGAGGAGTTGCGCGAAGCGGTGGAGAAGGCGGCCAGTGATAATGCGCATGCCATCGTGCTGACCGGCCAGGGCACCGTGTTCTGCGCCGGTGCCGACCTGAGCGGTGACGCGTTCGCTGCGGACTATCCCGACAGGTTGATCGCGCTCAACTTGGCGATCGACGCGACGCCGGTGCCGGTGATCGCGGCGATCAACGGCCCGGCCATCGGGGCGGGTCTGCAACTGGCCATGATCTGTGACCTGCGAGTGGTAGCACCCGAGGCGTTCTTCCAGTTTCCGACCTCGAAATACGGCCTGGCGTTGGATAACTGGAGCATTCGCCGGTTGTCGTCGCTGGCGGGTTACGGGCGTGCCCGGGCCATGCTGCTCACCGCCGAGAAGCTGACCGCCCAGGATGCTCTCATCACCGGGATGGCCAACCGGCTCGGGACGCTGGCCGATGCGCAGGCCTGGGCCGCCGAGGTCGCCGGTCTGGCACCGCTGGCGCTGCAGCACGCGAAACGGGTGCTGAACGACGACGGCGCCTACGAAGATCAATGGCCTGCGCACAAGGAACTCTTCGATAAGGCGTGGGGCAGTCAGGACGTGATCGAGGCGCAGGTGGCACGGGTCGAGAAGCGGCCGCCGAAATTCCAGGGGGCCTGATCGGATGCTGCGCAGTGCGCTGCGACTGGCAGTGGGCACAGTCTCGCTCGCGACGGGCGGGTGGGTGCTGCGTGCGCTGCACGGTGCGCCGGCCGCGCTCGGGGCCCAACCGGGCGACATTCGCGGGGTCGCCGAACGCTCACCGCACTACCGCGACGGTGTCTTCGTCAATCTCGAGCCGGCCTCGTTCAACATCGATGCCGAGGAACAGCGAAACATCCTTGTGCAGTTGATCAGTGGCCGCGCGCTGGGCCGCCCCGCCGCCGACATCCCGCTGATCACTCCCGAGCCGCGGACCTTCGACGCCCCCGCCGGCCGCGTCGCGGTCAGTTGGTTCGGCCACTCGACCGCACTGCTGGAAATCGACGGGTACCGGGTGCTGACCGACCCGGTCTGGAGCGAACGCTGCTCGCCGTCGGATGTCGTCGGCCCGGGCCGCATGCATCCGCCGCCGGTGCCGCTCGAGTCGCTGCCGGCGCTGGACGCGATCGTGGTCAGCCACGACCACTACGACCATCTCGACATCGACACGATCATCGCGTTGGCCCGGAGCCAGTGGGCCCCGTTCGTCGTTCCGCTCGGCGTCGGATCGCATCTACGGGAGTGGGGCATCCCCGACGAGCGCATCATCGAACTCGACTGGAACGAGCGCACCCAGATCGACGAGCTCACGCTGATCTGCACACCGGCCCGGCACTTCTCCGGCCGTTTCCTGAATCGCAACACGACGCTCTGGGCGTCGTGGGCGATCATCGGGCCGGCGCACCGCGCGTTCTTCGGCGGCGACACAGGTTACACCAAGAGTTTCGCCGAAATCGGCAGCGAACACGGACCTTTCGATGTGACGCTGATGCCGGTCGGTGCCTACAACAAATCGTGGCCAGACATTCACATGAACCCCGAGGACGCGGTTCAGGCGCATCGCGATGTCAACGGCGGACTGTTGGTGCCGATCCACTGGTGCACATTCCGGCTGGCGCCGCACCCATGGGGCGAGCCGATCGAGCGTCTGCTGCGCGCCGCGGAGGCCGCGAACGTCTCGGTAGCGGTGCCGAAGCCGGGCGGGCGTGTCGATCCAACGGCCACAACGGAATGTGATCCGTGGTGGCGTCTCGACGAACCTTCCTGACACGCAATAACTCCAACGGAAAAGGATCAAGCATGGGATTCCTCGACAAAGCCAAAGATCTGCTGGCGCAGAACGCCGACACCGTCGCCTCCGCCATCGACAAGGCGGGCGAGTTCGTCGACGACAAGACCGACGGCAAGTACAAGGACGTCGTCGACAAGGCGCAGGAAGCCGCGAAGAGCGCCTTGACCGACAAGGGTGAGCAGTAGAAGCGCGCTATGGCAAAGCTTTCCGGATCCATTGACGTCCCAGTGTCGCCCGACAAGGCGTGGGAGGACGCGTCCAACCTCTCCCGCTACAAGGAATGGCTGACCATCCACCGGGTGTGGCGCAGCACGTTGCCCGAGCAGTTGGAGAAGGGCACGGTCCTCGAGTCGATCCTTGAAGTCAAGGGCATGGCCAACCGCATCAAATGGACGATCGTGCACTACAAGCCACCGGAGTCGATGACGCTCAACGGCGTCGGGGTTGGCGGAGTCAAGGTCAAGTTGCTGGCCAAGGTCAAACCCAACGGCGACCAGTCCGTGGTCAGCTTCGACGTGCACCTCGGCGGCCCGGCGTTGTTCGGTCCGATCGGCATGATCGTGGCCGCCGCGCTGAAGAGCGACATCAACGAGTCGCTCCGGAAATTCGTGACGGTTTTCGCCCCGGCGCGATGAGTTTGGGCTAGCGGCTACTGTCGCGGTATGTCTCGACTGCGCCCGGGTTGGATGGTCGCGCTGTTCGCTGCGCTGGTGTCGATGAGTGTCTGGTTACCGTGGCTGACCACGGGCAGGGCCGGCGGCGGGTGGGCCACGGCGATCAGCGGAAGTATCGACGGTCTGCACGTCCAGCAGCGGTTCGGGACGGTACAGCTGATCGTGTTGTTGTCCTCAGCGCTGCTGGTGGCCGGGGCAGTGGTCGGCAGAGGCTTGTCGACACGGGCGGCATCCGTTGCCGCGCTGGTGATCTCGCTGGGTGTGATCGTGCTGATGGTGCGGTACTACTCGGTCAACGTCAAGCCGCCGGTGTCGGCGGCCTACGGTCTGTACCTCGGTGGCGTGGCCGCCGCCGCCGCGCTGCTGTGTTCGGTATGGGCGCTGGTCGCCTCGCTGCGCCGGTAGTCGACGCTGATGTGTGCGCCCTTCAGCGGCCGCGCGCACTGGTCGCAGGTCAGCTGCCCGACGAACGGCTTGCCACAGCCGAGATGGGTGAGGGTAACCGCGGGGCCTTCCGGCGCATGAAACCAATGTTGACCGACTTGCAGCGCCGCGATGATCACCGGAAAGAATGCCCGCCCCTTCTCGGTGAGCTGGTAGTTGGTCTCCCGTGAGGTGCACAGCACGCCGTTGGCGCAGAACGTCTGCAGCCGGCCGGACAGCAGCGACGGAGGCGCGCCCAGTTGAGTCTGAAAATCCGAAAAGCGACTAGTTCCCAGGAACGCGCACACTAAAAGTGCTGCGGCCCAACGGTTTCCGAACACACTCATCGTCGCGGGAAACAGTCCGGCCTGACCACCTTTGCCGTCCGCGCTCGACCTGCGGCGGGTCGACCCCTCGGGTATCGAGCGCGGCCACGACCCGCTCGGACCCCAGCGCGCCGCCACCTCCTTCTCGGTGACCGCTTCACCACACGCCTGACAGGTCAGCACCGGGGCGAAGTCGCCGCCGCACTGTGTGTGCCGCATGCCAGGAAGCTGGTGGAGATGGTCGGGGACCCAGCGTCGTTCCCACTCCCAGATCGACAGCAGCACCGGCCAGAACGCCCGTCCGCGTTGGGTGATCAGGTATTCGGCCCGCACCGGTCGGATTTGGTACGGCGAGCGAACCAATAGGTCGTTCTCGGTCAATGCGCGTAACCGTTTGGCCAGCACGGTATTCGAGATCGGCAGACGCTCCAAGAACTCGCCGTAGCGGGTCGCTCCCAGCAGCGCCTGCTGGATGATCAGCAAGGTCCACTCATCGCCGACCAGACCCAGGATGCGGCCGACCGCGTTGGTGCCGCCTGGGCTCAGTGGGGTCGGCTCAGCCTTCACAGGCCGATTGCGCCGGCGGGGGAGTCGACGTCATGCCAGCGGCGCAACTGTGCACCCGCCGCCCAGGTGGCGTGTGTGCCGCTGGAAACCCGTTCGGGCAGAGCCAGTTTGCACACCGGCCCGTCGCTGAATCGGGCGGCGTCGAAGATCACGCAGTACGAGGCGTCGGCCTCCATGTCGGTGGTCAGCGTGATCAGGTAGCCGTCGTCTTCGGCGGTGGGATTCGGTCGCGGGGCCATCGCGGCTTCGCTGCCATACACCCCGTCAGCGAACTGATAGTGCTGCTCGCCTCCGGTGCGCAGGTCGTGCTTGACCAGACCGTCGAACAGGAACCAGCCCGGCTTGCCGGTGGCGGCGTAGGCGTAGCGATAGTTTGCCGCGGCGTAGTCCGGGTTGATCGTGCCGAATTCGGTGATGGATTCCGACAATTGCTGTTCTTTGACCTCGCCGGTGACCAGGTTGAACCGCCACCGGTGCAGCCGGGCCTGCAGTCGATCCAGCGCCAGGAAGCGAAACAGCTTGTCGTACTTGCTACCTCCGGTGTCCACCGGCTGCGGCGCGCCCTCGTAGAAGCCGTCGAGCACGATCTCGTCGCCGTCCTCATAGGCGTTGGTGAAGTGCAGCACGAAGGTCGGGTCGGCCTCGAACCAGCGGATGTCGTTGCTGCTGCCACGGCGCGGCACCACCGCGAAGCGTGATGGCATGTCGGGGTAGAAGCGAGGCAGGTGCACATCGTGTTCGAGCAGGCTCGGATCCCAGAACAGCGGGAAATCGTTGAGAATCGCGTAGTTTTCAGTGAAGGCCATGTCGTGCGGCAGCCTCGGCCCGGGCAGCGGGATGTCGATGTAGTGCGCCAGCTCGTTGCCCTCGTCGACGACGCCGTAATGCATGTACGGGGCCTGCTTGCTGTAGTTGAAGAACAGCAGCTCGCCCGATTTCGGGTCGACCTTCGGGTGAGCCGACACACCCCAGTCGATCGGGAAGTGCCCGTTCCAGGACTCCTTGCCCAAGGTGTTGGCGGAGAACGGATCGACGCGATACAGATCACCGCACTGGTAGAAGCTGGTCAGCGCGATGCCCCGGTGGACGATGACGTCGGTGCTCGACGCGTCCTTCATCCGGGTGCGGGCGCCACAACCCCCGTCGCGTTTGGCCAGCTGCACCGGTTCGGCCAGGCCCGGCCACAGCGGCTCGCCCGCCTCGTTCTCGGCCTGGAAACCATCGGTACGGACAAAGCGGTTGCGGTAGAACGCTTTTCCGTCACGGAATCCGACGATGTGCAGCATGCCGTCGCCGTCGAACGGGTGATAGGTCTTCAGTGCCGGGTGCAGCGGGTTTTCGGTGTTGCGCAGATAGACACCGTCCAGGTCGCGGGGTATCTCGCCCTCGACGGCGACCAGGTCGTCGGCGTCCCACTCGCTGGTCTGCGGTCGCCACGGCCCGGTTCGGTAAGGGTGGTCGTCGTCTTCGGGCAGAGTCGACAGGTATTTGCCGACGACTTCGACGTCCATGTCAGGATCCTTCGGCCGCGTGGACAACGAAGCTGACCGTGGTGGCGGTGCTGCCGCCGAAGTTCAGCGTGCCAAAGGTTTTCGCGTTCTCGACTTGGTAGTCGCCGGCCGCGCCGCTGACCTGTTTTGCCGCATCGACGAGCATTCGCACGCCCGACGCGCCGACCGGGTGGCCACCGCCGATCAGTCCTCCGCTGGGGTTGATCGGCAACCGTCCACCGATCTCGATCTCGCCGTTCTCGATGGCTTTCCACGACTCGCCCGGCCCGGTGAGGCCGATGTGGTCGATCGCCAAATACTCACTGGGAGTGAAGCAGTCGTGCACCTCGATGCCCTGCAGATCGTCGAGGTTGGCTTGGGCTCGGCGCAACGCGTCGAGCACCGCCGCGCGGACATGCGGCATGACGTACGGGGCCAAGTCTCCCGTGGCGGCTCGTCGCAGTTTCTGCTGCAGGCCCAGCCCGACGGTGCGATGGCCCCAGCCGGCGATGCGGGCGATCGGTCGCGCAGTGGGATGGTCGCGCAGGTATTTATCCGTGACCAGTACGACTCCCGCGCCGCCGTCGGTCATCTGGCTGCAGTCGAATCGCCGCAGCCGGCCCTCGATGAGCGGGTTGGTCGCGCCGTCGTCACCGATCGGGTTGGGCACGGTCCAGTCTCTGGTCTGGGCGTTGGGGTTTCGGCGGGCGTTGCCGAAGTTGACCTGTGCGATGGCCCGCAGGTGGGTCTCGTCGATGCCGTAGCGGCGGTCGTACTCGTCGGCGACCGTGGCGAACATGGACGGCCAGAGGAACTTCGCGTCGGCGCCCTCGTGTCCGGTCCAGGCCGCGGCGCCCAGGTGACGGGCCGCGGTGTCACCGGGCACCGTCTTCTCCAGTTCGACGCCGAGGACCAATGCGGTGTCGTAGTTGCCCGCGCGCAGATCGGCCATCGCTGCGAGCGCGGCAATGCTGCCGGACGCGCACGCGGCCTCATGTCGCGACGCCGGGGTGTCCCACAGCCCGTCGCACACGGTCGCAGGCATCGCGCCGAGGTGGCCCTGCTCGGCGAACATTTCACCGAAGGCATTGGCGACGTGCACGACGCCGATGTCCGCGGCCTCGATTTTGGCCGCGCTGAGCGTGGCGTCGACGATCTCGCGGGTCAGATCCGCGAAGTCGAATCCTTCCTTGGTGAGGTTTCGGGCGAAGTCGCTTTGGTAGCCGCCAAGAATCCAGACGTCAGTGTCCATAGCCCGCACGTTACTACAACTAAAAGAGTGACACAGCCCAATGAAAGCGGTCTCACCAGCTCTCGGCTGAACCGGTGAGACCTAAACGATCGCGTTGGTCGACCAACGCGTCCGCCTCTGTACCGGCATTGCCGCCGACGGCGCGCGACAAACCTGTTTTCGCAGAACCGGACTAGTTGTCTCCGCGTGTCACCGGTCGGGCGGGGTTCGCGCTCCACTCCGACCATGAGCCGGGGAACAGTGCGGCCTGATGTCCCGTCGCGGTGAGCGCCGCGACGGTGATGGCCGCGGTCACGCCGGAGCCACAGTACGCGCCGATGCGGCCGTCGGGGACGTCGCGCTCGGCGAGCAGTCGGGCGATCGCGTCGTGTGCCAGGAACGTGCCGTCGCTGTTGAGCACTGCGCCGCTGGGCAGGTTTTTGGCGCCGGGGATGTGTCCGGCAACCGGGTCGATCGGCTCGACATCACCGCGGAAGCGTTCCGGCGCGCGGGCGTCGAGCAGGTCGAAGTCGTCAACCTGCTGCGCGGTCAGGGTCGGCAGCGCGCCGTTGTACAGGTCGTCATGCAGCACGGCCACATTTCCGGTTGGCGGGGCGACCGGGCCGGTGGCCAGATTGCCGCCGGTGGCTCGCCACGCAGCCAGGCCGCCGTCGAGGATGCGGACGTCGGCGATGCCAGCCGCGGTCAGCACCCACCAGGCCCGCGCCGAACCGGCTCGATTCCAGTCGTCGTAGACGACGGTGGGCACGCCCGCTGCGGACACCCCAACGCCGCGCCGCGGCCTCGACGCTGCGACCGGACGGCAGGGGGTGCCGGCCTCGCCCGGTAATGGAGTGATCGCTGAGTTCGTCGTCGAGGGAGACGTAGACCGCGCCGGATAGGTGGCCCTGCAGATACGTCGGATGGCCATCGGGCTCGTCGAGCCGCCAGCGGACGTCGAGGATCGTCACGGGATCGCCGGCGTCCAGCAGATCGGCCAACTCGGCGGCGGTGATCAGCACGCTTATGGCTTGAACCCCAGATCGTGCAACGCGTCGATACAGCCGCCGAGCCAGTCATTCTCGTTCGCCGGTGGCGATCCGCCGCCCATCTCGACCTGGCAGGCCAGCGCAGCGGTGTAGCCGCCTTTCATCTCGCTCGCGAGGTAGGCGTGGTTCTGCGGGGTCGCGAAATAGTCGTGCTCGGTCTTGTATCCGTCTTTGTATGACGGACTGTTGACGTTGGCGGACGGCGGGTTGTTGGCGGGGCCCGGCGCGTTGTTGGCCGGGCCGTGCGGGCAGCCGCTGGCCGGGCATTGTGGGTCCGCGTGCACCGGCGCGGCCAAGCCGAGGGCGGCCATCGCGATAGCCGCCGCGGTGAGGGTTAAGCGGTCGAACACATCGTGCATCATTTCACGCGTGGCCGTGCCCCCGGCAGGATTCGAACCTGCGACACCGGCTTTAGGAGAGCCGTGCTCTATCCCCTGAGCTACGGGGGCTGAAATCACCGTTAAACCTAGTCGCTCTGTCAAAGGCTGTGGCGACGGTATCGCCGCAGGCGGTGAACGTTGGCCAGAGTCGCCGGTTCGGTGCACGGACGCAGCGCGGCACCAAGCCGAGCGCGTACCTCGTCGGTGTCGAGGTGCATCCCGATCGCGACCAGAAAGTTGGCTGTCGCTCCGGGCGGCGCCTTCGCAATGTGAATCGTCGGGCCGACGAGATTGACCGCAAAGGTGGGCGTGGCTCGTCCGTATCGCATCTTCACGGCTCCTTTGAGCCGGTACACCCCTGCGGGCGGTTCTTCGAGCAGGTCAATCAGGGCGCCGGGGTCGACTTCGCCGTCGGTGGTCACCGTGACGGAGTCGGCGTGCACGTGGTCGTGGTGGTCGTGAGCCACCGCGTTGTCGGTCTCGTCGACGAGCAGTTCGCGCAACGAGAGTTGGCCCGGTTCATCGCCCGACCCTGCGACGTCGTAGAGCAGCCGGGGGTCGATCTGCCCACCGACCGCCCCGACGACGGTCGCCCGTGAATTCCGTTCACGCACGCGTTGTTCTACTCGCTCGACCATGGCGGCGCGCTCGCTGCGGGGGAGTTGATCGAGCTTGTTCACGACGACGAGAGACGCCGCCCGGTAACGCGCCGGCAGCACCTGGCCAGTGTCGACGACGTCGAAATGTGTTGCGGCATCGACGACGTCGACTAGTCCGCCGTACCGTAGGCCGGTCACCGGGCTGAAGCCGATGATGCGGGCAACGATCAGCGGATCGGCCAAACCGCTGGCCTCGACGATCACGGCATCGAGATTGAGTCGCGGATCGGCGAGCTTGGTCAGCGCGTCGTCGATGCCACCGTCATCGGGCAGACAGCAGATGCAACCGCCGGCAATCGACACCGGCTCGTCGATCTGCCCGGCCACCAGCATGGCATCGACGTTGAGCTCACCGAAATCGTTGATGATCACGCCGACCCGCGCGCCTGGGCTGCGGAGCACGTGGTTGAGCAGCGTCGTTTTGCCAGCGCCGAGGTAGCCGGTCAGGCAAATGACGGGGATCGGCGCCGCCAGGGGGCTTAAATCCAGACCAGGAGTCGCGGGCTACCCGGCGTCTCGCGCGGAAAGGCAATCGGCGCGTCGATGCCGTCGAGCGTGAGCCACACCGCTGTCGCGTCCGCCGAGATGGCGACGATCGTGCCGATGGCGTACTGGCTGTCGTCGTCCCACTTGACCGTGGCGTACTGCCCGAGGTGTTGCACCGCAAGGTCTTTAGGCGCGACCTCGGTCGGGTCCGGCGGCAGTTCCGACACCACGGCATCCAGCTCGTCGGCAACCGGTGATGGCCCGGCGTCGTCGGCCCACGCGTTCTCGTCGCCGAAGTACTCGCCGTCGTCGCCGGCCTGTTTGAGCCGCCCCAGCGCAGACGGCGCCTCGGGGCCATCTTCCTCCTCGACCCACAGCCGCCAGCCCTGCGGCGGCGGCGGCCACGACGGGTCCGGTGACCAGTCCGCATGCGGCACCCAGCCCTTGGGAGGCTTTGGCCAGTTCGGGGGCGGGTTGTAATGCATCAATCCACCATACGGAATTCGGCGGTCAGCGGAGCTCGGCAATAACCTTCGTGATCGTGTCGACGTGATTCTCCTGGAAGGTGAATGACGTCAGCCCGTACTTCTCGCGGTAGCCGCGCAGGGTGTCGGCGATGTCGCGTGGCGTTCCGCTCAGCACCGACGGCAAGGCCAGTAACTCCTCGTCGGACAGGTCCACGAACCTGCGGGTGAGCGCCAGATCGGGCTTCCCGGAATTGTCCGACGGGACCGCGGTGATCGCGAGGTTCAACTCGAGATCGGCGAACCGGTCGCCGGCGGCATTGCGCACGAACTCGACGCGATCGGCGAGCGGGTCGACGGCGTCACCGGAGCTGGCGCCGGTCAGCCCGATGATGTCGGCCTGCTGGGCGGCGATCGTCAGCAAGCGATTTCCGTTGCCGGCGATCAGGATTGGCACCGTCGGCAGGTGCTTCTTGAGGTAGGTGGTGACGTGTTCGAGGTAGTCGACGCGTTGCCGCGCGGTCGGGTAGGGGAGCTCGGCCGCTTCGAATTCCTCGCGGACGTAGCCGGCGCCGAGGCCGAGGTCCAGACGCCCGTCGCTGAGCCCGTCGACTTCGGCGGCGTCACGAGCCAGCAGCGCGGGCTTGTAGAACCCGGCGTTGAGCACATAGGTGCCCAGCCGGACGGTCTTCGTCGCGGACGCGATCGCCGTCAGCGCCGGAAACGGCGCCGGCGCGCCGAGGTGGTCGGGTAGATGCAGCGCGTCGAACCCGCTGTCCTCCAGCCGCTTTACCTTGTCCTGCAACGCAGTACGGGACTTGACCGCGTGAATGCCCACCGAGAAACGAAAGGCCATTGGCCACCTCCGATTGTAGTTATCTGGACTGCAATTTCCATGCACGAGCGGCTGCTGCCAGGCCTTGCACCAGTGCAGCGGTCACCGGTGACAAGCCGTCGGCACCCGGCTCAGGCTATTTCGCCCGACTCCTCAGTGGTCGGTAACGGACCGCATCGTCGCCGGGCAGGAGACTACGCGGGCTGATCCCCCTGACCCGAGTGGGGAGTTCCAGTTGCGCTCCGCCGTAACGGGTTTGGTTCACCGGGTTCTGTGGATGCTGCCCGCGAAGCTCGCGCGGAATCTCGTCGAGGTCGGTGATGACGTGGTAGCCGGGCAACTCGAGGTGTTCGGCGACGTGGGCGGCCAGCACGCGGTTGCGCCCGCCGGCCAGCAGTTGGGTGGCGCGGCCGATCCGCCCGTAACCGTGCAGCGACACCGTCACGTCGACGTGGTCGAGGAACTCCGCGAGACGCGCTGACTCGGCCGCCAGGAAATACGCCGACGACAGGTGATGCGGATACCGGTCGGGATGGCGGAGCAGATACACCGACGCTCCGGCCACGTCGGCGGCCCGCTCGGCGATCACGTCGGTCATCTCCTCCAGGCCGCCGCCATGGATGGCCAGGAAGCCGAACCGCGACCGCAACCGGCTGACCTCGACCACACCGGGTTCGGCGAGCAGCTCGGAAAGCGATTGCGGCGCAGGCGTTGTGGGCCGTGACCGCGGCTGGGGCCAGCGTGACGGATCCCATCGCCGTAGGAAGTCGATCCAGCTCTGCGGCAACCCGTGATGCAGCGCGCCGTCGATGATGCGTTCCAGATAGCCGGGTCGCGGCGGGCCCGGATTCACCCGGTGGTCGATGTACACCCACGCGTCCGACGGCCCGTCCTCGGTCTGCACCGTCATGTGGTCTCGTCGGTAGTGCGCCGGCACGCTCTCGGCTCTGTCGAGGTGGGCCAGATCGTGGTCGGACACATCCCAGACGACGCCATGAACCTGCGTCCCGTCGAACGGTTCGACGGTCGCCACCCCACGCTGGTTGATCAGCCAATCGTGGTCGGCCAGCACCGCCCGGCGTGGGTTGCCCGCATCGGGGCATCGCTGCGCCATCTGCCCCACGGACAGGTTGGACCCGTACGCGAAGTAGGAATGACGGCGCCGCTGCGTCACGGAATCGATGTTAGCCGAGCGAAGTATTTGACCTTGATCGGCCGAGCTTCCGAACGACTTGTGAGCGCGAGATTAATTCCACGCGTCGCGCCGCTGATGCGCTGCACGGAATGAAAGGATTGTGAAATGAGCGGCGCGCAAGACGGCGGCACCCGGGACCGGCACACGATCGAGCGTGAGTTGCGGCTACTGGCCGGCGTTCGCGATGCCCACCGCGAGCGCGGCAAGGAGATGCCGTCGACCGCCCAGATGGACGCGCTGCTCGATGAACTCATCGCGCTGGAAAGCGGTGGGAAACACCGGCGGGAGAGCGAGAACTCCGACGCCTGGCCTAGCCTTTGGCGCTGATCGTCAGGTAGATCAGCACCACGTTCAGCAGACTGATCATCGTGCCGATCACCCAGCCCACGGCGGTGGTGACGCGGTGATTGGTGTCGGCGCCCATCAGCGCGCGATTGCTGGTCAGTCGAACCAGCGGTAGCAGGGCGAACGGAATGCCGAACGACAGAACGACCTGCGACAGCACTAACGTGCGCGTCGGATTAAAGCCCAACGCCAGAATCAACAGTGCGGGCGCCAGCGTCGCCAGCCGGCGCAGCACCATCGGGACCGACCGGCGCAGCAAGCCCTGCATGATCATCGCGCCGGCGTAAGCACCCACCGACGCCGAGGCCAACCCCGACGCCAGTAGGCCGATCGCGAAAAGCACGGCGATCAACGGGCTTACGGTGTCGTGCACTGCGGCATAGGCCACTTCGATCGAACTGATGCTGCCGTGGCCCCGCATGTTCAGTGCGGCGACCAACAGCATGGCGACGTTCACCGCGCCCGCGACCACCATCGCCAGCCCGACGTCCCACCGGGTGATCCGCAGCAGCCGTCGTCGGTCTGGGCCCGCGTCGGGATGGCCGTGCCGGTCGCGGGCCAGCCCGGAATGCAGATACACCGCATGCGGCATCACCGTCGCGCCCAGGATGGCCGCGGCCAACAGCACGCTTTCCTTGCCGAGGAATCGAGGCACCAGACCGCCGAGCACCTCGCCGGGCGGCGGCGTCGAGACGAAAAAGCTCGCGGTGAAGCCGATGGCGATCACCAGCAGCAGACCGGTGATGACGCGCTCGAAGATCTGCTGGCCACGCTGGTCTTGAATCCGCAGCAGCAGCAACGACACCACCCCGGTGATGACGCCGCCGAGCAGCAGCGGCAGCCCGAACAGGATGTGCAGCGCGATCGCCCCGCCGATCACCTCGGCCACGTCGGTGGCCATCGCGACGACCTCGGCCTGCAGCCAGAAAGCGACCCGGGTCGGGCGGTTCAGCTTGGCGCCGATCGCCTCAGGCAGCGAGCGTCCGGTCACCAGGCCGAGCTTCGCTGACAGGTACTGCACCAGACCGGCCATCACGTTCGCCAGGACGATGACCCACAGCAACGCGAAGCCGAACTGCGCGCCCGCGCTGATGTTCGCGGCGACGTTGCCCGGGTCGACATACGCGATGGCGGCGACGAAGGCGGGGCCGAGCAGATACCACCCGGTCTTGAACCGGGCACGGGTGTCCTGGGCCACCTAACTCACTTTCAGTCAACGAATCAGAAAGTTAGGTTAGCCGAAACCGCTACGTCACCGAATACAAGCCGCGGCCGGTGATCAGCGGCAGGTCCAGCGTGGTCCGTATTCCGGCGGGGGCTTCGACGACGGCCGGGATGGCGTTGACCACCCGCATCGCCGTCGCGACCAGGCCGGCGTGGTTGTGGTCCCCGTTGGGGCTGCTCAGGCAGACATCGACGGCGTACGACGGTTCGCCGGTGATCTCGATCCGATAGCACCCACCGGGCTGGGCCGGCTGCGGCCAGTCCGGGCACAGGTCTTCGCGCAACCGGGTGACATGTTCGAGGACGACGGCAGGATGCCCGTCGACCAGACCCTGCACCTCGAAACGCAGCGCCGCGGCACTGCCCTTGGGAATGTGCCCAGACGCGATGTCGAAATCCTCGGGCGCCGGAACCCGCTCCTGGCGTTCGGTGATCGAATCGAGTTCGATGCCGAGACCGGCGGCGAGTTGGCGCACCACCGATCCCCACGCCAGGCTCAGCACACCCGGTTGCAGCAGCATCGGGATCTCGTCGAGCGGCTTGCCGAATCCCATCACGTCGAACATGACCGTCGCGCTGTCATAGGTGGCGTAATCGACGATCTCCATGCAGCGGATCTGCTGGATGCTCTGGCAGGTTCCGGCCAGCGCCAGCGGAATCAGGTCGTTGGCGAAACCGGGGTCTATGCCGTTGACGAAGAGGCTCGAATCGCCTTCCTGTGCAGCATCTTCGATCGGTTTGAGCATGGCCTCCGGCAGCACCTGCCACGGGTACTGCAGGAAGACGGCACTGCTGCCGACGACGTTGACGCCGGCGGCCAAAATACGCCGGTAATCCTCGAGGGCGTCGGGCAGCCGGTTGTCGGCCATCGCGGTGTAGACCGCGCACTGCGGGCCGGTGGCCAGTACCGCGTCCAGGTCGGTCGACGCGGTGATGCCAGTCGAAATATCAAGGCCGGCAAGCTCTCCGGCGTCTTTGCCGGCTTTGGATTCCGAGGACACCCATACACCGGTGAGTTCGTAGTCCGGGTTGGTGATCAGTGCCCTGAGCGCATGGACGCCGACATTGCCGGTGCCGATCGCGGCGACTTTGATAGCCATGCTCACAGGTCCGGGATCGGTAGGTCGAGGTTGGGAAAGGTGATGCCGCCATCGACCTCGATCACCTTGCCGGTCAGGTAAGCGCCGGCGGGCGATGCCAAATACACCGCGGCGGCAGCGATCTCGTCGGGCTGGCCCAGGCGGCGCATTGGGGTCGCCTGCTCCATCGGCTCGCGCAGCTGGTCGTTGGAGGCGACGATGTCGAGCGCGGACGTGGCGATCGAGCCCGGCGCGATGGCGTTGACCCGAACCCGCGGGCACAGGTCGAGCGCGGCCAGCCGGGTGTAGTGGGCGAGCGCGGCTTTGGCGGTGCCGTACGCGGCGAAGCCGCGGCCGGCCACCCGACCCATCGTCGACGTGATGTTGATGATGCTGCCGCCACCGGAGTGCTCGAGCATCAGCGGCACCGCGGCGATGGTCAGCGCGTGGGCGGTGGCGACGTTGAAGGTGAAGGCGCTTTTGAGGTCCTTCGTCGACGTGGTCAGCAGTCCGTTGGGCATCGTGCCGCCGACGTTGTTGACGACGATGTCCAGTCGCCCGAACGCCTCGACGGCGTGAGCCGCCAGCTCGGCGGTGACCTCGGGCTGAGCCAGATCGCCGGTGACGATGTGGGCGCGCCGGCCAAGGGCGCGGACCTTCTCGGCGACGGCCTCTAGTTCGGATTGGGTGCGGGAAGCGATGACGACGTCGGCGCCGACCTCGGCGAACGCCAGCGCGATGGCTGCGCCGAGACCGCGCCCGCCACCGGTGACGACGGCGACTTGGTCGTCGAGTCGGAATTTGTCCAGGATCACGGGCGTCACCGTAACAAGGCACCGACGGCCACGGAACCCTATTTCTGAAACACGTTCTAGTTTCCCTGCTCGCGGTCGCCGTTAAGAATCTGACAAGCGGTCGCGCCTACTTTTCGGACA
>CAVTSP010000018.1:0-501846 GCA_963737375.1 uncultured Actinomycetota bacterium
TAGTTGGTCCCGTAGTTCCCCGCCTTGATGGTGTAGGCCCAGCCGTTCTTGGAGACGAAATCGCCGGCGACGACGCCGTCTTCGCGCCAGCCACTGATGTTGTCCTGACCCAGTTTTGGCGCCATCGCCAGGCCGGTGTTGGCGGCGGCCGGCAGCTTGGCCGGGTCGAAGTCCTGCCCGGGGACGATGCCGATCCGGGCGAGCTTGGCCACCATCGGCGCGTCGGCTTCAGTCGGCGGGTTGGTCTTGAGCAGGCGGGCGAACAGCTTGAAAAACTCCGGTGCGCCAAGGCCGTTCACCTGTCGGCGCACCGACGTCACCATGTCGACAGACGCGGTCAGTGGTGGCAGCGGCGGCAGGAATTGCTTGCCGAACGACGACAGCGGCGTCGCGGTGATCTGATCCTGCAGCTTGTGCACCGCGTCGTAGTCCTCCGGGGTGCCCGAGCAGTAGATGCGTCCCAGCAGCCACACCAAGGCCGTCGGCGACTTGTACTCCAGCACGTCCGGCGGCAAGGTGCCGTGCCAGTCGGGGCCGGTGATCGCGAAGGTCTTCGCCTTGCCGCCGCCGTTGCGGGTGCCCGGCGAGGCGAAGACGTTGGTCCAGGCGTCCATCATCGGCAACAGGAAGTAGCGGTCGCCCATGTCCGGGACGGTGACGATCCACGGCTCTTTCGACACGTCGAACCAGGCCTGGGTATACAGCGTGTCGGTGTTCGGCGCGGTCGCGGCGCGGAATGCGGCGTTCGGGTAGGTGCGCTGGCGGGCGAACTGGCCCATCGGGGCTTTGGTGTCCTCGCCGGCGGGCACATTGGTGAATTCGCGGCGGGTGTATTCCATCGTGACCAGCGGATAGGCGTACGCGTAGGCCTCGGTCCCGATGTCGGTGGCCTCGGACTGCGACAAGCCCGGCGCCGCAGATGTTTTCACCGGCTCGGCGGGCTGATCGTTGTCGCCGCACGAGGTGATCATCATCAGCGCGGTCAGCAACACGACGACCCGTTTGACGGTTGATCGCATAGGGGGATCCTGTCACGCCATCGGATGCCGCGCACTTTGCCGGCCGAAGTCGCGTCTCGACGTGGCCACCTTTGCCCGATCATCAGCCCCCACTGCCGCTAGACAGTGTCCAGTAGAGGGTCGTCCCTAGCCCCGACTGGGCGGCCTACGCGTTCCGTCTCGGCCAACGTGCAGGACGTCAAAGGATTCTTTCGGTGTCCTTTTGCCTGTGTCCCAAATTTCGAGTGCCTCCTCCGGAAATACGGAAGACGGGAAAAACATCGCCGACAGATCAGGGCCTACGAGCACTGATCCCAGACCGCGAATATCGCTGGAAACTCTGATAATTCCGTCCCGCGCCTCGTAGGCCCGGCTTTCGGCGAGCGCCGGGTCCATGTTGAGAAGTTGCGCGGCGAGGGCGATTTGGTCTTTTCTCATTTAGTTACCCCGTAATCCCAGTTCGTCACCGGATAGCCAGGCGCGTCCATGTTGGGCGGCCATCCAAGGATCTGCCCGGTTTGTCCATCGATGGCGTAGACGTTCTTGCCATCGTAGTAAGCGTTGAACCAGTGTCCGGCAACTCCGCCTGCTCGGTCGACACCGACGACGGTGTGCGCACCGGGTCCCTGGCCAATGAGATATTGCTCGATCTCGGCAGGGGTACCCGAAACCTGCTGCAGGCCAGTTGCGGCTTCCATCTCCGGGATCGTCAGCGTTCCAAATCCGGCAGTTGCGTGTGGAGCCGCGCCAGACAGCCTTTGCTCAACTGCTGCAGCGCATTCCCCGCAGTTCACCCCCCGAGCGGGATCGGTGATATCCATCCCCTGGCCATGGTTGATCTCGGGTAGCCAATTGTGTATGTCGCCAACGGATTGCGGTGGTGCCGGTCCGATCGGCAGGTGGTGATCGAGGCCATCGAGTGCCGGCGTCACAGGGTGATCAACGGACGAAGAACCGGGTAGCTTGGGCAGCTCCGAGCCGTGTTCGAGGCCCAGCTTGTTAACCGCTGTGGAGGCCCGCTCGCTGGCCAACGCTGTCGCGTGGGATAAGCCTTCATCGGCGGCCGCACCCGCGGCTGCGTCGCCGCCCTGGGTGGCCAGCAGAGCGCGCAGGCCGAGCCACCCGCCCTTGAGACCTTTGAACATTGGTACGCCCGCCGTGGTGGCGCTGAGCAGCGGCTCTTCGACGGCCTGGACCTGACCGGGGTCCAGGAATCTGGTGCCGACCAGTTTGCCATCTTTGTAGGTGTAGTAGCCCAGGCGGCCCTGGTCGAACAGTTCGCCGGTGCCGTTCTTCAGCGTGCCGCTAACTTGAACTTTCTGGCCGTTTGCGTTGTAGGAGAATGCAATTCCTCCCTCCGCGGTGGCCATCGCCCTCGGATCAATGCCGTTGTAGTCGGGGATCTGGTCGACTTTCGCTAGCGCGTCCGCCAATTCAGTTCGCCGAGCCGACACGAGGGCGTTTGCGTCGTCGGCTTCCTGGCTTCCGGGTCCGTGGGTATAGGTGGCAACGGCGGCGGCCGATTGCGCATCTTTCAGCGCTTTTTGCGCGGCTTTAGCTTTTGCGACGGCGGCTACCACGGCTTGGTTGTTAGACCGTTGGAGCTGGGTGAGTTCGGGTGGCACGTCGGAGCCGGCGTTCGGCCTGTCGGCCGGGGTCTGTGGTTTTTCTGCGATCGGCACATTGCCCTCGGCCATGTCGATCGCGGTGGCCAGCTCGGCGTCGACGGCGTTCGCTTCGGCGAGGATTTTGTCTAATCTTGCCTGCAACTGTATTTCGGCGATAACAGCCTCAGTTGGCAGACAGCCCGGTGCCGGGATCACCTTGTTGGTCAGCCCGTCGATTGTCATGTGCAATTCACTGGCATCGTGGCGCAAAGTCCGCAATTCGGACTGCACGCGCTCGATGTCGTCGGCGGCTTTGCCCGCTGCTGTCGCGACCGCCAACGACTCATGACCGTGAGCGTCGAGGTCTTGCCGGATCGAGGCATTGGTGTGCTGCCTCGCCTTCGCAGCGGCACCTTCCCAGCTGTCGAATACTGCTAACGAACTCAATTGACGTGAAGCCTCTAATGTGGCCTCGCCGCGTGCGTTGGCAGCGTGGAACACTTCGCGTACCGAAGCGGCATTCCAACGATCGATGTCGGAAACCGTCAACACCGCTCAGGCCCTTCCGCCGGCTGCCTGCTTGTAATCGGCCGCGGGCATCCACGCCCGCGTCGTTGTGTTCGGTTCCGGCATAACGTGAATTTTGCACTGTTTGGTGGGACCGCCCCACCGGTCTGCCTCCCGCACGAAACGAACAGGAAGGAGCAGAATCCGGTTATGCGGTCACGTCGGGGTGCCGTGGCGTTCATCGCAGCGGCTGTGCTGGTCAGCGCGATGCTGGTCAGCGCCACGCCGACGTCGTATGAGCCGCCGCCGATGGTGGCGAATCCGGTCGAGCACGTCGACACCCTGATCGGTACGGGTAACGGCGGCAAGACGGTGGGGGAGATCAACAATTTCCCGGGTCCGTCGGTGCCGTTCGGGATGGTGCAGTACTCGCCGGACACCGTCGGCAACTACGCGGGCTACAGCCACTCCAACGGGCGTGCGAGCGGGTTCAGCATGACGCACGCCTCGGTGGGGTGCCCCGCGTTCGGTGACATCTCGATGCTGCCCACGACGAGCCCGGTCGGCTCCGAGCCGTGGAACGCGTCGGAAGAAATCGCCCACGACAAAAACGAGCGCGGCGTGCCCGGCTACTACACGGTGCGGCTGCCGTCCGCGGGCGTGACGGCCGAACTCACCGCCACTAACCGCACCGGCCTGGGCCGCTTCCACTATCCGAACGACCGGGCGGCGCGGTTCTTCGTGCGCCCCGGCGGGTCGCTGGGCGGCACGTCGGCGGCGAAGATCCGGATCGAAGACGACAACACCACGATCACCGGACAGGCGACCAGCGGCGGGTTCTGCGGTAAGGACAACGTCTACACGGTGTACTTCGCGATGAAGTTCAACAAGCCGTTCACCTCGTTCGGCACCTGGGACGGCTTCTCGGTATTTCCCGACGGCCGCAGTGCCTATTCGAGTTACCAGGGCTCCACCGGGGGATACGTCGAGTTCCCGGCCGGCTCGGATCTCGAGGTGCGGACCGCGTTGTCCTACGTCGATGTCGCCGGCGCGCGCAAGAACCTCGACGAGGCCGCGCTGGACTTTGACGATGCGCGCACGGCCGCGTCCAAGCAGTGGAATGACGCGTTGTCGCGGATCAGGGTTGCCGGCTACACCGAGGACGACATTCTCACGTTCTACAGTGCGCTTTACCATTCGTTGTTGAACCCCAACACATTCAACGACGTCGACGGCCGCTACATCGGGTTCGACGGCGAGATTCACACGGTGGCGGCCGGGCACACTCAGTACGCCAACTATTCCGACTGGGACACCTATCGCGGGGTGGCCGCGCTGCAGGCCATGATCTTCCCGCGGGAGGCCAGCGACATGGCGCAGTCGTTGGTCAACGACGCCGAGCAGAGCGGGTCGTTCCCGCGCTGGGCGCTGGCCAACACCGCGACCGCGGAGATGACCGGCGACAGCGTGGTGCCGCTGATCGCAAACTTCTATGCGTTCGGCGCCAAGGACTTTGACGTCGATCGAGCGCTGCACTTCATGCTTGACGCCGCGAAGGAAGGCGGAGTGGGCCGGCATGGTTACGTCGAGCGGCCACAGATCGGGACGTATCGGCAACGCGGGTACCTGCCGTTGCCGTCTCCTAACTGCCACGGTTCGTTTCCTGCGGCTTCAATTTCGCTGGAGTGGTCGGTCGACGACTTCGCCATCTCCCAATTTGCCTCGGCATTAGGCGATTCCGATAGCGCTCGCGAATTTCAGGACCGGGCGCAGTACTGGCAGAACCTGTTCAACCCCACGACGCACTCCATCTCGCCGCGCAATGCGCTTCGGCTTCTTCCCCCAGGGGCCTGCGGTGTTTCCGCCCGGTAAGGGCTGCTTCAGCCAGATCGGGTTCGACGAGGGCAACGCCGAGCAATACGTCTGGTACGTGCCGCAAAATGTGGCCGGCCTGGTGACCGCTTTGGGTGGGCGCGACGCGGTGTCCAAGCGGCTCGACAAGTTCACTTCGCAGTTGAATGTTGGCCCGGTGGAGCCTTATCTGTGGGCCGGCAACGAACCGAACTTCTCGGTGCCGTGGCTGTACAACTACATCGGGCAGCCTTGGAAGACACAGGAATTGGTCGACCGGATTCGCGGCACGTTGTTCAGTCCGACACCTGACGGCGAGCCGGGCAACGACGACCTGGGCGCGATGTCGGCCTGGTACGTGTGGTCGGCTTTAGGTCTGTATCCGAGCATCCCCGGAACGTCGACGCTGACGGTGAACGCGCCGTTGTTCGACAAGGTCGAAATCGCCCTGCCCGCAGACAAATTCATCCGGATCTCCGCACCCGGAGCGTCCGGGCATCACCGGCTGCAGTACATCAACGGGCTGCATGTCGACGGGCGGCCGACCGACAAGACGTATCTGCCGGAGTCGATGCTTGCGGGTGGCGGTGAGCTGCAGTTCTCGCTTGCGTCGAAGCCGAACAAGTCGTGGGGGACCGCTTCTGATTCGGCGCCGCCATCGTTTGGTGCGGGAAGTCTGGCTTTGACGGTCAACGTGTCGCCGGCCTTGGTGGCGGTGGACGCCGGGACGTCGACGGATGTGACCGTCAATGTGCAGCGGATGGTTGACGGGCCTAGCGACTACGAGATCAGCGGAAGGTCTTCTGAAGCAGGGATTTCCGTGGAGTCGGTGACGGGAAAGTTCGGTGACGACGGGTCTGGGACGTCGACGGTGACGGTCAAGGTGGAGGACTCGGTGCGGGATGGGTATTACCCGCTGGTGCTGACGACCAAGGCGGGCCAAGGGGAGCGGACGTTCATGTTGTTGGTCGCGGCGGGGGAAGGCGAGGTGGGGAGTGGGTGACCATCAATCAAGATCTTGTGTTTGGAAGCAGGCGATGGGGACCGAAGAACCCGATATGCACGCGGCAACGCTCGTCGTCGCAGAAGAAGTAGATGCGCGGCGCGAGGTTACCTCCGCCCTCCGCAATCTTTAAATGTGCTTGCATGTAGAGCTTTCCGGAGGGGTCTAATTCGCTATCGACCGGGAACTCACGCAGTGTCCGGAGTCGGCGTGAATTATTCACTGACTCCGATTCCGACATAGCTAGTTTCTTGGCTGACGCAGGCCAAGCGCGGCTGTTCTGGGACCTTTCGCACCATTCCCAAAATCCCCCGCTGGCCCAACCACTAGCCCGATCTTGGGCGTAGGCGTGCAGAGCGCGGAAGCCTTTCCAAGCGGTCTGGCCCCACGCCACGGCTGTTGGGGCTGCGTCGAGGTCGTCGAGATCACGTAGAGCGGCTGCGGGAATGACAAGCCGATCACTCAAAAACCGTTTGGCAAACTCAGCGGCCTCCGACGGGCTGTCGACGGTAGCTGGCATTGTCTGTTGGAATCCACCGTCCATGTAGAACGTGTCGGCGGATGTCAGCTGGCTTTGCAATGACTTGACATGACGGTCAAGGTCTTCCAACCGCTCGAGAAGTTCAGCCTGTTCGCTGGCGGCGATGGCCAGATCCACCGAAAGCCCATCGATAGACTCGTCGCGTTCGCGGACATCCTCGCGCAAGTCCGCGATCGTTTGGTCGGCCTCCTTCAGATCGGCGTCAGCAATTGAGAGGAGAGCCTCGAAGTCGCCGTCGGCGGAACGCCTCTCTAGCAAGCTCTTTACGGTCGGATAGCTGGAAGGTGGGCGCCTTACGGCGGAAACAGGGCCTAGCAGCCTTCCTACTGTGCGTCGGGCCACGTTCTTAGATCGCGCATAACGAATTGCGGTGAAATATCTATGCCGCCAAGCATTTCCGGGCGCCGCCGGATCGACCTCAGGCAGGTAGATCCGCATGGCCCCATCCCAGACCCCATGGGACTTGCCCAGCCCAGCGATTATGCCGTCGGCGGCGGCATCGTCGACTGTGTAGACAGCTGCGATACCCGCCGTGGTGCGGCGGACTATATCGACGATCTCCGAGAATTTCAGACCATGCTGCTCGGCTTCGCCGTGGGCCTTCTCGCCGCCGTTGATCACAATGAGCGGGAGAGTTCGGTCGGCACGTGATATGACTTCTGCTAGCTCGTCTCCTTGCCGGAAACCAGAGACCTTCGCCGCTCCAGGTAGAAGTTCGTCACCCCCGACAGTGCTTGCGCCGCCAGCGTTGAGCAAATCGGTGATGAAACCCGGAGCTACTGGATCGATTTGAGATACGTCGCCTCCGACTGCTTCGACATCCACCCATATCCAGTTGAGTAGGGTGGTTGAATCTTCCTGGTGGCGCCAAGATCTCAAAGTCGTGTGCCACCGCGAACCATCTTCCCAAGATTCCACTAGGTCGTGACGGCATGCGGCGAGGATTCCGCCCGCAGGGTCACTCGCTGCGGATGCCGAGTACTCGAGTTCGGCATTACTTCCCCGCCTGGTCGCGGCAGTCCCGGTCTTGCCTGGCGTAGTTGGAATGTTCAGCGTAGGCCACTTTTCTGATGCCCAGTTCGCGAAGACGGCGCCCGTCCTCTCGCACAGTTCCTCACCGAAATCGCTGTCCTGCCAGATTCCGCGGTACATCAGAGCCATCGGCACCCCCTCCTTTCTGGCAAGGCGCTCGAATTACAGTGCCTCAAAGGTAAACGGAGGCGGCCTGCTCGATCAGGTCATTGCTATCAATTGGCTTCCCGGGCCTAGCTTGGCGATGTGAACTGAGTGGGAGAAATTCATGGGTCCAGCATCCGTGGATCGTTTCAAGCGCGGCTCTTACGCGGCCGCTACCGTCGTGGTCGACCTACGGATGAGGTGAAATCAGCCTCCCGGGTGAGCTCGTGAATGGTCGAGCGAATCCTCGGCCGTGACAGTGGCGGCCCTGCGGGATGTGAGTGGTCGCTGCTTCTGAAACGCCTGTACCAAAGGTCGAGCGAAACGAACGATACTGATCAGGTCCGACAAAGGTAAGCGTTTTGATCGGGCGAAGTTGCGGAGCCTGGCCAGAAACGGCCGGCTCGTCCGTCGAACGGTTGAATGACAGTTCGATTATTGGGGTAATGCCGTTGAACCGCCATTGTCCGACTCGTTCGCTAGCCTCCGGGTGTGGAGAACGGCCTTTACGAGTCGCTGCTAACAGAACGCTTGAGCCGGGAGCTCGCTGAGCATCCTGAACTGAGATCTGAGATCGAGTCGTTGGACGAGGGCGAGCAGCCCCTCACCATCGCGCGGCATATGACACGAATCATCGAACGCTCCCTCCGCGCCGCCGGGACGCCGAATGACCGCGCGAATTTAGTGCACCGGGTCCTTGCTGCACTACACGACCCCGACGCTTTGGCTGAGGCACTCCACCAAGGGGAATCAGGCAGAATCGAACGGCTCGCGGAGGTTATGCCGGTAAGTCAGCTTGGCGCTCGGCGCTTACCTCGGCCTGCCACTCCGTTGTCTGACACCGCGCTGATGACCAACGCGCAAAACGAGCCGACGCTGGCGGCTGAGCTGCGGGCCGAACTCGTTAGTGCCGATCACGTGGATCTGCTGTGCGCCTTTGTGAAATGGCAAGGCCTACGTCTACTCGAGGCCGAGCTCAACGAGCTTCGCGCCCGCGGGATCCCACTGCGAGTCATCACAACAACGTATTTGGGCGCAACCGATGCACGGGCTCTTGATGCACTGGTCGACGACTTCGGCGCAGAGGTGCGGGTGAACTACGAGACTGATCGCACCCGGCTGCACGCTAAAGCGTGGCTATTGCGACGCAACACTGGCTTCCACACCGCATACGTGGGCTCAAGCAATCTGTCGCACGCCGCTCTGGTCGATGGTTTGGAGTGGAATGTCCGGCTCTCTGCGGTGTCGACGCCGCATCTCTTGGAGAAGTTCCGGGCGACTTTCGATTCCTATTGGGAGAACAAGGAATTCAAGACGTACCAGCCGTCGGAGGACGGTGAGCGCCTGCGTGAAGCTCTTGCCGTCGCATCTGGCGGACACAGGCGTGACGGAATGACCATCACGCTATCCGGCCTTGAAGTGATGCCCAAGCCGTTCCAGGCCGAAATGCTTGAGGAACTCGACGCTGAGCGACGTCTTCACGACCGTCACCGCAACCTGATCGTCGCAGCTACCGGTACTGGCAAGACGGTTGTCGCCGCGTTGGATTACCGCCGCCTGGCGCGCGAGGTGCATGGTCGCGACCTAAAGCTGCTGTTTGTTGCCCACCGCAAAGAGATCCTCCTGCAAGCTCGACGCATGTACCAGGAGGTGCTCACCGAGTCGACGTTCGGCGAGTTACTTGTTGGAGGCGACCAACCAACTAAGTGGCGCCACGTCTTCGCCAGCATTCAGTCACTCTCCGCGCAACGGCTGGCCACGATCGAACCGGACCACTTCGATGTCGTGGTGATCGACGAGTTTCACCACGCCGAGGCTGCGTCATATCGACGGCTACTCGATCACGCGCGACCCGTCGAATTACTAGGCCTGACAGCCACTCCCGAACGAGGAGATGGTGTGGATGTCCGTCAATTTTTCGACGGGCGAGTTGCCTCCGAGCTCCGACTCTGGGAGGCACTTGAGCAGCATTTGTTGTGTCCGTTTCACTACTTCGGTGTTCACGATGGAGTGGATCTCGATGACTTGCAGTGGAAACGCGGCGGCTACGACCTCACGGCGTTGAGCAACCTCTATACCGGTAATGATGCCCGAACGCGAATTGTGCTGAAGGAACTGCGGGACAAGGTGGCCGACGTCGAAGCGATGCGTGCCCTCGGGTTTTGCGTGAGCATTGAGCACGCCCGCTATATGGCAGATCGCTTCAACGCTGCCGGCGTCACGGCCCGTGCGGTATCGGCGAATACGTCCCAGGATGAGCGTCAGGAAGCGTTGAAGGCACTGCGCAACAAAGAGATAAATATCTTGTTCGCGGTCGACTTGTTCAACGAAGGCCTCGACATCCCCGAGGTCGACACCGTGTTGTTCCTCCGACCTACCGAGAGCTCAACCGTGTTCCTGCAACAACTTGGCCGCGGTCTGCGTTTAACTACGGGTAAAACCGAATTGACCGCATTGGATTTTGTCGGACACCAACGTCGAGAGTTCCGTTTCGATCAACGTTTTCGCGCGCTCACCGGACTTGGCCGTAAAGCGCTCATCCGGCAAATGGAGCAGGGCTTCCCGTTTCTGCCTTCGGGAAGTCAGATCGTGCTTGACTCTGTGTCGCAGCGGCTCGTGATCGAAAATATTCGTCAACAACTGTCCCCGCGTTGGTCGGCGCTAATCTCAGAGGTGAGGGGCCATCCGAACGATGACCTCGCGTCCTACCTCGATGAATCTGGCCGCGGGCTGGAAGACGTTCTGCGTAATGGAAAGTCGTGGACGACACTGTGCCGCGATGCGGGCAAAGCCATCGGCCAGCCAGGCCCACGCGACGACGATCTGGTCAAGCGCGTTCGAGCTCTCGCGCACGTCGATGACCAGGCTCGCTACGCGGCATACGATGCTGTTCTGGGCGGAGTCTTCGATTCAGATAGCCCTGCCGAGCAGCGATTGGCCGAGATGCTGTTTTTCTCGATTTTCCCCAATGGTGGCGGATTCGACAGCGCCACAGCGGGTCTGGCGGCGCTGAGGAATGAGCCTGTCACCACCGAAATGCGTCAGGTCATCGATATCACCTTCGACGCTGCGCGTCGCAGCACGTGGCCGTTAGACGACTTGATTCCCGCGCTTGTCGACGTGCCTTTGGCCATACACGCGAGCTACTCGCGCGAAGAGCTGCTCGCAGCGCTTGGGTTCGCATCTATGCGGCGCACTCCGAGCACGATGCGAGAAGGTGTCGCTTGGTGCGAATCGGCCAACGCCGATGCCTTCCTGATTACCCTCAAAAAGACCGACACGGACTACTCACCAACAACTATGTACCGCGATTTTGCCTTGAGCCCAGAGCTTTTTCACTGGGAGTCGCAGTCGACCACATCCTCGGCGTCGCCCACTGGTCAGCGCTACATCCACCATCGGGAGCGGGGCTCGCACATTCTCTTGTTCGTGCGCGAGACCAAGACGGATGCATTCGGTGCCGCGCCTTACGTGTTTCTGGGGCCGGCCGACTACGTGTCGCACGAGGGTGAGCGACCGATGGCGATCACCTGGCGGCTCCGACGTCCGATGCCAACGGAAGTGTTCATGGCTTCGCGTGCTGCGGTGGCATAAGCTCGCACAGCGATTGCTTCTGTGGAGTTACTTGCCAGCCGACTGCCTTTTTGGACGGGCGTAAAGCTCGTGAACTTTGGCGACCTGGACCGACCAAAACATCAACTTATCGTCGGCGGTGGCGGTGTTCGGCAGCAGTCCGAGTTGGACCGCGAGACTGTAGTAACCGGGGCCGGCGTCGTTATGGTCGATGTAGGCGACAATGGCCGAGAGCATGACGCGGGTTTCGCCAACGGTTCGCTTGACGGTGTCGCCGAGCACCGCCCCCGTCGCTGTGCGGTCACCCTGAGCGGCGAAATCGAATGGTCGGTGACCGCGCCGTGCCAGCGCGGAGTTGACGTCGCTGTAGGTGGTGACACGACGTAAACGGGCTTGGCCCTCCTGCCACCTTATGTTTAGAGAGAAAACGTTGGTGCTTGCGACTGGTGTTCCGACGCTCGGCAAAACGAACGGTGATACTCGCGACCGGAGTGGCATCAAGCCGTATTCACCCGGTTTGGGCTTAACTTTATTGGTCAATCGCCTAGCCGCAGCCGCAGTCCCGTCGCCCGCACTGCGCGCCGTCCGATCGCGCCTCGCACCGACGCCTCCGACCCGACCACCCGCACCTTCCTCTTCGCCCGAGTCACCGCGGTATAGAACAACTCCCGCGTCAACAACCGCGAATCCTCGCCTGGCATAAGCACTGTCACCTCGTCGGCCTGGCTGCCTTGAGACTTATGGATCGTCATCGCATGCATGGTCTCGACGTCGGACAGCCGGCTGGTCGCGAAGTCCAGCGGACCGCTGGCGCCCGCGATCACCGCCCGAAGGCCGTCGGCGACGAGCGACGACCACGCCGGTATCGCCGTTGTAGACGTGCAGCCCGTGATCGTTGGCCGTCACCAGCAGCGGGCGCCCGGGATACCACTCCGACCACGGCGGCTGGCCGGTCGCTTCGGAAAGCCATTGCTCGACTTGCCGATTCCAATGCCGCACCCCGAACGGCCCTTCCCGGTGCGCGCACAGCAGCCGGTGCTCATCGAGCGTCGCCAGCGCGACATCGTCGGCGCCGAACTGCGCCGCTTCGCGCAGTCGTAACGCATGCGGCAACAAGACCGAGCGCAAAGCGTCAGACGCATCGTCGGTTTCGATGAACTCGATGTGCTCGCCGCCGGCATGCAATAACTCCAGCGCGCGATCCGCGTCACCGACCCGGATCGCCTCGGCAAGAAGGCCGATCGACTCGCCGAACCGGTGCGAGGTCTTCAGTGTCGCCACCCGCATATCGGTGCGCGCCGAAATGCCGTCGACCAAGTCAGCCAGCACGGCCCCGGCTTCGACCGACGCGAGCTGGTCGGCGTCGCCGACCAGGATCAGCCGGGCATCCGGGCGTACCGCCTCCAGCAGCCGCGCCATC
Source organism: uncultured Actinomycetota bacterium (assembly GCA_963737375.1). GTDB lineage: Bacteria > Actinomycetota > Actinomycetes > Mycobacteriales > Mycobacteriaceae > Mycobacterium. The sequence goes on from CAVTSP010000018.1 coordinate 12,677, forward strand.
ATCGTCAGCGACACCATCGACGTCTCGTCGACCACAATCACGTCGTGCGGCAACCGGTTTCCGCGATCGTGCCGAAATCGCGACGAGGTATCCGGCCGGCTGCCCAGCAGCCGATGCAGTGTCATCGCCTGCAACTCAGCCAAGCCGCGTCCGATCGGCCTCGTCCAACTCGGCGACCTCGTGCTGTACGGCCTCCTGCAATCGGGCCGCTGCCTTGCCGGTCGGCGCCGCCAACGCGATCCGCGGCCGACGCGCACCGGCAAGTTCTGCCTGCTCGGCGAGCAACGCCAGCAGCCGCGCGACCGTCGTGGTCTTACCGGTTCCGGGGCCGCCGGTCAGCACCGTGACCGCTTGCGACAGAGCGATTTCCGCGGCTTCGCGCTGCTCTTCGAATCCGGAGGGAAAAAGTCGCTCGGAGGCGGGCGCTTCGCCGGCTCGGCTTGGACACCTGCAGCGCCAACAAGTCGTCGCAGACCTGCTTCTCCTCGCGCCAATACCGGTCGAGGTAGAGCAATCGCTCGTCGTAAAGATGCAAAACCTGACCAAGCAGCGCACTGTCTCGTACGGCCGCAAGCCAGCCCGCAACATCGGGCCACGGCACGTCGTCGACATCAATATCAGAAGCGATGTTTGCTAGCTCGATGCACACCGATCCGCCGCGAAGTCCGCGCACCAACAGCGCGACCGCCAACGCGACGCGTTCGTCGGATTCTTTGCCGAGGAAGCAGATTCGGTCGGCGACGCGAATGTCCGAAACATCTAACACGCCAGCCTCGTTGAACGTCTGCAGCAAGCCGCCGGCGCCGACAGCCAGCTCAACTTCCAGAAGAGTCACGCCGCCTGCCTTCCCTCGTCGAGCAGGTCCGAGAGCGCGACCACCAAGCCGGCGGGCGGTTGCCAGCTGAACACGCCGCACGGCTGCCCGTCGATCACCGGCGTATCCGCGCCGCACATGCCCCGCACGAACAGGTACAACACTCCGCCGAGGTGCAGCGAGGGATCGTAGCCAGGCACCCGCCAACGCAGAAAACGATGCAGCACAACGGTGTACAACAGCGCCTGCAACGGATAGTCGGAGTGCAGCATGGCCTCCGCCATCCGCGCGGCCCCATAGTCGGCGGCATTGTCGCCGAGGTAGTTGGTCTTGTAGTCCACCACCAGGTAGCGCTGGTCCGGCAGCCGCAACACCGCGTCGACCGAGCCGGACAGGTATCCCCGCAGCGACTGGTTACCTAACGCTGCCGACGTCAGTCGATCGACGTAGGGCGCGAAAGGATCATCGTCCGGCAAGTAAGCGCGTAGCAGTTCGCCGACATCGGACACCGACACGTTCGGCGCGGCGCCACGCAGATCACCGCCGGCAAGTGGGATCTCGAAGTCCAACTCCCGCAACCGGTCTGCCAGGCCGATCTGTCGCAGCGTCAACCGTCCGCCAGCGGGCCGAGCGATGTGTCGTTCATCGGCACCAGCGCCGCGGCCAGGTCGGCGGGCGTGACATCCACCGGATACCAGTTCAACTCCCGTCGGGCGTGCGTTTCGAGCTCCGCAGCAAAGTCCGCTGCAATTGGGTCGGCTTTCTCGAGCACCGCGTGCACCAACGAACCGAAGGTCGCGCCCCTCGGCAGCGCCGCCATCGGGGAGACCAGCGATGGCCCGGATGCGTTCTCGGTCAACGAAATATCGCCGGTCTCGTCATCAAGTTCGGTGACCTCAGGCTCGCTGGTGACCCCGACCGTCTCGGCCACCCGAACCAGACCCGAATACGAGGTGCGCCGCCACCCGGTGTCGATGGAGCGATGGAAGTGCCGCATCTCCAGGTCCGACGGCTCCGGCTTGACCGGCACCGGGGGAGCGGCGGCGACCACGGACGCTTCGATCACCGGACCGCCTGCGGACTCCCACTCCCGGAACCGCGCCATCACGTCGTCGTCGGAAATCTTTGGTGGATCACACCGGTCGGGCAGCTGTGCCTCGCCAGGGCGGCGGCCACGTAATAGGCGCGACAGCCCGCCGTTGGGCTCGTCGTAGGCGGGCGCCCACCACGCCACCACCTGCGACTGTGCGCGTGTCATCGCGACGTAGCTCAGCCGGCTGACGTCGCTGGCCTCCTCCCGACGACCCTGCTCCTTGGCGGCGGCGACACCGGAGCCATGCTTGCCGCCGACATACAGGCAGCGCACCTCGCTGTCGTGAAACACCACCATGTCGTAGTCCTGGACATTGCGGTTGAACGCGAACGGCACGTAGACAACCGGGAATTGCAGGCCCTTGGCCGCATACACCGTCATCACCTGCACCGCGGTGGCGTCGCTGTCCAGCCGACGGTTGCGTTCGGTTGCGCCGCTGCGCTCTTCGCGTTGCTTGCGCAGCCAATCGCGTAGTCCAGGCAAGCCCAACTGCTCGTTGTGGGCGACGTCCTGCAGCAACTGGGTGACGTGCGCGAGATCGGTCATCCGTCGCTCACCGTCCTGCCAGGACAGCACCCGCGCGCCCATTCCGCGCAACTGCGCGGCTTCGAAAACCGCGGCAACTCCGCGTTCCCTCGCATGGGCGGACCATTCACGCAGCGTGTCGGCGATTCGGTCGGTGAGCGGGTCACCGCCTGCCACAAGGGTTTCCGCGGTCTCGCCGAAGAACACCGTCGCCGCGGCGGCGCGCACCATCCCGGGGCGGTGCGGTTGGTCGAATGCCTCCATCAGGCAGAGCCAGTCCTCCGCGGCTTCCGAGGTGAACACATCGGTGTTGCCTGGGTAGACGACCGGAATGCCGGCGTCACTCAGCGCCTGAAAGCAGACCTCAGCGTCTTTGTGCCGCTCGACAATGACCGCGATGTCGCGGGCCCGCAGCGGCTTGCCGTCGAATGTCGCACCGCTGGCCAGCAGGGCGCGAATGTCGGCGGCGAGGTCGGCGCCGATGTGCTCTCGGATCATGTCGATGGGTGGGCTCTGAACACCTTTGCGGCCGAACGTCTCTCGTGCAACGACCCGTAGCCGAAACGGATCGTTGCGCGGCGCACCCGCGAGCCGGTGACCCTGATGGTGAGCCTTGACGTCCTCCACCACAATGGCGGCGTCACCGAGCTGCGCGCCGCGCAGCACCACCTGCAGGCGGTCCAGCAGCGCAGAGTCGCTGCGCCAGTTGGTGGCCAGCGTCTTCTGGTCGCCCGCCGTCTTCGCGGCCTCCAGATACGTCACGATGTCGCCGCCGCGAAACGCGTAGATGGCCTGCTTCGGATCGCCGATCAGGATCACCGTCGAATGCCCGCTGAACGCGCGATCGATCACCTCCCATTGGACCCGGTCGGTGTCCTGGAACTCGTCGACCATGACGATGGGCCAACGGTGACGCATGCGCGCCCGGGCGGGGGAGTCGTCGGTGTCCAGCGCGGCGGCCAGTCGGCTCAGCAGATCGTCGTAGCCCAGAACGCCGAGGCGGCGCTTGCGGGTGTCCAGTTCGGCCAGAACGCCTTTCGCGAAGTCGACCCGGGCGGCGGCTTCCGATCCCGGGGTCCGCGTCGAGCGGTCGTAGCTCCGCGGCCGGGTTGTTGACCGCTTCGCGTGCCAGCTTCAGTGCAGGCTCGTACTGCAGCACCGGATCGTCGCGTTCCTGGCCGAAGTGCGACAGATACAGATCGGCGACGATCTCGGCAGTCAGGTCGTCGAGGCTTTCCAGCAGCGTGACGGTGGACGAGGTGTCGCCCGCCACCCCGAGCGACTTCAGCACCAATTGGCAGAACTGGTGGGTGGTGGCGATCGTCGCCGCGTCGAAACCCGCCAGCGCATCCCGCAATCGCTGCTTACGGGCCTCGCGCTCGTCATCGGGGGCTGCGATCAGATACGCCACCAGCTGGTTCTCGCCGACCGTCGAGGGATCATCGAAAGCGGCTACAGCGTCAGCGATTTGGCGACGGACACGCTCGCGCAGCTCTTGGCTGGCCGCCCGACTGAACGTGATGAGCAGCATCTGATCCAGCGTGGCCCTGCCCTCCGCGAGGTAGCGCGTCACCAGACCCGCCAACGCGAACGTCTTGCCGGTGCCCGCACTGGCTTGCAGCACGGTGGTGGACTTTTCCGCGGGCAGCGGGACCGAGCAGGTCGAATGGCTCCATCAGGTCGGGATCCTCTCGGCGCGCAGCATCGGCAGCCAGAGCCGGCAGGCATACGCGCCGAGCCGGTTCTTCTCGCTGTCGAACTCCTCACCCGGCCGCAACGGCGTCATCAAATCGGACAGCGGGGCGCCCTTGCCCCAGGCCCGCTCATGCGCCGGCGACTGATCCTCCCCGGGGTATCGATTGCTCTTCCACCGGTATCCCGCTTCGTGTTCAGGGTCGTCGCCTTCATACCGCGCGACCGCCCACGCGTACGACGTCTTGACGGGCAGCGGGAGCGGCTCACGTCGGCCGGCGTCGTAGATCGCCACCAGCTCACGCAACACCTCGACGGCGTCACCGTCGGGCCGGCCGATCTCCTCGACCCGTGGGGTGGTGCCTCGTTTCGCCCGCCCGATGCATGCGGCCGACCAGTCCCGGCTGGAATCGCGAGCGAACAACGCCAGCAACGGAATCCACGAGGCCAGCAGATGCTTGCCGTCCAGCTTGGAATACGTCACCGATACCAGGCGGTGGCCGTACACCGCCGGCACGGTTCCGCTCAGGCGTCGCCCACCGCCGAGTTCGATGTCGACGTCATAAGGTTCCGCGTCGGCTGTCCGATATTGCTTGGCTTCGACCGCCAAGAGGTCGGCTTGGTCGCGAATCTCGGTTGCCTTGCGCCAGCCCAGGTGTCCCGGCGGCAACGTGCCGCGGCGCCACTCCGCATCGCGTGCTTGCTCAGCGGTCATGCCCCGCAGAATGTCGTGGAGTATCCGGTCGCCGACCGTCCACTCCTCGAGATTGTCGAGGTCGACGGGCATCGCGTCTTGGATGCCATCGACGTCGCGCGGCAGGGTGAACTCCAGCGCCCGGAAGAAGCCCTTCACCGGGTCGTTGAAGAAGCCGATCAGGTCGGCCAAGATCACGTCGTCGGCGGGCGGGTGCGGCAGCGGTGTGGAGATGAAGGCCGGGCGTTCACTGCGATCGCCGGCGCTGACTTTCGCGGCGCGCAGCGCAGTCGGGTCGAAACTGAACGGCACATTCGGAACCAGCTCACCAGGTATGACATTACGAATATCGAACGGCTGCAACGGATGTTCGGCGACGATGCGCTTCCGGACCTTCGCCGACGTGGTCACGTCGAGGGTGTCCAGCAGTTCGTCCAGTGGCACCGCCGGCGGGCGGGGGAGACCCGAGTACTGATTGGCTCCGGTGTAGGTGATGACCAGCTTCTCGGTAGCCGCGCCGATCGCGTCGAGCAGCAATTGCCGATCCTCAGAGCGGATGTCGCGCTCGCCGGTCATCGGATCGCGCGCCAGCGCGTCGTCGCCGTCGACGACGCCGAGGCGCGGGAACACGCCGTCGTCGAGACCGACCAGGCAGACCACCCGGTGCGGCACCGACCGCATCGGCACCATCGTGCACACGGTCAGCGTTCCGGTGCGGAAGTTGGCCCGGGTCGGGCGACCTGCCAGGTGCTGGTCGAGCAGTGCGCGGATGTCGGGTAGCCGCAGCGTCGTGTCGCCGCGAGAACCAGCTTGCTCCAACACTTCTGCGAACTCACGCTCGACCTGCCGGGTCTGCCAGGCGTCGGAGTCGCTGGTCCGCGTCAACGCGCTGATTCCTTCGGCCAGACCGTTCAGCCAATCGCGGAGCGGCCGTGCGCCGGACAGTGCGTTGGCGGTCATTTCGAGCCGACAGACGAATTCGGCGAGGTGTCCGGCCAACTCGACTTTGTTGCTGCCGACGTCGTCAAGCGGCAGCGTGTTGTCGATCCAGGCGTGTGCGTCGTCGGACATCGCGACGCCGGCCAGGATTCGGTCGATACCGAAACGCCAGGTGTTGTGGACGAAGTCGACGTGGTACGGCCGGCGGTGTTCTCGGTCGAAGCCCCACCGAATGTTGGCCTGCCGCACCCATCGGGTGATCGACTCCAGGTCGTCATCGGCGAAGCCGAACCGGGCGCGCACCGGAGCGGCTTCCGCGATGTTGAGCACCTCGCTGGCCGTTACCCGACCGTCGGCCAATGCCAACAGCTGTGCGGCCAGGGAGAGCAGCGGGTTGGTCTGGATCAGCGAACGGTCGGCGAGCTTGACCCGCAGCCGGTGAGCCGGGTGCGCGCCGTGCACCACGTCGCCGAGTCCGAAGTCGGCGACGATCAGCGGTGCATAGGTCTCGATGTCCGGGCACATCACCAAGATGTCGCGCGGCTCCAAGGTCGGATCGTCTTGCAGCAGGCCGAGCAACACCTCACGCAGCACATCGACTTGACGGGCCGATCCGTGACAGCTGTGCACCTGCACCGAGCGATCATCCGCGGCGAGCGTACGTCCTTGCGGCCGAAGGGCATTGGCGCTGATGTCGGACTGCAGCCAGCCAAGCAGGGTCTCCGAGCGGTCCTTATTGGTCAGATACTCATCGGTCTGCACATTTGCCGGCAGGCTGCGTTGCAGTTCGCGGAGGTCGCGGCCGAGCGTGGCCAGCAGTGGATGGTCGACCTCGCGGTGGCTGGTGTCCTCGCGCCGAGGGATCGCCCCGTGATGGGTGGCGAGCTTCTGCCACAACGCGTCGCTGGGGTGGGGGAGCCAAAGATGCAGGTCGTGGTAGGTGGACACCGCCTGCAGCAGTTCGATGTCAGTAGAGGCCAGGCGGGTGTGCCCGAACAACGACAACCGGGCCGGCAGGTCGCTCGGTCCCTCGTGCAGCCGCGACACGGTCTTCTGCTGCCGGATGTGCGGCGGATCGGCGTCGACGCGCTCGACGAGTGCGCGCCACAGGTCAGGTTGCCAGTGCAGATCGGGGTCGAGGCCTTCTGCGTTGCCGTCCAGCCAGTCGATGAGCAATTGCGGCCGCTGCCGGGCGTAGGAAGCGAACAGTCCGGCTAGTCGTCGTGCGACTGAATATCTTCGGCCCCTTCGCAACTCGGCTTCATCGCCCGCATCGAAGTGGCCGAGGTGTCTGGCCAGGATGGCGCACCACCGCTGATCGAGTGATGCGTCGATGGTGTCGATCAGCGGCCACGTCAGTGCATCCGGTGACCATGGATCGTCGTCGACGGTGCCAGTGATCTCGGCGATCAACGAGGCCGGGCTACGGAACGAGACGCCCGCGCACACTCCATCGCCCTTGCCGCTGGCCCCTAAGACATGCGACAGGCGCTGGCTCAGCCAGCGCTCGACGCCGCGAGCCGGCACCAGGACGAGTTCCTCGGCGAACGGGTCTGGCAGTGGATCAGCCAGTAGTGCGCCCAACCCGTCGGCCAGCAGGTCGGTGCGCTCGGCACGGTGGAGGTGGAGTGCCATCAGGACCCACCATAAGGCGGGAAACGATGACCATCTCCGGTTCGGTGATTTGTCGTACGCACGTGCCAGAGTCGCCATGACGGAAGCCTCAGGCGTTCCGCATGCGTCGGACTAGACAAGATAGGGATTGGCGCGTTGCGTAAGTTGCGTAAGTTGCGTATCCTGCGGAAGGAAGGAGTGGCGCCATGACCGAATTTTTTCTGCTGGAGCCGGTCGCGGTGGATGAGCAGGTTAGCCGCCTTCCGGACGATCTTCCTGTTCAGGCACCCGAACGCGACAAGCTCGAGAATGCTTTGCGAGAGTCCGGGTACGCCATCGTCTCGATCGAGGCCGTCGCAACCGCACCCGTGAGCCCTAACGAGCTAACCGACGCCACGCGGTTGCGCGCAGCCGTAGCGGCCGTGGTGAACGAGGCGGACGACTCGGAGGATGCCCGATTGGAGGCTGCGGCGACCGCTGAGTCAGCCGATGATCTCGACGAGCGTTTCTGGGGCCCCGGCCCCGATTCGGCGACGGCGGTCAAAGCCGTGTTGGCGGACTTAAGTGAGCAATTCGTGCAGCGACGGCAACTGGCGGAGAACGGCATCAGCAGAGACGACACGGCAGCGCTTCTTGGCATTACTGCGCAAAGCGTCACCGCCAAACTGGCTGTCACGGAAGCTTGTCGGCATCAAAGTGGGCCGCGAGTGGCGACTTCCCACTTGGCAGTTCGACCCTGACGTTCCTACCGGCGTGTTATCCGACCTAGATGTTCTGCAAGCCGTGTTTCCCGGAGGGCCGGTGAGCCTTTCCCGGTGGATGCTCAAGACTCAGCCGGAGTTCGCCGGACGGAACCCTCGCGAGGAGATGATCGTTCACGGCAGCACACCGGTCATCGAACTCGCGCAGGTGTTAACCGCGACCGGATGGTAAGGAAACTCGGCCGTCCGACGGGCCGTCTGCCGGAAGCGCCATTCGTGTGGTGGTGGGAGCCGCAGCCCGACGCAACCAGGTGGCGGTGGTGTCGCGTCTACCACCAAAGCCGGCACGCACCTGACGGCGCTACGTTCCGGGGATACGGGCCACACGCCCGCCTCGATCACCATCAGCCGTCGGACCCACCAGTAGTCGATGCGAGCGGTCGCCGGATCCTCTACGTCGGTGCAGATCTGGCAACCTCGGCGAGCGAAGTCTTTGGCGAGAGCGGCGAGGCGAGGCTTTGCCCCTCCTACAGGGTTTCCATCCTCGCGCCAACCAGGAGCCTCGCGATGTTTGACCTCACCCGGGAGGGGTCAGCATTGGCGATCGGGGCCCTGCCGTCGCTTGCCGACGGAAGTGAGGCCCGACCGCTGACGCAGGAGTGGGCTCGCGCAATCTACGAAGATCAACCGGCGGGACCGGAAGTCACCGGGATTCGCTACCGGACCGGCTACAACTTCGGTTACTCACTGGCGCTATGGGATTGCGATGACGGCGTCGAAATCATGCGCGATGGCCTAGGACGCGTTCAAGATATGGCACTCACCGAGCCGCGCGTACAACAGCGCTTGCAAGTACAAATGACGAGGCGGCGAATCCATGTCACCACGGTGTCCGCCGACGACTGCGCTGAATGCAAAAAGACGAGCTAAGCGGCTACGGAATGCGAATCACATTGGCGCCGTGGGCGCTTACGAGGAAGGAATGCGATGGAAGCCTGGGACGCGATTACGGCTCGACGCAACGTACGGGAGTACACATCACAGCTGGTGTCAGAGGCTGACCTGAACCGCGTCGCCGAGGCCGGCTGGCGGGCGCCGTCGGCGAAGAACCGCCAAGCCTGGGATTTCGTCATCGTCACTAACAAAGAACATCTTCACGAGCTGTCCACGGTGTGGCGGGGTGCCGGTCACATCGCGGGGGCCGCGGCCGCGATTGCCCTTGTGATCCCAGAACCGCCGGACGAGCGGCGCAGAGTGACCGACCAGTACGACGTCGGCCAAGCGACCATGGCGATCATGCTCGCGGCCACCGACCTCGGCATCGGCACCGGTCACTCGTCGGTCGGGGAGCAGGACAAAGCCCGGGCCATCCTCGGTGTGCCCGAGGGCTACGAAGTCGCCTACTTGATTGGTGTCGGGTATCCGGCTGACCGGCCACTCAAGCCGATCCGCAAACCGAACCGACGGCCGTTCGATGAGGTTGTCCACCAAGAGCATTGGTGAGCTCCGTGCTAACTCAGTCGTAGCAGAGAGTCTCGGGGCCTATTTCGATTCGAAGCGAGCCGCACCTTGGGCAGCGGGGCGGGGCATCGAAACTCAGCGCGCCGCCGCAATCGCAGGTGGCCGCCGCCTCGACGCTGGCGTAGTACTCGTCGGCCGAAATCGGCTCGATATCGAGATGCTCCCGTACATAGCGGTGCTCGTTGGCGGAGGCTACCGTGTACGGAGTTGCGCTGCCCTTCAGGTAGCGCAGGTGCAGATCACCGAGCTCGTCGAAGCCAATGCTTTTGGCGCTCCCACACAACACGCAACGCAATTGATGGAACGTGAAACCGCCACCATTACTGACGGTGAATTGATACGCGCAGTCCAGGCACGCCGCCGCATTCTCTGATCCCATGCGCTTCAGATTAGGGGTGGGCACCGACAAGTTTCCGTCGTCAGCTGCGGACATTCGAAGAGTTGTCCAACATCAATAATGGTGAACAGCTAGCCGCCAGGGTGGTGCTCGACGATGTCGTCGTTCTCGTCAAGGGTGACGGTCGTGACGCCGCGTTCCGCAAGCGTCGCACCGTAATTCGATCCCGCTAAGTTCTCTTCGACGGCTACAGCGATCTCGGCATTGAACACGGCGCCCTCTTCGGCGCTGAGTTCGCGCAGTTCCAGCTCGCCGGCCAGCGCAGCCTCGACCCGCCGCCTGGCGGCCGTATGCCGACTCGAGACCGCGCGTCCTACTCGCGCCCAATGGTCGAGCTGCTGCTTAGCCGAGCGATTGTGGCGCGCACCCTCGACGGCCGCACTGTGCATGAGGTCGGCCGCGACGCGAGTCACCCGATCGGTGGGATCCGCCATGAACGCCTCCCCTCGTATACCAGCCTGCTCCAAATGCGGCTCTACTTGTTGGTGCGTCGGAGCAACTTTACCGGTCTGTCGGCCACACTTCGAAATATGTCGTCACAGCGCGTTCGACCGCCAAGCCGTGCTCGTTGGGCGTCCAATCCGGTCCCAGGCTTTCGATGATCGCTCTCGCCAGCAGGAGATTGACTGCATAACTCTGTTCGGTAGTCGGCTCTTGTGCATCGCGGAGTTCGGCGAGAAGGGCGGGTTCACGACGATTCAACTCGTCCACGATTACGGCGCGTGCCTCCGCTGGAATGGCGTCCAGAGCGTTGGTTGCGGATTCTGGCATTGTCCTTGCACTCCTGTGGTTTACGCGCCTAGGTCGACGTGTCAGCTGGCGGCATCTCAGGCCTCAGCACGCCTATCGGACCTTCTGCGGACGATGTCAGCCGAGGCCTGCTGACCTTTCTTGGTGAGGTTGAGCCACGTCGAGTATTCGCACGAGTCGGGATCGTCGGAGCGGCCGACGATTCGCTCGGTCATGGCCTCCATGACGTCCTCGAGGGTGCCCGGCAACACCAGGAATCCGGGGTCGCCGGGGGCAGGTATGTCGCCGACCTCGATAAGAGCGTCCTTCAGCAGCGATCGAATTGTCCTATGCATCAGCTGCTGTCGTTCTGACGCCGCGTCGGCTAGACGGCCGCGTGAAATGCAACCACGCACCTCAGCCATGGACACCCAATCGTCGTGCCCGCCTGCCAGAATTGCGTCCCGCAGGGTGTCTTGGGCCGTGGTTTCGGGTTCCGTCATCGTCGTTGTGCTCCTGCGGTTTTCGCTCACGATCTTGAGGTATTCGCAGCAAGTGCTTCACTGACCCGCTCGGCGATCGGCTCTTCTGCGGATGACGTCGGCCGAGGCCTGTTCACCTTTCGCGGTGAGGTTGAGCCAGATCGCGTACTCCCACAAATGTGGATTGTCGTGGTGTCCGATGAAGAGATCGGTGAATCGCTGCATCACTTCGTCTACGGTCCCCGGCCACGTCTTGAACCCGGGGTTATTCCGGCCGGGAATGACGCCGACTTCGACCAGCCCGTCGAGCAGCAGCGACCGGACGGTGTCCACCACCAGCTGCTGGCGGTCAGCTACCAGCTCGGCCAGTCCGCCGCGAGCGATACGGCCTTGGACGTCGGCCATCGACACCCAATCGTCATGCCCTCCTGCCAAGATGTCGTCGCGCAGGATGTCCTGGGCCGTGGCTTCGGCTTCTGTCATCCGGCCACGTCCACCTGCATCCCATCGGTGACTGATCCAATCACCGGTATATCGGCCATACCTCTAGGTAGGCGTCAATCGCGCGTTCAACTGCTAGGCCATATTCATTCGGCGCGTAGTCAGGTCCGAAGGTTTCGCGCAATGCGGGGGCGAGTACGCCCAGCACGACACCATCGCTCTGAGCGTTCGTAGGTTTCGACGACGTTCTAAGCTCCAACAGCAGAGCGGGAATTCGACGCTCCAGCTCCTCGATGATCAACACGCGAGCTTCGTCTGGGATGGCGTCAAGAACATTGCTCACGGATACCTCCAGCCGTTGCGGCCGCTCGACCACGCGGAAATGGCGGTTCGGCTGTCTCGGGTTGCTGGACGGGTTCTTCGCCTTCGATGGGCACCTTGAGGTCGTGCAGACGGGCCCTGATCGCTGCCTGCCTGTCGAGTAGAGGTTGCTTGTCGGCCATGCAGGAGTCGGACGAACGTGTCGACAAACCGCCTCATTACTTCTTTTGGCGTTCCAGGCCATGGCTTGAACCCCGGGTCATTCCGGCCTGGAATATCACCGTCCTGAGAAGTTATTCCAGGTCTTCTCATCGTCTTTGCGCTCCTGTGATTGACGAGTCCCCGCGCGGAGCATCTGATTCGCTTGTTGTGTACTAAACACGGCAGGCGCAAGCGTTATCTGTCGTCGACGAACTCGGCAGAGGCCTGTTCGCCCTTGGCTGTGAGGTTGAACCAGATTGCATACTCCCAGCCGATTCGATCGTCGTGATGGGTAACGAAGCGCTCGATAAATCGTGTCATCACCTCGTCCACGGTTCCCTGCCATGTTTTGAATCCGGGATTATTAGGGCTGGGGATCACACCGACCTCGATTAGCCCGTCCGCGAGTAATGAACAGGACGACAGCTACCACCAACTGCTGTCGGCCGGCCACGGAGTCGGCCAGTTCACCCCGGGAAATTTGACCTTGCACGTCGGCCATCGATACGAAGTCATCGCGGCCCATCGCAAGGATGTCGCCGCGCAGGATTTCCTGGGGCGCCGCTTCGGGTTTCGTCATCGTTCTAGCTCCTGTGCGATAGGTGAGCTCATGGATTTGCCTCAGTGTTTGAAGTCACGCGAGCCTCTCCGGGATCGTCCTCGCCGATGATCGGGATCCCATGATCGATACTGCCCGGCGGGTGCACGAAATGCGGCGCGCAGGTATGCCTGCGGGGCCGCCGCCCTCGAAGCCCTCCACGGGGGCCGGTTCGGCCGTCCCTGGCTCCGCGGTGGCTGCTTCGGCGGGAACCGGTTCGACGGGGGGAACGTCCGGTACTCCGCCTGTCTTCGGGTTGATGTGGACCTTCCAGTGCTCGGTAGTTCCGTCAGGCTTTTTGAGCTCGATGTCCAGCGCCTTTCTCCCGGTCGAATCCGCCGAGTTGCGCTCACCGATCTCGTTGCCGTCCGGCAGTCGTTTCCAACTGCCCATCTCAGGCACGGGGTACCGGCTGTCCATATCGGCGCCGTGCTCGGTCATCCATTGTTTAAGGCATTCGAGGTCTTCCAGGGACTTGACTTCTCGGTAAGCCTCCCACGACCCCTCGGGTAGCCTCTCGATCACCTTGCGCATGTCGGCCGCGCTGGGGCCCTTCGGCGGTGGTGGCGGCGGTTTGCCGGGGCCTTGCTTGAACGTGCGGTTGTCGACCGCGTGGACTTGGCCGTTGTTCGGCGCGCCTGGGGGAAAGTATCTCCGACGCCGGCCACGGCCGCGGTGACCCTGCTCGCGACCTGGGCATCGACGCTGACCAGCTGCGCTGCGCGACCACCGATATTGGCGGCATGTGCCTGAGCGGCAGCCTGCCGAGCGGCCCGCTGTGCCGCTGACCCGCCGGTCATCCGGTCGGTGACCGAAAGGTCTTCGCCCACTTCGAATCCCGCAGAGCGAGCATCTTCCACGGCGTAACGCAGCTGAGAGCGGGCGGCGTCCAGTTCCGAAGCTCCGCTGCGCGCGACGGTGGCCGCTGCCTGCAGCTGATCGACAACTCCGCTGGTGGTCATCAGGTCGGCGTGGGTGTCGGTCCGCAGCGCGTCAGCGGCTTCGCCGTCCCAGTCGACTGTCATCGCGTCGCTCCAGACCCCATGGGCCACCCCATAGCTGCGCTCGCCCACGGTTTCCCAGTGACTGGCTGCCTCGGTGAGGTGGTCAGTGGGCCACGCCAAGAGGGCCGACAGGCCAGGAGTCCCTGTGACCGCTGCCATCGCCTACTCGCTGACCACTGGATTGAGAGCCGCAGCTAGTGCCGATGACGAAGCAGCTTCCTGGGCGAGGTAGCTGGCATCGGCTTGGGTGACGCCGGTAGCGCGATCGCCTACGCGTGCAGCCAGTCCAGCAGTGAAAGCCGCGACGGCAGGTGGGCGGCATCGACCGCCGCGGCGCTGGCCTGGCACGACATTCCGAGTCCGGTCGGCGCTACCGCCTCGTCGAGGTCGCCCACTGCGGCACCCCATCGCGTCGCCATGGCGTGCACACCAGCAGTGTCCACGCGTAGTCGCTCCACGCGCCGAAGCCTAGAGACATGGAGTGCCATGAACCAGTCACTTTGAGGTCCAGCGCCAAATCGACGCACCTTGTCACCGCGACAAAGCCGCGATGAATCACGCGGGAACTCCTGCCTAACACTGCGTCTAACTGCTCATTTGGTGTCCAATCGCAGGCCAGATGGTCGCCTACTCTGAAGCTCGATGGACAACCCACTGCGGCATCCTCCCGGAGTCCCACGCGTCGAAAAGCCGCGGGCGGAAGGTCAATTCCATCTCGCCGACGGCCGCAGGCTCGGCTACGCGGAATTCGGTGATCCCAACGGTCCGGTGGTGCTGTGGTTCCACGGCACGCTCGGCGCGCGGCGCCAATTCCTCGCGAAGGGACGGCGTGCCGCCGAGCAACTCGGCCTGCGAGTGATCGTCATCGAGCGGCCGGGCACCGGGCTCTCCGACTCGCACCGCTACACCTCGGTGAGCGAGTGGGTTGCCGACATGGCGCAGGTGGCCGACGCACTCGACGCCGAGAAGCTCGGCGTCGTCGGCATGTCCGGCGGCGGCCCCTACGCACTGGCCTGCGGGGCGCTGCCGCCGATGGTCGACCGGGTGGCTGCTGTCGGCGTGCTCGACGGCACCGTCCCGGCGGTCGGGCCCGAGGCCACCCGCGCCGGCGCCACCAACATCGCCCGGCGCTTCGGCCCCGTCCTCACCCAGCTGCGCCGGCCGCTGGCGGTGATCGCCACCATCCTGCTGGCACCGCTAATTCCCTTCGCGCACTACGCCTATCGCGTGTACATGCGCATGTGGCCCGAGGTCGACCGCAAGGTTCTCAACGATCCGGAGGTCGAGGCGATCTTCGTCGACGACATGGTCAATGCCTTCCGCGGTCGCTGCCTGGCGATGGTCGACGATGCTCGACTTCTGGGGCGCGACTGGGGCTTTCGGCTTGTTGACGTGAAGGTGCCGGTGCGGTGGTGGCACGGCGAGACCGACCACGTCGTCCCGATCGACGGCGTGCACACGGCCATCACGCGACTGCAGGACGCCGAACTCGTCGTGCGCTCCGAAAGCCACCTGGGCGGCTTCGCCATGACCGAAGACGTGCTCGCCCACATGCGCGCGCGACTGTGTGATGAGAGGGTATTGGTCGACGGCGCGCCGACTGGAGACAGAGTTGATGAGCGCTGTGACAGTATTTCGACATGATCGAGTCGCTGACTGCCGCCGCAGTTGTGGAGACCTTGATCGAACTGGACATGGTCGAGCTCGATGCAAATGGGCCATGGCCTGGTGAGCCCGACGGTGCTGATGTGTGCGAGCCTGACTGGAGTCAGGTGCATCCGACGCAACCCGACTTTTCGAGCGTGCCTGTAGACATGCCTGAGGGCGTCGAGTCCGTCCTGGGCGAGGTGCGCCGTCGCGCCGGTGCGGGCTTCAAAGTCCCGCCTACGCCAATCATCGACGCGCTCGCCTGGTACACACCGATCCACTACTTCGGACTCGGCATGGCCATCTACATTCAGGAATCAGCTGTTCTCGACGTGGCCGCAGCCATTGTGAACCAATCGAGCCACCTGAGCGCGAAGACGAAGCAAATATTGCCGGCGCAAGCCGAGCGGCGATGTGAGTCCTCGATCTGCACGAGGCGTTCCACCACAAGGTCGAGTCCTTGGCGATCCGCTACGAAATCGTCGAGCGGGCAAGACGTTATCTGCCCTACGTCAACCGAGTCGTGATCCCGCTCATCCGATCACAGTCTGACGACGTGCTCGAGGAAGCTTTGGCATGCGCTGAGATGTACCGTCGCTTCGAAAGCGAGCGCATCTACCGCCGCGGTGTCCCTGGGCCTGTGTGGAAAGCAACGCTACGCATGCTCGTTCAGTGGTTTCCGACGTTACCGCCGAGCTACCGGCAGGCGATTGACTATCTCTACGATCACGAGTTCGAACCCGCGCTGAACATCTTGATGAGCCAAGTGCAAGAGGCGACGACGTCCCCTAAACGACCTTCGAAAGAGTGGGACCTAGCCACCCACGTACATCGCGGATTGTTCAACGTCCGGCAAATCACGCACATACTCGTCCCAGTCGGACAAAAACCCATCCTGCCTTGGATCGGCCACGCTCCTGCCTTACCGTCAATCAGCACGCGCAATGCAGTGCGATTCTTGGAGCGCGAGGGCTGGCAGGCCGACTCCCGCCGCGGCAAGGGCTCCCATATCTTGATGAAGCGCCCCGGCAGAATGAGGTTCCCCAGAAAAAGTGGACACGGTTAGCTTGATTGCTGACGTGCTCGTGAGGCGATCTCGAAGTCGATGGGTGATATCATCCCGAGCGAGCTGTGTCGCCTTTCATGGTTGTAGAATCTGATGTAATTGTCAAGTCCCGCAGTGAGATTCGCGTATGTGGTGAAGGCGTGGCGTTTGTAGTATTCGTGCTTGACCGTTGACCACAACGACTCGGCGCCCGCGTTGTCCAGCAGATCCCGGTCGCGCCCATGGAGCGCAGCAAGCCATGCCGAGAGCAGGCCTGGGCCATGTCGTGGCTGGTGAATTGGCTGCCTCTATCCGCATGCAGGATTGTGCCGCCCACCCGGCCGCCACGGGTGAACACCGCGGCGTCAACAGCCGCCTCGACCAGCTCGGTGCGCATGTGATCGGCCAGCGACCAGCCCAGCACCCGCCGCGAGTGCTCGTCACGGATCGCGCACAGGTAGGCGTGCCCTTCGCCGCAGCTCAAATAGGTGATGTCCGACGTCCAGACAGCGTCCGCGCGGCCCCGGTCGAAGTCGCGGCCGACCCGATCCGGCGGGAACGACGCCGTCGGGTCCACCACCGTGGTCTTGACCTTGAACGTGCGGGGACTGATGCCCTCGATGCCCATTTCCGCCATGATCACCGCGACGGTGTTCTCCGAGACCGCGACGCCCGCGGCGTGCAGATCGGCGGTGATGCGCGGCGACCCGTACGTGCGCTTGGATGCTTGCCAGTGCGCCAGGATCTTCACCTCCAGGTCTCGGCGCCGCTGCTGATGCGGTGACAGCTCGGTACGGCGTTGCCGAGCTGCCCACGCATAGAAACCCGACCGTGAAACACCAAGCAGCTGTGCAAGATTCGATACATCCTGGCCGGCGCACTCCGCAGCGATGAGCTCGAAACGACTCACCTGTGTTGCTGTGCCGCAAAGTACGCCGATACTTTTTTCAGGAACGCGATATCACGATCCTTCTCGGCGACCTCCGCGCGCAGCCGGGCCAGCTCGGCCCGCTCGCCCGCCGACAGGCCCCCATCGGGCGGCACTGTGCGCGCGCCGCGAGTAGCCCCGTCCCGGATATGTTCTGCAGCAACCCATTTCCGCAACAGGTTCTCATGCAGATTCAACTCCCGGCCGACCTCGGCAACCGGCCGGCCGCTATCGATCACCCGCCGAGCGGCCTCCACCTTGAACTCCGCCGTAAACGACCGACGAGTCCTGGACATACCCACATCCTCCCAGCGGAACCCCATGCCCCGCTATCTCGGGTGTCCACTGAAACTGGGGAGGCTCAGAAGACCACTCCCGATTCCCGCGAACCGCGAGTCACTATCTCCCGGACTGGTAAAGCAGATCGCTGCTGCAGCGGGTATGCGAATGGCGGATTTGAGGCTCTGAACCACGCTAGCGCGTGTACCGTCTCGCGCAAGTATCTCCGGCTCAAAGCGGGTTTTCGACCAGCACGATCAGCACGATGGGCTATGCCGACGTCGCGCCAATCACACTGCGCACCAGGTTCCTTGCGATTGGATTCGGCGTCTTCGTCATCGGCCCTTTCGACTTGATCACCGCGGCGAGCGCATCGTGGATCGTTCAATGCGCCGTGGCTTTGGAGATTCGAGCGAACGCGCCGCGCAAACTCTCGGCACCAATTCGCTCAGAGGCGGGCACAACGCTTAATGGCTAGACCGCTTGACGGGTGGGACTTCAGGGGAATCCTGCCGTCCACGCGTGTGAGCCTCCCCAGTTTCAGTGGACACCCGAGATAGCGGGGCATGGGGTTCCGCTGGGAGGATGTGGGTATGTCCAGGACTCGTCGGTCGTTTACGGCGGAGTTCAAGGTGGAGGCCGCTCGGCGGGTGATCGATAGCGGCCGGCCGGTTGCCGAGGTCGGCCGGGAGTTGAATCTGCATGAGAACCTGTTGCGGAAATGGGTTGCTGCAGAACATATCCGGGACGGGGCTACTCGCGGCGCGCGCACAGTGCCGCCCGATGGGGGCCTGTCGGCGGGCGAGCGGGCCGAGCTGGCCCGGCTGCGCGCAGAGGTCGCCGAGAAGGATCGTGATATCGCGTTCCTGAAAAAAGTATCGGCGTACTTTGCGGCACAGCAACACAGGTGAGTCGTTTCGAGCTCATCGCTGCGGAGTGCGCCGGCCAGGATGTATCGAATCTTGCACAGCTGCTTGGTGTTTCACGGTCGGGTTTCTATGCGTGGGCAGCTCGGCAACGCCGTACCGAGCTGTCACCGCATCAGCAGCGGCGCCGAGACCTGGAGGTGAAGATCCTGGCGCACTGGCAAGCATCCAAGCGCACGTACGGGTCTCCGCGCATCACCGCCGATCTGCACGCCGCGGGCGTCGCGGTCTCGGAGAACACCGTCGCGGTGATCATGGCGGAAATGGGCATCGAGGGCATCAGTCCCCGCACGTTCAAGGTCAAGACCACGGTGGTGGACCCGACGGCGTCGTTCCCGCCGGATCGGGTCGGCCGCGACTTCGACCGGGGCCGCGCGGACGCTGTCTGGACGTCGGACATCACCTATTTGAGCTGCGGCGAAGGGCACGCCTACCTGTGCGCGATCCGTGACGAGCACTCGCGGCGGGTGCTGGGCTGGTCGCTGGCCGATCACATGCGCACCGAGCTGGTCGAGGCGGCTGTTGACGCCGCGGTGTTCACCCGTGGCGGCCGGGTGGGCGGCACAATCCTGCATGCGGATAGAGGCAGCCAATTCACCAGCCACGACATGGCCCAGGCCTGCTCTCGGCATGGCTTGCTGCGCTCCATGGGCGCGACCGGGATCGCTGGGACAACGCGGGCGCCGAGTCGTTGTGGTCAACGGTCAAGCACGAATACTACAAACGCCACGCCTTCACCACATACGCGAATCTCACTGCGGGACTTGACAATTACATCAGATTCTACAACCATGAAAGGCGACACAGCTCGCTCGGGATGATATCACCCATCGACTTCGAGATCGCCTCACGAGCACGTCAGCAATCAAGCTAACCGTGTCCACTTTTTCTGGGGAACCTCAGTGCGCCACTTCCGAAATCGTCGCTGCGTACGTTTTTGCTCGATGCAGCTAGTGGACTATCTGCCTTTGTATGGCTCGCAAGCCAATCCGTCGCCGTCACGGTCGAGTGCCGATCGGTACGCCGGATCGCTCGACGGGATGTTGTAGCGCCCGTCGGCATGGGCCTCGGAGCAATTCCGGTACGGCGGGTCGGCGAGGGCAGACGGTGCGATTACCGTGCCCATGCCGAACACGAGCGATGTGATCGCGAACGCTTTGCACAACATGTATCTCTCCCGTATCGGTCGATCTGATAGAGCGAAGCGTAGGCACACTCGAGCTCGTCAGCGGGAGTTCGACGGCTCACATATGAGATACAAATTCTTGCGCCGCGGCACGGTTCCTCGACCTCTCGCCCACATGCGCGCGCAACTCTCGGGCGGCTCTGCGGCCGGCGATGTGCCCGAGCTACGCACCAGTTAACGCGTCTCTTCGATAACTCCGTCGACACGTGCTACGAAGAACTCATCGAGCCTGTCCGTATCCATGACCGAAGGGGACTACCGTGCAGATCTCTAAATTCCGACTGGCCGTTGCCGGCGTGGTCACCGCAGCCGGCTTCAGCATCCTCGGTGCCGGGGCGGCCTACGCTATCCAGCCGCACATGATCAGCGCGCGAGACCACCTGAACCAGAGCCTGTCTGACTTGCAGATCGCCGACCCCGGTGATTCCGGTGGCCATCGTGAACAGGCAATCGAAATGGTTCGACTGGCGATCGACGAAGTCACCCAGGGCATCGACTTCGCCGAGCTACACCAGTAGCAGCCGACATCCTTCCTGCGACGCGCGCCGCAGCGCGCTAACCGGGCACACCGACGCGGCTCCGATAACGTCGACGCACATGACCGGCGCCGCGACCCGAACAGCGCTTGTCGGTGTCGTTGTCCATCGCCATGGCGGCGCTACCCGCAACCGCTGACGCATCGCCGGATGCGCACAGTGCTTATGTCACGGTGTCGGTGGCCACGGTGTGGACCACGCCGCAGAGCCCGCGCCCGGTCGACCACCCGGCCCTGACCAATCCGGTCGATATTCGCGGTTGGCTGTCCGCCATGACGCCGGCCCAGCAGGAGGCGCTCACGTCGGACGATCTCGACCAGACGCAGGCTCTCTTCGGTGACCGCGTGATTGTGGTGCGAGAGCAGGGTGACTGGGATCAGGTACTGGTCCCCGGCCAACCCACGCCGAAGGACTCCCAGGGCTATCCCGGCTGGATTCCCAAGGCCCAGTTGACAACCGAACCTGGCTTCGGCATACAAAGAGAACACGTTGCCTTCGCGCTCTCCGATCGCGGCATCACCAACTGGCTCTACCGCGAACCCGGACTCTCCGATCGAGACCTCGAGATCAGCACCAACACCCAGCTTCCCGTCCTGAGCCGCACCGGCAACGCCGTTCAGGTGGCCACCCCGGATCGGGGCCCGAGGTGGTTGGATGCTCGAACGACGACGGTCTACGAAAGGCCCACGGGAATACCGCATCCCAGCGGAGTCGATCTGGTCCGGCATGCCACCGGTTTCGTGAATGTCCCCTATCTGTGGGGCGGCCGGGCCGGGTTCGGGTTGGACTGCTCCGGTTTTACCTCCACGATCTACCAGATGTCCGGCATCACCCTGCCGCGCGATGCCGGACCGCAAGCCGCCGACAGCCGCGGCCGCGCGATCGACAAATCCGCATTGCAACCCGGCGATCTGCTCTTCTACTCGCACAGCAAAGACCCCGACGCGATCTACCACGTGGCCATGTATTCCGGCGACGGCAACATGGTCGAAGCGTTCGAAACCGGGACGCCGGTGCGCATCACCCCGGCCCGATTGGACGCGGACTACTGGGGCGCCCGCCGCTACCTCGACCAACCGCGGTAATACGCGTTTGGTGATCCCGGTGTTCTCTTCGCGGCGGACAAGGGCGGCGTCGTTAACCGCCGCGGCCACCATCGATGACCTCGACCTCGCAGTTCAAGCCCGAAGCACGTGAGATACGCGCATCAGCGGTGACCAGCACGGCATCCAGAACCTCGGCCAGCGCGATGTACGCGGCATCGTAGGGCGTGACCACATGTCGCAGTTCCCATATGCGCGGCAGAAATGGCTGATGTGACGACCGACGCAGAGGCAGATCCGCAAGGTCGGCTAACGCGCTTGCGGCCCTTCGGGCGGGCATCAGTTTTGCTGCAACGTGGCGGCGCCAGACAGAGACCACCTCAAGGTCGACGAGTTCGGGTGCGACTAACGTCTCGCCTGCTAAGCGTTCCCTCGTGTACTCGCCGTCTGTTCCGTCATCGCCCAGCGCAACGGCCAACACGCTCGCATCAACGACGATCACGTTCTGCCCGAACGTGATCGACAGCAGTCTTGAAAGATACGCGGCCACCATGGCGTCCGCCGACGCGGTCGAGAACCTCATCTAGTGAGGGCTGATCCGCCTCGGCGATCAGATGGCTTCGAAGATATTCCTGAAGAGACTGATGCGCACGCGCCGCTCTCTCGCGCAGGACTCGGTGAGTGTCTTCAGGGACGTCTTTGATCTGAACACTGGGCATGGCGCCATTATCGCGCCACTGGCGCCATAATACAAGCGTTGGTAGCCGGCTCGAGTTGCTAGCGATAATGCCTCCTCTCCAAGAGGTCGTGTGGCAGATGTGACTTGGGCCGCGGGCCGTCGTGGAGGGATGGCAGGTAACGGCAAAGCGGGCGCTCGCTCGATTCTCCGCGCAGCGCGGCCAGATGAGTAGGTTGATCCCTATGCAGATCCCGTTCGCCGACGAGCTCCGCAAGGGGACGACATGACCACACCTCCGCTACCGGTGTGGTATCCGGGCCGCAGCGGCGTGCCCGGCATCGCCGTGGGATCGCCGCAGCCGCAGGATGATCCGTTCTACTCCTATACCGGCTCAACACCACTGGAGAGCATCACACCCGGAACGGTGTTGAACACCCGTCACTTTCATTACCACCTGTTTGGCTTCCCGACGTTGCTCGGGACAACGCAACTGCTCTACCGGTCGACCAGCCAGACCGGCAAGCCGACGGTCAATGTCACCTCGGTCATCAAACCCCCGTTCCAGTTCGACGCGACGAGGGTGATCTCGTATCAGTCCGCCTACGACTCACTGAACCGCAACGACGAACCGTCCTATGCGATTTCGGGCGGCGTCAGGCTCGGCGGCGTCATTCCCGACGTCGAAGCGGCGGTGTTCGGCCCGTTCCTCGCCGAGGGCTACACGGTGATCGTTCCGGACACCGAAGGCCAGCGTGCCGACTTCGCCGCGGGTCCCGAGTACGGCATGAATACGCTCGATTCGATTCGCGCCGCGTTCAATTCGTCGACCATCCCGAACGACGCGAAGGTGGCGATGCTCGGATATTCCGGCGGTGCGATCGCCACCGAATGGGCCGCCGAGCTGGCCCCCACCTACGCACCCGATGTCAACGGGCACCTGATCGGCGCCGCGATGGGTGGTGTGCTGGTCGACCCGGCGCACAACCTGCATTACGTGGAGGGGACCGGGTTCTGGGCCGGCGTCTTGGCGATGGCGCTGGTCGGCATCGCGCGCGCATTCGAGATCGAGACCGAGTTGGCGCACTACCTGAGCCCCAACGGCGCCAGAATCTTTCGCGAGATGCAGACCGCGTCGATCGTCAACGTGCTCGGTCAGTACCCCGGCCTGAAGTGGAGCGATCTGGTGAGCCCCGATTACCCGACCCCCGAGGACTTGGCGCTTTACGTCCGCTGCGCTAACCAGCTGATCATGGGGACGGGTGGCACGCCGACGATCCCGCTGTTCATCGGCCAGGGTGCCAACGGTGAACTGGAGGGCACCCCGGGAAACAAGGCAGGCATCGGCGCCGGCGACGGCGTGATGATCGCCGGAGATGTGCGCACCCTCGCTCGCGACTACTGCGCGAGAGGTGCCACCGTCCACTACGAGGAATACGACGCGCTCAGCCACATCTGGAGCGTCCCCATCTGGCTGCACAGCTCGACCACCTGGATCAAACAGCGCTTCGCCGGCTTGCCGGCCCCGCAGAACTGTTCGTCCATTCGGGAGGGCAACCCACTCACGCCGATTCCGGTTCCGCCCGCACCCAGCTCTGCCATCTGAAGCAGGCGCCGTGCGGACAACGATCGCCGTGGGGCTCGCGGTGCTGATGCTCGTGACGGCGTCCTCGGCCAGGTATGTCGTGAGCCGCGAGGGAACGCATTCGGCTGCAACCGAATTCGCACCGATTTCCACGCTGATGAACGATGCGATCGCGGCGGAGAAGCTTCCGGGCGGCGTGGTGGAGATCGGACATGGCGGCAAGACCGTGTTCGACCATGCGTACGGTTTGCGCAAACTCGCCGGGGAGCAGGGGCTGGACGGATCGCCCGCACCTGCCGAGCCGATGACCGAGGACACGGTCTTCGACATCGCATCGTTGACGAAACCTCTCGCCACCGCGACTGCCGTCATGCAGCTCTACGAACAAGGCAAGGTCGCACTCGATGAGCCCGTGCAAAGCTACTTGCCCGACTTCAACGCGGCCAATGACGCGGAGCGGCAACGGGTCACCGTTCGTATGTTGCTGACGCACACCTCCGGCGAACCGATCGACGTCGACCTCGCGGACCCGTGGGGTTTGGTCCGAGCCGACAAAGCCGAGGGCATTCACCGCGCGCTGATCATGCCGCTGCAGTCGGCTCCCGGCGAGGTTTTCCGCTACGCCGACATCAACTACATCCTGCTGGGCGCAGTGGTCGAAAAGCTCACTGGCCAAACAGAAGACGAATACGCCCGGCAGAACATCTTCGCGCCACTGGGGATGACCGAAACCCGCTACCTACCGCCGGCCAGTCTGTTGCCACGCATCGCGCCGACGGCCATTGACGACCAGAGCAGTGCGGATCCGGGCAAGAATCCACATTTTGGTGTTCTCCTGCGGGGCACCGTCCACGACCCGACGGCGCGGCGGATGGGAGGAGTGGCCGGGCACGCCGGTGTGTTCTCGACGGCGCACGACGTCGGCCTCTTTGCGCAGGCCCTGCTTGATCGGCTTGCCGGCCGACCCAGCAGGTTTCCGCTGCGACCAGCGACTCTGGCGGTGATGACGAGTCCTCAGCAGCCCGGACATCAAGGCAGGACAGGTCGAAGCAGCCAATGATGCCCTCCGGAAAGCCGCCGCAACGACGCCCAACACCACGGATCCGCTGCTCGCTCCGCACTATCCGGCCATCGAGGGGCAGGACCTTTTCGGTTTCAGCTGGGATATCGACACGGCGTTTTCCAAGCCGCGCGGTCTGATCTTTCCGGTCGGCAGCTTTGGCGCCACGGGCTTCACCGGAACCTCGCTGTGGTTGGACCCAGGCTCAGATACCTACGTCGTTCTCCTCGCGAACTCGATTCATCTGCGCGGCAGTCCACCCATCTCCGCTCTGCGTGGGGACGTGGCTACTGCGGCAGCCGAGGCCTTGCGGCTCGGGGAATAATCCGGACCGCAGTCCGGTTAGCCCTGGGTGTTGCACGTAAGTCCCACCCAAAGGAGCCCCACCATGACCACTGCCGTTGACACTCACAAGCTCACCGCCGGGACCTGGGCGATCGACCCCGTCCACTCCTCGGTCAACTTCGCAGTCCGCCACCTGGTAGTCGGCAAGACCTACGGCCGATTCGGCCAGTTCAGCGGAGCGATCACGATCGGCGAAGACGGCACCCCAGCCGTGCGCGCCGAGGTCGACATCAATTCCATCGACACCGGCAACGAGCAGCGCGAAGCGCACATCAAGGCCCCCGACTTCTTCGACGCCGCTCAGTTTCCGACCGCGACGTTCGTCTCCACCGCGGTGCGCGCCGACGGCGACGACTACGTGCTCGACGGCGACTTCACCCTCAAGGGTGTCACCAAGCCGGTCACCCTGGCTCTGGCGTTCAACGGCGTCAGCCCCGGCATGGGACACGGCGAAGTCGCCGGCTTCGACGCCTCGGTTGTGCTGAGCCGCAAAGACTTCGGCGTGGGTGGCGAACTGCTGCTCGACGGCGGCGGCGCCATCGTCGGCGACAAGGTGACGATCACGCTGGCGATCGAGGCCCTCCGGCAGGACTGAATTCGCTCAGAGGCGGGCAGATCGCTTACTGGTTCGACGGAGTGACGGGTGGGACGTCAGCGGAGTCCCGCCCGTCATGCCCGCGCCACTTCCGAAACCCCTGCCGCGCGGCGAACGCCCCGACCACCGCGGTCACGCACCACACCCCGATCGCCGTATAGGCCAACGCCGGCGACTTGTTGCCCAGCGAAGCACCCAACGCGGTGTAGACGAACGCCCGCGGCACCGAGCCGATGAACGCGCCAACCGCCATCTGCCACAACGGAACCCCGAACGCTCCGAACGCGTACGACGCCAGCGCATCCGACAACCCGGGGATGAAGCGCTGACCGACCACCGCCCACAACCCCCGCCGCTGGATCAGCTCATCGAGACGGTCGGCGCGATCGGCGCCCAGCAATGCCCGCGCACTGTCGCGGCCGGCGCGACGGCCGAGCAGGCTCGCCACCACCGCGGTGCCGACCGTCGCACCCAGCGTCACGAACACACCCAGTAGCGGGCCGAACAACAGCCCACTACTCGCGGCCAGGATCGGGCCCGGCACGAAGATCGCGCCGAGCACCGCCGACAACACGATGTAGGTCAACGGCGCCAGCGGTCCCGTCGCCTTGACCCAGTGCCGCACGTCCTCGATGTTCACCACGTGCTTGACGGCCAGCAGATAGAACATCACCACCAGGAACGCGGCGAACACGGCCAGCCGGATGATGTGCGGCCGTCGAGACGTAGAAGTCATGGTGACCGTGATTCTTCCGTATCGCCGCCTCGGTTAGGGTCAGGTCGTGGCGAGAACCGATGACGACAGCTGGGAAATCACCGAGAGTGTCGGCGCGACGGCGCTGGGTGTGGCGGCCGCACGCGCTGCGGACACCGAAAGCGCTGACCCGCTGATCAACGACCCGTTCGCCCGGGTGTTCCTCGATCGGGTTGGGTCCGGCGTCTGGGATTGGTACGGCGGGCCCGAGCTGCCCGCCGAAGTTATCGAGGCCGAGCCTGACATGCCGCAACGGATGCAGGCCCTGGTCAGCTACTTCGCCACGCGGACAAGGTTTTTCGACACGTCATTCATCGATGCCGCCGACGCCGGGATCCGGCAGGCAATCATCTTGGCCGCCGGCCTGGACGCGCGGTCGTGGCGGCTGCCCTGGCCCGACGGCACCACGGTCTACGAGCTCGACCAGGACCGGGTGCTGGACTTCAAGCGGCAGACGCTGCACGACCATGGCGCAGAGCCGAAAGCCAACCGGGTCGAGGTCAAAGGTAGACCTCCGGCAGGACTGGCCAACGGCGTTGCAGCAGGCCGGTTTTGACCCAACCGCCCCGAGTGTCTGGTCGATCGAAGGCCTGCTGATGTATCTGCCGGCCGCGGCGCAGGACCTGCTGTTCGACCGCATCCAGGACCTCACCGCACCCGGTAGCCGCCTAGCCGTCGAAGGGCTCGGGCCCGAGTTCGCCGTACCCGAGCTTCGCGCGCAGCGCCGCGAACGGATGGACCGCGTCCGCGAGCTGGTCGCCAGCTCGGGCTCGTCGCTCGAGGTCCCGACGACCGACGAGCTGTGGTACTTCGAAGAGCGCGAAGACGTCGGCGACTGGCTGCGCCGCCACGGCTGGGACGTCACCGCGACACCGTCGGACGAACTGATGGCAAGCTACGGCCGTCCGTCACCGGAGGGCCTCGAAGAGGCCTCGCCGACGCACTTGTTCATCTCCGCGCAGCGAAATTCACTCTGACAGCACGCAATTAACTGTGTGCCGCCTCATTCCGCTGTGTGGATTTAGCGGCCTACCGGCAGTGCGGGTTTAGCTCGGGGCGTCATGACTGACGGTCGCCCCATCTTGGGCCCGGTCCCCGTTATCGGTGGGGTGAACGAGGGTCCCGGGGCTCCGATCGAGTGACCGCCCGGTCCGCCGCCGGGACCCGGTAGACAGTCGGAACAGGGTGAAAGTGGATTTGACGGGGCTGCGTGAACAGGCGCTAAGCCGGAGAATCCGAATCCGGCTGCGATCACGGCCACCCCGGCCAGGAGTTTGATACCCATAGCCGATGCTCCTCTCTGGGAGCGAGTTGTTACATGATGTTCACAGGGTACGCCCGTGACCGTAACTTGCAATGGTTATGGCAAGAGAATATTGAGAATATGTGTCGATCCCGCGCAGCCGCACCATCCGCGTCGTCGAACTCTCGTCGAGCTCGACCACATCAGACCTTGACCGCAAGAAGTCGCTGAAAGACCGGAAGCCCAAAGACTTTTCGCTGAACGACGGGTCCATCCGCTTCATCTGCGCCTTGACCGCCGAATTGTGCAGCCAGTCGACATCGTCCTTTTCCGTGCCGATCCGCAGCGCGCGGGTCAACAATGCGGTCGCGGCGGGCTGCGGGTCCGGTGCCGGCGGCTCCTCGTCGGCGGGCTTGGTGCTGCGCGCTTTCGGCGCGGGCTCGGGAACCTCGACCCCGGGCAGCGCGTCGTAGATGACGAATTCGTCGCACGCCGCCGCCAGCGCCTTGCTCGACGAACCCGCGACGCCGACACCCACCACATACCGCCCCAGCCGCTTACAGCGCTGCGCCAACGCGATGTAGTCCGAATCGCCGGCCACGATCACCACATAGGTCAGGTCCGGCAGCCGGAACATGTCCTCGACCGCGTCGACCGCCAGCCGGATGTCAGCGCCGTTCTTGCCGTAGGCCGCCGCGGGGAAAAGCTGCACCAAATCGACTGCGCGACCGACCAATTGCTCGCGGTAGCCGACATTGATATCGGCGGACCAGTCCGCGTAGGCGCGAGTGAGCACCAGCGTGCCGAACGACGAGGCGAAGTCGATGATGGCGCCGACGTCGACGGTGGCCCGCTCCAGCCGATCCGCGTGCTTGTCGAGCCCTTTGGCCTTGTCCTTCTGAAACGAGCTGCGCCCGTTGACCTGGTCGTAGCGCGAGATCACGATGTTGTCGAAGTCGAGGTACACCGCAACACGGCCGTCGCCGGAATCTGTCATGACCCCAGTCTCGACCATCGATCGTGGAACGGGCAGCGATTCAGCCCCATATACGAGTCGGACGACGCTCCTCGATGAAAGGAGCGCCGTCCGAAGCACCGACCACTCGGTTACCAAGCTGCATGATGCGCAGTGAAATGTGGCCTCGGCGTGAGGAGAGAGTTCCTCGCCTGACGCAAGCCCACCGCGCTTGCCCAGTTGATGGGCATTACTTCGCGTGGGTGCCTAGTGCTCGTGCTCAGCGCCACAGCCGAGAGGAGGAATCTTCTCTTCCGGTCCGACCTTGGTCTGCCGTGGATCCGTACTTCGACCCTACGCCTAAGCGGCCAAAAGCAACAGGAAAACGGATACTAATCGAAATCCCTTACGGGACAACGATGACCGCTGGCAACGGCGCCTCAGAGGAACTGCTGTCCGCCGTCGATGTCGTACGTCGCACCGGTGAGCGCGGTGTTGATCATGAGGTGTACCGCGAGTGCCGCGACGTCGGCGGGGCCTACGACGCGACCGATCGGCAGCGTGGCCCGCAGCGCGCTCCGGCGCTGCTCGAGTTGATCCCCTAGCAGCGACGCCGACAACGGCGTGTCGACAAAGCCGGCAGCAATGAGGTTTACCCGGATGGGCGCGAGTTCGAGTGCGAGCGCCGCCGTGAACGGAGGCAGGGCCGCCGTGGCCGCAGAAACAATTCCGAGGTCTTTGCTGATGCGCCGGCCGCCGGTGCCGCCCATGAACACCAGCGAGCCGCCCGCTTTCATCTTGCTTGCGGCGGCGCGCGCCACCGCGAGATACAGCACCACGTGATCGCTGAGAACGCCCGCGCACCTCGGCTGACTCCATCTCGAGTAGCGGGCCGTAGCGGGGGCCGCCGGCCGTGACCATCACGTGGTCTATCGGCGTGGGCAGGTCGTCGGAAGAAGCTCTCCAGGGAAGCCACGTCGGTGGCGTCGAAAGCCGCGGTTCGTTGCGCGCCAACGTCGCTCGCCGCCTGGGTGAGCCGGTCGCGATCGCGGCCGGTAATGATGACATCGGCTCCCTCGGACCGCGCACGTCGAGCTGTCTCCAGCCCGATGCCCGCGCTGCCGCCGATCAGGACGACGGTCTGTCCCTGTAGTTCCGGTTCGCGTTGGGGAGAAACGGGATTGGGCTCGGTGGTCATCATTCCTCCAATGGATCGTCCCGCCGGAAAGCGGCGTGGTCGTGGGTGACAGATTACTGTCACGGGGTCTGGGAAGGAAAAGCATGATTGAGCTACTGCCGGATATGCCCGAGGGAGTGACCGGTGTTCGTGTGTCGGGCCGACTGGGCGGCGACGAAATTCGCGAAGTGAAGCCCACCATCGGGGAGATGATGAACACCGACGAGATCAGGATCGTCGAAGTCATCGCACCTGACTACGAGGGCTTCGGGCCCGGCGGACTGTTGGAGGATCTGAAGCTGGCCTTCACCACCGTCTGGCCGCATCATTCGGCCTTCAAACGCATTGCGGTGGTCTCCGATGAGCAGTGGGTTGCCCTCACCCTGCATGCGTTGGCGTGGCTGATCCCCGGCGAACTCGCCGTCTTCAAGCTCGACGAGCTCGATAAGGCGAAGGAGTGGGCGGCCGGCTGAGCACCCACACGCCGGTGAATAACTCCCACGCGGTAATCGAATAGACGCTGCATCGCTCCCACACCGCGGGCGGCGTCTCGTTCTGCTTCAACGCGATCACGAAAAACACGAAGCTGAGCAGACCGAACGCGCCCAGGGCCACCGACACCGCGCGATGCCATCCGCCGATCATCGACGATCCGGCAAGGATCGCCGCGTTGCCTCCCACGATCGCCAGTACCGCGCCGGTGACATGTACCCACGCCGTGGGGGAGGGCCCGCTGTGGAACACCGCGATCAGCAGGTTTCCGGCCATGTTCGCGGCAGCAAGCCCGAGAAACAGCCGCGCCCTGCGGGTTTCGAAAGCGCGAACGGCAAGCGCAGCGGCAACGAAAAACAGCGTGCCCTGCACACAGAACGCGGTGTTCATCACCCAGGCCCGCGGGGATGCCGCGGCACCGAGATCACTGATGAAGTTTCGCGCGTAGCTGTAGTGCGGAAAAGCCGCAGCCGCAACGGCTTCCAGGGTCAGATAGCTCAGCGGCCGCCGATAGCCAGGCGACGGCTGGGCCTAGTCCCGGTCGTAGTGACATACCGCCTCCAGCTTGATGCCGAACGGATCGAGCCAGAACGTCGCGTAGTAATGACCGGGGTACTGCGGAAAGTGTTGCGGTGCATGGACGACGCTACCGCCCGCGGCGACCACGTGGTCGTGGACCTGATCGACGACGGATCGGCGGCGAACCATGAACGCGAGGTGTTGCAGGCCGGTCTGTTCCGGCGAGTACGGGCCGGCGAGCGCGGTCGGGTAGAAGAACAGGAAGGTGCCCGGCTTGTTGTCGGCAGGCTTGTAGGAGAACTCGTCGTCGGTGGCGAAGAAGGTCTCGAAGCCGACCAGCGGCATCAGGGCGTCGTAGTAGCGCTTCGCCGCCGCGAGGTCGGGGACATTGATTCCGAGGTGACCGAGCATCTCTTGAGTATCGCCAAACGACCGCCAAAGCTGGCTAGCCTGGAAACGTGATGGATCCTGATGAGTGAAGTCAAGATGGTCATCCTGTCCACCGACGACCTGGACGAGTCGATCCGGTTCTACACCGAGACGCTGGGCATGTCGGTCAAGTTCCGCGACGGCGCACACTTCGCCGCTCTCGACGGCGGGCCGGTCACGCTGGCGCTGGCCACCTCAGTCGACCATCCCATTCCGGGGCAGGTCGTCGTCGGCATCAGGACCGACGACGTCGACGCCGCGGCCAAGGCCGTCGAGGCCAGCGGTGGCGGCATCGTGAAGGGCCCGTACGACGACGCCCACGAACGCCGCGCGGTGGTCTACGACAACAAGGGCAACGGGATGGTCTTCTACAAACCGCTGGCGCGGTAGAGCTAGCCGTTAGATGCGCGCTGCCGTCGTCTAATTCGTTGCGGCGCAGCGCCATCGGTGTCTTCGCCGGCACATCGCCGGCCTCGACCACGACCCGGGTGATCGGCGTGAGCACCTGGAAAAGCTTCTCCACTTCGTCGTCGCTCAACACGTCCAGCAGCGACACCGACAGCGCGTCGGTGGTGGATTCGATGTGGTCCTTCAATTCGCGACCGGCCGCGGTCAGCGTCCCGTCGTCGGCGAGCAACCCGCGCGCCGCCAACTGCTGCTCACATAACTGCCATTCCTCGTCGTCGTAGTCGCGGGTAGCGGCGATGTAGTCGCGCGGGATCGCCCCCGACGCGGCATGCAGCACGTTGCATTCCCGGCCCGTGACGCCGGCGGCGCTCAGCACCGCGGTGTGGGTGTCGCCGCGATGCTCACGCAGCAGCGTGGTGGCCTGCCACAGCGCGGCCAGCGGCTCGTCCGGCCAGGGCAGCGCGCGGTTCGCGGCGAACAGCGGCCGACCGCACAGCGGCGCACTGCGTGCCACCTTGCCGGCCAATTCCGCTGCGGTAGTGACATTTTCGTCGTCCTCGAGACCGTAGCGGCGCAACACCGCCACCGCAGTGTCCAACCGGACGCGTAACGCCTTGTCCGGACCGGCGATCTCCCACGCCGCCGGCAACGCCTTCGCGACCCGGGTAGGGGCGAAGTTGTAGAAGATCGCCGTCACCACCTCGGGCGGCACCGCACCCAGTGGCGCCGACCGCGCGGCGAAATAGCCCATCCAGTAGCCCTTGTAGCCCAACCCGTCCAACGCCTCGCGCACCTCCGGCGCGAAGTAGGTCACCCCGTGGATGGGCTCGAACCGATCCAGAAAGCGGCGTGCAAGCTTTGGTTCTCTATGCATAGTCGCAGTCAACCACCCACTGCGGCCGTCGCCAAGATCTAATCTGGACACCCATGGAAATCATCGCCTCCGCCCCGGCCCGGATGGGTCTGAGCGAGATTGGCGACTGGGCATCACGTATGGAGCGCATCGGCTTTGATGTCATCCACGTCGCCGAGACCATTCACGATCCATTCACGATCGCGGCGATGGCTCTGACGCATACCAGGAATGTGACCGT
Source organism: uncultured Actinomycetota bacterium (assembly GCA_963737375.1). Lineage (GTDB taxonomy): Bacteria > Actinomycetota > Actinomycetes > Mycobacteriales > Mycobacteriaceae > Mycobacterium. The sequence goes on from CAVTSP010000018.1 coordinate 45,365, forward strand.
TCGGACCAGCATGGTGCTGGCCTTTCCCCGCAGTCCGATGATCGTGGCGTATGCGGCCTGGGATCTCGCGAAGTACTCCGACGGCCGCTTCCAGCTGGGCATCGCCTCCCAGGTGCGGGGCAACATCGTCGGCCGCTTCTCCTCGCGCGTGGTCGGAACCCGTGTCACGCCTCGGCGACTACATCGAGTCGCTGCGCGCGATCTTCCACGCTTTCCAAACGGGTGAGCCCCTGAACCACGACGGGCAGGCACTACCGATTCAATCGCCTACAGCCGTACTTCAACCCCGGCCCGATCGACCATCCGATCCCACAAATCTGGACCGGCGGGGTCAACCGAAAGATGTGCGTCCTGGCCGGTGAATTGTCGGACGGCTTCGTGTGTCATCCGACCAATTCCCATCCGGATATCCTCACCGCACGCACCCTTCCCGCGCTCGCGCGAGGGCGCCCGAACGGCGGGACGTCACCGGGCGCCGGCCGTCGTCGCCAACCCGCAACCGATGATGGCCGCGACCCGTGACGCTCTCGAAGAACAACGCGAGCAACGTCGTACCGAATTGGCATTCCTGTACAGCACACCCGCCTATCGCCGGCAGCTGGAGGACTTCGGCATGGCAGAGGTGGGCGAAGCGCTGAGCGAGATGGCGCACCGCCGCGAATGGGGCGAGCTGGCCAACCATCTCACCGACGAGGTGATGAATCACGTTGTGCCCCAAGGAACGTACCAAGAAATCCCCGACATCCTCGCGCAGTGGTACGCCGGACTCTGCGAGGGCCTCAGCCTGCCTGTCCCCGCCGACGACGAGCATGACACTGCGCTGGCTGAACTGGTCCAACGGTGCAAGAGCGATCGCGCCGCGCGACATCTGCGGAATTTGAGTAGTCCGCTACTTACGCGCAGCGGCGTTACGTGTGAAACTGTATTGAACATGTGTTGGAGAGCGAGCGGTCCATGGCCGATATCGTCCTGATCAATCCACGGTTCCAGGTGTCGTACTGGGGCCTGGAACACGCGCTTCCGCTGCTCGGCAAGAAGTGCAACCTGCCGACCGCTTGCCTGCCACTGCTGGCGGCGCTGACGCCCGCCGGCCATTCGGTGACCATCATCGACGAGAACGTCGAGCCGATCGACTACGACCGTTTGACGCGGGCCGACATCGTGGGGCTCACCGGCATGACCGTTCAGCGCGCTCGAATGCTCGAGATTCTGCGCGAACTGAAAACCCGCGGTGTCTTCACGATCGTCGGGGGCCCGTGGGTGAGCGTGCAGGAAGATTATTTCGATGGCTTGGCTGATGCGATCTTCGTCGGCGAAGCGGAAACGACCTGGCCGCAGTTTCTCGAAGAATGGGCCGAGGGCCGGCATCAGTTCCGCTACGAGCAAGCCGAGCCGACCGACATGACGCAGGTGCCGGTGCCGCGCTACGACTTGTTGAAGTCCAAGGACTATTTGTTCGGCAGCGTCCAATTCAGCCGCGGCTGCCCGTTCCAGTGCGAGTTCTGCGACATCATCGTCACGTTCGGTCGGCGGCCGAGGCTGAAGACGAGCGCGCAGGTGATCGCCGAGTTGGAAGCGATGCGCAAGCAGCACTTGAAAATGGCCTTCATCGTCGACGACAACCTGATCGGCAACAAGATCGCGGCCAAGCAGTTGCTGCGCGACCTTGCCGCATGGCAAGCCGCCGAGGGATACCCGTTCACGTTCTTCACCGAGGCGTCGCTCAACCTCGCCGAAGACGACGAGATGATGCAGCTGATGGACGCGGCCAACATCGTGACCGTCTTCATCGGCATCGAGAGCCCCAACGAAGAATCGCTGCGCGAGACGAAGAAGTATCAAAACGTCAAAAAGACCGATTCCATCGTGGACCGCGTCCGCAAAGTGCAAGACTCCGGCATCGAAGTCTGGTGCGGCATGATCGTCGGCTTCGACCACGACGACACCCGGATCTTCAAGGCCCAGCACGAGTTCCTCCGCCAGACCGACATCATGCACGCCATGGTCGGCATGCTCTCGGCGATCCCGAAGACGCCGCTGCACGCTCGCTTGAAGAACGAGGGCCGCCTCGATCTCGACGACGAACAGCCGTTCGGCACCAATGTCATTCCGCTCGGCATGACGCGTGAAGAGTTGCGCGACGGGTACGTCGGCCTGATGCAGGAACTCTACGATCCCGACTTCTACTTCGAGCGGCTCAAAAACCTATTCGTCACAAGGAAATTCGATTGGGCGCGCACTCGCAATGCCTACTGGCGCAAACACCCGTGGCGGAAGCTGAAGTCGCAATCCGTCGACGGCGTGCTGGCGGCTGGGCTGTTCCTTCGGCTGATGAAGAACGTTCCCGACCCGGAATTGCGCCGGATCTATCGCCGCCAGATGGCCACCATGGTCCGCGGCGGCCCGACCCCAGCCTGTTGTTCATCTGCGTGATCAAGTGCGCGATGCACTACCACCACTACACGATGTCCGGCCAGATGGCCGAACCGCAAAAGCTGGTCAACACGTTCTAGGTGATATCGCATACGCACACGTTTTCCAAAACGATGTGTAGGCCGACTCTTTGGTGCGCAGGTGGCTGGTGTGACCTCAGTGGTCGCCAGCGGATAGCTAAGCGTCACCCCGAGAGGCGTAGGGCCACGGCCGGTTTCGTTCCGGGATGGAGCTGAACCGGGCCTGTTTCAGCTGCGTCTGCAGCTGGTCACGCAGCTCGTGCAGGCCCGGATCGGTCCACCGGTTGCGGGCTTCGGTCGGATCGTCGGTGAGGTCGTAGAGCTCCCACTGATCGTCGAGCGGGCTCATCCGATATGCCTCGCCGCCAAGTCCGTTCGCCGCGAGGTGGCGAACCCCCGGCTCGGTCCAGGTCGCCGGATCGTCGAAAGTGCGCACCAGCTTCCACAGCCGATCGTCGACGCGGACCACCAGGCCCTCGAAGTTCGACCCGACGTGCGCGGGCACCCGAATACGAATCAGCGCAGGCGGATTCGTCGTCTGCCGCAGTCGGCGGGCCACCGCCGAGGCGCCGGTGTCTCCCTCGAGCATGTTGTCGCGGGTCATGATGTAGACGGCACGATCGTCGTCGGCCCGCCCACCGTCGACCACCGGCATCAAGTTCTGGCCCGGCAGCGGATGCACTTCGGAGAACGACTCGGCCAGGTCGTTGGCCGCCAAATCGACATCCACCCCGGCCGCGGCCAGCAGCGTCGGCAGCAGATCGACATGTGATGTCGGCGCCGACACCGTCCGCGGCGACGTCGCGTCCGGACCGATGCGGGCGATCACGAACGGCACCCGGGTCGCCTCGTCGTACAGGTTGAACCATTTCTGGTGCAAACCACCATGTGCGCCAAGCAAATCGCCGTGATCGGAGGTGCGTACCAGCAGCGCGTTTTCCGAACCGCCTTCGGTCACCGCGCGGCGCACCCGGTCGATCGGGCCGTCGACCTCGGCGTGCAGCCGGTAGTACAGGTCGCGGTAGCGCTGCGCGTTGCCCCGGTACGCCCGCTCGATCACCGGCGCCGGCCCGTAGCCGGTGGCGTAGGCCTCCCGGAACGCGATCTGCGCGGCCGGCTTGGTGGACAGGTCCTCGTCGGCGGTGGGCGCCGCGGGCACATGCGGCGGATCCAGCGGCGACGGCTTGATCGGGCTGCGGCGCACCCAGCCCGGGAACAGCACGATGTCATGCGGGTTGACGAAGCTGGCCACCAACAGGAATGGACGCTGTGCCGCGGGCTCACCGGCGCGACGGCGGGCATACCGGTCGATCAGCCACGTCACCAGCCGGTCGGCGACCAACGGGTCGCGGCGCAGACCGGCGTTGCCCGGCAATGCCCCGTGCGGCTCCGGGCCTACCCATCCCGAAAAGCCAAACGGCCCAAGGGGGTCAGCATCGAGATAGCGCCGCACCGTGTCATGGTCGACGGTGCCGTTCGCGTCATTGGTCGCCAGCACGCGTCCGTCGCTGTCGTGCAGGTCGGCGTGCGAGATGTGCCACTTGCCGTCGTAGTGGGTGTCGTAGCCCGCGGCGCGGAACCAGTTGCCCATCGTGGGCACCTCTCCTGGGCGCAGCCAGCGCATCCGCGAATCGTCGGGCATCTTGCCCAGGCCGTCGGTCTGGGTGACTCCATGCAGATCGGGGTAGTGACCGGTGAATATCGTTGGGCGACTCGGCGCGCAGGCCAGCGAGCCGGTGTAATGCCGGGTGAAGGTGATGCCGTGCTCGTCGAACCATTTGCGGGCCGGCAGAGTTCGATCACGCCACGCGAGCACCTCGGGTGACTCGTACGGCGGGATCGCGCGCTCCTCGTCGGTCATCAGGATGACGACGTCGGGTTGACTAGTCATGAGGCTTCTCCAATCTGCGCGCAAGACCGGCGAGCATGATGTCGGACTGTCGTATCTGAACACGGCGCACGGCTCGCTCGATGAGCTTCTGCACTGCGCCAGAACCGATTTCGACCGTGCTGGTCAGCGTGACGATCGTGGCATCCTTCCCGGTCGGCTGCAAGCTCCAGCGGTTGGTGAACCGGCGCACCCGTTTGGGCAAGCCGTCGACGTCGTAGGCAATCACACGCGACGGGTTGAACTCGGTGATCGTCTCCACCAGGGCGTTGCGGCCGATCTGCACGCGCCGCGTGGTGCCAACCGGCTCGTTGCCCGCAACGAGGATGCAGGAGTGGTCGACGTTGTCCGCCCAGGAACTGATCGAGCCGAAGTCAGCGAGCACATCCCAGACAGCGTGCGGGTCGGCCGCGATGGTTCGGCTGCGGTCAATGTCGGGCACGGCCTCACGGTACGCGGCGAGAGGGCCGTTGACAGACGCATTTCTGCGGAAACCGCAGGACCCGATGGCGAGCGGCGCTACGGTTTGCAAGGAACAAGGAACATTGCCAACGACGCTGCGGAGGACACATGACGGCCTATCGAATCGTGGTGGTCGGCACTGACGGCTCGGATTCGTCGCTGCGCGCGGTCGAGCGTGCCGCCACGATCGCCGCCGACTCGGACGCCAAGCTGGTCATTGCGACGGGTTACCTGCCGGAGAAAGACGATTTACGCGCGGCCGATGCTCTCGGGAAAGAGGCGTACAAGGTCACCGGCAGAGGGCCGGTGTACTCGGTGTTGCACGATGCCCACGATCGCGCAAAAGCGGCGGGAGCGACCAATATCGAGGATCGGCCGGTCAAGGGCGGTCCGGTTCATGCACTGGTGGATCTTGCCGCGGAAGTGGGCGCCGACCTGCTGGTGGTCGGCAACGTCGGGCTGGATACCGGAGCCGCGATCATCGGGCGGGTGTTTTCGATACCGGGAGCGGTCGCTACTCGGGCCAAGATCGACGTCTTGATCGCTCACACCGCCGGGTGACCCGGCCGCGGAGTTACGCGGTCCACACTCGCTGGTCGCGCGCCTCGGAGGCCAGATCTTCTTCGAGGATGCCGACCGCTGCCTGCAGGTCGGTGCTGCCGTGGTTGATGGAGACCATCGCCTTCCCGGTTTCGACCGGGTCCCGGTCCTGCTTGCCCGCGACGCAGTCGCGAACCCCCGCTTGATAGTGGGTAATAGCCTGTTGCAACTAGGTATTCAGCGCCGGGTCCGGGCTTGGCATGTGTTGCTGCAACGTGGCCAACGCATTGGCGGCGGTGTGGCACGCCCCGCCCGCTGCGGCGATGTCGCCGTACCTCGCAGCGGTGACGAAGTTGTCTGCCGCGATGAACATCGCCCTGATCGACGGCTTGGCATCGGTGGACCAGGCCCGCAGCGGCTGGCTAACTGGCAGACCCGGCGGCGGCGGGCTGTTCGGTGTCGCCGGTTGCGCTGCGGGAGCGTGCTGTGAAGACTGCCGCGGAGCGGACAAACTGTGGTGCGCCCACGCCGATAGCACCGCGATGCCGACCAACAGGACGGCCGAGCCCACCGCTATGACCAGTTGACGGCCGCCTAGCGGGGAACGTGCTAATACGCGGTAGTGGCTGTATGTGGCCACAACGGCCTCCCTGATTTACGAATTGGCACCTGATCAACCGTCTCTGATCTTCGCCGTTCGGCACGATCGCCGACGAGAGTCGTTTGCCTCGACTCCGTGCGGTGTAGGGCCTTTGGAGAGGAGCCCAAAGTCCCACTGCGGCGTTGGCCACCAGCTGGCTCACAGATCGGTCGGGTATCTGTGGGCTCAGGAGGCGGTCGATGCCGATCCCGCCGGTGGCCAGGGACAAGATCGCTCACGGCAACGCCGAGCGGTTGCTCGAGCTCACGAATGAGCTTCTGCCGCAATCTCTTGCGAAGTAACCGGGCCTAACAGGTTTCGGATCACCGGCGGGGGTGTATCCCTTCCGGACAACGCCAAGTCAAGTTGCGTTGGAATAGCTCGCATTTAGCAGCCCGCAATCTGCTCGGGCTCAATTCTGCGCTTTTCTGAGAAGGGTTTTCATGTCGAATCGAAATACTGTCGTCCGGTCTATGCATGACCTCGGTGCCGCGGCGTGGTTTGGCGGCGCCTTGATGGGTGCTGTCGGTGTCAACGGCGCCGCTGCAGCCGTCCGCGAGCCTCGGGATCGCGCGCGCGTCGCGTCGGTCGGCTGGGCAAAGTGGAGCCCGGTCAACGCCGCGGCGATCGCTGCGCACTTGGTAGGTGGCGCCTCGATCCTGTACGCGAATCGCCGACGCGCCAAGCACCAGTCCGGCGTCACGGCGAACACGGTCACCAAAATCCTTGCCACCGGTGCCGCGCTTGGCGCCACCGCTTATAGCGGGGCACTCGACGAAGACGCAAGGGCGATGGCCGCGGGCTGGCCGCCACCGAACCGTATTCGGAGACACCTGATGACGTAGCGAGTGCGCAGCGTCAACTGCGATATCTGCAGTGGGTACTTCCCGTGCTGACCGGCACCGTCGACGTGCTCGGCGCGCAACAAGGTGAGCAGCAACGTCCCCGCGAGCCTGACCGGGCTCGCAGCAAGCCGCCGGCGAACACGCAGCAAGGTACCTTCCCTGTCTGCCGCCTAATCGTCGCCGCTACAGCAGAGCATGAATGGGTTCTGCTGCACCGTTTTTGACGACGTGATGTCGATAGCTCAGTTGGTGGACTCTCTTTTTTCGTTTTCGCACCACGGGCGATATCGCCACGGCCGCTGATATCGCATGCGACCACGATTCCGAAAAAGAGTGGCACCCAGCTGGCGGTACTGGTGTGACAAACGGTGAGGGACACCTGTGAAAAAGGCGAGTGGTCGAGGCAGCGCGTTGCGGTCGGGGCATTCGCATCCACCACGGCGGAAATCTGGTATCAAGCGCGGCGCTCTGGCGGTATCCGGACCAGGTGGGCAGTCCCGCGGGCCGACCGCGGTACACGCCGGCACAAGATTTGTTAGGCCGCCGATCCCCACTAACGACCACGGCAGCACATGGTCTATCGGATTGTCTGGGTGCAGGTGTGTCCCGCAGTAAAAACACTGCGCTCCAAAGGTGGCCTTGAACGGCTCGCGAATGGCTGCCTTATACGCGCTGCGTGCTCTGACAATGGCAACGTAGAGTGACGCGATTCCGCGAGCCAAGCTACGAAAAGTGGCTGCGGCGATAAGAATTCGTGCACGCGGCGGTGTCGACTGGCGAAGTTCCTGGCCTTCGAAGGGGCGAACCTGACGCCCATAGATTTCAAGCACGCGGTGCGCTAAATCGGGGATTGGGACGACCAGCGTGTCGGATGCGGTGTCAGGAAGATGCTCGACGCAATGGTCGATCAACGCCACCAGGATGGCGAGTTCGTAGGTCGCCGTCGCGAGCCCGTCTCCAGGATTGCGACAACGCGCTGAGAGCAGCGGATCATCAATGGGATTGGTCATCTGATTGAAGTATGCGTACGCGGACAAGGGCACCGGACTCAAACGGGACATCACCGTCGTCCATGCTGTTATCCGTGAACCGTAACGAGATCACTGAACAGATCGTGGTCGCTCGCCTCGCCAACGGCCTGACCTGGCAGCAATTGGCCGACGCGATCGACCGGCCCGTCGTCTGGACCACCTCGGCTCTGCTCGGCCAGCATCCGATCCCGCCCGACATCGGCAAGGTGCTCGTCGAAAAGTTGGGGCTCGACGAGTCGGCCACAGCAGTCCTGGCCGCCGTGCCATACCGCGGCGGGTTACCTACCGCAGTGCCCACCGACCCGACGATCTACCGCTTCTACGAAGCCCTGCAGGTGTACGGGCCGGCGCTCAAAGAACTCATTCACGAGAACTTCGGCGACGGCATCATGAGCGCGATCAACTTCAGCGTCGACATGCAGAAGAAGCCACACCCGTCCGGTGACCGGGTCGTCGTCACGTTCGACGGGAAATTCCTGCCCTACGACTGGGTTTCGGCGCAGCCGTAAGGAATCTGTCAAGAACCAAGCGCCGCGGGCCATGTGCGCCTAACTTGCACTATATGCGCGGTCCGTACTTCGAGGCGGACTGGCGACGCGAAGCCCTACGGACCAACTTGTGGGTCGTCCCCGTGGTCGCAACGTTCGCCGTGGTCGTGCTCTTCGTCGTCACCTACAGCCTCGACCGCGCTGCCTACGACGGGCTGATCCAGTTCCCGCCCTGGGTGATCAGCGGCACCGCCGACGTCGCGCGCGTGCTGCTGGCCACCGTGGCGGCGGCGATCATCACCGTGGTCGGCATCGTCTTCTCGATCACCATCGTGGCATTGACGCTGGCGTCCACGCAGTTCGGTCCGCGGATGCTGCGCAACTTCGTGCGCGACCCTGGAACCCAGTTGTCCTTGGGCACATTCGTGGCGAGCTTCTGCTACGCGATGATTGCGCTCGTCTCGGTCGGCGGTGGGCCGCACGGCGACTTCGTGCCGCATCTGTCGATCACCGTGACCCTGCTCTTCACCCTGTTCGACGTGGCTGTGCTGATCTACTTCCTCAACCACATCGCGACGATGATTCAGCTTCCGGTGGTGATCGCCAACATCGCCACGACGCTGGTCAACGAGGTCACCGCGATGGAGAGCTCTGACGTGGCCCCGATCGGTGTGGCCCGCGGTCCGTCCCACGACGAACTGCTCCAGCTATTGGCCGAGGACGGCGCTCCGATCCGCACACCGAGCAGCGGCTACCTCCAAGTCATCCGCCATGACGTCCTGGTGAAGATCGCCGCGAAAGCCGAAGCGGTCGTTCAGTTGCCCTACCGCCCAGGGCATTTCATGGTCGCCGGTCAGGTGATCGCGAGAGTATGGCCGCCGCAAGCCGCCGCGTCGGTGGCCGAACGGCTGGCGCTGGGGCACGTCGCGGGCGCGTATCGCACACTTCCGCAGGATGTTTCGTTCGGTCTCGACCAACTGGTCGAGATTGGGCTAAGAGCATTGTCGCCGGCGGTCAACGACACCTTCACGGGCATGACCTGCGTCGACTGGATCGCCGACTGTCTCATCCGGATTGCCCCGCTCTGGCATCCGCAGCGGATCCGGCGCGACGCCGACGGCAACATCCGCGTCATCGCCTACCAGCCGGACTTCGACCGCTTGGTCGAGCGCAGCTTCGACACCATCCGTCAGGCGTCAGTCGGTATGCCCGCCCTGATGATTCGGCAGCTCGACGCGATTACCAAGATCATCGAACAAGTCCCGGACAGAAAACGGCGTACCGCGTTGATCCGGCAAGCCGAGGCGATCCAGCGCTCCAACCTCGCCACCGTCGCCGACCCGGCGGATCGCGAGGACGTGACGCAGCGCTACGAGGCGGTCCTGGCGTTGATCGTCCCAGCGGCTACAGTTCGGGCGTGATCTCCGAACCCACCGAACTGAAGGCGGACCTCGTCCTCTCAGGTGGCGGCGTCAAGGGCATCGGCCTGGCCGGTGCAGCCGTCGCGCTGCTGGAAGCCGGGTACGCGATCCAGCGGGTCTCCGGCACCTCGGCCGGCTCGGTCGTCGGCGCAATCCTGGCGGCCGGCGCCGACGAACTGACCCCCGAGCAGGTCGAGCAGCTCACCATGACGCTGCCCTACAAGAAATTTCTCGACCCGACGCGCATCACCGGTATCCCGCTGCTCGGTCCCGCGTGGGGCGTGCTGAGCGAAACCGGCATTTACAAAGGCGATTTCGCGCACGACTGGATCCGTTCCGAGCTGGCCAACCTCGGCGTACGCACCTTCGGCGACCTCGCCATCGACGCCCCGAACCTGGCGCCCGAACGGCGCTACCGGCTGGTCGTCACCGCGACCGACGTGACCACCGGCCAGATGGTCCGGCTGCCGTGGGACTACCGCAGGCTGTACGGACTGGACCCGGACGAGCAGGAGGTCGCCGACGCGGTTCGCACGTCGATGTCGATCCCGTTCTTCTTTCGAACCACCAAATTGACCAGCGCGAGCGGACTGACGTCCACGTTGGTCGACGGCGGCATGCTGTCGAACTTCCCGATCGACTCCTTCGACCGGCGGGACGGCAAGCTGCCACGGTGGCCGACATTCGGAGTCACGCTGTTGCCCAACCTTCCGCAGGGCAACGACAAGGTGATTCCGGTTCTGGGGCCGGTGAATTGGATTTTCGGCGGCCCACCGTTGGTCGAATCGCTGATCACTACGATGATCGTTGGTCGCGACCAGACCTACCTGAATCAGCCGTGGGTCGACTCGCGGGCGATCCGGGTCGACTCGTCGAAGGTCGGATTCCTCGACTTCAATATCGGCGACAAGCAGAAGCAGGAGCTCTACCAGAGCGGGTACAACGCGGCGATTGAGTTCCTGTCCACCTGGAACTGGGACGAATACCTCGAGCGGTTCCGGCGACCGGCCAGCTAAGCTTCGAATTCCTTTGCCATGTTGTCGATTCCGGCGCGAATGCCCGCAAGAGCCTCGGCCCGGGTCCGCAGCTTCGTCCCGACATGGGCGTGCTGCTTCAACGTGGCAAACTCCCGAGCGGCTTCCTCGGCGCGGCTGAGCACGATTTCGGGCGGCACGATCTCGTCGACCCACCCGGAGGCAAGCGCGGTTTCGCCGAAGAACGTCTTCGCCAGAGTGGCCGATTGCTGATACGCCGAGCGCGTCAGTCGCAGCTTCATCACTTCCAGCGCCGCGTAGGGGATCGTCATACCGATCGCGACCTCGTTGGCCTGAATGTTGTAGGCATGGGCCGAAATTCGATGGTCGCCGCTGGCAAGCAGGAAGGCCCCCATCGCGATCGCATGCCCGGTGCAGGCCATCACCACGGGCTTGGGATAGGACAGCAGCCGGTGCGACAGCTCGAAGCCGCCCTTGAGCATGTCGACCGCGGGCTGGACGTCCCCGGACGTCAGGACCTTGAGGTCGAATCCGGCGCTGAATACCTTGTGGTTTCCCGCGATCACGACGGCCCCGGCGTCGTCGCGGTCGGCGTGATCGAGCGCGTCCTGCAACGCCTGCTGCATGGTCGGACCGAGAACGTTGACCTTGCCGTCGTCCATCGTGATGAACGCGATGGACTCGTCGAGGCGATAACTAACCGGGCCGTCGCTCATGGAGTCGATTGAATCAGACTGGAAAAAAGCCGGTACCGCTAGACCCGTTCGCCGCGGTGCTTACCGAGCTCTTGTTCGGCGTTACCCCAGCGCAGGCTGACATCGGTCGGCGGCGCTTCGATCTGCCGGGTGCGCCAGCGGTCCTTGGTCTCATCCACTGCGCGGTTGATCCGCTCGATCTCGGCGCGGAATACATCCACCCGAGTTTCCTTGCTCGCGTAGTGGAAATAGGTCAGCAGGCTGCGCAGCAGCTCCAATTTCTGCTTTTCCCGCTTGGCCAGGTCGTGGTTGGTCATCAATTCGATCCGCTGCACCGGTGGCAGCGACGCCCAGTCGAGCACCACCTTGGTCTCCAAGGCGCGGCGGCGAGGCCGCCAGAACTTCCAGCCACGCGGAATCTCGACCCGGTCGTAGTAGGTCACGGTGCCGGGGAAGCGTGACTCGATGCCCTCACCGAGCTCGGTGCGGTCCAGCGCCGAATCCCACACCGTCCGCCATTCCTGCCCGGGGGCCAGCGTCGGCAATTGACGGGGGAGCTGCAGCTCGACGACGTCGGCATAGCCGTCGGTGGCGTTCTCGTACTCGGCGACAGTCGGCGGGTGCGGAAACGTGAACGAGACGTCATAGGCCGAGGTTTTCCCAAAGTTGCGGACGACCAGCTCGATCACATGCCAGTCGGCGGCGTGCGGCTCCATGAACATGCTGACGTGCGGGCGGGACGCTTCGGCTGCCTGTCGGCGATTGCGGCGGATTTGTGCGTTGGCGTAGATGAGACCGAGAACTGCGAGCGCGAGTAATCCCCAAACGGCCCACGCCAACCAGGTGGTGGACCCGGCGCCCGCCACCTCATGCCACCGATCGCGGATCCATTCCATCGAAGATCCCATCGCTTTCGCCTACATCACGCGCTTGGCCGCGTGAAAATCCGCTGCAGAGCCCGTGGCCGCACGGTTATCCGCCCATCAGCGTTCGCCACTGTTCGAGATTAGACACTCGGTAAACATAATTTGAACGCTTGACCTCAGACAACGAGGCACTTGGCTCAGCGGAATACCAGTGTCCGGGAAATACTGTCGGATCACCCGATAGCTGTGCAAGTTTTTGCAGGCTGCGGAATATCTCGTCGGAATCTCCGCCGGGAAAATCAGTACGACCACAACCCTCCAGAAAGAGGGTGTCGCCGGCGATCAACCGGCCGTCGAGCAAGAAACATTGGCTGCCCGGCGTATGGCCCGGGGTGTGCAGCAGTTCGATCTCGATATCGCCGATGCTGACCTTGTCGCCGTGCTCATGCGCGGTGAGATCGCTCATCGGAATCCCGGTGATGCGCGAAACAAACAGTGCCTCTTCGGAATTGACGTGAACCGGGACGCTGACCCGCTCGAGCAGCTCGGCCAGCCCCTTCAGCTCGAAGCCCATCATCGAGCCGCCGACATGGTCGGGGTGGTGGTGGGTGACCAGCACGCCGGACAGGTGCATGCCGTCGGCCTCCAGCGTGTCGACCAGGTCGCCGGCGGCGTAGGCGGGGTCGACCACGACGCAGTCACCGGTCTGCCGGTCGCCGATCAGGTAGGCGAAATTGCGCATCTGCTGGGCGATGCCATCGCCCAGGGCGAAGTCGCGGCCGGAGAGCAGTTGGCGAAAGTACAGCCGGTCTTGCTGGTCAGTGTCAGACACTCGGATAGCCTAAGCGGGCCGGCGACGCGGGGTAAACCTCACCGTTTTGGTGCCCTCGCACCGCAGGCTGTACCCTCTTTTAGGCCCGACGCATGACTCAACCGTCGCTATCGGGTGCGGCCCCCTTAGCTCAGTCGGTAGAGCGTTTCCATGGTAAGGAAAAGGTCAACGGTTCGATTCCGTTAGGGGGCTCGGCGGACGCCGAGCAGGCAGGCGGCCCAGAACGAAGGCAGTGCAGTTCCGAGGCGGTGTAGCTCAGTCGGTTAGAGCGAACGACTCATAATCGTTAGGTCGCCGGTTCGAGTCCGGCCATCGCTACAAGACAACAACGAACAGAACCGGAAAAGAGAACCGACGTGGCCTCAAGTACTGACGTACGGCCCAAGATCACCTTGGCCTGCGAGGTGTGCAAGCACCGCAACTACATCACCAAGAAGAACCGCCGCAACGACCCCGACCGGTTGGAGCTGAAGAAGTTCTGCCCCAACTGCGGCCAGCACCAGGCGCACCGCGAGACCCGCTGACGGAACACCCGTCAGCTATCTGCACAGATGGACTAGGTAGATTCGAGAGACATGTCGCTCGGCCAGCACGCCATCGGTAAGCGTTTCCGCTACCCCGATCACTACCTCGTTGAGCGGGAAAAGATTCGCGAGTACGCGGTCGCTGTCAAAAACCAGGATGCGCCGTTCTTCGAGGAGAAGGCCGCCGCTGAACTAGGCTACGACGGGTTGGTGGCACCACTGACCTTCATCTCGGTGTTCGGCTACAAGGCCGTGGCAGCTTTCTTCGAGTGGGCAAACATCGCCGTTCAGGATGCCCAGGTCGTTCAGGTCGATCAGGCGCTGACCTTTTTCGCCCCGATCAAGGCGGGGGACCGCCTGTACTGCGACGTAGAGATCGAATCGGTTCGTCGAGCCCACGGCACCGACATCGTCATGACCAAACAAACCATCACCAACGACGCGGGTGAGGTTATTCAGGAGACCTACACGACCTTGGCGGGTCGTGCAGGTGAAGACGGAGAAGAGGGTTTCGCTGATGCCACTGCGTGAGTTCGATTCGGTGAAGGTGGGCGATCAACTTCCCGAGAAGATCTACCCGCTGACCCGTCAGGATCTGGTGAACTATGCGGGTGTCTCCGGTGACCTGAATCCGATCCATTGGGACGACGAAATCGCCAAGGTGGTCGGGCTCGACACCGCGATCGCGCACGGCATGCTGACCATGGGTCTGGGCGGTGGCTTCGTCACCTCCTGGGTCGGCGACCCCGGGGCGGTCACCGAGTACAACGTGCGGTTCACCGCAGTGGTCCCAGTTCCCAACGACGGCAAGGGCGCCGAGATCGTCTTCACCGGCAGGGTCAAGTCGGCCGATCCCGAGAGCAAGCTAGTGACGATCGCGCTGACCGCGACCGCCGACGGCAAGAAGATCTTCGGTCGCGCGGTCGCGTCGGCAAAGTTGGCGTAGCCCGTGGCGATCAACACCGAAATCCTCGGGATGGTGTGGGTCTACGAAGACCGCTACGTGGTGGGCCGAGAGAAGGTCCGCGAGTTCACCAAGGCGGTCAAGGCCGACGACCCGGCCAGCCTGGACGAAGCGGCCGCAGCCGAACTCGGTTACGACGACCTGGTCGCGCCGCTGACGTTCGTCACCATCCTCGGGAAGATGGTCCAGGCGGACTTCATGCGGAAGGTCGACACCGGTTACGAAACGTTGCAGATGGTCCAGGTCGACCAGCGGTTCGTCTTCCACAAGCCGATTCTCGCCGGAGACGAGTTGCACGCCCGGATGGAAGTTGACTCCGTCGTCGAGCGATTTGGTGCCGACATCGTCGTCACCAGAAACACTCTGACTAACCAACACGGCGAACTCGTCATGGAGTCCTTCACCACGATGATGGGTCACGAGGGAGACAACTCGATCAATCTCAGATGGGACAAGGAAACCGGTCAGGTCGTCAGGACGGCGTGATTAGTACCTGAGACTTGCTCCGATGTACACTCGGACCTCGGGGTTTTCCCATTACCAGCGTGTTTTTCCTTCAGTTGGAGAGCGCGCGCGTGGCGGGAGGCCCCGACACGCGCAGGTTGGCCTGCCAACCAGCGAAGGGGCGTAGCTCAACTGGCAGAGCAGCGGTCTCCAAAACCGCAGGTTGCAGGTTCAAGTCCTGTCGCCCCTGCACATGCGTCCGATGACGATGCGGGCCGGTACGGCCCGAGGAGGAATCGGACCTGCAATGGTGGACACTGGACGGTGAACACCACGCACACGATGGAACGAAGGAGCATGCGGTGAGCGACGAACGCGTCGATGCCGACGCCGGACCCGACGACTCGCAGAGCGGTCGTACTGCCGTGGTGACGCCGCAGCGGCCCACCGGCAAGCGGTCCCGCCGGCGATCCGACGCGGATGACGCCTCAGGCGCCGTTGAACTCACCGACAGCGATTCCGACGACGACACCGGCAAGAAGGCCAAAAAAGCCAAGAAGGCGAAGAAAGCCAAGACGTCCGATGATCAGTCGAGCAACCCGTTCGTCTTCGTCCTCACGTACCTCAAGCAGGTCGTCGCCGAGCTGCGCAAGGTCATCTGGCCCAACCGCAAGCAGATGGGCTCCTACACCTCGGTGGTGCTGGCGTTCCTGGTGTTCATGGTGACGTTGATCGGCCTGGTGGATATCGGCTTAGCCAAGCTAGTGCTGCTGGTGTTCGGCTGAGCATTCCAAGGCCACCAAGCGCTGAAATATTAGGAAGGATCCATAAACCGTGACTACCTCCAACGGCGATCAGCCGGTGGGTGAGACGGTCGACATCGAAGCCGCGCTGCACGAAGTCACCGCTGACGACGCAGCCGAGACGGCCACCGATGAACCGTCGGCCGACGAGGCCGCTGAGTCGGCCGAGCCCAAAGAATCGGCTGCACCCGAGGAGCCGGCTGAGGACGAAGACGTCGACCCGGCCGTCGCGCTGAAGGCCGACCTGCGCGCCAAGCCCGGCGACTGGTACGTCATCCACTCTTACGCGGGTTACGAGAACAAGGTGAAAGCCAACCTCGAGACCCGTGTGCAGAACCTGGATGTCGGCGACTACATCTTCCAGGTGGAAGTGCCCACCGAAGAGGTCACCGAGATCAAGAACGGTCAGCGCAAGCAGGTCAACCGCAAGGTGCTGCCGGGCTACATCCTGGTGCGGATGGACTTGACCGACGACTCGTGGTCGGCGGTGCGCAACACCCCGGGCGTCACCGGGTTCGTCGGCGCCACGTCGCGTCCGTCGGCGCTCCGGCTCGACGACGTGGTCAAGTTCCTGCTTCCGCAGGGCGCCGCCAAGAAGGCCGCCAAGGGTGCCTCGAGCACCGCGAGCGCGGTCAGCGAAGGCGGTCTGGAACGTCCCGTGGTCGAGGTGGACTACGAGGTCGGCGAGTCGGTCACCGTCATGGACGGTCCGTTCGCCACGCTGCCGGCGACGATCAACGAGGTCAACGCCGAACAACAGAAACTCAAGGTGCTGGTGTCCATCTTCGGCCGCGAAACACCTGTGGAACTGGGCTTCACCCAGGTCTCAAAGATTTAGGTAGGCGCCGGACGACGATGCGGGAGGTCCCGCTGAGGAGTCCGGCAATAGGAAGGAACACCACACTCATGGCCCCGAAGAAAAAGGTCGCCGGGCTGATCAAGCTTCAGATCAAGGCTGGCGAGGCCAACCCGGCTCCGCCGGTCGGTCCGGCGCTCGGCCAGCACGGCGTCAACATCATGGAATTCTGCAAGGCGTACAACGCCGCGACGGACAGCCAGCGCGGCAACGTCGTCCCGGTGGAGATCACCGTGTACGAGGACCGCAGCTTCACCTTCGCGCTGAAGACGCCGCCGGCTGCCCGCCTGCTGCTCAAGGCCGCCAAGATCGCCAAGGGCTCGGCCGAGCCGCATGTCACCAAGGTCGCCAAGGTCACCTGGGATCAGGTTCGCGAGATCGCCGAGACCAAGAAGGCCGACCTCAACGCCAACGACATCGACGCAGCCGCCAAGATCATCGCCGGGACCGCCCGGTCGATGGGGATCACCGTCGTATAGTTTCGCCCCGACAACTGAATAAGCATGCGTGGGAGGGCCAGCTTCGGCCCGCTAACCACAACCCAACACCTGAGATTGGATGAACGAATGAGCAAGAACAGCAAGGCATATCGCGCCGCCGCCGAGAAGATCGACCACGACAACCTCTACTCACCGCTCGAAGCCACCAAGTTGGCCAAGGAGACGTCGTCGACCAAGCAGGACTCGACCGTCGAGGTCGCCATCCGGCTCGGAGTGGACCCGCGCAAGGCCGACCAGATGGTCCGTGGCACGGTCAACCTCCCGCACGGCACCGGTAAGACCGCTCGCGTCGCGGTCTTCGCCGTCGGTGAAAAGGCCGAAGAGGCGACCGCAGCCGGCGCCGACGTGGTCGGCAGCGACGATCTGATCGAGAAGATTCAAGGCGGCTTCCTCGACTTCGACGCAGCGATCGCAACCCCCGACCAGATGGCCAAGGTCGGTCGGATCGCCCGCATCCTCGGGCCGCGTGGCCTGATGCCGAACCCCAAGACCGGTACCGTCACCCCGGACATCACCAAGGCGGTGACCGAGATCAAGGGCGGAAAGATCAACTTCCGCGTCGACAAGCAGGCCAACCTGCACTTCGTGATCGGCAAGGCGTCCTTCGACTCCAAGCAGCTGGTGGAGAACTACGGCGCGGCGCTCGACGAGGTGCTGCGGCACAAGCCGTCGTCGTCCAAGGGGCGCTACCTGAAGAAGATCACGGTCTCGACGACCACCGGTCCGGGCATCCCGGTCGACCCGGCGGTCACCCGCAACTTCTCCGAAGCGTAGGCGCGTGGTGCTGCGCACCGGCACCTTCGACATTACCCACCGCACTCGATGATCCGACGGCGCAGATAGTCGCGACTCGGGTCGGAACCGTTGGACGCCAACGCCTCTCGATACCAGGTGAGGGCGTCATCTGGCCGTCCCGCTCGGCGTAGCAGGTCGGCGCGTACGGACGCGACCAGGTTGGATCGCGCCAGCCTCGGGTCGTGCGCGACCTGCTCGAGTGCCGCCAGCCCGGCATCCGGGTCGTCGCGCAAACCTACCGCCAGGGCGCGATTCGCGCGCACCACCGGCGAATCCGTCATTGCCGACAACTTGTCGTAGGCCACGCAAATCGTGCGCCAGTCGGTCTGCTCCCAGGACTGCGCCGTTGCGTGCAGAGCGGCGATCACCGCCTGCGGCAGGTAGGGTCCGGTCGACCCGTGGGCCAGCCGAAGCCGGTCCAGGCCGCGGGCGATCCGGCCGCGGTCCCAGCGGCCACGGTCCTGCTCCTCGAGCGGCACCAATGTGCCGTCGGCGTCGACCCTGGTCGTCCGACGCGAATCATGCAGCAGGACAAGGGCGGCCAGCGCGTGCGCTTCTCGTTCGGTCGGCATCAGCGTGCACAGCTCAGTCGCCAGCCGGACGCCCTCGTCGCACAGTTCGTCGCGAATCGCCGACGGCCCGGCCGTCGACCAGTAGCCCTCGGTGAACACCGAATAGATGCAGGCGAGCACGTGCGGTGTGCGCTCGGGCAGCAGGTCGGCCGGTGGCACCCGCAGCGGGATGTTGGCGTGCCGAACCTTCGCCTTGGCCCGGGTGATCCGTTGCCCGACAGCAGTTTCCGTCTGCAGCAGCGCGCGGGCGATCTCGGCGACGGTGAGCCCGGACACCAGCCGCAGGGTCAGCGCCAGCTGCGACAATCGGTCCAACGCAGGATGCGCGCAGGTGAACATCATCCGCAGTTCGTCGTCACGGACCGCGTAGACATCCACCTCGGTACGCGCCCGAATCTCGTCCACGTACCTTTCCAAAGCCGCCGACTCCTTTCCGGGGCGCACAGTCTCGCGACGCAATCGATCGCGGGCGCGGTTGCGCGCCACGGTGAGCACCCATCCGCCGGGGTTGTCTGGGACGCCGTCACGCGGCCATGCCCGCAATGCCTCGGCGAAGGCTTCCTGGACGGCGTCCTCGGCGACGGTGAGATCGCCCGACCATCGGGCCAGCGCGGCCACGGCCGGCCCCCACTCCCGCCGAAAGACGCCGTCCAGGTTGACCATGCGCTACAGGCCGGAGAGTCCCGCCAGTTGGCGCACTTCGACGGTCGACGCGGGAATCATCGACGCCAGCTTCACCGCCTCGTCGCGATCACTCGCGGCCAGTAGATAGACGCCGGTGGCGATCTCGGCGCTCTCCGCGAACGGCCCGTCGGTCAGCAGCACCTGACCGTCGCGAACCCGCACCGTCGTCGCCGTCGCCGGCTCGTGTAGTGCCGCACCCGCAACGATGTGATCGCCTGCCGCAGAGGCGAATTCGCCGTGCCGCGCCGCTTCGGCCTCCCACTCCGGTGTGCCGGGGGTGTTGACCGCGGCCGGTGGCTCCAGCAGCAGCGCCAGCCAGGTGGCGTCGGAACGTGACCACTCGGAGTCCACGGTGTGGAAGATGGGCCGGATTTCCACCGCACCGCGTTTGGCAGCGGGGACGTCGCGCGCGAGTGCCAGGGCGTCGTCGAGGTTCTCGGCCTCGAAGACGTAAAAACCGCCGGCGACTTCCGCGCCCTCGACGAACGGGCCGTCGGTGACGATGGGTGCGTCGGGGCCGCCGCTGATGCGCACACGATCGCTGGCGGACGTCAACGCGTCGCCGGAGCGAATCGCCGGCCCGGCCTTCACGTGGAAGTTCTGGTAGGCCGCCATTTCGGTGGCGCGCTCGTCAGGCGTGAGATTCGGCTCCTGGCCGATCAACAAAGCGAGGTATTGCATCGTGGTCACCTCCGGTAGCGAGCAGAACCCTGTGTTCCACTCTCTACCTGTGCGACGAACGGCGCAGGCGCAATCCGACAGCTCGCCTGAAGAAAAGTTACGCGGCCGCGCCCGGCTTCAGGTAGGTGACGAGGCTGACGTCGATGACCTCGTCGGTGAAGTACTGCTGGCAGCCACGCAGGTACCGCATGTACCGGTCGTAGACCTCTTCGGACTGGATCTCGATGGCCTTGTCTTTGTTGGCCTCTAGCGCGTCGCCCCAGATGGTCAGCGTCTTGATGTAGCTCTCCCGCAACGAAAGCGGTTCGGGCACAATGAAGCCCGCCTTCTCGCCGTGTTCGACCATCATGCCGGTGGACGGCAGCCGACCGCCGGGGAAGATGTCGGTGAGGATGAACTTGATGAACCGCGCCATCTCGAAGGTGATCTTCTTGCCGCGGGCGTTCAGGTCGTACGGGTGATAGGCCACACTGCTCTGCACGGTCATCCGCCCGTCGTCGGGCATGATGCTGAACGCGTTCTTGAAGAAGCGGTCGTAGTTCGCGAAGCCGAAATGCTCGAACGCCTCGATGGACACGATCCGGTCGACGGGATCGCTGAAGTCTTCCCAGCCGCGCAGCAGCACCGTGCGCGTGCGGTCGGTGTCGAGATCGTCCAGGATCTGTCGGGCGCGGGCGTGCTGATTGTTGGACAACGTCAGACCGATCACGTTGACGTCGTATTTTTCGACCGCGCGGCGCATCGTGGTTCCCCACCCGCAGCCGATGTCCAGCAGCGTCATGCCGGGCTTGAGGTCCAGCTTGTCCAGGTTCAGGTCGATCTTGGCGATCTGGGCTTCCTCCAGCGACTGGTCGTCGCGGGTGAAGTAGGCGCTGCTATAGGTCCGCGTCGGGTCCTGAAACAGCCCGAAGAAGTCGTCGGACAGGTCATAGTGCGCCTGGATGTCCTCCGGACGCGTCCTCATCTGTATCGCACCATCTTGCTTCTCAGGCATCAGCGTTCGTTAACCCTTTCCTACTGCCCGGGGAATAACCGCACCCCAGGTCGCGAGAGCACAGTACCCCGGCTTCCCCATCCGCCAACGCAACATCGCTGTTCATTCTGCGAGTAATGACTATTTCTCCAGGGTGAACTGGTTGACGTCGATGTATCCGACCCGGAATCCATTCGCGGATCCGGTCAGATAGTGCATGTAGCGGTCGTACATTTCCTGCGACTGGAGCTCGATCGCTTGGTCCTTGTGCGCCTCCAGCGCCGCGGACCAGCAGTCCAGGGTTCGGGCGTAGTGCGGCTGTAGTGACTGCCGGCGGGTCAGTGTGAAGCCAGCGTTCGAGGAGCGGTCTTCCACCATCTCGATCGACGGCAGCCGGCCGCCGGGGAAGATCTCGGTATAAATGAACTTGAAGAAGCGGGCCACCTCAAAGGTCAGCGGCATGCCGCGTTCGGCCATTTGCGGGATGGTCAGGCCGGTGATCGTGTGCAGCAGCATCACGCCATCGTCGGGCAGGGCCTGGTTGGCCATCGTGAAGAAGTCGTCGTAGCGATCATGACCGAAGTGCTCGAACGCGCCGATCGACACGATCCGGTCCACCGGCTCGTTGAATTGCTCCCAGCCGGCCAAGCGAACTTCCTTGGTGCGGGGGCTGTCCATCGCGTCCAGCGTCTTCTGGACGTGTCCGGCCTGGTTCTTGGACAGGGTGAGGCCGATGACGTTGACGTCGTACTTCTCGACGGCGCGGCGCATCGTGCTGCCCCAGCCGCAGCCGACATCCAGCAGCGTCATCCCGGGTTTCAGGCCGAGCTTGCCCAGGGCCAGGTCGACCTTGGCCTGCTGCGCCTGCTCCAGCGTGTAGTCGTCTTTCTCGAAGTACGCGCAGCTGTAGGTCTGGCTCGGGTCGAGGAAGAGTGCAAAGAACTCGTCAGACAGGTCGTAGTGAGCCTGTACGTCTTCGAAATGCGGCCTGAGCTTTTCGGCCATCGCGCAACGCGCCTTTCTGGATATTTCGTGGTGTCCACCCGCACTGGGTGGGGCTGCCCGCCCCCCGGCGATCCTCGAGTCATGCTAGTCGATCGGCCTGGTCAGACCGAATCCGCGAAACCGTAGCTCAGGCCTCGGTAAACGTCGTGGTCAGCTCGCCGATGACGTCGTCCCACAGCTCTTCGGGCAGGTCGTGGCCCATGCCGTCGAACAATCGCAGGCGAGCACCCCGGATCGTGCGGGCGACCACCCGGCCGCCGAACGGCCGCTGCAGCTTGTCGGCGTTACCGTGCAGCACGACGGTCGGCGCGGTGATCTGACGGTCGTAATGGGCCAGGCTGCCGCTGGCGATGATCGCGCTGAAATGCCGGGCCGTTCCCCAGGGGTAGTAGCAGCGCTCGTAGCCCTGAATGGCTTCGGCCCGCAACCGCTGCTCGGGTGCCGGATAGCGCGGGCTGCCGATGATCCGCCAGACCTTCACCGAGTAGTCGGCGATCACCTCGATCGGCGAATTGGGCGACGGGCCTCTGAGCACGGCGAGCAGGGCGCTCGGGTGAGGCGGCGGCAGGAACGCCCGATTGTTGCTGGAGAAGATCACCGCCAGCGAGCGGGTGCGCTGTTGGAAGCGTGCCGCGAAGATCTGAGCGATCATGCCGCCCATCGACGCGCCGACGATGTGGGCGCGGTCGATCTCGAGGTGATCGAGTAGCGCGGCGGCGTCGTCGGCCATGTCTTCGAGCCGATAGTCCGCGTTGCCGGGAATGCCGAAGAAGAACTTGAGTAGGTTGGGGATCAGCGCCCCACCGTTGCTGCGTCGCTCGGTCTTGCTGGACAGGCCGACGTCGCGGTTGTCGTACCGGATCACCCGCAGGCCCTGGGCGACCAGCTTTTCGCAGAACCCGTCGCGCCACAGCAGCAGCTGCGAGCCTAGACCCATGATCAGCAGGACGGCCGGGTCGCTCGGTTCGCCCATATCTTCGTAGTAGATGTCTAAATCGCCCGAACGTGCTGTGCCGGTGCGGATTTGCATGCGTTAGACCTCGATATCGGATTCTTTGTGCTCGCGGGCAACCTCGACCATGAAGTTGGCGAAGTATCCGGTGAGCTGCGGGTCGGACATCATCTGCCAGCTCGGGGCCAGCAGCTTCATGTAGCGCTCCACGTAGAGGAACTGCTTGCCGATCAGCACCAGCTCACGCGGCAGCTTGACGTCGTAGGCGTCGGCCAGCGTGGACAGCTGCTTGCCGATGTCGGCATAGGACAGGTCGCCGAGGGTCGACATGGTCAGCGGGGTGGCGAACTTCTCGAGGTCCTTCGCGGCCTCGGCCTCAGGCCGCATGGTGCCCACGGCGCCCATCAGCACGACGATCTTGCCGGCCGCGGCGTGGTCCTTCTTCACCAGCAGCGCGTGGACCAGCTCGCGCAGCAGCCAGCGGGTCCGCGGATCGATGCGGCCCATGATGCCGAAATCGAAGAACACGATCCGGCCCTTGTCGTCGACGTAGAGGTTGCCGGCGTGCAGGTCGCCGTGGAACAGGCCGTGCCGCAGGCCGCCTTCGAAGAGACTGAACAGCAGGGCCTTGACCAGCTCGGTGCCGTCGAAGCCGGCCTTGCGGATCGCGGCGACGTCGTCGATGCGGATGCCCTGCACCCGTTCCATCGTCAGCACCCGCTCGGAGGTCAGGTCCCAGTACACCTGCGGGACCCGGATGTTCTTGCCGAGCGGCGACGGCTGCAGGTGCGAGACCCAGGCTTCCATCGACTGCGCCTCGAGGCGGAAGCTCAGCTCCTCGGCCAGGTTGTCGGAGAAGTCCGCGACGACGTCCTGGGCGGACAGCCGGCGACCCAACTTGGCCAGCTCGACGGCTTGCGCGAAACGCTTGAGGATCTGCAGGTCGGCGGCCACCCGGCGGCGGATACCCGGCCGCTGGATCTTGACGACGACTTCCTCGCCGCTGTGCAGGGTGGCGTAGTGCACCTGGGCGATCGACGCGGAGGCGAAGGGTTCCTCGTCGAAGCTGGCGAACAGCTCCGACGGGTCGCCGCCGAGTTCCTGGGCGAACAGCTTGTGCACCGCTTTGGTGTCCGCCGGCGGCACCCGGTCGAGCAGGCTGCGGAACTCACGGGACAGCTGCTCACCGAACGCGCCCGGGCTGGACGCGATGATCTGGCCGAACTTGACGTAGGTCGGGCCCAGGTCGGCGAAGGTCTGGGGGAGCTGCTTGATGACCTTTTGTTGCAGCGGGCCCTTGCCGGGCAGTTTGGTCAGGATGCGGGCTGCGGTGCGGGTGAGCTGCCAACCGGTCACGCCGATGCGAGCCGCCTCGACCGGCAGCGGCACCCGGTCGAGCCTGGCAACCCCGCGGTGGTTGTTGGAACTCATAGCTGCAGTGTCTCAAATGGCCCAGGTCGGTACCGAATCACGCAGGTCACGGGCCTGACTGCGGGCTCGTTCGGCGCGAAAAGTTCTCGGTCAACGTCTCCACGACCGGCCGCCACACCGGTTGAGGCAGGTCGTGACCCATGCCGTCGATCACCACATACCGGGCGCCCGGGATCGCCGCGGCGACCGCCCGGCCGTGGCCGACCCGCAGCATCGGGTCGTGCGAGCCGTGCAGCACCACCGTCGGCGCGGTGATCGCTTTGCTGAAGCCCACCAGGCTGCCCAGTGCCCAGTACGGCGTCGAACTGACGCAGCATGCCGGGCGGGTAGGTGGACCGCTCAGCGAGCTGCTGGACGCGACGGCGAAGCTCGTCCTCGGGCGGTAGGAAGTTGGGGCCGTTGAAGATCGCCACGTTGCGGACCTCGAAGGCCAGCTTCTCCTCGTCAGTCGCGTCGTCGCCGGGCGAGGTGAAGGCCAGCCGGATCACCCGCCACGCCGGCAACCGGGAGAACGCCCGTCCGGTGCCCGACATCACCACCCCCAGCGATGCGACGCGATCCGGCTCGGTGGCGGCGAGGATCTGCGCGATCATGCCGCCCATCGAGGCGCCGACGACATGGGCCCGCTCGACGCCCAGGTGATCAAGCAGCGCGACCACGTCGCGCGTCATGTCGACCAGCGTGTAGGGCACCGGGCTGGTCCGGCCGAACGTGTAGCGCATGAACCGCCGAGCCACCGAGCCTTTGGCGCGCTGGCCGTGCATCTTGGCTGACAGGCCGGTGTCGCGATGGTCGAAGCGGATCACCCGGTAGCCCGCGTCGACGAGCTGGGTGCAGAAGC
Organism: uncultured Actinomycetota bacterium; assembly: GCA_963737375.1. Classification (GTDB taxonomy): domain Bacteria; phylum Actinomycetota; class Actinomycetes; order Mycobacteriales; family Mycobacteriaceae; genus Mycobacterium. Next base: position 70,546 of record CAVTSP010000018.1, read on the forward strand.
CGTCCGGCCACATCGGCAGCTGGGCGCCCAGGCCCATGATCAGCAGGACGGCCGGGTCTTGCGGGTCGCCGAGGTCTTCGAAATACAGCTCGACGGCACCGTCGTCGGTGTCGCGACGAGCCAGGCCGCTACGAGTCTGCATCTTTGGTCCAGGGCTGGACCCAGCCGTCGATCGACCAGCCCTCCAGGGCGGCGAGCAGTTCGTACATGGTGGCGCCGTCGATGCTTTCGCGGATGATGTCGGCGTGGCCGGAGTGCCGGGTCAGCTCGTTGATCACGTGCAGGATCACCCAGCGCACCGACCAGTCCTTGATGCCCTTCGGGAACCACGGGATATCCTTCGGCACCGGCACTTTCGCGTCCAGGTCGGCGATCTCGGTCAGCCGCAGCGACGTGGCGTTCTCTGCCTGGAATGCCCGTAGCAGGCCGTCCAACGTCTCGTCGGGTCGCATGACGTGCTGGTCGCCGAAGTCCTTGGCGATCTCGTCGAACGACCGGGGATCTTTCGGCGGAGCATCCGGTGCGGCGGCGACCCGCGACATCCAGGTTCGCTGCATACCGGTGACGTGTTTGATCAGCCCGCCGATCGACAATGCACTGACCGTCGGCGTCTGCCGGGCCTGCTCGTCGGTCAGGCCGTAGGCCACCGCGAAGAACGCGCCCTGGTGGTAGGCGAGGTACTCGCGCAGTGCGCTGCGTTCGTCGGCGACGGGTGAAGCGAGAGCAGGCATGGCCGAACCTTTCCGTTGCTTACCGCGCAAGCCTGTCATCCGGTCGTAGGGTGCAGGCATGCAGGTCATTTCGGCGGAGTCGACGGAACTTTTCGTGGGCCCCGCGGATGCGCCGGTGCAACTGGTTCGAGTGACGCTGGACGGGGTCGCCGAGCCGGTGCGGGTTCGCGTCGACGGCGACGGGCTCAGTGGGTCGGCAGGGGCGGGCCGCGCGGCCGGCCGGTGCACTGTCGAGGTGCCGGTGACCGTCACCGATCCGGTTGTCGGACAGCGGCGGGCCGCGCAGGTGCACGTCGCCTCGACGTCGGCGTCGTTCGAATTCGTGGTCGCCGAGCCGGGCTGGACGATGTTCATGATCAGCCACTTCCATTACGACCCGGTGTGGTGGAACACCCAGGGCGCCTACACCAGCCTCTGGACCGAGGACCCGCCCGGAAAAGCCCGTCAGACCAATGCTTTCGAGTTGGTCCACGCCCATCTCGAGATGGCCCGCCGCGAACCCGAATACAAGTTCGTCCTTGCCGAGGTGGACTATCTCAAGCCCTACTGGGACACCCATCCCGAAGATCGCGCCGACCTGCGCCGGCTGATGCGACAAGGCCGGGTGGAGATCATGGGCGGCACCTACAACGAGCCGAACACCAATCTCACCAGCCCCGAGACGACGATCCGAAACTTTGTGCACGGCATCGGTTTTCAGCGCGACGTTCTCGGCGGCGACCCGGAAACCGCTTGGCAGCTCGACGTATTCGGCCACGACCCACAGTTTCCCGGGATGGCCGCCGACGCCGGGCTGACCTCGAGTTCGTGGGCCCGCGGGCCGCACCACCAGTGGGGCCCGATGCACAGCGAGGGCGGCGTATCGGGGATGCAGTTCAGCAGCGAGTTCGAATGGATCTCGCCGTCCGGGCGCGGCCTGCTCACCCATTACATGCCCGCGCACTATTCGGCCGGCTGGTGGATGGACGAGTCGACCACGGTGGCCGAAGCGGAGCAGGCCTGTGTCGAGTTGTTCGCGGAATTGAAGAAGGTGGCGCTGACCCGCAACGTCCTACTGCCGGTCGGCACCGACTACACGCCACCGAACAAGTGGGTCACCGAGATTCACCGCGACTGGGCCTCGCGGTACACCTGGCCGCGTTTCGTCTGCGCGCTGCCGCGTGAGTTCTTTGCCGCGGTGCGGGCCGAGTTGGACGACCGAGACGAGACGCCGTCACCGCAGACCCGGGACATGAACCCGATCTACACCGGCAAGGACGTGTCGTTCATCGACACCAAGCAGGCCAACCGCGCCGCCGAGGACGCTGTGCTCGACGCGGAGAAGTTCGCGGTATTCGCCGGTTTGGTGGCCGGCGCCGAGTACCCGCAGGCCGCGTTTGCCAAGGCGTGGGTGCAGTTGGCCTACGGCGCCCATCACGACGCGATCACCGGCTCGGAGTCCGACCAGGTCTACCTCGACCTGCTGACCAGCTGGCGCGACGCGTGGGAGCTCGGCCGGGCGGCCCGGGACAACTCGCTGGAATTGCTGTCCAGCGCGGTCGACGGCGAAGTGGTGGTCTGGAACACGCTGGCGCACAACCGGACCGACATCGTCACCGCCCGATTCGCGGATCCGCTTGGCGCGCACGTTCAGGTCTTGGATCACGACGGGGCCGTGTTGCCCGCGGTGGTCGAGCACGGCGGGCGGTCGGTCAGCTGGCTGGCCCGCGATGTCCCGTCGCTGGGGTGGCGGGCCTACACGGTGGCCGCCGGCGACACTGACAATGGCTGGGAGTCGTTGGCGGGCAACGAAATCGCCAACGAGCACTACCGGTTGGCCGTCGACCCCGCCCGCGGCGGCGGTGTGACGTCGCTGGTGCGCGACGGTAAACAGCTGATCGCCGACGGGCGAGTGGGCAACGAGTTGGCCGTCTACGACGAATATCCGGCGCATCCGACCGGCGGCGAGGGCCCCTGGCATCTGCTGCCCAAGGGGCCGGTGGTCGGCTCGTCGGAAACGGCGGCGCAAGTCCAGGCCTACCGCAGCCCGCTGGGCCGCCGACTGGTCGTCCGCGGTCATATGGGCGACCTACTGAGCTACACCCAGACGCTGACGTTGTGGCGGGGTGTCGACCGGGTCGACTGCGCCACCACCATCGATGACTTCGTCGGGGAAGACCGACTGCTGCGGCTGCGCTGGCCGTGCCCGGTGCCGGGCGCCATGCCGGTCAGCGAAGTCGGCGACGCGGTCGTGGGTCGTGGTTTTGCCCTGCTGCACAATCCTCTTACGGACTCCGAGTCCGTGGATACCGCCGAGCATCCGTGGACGCTGGACAATCCGGCCTACGGCTGGTTCGGGCTGTCGTCGGCCGCGCGGGTGCGCCTCGGTGACGGCGGTGATCGCAAGCGCGGCGAAGCCGGGTGTAGCGGGTCGCCGCGCGACAATCAAGTGCGTGCGGTGTCGGTGGCCGAGGTGATCGCGCCGACCGAGGCGGCGGGCGGCCGGCTGGCCCGCGACCTCATGGTCGCGCTGGTGCGGGCCGGCGTCACCGCGACCTGCAGCAGCGCCGACCGGCCGCGCTACGGGCTCCTCGGCGTCGACTCCAACCTGCCCGACACCCGGATCACGCTGGGTCAGAACGTGTTTACCAAGGCGGTGTTGGCTGCCGCGGACCCGGCGTACACCCACGAGGTCGAGCGGCAGCTTGCCGAGACCGGCCGGGCCATTGTCTGGGTGCCCGCGGCAGCGCCGCTGGCGGAAAGCTGGATTCCCGATGCCGACCTGCGGGACGCGCGGGCGCTACCGGTGCTGGTGGTCGCCGGGCGCGACGACGCGCAGCTCGCTACGGCGATCGCGGCGGTGGCCGACGACCTCGCCGACGCCGAGATCGTCGTCGAGCAGCAAGCCCCGTCGGGGTTGCAGGACTTCGAATCCCGGACCGTCGCGCTGTGCAACCGCGGGGTACCCAGCTTCGCCGTCGAAACCGACGGCACCCTGCACACCGCGCTGATGCGGTCATGCACCGGTTGGCCATCGGGCGTCTGGATCGACGAGCCGCGCCGCACCGCACCCGACGGCTCCAACTTCCAATTGCAGCACTGGACCCACGTTTTCGACTATGCGCTGGTGTCCGGCGGCGGCGACTGGCGCCACGCCGACGTTCCGGAGCGCAGCGCCGAGTTCTCTCATCCGCTGTTGCCCGTGACGTCGTCGGGTTCGCTCTCGGGGTTGGCTGCGGCCGGCTCGCTGCTGCAGGTCGAACCAGCCGGCGCCGTCCAGCTGGGCGCCCTCAAAGCGGCCGGCAACCCGCTGGCTCGCGGCAGCGCGCAGCGCGTCGACTCCGGCCACGTCGCAATCCGGCTGGTCGAAACCCGCGGCAGTGAGGTCGAGGTCGCGGTGCGCCCGCCGCTGGGGACGTTGTCTGATCTGCGGGCCGCCGACCTGTTGGAGCGCCCACACGGCGGCCACCACCTCACCAGCTTGCACGGCCACCAGATCGGCACTGCGCTGGCGCGACTCGACCTGCCCCGGCTGCTGGACGCCGAAAACGCCTCGCTGGCACCGGACGCGGAGATCGCGCAGCCGTTGTATGCGCGCTATTGGTTGCACAACCGAGGGCCGGCGCCGCTGGGCGGCTTGCCCGCCGTCGCGCACTTAGACCCGCACCAACTCACCGCCGCGGCGGACTCGACGTTCTCCTTGCGCCTGACGTTGGCCAGCGACAGCAGCGATGCGTCGCTGGCCGGAACGGTGTCGGTGGTCTGCCCGCCCGGCTGGTCGGCGCGCCCCGCGTCGCTGCCGTTCACGTTGCCGGCCGGCGAGCATCTGGAAGCCGATGTCGTGGTGACGACGCCCGCGGACCTCGACCCCGGCGTGTACCCGGTGCGGGCGCAGCTGGCGGTCACCGATGCCGGTGTCCCGGCAGCGTGGCGGCAGGTGGTCGAAGACGTCGCGCTGGTTTCCGTCGGTGGGGCTGACGACGGCGGCCTGGTCCATCTGGCCAGGCGAGCCCGCCGATATCGTTGTGGCCGCCGGTGATTCGGCCCGGCTGACCGCGACTGTCGCCAGCGAAGCGGGCGGCGACCTGAGCCTGGAGGCGCACCTGATCAGCCCCTGGGGGACGTGGGAGTGGATCGGCCCGGCGGCGCTGGGCGCGGTGTTGCCGGCCCGCGGCACCGTCGAGGTCGGCTTCGACGTGAGCCCGCCCGCCTGGGTCGAGCCCGGCCAGTGGTGGGCGCTGATCCGGATCGGTTGCGCCGGTCGGCTGCTCTACTCGCCCGCGGTGAAGGTGACTGTGCAATGACGCATGCCCATTGTTCCGGCTCCTCCTCCGCCCACGCTGCGGGCGGTATCGTCGGCGCGGTTGCTGTCGTAGGCGGTGTCCCGATACCGGTCAGCGAAGTCGATGCCCGCGAGGCGCGACTGCGCGGCGGCCGACTCGCCTCCGCGCTGCCGGTGGCGGGCACCAGCGAGGGTAGGCAACTACGGCGCTGGCTGACGCAGCTGATCGTGACCGAACGCGTGGTCGCCGCCGATTTCGCGGCCCGCGGTGTGAGCACGGACGACGCCCCGGCCGAGGACGACCTGCTGCCCGACGTCACGGCCCGACTGGAGATCGGCAGCATCGCCGCCGCGGCGCTGGCAGACCCCCGTGCGCGGGCGTTGTTCGTGCGCGTCACCGCCGACGTCGATGTCAGCGATGACGACATCGCTGCCTACCATGATCGAAACCCATTGCGGTTCGCTGGCTCTCGACCTGAAGGTGATGGCTGGCGCGCTCCGGCAGTGACCGTCCCGCCGCTCGCCGAGGTACGCCCGATGATCGCCGAGCACTTACGGGCGGCCGCCCGGCGGCGGGCCTTCCGGTTGTGGCTGGATCAGCGCCGGGCTGAGCAGGTGCGGTTGTCGCCCGGCTACGAGCATCCCGGCGACCCGCGTCAACCCGACAACACCCACCGGCACTGAGCCCCGATGCTGACCTTGGCTCTCGATATCGGCGGCACCAAGATCGCCGTCGGACTCGTCGACCCGGCCGGCGAGCTGGTACATCGAGCTATCGAGCCCACGCCGAAAGATCAACAAGCAGAACATGTCTGGGGTGTGGCCGATCGAATGATCGGCGACGCCGCCAAGGTTGCCCATGGCGCGATCCGCGCGGTGGGTATCGGTTCGGCCGGCCCTGTCGATGTTGACGCGGGGACGGTCAGCCCGGTCAATATCGGCTCTTGGCAAGGGTTTCCACTTCGCGACCGGGTGGCTGCGGCGATGCCCGATGTGCCGGTGCGGTTGGCCGGCGACGGCGTGTGTATGGCGTTGGGTGAGCATTGGCGCGGTGCCGGCCGTGGTGCCCGCTTTGTCCTCGGCATGGTCGTGTCGACCGGGGTGGGCGGCGGGCTGGTTCTGGACGGAAAGCCGTATCTCGGGCGGACCGGCAACGCCGGTCACGTCGGCCATGTCGTTGTCGAACTCGACGGGCAGCCATGCCCGTGCGGCGGTCGCGGGTGCGTCGAGACCGTCGCTTCCGGACCGTGGATGACGCGATGGGCGCTGGCCAACGGCTGGGCCGGGCCACCCCGCGCGGACGCTGTCGCGTTGGGTGAAGCGGCCGAAGCCGGTGATCCGTTGGCGTTGAACGCGTTTCGCCGTAGCGCCACCGCATTGGCCGCGATGATCGCCTCAGTCGGTGCGGTATGCGACCTCGATCTCGCCGTCATCGGCGGGGGAGTGGCCAAGGCGGGCCCGATTCTCTTCGACCCCTTGCGCGCGGCGCTGGCCGATTACGCGGGGCTGAGCTTCATCCGCGGTCTGCAGGTGGTGCCGGCCGCCCTCGGCGGCGACGCCGGCCTGATCGGCGCGGCCGCGCTGGTCTCATCCGTCACGTGAGTCACTGAGTCCGGCACATGGTCAGGGAGCTGTGACGGCTGAGACTGGCCGTTTTGGCTGATCGCAGCACCCCACGGTATGGTGGGCGGCGATCCACCGAAGACCGTCGGTCACCGAGCAATCGGTTGAAGGTCCGGGAATACCCGGGCGGCCCACGCAGGAGGACGAGGCAGATCTTCACGCCCCGACCGCTTCTGCGTCGGGGCGTTCGTCGTCTCCGGGCCGAGAACCCAAGGAGGAATGCATGGCACAGGCTGACAAGGCCACCGCCGTTGCAGACATCGCTGAGCAGTTCAAGAGCTCAACGGCGACCGTGATCACCGAGTATCGCGGTCTGACGGTCGCAAACCTGGCCGAGCTGCGCCGCTCGCTGGCTGGTTCCGCGACCTACTCGGTCGCCAAGAACACGCTGATCAAGCGGGCTGCATCGGACGCCGGCGTCGAAGGTCTCGACGAGTTGTTCGTCGGGCCGACCGCGATCGCGTTCGTCAGCGGCGAGGCTGTTGACGCCGCCAAGGCGATCAAGAAGTTCGCCAAGGACCACAAGGCGTTGGTCATCAAGGGCGGCTACATGGACGGCCGCGCGCTGACCGTCGCCGAAGTCGAGCGCATCGCCGATCTGGAATCCCGCGAGGTTCTGCTGGCCAAGCTGGCCGGAGCGATGAAGGCCAACCTGTCCAAGGCGGCCGCGTTGTTCAACGCGCCCGCTTCGCAGGTCGCCAGGCTTGCCGCGGCACTGCAAGAGAAGCGCGCCGCGGAAGAACCTGCGGCCCCGGCCGAAGCGGCTGCTCCCGTCGTCGAGGCCCCCGCGGCCGAAGCCGAGCCGACCGAAACACCTGCGGAATCCCCCGCCGAAACCACCGAATAAACCCCGTAACACCCAGGAAGGACCCACACAATGTCCAAGCTCTCCACTGACGAACTGCTCGACGCCTTCAAGGAACTCACCTTGCTGGAGCTCTCGGAGTTCGTGAAGAAGTTCGAAGAGACCTTCGAGGTCACTGCGGCCGCCCCGGTCGCCGTTGCCGCCGCCGGCCCTGTCGGTGGCGCGCCCGCCGAGGCCGCTGAGGAGCAGTCGGAATTCGACGTCATCCTCGAGGCCGCCGGTGAGAAGAAGATCGGCGTCATCAAGGTCGTGCGTGAGATCGTTTCGGGCCTTGGCCTGAAAGAGGCCAAGGACCTCGTCGACGGCGCGCCCAAGGCCGTTCTGGAGAAGGCGCCCAAGGAGGCTGCCGAGGAGGCCAAGAGCAAGCTCGAGGCCGCTGGCGCCACCGTCACCGTCAAGTAGTCGATTCGCGAAAACCCCCGGAGCCGAACAGGTTCCGGGGGTTTCGTGTATCTAGCGCTGGACCGACGCCTGCTGCGACTTTCGCACCAGCTCCGGCGAGTCGCCCAGCGCGACAAGCAGATTCGTCGTCAAGGCGGCCAGCACCGGCCCGACGGCACTGCCCTGCGCGCCATAGGATCCGGCGAGCTCGAGCATGACGAAACCGTGGATCGCAGCCCAGAACTGGGCGGCGGTGGCCACCACGGAAGTGTCGTCGTCAGGTGCGCCGCTGATCCGCCCGGCCTGCATCGCTCGGTGCACGCCCCGGACAACGTGGGCGAAGCTGGGGTAGTGGTCGTTGATCTCGGCCAGCGTCAAAGTGAGCACGTTGTGCGCCGGCGCATTGATACCGTGCGCGCTGGTGCTGCCGAACATCAGGCGATACATGTGCGGGCGTTCGATCGCATAGCGCCGATAGGCGATTCCGGTCGCCATCAGATCAGCAACCGGATCCGACGTAGGCGGCATCGTCATCGCCGCATCGAACTGACGCAAGCCCTCCTCGGCAACCGCGGCAATCAGGCCGGGCATGCCGCTGAAGTAGGTGTACACCGCCATCGTCGACGTCCCCGCGGCGCTGGCGATCTTGCGGGTCTGAAGCCCATCCGGGCCGTCCTGGTTGAGGATGTCGACGGCAACGCGCAGCAGCTGGTCGCGCACGTTGCGGTCAGGCCGCGGAGTCTCAGAAGGCATTAGTTCAACATCTTGACATACCAGGCAAACGACCGGTATAACAATGCAATATCAATGTTATACAAGCTAGGAGGCAGCAGTGAGCAGTGCCGTCACCACCCCACCTGCGAACCCGTATCTCGATGATTTCCTGGCCCCGGTCAGCGCCGAGGTGACTGCGACCGACCTGGCGGTCACCGGGCACATCCCCGAATTCCTGGACGGGCGTTACCTACGCAACGGGCCCAACCCGGTTGCCGAGGTCGATCCGGCCACCTATCACTGGTTCACCGGCGACGGCATGGTGCACGGTGTATCGCTGCAGGGCGGCAAGGCCGGCTGGTATCGCAACCGCTGGGTCCGCAGCGCAGGTGTGCGCAGCGCGCTGGGGGAACCGGCCGCGACCGACGCGCAACCTCAGGGCGGGAATGCAATCGCTCGGCGCCAACACCAACGTGCTGGCTCACGCCGGAAAGACGCTGGCCCTCGTCGAAGGTGGCGTGGCCAACTACGAACTCACCGACGAACTCGACACCGTCGGGCCGTGCGATTTCGACGGCACTCTCTCCGGCGGGTATGCCGCTCATCCGCATCGCGACCCGAAGACCGGCGAACTGCATGCGGTGTCCTACTCCTTCGCGCGCGGCAAACACGTGCAGTACTCGGTGATCGACACCGACGGCCACGCCCGGCGCACGGTCGACATCGAGGTCTGGGGGTCGCCGATGATGCACGACTTCTCGTTGACCGACAAATATGTAGTGCTCTACGACCTGCCCGTGACACTGGACCCCATGCAGGTGCTGCCGAAGAAGATGCCCCGGTGGATGAAGCACCCGGCTCGCCTGGTGGCCGAAGCCGTCGTCGGGCAGGTTCCGGTGCCCGGGCCGATCGCGGCCCTGTTCAACCGCAACGAAAAACCGGCCTACCAGCTGCCCTACGCCTGGAACCCGAAATACCCGGCACGCATCGGGGTGATGCCACGCGAGGGGAACAACAGCGACGTGCGGTGGTTCGAGATCGAACCCTGCTACGTGTATCACCCGCTCAACGCCTACTCCGAGATGCGCGACGGCCACGAAGTGCTGGTGCTCGACGTGGTGCGCTACGACCGGATGTTCGACCGCGACCGGCGCGGGCCCGGCGGCGTCACGCCCGCCCTGGACCGGTGGACGATCAACCTGGCCACCGGAGCGGTGGGCACCGAACGCCGCGACGACCGCTCGCAGGAATTTCCCCGGATCAACGAGACCCTGCTGGGTAGCCGGCACCGCTTCGGCTACACCGTCGGCATCGACGGCGGCTTCGTGAACTCAGGCAGATCCACAATGTCGTCGGCGCTCTACAAGCACGACTACGCGACCGGATCGAGCATGGTCGCCCCGCTCGACCCCGAGTTGCTGATCGGCGAGATGTCGTTCGTCCCGCGCCCCGCCGCCGGTTCCGCTAGCTTGTCGGAGGATGACGGAATCCTGATCGGTTACGGGTACCACCGCGGACATGACGAAGGCCAGCTGGTGCTGCTCGACGCGCAAACGTGCGAGTCGGTGGCGACGGTCCATTTACCGCAGCGCGTACCGATGGGATTTCACGGAAACTGGGCGCCGCAGGACTGATCAAAACTGACCTACCTGTGCGCTACAGTGACTCAAGCCACAAGCTGGGCTTGGGCTGCTATCAGCAATCAGCGGGAGGGTTTCGCGTGGGTATCGGTATTCAGGTGGAGGGACTGACCAAGTCCTTCGGATCCCAGCGAATCTGGGAAGACGTCACGATGTCGATCCCCGAGGGCGAAGTCAGCGTTCTGCTGGGCCCGTCGGGTACGGGTAAATCCGTCTTCCTGAAGTCGCTGATCGGCCTGCTGCGCCCCGAGCGCGGCTCGATCATCGTCGACGGCATCGGACATCACCGAGTGTTCGGCAAAAGAGCTCTACGACATCCGCACCCTGTTCGGCGTCATGTTCCAGGACGGCGCGCTGTTCGGGTCGATGAACCTCTACGACAACACCGCGTTCCCGTTGCGTGAGCACACCAAGAAGAAGGAAAGCGAGATCCGTGACGTCGTCATGGAGAAGCTGGAGTTGGTGGGTCTGGGCGGGGATGAGAAGAAGTTCCCCGGTGAGATCTCCGGTGGTATGCGCAAGCGTGCCGGCCTGGCCCGCTCGCTGGTGCTGGACCCGCAGATCATTCTCTGTGACGAGCCGGACTCGGGTCTGGACCCGGTCCGTACGGCCTACCTGAGCCAGTTGCTGATCGACATCAACGCCCAGATCGACTGCACGATCCTGATCGTGACGCACAACATCAACATCGCCCGCACGGTGCCCGACAACATGGGCATGCTGTTCCGCCGCAAGCTGGTCATGTTCGGCCCCCGCGAGGTGCTGCTGACCAGCGACGAGCCGGTCGTCAAACAGTTCCTCAACGGTCGCCGTATCGGCCCGATCGGTATGTCGGAGGAAAAGGACGAGGCCACCATGGCCGAGGAGCAGGCCCACATCGAGGCCGGCCACCACGACGGTGGCACCGACGAGGTCGAGGGTGTGCCGCCGCAGATCACCGCGACCCCCGGTATGCCCGAGCGCAAGGCGGCCGGCCGCCGCCAGGCCCGGGTTCGGGAGAATCTGCACCTGCTGCCCAAGGACGCCCAGGAGGCCATCCTGGCGTCCTTCGAGGCCGACAAACAGAGCGCTCACAGCTACGAAGACCCCGACACCGCATCGATCCCGACGCAGCGCCGCCACTGACGGCGCGACCGCCGGTTGGCGACCGTCTCGGAAGGAGTTTTGTTCCACAAACAAGGTGCGTCACCTCTTGACGGAAACCGCCGAAGGGGTCACTCTGTTGGGCAGAATGAATGCACGGGAATTTCGAGTCGCCAGCCAGCGTCGCCTTCCCGTCCAGGAAAATGAGGCCCGAGCAGGGTAGTTGAGGAATGCGCCGTCCTGCGCTATTGTTGGACGTTGCGCTGGCTGCCTCCTGCCCACCTCACAATCGCCACATGACCACGTGGTCCTAGCTTGAGCTACCGCTGATACAGCGAACTAGCTCTGTGCGTGAGTTACGGACAGATCGTTCGCCAGCCGACCCGACAAAGTTATAGCGGCGAACGGCTCCGGTGGCCTTCCGGAATCTCTAGTCGCGTGAGGTGCTGGAAGGAATGCATCTTGGCAGTCTCCCGCCAGAGCAAGAAAACCCCTCAAAGTTCTACCTCCTCCAACAGTTCCGTACCCGGGGCTCCTGATCGCGTTTCGTTCGCCAAGCTGCGTGAACCTCTTGAGGTTCCAGGCTTGCTGGACGTGCAGACCGACTCTTTCGAGTGGTTGATCGGTGCTCCCCGCTGGCGCGAAATTGCCGCGGGACGTGGCGACGAGAACCCGACAGGTGGCCTCGAAGAGGTTCTGTACGAGCTCTCGCCGATCGAGGATTTCTCCGGCTCAATGTCGCTGTCCTTCTCCGACCCACGATTCGACGAGGTCAAGGCCCCCGTCGATGAGTGCAAAGACAAGGACATGACGTACGCAGCCCCGCTGTTCGTCACCGCGGAGTTCATCAACAACAACACCGGCGAGATCAAGAGCCAGACGGTGTTCATGGGTGACTTCCCGATGATGACCGAGAAGGGCACGTTCATCATCAACGGGACCGAGCGCGTGGTGGTCAGCCAGCTGGTCCGCTCGCCCGGTGTGTATTTCGACGACACCATCGACAAGTCCACCGAGAAGGTGCTGCACAGCGTCAAGGTGATTCCGAGCCGCGGTGCGTGGCTGGAGTTCGACATCGACAAGCGCGACACCGTCGGTGTCCGCATCGACCGCAAGCGTCGCCAGGCCGTCACCGTGCTGCTCAAGGCGCTGGGCTGGAGCAACGAGCAGATCCGCGAGCGCTTCGGCTTCTCCGAGATCATGATGCAGACCCTGGAGCGCGACCCCACGTCGGGCCCCGACGAGGCGCTGCTGGAGATCTACCGCCGGCTGCGTCCGGGCGAGCCGCCCACCAAGGAGTCGGCGCAGACCCTGCTGGAGAACCTGTTCTTCAAGGAGAAGCGTTACGACCTGGCCCGCGTTGGTCGTTACAAGATCAACAAGAAGCTGGGCCTGAGCGCCACGCCGGCCGCGAAGTCAGCGACCACGCTGACCGAGGAAGACGTCGTCGCGACCGTCGAGTACCTGGTGCGCCTGCACGAAGCCGCTCAGACTGGCCAGACCGCGTTTATGACCGTCCCCGGCGGTGTCGAGGTACCCGTGGAGACCGACGACATCGACCACTTCGGTAACCGCCGTCTGCGCACGGTCGGTGAGCTGATCCAGAACCAGATCCGGGTCGGCATGTCCCGGATGGAGCGGGTGGTCCGCGAGCGGATGACGACTCAGGACGTCGAGGCGATCACGCCGCAGACCCTGATCAACATCCGGCCGGTGGTCGCCGCGATCAAGGAGTTCTTCGGCACCAGCCAGCTCTCGCAGTTCATGGACCAGAACAACCCGCTGTCGGGTCTGACCCACAAGCGCCGCCTGTCGGCGCTGGGCCCCGGTGGTCTGTCCCGTGAGCGCGCCGGCCTCGAGGTTCGTGACGTGCACCCCAGCCACTACGGCCGGATGTGTCCGATCGAGACCCCGGAAGGTCCGAACATCGGTCTGATCGGGTCGCTGTCGGTGTACGCACGGGTCAACCCGTTCGGCTTCATCGAGACGCCGTACCGCAAGGTGAACGACGGAGTCGTCTCCGACGAGATCCAGTACCTGACCGCCGACGAGGAAGACCGCCACGTCGTCGCCCAGGCCAACTCTCCGATCGACGACGGTGGTCAGTTCCTTGAGGACCGCGTGCTGGTTCGACGCAAGGGTGGCGAGGTCGAGTACGTGTCCTCGGCCGAGGTCGACTACATGGACGTCTCGCCGCGGCAGATGGTCTCCGTGGCCACCGCGATGATTCCGTTCCTCGAGCACGACGACGCCAACCGTGCCCTGATGGGTGCCAACATGCAGCGCCAGGCGGTTCCGCTGGTGCGTAGTGAGGCACCGCTGGTGGGTACCGGCATGGAGCTGCGCGCAGCGATCGACGCCGGCGACGTCGTCATCGCCGAGAAGGCCGGTGTGATCGAGGAGGTGTCCGCCGACTACATCACCGTGATGGCCGACGACGGCACCCGGCACACCTACCGGATGCGCAAGTTCGCCCGGTCCAACCACGGCACCTGCGCCAACCAGCGTCCGATCGTGGACTCCGGTGAGCGGGTCGAGTCCGGCCAGGTCATCGCCGACGGGCCGTGCACCGACAACGGTGAGATGGCGCTCGGCAAGAACCTGCTGGTCGCGATCATGCCTTGGGAAGGTCACAACTACGAGGACGCGATCATCCTGTCCAACCGCCTGGTTGAGGAGGACGTGCTCACCTCGATTCACATCGAGGAGCACGAGATCGACGCCCGCGACACCAAGCTGGGTGCCGAGGAGATCACGCGGGATATCCCGAACGTCTCCGACGAGGTGCTGGCTGACCTCGACGAGCGTGGCATCGTCCGCATCGGCGCCGAGGTCCGCGACGGCGACATCCTGGTCGGCAAGGTCACCCCGAAGGGTGAGACCGAGCTGACTCCGGAAGAGCGGTTGCTCCGCGCGATCTTCGGTGAGAAGGCTCGCGAGGTCCGCGACACGTCGCTCAAGGTGCCGCACGGTGAGTCCGGCAAGGTGATCGGTATCCGGGTGTTCTCGCGCGAGGACGACGACGAGCTGCCGGCCGGTGTCAACGAGCTGGTCCGCGTCTACGTCGCCCAGAAGCGCAAGATCTCCGACGGTGACAAGCTGGCCGGACGCCACGGCAACAAGGGTGTTATCGGCAAGATCCTGCCGGCCGAGGACATGCCGTTCCTCCCGGACGGCACCCCGGTGGACATCATCTTGAACACCCACGGTGTGCCGCGACGGATGAACATCGGCCAGATCCTGGAAACCCACCTCGGGTGGGTGGCCAAGGCCGGCTGGAACATCGAAGGTGCTCCCGAGTGGGCGGCGAACCTGCCCGAGGATCTGCACAGCTCCGAGCCGGATGCGATTGTCGCAACCCCGGTCTTCGACGGCGCCAAGGAAGAGGAGCTGACAGGTCTGCTGGCCTCGACGCTGCCCAACCGCGACGGCGACGTGATGGTGAACCACGATGGCAAGGCTGTCTTGTTCGACGGTCGCAGTGGTGAGCCGTTCCCGTACCCGGTCACGGTCGGCTACATGTACATCATGAAGCTGCACCACTTGGTGGACGACAAGATCCACGCTCGCTCCACCGGCCCGTACTCGATGATCACCCAGCAGCCGTTGGGTGGTAAGGCGCAGTTCGGTGGTCAGCGATTCGGTGAGATGGAGTGCTGGGCCATGCAGGCCTACGGTGCCGCGTACACGCTGCAGGAGCTGTTGACCATCAAGTCGGACGACACCGTCGGCCGGGTCAAGGTGTACGAGGCAATCGTCAAGGGCGAGAACATCCCCGAGCCGGGTATTCCCGAATCGTTCAAGGTGCTTCTCAAAGAGCTGCAGTCGCTGTGCCTCAACGTCGAGGTGCTCTCCAGCGATGGTGCGGCGATCGAGATGCGCGACGGCGACGACGAGGACTTGGAGCGCGCTGCCGCGAACCTGGGAATCAACTTGTCCCGCAACGAATCTGCGTCCGTTGAGGATCTTGCTTAATTCAGTATTTTCTAGTCCCGCAAGGGGAAAGGGAGTTACGTGTTAGACGTCAACTTCTTCGATGAACTCCGTATTGGCCTGGCCACCGCAGAGGACATCCGTAACTGGTCCTTCGGCGAGGTCAAGAAGCCGGAGACGATCAACTACCGCACATTGAAGCCCGAGAAGGACGGCCTGTTCTGCGAGAAGATCTTCGGACCGACTCGCGACTGGGAGTGCTACTGCGGCAAGTACAAGCGTGTCCGCTTCAAGGGCATCATCTGTGAGCGCTGTGGCGTCGAGGTGACTCGTGCCAAGGTGCGCCGTGAGCGGATGGGCCACATCGAGCTGGCCGCACCGGTCACGCACATCTGGTACTTCAAGGGTGTGCCCTCGCGGTTGGGCTACCTGCTCGACCTGGCGCCGAAGGATCTCGAGAAGATCATCTACTTCGCCGCTTACGTGATCACCGCGGTCGACACCGAGATGCGGCACAACGAGCTGTCGACTCTCGAAGCCGAGATGGTTGTCGAGCGCAAGGCGATCGAGGACCAGCGCGATGCCGATCTCGAAGCGCGTGCGCAGAAGCTGGAAGCCGACCTGGCCGAGTTGGAGGCCGAGGGCGCCAAAGCCGATGCGCGGCGCAAGGTTCGCGACGGTGGCGAGCGTGAGATGCGTCAGCTCCGTGACCGCACCCAGCGTGAGCTGGACCGGCTGGAGGAAATCTGGACCACCTTCACCAAGCTGGCTCCCAAGCAGCTGATCGTCGACGAGAACCTGTACCGCGAGATCATCGACCGGTACGGCGAGTACTTCAACGGCGCCATGGGCGCGGAGTCGATTCAGAAGTTGATCGAGAACTTCGATGTCGACGCCGAGGCCGAAATCCTGCGCGACGTCATCAAGAACGGCAAGGGGCAGAAGAAGCTCCGTGCGCTCAAGCGGCTGAAGGTCGTCGCGGCTTTCGCGACGAACCGCAACTCGCCGATGGGCATGGTGCTCAACGCCGTTCCGGTGATCCCGCCGGAGCTGCGTCCGATGGTTCAGCTCGACGGTGGCCGCTTCGCGACCTCCGACCTCAACGACCTGTACCGCCGCGTCATCAACCGCAACAACCGCCTCAAGAGGCTGATCGACCTCGGCGCGCCCGAGATCATCGTCAACAACGAGAAGCGGATGCTGCAGGAGTCGGTCGACGCGCTGTTCGACAATGGACGCCGGGGCAGGCCTGTTACTGGGCCAGGCAACCGCCCGCTCAAGTCGCTGTCTGATCTGCTCAAAGGCAAGCAGGGGCGGTTCCGTCAGAACCTGCTCGGTAAGCGTGTCGACTACTCGGGCCGTTCGGTCATCGTGGTCGGGCCGCAGCTCAAGCTGCACCAGTGTGGTCTGCCCAAGCTGATGGCTCTCGAGCTGTTCAAGCCGTTCGTGATGAAGCGACTGGTTGACCTCAACCACGCGCAGAACATCAAGAGCGCCAAGCGCATGGTCGAGCGTCAGCGTCCCCAGGTGTGGGATGTCCTCGAAGAGGTCATCGCCGAGCACCCGGTGCTGCTGAACCGTGCACCGACTCTGCACCGGTTGGGTATTCAGGCTTTCGAGCCACAGCTGGTGGAGGGCAAGGCCATTCAGCTGCACCCGTTGGTGTGTGAGGCGTTCAACGCCGACTTCGACGGTGACCAGATGGCCGTGCACTTGCCGCTGAGTGCCGAGGCGCAGGCCGAGGCGCGCATCCTGATGCTGTCGTCGAACAACATCCTGTCGCCGGCCTCGGGTCGCCCGCTGGCCATGCCGCGACTGGACATGGTGACCGGGTTGTTCTTCCTGACCACCGAGATCCCCGGCGACACGGGCCAATACACGCCGCCCGCGAAGGATCAGCCGGAGTCCGGGGTGTATTCCTCACCGTCCGAGGCCATCATGGCTCTGGACCGCGGCGCTCTGAGCGTGCGCGCCAAGATCAAGATCCGGCTGACGCAGTTGCGTCCGCCGGCCGAGATCGAAGCCGAGCGGTTCGGTCAAAACGGTTGGCAGCCAGGCGATGCCTGGATCGCCGAGACGACGCTGGGCCGGGTGATCTTCAACGAGCTGTTGCCGGTCGGGTACCCGTTCGTGGACAAGCAGATGCACAAGAAGGTGCAGGCTGCGATCATCAACGATCTGGCCGAGCGCTACCCGATGATCGTGGTCGCGCAGACCGTCGACAAGCTCAAGGACGCCGGCTTCCACTGGGCCACGCGTTCGGGTGTCACCGTGTCGATGGCGGACGTGCTGGTGCCGCCGAACAAGGCCGAGATTCTGGACGCCTACGAAGGGCGCGCCGACAAGGTCGAAAAGCAGTTCCAGCGTGGTGCTTTGAACAAGGACGAGCGCAACGAGGCCTTGGTGGAGATCTGGAAGGAAGCCACCGACGAGGTCGGTGAGGCTCTTCGCGATCACTACCCGGCCGACAACCCGATCATCACGATCGTCGAATCGGGCGCCACGGGTAACTTCACCCAGACGCGAACGCTGGCCGGCATGAAGGGTCTGGTGACCAACCCCAAGGGTGAGTTCATCCCGCGCCCGATCAAGTCGTCGTTCCGTGAAGGCCTGACGGTGTTGGAGTACTTCATCAACACCCACGGCGCGCGGAAGGGTCTGGCGGACACCGCATTGCGTACCGCCGACTCGGGTTACCTGACCCGTCGTCTGGTCGACGTGAGCCAGGACGTCATCGTTCGCGAGACCGATTGTGGTACCGAGCGCGGCATCCTCGTCGAGCTGGCCGAGCGTCAGCCCGACGGCACGCTGATCCGTGACCCGCACATCGAAACCTCGGCCTACGCACGGACTTTGGGTACCGATGCGACGGACGAGGCGGGCAACGTCGTCGCCGCTCGTGGCGAGGACCTCGGTGACCCGCAGATCGATGCGCTGCTGGCGGCCGGCATCACGCAGGTGAAGGTCCGCTCCGTGCTGACCTGCACCACCGGCACCGGCGTGTGCGCGACGTGCTATGGCCGTTCGATGGCCACCGGCAAGCTGGTCGACATCGGTGAGGCCGTGGGTATCGTTGCGGCGCAGTCGATTGGTGAGCCCGGCACGCAGCTGACCATGCGTACCTTCCACCAGGGTGGTGTCGGTGAGGACATCACCGGCGGTCTGCCCCGTGTGCAGGAGCTGTTCGAGGCCCGCGTGCCGCGCGGTAAGGCGCCGATCGCCGACGTCACCGGACGGGTGCGCCTGGAGGACGGCGAGCGCTTCTACAAGATCACCGTCGTCCCCGACGACGGTGGCGAAGAGGTTGTCTACGACAAGCTCTCGAAGCGTCAGCGTCTGCGCGTCTTCAAGCACGAGGACGGTTCCGAGCGGCTGCTCACCGACGGCGACCACGTCGTCGTGGGTCAGCAGCTGATGGAAGGCTCCGCCGACCCGCACGAGGTGCTGCGCGTGCAGGGCCCCCGCGAAGTGCAGATCCACCTGACCAAGGAGGTCCAGGAGGTCTACCGCGCCCAGGGTGTGTCGATCCACGACAAGCACATCGAGGTGATCGTCCGGCAGATGCTGCGCCGGGTGACGATCATCGACTCGGGTTCGACGGAGTTCCTGCCCGGCTCGCTGATCGACCGTGCCGAGTTCGAGGCATCGAACCGCCGGGTGGTGGCCGAGGGCACCGAGCCCGCGGCCGGACGTCCGGTGCTGATGGGTATCACCAAGGCGTCGCTGGCCACCGACTCGTGGCTGTCGGCGGCGTCGTTCCAGGAGACCACGCGCGTGCTGACCGATGCGGCGATCAACTGCCGCAGCGACAAGCTGCAGGGTCTGAAGGAGAACGTGATCATCGGAAAGCTGATCCCGGCCGGTACCGGCATCAACCGGTACCGCAACATCCAGGTGCAGCCGACCGAGGAAGCCCGCGCTGCGGCGTACACGATCCCGTCCTACGAGGATCAGTACTACAGCCCGGACTTCGGTCAGGCGACCGGAGCCGCGGTTCCGCTGGACGACTACGGCTACAGCGACTACCGGTAACTCGACGAAACGAAAATGCCCCGGGTCCCCCGGGGCTTTTTCGTGCTCCGGGCCGCCCGCGGTGTCGCCGAGCGCCCGGCCAGCCGCACGGTCGCCGGAGCCTGTCCGGCCGGTGGCTTGATTCTCGGCGAACTTTCGCGTGTGCTCTTGAGTGCACGGGTAACAGTGTTGCGGCCGGTCGGACGGAAGAGGTGGCAAGCAGTGGCTGAACCAGACGTTGCTTTGCCGGCAGATGAGTCGCTGGTCTACTTGGGCGACGTGTTCATCAACTTCCGTAACCACACCTACCAGTGGGTCAGCATCAAGCTATTCGAGCTGCCGGCGGGTGTCGACGACAAGGAGGTTCTGGTATTGCTGACGAGCCACGTTCGCTACCGTGATAGTTACGCGGCACCAGAGTTTGAAGACGCCAAGACTATTCACGGGCCCTATTGGTTGAGCGCAATTGACCCGGGCGTCTTCTCCCCGGTGTCGGCGGCGGACGCCGAGACGTTAATACGCACTTGGGCTGAGTATGCGGCGCCGCTTCCTGACGGTCGCCGCGAAGAGATGGAGCACGAGCTGTATCCGCGAATCCGTGAAGCGACAAGCCGATACCAGCTGCCGGATTTACGCGATACCGCTGAACACGACTGGGGCGGAACCGTAGGTTCGGCGACTGGATTCTTCGAATTTGTCCTGATCAACCGGGACAACGGAACCCTTGCGTTGGTGGTTGCAAGCGACGACTAGCGGTTGCGGCGCTCCTTCGTGAGCGTGCTGAGGAAGCCGTCATAGACCTGGTCGCTTAAGTGAATGATGTTGTCCGCCAACTGCTCTTGACGGGCCGAATCGGCCAATATCGTGTGCACGATCAGCCGGCTCGCCTGCGGCCGCTCGGAGCCGGCGATGTAGTGGCTCTGCTGCAGCCAGACGCTTCGGTCGCCAAATATTGCCGTACCACTGCTGCGCACCGCCGCCGTCCACTGGAGCGGAGGGACGGGGAGTGCTCTGACTTCGATGTCCGTGGAATCCAGTGCGCGCAAGACGCTATCGGCGCTGCGATACACGTCGTAGAAGGCAGGCCAACCAGTGAAGCCGGTGACGCTGATCATGTCGGCAGCCTCCCACTCGCCATTACCGAGTGCGCCAAAAACCACGATCCGTGCTAATGCCTGTCCAGGATTGGCGGGAAGGTCAAGCAGCTGCCAGTTCGTCGGAATGCTCAGCTGCTCTAGCCATTCCGGCGCCACGGCTCCCGATAAGACGACCACATCTTCGATGTCTTCGTCTTCATGCAAAGAGTCGACGATTGACGGTGATGGCAGCGTTCGCCAGCGCGGCGACGGAGACGATGTGCTCATGGCAAGGCAGCTCCGCCACTTTGTCCGGCGCCAGAAAGGAGTGTCCACACCAGAACGCCGCCGACGACGACCCATCCAAACACTGCCTTGCCTCCCTCGCTGAGATCATGCCCGATCTCAGGTAACCACGACTGGCCCCCCGACGATGGCGGTGCCGAGTGAGCAGCCGGTGGTGGTGGTACGGCATCCGGCCTGTCCCAGTCGAATGCTGGCGGCTGCTGTACAGGGTTGATGGTAAATCCCGGCGGCGACGGGTCTTTCAACCACGGTGGCACATCGGCTGGGTCGAAGAATTGGGTCGGCCCCAACGGAGCTGGGAGCGGATGGCCGGGTGTGGGCACCGCTGGGGTCATCGGAGGGTGATCGAGACCCGGTGTGAAGGCCGGTGGCTCGTCGATAATCGGTAAGGGCAAGTGAACTTTTGGATTCTTTCCCGATCCTGGCGTGACCACGTCGATAGTCGGTCCGCCCGACGAACTATCGGGGCGGAGATCTATTTCGGTGCCGTCATCGAGAACCTTCCTGGTGGTCTCGCCCCGTGGCGGCAAATCCTTCGCGCCTTGCGTGAGCCAGTCCCAGAAGCCCCTTATTTGGTCGGGAGTATTCAGTTCTCGAACGTGCGCATTTCTGCCTCGCTGTAATTGCCGCAACGCATCTCGCACTTCGTCCAATGTTTTCGGCGGAGGTCGGTTCTCCCACGGTGAGTCAGCGTTCGGATCGTGTGGCGCTGGATCTTGCTTGAAGGTGTGGTTATCGACAGCGTGAACGTGGCTTCCTGGCGCCGTCGTGATTGGCGGGAACGTGTCGCGAATCCCCGAAACGGCCGCGGTGACTTTGCCGGCAACCTGCTGGTCGACAGCGACCAGTTGTCCCGCGCGCTGGCGAATGTTGGCGGCGAGGGCTTCCGCCTCGGCTTGGCGCGCGGCGCGCTGGGCGGCCGATCCACCCGTGGATCGATCGAATACTGAGCCTTCTTCGTCTACCTCGAATCCGGCGGCATGTGCGTCTTCAAGCGCGTACTGCAGCCGAGATCGCGCAGCGAAGAGATCCGACGCGCCGCTGCGAGCAACTTTGGCGGCCGCATGTAACTGATCGGCTGCCGCGCTGGCCGCGATCATGTCGGAGTGAGTGGCGGTACGCAGTCCGTCGGCCGCGTGGCCCTGCCAATCGGCCGATGACGCGTCGCGCCATACCTGGTTGGCCAGACCGTCATTACGCTCGGCGACGGCTTCCCAATGCTCGGCCGCATCGGTGAGATGTTCAGTGGGCCAATCGAGTAGCTGCGAAAGGCTGGGAAGGGTTGCGACCGCTGCCATCGCTACACGATGGGGGGTGAGTTGTTCACGGCGGCGAGTTCGCTGACCGATTGAGCGTCGTGAGCCATGTAGTGGCTATTGGCATCAGTGACGTGCTGCGCGCGCATATCGGCTCGAGTGGCCAGAGCCGCTGTGAAGATTGCGACGTCGGCGTGGGCAGCATGTACTGCCGCTGCGCTGGGCTGAGACAACGAGCGGACCTCGGCCGGAGCCGCAGTCTCGGTTAATTCGCCAGCTGAGCTGCTCCAGCGAGCGGCCATTGCCTGCAGAGCAGCGGTGTTTACGCGCAATTGCGCCATGGCGGCAGTTTAGTCGGACGGGTGCTGAGCGAAAGTCAGTCTGATTTCCTTCCGCACCACCCGTCACCAAAGCTCAGGGGGGCGGATTCTTGCCCACCTCATAGCGACAATCTGCAACGGGCGGGCACGACTCTCGGAGTTGTCGCTCTGAGGCGGGCACAGCGGCGCATGCTCGCGTTCTTGTGACTCGTGAGAAGCTGCCAGCCTGTCCGGCTGGCTCACTAGACTGGCCGACGTGCTCATCGGTTCACACATCAGTCCGCAGGATCCACTGGCCACCGCCGCGGCCGAGAACGCCGACGTTGTGCAGATCTTTCTCGGCAACCCGCAGAGCTGGAAGGCGCCCAAGCCGCGTGACGACGCCGCGGAACTCAAGGCCGCGGCCCTGCCGATCTACGTGCATGCGCCGTACCTGATCAACGTCGCCTCGGCTAACAACCGGGTGCGGATCCCGTCGCGCAAGATCCTGCAGCAGACCTGTGACGCCGCGGCCGACATCGGTGCCGCCGCGATCATCGTGCACGGCGGCCACGTCGCCGACGACGACGATCTCGACGAAGGCTTCCTGCGCTGGCGCAAGGCGCTCGACCAGTTGGAGACGAAAGTCCCCGTCTACCTGGAGAACACCGCCGGCGGAGACCACGCGATGGCCCGCCAGTTCGACACCATCGCCCGGCTGTGGGACCACATCGGCGACGCCGGTGTCGGGTTCTGCCTCGACACCTGCCACGCCTGGGCCGCAGGGGAGGCGCTCATCGACGCTGTCGACCGGATCAAGGGCATCACCGGGCGCATCGACCTGGTGCACTGCAACGACTCCAAGGACTCCGCGGGCTCCGGCCGCGACCGGCATGCGAATTTCGGTACCGGGCAGATCGATCCCGAGTTGCTGGTGGCGGTCGTCAAAGCCGCCGACGCGCCGGTGATCTGCGAGACGGCCGAAGAGGGCCGCAAAGACGACATCGCTTTCCTGCGGGAGAAGACGAGCGCCTGAGATGCGTCATCGAATCGCGATGCTGCTGGGCGTCGTGCTGGTCCTCGCCGGATGTGCGGTTCTCCATCCGAAGCCGCCGTCGGGATTTGTCGACGGCGCCAGCATCCACACCATCGGCGTGGGCGGGCGCGACCGGGTCTATCGGCTGCACAAGCCCGCCGGCCTGCCTGCATCGGCCAGCCTGGTCGTGGTGTTGCACGGCGGGTTCGGCAGCGCCGAGCAAGCCGAAAGATCCTACGGTTGGGACCAATTGGCCGACTCGGCGAAATTCGTCGCGGTCTATCCCGACGGTGTGAAGCGGGCCTGGAACGTCAACGGCGGCGGATGCTGCGGCCGGCCTGCCGAGGAGAACATCGACGACGTCGGCTTCATCAGCGCCGTCGTCGCGAACGTCGCCAAGAACATCGGCATCGACGCCTCTCGGGTGTATGCCACCGGCATGAGCAACGGCGGCATCATGTCCTACACCTTGGCGTGCAACACCACGCTGTTCGCCGCGATCGGCCCGGTGGCGGGCACGCAACTGGACCCGTGCAGGTCGCCGCATCCGGTGTCGGTGATGGCGGTTCACGGCACCGCCGATCCGAATGATTCCCTACGGCGGCGGTAGGGGTCACGGTTTCGCCCATATCAACGGCCCGGCGGTGCCGGAGCTGAATGCGTTGTGGCGCAAGATCGATCAATGCCAGGCGCCCACGGAGACGACCGACGGCCAGGTCACCACCTCGACCGCCGGATGTGCCGGGGGGCGCGGCGTGGCACTCGTTACCGTCGCCGACGGCGGACACCACTGGCCCGATTTCGCCACCGCCCAGCTATGGGAGTTCTTCGCCGGCCATCACCTCTGAGCATTACACCTCTTGTGCGGTTGTAGAAAAAATGTAATATTGGTGGCATGCCAGATACCCATGTCGTCAGTAACCAGGTGCCGCCGTTGGAGGAGCACAACCCGGCCTCGTCGCCGGTTCTCATCGAGGCGCTGATCCGCGAGGGCGGGCAGTGGGGCTTGGACGAGGTGACCGCGGTCGGCGCGATCTCCGGTGCCCGCCAGACGCAGCGCTGGGGCGAGCTGGCTCAGCGCAACCGGCCGATCCTGCGCACTCATGACCGTTTCGGCAACCGCATCGACGAGGTCGAGTTCGACCCCGCCTATCACGAGCTGATGCGAGTGGCGATCGAACATGGACTGCATGCCGCGCCGTGGGCTGACGACCGGCCGGGTGCGCACGTGGTGCGCGCAGCCAAGACCAGCGTGTGGACCGCCGAGCCCGGCCACGTGTGCCCGATTTCGATGACCTACGCGGTCGTCCCGGCACTGCGGTTCAACCCGGAGCTGGCCGACATCTACGAGCCGTTGCTCACCAGCCGCGAGTACGACCCCGAATTGAAGCTTGCGACAACCAAAGTCGGCATCACCGCCGGCATGTCGATGACCGAAAAGCAGGGCGGCTCCGACGTGCGCGCCGGTAACACCGAGGCCGCTCCCAATGGCGACGGCACCTACCGGCTGACCGGTCACAAGTGGTTCACCTCGGCGCCGATGTGCGACGTCTTCCTGGTGCTGGCCCAAGCGCCGGGCGGGCTGTCCTGCTTCTTCCTGCCCCGCGTGCTGCCCGACGGCAGCCTCAACCGGATGCGGCTGCAGCGGCTCAAGGACAAGCTCGGCAACAACGCCAACGCGTCCAGTGAGGTCGAGTACGACGGCGCAACCGCATGGCTGGTCGGCGAAGAGGGTCGCGGTGTTCCGACCATCATCGAGATGGTCAACCTCACCCGGCTGGACTGCACGCTCGGCAGCGCCACCAGCATGCGCACCGGCCTGACCCAGGCCGTCCACCATGCCCAGCACCGCAAGGCATTTGGCGAGTATCTGATCGATCAGCCATTGATGCGCAATGTGCTGGCCGACCTGGCCGTCGAGGCCGAGGCCGCCACCATGGTCGCGATGCGGATGGCCGGCGCCACCGACAGCGCTGTGCGCGGCGACGAGACCGAGACCCTGCTGCGCCGGATCGGCTTGGCGGCCAGCAAGTACTGGGTGTGCAAGCGCGCGACTCCGCATGCCGCCGAAGCCATGGAATGCCTGGGCGGCAACGGCTATGTCGAGGAGTCTGGCATGCCGCGGCTGTACCGTGAGGCCCCGTTGATGGGAATCTGGGAAGGCTCCGGCAACGTGAGCGCACTGGACACGCTGCGCGCCATGGCAACTCGTCCGGAGTGCATCGAGGTGCTGTTCGACGAGCTCGGCAAGAGCACCGGGCAGGACGTCCGGTTGGATCGCCACGTCGAGCAACTGCGCCCGCAGCTCGGCGACCTGGAGACCATTCAGTATCGGGCCCGCAAGGTCGCCGAAGACATCTGCCTGGCTCTGCAGGGTTCGCTGCTGGTGCGGCACGGACATCCGGCCGTCGCCGAGGCGTTCCTGGCCACCCGGCTGGAGGGCCAGTGGGGCGGGGCATTCGGAACGATGCCCGCCGGGTTGGATCTCGCGCCGATCATCGAGCGTGCTCTAGTAAAGGGATGACACGCGCCGACGACCTGGCCATGCGCCGCGGTAGCGGCGCCAATGGGGAGGAGTGGCGCCAATGACACACGCGATCCGTCCGGTCGACTTCGACAACTTGAAGACGATGACCTACGAGGTCACCGATCGGGTTGCGCGAATCACCTTCAACCGGCCCGACAAGGGCAACGCGATCATCGCCGATACCCCGCTGGAACTTTCGGCTCTGGTGGAGCGCGCCGATCTGGATCCAGCAGTGCACGTCATCCTGGTCTCGGGTCGCGGCGAAGGCTTCTGCGCGGGTTTCGATCTCAGCGCCTACGCCGACCGCACCGGCTCGGCGGGCGGCACCGGGGCGTATCACGGCACCTCGCTGGACGGTAAGACCCAGGCGGTCAACCACTTACCGAACCAGCCGTGGGATCCGATGATCGATTACCAGATGATGAGTCGCTTCGTGCGGGGCTTCTCCAGCCTGCTGTACGCGGACAAGCCGACGGTGGTCAAGATCCACGGCTACTGTGTGGCCGGTGGCACCGACATCGCTCTGCACGCCGATCAGGTGATCGCCGCGGCTGACGCCAAGATCGGCTATCCGCCAACCCGGGTGTGGGGCGTGCCGGCGGCCGGCATGTGGGCGCACCGGCTGGGCGACCAGCGCGCCAAACGCCTTCTGCTGACCGGTGATTGCATCACCGGCGCCCAAGCGGCCGAGTGGGGTCTGGCGGTCGAGGCGCCGGACCCGAAAGACCTCGACGAGCGCACCGAGCGCCTGGTCGAGCGGATCGCCGCCGTCCCGGTCAACCAACTGATCATGGTCAAGCTCGCACTCAATTCTGCTCTGCTGCAACAGGGTGTGGCCACCAGCAGGATGGTCAGCACGGTGTTCGACGGGGTCGCGCGGCACACACCCGAGGGTCATGCATTCGTCGCGGACGCGGTCGAGCACGGCTTCCGCGACGCGGTCAAACATCGCGACGAGCCGTTCGGTGATTACGGCCGGCGAGCTTCGCAGGTCTGACGCCATGCCAAAGTCGCTGGCCCGCATGACCGCTCGGTCGGTGGTGCTGAGCGTGATGCTTGGCGCCCATCCGGCATGGGCGAGCGCCGCCGACTTGATCCGGCTCACCGGAGACTTCGACATCAAAGAGGCCACTCTGCGAGTTGCCCTGACCCGAATGGTCAGCGCCGGGGACCTGGTGCGCTCCGCCGACGGCTACCGACTTTCCGACCGACTGCTGGCTCGTCAGCGCCGCCAGGACGATTCCATGCGGCCCAAACTGCTGCCCTGGCACGGAAGCTGGACGACGTTGATCGTCACCAGAGTCGGTACCGACGCCCGCACCCGGGCGGGATTGCGAACCACGCTGCACCACAAGCGTTTCGGCGAGTTACGAGAGGGCGTGTGGATGCGGCCGGACAATCTCGAGCTCGACCTGGACTCCGACGTCCGGTCCCGGGTGCGGATCCTGCAGGCCCGCGATGACGAGCCCGCCGAGTTGGCCGGCCAACTGTGGGACCTACCGTCGTGGGCGCGCACCGGTGAACGGTTGCTTGCCGACATGGCCGACGCCGCCGACATGCCGGGGCGATTCGTCACGGCCGCTGCGATGGTGCGTCACTTGCTGACCGATCCGGTGCTGCCCGGCGAGCTGCTGCCCGCGCAATGGCCGGGCGCGCGGCTGCGCGCGGCTTACAACGACTTCGCCGCCGAGCTGCTCGAGCGGCGCGACGACATCCGATTAGTGGAGGCGACATGAGCGATCCAGTGCGTGTAGAACGTCATGGCCCGGTGACCACCGTCATTCTCAACCGCCCGGAGGCGCGCAACGCGGTCAACGGCCCGACCGCGGCAGGGCTATTCGCGGCGTTCGAGGAATTCGACCGCGACGACTCCGCGTCGGTCGCGGTGCTCTGGGGCGATCACGGAACCTTCTGCGCTGGAGCAGATTTGAAGGCTTTCGGGACGCCGCAGGCCAACGCGGTGCACCGCACCGGTCCCGGACCGATGGGACCGAGCCGGATGGTGTTGTCGAAACCGGTGATCGCCGCGGTCAGCGGTTACGCGGTCGCGGGGGGATTGGAGCTCGCGTTGTGGTGCGATCTGCGGGTCGCCGAAGAAGATGCGGTGTTCGGGGTGTTCTGCCGCCGCTGGGGGGTGCCGCTGATCGACGGTGGCACGATCCGGTTGCCGCGATTGATCGGGCAGAGCCGGGCGATGGACATGATCCTCACCGGCCGCGCGGTCGACGCCGGTGAGGCGCTGGCGATCGGGCTGGCCAATCGTGTTGTGCCCAAAGGCCAGGCGCGCGAAGCCGCCGAGCAACTGGCCGCCGAATTGGCCGCGTTGCCTCAGCAGTGCATGAGATCGGATCGACTCTCGGCGCTGCATCAGTGGGGGTTGCCCGAAGCCGAGGCGTTGGACTACGAATTCGCCAGCATCTCCCGGGTGGCCGCCGAAGCGAACGAAGGTGCGGGGCGGTTCGCCGCCGGTGCCGGTCGCCACGGCACCGCCGCTCAGTAATTCGGCAGCGTAAACGACCGCGCGACCACCAGCGATTGCCGGGCGACCAGCTTGCTGACCAACGGAATGCGGAGGATCCGCAGAGCGACGTTGCGTAGCGGAGCGAGCCGGCCCGAGGCGAAGCGCTCGGTTTTCAGCGCATCGATGGCACTCTTCTGACACCGCGCAACGTAGGGCTCCATCAGCCGCTGGTATCGGTCGAAGGCTGCGGCGTAATCGGCACCGGCCGTTCGTAATTCATGCGCCAGCAGGTACGCGCCCACCATCGCGAGGGTGGTGCCCATGCCCGACCGGGGTGACGCGCACCAAGCCGCATCGCCGGTCAGGCAGACCCGTCCGCGCGCATAGGAGTCCAGATGGACCTGGGCGATCGAATCGAAGTACACCTCGGGACTTTCGGCGAGGCCCGTGAGCAGGTGCGGAACTTCCCATCCCATCCCCGCGTATCGCTGCGCGAACAGTCGCTTGTTGCCTTCGCTGTCGCGGTAGTCGAATTCCAAGCGGGGATCGGTGAGAAAGAAGCTGGCTCGCGCCGGCTCGTCGGGATCAATGCCCTGCAGCGCCACGGTTCGGCCCGCGTCGATGTACGCCATACCGCAATGGTCGAGCCGCAAACGGTTTTCGACGTCAAAGAAACCGAAACACTGGCCCAACTGCGTGATGTAACGGTCTTCGGGTCCGAACACGAGTCGGCGTGTGCCGGAATGCAGGCCGTCGGCTCCGATGACGAGATCGTAGCTGCCGGTGGATCCGTCGCTGAAGGTCACGTTGACCCGGCGGCCGTCGTCGTCGAGTGCGCTAATGCGTTCGCCGAAGCGGTAAGTGACGTCCTCGCGGACGGCTTCGTAGAGGATGCGGGTCAACGTTCCCCAGTGGATCTCGATCTCGCCGCTGACCACCTCGGCGGGCAAGCGCCCGATTTCTCTACCCCGGCCGTCGACGAGCACGAGCGGTCCCATGCTGGTGGCTCCCGCTTTCACCTGGTCGAGCAGGCCCATCTTCTCGAGCACCGTGAGCGCGGGACCGCGAAAGTCGACAGCCTGCCCGCCGGTGCGTAATTCGCGAGCCTGTTCGAGGATCGTCACGTCGTGGCCGTGCCTGGTGAGCCAGAAGGCCAAGCTCGGCCCGGCGATACCGCCGCCGCTGATGAGAATGTCGAAAGGCATTGCTGCTGAGGCTAACCGGCTTTGTTGATGGTGTTGCCGCTACCGAGGTTCTCGACCTTGGGGTCACCGTCTTTGTATGTGATCGTGTTGTTGAACCCGACGACGTTGAGATGGGTGTCGATTTTGTCGATGGTGATCTTGTTGTCCGCGCCGCCGATGCTGACCGTCCCGCAGGAACCCTTGACCGTCAGCGTGTTGTTCGACCCGCCCACGTTGAGCGACTTGCCGTCACCGCAGTCGAGAGTGGTTGTGGTGCCCAGTGATCCGTAGTTGATGGTGTTCCCGATGTCGAACTGGGCACCTGTGCTGGTCGTGGACGGTGCCGGCGTCGACGAGCTGGGGGAGCCACTCGACGGAACCGTGCCGTTGTTGTTGCTCTGTCCGCAGCCGGCCAGCCCGAACACCGCTGCCGCGGTCAATGCCAGACCGGCCGTGATGCCCAGACGTCGAGAGTTGTTCGTGCGCATGCGGCTAACTTCCCACATGACTGACGCGATTGACCATGCCGAGTTCGCGACCGCGGTCCCAGACGAACGGCTCGCCGTTCTTGTAGAAGACCGACTCGTTGGAGCCGTAGACGGTGATGTCGTGGATGACGTTGTCCGCCACGATGGTGTGACCCGAGCCCATTACCGTCACGGCCCAACACGTTCCCAGCGCGTTGACGGTGTTCCTGGTGCCGTCGACCAACAGCGTCGCGCCGTTGCAGTCGATGGTCTGCTCGATACCCATACCGGTGACGTGGGTGTCACCGTTTTTGGCGTGCCCGCTCGGTGCGCCGGCGGAGGTGAATGCGATCGCGATCGCGCTGGCCGCCACAGCCCGGCAGGGGATCGACCAATTCATCGCGGGTTCCTCTCGCCATGGCGCGGATCTGCTCGGAAAGAGCCTTGCAAAGAGCTCCGGAAAGAGCGTACGTGCTGGTATGACCGGCAGACTAGAGTTCGTCGTTCCGGGGAACCGCGAACAACAGTCCGTAGCCAAATCGGCGAACGCAACCGAAGGGTGACCGCCATGCCAGCTGAGCCGGAGTCACCGGCCGGTCGGTCGGGCGCCGGCGCGAAGTCGGGGACCCGCGGGGCCAGACTGAGCCGCGAGATCATCGTCAACGCCGCGCTCACCTTCCTCGATCGCGAGGGCTGGGACGCCCTGACGATCAACGCCCTGGCGACGCAGCTGGGAACCAAAGGCCCGTCGCTGTACAACCACGTCGTCAGCCTGGAGGACCTGCGCCGCACGGTACGAATCCGGGTCATCGACGACATCATCACCATGCTCAACCGGGTTGGCGAGGGACGTACGCGCGACGACGCCGTGCTGGTGATGGCCAGCGCGTACCGCAGCTACGCCCATCACCACCCCGGCCGGTACTCGGCCTTCACCCGGATGCCGCTGGGCGTCGGTGACGACCCGGAGTACACCGCCGCGACCCGGGGTGCCGCTGCGCCGGTGATCGCGGTGCTGACGTCGTACGGACTCGACCTCGAGCAGGCTTTCTATGCGGCACTGGAGTTCTGGTCGGCGATGCACGGATTTGTCCTGCTGGAAATGACGGGCGTGATGGACGACATCGACACCGACTCGGTGTTCTCGGACATGGTGCTGCGGCTGGCGGCGGGCATGGCGCTGCGCAGCGGATCCGCCGCGCACGACGCCACGTGACGTTGCCCGGTAAGCTGGTCCACTGGACGTCGATGTCGTCGCTTTGACCTGCCCGACTAGCGGCGGGTATTGTGGAGCCTCGTGCCTGGCGGTTTTAGGCGCTTCAGCTAAGACGCGCACGCCGGCACGATTCGCATGCCAACCACGCAACGGATTGATTCTGCGGCGGGCGCCTGCGACACACCCGGACGCGGGGGACCGCCGAAGGACATAACTGCACTACAGAGACTTAGAAGCATCAGAATCAGACAGCAGCAAATGAACGAGAAGTAGAAAGCCGGTAGATGCCAACCATTCAGCAGCTGGTCCGCAAGGGTCGCCGCGACAAGGTCACCAAGGTCAAGACCGCGGCGCTCAAGGGCAGCCCGCAGCGCCGCGGGGTGTGCACCCGCGTGTACACCACGACTCCGAAGAAGCCGAACTCGGCGCTTCGTAAGGTCGCGCGCGTCAAGCTGACCACCGGGGTCGAGGTCACCGCTTACATCCCGGGCGAGGGTCACAACCTGCAGGAGCACTCGATGGTGCTGGTGCGTGGCGGTCGTGTGAAGGACTTGCCCGGTGTGCGGTACAAGATCATCCGCGGCTCGCTGGACACCCAGGGTGTCAAGTCCCGCAAGCAGGCCCGCAGCCGCTACGGCGCCAAGAAGGAGAAGAGCTAATGCCGCGCAAGGGGCCCGCGCCGAAGCGGCCACTGGTCAACGACCCGGTCTACGGGTCGCAGCTGGTGACGCAGTTGGTCAACAAAGTTCTGCTGGACGGGAAGAAATCGCTGGCTGAGCGCATTGTTTATGGTGCGCTCGAGCAGGCCCGCGACAAGACCGGCACCGATCCGGTCATCACGCTCAAGCGTGCACTCGACAACGTCAAGCCGGCGCTCGAGGTCCGCAGCCGCCGCGTCGGTGGTGCCACCTAC
The DNA here is from genome assembly GCA_963737375.1 of uncultured Actinomycetota bacterium. GTDB lineage: Bacteria > Actinomycetota > Actinomycetes > Mycobacteriales > Mycobacteriaceae > Mycobacterium. The sequence goes on from CAVTSP010000018.1 coordinate 102,529, forward strand.
CAGGTGCCCGTCGAGGTGCGTCCCGAGCGTTCGACCACGTTGGCACTGCGCTGGCTGGTCGGCTTCTCGAAGCAGCGCCGCGAAAAGACCATGGTCGAGCGGCTCGCCAACGAGCTGCTGGACGCCAGCAATGGTCTGGGCGCCGCCGTCAAGCGACGTGAAGACGTCCACAAGATGGCCGAGGCGAACCGGGCCTTCGCGCACTATCGCTGGTGAGACATCCGGCGACTGAGCCGGGTCAAAGTAGAACAGCGAAATAACCAAGCAATCGAAAGAGTGGGAAGACTCCCGTGGCACAGAAGGACGTGCTGACGGACCTGACCAAGGTCCGCAACATCGGCATCATGGCGCACATCGACGCCGGCAAGACGACGACGACCGAGCGCATCCTCTATTACACCGGTATCAGCTACAAGATCGGTGAGGTGCACGACGGCGCCGCCACGATGGACTGGATGGAGCAGGAGCAGGAGCGGGGAATCACCATCACCTCCGCGGCAACCACCTGCTTCTGGAACGACAACCAGATCAACATCATCGACACCCCCGGGCACGTCGACTTCACCGTCGAGGTGGAGCGCAGCCTGCGCGTGCTGGACGGCGCCGTTGCGGTGTTCGACGGCAAGGAAGGTGTCGAGCCGCAGTCCGAGCAGGTTTGGCGGCAGGCCGACAAGTACGACGTCCCCCGCATCTGCTTCGTCAACAAGATGGACAAGATCGGCGCCGACTTCTACTTCTCGGTGAAGACGATGGAAGACCGCCTGGGCGCCAACGTCATCCCGATCCAGCTGCCCGTCGGCTCTGAGGGCGACTTCGAGGGCATCATCGACCTGGTCGAGATGAAGGCCAAGGTTTGGCGGGGCGAGACAAAGCTCGGCGAGACCTACGAGACGATCGACATTCCGGCCGAACTGCAGGACAAGGCCGACGAGTACCGCAACAAGCTGCTCGAGGCCGTTGCGGAGACCGACGAAACGCTGCTGGAGAAGCACTTCGGCGGCGAGGAACTGACGATCGACGAGATCAAGGGCGCGCTGCGCAAGCTCACCATCAGCTCCGAGGCCTACCTGGTGCTGTGTGGTAGCGCGTTCAAGAACAAGGGCGTCCAGCCGATGCTGGACGCCGTGATCGACTACCTGCCTTCACCGCTGGATGTTCCGCCCGCCGTGGGCCACGCTCCCGGCAAGGAGGACGTGGAGGTCATCCGCAACCCGTCGACCGACGAGCCGTTCTCGGCGCTGGCGTTCAAGGTCGCCACCCACCCGTTCTTCGGCAAGCTCACCTACGTGCGGGTGTACTCGGGCAAGGTCGATTCCGGGTCAGCAGGTCATCAACTCCACCAAGGGCAAGAAGGAGCGGCTGGGCAAGCTGTTCCAGATGCACGCCAACAAGGAAAACCCAGTGGAGACGGCCAGTGCCGGCCACATCTACGCGGTGATCGGGCTGAAGGACACCACGACCGGCGACACCTTGAGCGACCCGAACCACCAGGTCGTGCTTGAGTCGATGACGCTTCCCGGACCCGGTTATCGAGGTGGCCATCGAGCCCAAGACCAAGAGCGACCAGGAGAAGCTGAGCCTTTCCATCCAGAAGCTCGCCGAAGAGGATCCCACCTTCAAGGTGCACCAGGACAACGAGACCGGCCAGACCGTCATCGGCGGCATGGGCGAGTTGCACCTGGACATCCTGGTGGACCGGATGCGCCGCGAGTTCAAGGTCGAGGCCAACGTCGGCAAGCCACAGGTCGCCTACAAGGAGACCATCAAGCGCAAGGTCGACAAGGTCGAGTTCACCCACAAGAAGCAGACCGGTGGCTCGGGCCAGTTCGCCAAGGTCCTCGTCAGCCTCGAGCCGTTCACCGGTGAGGACGGCGCGACCTACGAGTTCGACAACAAGGTCACCGGTGGCCGCATCCCGCGGGAGTACATCCCGTCGGTGGACGCCGGAGCCCAGGACGCGATGCAGTACGGCGTGCTCGCCGGCTACCCGCTGGTGAACGTCAAGCTGACGCTGCTCGACGGCGCTTACCACGACGTCGACTCATCCGAGATGGCGTTCAAGATCGCCGGTTCTCAGGTGATGAAAAAGGCTGCGGCGCAAGCGCAGCCGGTCATCCTGGAGCCCATCATGGCTGTCGAGGTCACCACACCCGAGGACTACATGGGTGACGTGATCGGCGACCTGAACTCCCGCCGTGGCCAGATCCAGGCCATGGAAGAGCGCAGCGGTGCGCGTGTCGTCAGAGCCCATGTGCCGCTGTCGGAAATGTTCGGTTACGTCGGCGACCTGCGGTCGAAGACTCAAGGCCGGGCGAACTACTCCATGGTTTTCGACTCGTACGCCGAAGTTCCGGCGAACGTGTCGAAGGAGATCATCGCGAAGGCAACCGGCGAGTGAGCGAAGCTCACGAGCGAGGAGCCGAGTAATGAGCCTGAGAGCGACGGAGTAACCTTGCCCGGTCACAACCGCGGCACAACGGAAATAACAAAACTCCAACGAGCACCAACAGATCCAGTAACAAGCACCAACTAGTCCAGGAGGACACAGAAGTGGCGAAGGCGAAGTTCGAGCGGACGAAGCCGCACGTCAACATCGGGACCATTGGTCACGTTGACCACGGTAAGACCACGTTGACCGCGGCGATCACCAAGGTCCTGCACGACAAATACCCCACACTGAACGAGTCGCGCGCGTTCGACCAGATCGACAACGCGCCCGAAGAGCGTCAGCGCGGTATCACGATCAACATCTCCCACGTGGAGTACCAGACCGAGAAGCGCCACTACGCGCACGTCGACGCGCCTGGCCACGCGGACTACATCAAGAACATGATCACCGGTGCCGCCCAGATGGACGGCGCGATCCTGGTGGTCGCCGCGACGGATGGTCCGATGCCGCAGACCCGCGAGCACGTGCTGCTCGCCCGCCAGGTCGGTGTGCCCTACATCCTGGTCGCGCTGAACAAGTCCGACATGGTCGACGACGAAGAGCTGCTCGAGCTCGTCGAGCTGGAGGTCCGTGAGCTGCTGGCTGCCCAGGACTTCGACGAGGACGCACCGGTCATCCAGGTCTCGGCGCTCAAGGCCCTCGAGGGCGACGAGAAGTGGGTCAAGTCCGTCGAGGAACTGATGGACGCGGTCGACGAGTCGATCCCGGACCCGGTCCGCGAGACCGAGCTGCCGTTCCTGATGCCCGTCGAGGACGTGTTCACCATCACCGGTCGTGGCACCGTGGTGACCGGCCGTGTCGAGCGTGGCGTGATCAACGTCAACGAGGAAGTCGAGATCGTCGGCATCAAGCCGACCAGCACCAAGACCACGGTCACCGGTGTCGAGATGTTCCGCAAGCTGCTCGACCAGGGTCAGGCAGGCGACAACGTCGGCCTCCTGCTGCGTGGTATCAAGCGTGAGGACGTCGAGCGCGGTCAGGTCGTCGTGAAGCCCGGCACCACCACGCCGCACACCGACTTCGAGGGCAGCGTCTACATCTTGTCCAAGGACGAGGGTGGCCGGCACACGCCGTTCTTCAACAACTACCGTCCGCAGTTCTACTTCCGCACCACCGACGTGACCGGTGTGGTGACGTTGCCGGAGGGCACCGAAATGGTGATGCCCGGTGACAACACCGAGATCGTCGTGAAGCTGATCCAGCCCGTCGCCATGGATGACGGTCTGCGGTTCGCGATCCGTGAAGGTGGCCGCACCGTCGGCGCCGGCCGGGTCACCAAGATCATCAAATAGTTCGTACCGCCAAGCGGCGCTCACCCAAAAGGGTGGGCGCCGTTTCGCTTCTACCCAGTATGATCTGGCCTAAAGCGATGCGTTGTCCCGCGTCATCGATCGAACGACGACGGGAACTGCCATGCTTGCGCGCTATCTCAAAGCCCAACTCATCGTCCTGGTCTGTGGGGGTCTGGTCGGCCCCATCTTTCTCGGCACCTACTTCGCGTTGCCCAGCCTGCTGGGTTCGTTTGGTAGCGAAGCGGACTCGATCGTCGACCAGAGCACCTCGTGGATGCTCTGGGCTGGGCTGCTGATCACGGTCGCCGACGTACTCGTCGCGCTGTGGCTGGCCAACCGCGGCGCCAAGTCCTCGGCCAAAATGGCTGGCCTTCGGCGGACCGGCGTGCTCGCCGCGGCGCAGATCCAGGGCTTTGCGGAGACCGGGGTGCGTATCAACGAACATCCGGTGGTCAAGCTGGACCTGCGCATCACCGGACCCGGAGTCGACTTCACCGATCAAAAGCGGGTCACCGTCGACTTCTCCAAGCAGGCAATCATCACTGCGCGCAAACTCGTTGCGCTGGTCGACCCGAACACGCGGGAATACGAGATCGATTGGCAGGCGAGCGGATTGGTCGCGGGAGTGGTGCCCGCCCAGATCACCGTCAGCGAGGACAACAAGACCTACGACCTGAGCGGTCAGGCCGGCCCGCTGATGGAGATCCTGCAGATCTATAAGGCCAACAACCTGCCGTTCGGCGGCACGGTCGACCTCCGCAACTATCCGGCGGTGCGCCAGCAGGTGCTGGCGGTGGTCCGGGGGGCCGCCGAAGCGCAACAGCCGGCGTCGGGCGGCGGGGTAGCCGCGCCGCCGCAGCAATCGGTGGCCGAACGCCTCGATGAACTCCAGAAGCTGCACGCCAGCGGCGCGATCTCGGACGCCGAGTACGCCGCCGGTCGGCAGAAAATCATCTCCGATCTCTGACCGTCGGCTGGTGTTGCCAGCCGATTAGAACACGTTTCAGTTTCGCTGCTAGCCTGATCGGCAGTCGGCGAAAGGGGCTGTGGGTGTCGGGCACGTCGGAAACTTTGCAAGGACGGGTGGCATTCATCACCGGCGCCGCGCGCGGCCAGGGGCGGGCCCATGCGGCCCGACTGGCCCGCGAAGGAGCCGACATCATCGCCTTGGACATCTGCGCGCCGGTGTCCGACAGCATCACCTATTCCGCGGCCACCCCCGAGGATTTGGCGGAGACGGTCCGGGCGGTCGAAGCCGAGGGACGCAAGATCCTGGCCCGGCAGGTCGACATCCGTGACGACGCCGCGGTTCGGCAGCTGGTCAGTGACGGCGTCGAGCAGTTCGGCCGACTCGACATCATGGTCGCCAACGCAGGCGTGCTCAGCTGGGGACGGATCTGGGAGCTGTCCGACGAACAGTGGAATACCGTGATCGACGTCAACCTGACCGGCACGTTCCACACCCTGCGCGCGGCGATTCCCGCGATGATCGACGCCGGCAACGGCGGGGTCATCGTGGTCGTCAGCTCGTCGGCCGGGCTGAAAGCCACCCCGGGCAATGGGCACTACTCGGCGTCCAAACACGGGCTCACCGGTCTGACCAACTCGCTGGCAATCGAGCTGAGCGAATACGGCATCCGGGTCAACTCCATCCATCCCTACTCGGTCGAGACGCCGATGATCGAGCCGGAACTGATGATGCAGGTGTTCGCCGAGCATCCGCACTACATCCACAGCTTCGGCCCAATGCTGCTGCAGCCCAATGGATTCATGGGCGCTGCCGAAGTATCCGACGTCGTCGCCTGGCTCGCCGGTGACGGCTCGGCCACGCTGACCGGGGCCCAGATTCCGGTCGACAAAGGTGTGCTGAAGTACTAGCTAGCTCGTCAGCTCCGTCAGGGTCTCGGCGAAACGATCGATGGCCCAATCGATTTCGGTCATCGTGATCACCAGCGGCGGCGCGAACCGCAGCGTCGACCCGTGGGTGTCCTTGACCAGGACGCCGCGTTCGGCCAGTCGCAGGCTGAGCTTCTTCCCGCTGCCGAGCGCGGGGTCGATGTCGACACCCGCCCACAATCCGCGTCCGCGCACCGCGACCACGCCGTGGCCGATCAATGCTTGCAGCCGCCAATGCAGCCGCGCCCCCAACCGGGTGGCGCGTTCCTGGAACTCACCGCGAGCCAGCATCGACACCACGGTGTGACCGATCGCCGTCGCAAAGGGGTTGCCGCCGAATGTCGAGCCGTGCTCGCCGGGATGCAGCACCCCGAGGATGTCGCCATCGGCCACCACCGCGGACAGCGGTACCACGCCGCCGCCCAGGGCCTTGCCGAGCAGATAGATGTCGGGCACCACGTCCCAGTGGTCGCAGGCAAACGTCCGGCCGGTGCGGGCCAGGCCGGACTGAATTTCGTCGGCGATCATGAGAACGTTTCGTGCCGTGCAGATCTCGCGCACTTCCGGCAGGTAGTGATCCGGCGGCACGACGACGCCGGCTTCGCCCTGGATCGGCTCCAGCAAGACTGCGACGGTGTTCTCGTCGATCGCATCGGCCAGCGCGGTGACATCCCCGAAGGGCACCGAACGGAAGCCCGGCGTGAACGGCCCGAAGCCGGCGCGCGCAGTCTGGTCCGATGAAAAGCTGACGATGGTGATGGTCCGGCCGTGAAAATTGTTGTCGGCCACCACAATATTGGCCTGGTCGACGGCTACCCCTTTGACGTCGGTACCCCATTTGCGCGCCACCTTGAGCGCGCTCTCGACCGCCTCGGCGCCACTGTTCATCGGCAGCACCATGTCTTTGCCGCACAACGTCGCCAGCGCTGCGCAGAACGGGCCCAGGGCTTCGGCGTGAAATGCCCGACTGACCAGGGTGAGGACATCGAGTTGGGCGTGGGCGGTCGCGATGATCTCCGGGTTCCGATGCCCGAAATTCACCGCCGAATACGCGGCCAGGCAATCCAGGTAGCGGCGTCCTTCGACATCGGTGATCCACGACCCCTCGGCGCTGGCGGCCACCACCGGCAGCGGCGAATAGTTGTGAGCGGTGTAGCGCTCGTCGATCGCGATCGCCGACTCGGTCGGCGCGCCGCGACCGGTGACGTTATCCAGCAGTGTCATCGCTGAACTTTGCTTCGTTGCGCGCGTGTCTCACGAATACACCTCCAGCGTGCAGCATTTGACGGAGCCGCCGCCCTTGAGTAATTCGGGCATCTCGACGCCGATCGGTTCGAATCCGGCGTCGCTCAGCTGTTCGGCAAAGCCCACGGCGGCGGCCGGGAGGACCACGTTACGCCCATCGGAGACCGCATTGAGGCCGAACGCGTACGCGTCGGCGCTGTCCACCACGATCGCATCCGGGAACAGGGTCTCAAGATGCGCTCGCGACACGTACGAGAAGGCCGGGGGATAGTAGGCGATGGTCGTGTCGTCGAGCACGGTCAACGCGGTGTCGAGATGGTAGAAGCGCGGATCGACCAGTTCGAGGCTGATCACCCGACGGTTGAAGACCCGGGCAATCTCGCTGTGCGCCCGCAACGCGGTTCGAAATCCGTGACCGGCCAAAATGATGTCACCGACGGGCAGCAGATCACCTTGCCCTTCGTTGACGTGTTGCGCGTAGACGGGGTCGAACCCTTGCGACCGCAGCCACGCCCCGTAAGCGACTGACTCCTGTTGGCGCTGCGGGTATTTGAAGCGCGCGACCAACGCCTTGCCGTCGATGATCAACCCGCCGTTGGCGGCGTACACCATGTCGGGCAGGCCGGGTACCGGAGCGACCAGCTCGACACTGTGCCCCAGTTTCAGATAGACGTCCTGCAGGCGCTGCCATTGCGACACCGCGACAGCAGCGTCCACGGGAGTGGTGGTGTCCATCCACGGATTGATCGCATAGTCGACGGCGAAGAACTGTGGCGGCGTCATGACGTAATGGCGAAGGCTGGCCTGCCGTTCGGCAGTGTGACGGCGGGTTGCGGCTCCCGACTCGGCGAAGATCGTCATAAATCAACGGTATGGGAGTCGTGTGCGCAATGTATCGAATGACTGTTGCTTGTATACAACGCTTTTATTGCGTGAAATGCCGTAAAGTGAAGGTCTGTTGTGGCTGGAGGGGTTATGGATCGGTTGGATGGGATCGACGAGCAGATCCTGGCCGAGCTGGCGCAGCATGCCCGGGCGACATTTGCCGAAATCGGGGAGCGGGTGCGGTTGTCCGCCCCCGCGGTCAAGCGGCGGGTCGACCGGATGCTCGACAGTGGCGTGATCCGTGGATTCACCACCGTCATCGACCGCAACGCCGTCGGCTGGAACACCGAGGCTTATGTCCAAGTCTTCTGTCACGGTCGGATTTCGCCCGATGAGCTGCGGCGGGCCTGGGCCGATATCCCCGAAGTCGTCAGTGCCGCAACGGTAACCGGCACCGCCGACGCCATCCTGCGGGTGTTGGCGCGCGACATGCGACACCTGGAGGACGCCCTGGAGCGAATCCGCACCAGTGCTGACATCGAACGCAGCGAAAGCATCGTCGTGTTGTCGAACCTGATCGACAGGTCACGCGCGCAGGGGTGAGCAACCCGCGGCCGCCGCAATCGTGTATGAACTCCAAATGACCACTAGCTCTGGCGACAACGGCATTCTGATCGTCGGCGGAGGACTCGCCGCGACCCGGACCGCCGAGCAACTGCGCCGGGCTGACTTCACCGGTCCGATCACCATCGTCAGCGACGAAGTGCACCTGCCCTACGACCGGCCCCCGTTGTCCAAAGAAGTACTGCGCAGCGAAGTCGACGACGTCACGCTCAAGCCGCGCGAGTTCTACGACGAGAAGAACATCATCTTGCGGCTGGGGTCGGCGGCCACCGGCATCGACACCGCGGCGCAGACCGTGACGCTCGACGACGGGTCAACGTTGAGCTACGACGAACTCGTCATCGCGACAGGCTTGGTGCCACGGCGCATTCCGGCGTTTCCCGATCTGGAGGGAATCCGGGTGCTGCGTTCCTTCGACGAAAGCCTGGCTCTGCGCCGGCACGCGTCGAAAGCACACCGCGCAGTGGTGGTCGGTGCCGGATTCATCGGTTGCGAGGTAGCGGCCAGCCTGCGTGGACTCGGCGTCGAGGTTGTGCTGGTCGAGCCGCAGCCCGCGCCGTTGGCAGCGGTGCTCGGCGAGCAGATCGGCGGACTGGTGGCCCGGCTGCACCGCGAGGAAGGCGTCGACGTGCGCACCGGTGTCGGAGTGGCCGAGGTGCGGGGCAGCGAGCATGTCGAGACGGTGGAGCTGACCGACGGCACCGAGGTGGACGCCGATCTGGTCGTGGTGGGTATCGGCTCGCGGCCAGCCACCGACTGGCTCGAGGGCAGCGGCATCGAGGTCGACAACGGGGTCATCTGCGACGCCGCCGGCCGGACCAGCGCGCCGAACGTGTGGGCACTCGGCGACGTCGCGTCATGGCGCGACCCGAAGGGACACCAAGTGCGAGTAGAACATTGGAGCAACGTCGCCGAACAGGCCCGCGCTGTGGTGCCGGCGATGCTCGGGCAGGATGCGCCGGCGAGCGTCGTCGTCCCGTATTTCTGGAGCGATCAGTACGACGTCAAGATCCAGTGCCTGGGCGAGCCGATCGCCACCGACACCGTGCACATCGTCGAGGATGACGGTCGCAAGTTTCTCGCCTACTACGAGAGGGACGGCTCGGTGGCCGGCGTCGTCGGCGGCGGCATGCCCGGCAAGGTGATGAAGGCTCGCGCCAAAATTGCGGCCGCCGTGCCGATTTCCGAAGTTCTGGGCTAGCCGCTCATCGCGGCAGCGTGCAGTAATCGGAGTAAGCGGCTGCAACTACTCCCAGACGACCGGCGGCCCGTGCGGCGAACACGCGGCCAATAGTCGGTCGTCGCCGGCGGGCCAGCAGCGGGTCCGCACCGCGAACTCGACATCCGCGCCGGGTGTTCGCCGGTGTGGTTCCAGCGTCAGATGGGCGAACGGCGATTCGGGTTGCGCCCGCGCCCCGATCTCGTCGATCGACGCCTCGATGGCGGACTGCTCGGGCAGCGAAAGGTATTGCCACATAATCGAATGCCACAGCACGGTGAGCGTTTCACCGGCGAGCTCCAGTCCGGCCACGGCTTGGGTGGCATTGCGGCGGTGCAGCGCCGCCGGCACCCGGCGGGCGACGCTGATCGCGCCGCGCAGCCGGTCGAGCCTGGCCTGCTGGTCGGGCCAGACATAACTCAGCAGCGTCAGCTCCCCGTCGGTGCCGGTGGCGTCCAGCGGCGCGATGTCGTATCCGTGACGTTCGACGATGTCCAGTCCGGCGGCCGTGGGAGGCAGTTTGCCCCGCCACGCGTCATCGATGGTGACCGGCGAATCGTTGGGACCCCACTCGCCGCCCGGATAGCGGAAACGGTAGTGATCGGCCCGCAGATTCAGACCGGCGCTGCAGCCGATCTCGATAAGTCGTACCGGCAAACCGAATCGGTCGGACAGTGTCAGCAGACCGCCGATCAGCGCGGCCGAGCGACCGACCTCATTTGTCTGCGGCGGCTGCTCGAGAGCGGCCCGCAGATACTCCGCGTGTTCGGAGGCGGCCTGCATGATGTCGGGCCACGCGGCTCCGGCGTCCCAGTCTCCACCGACGCTGGGATACCAGCGGCGCAGCGCCGGTGCGCGCCCCTCGAGAGCCAGCCGGTGGAGTCCGCCCAGCAGTCTCAGCGGCAAAGCCATGCGGCCAGAGTCGTTTTCGTGTCCGGCGAAGATCTTGGCGAAGACGCCGTCGCCTTCGACGTCGCCGGCCACCAGCTGCAACAGGTCGCCGTACATCGCCGAACCCATGCCCGCACAGACCTGACCCTGCACCTGGATGGTCTGCAGCAGTCGGCTCATGGTTCCACCTCCTTCAGCCCGGCGCGCACGACGTCGAAAGCGTCCCCCAGGGCCTGCGGCAGCGAGACCGACTCGTCGTCCAGCCAGTGCTCATAGGCGCTCAGCGCGGCGCCGAGCATCATCCACGCGACGGTCTGCGGTCGCAGGTCGGTGGTCTTGACGCCGGTCCGGCGCGCCACAAAGCCAGCGATCACCTCACGCCATCCGGCATACATCGTCATCGAATACGCTTGCAGCTCAGCCGTTTGCAGGATCACCCGCATCCGTTGCCGGTGGCGGACGGTCTCGGATTCGTCGAATGTGTTGAATGACAGCAGTGCGGTCCGCAGCGCGTCGCCGAGCGGCATGTCTGGATCGACGTCGTCCAGCAGCTCGCTCAGGTGCTGCAGGTGAGCATCGAAGTCGCCCCACGGAATGGCGTTCTTCGACGCGTAGTAGCGAAACACGCTCCGGCGCGCGATACCCGTCGCCGCGGCGACGTCGTCGACGCTCACCTCCGCGAACCCGCGGTCGGCGAACAGCCCGATCGCGACGTCGGAAATGTGTTCACGTGTGGTGGACCGGCGGCGGCCGACGCGGGGCTGCTGCTGCGCCATCGTCCCCACCCTTCCGTTCCGGCACTCGATGCCATATTCTGACTGAGATTCTGACCACATCGACGCGACTTGTCGAGCCCCGCCCCAACGAAAGGCAACGTCATGGAGCCGAACCAGCAACACCGAAACAGACACCGAGCTCGTTACCGAGACGCTGGTCGAAGAGGTGTCCATCGACGGGATGTGCGGGGTCTACTGACCGTGAGTGCCCCCGCGCAGGGGCTCGACGGCCGTGGTCGCGAGTTCGATCCCGACCACGCCTGGCGATTGCACTCGCAGGTCGCCGTGCGGCCCGAGAGTTTCGGTGCGCTGTTGTACCACTTCGGAACTCGCAAGCTCTCGTTCTTGAAGAACCGCACCATCCTCGCGGTGGTGCAATCGTTGGCCGACCATCCCGACGTCCGGTCCGCGCTCCGCGCGGCTGGCGTCGAGGATGCACAGCAAGGTCCGTACTTGCATGCACTCGGCGTGCTGGCCGGCTCCCACATGTTGGTACCGGCGGAAGAGGAGCAACACTGATGACGTCGACCGTGCCACGGCTGATAGAGCAGTTCGAACACGGGTTGGATGCACCCATCTGCCTGACCTGGGAGCTGACCTACGCGTGCAACCTGGCGTGTGTGCACTGCCTGTCGTCGTCGGGCAAGCGTGATCCGCGCGAGCTGTCGACCCAGGGTTGCAAAGACATCATCGATGAGCTGGAACGCATGCAGGTGTTCTATGTCAACATCGGTGGCGGGGAACCGACTGTGCGGCCGGACTTTTGGGAGCTGGTCGACTACGCGACCGCTCACCACGTCGGTGTGAAGTTCTCCACCAACGGCGTGCGGATCACCCCTGAGGTGGCTGCCCGGCTGGCCGCCAGCGACTACGTCGACGTTCAGATCTCGCTGGACGGCGCGACCGCCGAGGTCAACGACGCCGTCCGCGGCGCCGGATCTTTTGCGATGGCAATTCGCGCGCTGGAGAACCTTGCTGCCGCCGGATTCGCCGATGCCAAGATCTCGGTGGTGGTGACCCGCCACAACGTCGACCAGCTCGACGAATTCGCTGCGTTGGCAAGCCGATATGGCGCCACCCTGCGCATCACCCGGCTGCGGCCCTCGGGACGGGGTGCCGACGTGTGGGACGAGCTCCATCCGACCGCCGATCAGCAGATCCAGCTGTACCAGTGGCTGGTCGCCAAGGGCGAGCGGGTGCTCACCGGAGACTCGTTCTTCCACCTCTCCGGTCTGGGCGAACCGGGTGCGCTGGCCGGGTTGAACATGTGCGGCGCCGGGAGGGTGGTGTGCCTGATCGACCCGATCGGAGACGTCTACGCCTGCCCATTCGCCATCCACGACCGCTTCTTGGCCGGAAACGTGTTGTCCGACGGCGGGTTTGACAAGGTCTGGAAGGACGCCCCGCTGTTCAAGGAGCTGCGCGAGCCGCAGTCCGCAGGTGCCTGCGGCAGCTGCGGGCACTACGACAGCTGCCGGGGCGGCTGCATGGCGGCCAAGTTCTTCACCGGTCTGCCGCTCGACGGCCCCGACCCGGAATGCGTCCAGGGTTATGGCATGCCGGCGCTGGCCCAGGAGCGCGACAAGCCGCGTCCGGCCGGCGACCACTCGCACGGTCGGCGTAAGAGCGGGCCCGTGCCGCTGACACTGTCCATGCCGCAGAAGCTCTGCAACGAGAGCCCGGTCTAGCTGTGGCTCGTGACGTCTGGTTCGAGACCGTTGCCATCGCGCAGCAACGCGCCAAGAAGCGGCTGCCCAAGTCGTCCTATTCCGCGCTGGTGGCCGCCAGCGAAAGAGGGCTGACGGTCTCCGACAACGTCGAGGCGTTCGGCGAGTTGGGTTTCGCGCCGCATGTGGTTGGCGCGCTCGAGAAGCGTGACTTGTCGACAACCGTTATGGGACAGGATATTTCCCTACCGGTGATGATCTCTCCGACGGGCGTGCAGGCAGTCGACCCGGATGGCGAGGTGGCCGTGGCGCGCGCCGCCGCCGCGCGTGGCACGGCGATGGGATTGTCGTCGTTCGCCAGCAAGCCGATCGAGGACGTGATCGCCGGCAACCCGAAGCTGTTCTTCCAGGTCTACTGGTCGGGCGGGCGTGACGTCATCGCCCAGCGCGTCGAGCGGGCCCGGCAGGCCGGCGCGGTCGGGCTGATCGTGACCACCGACTGGTCGTTCTCCCACGGCCGCGACTGGGGCAGCCCGAAGATTCCCGAGCAGATGAACCTGCGCACCATGCTGCGGATGTCGCCGGAGGTGATCGCTCGTCCCGGCTGGTTGTGGAGATTCGGCAAGACGCTGCGTCCGCCGGACCTGCGAGTGCCCAACCTGGCCGGCCGCGGCGAACCCGGACCCCCGTTCTTCGCTGCGTACGGGGAGTGGATGTCCACCCCACCGCCGACCTGGGCCGACATCGCCTGGCTGCGCGAACTGTGGGGTGGGCCGTTCATGCTCAAGGGCGTGATGCGGCTTGACGACGCGAAAAGAGCTGTGGACGCAGGTGTTTCGGCGATCTCGGTGTCCAACCACGGCGGAAACAACCTGGACGGAACGCCTGCGTCAATTCGCGCCCTGCCCGCCGTCGCCGACGCGGTCGGCGACCAGGTCGAGGTTTTGCTGGACGGCGGCATCCGACGAGGTAGCGATGTCGTCAAGGCGCTGGCACTGGGCGCACGCGCGGTGATGATCGGTCGCGCCTATCTGTGGGGCCTGGCCGCCGCCGGACAGCCGGGTGTCGAGAACGTGCTCGACATCCTGCACGGCGGAATCGACTCAGCCTTGATGGGCCTCGGGCGCGCATCGGTGCACGATCTCAACCGGGACGACGTGCTGGTGCCCGATGGCTTCACGCGAACGCTGGGGGCGGCCTCGCCCGCCACGGGCGGACCGTAACCCGGCCGCAGGCGCGAGACCAGCGGGTATGTTGATACTCACGTGGCTGACGTGGCGGTGGTGACCGGTTCTAGTGAACGGTCGTCGGGAAAAGTTTTTTCTAGAGCGCCAACAACCGATGCACGCCAGGTGAATTCGTCTTACCATCACCGAGTGGTAGTCCAGCCCGACCTCGGGGGCTCTACATCGAGCCAACTGCAAAGCATGCCGGTAGGGCTCGCGATACCCGTTGGCTCCACCGAACAGCACGGGCCGCACCTGCCGCTGGACACCGACACCCGGATCGCGACAGCGGTCGCCGACGCGGTCACGACACGCCTGGCCGACGACCGCGACCTGACCTGGTTGGCCGCCCCGGCGATCGCGTACGGCGCCAGCGGTGAGCACCAGAGTTTCCCCGGAACGATCTCCATCGGCACCGACGCCCTGGCCATGCTGCTGGTGGAGTACGGCAGATCAGCGACCTGCTGGGCGCAGCGCCTGCTCTTCGTCAACGGCCACGGCGGCAACATCGCGGCGCTGGGCAAGGCGGTCGCGCAACTGCGGCGCGAGGGGCGGGACGCCGTGTGGTGCCCGTGTGTCGTGGCCGGCGGCGACGCCCACGCCGGGCACGCCGAAACTTCAGTATTACTGCATATTTCGCCGGCAGCCGTCCGCACCGACCGTTGGCGCGCGGGCAACAGTGCGCCGTTGACTGACCTGCTGCCGTCGATGCGCAGCGGGGGAGTGGCCGCGGTCAGCGAGGTCGGCGTGCTGGGCGACCCAACCACTGCCACCGCCACCGACGGCCAGCGGATGCTGGCCGAGATGATCGACGACTGCCTGCGCCGGATCCTGCGCTGGACGCCGGCAGCCGACGGGATGCTCACATGATCCAGACGCGGTTGCCGGATGGGTTTGCTGTGCAGGTCGACCGCCGGGTCAGGGTGCTGGGTCAGGGTTCGGCTTTGCTGGGTGGATCGCCGACCCGGATACTGCGACTGGCGCCCGCTGCCCAGGACATGCTCGCCGACGGCCGGCTGAAGGTCCGCGACGCGGTGAGCGCCGAGTTGGCCCGGACGCTGCTCGACGCCACGGTAGCTCATCCGCGACCCGCCGGCGGTCCGTCCCATCGCGACGTAACCATCGTTATTCCGGTGCGCGACAACGCATCCGGATTGCTAAGGCTGGTCACCTCGCTGCGCGGCTGCCACATCGTCATCGTGGACGACGGGTCGTCCAGCCCGATCCGGAGTGAAGATTTCGCCGGGGTGCACACCGACATCGAGATTCTGCGGCACGCACAGAGCAAGGGTCCGGCCGCGGCCCGCAATACCGGCCTCGCTGCCTGTAAGACGGGTTATGTCGCGTTCCTGGACTCCGACGTGGTCCCGCGCCGTGGGTGGCTGGAGGCGCTGCTCGGGCATTTCTGTGACCCGACCGTGGCCCTGGCCGCCCCGCGGATCGTCGGGCTCGCGCAGACCGATCATGTGGTCGCCCGCTACGAGGCGGTGCGTTCGTCGTTGGATCTCGGGCACCGGGAAGCTCCGGTCATCCCCTACACCAGCGTCTCCTACGTGCCCAGTGCCGCCATCATTTGCCGCACTTCGGCATTGCGCGATATCGGCGGCTTCGACGAAACCCTGCGGTCCGGTGAAGATGTCGACTTGTGCTGGCGTCTGGTCGAAGCTGGTGCGCGGCTCCGCTACGAGCCGATTGCCCAAGTGGCACATGATCATCGGACGGAATTGCGGGATTGGGTTGCGCGCAAGGCATTTTACGGCGGTTCGGCCGCTCCGCTCTCGGTTCGCCACCCGGACAAGATAGCGCCGCTGATGATCTCTGGCTGGGCGTTGACGGCCTGGGTCCTGATGGCGTTCGGCTCGAGCTTCGGTTACCTTGCTTCGCTCCTCGTTGCTGGGCTCACCGGCCGCCGGGTCGCGAGAAGTATGCAAGGCACTGAGACTCAAATATGGGACGTCGTGACGGTTGCCGCCCGCAGCCTGTGGTCGGCGGCCCTGCAGTTGGCGTCGGCGATCTGCCGGCACTACTGGCCGGTCGCTCTGCTGGCAGCCATCCTGTTCCGATCGTGCCGCCGAGTTGTCGTGGTCGCTGCGGTCGTGGACGGGGTGGTGGACTGGGCCAGTCGCCGGCAAACCGCGGACGACGATGCCCAGCCGATCGGACTGCTGACCTACCTGCTGCTCAAGCGGATCGACGACCTGGCCTACGGCCTGGGACTCTGGTACGGCGTGCTTCGGGAGCGCAACGTCGGCCCACTCAAACCGCAGATTCGAGTCTGACCCCTGACTGCAGCGGCGCTGCACAGCGATGTGCTGATCATCGGCGCCGGAAGCGCTGGATCTGTTGTCGCGAACCGGCTTTCGGCTGAATCGAGCCGCCTGGTCACAGTACTCGAGGCCGGGCTCGGCCTCAGCGACCCGGCGCTGCTCGCCGAGACCGCCAACGGACTGCGGCTGCCGATCGGCGCGGCCAGCCCGCTTGTCCAGCGCTACCAAACCCAGCTCACCGACCGGCCGGCGCGCCAGATGTCGATCATGCGTGGTGCCACGGTTGGCGGCTCAGGCGCTGTCAACGGGGGATACTTCTGCCGGGGTCTGCAGCGCGACTTCGACGGCTTCGGGATACCGGGCTGGGGATGGTCCGACGTCGTCGAACACTTTCGCGCGATCGAGACCGATCTGGATTTCGCCGGGCCCTCGCACGGCGACTCGGGTCCGATACTGGTCCATCGTGCACAGGAAATCATCGGTAGCACAGCAACTTTCGTCGATGCAGCGCATCGGCGCGGATTCGGCTGGCTGCCAGACCTCAACGATTTACCCGACGCTGACGCACTGCCGTCCGGTGTCGGTGCCGTGCCGCTCAACATCGTCGACGGTATGCGGATCGGTCCCGGGGCGGCGTATCTGCTGCCCGCACTGAACCGCGCCAACCTCTCGCTGCTGACCCAGACCCGCGCGGTGCGTCTGCATATCACTCGCGGACGTGTCACCGGCCTGGACGCCATCGGCCCGGGCGGGCCGGTCTCCATGACCGCCGATCACGTGGTGCTCAGCGCCGGAGCGATCGAGTCCGCTCATCTCCTGATGCTTTCGGGCGTGGGCGACGAGACCGTGCTGCGCGCCGCGGGAGTAGGCGTGCTCGCCGCACTGCCGGTCGGGTTGGCCTGCAGCGACCATCCGGAATGGGTGCTGCCGACCACCTGGGCGGTCGCGCCCGGCCGACCCGCGCTCGAGGTGGTGCTCAGCACGCCTGACGACGTCGAGATCCGGCCGTATACCGGCGGCTTCGTGGCGATGGTCAGCGACGGAACGCCAGGTCACCCAGACTGGCCGCACCTCGGGGTGGCACTGATGCGACCACTTTCCCGTGGGCGGGTCACGCTCGCCTCGGCCGACCCACTGGTGCCGCCGATCATCGAGCACCGCTACGACAGCGAGCCGGCCGACATTGCCGCACTGCAGGCGGGTTGCGATCTGGCCCGCGAAATAGCCGGTCCGACAACCGAAATCGGCGACCCGGCTTGGTCGACGTCACAGCATCTGTGCGGTACTGCTCCGATGGGTCCCGCCGAAGACCCGACGACCGTTGTTGATGACCAGTGCCGCGTACACGGTATTGACGGGCTATGGGTGATCGACGGGTCGGTGCTGCCGAGGATCACCAGCCGCGGCCCGCACGCCACCATCGCCATGCTGGGGCATCGGGCGGCGGAGTTCGTCGGCTGACTCGTTTGCGTAGGCTGTCTAGGTTGGACACGAGGAGGTGGTCCACATCGCCGAGAAGACCGATCCGCGCCCGGCGCGATCTCGGGCCAGATTGCTCGAGGCCGCGACCGCTCTGTTGCGCGCCGGAGGCCCGAGTGCGGTGACCGTTGATGCTGTCACGCGTGGTGCCAACGTCGCCCGTGCCACCTTGTACCGCCACTTTCCGAGCGGAAATGACTTGCTGGCAGCGGCATTCGGCAGCCTGATACCGCCGGCGCCGATGCCGACCGAAGAAGGCACCCTGCGTGATCGGCTGATCGCGGTGGTGCTGGCGTTCGGACAGTCGATTGCCGAGGCGCCCGGCATGGTGATGGCGATGAGCTGGCTGGCGCTCGGGCGGGATCTGGAAGAGCTGCCGGCATCACGCCAGAGCGGGACCGCTGACAGCCCTGCGATCAGCACGTTGCGCGAACGTATCGCCCAGCAGTACGCCGCCCCGTTCGACGCGATCTTCGACAGCCCCGAGGCGGCCGAACTCGGCGACATTGACCGGTCGCGAGCGATCGCTCTGCTGATCGGCCCGGCAGTACTCGGCCGGCTGTCTACGCTGCCCGACTTCGACTATCGCGACTGCGCGCAGGCCGCTGTGGATGGGTTTCTACATGTGCAGCGCGCTCAACGAAGCTCGTAACGAATCGGCAGATGCTTCAGCCCACCGACGAACGTCGTCGAGATCAGCTCTGGGTTTCCATTCAGCTCAATCGATTTCAACCGCGGTAGCAGTTCGGTGAAGAAGCTGTTCACTTCCATCCGGGCCAGCGCGGCGCCCAGGCAGAAGTGCACCCCGTAGCCGAAGGCCAAATGCTTGTTCGGATCGCGGCCGACGTCGAAGCGGAACGGATCGGCGAACACGTCCTCGTCCCGGTTGCCGGAAACATACGACAGGTACACCGACTCGCCCTCGGCTATCGGCACGCCGCGAATCGTTGTGTCGGCAGTGGCGGTCCGCATGAACTCCTTGACCGGCGTCACCCAGCGGATCATTTCCTCGGTGGCGAGCGGCATCAGATCGGGGTTGTCGCGCAACCGCTTTCGTTGATCCGGATTATCTATCAGTGCCTGCAGGCCACCGGAGATCGTCGCGCTGGTGGTGTCGTGACCCGCGGTGGCGATGATGACGTAGTAGGACGCGGTGTCGACGTCGGAGAGCGGTTCGCCGTCGACCCGCGCATTGGCGATCGCGGAGGCCAGGTCCTCGGTCGGCCGTTCGCGGCGCGACGCGGTGAGCGCGGTGAAATAGCCGAAGAACTCGAGCAGCACCTGTAGTTGTTCCTCGAGTGTGGCGCCGCGCTTGAGTTCGTCGTCGTCGCCGCCGAACATCTCCTGGGTCAGCGCGAGCATGCGGGGAAAGTCGGACTCCGGCAGCCCCAGCAGCGACATGATCACGTACAGCGGGTAGTTCACCGCGACCTCTTGGACGAAGTCGCACTCGCTGCCGGCGGCCAGCATCTTGTCGACGTAGATCCTGGCCAACTCGTCGACGCGGACTTTGAGTGCCCGCATTGCCTTGGGGCGGAACCAGTCCGCGCCGATAGCGCGGACCACCCGGTGCTGCGGGTCGTCCATGTGGATCAGGGTGCGCAACCCCATCCCGGCATCCAGCTGTTGACGCGCCATGTCGTCGGCCTTGGCGGTGGCCAGTAACGGTCGCGGCTCGTTGATGAACAGATCGTTGGCCCGTTCGATTGCCATGATGTCGGCGTGCTTGGTGATGGCCCAGAACGGCCGATAGGGCGGACTGTCGACCAGCGACACCGGTGCGTGGGCACGAAGGTGGGTCAGCGCCGCATGCAGCCGCGGTTCGTCGGCATAGGATTTTGGATCAACGAAAACGCCTGCGGCCTCGTCAATGATCGGTGCGTTCATCAGCCTTCCCATCTGCCGGATTGGCTCGCGACGTTTTTTGACACGTGTCACACTCAGTGTCCGTGATCGTGGATTATCCGACGGCCGCTTTCCGGTAATCCGTAGGCTGTTCTTCCGTGCCGATCCGATCGCTTCGTCGCCGACGAGCGTGGGCCGTCCTGCTGATGACGGCCCTGCTCGTGGCGGCGTGCGGGCAGGACCCCGTCGCCAAGCCGCGCAAGGCTGAACCGGCCTATGCGGGACCGCTGGATGCCGGTGTCGTGCACACCACTATGGGGTCTGTGCGCGGCCAGGTCGCCTCGGATTACTCTGTGTTCCAAAGCATTCCGTATGCAGAGCCTCCGGTGGGGCCATTGCGATGGCAACTGCCGCGGCCGGCGGCGCGCTGGTCGGGCATGTTGGATGCCACCAAGGCTGGGCCGCAATGCATGCAGGACACCGGACTCAAGCCGGGGGTGGGCAAGCCCACCAGTGAAAATTGCCTGACGCTCAACGTCTGGGCTCCGCCCCGTGCACAACACGGTGAGAAGCGCCCGGTGATGGTGTGGATCCACGGCGGCGGGTTCGTCAACGGCAGTGGCGACATCTATCACTCGCGCTGGCTGGCGGCCAAAGGCCACATTGTGGTCGTCACGATCAACTACCGGTTGGGTGCGCTGGGCTTCCTGGCTCACCCGTCCCTCGGTCCGCCCGGCACGGTCGGCAACTACGGCCTGGCCGACCAGCAGGCCGCGCTGCGCTGGGTCCGTGACAACATCGCCGCATTCGGCGGTGACCCGAAGAAGGTCACCATCGCCGGCGAATCCGCGGGTGGAATGTCGGTGTGCGATCACCTGATCGCGCCGGGGTCGGCAGGACTGTTCCGCGCGGCGATCATTCAGAGCGCGCCGTGCCAGGCGCAGGCGGATGTGGAGGTCGGGCAACGGCGGAGCGTGGACTACGCGATCGCGGCGGGCTGCCGTAACCCCGCCACCACGGCGCGGTGTCTGCGCGCGATGCCGGCGACCCGGCTCGAGCGTCCACCTTGGTACTACTTCCTTGGGGACTCCAACGCGCTCTCCGGCCCGGTGACGGGAACGCCTGTGCTGCCGGATAATCCGGTCGCGGGATTCGCCGCTGACCGGGCGGCCCGCGTTCCGGTGCTGATGGGTGTCAACCACGACGAGTTCACGCTGTTCGCGGCCCTGCGGGCGTCGAGGTTGCATCGGGGCGTCAGCCCCGGCGAATATCCGCGCGTGCTTGGCGACATCTTCGGTCCTGACGGCGCGCCGGTGCTGGCGCATTATCCGCCGGATCGCTACGGCGGCGACGTCTCGCTGGCTTACTCGGCTGCGGCCACCGACGGCGTGTTCGCTTGCGCCGCCGACCGAATGGCCGACTCGCTGAGCCGCAATGCGCCGGTCTACGCCTACGAGTTCGACGACCCGCACGCACCAGAGCCCGATTTCCTGCGCCACGCGCCGTTCCCGGTCGGCGCCAGCCACTCCCTGGAGCTGAGGTACCTGTTCAGCATGGGCGGCGCCCCACCGCTGGATCCTGCGCAGCAGATCTTGTCCGACCAGATGATGAGCTATTGGAGCCACTTCGTCACCAACGGCGCACCGAAGGCCGCCGGCCTGCCCGATTGGCCGGCCCAGGATGGAAGCCCGGACCACAATTTCTGGATGTCGTTGCGGCCCGGCGGAAGTCAGGTCGGCACCGACTTCGAGGCGGCACACCAGTGCCCGTTCTGGTCGACGCTGAAAGGCGAATCGTGAGCACCCCCGAGCCGGACGGCTTCGCGCACGAGTGGGCAGCGGCCTGGAACCGTCGCGATGTGGACGCCGTACTCGCGCATTTCCACGACGACGTCGTGTTCACCTCGCCGGTCGCGGCCGAAATAGTGCCCGAGTCGGCAGGAGTGGTGCACGGCAAAGCGGCCCTGCGTGAATACTGGTGCGCCGCATTGGCGGCCGTGCCCGATCTGCACTTCGACGTCGTCGGCGTCTACGGCGGCGCGTCGGTTTTGGTGATCAACTACCGGAACCAGAAGGGTGGCCTGGTCAACGAAGTACTCGAGTTCGATGGCGATTTGGTCCGCCGTGGCCACGGGACATATCTGGCCAGCAGCTAGGTGGCCGGCGTGACCCAGGTGGTGATGTCGGCATGCACGACCTCGTTACCGTCGCGATCGGTCACGCTGACCGGCACCACCACGTCGACGCCGTCGGTGATCTGGGTGAAGTCCGGCGGATCAAGTTCGGCCCGCGCCCGAAGCGACGTGGTGGCCTTACCGAGGTACCGCACAGTCATGGCTTTCGGTATCCACCGGTGAGTGCGCGGGACAGTCGCCTCCATCAGCATTCCCATCGCCACCTCGGCGGCATTGCAGGACGCGATCGCGTGCACGGTGTGCAAATGGTTGTAAACGAAGAACCACTTGGGCACCTGTACCTCGGCCAAGCCCGGTTCCATCCGCACCACATGGGGTAGCACCGACGCGAAGTACGGCACGCGTGCCATCGCCGCGATCGAGAACAGCCGACTGCCGCCGGGGCGACCGGACAGGCGCTGCCACGCCGCATACGTGCTGGTCGGGCTTGTCATAGCGGCCTACCTTACTCTGGAGTAAGAAATCCTGGCTCGGGCAGTGTCCGCCGCCGGTTTCGCCGCTGATCAGCCCATCCGGTTGCTGAGCCGGGGGAATTTGGCCGACACCGCGATCTAGGGCATACTGTTCGGGTTGCCCTGAGCCAGGTTTGCGCCTGGCCGGGCATACGACCAGCGCCCACACGGGCGCGTCCGGTCCCAATTTGGAGCGTGACCAATTTCGGTCGCGGACCAGGCTGCGTGAGGGTGACACACCCGACCGCGGGGGCCGGTGGACCAAGACAGGTAAACAGCGGCGCAACAACCGGGCGCGCGGCTTGATCGGCCAGACCGATCAAGCTACGGCGCCTGGCAGGAAACCGGGTCTCGACCTGGAGAGTGAGGAAGCGTGGCGGGACAGAAGATCCGCATCAGGCTCAAGGCCTACGACCACGAGGCCATTGATGCCTCGGCGCGCAAGATCGTCGAGACGGTTGTCCGAACGGGCGCCAGCGTGGTGGGCCCGGTGCCGTTGCCCACTGAGAAGAACGTGTATTGCGTTATTCGCTCACCGCACAAGTACAAAGACTCGCGTGAGCACTTCGAGATGCGCACTCACAAGCGGCTGATCGACATCCTTGACCCCACCCCGAAAACCGTTGACGCGCTGATGCGCATCGATCTGCCCGCCAGCGTCGACGTCAACATCCAGTAGGAGAGCTGCGAGCAATGGCGAGAAAGGGCATTCTGGGCACCAAGCTCGGTATGACGCAGGTGTTCGACGAGAACAACCGCGTCGTCCCCGTGACGGTGGTCAAAGCCGGGCCGAACGTGGTGACCCGCATCCGTACTCAGGAAGTTGACGGGTACAGCGCGGTGCAGTTGGCCTACGGCGAAATCAGTCCACGCAAGATCAACAAGCCGCTGGCGGGTCAGTACGCCGCCGCCGGGGTCAACCCGCGCCGGCATCTGGCCGAGTTCCGTCTCGACGACGAGGCCGCTGCTGCCGACTATCAGGTCGGTCAGGAGCTGACGGCCGAGATCTTCGCTGCCGGAACCTATGTCGACGTGACCGGTACCTCAAAGGGCAAGGGCTTCGCGGGAACCATGAAGCGTCACGGCTTCAAAGGTCAGGGGGCCAGCCACGGTGCGCAGGCGGTTCACCGCCGTCCGGGCTCCATCGGTGGTTGCGCCACTCCGGCGCGGGTGTTCAAGGGCACCCGGATGTCCGGACGGATGGGCCACGACCGCGTGACCACTCAGAACCTGTTGGTGCACTTGGTCGATGCCGAGAACGGCGTCCTGTTGATCAAAGGCGCAGTGCCGGGCATCACCGGCGGACTCGTCGTGGTTCGCAGCGCGATCAAACGAGGTGAGAAGTAATGGCTACAGAGAAGTCTGGGAAAGCCGTCAAGATCGACGTCAAGACGCCTGCCGGTAAAACCGAAGGCTCCGTGGAGCTGCCGGCCGAGCTATTCGACGCACCCGCGAACATCGCACTGTTGCACCAGGTGGTCACGGCTCAGTTGGCCGCGAAGCGCCAGGGCACACACTCGACCAAGACGCGTGGCGAGGTCCGCGGTGGTGGCCGTAAGCCTTACCGGCAGAAGGGCACTGGCCGCGCCCGGCAGGGCTCGACGCGTGCGCCGCAGTTCACCGGCGGTGGCGTCGTTCATGGTCCCCAGCCTCGCGACTACAGCCAGCGCACCCCGAAGAAGATGATCGCCGCCGCACTGCGGGGCGCGTTGTCGGACCGGGCCCGCAACGGCCGTATCCACGCGATCACCGAGCTGGTGTCGGGACAGACGCCGTCGACCAAGAGCGCCAAGGTTTTCCTGGGCTCGCTGACCGACCGCAAGCAGGTGCTGGTGGTCATCGGACGTAGCGACGAGACCGGCCTCAAGAGCGCTCGCAACCTTCCCGGTGTGCACATCATCTCGCCGGACCAGCTCAACACCTACGACGTGCTGCACGCCGACGACGTGGTGTTCTCGGTGGAGGCGCTCAACGCCTTCATCGCGTCGAATGCGCGAAGCCACTCGGAAGACTCAGAGGAGGTTTCGGCCTGATGGCGACTGTCACTGACCCCCGCGACATCATCTTGGCCCCTGTCATCTCGGAGAAGTCCTACGGCCTGATCGATGACAACGTGTACACGTTCCTGGTGCACCCTGACTCGAACAAGACGCAGATCAAGATCGCGGTCGAGAAGATCTTTTCGGTCAAGGTGTCCGCAGTGAACACTGCGAACCGCCAGGGCAAGCGCAAGCGCACCCGGAGCGGGTACGGACAACGCAAGAGCACCAAGCGCGCCATCGTGACGTTGGCGCCCGGCAGCAAGCCGATCGAACTGTTCGGCGCACCGGCGTAGACGAGGATAGAGAGACTTAAAGACATGGGAATTCGCAAGTACAAGCCGACGACTCCGGGTCGCCGCGGTGCCAGCGTCTCCGATTTCGCCGAGATCACTCGATCCACTCCGGAGAAGTCGCTGATCAAGCCGCTGCACGGCAAGGGTGGTCGTAACGCGCACGGTCGCATCACCACGCGCCACAAGGGTGGCGGCCACAAGCGGGCCTACCGGGTGATCGACTTCCGCCGCAACGACAAAGACGGCGTCAACGCGAAGGTCGCGCACATCGAGTACGACCCGAACCGCACCGCGAACATCGCGCTGCTGCACTTCTTGGATGGCGAAAAGCGCTACATCATTGCGCCGCAGGGACTTTCCCAGGGCGACGTGGTGGAGACGGGTGCCAACGCCGACATCAAGCCGGGTAACAACCTGCCGTTGCGCAACATCCCGGCCGGTACCTTGGTCCACGCTGTGGAGCTGCGGCCGGGCGGTGGGGCCAAGATGGCTCGCTCCGCGGGCGCCAGCATCCAGCTGCTGGGTAAGGAAGGCGCCTACGCCTCACTGCGTATGCCCAGCGGTGAAATCCGTCGCGTCGACGTGCGCTGCCGCGCCACCGTCGGCGAGGTGGGTAACGCCGAGCAGGCCAACATCAACTGGGGTAAGGCCGGCCGGATGCGTTGGAAGGGCAAGCGCCCGACCGTCCGTGGTGTGGTGATGAACCCGGTCGACCACCCGCACGGTGGTGGTGAGGGTAAGACGTCCGGTGGTCGTCACCCGGTCAGCCCGTGGGGTAAGCCGGAAGGCCGTACCCGTAAGGGCAACAAGCCCAGCGACAAGCTCATCGTCCGACGCCGGCGCACCGGCAAGAAATCGCGCTAGGAGCAGCCGATGCCACGCAGCCTGAAAAAGGGTCCGTTCGTCGACGGCCATCTGCTCAAGAAGGTCGACACGCAGAACGACAAGAACACCAAGCAGGTCATCAAGACCTGGTCCCGCCGTTCGACCATCATTCCCGACTTCATCGGTCACACGTTCGCGGTCCACGATGGCCGCAAGCATGTGCCGGTGTTCGTCACCGAATCGATGGTGGGCCACAAACTGGGTGAGTTCGCACCGACGCGCACCTTCAAGGGACACATCAAAGACGACCGGAAGGCCAAGCGGCGATGAGTACGGCTACTGAATATCCTTCGGCGGCCGCCGTAGCGCGGTTCGTGCGGGTGTCGCCGACCAAGGCGCGCCGGGTGATCGACCTCGTACGCGGCAAGTCAGTGGCCGAAGCGCTAGACATTTTGCGCTGGGCGCCGCAGGCGGCGAGCGAGCCGGTGGCCAAGGTCATCGCGAGCGCTGCGGCCAACGCGCAGAACAACAATGGGCTCGACCCGGCGACTCTTGTGGTGGCCACGGTCTACGCCGATGGCGGCCCCACCGCCAAGCGGATCCGTCCGCGCGCCCAGGGCCGCGCGTTCCGCATCCGTAAGCGCACCAGCCACATCACCGTGGTGGTAGAGAGCCGGCCGATCAAGGACGGGCGGGGTTCGCAGTCCGCGAGCGCGACCCGCGCACGTCGCGCGCAGGCCAGCAAGGTTGCGAGTACGGCACCTGCCAAGAAGGCATCCGCCGCGAAGGCCCCGGCCAAGAAGGCATCCCCCAAAAAGACATCTGAAGCGAAGGCATCCGCCGCGAAGTCCACTGAGACTGAAGCGACTTCGGACGCGAAGGGAGGCTCGCAGTAGTGGGCCAGAAAATCAATCCGCACGGCTTCCGCCTCGGCATCACGACCGACTGGAAGTCCCGGTGGTATGCGGACAAGCAGTACGCGGATTACATCAAGGAAGACGTGGCGATCCGCAAGCTGCTGTCGACCGGCTTGGAGCGCGCCGGCATCGCCGACGTGGAGATCGAGCGCACCCGCGATCGGGTCCGGGTGGACATCCACACCGCCCGTCCCGGCATCGTCATCGGTCGCCGTGGCACCGAAGCCGACCGCATCCGCGCCGACCTGGAGAAGCTGACCGGCAAGCAGGTTCAGCTCAACATCCTTGAGGTGAAAAACCCGGAATCGACAGCACAATTGGTTGCTCAAGGGGTGGCCGAGCAGCTGAGCAACCGGGTGGCGTTCCGCCGCGCGATGCGTAAGGCCATTCAGTCGGCGATGCGTCAGCCCAACGTCAAGGGCATCCGGGTGCAGTGCTCCGGTCGTCTCGGCGGCGCGGAAATGAGCCGCTCGGAGTTTTACCGCGAAGGTCGGGTGCCGCTGCACACGCTGCGTGCCGACATCGACTACGGCCTGTACGAAGCCAAGACCACCTTCGGCCGCATCGGTGTGAAGGTATGGATTTACAAGGGCGACATCGTCGGCGGCAAGCGCGAGCTGGTTGCGCCGACGGCCGGCGCCGAGCGTCCGCGCCGCGAACGTCCGGCGGGTACCCGCCCGCGTCGTAGCGGTTCCGCGGGCACGACGGCGACCAGCACCGAGGCCGGCCGCGCCGCCTCGAGCGCCGAAGAGGCAACTGCCTCGCCGGCTGAGGCGCCGGCTGTCGAGGCGCCCGCTGTTGAAGCGCAGAGTACGGAGAGCTAATCATGTTGATTCCCCGCAGAGTCAAACACCGCAAGCAGCACCACCCGCGTCAGCGCGGGATCGCCAGCGGTGGCACGTCGGTGAGCTTCGGTGACTACGGCATCCAGGCACTGGAGCACGCCTACATCACCAACCGGCAGATCGAGTCCGCTCGTATCGCCATCAACCGGCACATCAAGCGTGGCGGCAAGGTGTGGATCAACATCTTCCCGGACCGTCCGCTGACCAAGAAGCCCGCCGAGACCCGGATGGGTTCGGGTAAGGGTTCGCCGGAGTGGTGGATCGCCAACGTCAAGCCGGGTCGCGTGCTGTTCGAGCTCAGCTACCCCAACGAACAGACCGCCCGGGAAGCGCTTACCCGAGCGATCCACAAGCTGCCGATCAAGGCACGCATCGTGACCCGAGAGGATCAGTTCTGATGGCAGTGGGAACTTCGCCTGGCGAACTGCGCGAGCTCAACGACGAAGAGTTGATCGAGAAGTTGCGCGAATTCAAGGAAGAGCTGTTCAACTTGCGCTTCCAGATGGCAACCGGTCAGCTCGCCAACAACCGTCGGCTCCGCGTCGTCCGGCAGGAAATTGCACGGATCTACACCGTGCTACGTGAACGCGAACTCGGCCTAGCATCTGGGCCCAATGGTGGTGAGGACTCCTAATGGCAGAGGCGAAGAACGAAGCCCCCGCGAAGGCGGCGAAGGCTGCTCCCAAGGCTGCGGCGAAAGACGCTAGCGCCAAGGGGCCCAAGCACACTCCGGCCACCCCGAAGCCGCGCGGTCGCCGCAAGACCCGCATCGGCTACGTGGTCAGCGACAAGATGGAAAAGACCATCGTGGTCGAGCTGGAAGACCGCATGCGGCACCCGAAGTACGGCAAGATCATCCGCACCACCAAGAAGGTCAAGGTGCACGACGAGCATGGCGACGCCGGCACCGGCGACCGCGTTTCGTTGATGGAGACTCGTCCGCTGTCGGCAACCAAGCGCTGGCGGCTCGTCGAAATCCTGGAGAAGGCTAAGTAGCCTCAGCTGCCCGTGAGCTGGAGAGCTCACGGCACGCAGGGTCCAGACGGCGCACGGCAACGATGAACGCCAGCGCGATGAGCGGCCCGATAATCCCGTAAACAGTCGCGGGCATAGCCATTTCGGCGTTGTTCAGCAACTGAGGGCTCAGCGCAATGCCGATCGCCACCACGGCATTATGCAATCCGATCTCCAGGCTGACGGCGATTGCCTGCGGCGGCCCCAGCTTCATCCGGCGTGACACCAGGTAACCGACGGTCAGGCTGACCGCGCAGAAGGATGCGACAGCTGCGCTGATCATGCCGAAGTCTTTCCACAGCGTCGACTGGCCGCTGGCGATCCCGCCGACGACGGCGAGAACCAATAACACCGCCGCGGCGACCCTGACGTACTTCTGCAGCCGCCGGGCGAAATCCGGAAAACGGTGACGTATCGCCACCCCGATCGCGACAGGCACCAGCACCATCGCGAACACGCCGAAGAATTTGTCGAATTGCAGTGGGATGAAACGTCCTTCGCCGAGAAACCAGGTCAACGAGAACGCCAGTATCGCCGGTATGGTGACGATCGAGAGCACTGCGTTGATCGCGGTCACCGTCAGATTGAGCGCCAGGTCTCCACGGGCGAGATGACTGACGATGTTAGCCAGCATGCCGCCGGGGGTCGCTGCCATCAGCATCAGGCCGACTGCCAGATTGGGCGTCAGGTGCAGCGACTCCGCGATCACCCAGCACAGCGCGGGTAACACCAGTGACTGGCACACCAACGCGATCGCCAGCGGCCGTCGCACCGTGGCAGCCCGACGGAAGTCGTCAACGGTCAGGGTCAGCCCGAGAGCGAGCATGACTGCGCCAACGACCAACGGCAGGAACTGGTTGTTCATAGTTCTCCAAAAAGTTGGGGACCCATGCCCTGGCTGCCGATTGGGCATGGCGACAGCACGACGATCCGGCAAGCTAGCGTGCCTGTCGGTAGAGGACTCTACGACGTGGGTGTGGCGGCCCGCGTCGCGTACGCGACGGCTCGGTTCGTCACCTGGGGGTTCAGCAGCACTTCGCTGATGGCGGACGCGGCTTGGTTTGGCGGAAATCACCATGAGTGAAATCGCCGTGGGCGGGGCGCGCAACGAACATAGTTCACCTGCTTCAAACACGTTGAGGCAGTGGTGTTGTCGAAACATGTTCACCGGGCTGTCGCGCCACAGTCCGGTCGCGTCGACGGTGACGTCGGGCAGCGGCGCGGGGCCGCTCGGCGTCGCCGGGACGGTGGGGAATGCCGGCGAGCAGGCGACCGGATTGGCCACGCTGTCCGATGACGATTTCGGCGGCGGCCCGAGCGTGCCGATGCTGCCGCACACCTGGACGCCGGAAGAAGGTCGAGACAGGCCGTAGCGGTCCGTCGCGATGTTGGCCGGCAGTTCGCCGCAGCGGTGTAATCTGCATTCCCCGGGGGTCCACTACGAGAGTGAGGCCAGCGATGGCTACCGAGTTCAACGGCAAGATCGAACTGGATATCCGTGATTCGGAACCGGACTGGGGTCCCTTCGCTGCGCCAACCGCACCGGAGGGTGCGCCCAACATCCTTTATCTGGTGTGGGACGACACGGGCATCGCGACCTGGGACTGTTTCGGCGGCCTGGTGGAGATGCCGGCAATGACGCGCATCGCCGATCGCGGTGTGCGGCTGTCGCAATTCCATACCACTGCGCTGTGCTCTCCGACGCGTGCCTCATTGCTGACCGGCCGCAACGCCACCACCGTGGGCATGGCCACCATCGAGGAATTCACCGACGGGTTCCCGAACTGCAATGGTCGGATTCCGGCGGACACCGCGTTGGTCTCAGAGGTACTCGCCGAACGGGGTTACAACACTTACTGCGTTGGCAAATGGCACCTGACCCCGCTCGAAGAGTCCAGTATGGCGTCGACCAAGCGGCACTGGCCGACATCGCGCGGGTTCGAACGGTTCTACGGATTCATGGGTGGCGAGACCGACCAGTGGTATCCCGACCTGGTGTACGACAACCATCCGGTGAACCCGCCCGGGATGCCCGAGGACGGCTATCACCTGTCAAAAGACATCGCGGACAAGACAATCGAATTCATTCGCGATGCCAAGGTGATAGCTCCGGACAAGCCGTGGTTCAGCTACGTGTGTCCGGGCGCCGGTCACGCCCCGCACCATGTTTTCCAAGAATGGGCGGACCGATACGCCGGCAAGTTCGACATGGGCTACGAGCGCTACCGCGAGATCGTGCTGGAGCGCCAGAAGTCGCTGGGCATCGTGCCCCAGGACACCGAATTGTCACCGGTCAACCCGTATCTCGACGTGAAGGGGCCGCAGGGCGAGCCATGGCCCTTGCAGGACACCGTTCGGCCGTGGGACTCGCTGAACGACGAAGAGAAGAAGTTGTTCAGCCGGTTCGCGGAAGTGTTCGCCGGTTTTCTCAGCTACACCGACGCCCAAATCGGGCGAATTCTCGACTATCTCGAGGAATCCGGCCAACTGGACAACACCATTGTCGTGGTGATCTCCGATAACGGCGCCAGTGGTGAGGGCGGGCCGAACGGATCGGTGAACGAGGGCAAGTTCTTCAACGGCTACATCGACACCGTCGAAGAGAGCATGAAGGTGTTCGACCACCTCGGTGGGCCCGAGACCTACAACCATTATCCGATCGGCTGGGCGATGGCCTTCAACACGCCTTACAAGCTCTACAAGAGATATGCCTCGCACGAGGGGGGCATCGCCGACACGGCAATCATCTCGTGGCCCAACGGCATTGCGGCGCACGGCGAGGTCCGCGACAACTACGTCAACGTCGCCGACATCACTCCGACCCTCTATGACCTGATCAACCTGACACCGCCGGAGTCCGTCAAAGGCATCGCCCAGAAGCCGCTGGACGGGGTGAGTTTCAAGGCGGCCCTTGATGATCCGTCTGCCGACACCGGCAAGCGGACTCAGTTCTACACCATGCTGGGCACTCGCGGCATCTGGCATGAAGGCTGGTTCGCCAACACGGTGCATGCGGCTTCGCCGGCAGGCTGGGGACATTTCGATGCCGATCGTTGGGAGCTCTTTCACATCGACGCCGACCGCAGCCAGTGTCACGATCTGGCCGGTGAGCAACCCGACAAGCTCGAAGAACTCAAGGCGCTGTGGTTCTCCGAGGCCGCCAAATACAACGGTCTACCGTTGGCGGATCTGAACATCTTCGAGACGTTGGGTCGCACGCGGCCTTACTTGGTGAGCGAGCGTGACTCCTATATCTACTATCCGGACTGTGCCGACGTGGCCACCGGCGCCGCGGTCGAGTTGCGTGGCCGCTCATTCGCGGTTCTTGCCGATGTCACGGTCGACACCACCGGCGCTGAGGGTGTGCTGTTCAAGCACGGCGGCGCCCACGGCGGGTATGTGCTGTTCATCCAGGACGGACGATTGCACTTTGTGTACAACTTCCTCGGCGAGCGTCAGCAGGAGGTTGCGTCGTCGCAGGCAGTGCCACTGGGCCGGCATGTGTTCGGCGTTCGCTACGACCGCACCGGCACGGTGGAGAACAGTCACACGCCGCTCGGTGACGTCACCTTGTTTATCGACGACGCGACGGTGGGCGCCCTGGCCGATGTGCAGTCGCATCCGGGGACCTTCGGTTTGGCCGGTGTCGGCATCACGGTCGGACGCAACGGCGGTTCGGCGGTGTCCAGTCGGTACAAGGCGCCGTTCACGTTCACCGGCGGCACCATCGCGCAGGTGACCGTCGATCTCTCTGGCCGGCCATATCAAGATGTGGAAAAGGAATTGGCGCTAGCCTTTTCGCGTGACTGAGAGCCCGCCGAGACTACGCTGGGCCGTGGCCGGTCTGCTCACAGTCGCTGTGCTGTCGGGCTGCGCCAGGAACATCGACGGGGTCGCCGCCTGGGCCGGGGGGTCGGCCGAGTCTCGGCACCCCACAACGAGCCACGGCACACCGGCACCCGGGATCGAGACGACCTTGCCGGATCACATTCCACCCAATGCGTTCCTGTGCTTCCCGGGACCGGCCGGGGTCGGCATCGGCACCGTGGCGCAGGTGCAGGACGCGGCCGCGCCGAGGATCACGATCACCATCCCCGACGGGTGGACGAGCGAGCCGGGGCAGCGTGATCTGGCGTTGTCGCTCAGCGGGCCCGACGGGATGAGCGGGACGGTGACCATCGCCGCGACAAAGCTCGATCCCGCCAGGGCTTTCTCCGATTACGCTGCCACACTGGCGCATTCGAAGCCTGACTTCGACGTCGCCACCGTAGGTGCCAAGTTCTGCGGATACAGCAGTCAGAAACTGGCCGGGACGTTCAGTGGGCCGTCGGGCCCCGTCGAGTTCGCGGATCGGCTCACCCATATCTGGACCAACACCGCTCAGTACCTGGTAGCGGTTGACATGGAAGGCCCGGTTGACGCCCCGGGTTTCGGCGCGGCGAAAACCGCGCTGATGCAAGAGTTCGCGGTCGTCATACCCTGAACTCATGCCAACCGAGCTAGTCGAACTGCCGCCTGGATCGTTTCGGATGGGTTCGACCAGCTTCTACCCCGAGGAAGCGCCGATCCACACCGTGAACGTCGAGGCTTTCGCCGTCGAGCGCCATCCGGTGACCAACGCGCAATACGCGGAATTCGTCGCCACGACGAGCTATCTCACAGTCGCTGAGCAGCCCATCGACCCCGCGCTCTACCCCGGGGCCGATCTAGCTGAATTACAGCCTGGCGCAATGGTATTCCGCCCCACGTCGGGCCCGGTCGACTTGCGAGACTGGCGGCAATGGTGGGCCTGGGTGCCGGGCGCCTGCTGGCGCCACCCGTTCGGGCCGGACAGCGATATCGGCGACCGGGCGGATCATCCGGTGGTCCAGGTGGCCTATCCTGATGCGGCCGCGTACGCGCGCTGGGCCGGCCGGCGGCTGCCGACCGAAGCCGAATGGGAGTACGCCGCGCGCGGTGGGTTTGCGACGACCTACGCCTGGGGCGAGCAGGAGAAGCCGAACGGCGAGCCGATGGCCAATACCTGGCAGGGAAGCTTTCCTTATCGCAACGACGGCTGGTCCGGCACCTCGCCGGTGGCCGCGTTCCCGCCGAATGCATTCGGCCTCTTCGACATGATCGGCAACGTCTGGGAGTGGACCAGCACCGAGTTCTCCGCTCACCACCGACTCGATCAGCCGCCCAAGAGCTGTTGTGCGCCAACCGGATCCGCTGATCCGGCCGTCACGCAGACGCTCAAGGGCGGCTCACACCTGTGTGCCCCGGAGTACTGTCACCGCTACCGGCCTGCGGCGCGCTCGCCGCAGTCGCAGGACACCGCGACCGCCCACATCGGATTCCGGTGCGTGAGCGACCTGCCCGCCGGATCAGCCGATGGCGTCGACCGCGGCTGACACCCTCGCCTGGAAGTCGGGGGGCAGCGGGATGTAGCCGTTCTTGTCCAGATCGATCTGGCCGGGGCCGAGCGTCGCCTGCAGAGCGGCTTTGACCGCCAGACCAGTCTGTGGGTCAGGGTATTTCGAGCAGACGATCTCGTAGGTCGCCATCACGATCGGATAGACGTCGTCCTGAGTCGGGTTGTAGAACGACGAGAGGTCGAGCACCAAGTTGTTGCCCTTGCCGATGATCTTGGCGCCGGCGATGGTCTTGCCCACCGAGTCGGTGCCGATCCGCACCGGGCGTCGCGACTTGCGGCTGGCCGGGGTCTTGATCTCCGCGGCGAACAGCCCTTCCTCCATCGCGAAGGACAACTCGTTGTACGTGATCGCGCCTTCGGTGTTCTTGACCATCGCGGATGTGCCGTCGTTGCCGTTGGCGCCGGTTCCGACGCCACCCTTGAACGCCTTGCCGGTGCCCTGGGTCCACACCCCGCCGGCCGCGGCCTGCAGGTAGGCCTGGAAGTTGGCGGTGCTACCGGAGTTGTCGCTTCGGTGGACGACGTGAATCTCTTCGGGCGGCATCGACGCGTTCAGTGCCGTGATCGACGGGTCGTCCCAGCGCGTGATGCTGCCATTGAAGATCCTGGCCAGCGTCTGCGCGTCGAGCACCAGGAAGTCGACCGGGAGGTTGTAGGTGACCGCCAGCGGACCGAACACCACCGGGAGGTTCCAGGCTTCGGCCCCGCCGCAGCGCTGCTTGGCGGCGTCATACTGGTCGTCACCGAGGGGAGTGTCCGATCCGGCGAAATCGCTCTTGCCTTTCAGGAAATCGGTGATTCCCGCGCCGGAGCCGTTGGCCGTGTAGTTCAGGCTGTGTCCGGGGCATGACTTGCTGTAGGCGCTGACGAACCGCTTCATCGCGTTGGATTGGGCGGTCGAGCCGCTGGCCGTTATCGCCGACTTGCCGCCACAGTTCACTACTTCGCTTGCGTAGGCCATGCTGGTGTGCGGGACTTCGCATCCCGAAAGCACCGTGACACCCGCGGCCAGCAAACTGACGACAGCGGCTAGTCGTGTGTGCTTCATGTTGATTGCCTCACCCCGGAACTCGACGCTTTTGTTGAGAAAATACGGCGCACCTTCGAGCACGCTCACCGACGTCAGATTAGCGGGTCGAAGTGCGAACTGTCCCATCCCATGGGCGAATTCATGTTTTCCGTTAGCCTTGCTGAACTGCGCATTACTGCCGGGTGGCCAGCGGGTGACGGGATTCGGGCGCCCTGCCCATCACCATTCTTTCGCCGCGCTTTCGGCACCCCGGTTCGCTAACGTGACGACCGTGTTGCCCCGACAGGCTGATGTCCACCGCCCCGCGCCCGTCCACTCCAGGCAAGCCGTCCCGACTTTCCAAGACGGCGGCCAGCAATGACAGTTCAGACTCCGTCGACGATCTCGACGCCGGCGCCGGATGAGCAGCGAAAGCGGCCGCGCATCATCATCGGGGTGGCCATTGTGATGGCTGTTTTGACCGCCTATGGCCTGTCCCTGTTCGGCGTCCATCTGCTGCAGAAGTCCGAAGGTCCGCTGCCGCCGCTGGACCTGAGCCAGGCCGGCGCCGACGAGACCGTCGTGCAGATCCGGCTGGAAGAGCTCAAGTCCACGACGAACCGCCTCACGGTGAACGTGCTCATCTACCCGGGTGAGTCGCTCGAGGACAAGCGCTTCGACGAGCTGAACGCTGATATCGCCGTGCGGCTATACCCGCCGAACGATCTGGGCGACATCAAATACCCGAAGGGCAAGGCGCCGGCTCAAGTCAGCACCATGATCCAGGCGCACGGTGATCCCGGCAACTGGCCGTTCGATTCCTATCGCACCGAGCCGATTTCGGCCGACGTCTTCGTCGGGGAGGGTGCGGAACGCAAGCGGCTACCCGCACTCGTTCAGGTGACCGGAGCGATGGACGGTTGGGATGCATCGGTCACGCGCAACAGCGACACCAGCGAGGCCGGCAGCCACAACACCAGCAATGTGGTGGTCACCCTGCATCGGGCCAAGGGGCCGCTGATCTTCGACCTGGGCATCATCCTGGTGTTGATCAGCCTGCCGACCCTGGCGCTGGTGGTGGCCATTCCGATGGCGATGGGCAGGCGAAAGTTCGTGCCACCGTTCGCCACGTGGTACGCGGCGAACCTGTTCGCGATCGTTCCGCTGCGAAATATTCTGCCCGGCGCCCCACCGCCGGGTTCGATGATCGACCAGGCGCTCGTGCAGTGGGTGCTGCTCGCGCTGGCATCGGCGATGGCGTTGTACATCTACTCCTACATCCGCCAAGGCGATTGACCCCAAAGACAGCCGGCAACCGCCCTTGACCAGGAATTTGGCTGTGAGCAGGTCTTCCCCTAGACTCTAGGGGTTGCCGTGGGCAGACCTTGGCTGGCATTTCGATCTTCACCGTCAGCCTCGCGTGCCTTTCGATGACAAAGACCATGCACGAAGGTCTGGTGGACCATGTAATCGATTGTCCTCCGGCCCGTCCACGCGTGGGCGTGCATATGCGAACCAGGTCAAGGAGATCGAGTGATTCAGCAGGAATCGCGGCTGAAGGTGGCCGACAACACTGGTGCCAAGGAAATCTTGTGCATCCGTGTGCTCGGCGGCTCGGGTAGGCGTTACGCCGGAATCGGCGACGTCATTGTGGCGACCGTCAAGGACGCCATCCCCGGTGGCAACGTCAAGAAGGGTGAGGTCGTCAAGGCCGTCATCGTTCGGACCGTCAAGGAGCGCCGCCGCGCCGACGGCAGCTACATCAGGTTCGACGAGAACGCGGCCGTCCTCATCAAGCCCGACAACGACCCGCGTGGAACCCGCATCTTCGGGCCGGTTGGCCGCGAACTGCGGGAGAAGCGCTTTATGAAGATCGTCTCGCTGGCCCCGGAGGTGCTGTAAATGAAGGTGCACAAGGGCGACACCGTCCTCGTCATCTCGGGTAAGGACAAGGGCGCCAAAGGCAAAGTGCTCCAGGCGTACCCGACTCGCAACAAGGTGCTCGTCCAAGGCGTCAACCGGATCAAGAAGCACACCGCGATCTCGACCAACGAGCGCGGAGCCCAGTCCGGCGGCATCGTCACGCAGGAAGCTCCCATCAACGTCTCGAACGTGATGGTGGTCGACTCGGACGGCACGCCCACCCGGATCGGCTACCGGGTCGACGAGGAATCGGGCAAGCGGGTTCGCATCTCGAAGCGCAACGGCAAGGACATCAACGCATGACAACGACCGAGAGGGTTCAGCCCCGGCTCAAGACGCGCTACCGCGAAGAGATCCGCGAGGCGCTGAACAAAGAATTCGCCTACGCCAACGTCATGCAGATTCCGGGCGTGGTGAAGGTCGTGGTGAACATGGGCGTCGGCGACGCGGCCCGTGACGCCAAGCTGATCAACGGCGCGGTCTCCGACCTGGCGTTGATCACCGGTCAGCGGCCCGAAATCCGCAAGGCCCGTAAGTCGATCGCGCAGTTCAAGCTTCGTGAGGGCATGCCGATCGGAGCGCGGGTGACCCTGCGCGGCGACCGGATGTGGGAGTTCCTGGACCGGCTGGTGTCGATTGCATTGCCGCGTATCCGCGACTTCCGCGGTCTGTCGCCCAAGCAGTTCGACGGCACCGGCAACTACACCTTCGGGCTCAACGAGCAGTCGGTGTTCCACGAGATCGACGTCGACAACATCGACCGGCCCCGCGGCATGGACATCACCGTCGTCACCTCGGCGACCAATGACGACGAGGGCCGAGCGCTGCTGCGCGGCCTTGGCTTTCCGTTCAAGGAGAAGTGACCAATGGCGAAAAAAGCACTAGTCGAAAAGAGCCAGCGCAAGCCGAAGTTCAAGGTTCGCGCGTACACCCGCTGCAACAAGTGCGGCCGCCCGCACGCGGTTTTCCGCAAGTTCGGGCTGTGCAGGATCTGCCTGCGTGAAATGGCACATGCGGGCGAACTGCCCGGCGTGTCGAAGAGCAGCTGGTAGCCAGCACCGAGCAATCGACTCATTGGAAAAGGTTGCGGTAGGCCCTCCCGAAAGTTTTTTCGGGGAGGAACCGCCGCGAGGAAGGTAACAGCGCTCGATGACGATGACGGACCCGATCGCAGACTTTTTGACGCGTCTGCGCAACGCCAATTCGGCGTACCACGATGAGGTGACGCTGCCGCATTCGAAGATCAAGGCCAACATCGCCGAGATCCTCAAGCGCGAGGGCTACATCACCGACTACCACACCGAGGATGCGCGCGTTGGTAAGGCGCTGACCGTTCAGCTCAAGTACGGACCGAGTCGGGAACGCAGCATCGCCGGCCTGCGCCGGGTGTCCAAGCCCGGTCTGCGGGTGTACGCCAAATCGACCGGCCTGCCGCGCGTGCTCGGCGGTCTTGGCGTGGCGATCATTTCGACATCTACGGGCCTGCTCACTGACCGGCAGGCAGCCAGACAGGGCGTGGGCGGCGAAGTCCTCGCGTACGTGTGGTGAGGGGGAACTGACATGTCGCGTATTGGAAAGCAACCGATCGTGATCCCGTCCGGGGTCGAGGTCTCCATCGATGGCCAGCAGGTCTCGGTGAAGGGGCCCAAGGGCACCCTGGATCTGCAGGTCGCCGAGCCGATCACGGTGGGGCGCAACGACGATGGCGCCATCGTGGTCAGCCGTCCGGACGACGATCGACACAACCGCTCGCTGCACGGGCTGTCGCGCACCCTGGTGTCCAACCTGGTCACCGGTGTAACCGAGGGCTACACCATCAAATTGGAGATCTTCGGGGTCGGCTATCGCGTGCAGGCCAAGGGGAGCGACCTGGAGTTCGCTCTGGGTTACAGCCACCCGGTGCTGATCAACGCGCCCGAGGGTGTGACCTTCGCGGTCGAGACGCCCACCAAATTCTCGATCTCGGGTATCGACAAGCAAAAAGTCGGCCAGATCGCGGCGAACGTCCGCCGTCTTCGCAAGAGCGATCCCTATAAGGGCAAGGGCATCCGCTACGAAGGTGAGCAGATCCGCCGCAAGGTCGGAAAGACAGGTAAGTAGTCATGGCGCAAACACAAGCAGCAGGCACCGCGCAGAAGCCGCTGGGGCAGAGCGCATCCGCCGTTCGCCGCAAGCAGCGGCTGCGTCGTCACGCGCGGCTGCGTAAGAAGATCGCGGGCACCGCGGAGCGTCCGCGCCTGGTGGTGCACCGCTCGTCGCGGCACATCCACGTGCAGTTGGTCAACGACCTCACCGGCACGACCGTGGCCGCCGCCTCGTCCATCGAGGCGGACGTGCGCGGCGTGGACGGCGACAAGAAGGCCCACAGCGTGCGGGTCGGTCAGCTGATCGCAGAGCGGGCCAAGGCGGTCGGAGTCGACGCAGTGGTGTTCGACCGTGGCGGCTACACCTACGGCGGGCGGATCGCGGCACTGGCCGACGCCGCCCGTGAAGGTGGATTGAAATTCTGATGGCATTCAACGATCTTCGGGAATCAAACCTGAGCGGAAGGACCGCATAATGGCGGAGCAACCGGCTGGAACGGCCGGCCCGACGAACGAGGGCCGCGGCGACGACCGTGGCGGCTCGCGTGACAACCGGGGCCGCCGGGACGGTGGCGGCCGTGGCGGTCGTGACCGTGACGGGGACAAGAGCAACTACCTGGAGCGGGTCGTCACGATCAACCGTGTCTCCAAGGTGGTCAAGGGTGGTCGGCGCTTCAGCTTCACCGCGCTGGTCATCGTCGGCGACGGCAACGGCATGGTCGGTGTCGGCTACGGCAAGGCCAAGGAAGTTCCGGCCGCGATCGCCAAGGGCGTCGAGGAGGCCCGCAAGGGATTCTTCCGGGTGCCCATGATCGGCGGGACCATCATCCACCCGGTGCAGGGTGAGGCCGCTGCGGGCGTGGTGCTGTTGCGCCCCGCCAGCCCCGGTACCGGTGTGATCGCCGGTGGTGCGGTGCGTGCGGTGCTGGAATGTGCTGGCGTACGCGACATTCTGTCCAAATCGCTGGGTAGCGACAACGCAATCAACGTCGTGCACGCAACGGTCGCGGCGCTCAAGATGCTGCAGCGGCCCGAAGAGGTCGCCGCACGTCGTGGACTGCCGCTCGAGGATGTCGCTCCGGCCGGCATGCTGCGGGCCCGCCGCGAAGCTGAGGCGCTGACCGCCGGCGCCGCTCGTGAAGGAAGCGCGTAAAAATGGCCTCCGAGAAGACAACAGCAGCACAACCGACGCAGCTGAAGATCACCCAGACCCGCGGCATCATCGGCGCTCGCTGGAAGCAGCGGGAAAGCCTTCGCACCCTGGGGCTTCGGGGGATTCGCAAGTCGGTCGTCCGTGACGACAACGCACAGACCCGCGGGCTGATCAAGGCCGTCCATCACCTCATCGAGGTCGAGCCGGTCGAGGGAGGTAGCACCAAATGACGATCAAACTGCACGACCTGCACCCCGCTCCCGGGTCGAAGACCAAGCGCACCCGGGTGGGCCGCGGTGAGGGCTCCAAGGGTAAGACCGCCGGTCGAGGAACCAAGGGTACGAAGGCGCGTAAGAACGTGCCGGCCACCTTCGAGGGTGGGCAGATGCCGATTCACATGCGGCTGCCCAAGCTGAAGGGTTTCCGTAACCGGTTCCGGACCGAGTACGAAGTCGTCAACGTCGGCGACCTCAATCGTCTTTTCCCCAAGGGCGGTTCGGTCGGGCTGGACGAGCTGGTAGCCAAGGGCGCGGTTCGCAAGAACAAGCTCGTCAAGGTTCTCGGCGACGGGAAGCTGGACGCCAAGGTCAACATCACCGCGCACAAGTTCAGCGGCAGCGCGCGGGAGAAGATCACCGCGGCCGGCGGTTCGGCGACCGAGCTCTAAACAGCTCCTACTTCTGCGGCCGTGCGCCAAGCACGTCGCGGAATAAGTGCTTGGCGCAAGGCCAGTTCGCGTGGATCGCTGCACAGGTGAAAGCCGAGCCGGTTCATCACATAGCCGAACCCGATTCCGGTGTCGGGGTCGGCGAAGCCAAACGAGCCGCCGAAACCTGGTGTGCCGAAAGCTTTGTCGGATGATCCGAACATACACAGCTGTGCTGGCTTCGACAGCCCCAGCGAATACACAACGTCGACCCCTAAGACCTTGTCCCGCGGTCCGCCGCTCGGTGCGGCCGGCTCGGCCATGAGTTCTTCTAGCACGTCTGTCGTAAGGCCGAGCGCGTGATCGCCGGCTGCGGCTGCACCGTAGAGCGTGGCAACGGCGTCGGCAGTGCCGATTCCATTGGCCGATGGGATCTCGATGGCTCGTACATCGTCGCGGTTGTAGTCGCCGGCCCAGGGCACGACCCCGCGTGGAAGTGAGCCGGCACGGGCGAGCAGGCCGACCGGGTTGAACGATGCCGCCACAAGTGCGGCCGGCAGGGTATGCAGGTGGAGCAAGGATTCCGGGCGACGCCAGTTGTGCACGTGCGCTACCCGCTCGCGCGACACGGAGTCCGGAAGTCCGACGTGGAGATCCAGCCCGAGCGGGCCGGCGACCTCGTCGGCGAAGAATCGACCCAGGGTCCGGCCAGCCGGGTCGGTTCGACGGATTAGCTCGGATTCATACCAGCCCAGCGTGATCGCATGGTAGCCGTGCCGAGTGCCCGGCGGCCACACCGGCTTCTGGGCAGCGAGCATCGCGGAAAGCCGCGGCGGGTCGGCGACATCCTGCACGGTTGGCGCTGGTTGCAGCACGCACAGTCCGGCTTGGTGACCCAATAGTTGGCGGACGGTCACCTGCGCTTTACCAGCCTGGCCGAATTCCGGCCAGTGGTCTACCACTTTATCGTCGTAGCCGAACAACCCACGTGACACCGCTAACGCAATAGCAAGGGCGACAACGCCTTTCGTCGTCGAGAACATGTTGACGACAGTGTCCTGCTGCCACGGGTCTTTCGTGAGACCATTGCGGTAGCCGCCCCACATGTCGACCACTTTGACGCCGTCGCGATACACCGCGACGGCGGCGCCGACTTCACGTCCGGCTGCAAAGTTAGCGCGAAATGCATCGGCGACCTTGCCGTAACCCTCGGCGACATTCCCGCCGATGAGGTCCGGCGATACCGCGATCTTGAGGACCATTGAGTGGTTATACATCACAAGTCACATCAGCACCGGCAGGTTGGGTGGCACCCTTGTTGGAAATCGTCGCCACATGCGATATCACCGAGTCAGTGATGTCGCCCGTGGTCACAAAACGAAAAAAGAGAGTCGCCCCGGAGAGCGACGGATGAGGCCGGTGTGACTCAGCTCAGCTGCGGAATAACCTCTGCCGCAAGACGTTCCATCTGCTCGCGATCCTCGGCGACATCGCGGCCGACCGGATTGAGCAGGATCGTCTCGGCGCCGGCGTCGATCACTTCCCGCAGGCCGGCAGCGACGTCGTCAACCGTGCCCGACACCGGCACGTCGTCGACGCCGGGCATGCGGCCGTAAATACGATGCAGCCCATCCAGCACGCGCCTCCGCGCTCGCGTCGGGTCGTCATCGATCATCAGATAGACGCGCTTTCCGATCTGGAACTGCGCGGGGTCCTTGCCCTGCTCGGCGAGTTCGTGCCGTACGCCCCGCACGGCCTCGGCGAACGTCGCCGTGGTCGACGACCCCGCACCCAAAAACGCATTGCCATGCCGGACGGCGCGGGCCAGCGCTTTCGGGGCCTGACCACCGAACCAGATCGGCGGATGCGGCCGCTGGACGGGTTTGGGCTGGATCGGCAGATCGTCGACCTGGCGGAAACGGCCGTCGAACGTGACTCGCGGCTCGTCGGACCAGGCCGCCTTCATCAGCTGCAGCCCTTCGGTGAAGCTGCTGATGAACGTGGCGGCGTCCACCCCGAACGCGGCGAACTGACGTCTCCCGCCGCCGGGCGCCACCCCGATATCCAGCCTGCCGTGGCTGAGCCGATCGACCGCGGTGATCGACGACGCCAGCTGCAGCGGGTCGTGCAACGACGAGACCAGCACGGCCACGCCGAGACGCAGTCGTTCGGTGCAGGCCGCCGCGTAGGCCAGCATCTCCAGCGGCGCAATCAGCGGTGCCGCCCCAATGGTCTGTTCGAGCACCCAGCCGGCTTCGAAACCGAGTTCCTCGGCCCGAGTGAGGTAATCCCGCACACCAGACGCATCGAACCCGGTCGCATCGAGTTGGTGAATTGATATCGAGAACCGCACCCCATCACGGTACGGCGGGCCATCGGTAGGCTCGTCCCATGTTCTCTTTCCTGCCTGATCCGCCTGGTGTCGACGACGTGCGCGCGCTGGTTCGCCGGGTGGATACCGCCCGCCACCACGGTGTTCCCAGCGGCTGTGTGCTCGAACTCGACCTGCGGGCGGCACCGCCGGAAACCAGTGGTCTGGATCCGTTGGCGATCATCACCGGCGGCGGGCGCGCCCTGGTGCTGCGCGAAGCCGTCTCGGCGCTGCACCGGGCCGCCGAGGACCCCCGAGTCGCCGGCCTGATCGCCCGGGTAGAGCTCCCGGCCGCCTCGGCGGGACCCGTCCAAGAACTGCGCGAGGCTATCGCGGCGTTCACCGCGGTGAAGCCATCGCTGGCCTGGGCTGAGACCTATCCCGGCACGCTGTCGTACTACCTGGCGTCGGCCTTCGGTGAGGTGTGGATGCAGCCGTCGGGAACCGTCGGGCTGATCGGATTCGCAACCAATGCTCTGTTCCTGCGGGACGCGTTGGACAAGGTCGGTATCGAAGCGCAGTTCGTCGCACGCGGAGAGTACAAGTCGGCGGTGAACCTCTTCACCCAGGACCGCTACACCGACGCCCACCGGGAAGCCGACACCAGGCTGCTGGAGAGTTTGCGCGGCCAGGTGTGGCAGGCGATTGCCGAGTCGCGCAACATCGGTCAGGACAACCTCGACGATCTGGCCGACCGCGCGCCGTTGCTGCGCGATGTGGCCGTCGAGTCCGGGCTGATCGATCGCATCGGGTTCCGCGACGAGGCGTACGCACGAATCGCTGAACTGGTTGGCGCCGAAGGTTTTTCACCGGACTCCGGCGATGCCGACGACGATGACGCTCCGCCGCGGCTCTTCCTGAGCCGATACGCGCGCGCGACCGGCCAGGGCGGTCCTTCGATACCCGGGCGTGGACCCAAGTCGACGATCGCGGTGATCACCGTGGCCGGGTCGATCGTCAGCGGCCGTGGCGGTTCGCGGTTGCCGTTCGGTTCGTCCAACGCCGGCGGCGACACCATCACAGCCGCACTACGCGAGGCGGCACACGACGATTCGGTGTCGGCGATCGTGTTGCGGGTCGACTCACCAGGCGGCTCGGTCACCGCGTCGGAGACCATCTGGCGGGAAGTCAAGAAGACCCGTGAGCGAGGCAAGCCGGTGGTCGCGTCGATGGGTGCGGTCGCCGCATCGGGCGGTTACTACATCTCGATGTGCGCCGACGCGATCGTGGCCAACGCCGGGACGATCACAGGCTCGATCGGGGTGTTGACGGGCAAGCTGGTCGCCCGCGATCTGAAGGACCGGCTGGGGGTCGGCTCAGATGCGGTGCGCACCAACGCCAATGCCGACGCCTGGTCGATCAACGCGCCCTTTACCCCCGAGCAGCAGGCACAGGTCGAGGCAGAGGCCGACCTGTGCTACACGGACTTCGTCGAGCGCGTCGCCGAGGGCCGCAAGTTGAGTGTCGAAGCGGTCGATGCCGTGGCCCGCGGCCGGGTGTGGACCGGTGCCGATGCTCTCGAGCACGGCTTGGTCGACGAACTCGGCGGCCTCCGGACTGCGGTACGCAAGGCGAAAGTGCTGGCCGGCTTGGACCAAGACGACAAGGTCCGTCTGGTCAGCTATCCGGGCTCGTCGGTGTGGGACTACCTGCGGCCACGGCCGTCGTCGCAGCCCGCGGCGGCATCGCTGCCGGATGCGTTGGGCGCGTTGATCACCCAGTCGGTG
This sequence comes from uncultured Actinomycetota bacterium, assembly GCA_963737375.1. Taxonomy (GTDB): domain Bacteria; phylum Actinomycetota; class Actinomycetes; order Mycobacteriales; family Mycobacteriaceae; genus Mycobacterium. Next base: position 147,141 of record CAVTSP010000018.1, read on the forward strand.
GTAGGCATCGTGGAGCACGTCGAGCGGTCGCTGACCGGTGCCAGCGTGCTGTGGGTGGGGCAGTCCCGCTTCTAGTTTGCGAGATTCCCGCTGACGTAGATGATTTCGCCGAGCGGGTCGTCGTTGTCGGAAGAGGGAAGCGGTAGCCCGCTGGCGGCGAACAGGTCCGCGCGCGGTGTCCCGACAACGTCCCACGCTGTGCCGCGCAGATAGTCGATGACATGGCTGCGCTCGCCGGCATAGATGAGCGACGGCATATCGAGGTCGAGACCGAGCTCGCGAAGCTGCGCAGTCCGTTCGCGAGTTTCGTCGGGGTCCAAATCCTTGAGAGCCGGGACGTATTCGGTGGCGATCGCGCTGCCCGGTGCACTGAGCGCGCTGATGTTGTCGAACAGCCGGTCCTGAGCTTCGGAGGGCAAGTAGATCAGCAGTCCCTCGGCCAGCCAGGCTGTCGGTGCTTGGGTGTCCAGCCCCGCTTCCTGCAGCGCGGCCGGCCAGTCGCCACGCAAGTCGATTGCGACCGTGCGCCGTGTCGCGGTGGGCTCGGCGCCAAGATCGGCCAGCGTGCGGGTCTTGAACTCGATCACCTGCGGCTGGTCGATCTCATAGATCGTGGTGCCGGCAGGCCAGTCCAACCGGTAGGCGCGGGCATCCAGTCCGGACGCCAGAATCACCACCTGCCGCACACCACTGCGCACAGCATCCAGCAGATAGTCGTCGAAGTACTTGGTGCGCACGCCCATTCCGTTGACGATCGCCTGGGTACGGTCCGGTGACGCATCTGGAAGGGAGGAGAAGTCGAGCTCGCCGTCGATCATCTTGACGAAGAAGTCCAACCCGACGGCGCGAACGAGTGGCTCGGCGAACGGGTCGTTGATCAGTGCGCGGGCATCTTTGGTCGCCATTGCGCGGCCCGCAGCGACCATGGTCGCGGTGGCGCCCACGCTGGAAGCCAGATCCCAGCTGTCGTCATCGGTGCGTGTCATCGGTGTCCTATTTCAGCGTCGCGGCAACGTAGCTCATTTCCCTGAAGAGACTCATCGCCTCGTCTTCAGGGAATTGAAAGCCATTGCGGTCGTAGAGTTCTGCGGCAGGATGAGCGTCGACCCGCCAGCCGTGCTCGGTGAGGTAGTCGGCGACGATACTGCGCTCGCCGACGTAGAACAGTTCGGATGCGTCGAGGTTGAAACCGACGCGTTGCCACCGCTCGCTGATGCTTTGCACGCGTTCATGGGAGAACGCGTTCGGGTCGCTGACGTGCTCGGTGGCCAGCTGGCTGCCTGCCGCGCTGAGCGCGGTGATGTTGTCGAACAGGCGATCCTGGGCATCGGACGGCAAGTAGGGCAACAGCCCTTCGGCGCTCCACGCGGTCGGCTGGTCGACATCGAAACCGCCGGCACGCAACGCGGACGGCCAGTCTTCGCGCAGATCGATGGCGATCGTGCGACGCTCCGCGGTCGGGGCGGCGCCGAGGCCGGCGAGGGTGCCGGTCTTGAATTCGATGACCTGAGGTTGGTCGATCTCGTACACCGTGGTGCCGTCGGGCCAGGGCAGGCGGTAGGCGCGCGTGTCCAGACCCGAAGCGAGGATCACTGCCTGCCGCACACCCGCTTCGGCGGCGCTGATGAAGAATTCGTCGAAAAACCTTGTGCGCACCGTCATTTGCTCGGTGCGGGTTTTGCGGTTCAACGTCGGGTCGTCCTCGAGGCTGACATCACCGTCGAGAATGCGCACGAACGGCGCCAGGCCTACAGCGCGTACCAGCGGAGCGGCGAAAGGGTCGTCGAGCAGCGGCTCCGGTCCCTGGGAGGCCAAAGCGCGCGTGGTCGCGACCATCGTCGCGGTGGCTCCTACGCTGGAGGCCAGATCCCAGCTGTCGTCTTCGGTACGTGCCATCGAGCAGGCTCCTATTTCTTGTCGGTCAGCGTGCCGCTGACATAAAGGCGGTCGGCGAACGGCAGGTCGTCCTCTTCGATCGGTGGAAGTCCGTTGGCGGCGAACATCTCCCGGATGGTGCTGCCGCCCATCTGCCAGCCGTGACCGGACAGGTAGACAGCCGCTTCGTTGCGTTCGCCGAAGTAGACCAGCTCGGTCATGTCGAGGTCGAGCCCGTGTTTGCGCCAACGCTCGGAGACGGTTCGCATGCGTTCTTTGATCCGCCCCTCGTGGCCGGGTTCGCGGGTGGGTCCGCTCTCGGTGGCGATCCTGCTGCCCGGTGCGCTGAGCTCAGTGATGTTGTCCAGCAACCGGTCCTGCCCGTCGGGCGGTAGGTAGCCCAGCAGGCCTTCGGCACTCCACGCGCTGGGCTGGCCGGGGTCGAACCCCGCCGCCTGCAGCGCGGCCGGCCAGTCGTCGCGCAAATCAACGGCGACTGTGCGGCGGTGTGCGGTGGGCTGGGCGCCCAACTCGGCCAGCGTCCGCGACTTGAACTCGATCACCTGCTGCTGATCGATTTCGTAGACGGTGGTGCCGTCGGGCCAGGGCAGCCGGTAGGCCCGCGCGTCCAGCCCGGACGCCAGGATCACCGCCTGCCGAATGCCCGCGGTGGTCGCGTCGATGAAGAACTCGTCGAAGAATTTGGTGCGGACCGCCATGTTGTCGGTCATCCGCTGCACGCCCGCCGGCGCACCATCGCCGTTGTCCTCGAGGTCGGCAGGGGACAGCTCGCCGCTGGCCAGCTTGGTGAACAGGTCGAGACCCACCGCCCGAACCAGCGGCTCGGCGAACGGGTCGTCGATCAACGGGGATTCGGCCTTGCTCGCCATCGCGCGGGCGGCCGCGACCATGGTGGCGGTTGCGCCGACGCTCGATGCCAGATCCCAGGTGTCGTCGTCAGTGCGTGCCATAGCCACCCCTTCGCGTGGTCAACCGGGTTATTACTTAGCCAATGTAACGAGGCTACCATCGAGGGCTAAGCGGGCCGGGTCGCGGAAAAGAACGTGACGCGTCCGATCACAGATAGCCGCCGGGTCGCGACCGCTGTGCAGTCGAATCCGGCCGCACCGAGCAGTTCCGGGATCGATTCGCCGAAGTGCGCGGCGGCGTGCTGGCGGCGCGCGAAGAACCGGGCGATGCGGCCGTTGTGCTCGGTGACGTCGGCATCGACGTCGACCAGGTGCAGCCGGCCGCCCGGGCGCAGCACCCGAAAGACCTCGGCCGCGGCGGCGGCTTTCGCGTCGCTGTCCAGATGGTGCAGCATCAGCGACGACAACACCCGGTCGAATTCGCCGTCGCGATACGGCAGTTTTTGGGCGTAGCCGTGATCGAAGCGAATCCCGGATTGGCCGTGCAGCTTTCGTTGCGCGCGAGCTAAGGCCAGCGGGTCGGGATCGATGCCGATCACGTCGGCTCCGGGGCGATACCGCTTGGCCCGAACGCTCAGGGTGCCGGTTCCGCTGCCGATTTCCAGGACGCGATGACCGTCGGCGAGTTCTGCCTGCCCGACCAGCGTTCGGTGGACCTTGCTGATGCCCAGCGCGCGGGACAGCAGGTCGTAGGCGGGTAGCAGGGCGTCATGCTGAGCCGCGGGCAGGTAGTCGTGAGGATGATGTTTGGTCATAGCAACCATCATCTGCGGCTATCTGCAAGCACATTTGAGTGATCTTCGGGCAAACTAGGACTATCTTCGGCGAGGTGGCCGAGCAGACGTCTTCACCCACCCGCCTGATCCGGCACCGTGGCGGAGTACCGGTCTACCAGTACCGGACCGATCCGCACACGCCCCCCGTGTCGGTGATCCGGCGTCCCGGGCAGGTGCGTAACCAGGGCCGTCACATTCACGATTTCCCGGCGGTGTGGTACCGGCCCCAGGTAGGCGAGGTGTACGTGGTGGCCGCCGGGGAAGTCCTCGATCCGGAAGCGCTCAATGACCTCGAGGGCGGCGTCGGAGTGATCTTCGACCCGGCCGCGTTGGGGCAGGACGGACTCTCGCCGTGGCCGACGTGGCGGACACATCCACTGCTGTTCCCGTTCCTGCACGGGCGGTCCGGTGGATTGCTCCGGCTGGAATTGCCGAAATCCGGCCGACTGAATTGGAATTCGGCCATCGAGTCGATCGAGACCGAACTGGCCGAGCGCCACGCTGGCTACCAGCAGGCTGCCCTGGCGCACCTCACGCTGCTGTTGATCGATCTTGCGCGACTCGCCGGAGACGTCGTCGGCGACCTGCGGCGTAGCGGCGAACCGCTGCTGGCCGAGGTCTTCACGGTCATCGACCGCCGGCACGGCGAGCGGCTGTCGCTGCGCGATGTGGCGCAGGAGGTGGGTATGACGCCCGGACACCTGACAACCGTGGTGCGCCGCCGTACCGGCCGCACTGTCCAGGAGTGGATCATCGAGCGCCGGATGGCTGAGGCGCGAAAGTTGTTGACGGACAGCGATATTACGATCCAGGAAGCGGCCCGACGAGTCGGCATACCCGATCCCGGATACTTCAGCCGGTTGTTCCGCCGAACGCACGGCATGTCTCCCCGGGACTGGCGGGGCTACATCGGGTTGGTGCGAAGGTAACTGTAGACGCCGGCGAAGTTGGTGTTGACGTCCTCGGGAATCGGGACGGGGCCGCCGAGGGCTCGTGCACCCCAGGCGATTTGGGCGGTCCGCTCGACCAGCTCGGTGACGTGCAGGACCTTGTCCGGCCGCGGGCCGACCGCCACCAGGCCGTGGTTGGCGATGAGCGCCGCAGCGCGACCTTCCAGCGCTTTCACCGCGTTGGTGCCCACTTCGGGGGTGCCCGACGCCGCGTACTCGCTGCAGCGGATGTCGCCGCCGCAGTAGATGGCGAATTCGTCGATACAGGCGGGAATCGGCTGATGGGCGATCGCGAACATGGTGGCCCATACCGGGTGACTGTGGATGACGCTGGCGATGTCGTCGAACGCCTGGCGCGCCTCAGTGTTCCACGTCGCGCCGCCGATATGGGGCGTGAGCACCACATTGGGCATTGCGATCAGCGGGTGGTCAGTAGGCAGCCACGAGGCGTCGGGATTCGTGGTCGAGCCCAGCCCGGCGTGGGTGGAGCCGGTGCAGGACCGCTACCACCGGTTCCTCGAGTTGGCGTCGTTACGGTAATTCGGCCGAGACGTACCTGATGTCGCCCAAGCCTTCGAGGGAGTTGGTCTCAGGAAACTCAAAACCATTGGCGGCGTACAACTCCGGGGTGGTGTGCACGACGGTCTGCCAGCCGCGGTCGGCCAGGTACTCCACGGCGTCGTTGCGCTCACCGTCGTACACCAGCTCGGACCAGTTCAAGTTCAGCCCGAGCCGACGCCAGCGCTCGCTGATCTGTTTGCCGCGCTTGGCGACTCGGTCGTGCATATCCGGAACGTATCCGGTGCCGATTCGGCTGCCGCTGAAGCTGAGCGTGGTGATGGTGTCGAACAACCGGTCTTGCGCATCCGGCGGCAGGTAACCCAGCAGTCCTTCGGCGATCCATGCCGTCGGCCGCTGCGAGTTGAACCCGTTGTCGTGCAACGCGCTGACCCAGTCGTCGCGCAGGTCGGCGGCCACCGCTTTGCGGTCCGCGGTCGGGTCCGCACCCAGGTCGGCCAGTGTGCGGCTTTTGAATTCGATGACTTGCGGCTGGTCGACCTCGTAGACGGTGGTGCCCACCGGCCAGGGCAGCCGGTAGGCGCGGGTGTCGAGTCCGGCGGCCAGGATGACCGCCTGGCGCACGCCCGCCGCGGCGGCTTCGGCGAAGAAGGTGTCGAAAAACCGGGTCCGGACCGCCATGCCCTCGGCGAGCCGGCGTGGGGTGAAGGCAGGATCCTCGTCCGCGAGCTCGATCTCACCGTTCATCATCTTGATGAAGGCTTCGACGCCGACCGCGTTGACCAACGGCTCGGCGAACGGATCGTCGATCAGTGGATCCGGTCCCTTCGAGGCCATTGCGCGCCGAGCGGCGACCGCGGTGGCGGTGGCGCCCACGCTGGACGCCAGATCCCAGCTGTCCCCGTCGTGGCGAACGGTGTCCTTTGCGGTCATCTGACGATCCCCTATCGGCGAGTTGCGATGAGGGACACGATGTTCCGGAATGCGGCAAGCTCGTCGTCATCCGGGTAGACGCGGCCGTATTCGCCGAACAGGTCCCGGCGGTTGCGGGCGAGCACGTCCCAGCCGCGCTCACTCAGGTAGTCGGCGACATTGTTGCGATCGCCCTCGTAGAACAACCCGGACAAATCGACGTCGCAGCCGACGTTCGCCCACCGATCACTCATCGCCTTACCGCGCTCGGCCATCGTCGAACCGTTGTCCGGGTGATATTCCGTGGCGATCCGGCTGCCCGGCGCGCTGAGCGCGGTGATGTGGTCGAAGAGTCGGTCTTGTGCTTCCGGCGGCAGATACATCAGCAGTCCCTCGGCGCTCCAGGCCGACGGTTTGGTGTCGTCGAAACCGCTGTCGCGCAATGCGGCCGGCCAGTCGTCGCGCAGATCGATGCTGACCGTGCGGCGCTGCGCGGTCGGCTCGGCACCGAGGGCCGCCATCGTGTCGGTCTTGAATGCGACGACCTGAGGTTGATCGACTTCGTAAACGGTGCTGCCGGCCGGCCAGTTCAACCGGTAGGCCCGGGAGTCGAGGCCGGCGGCCAGGATCACCGACTGTTCGATGCCTGCCGCGGCCGCATCGGTGAAGAATTCGTCGAAGAACCGCGTCCGGACCGCCAATGAGTCGGTTTCGGTCTGCAGTTCGGCCGTGCCATCCACACCGGCGTCACCGAGTTCGATGTCCCCGTCGACCACGCGGGTGAAGAAGTCGATGCCCACCGCCCGGACCAGCGGGGCGGCGAACGGGTCGTTGATGATGGGGTCGGTGTCCTCGGTGGCCAGCGCCCGGGCCGCCGCGACCATCGTCGCTGTGGCGCCCACACTGGAGGCAAGATCCCAACTGTCGGTATCGCTGCGCGTCATGATCACCCTTCCTGTCCACACTCAGCCGTAGCCTTTTGATATTTAGCCAAGGTAAAGAGCCAGTGAAACCCTACGCCTTTTTGCTGTGTACGTGCTGCGAGCAGGGGCGGCCTCGGTCAGCCGCCGCATCCCACCCATTTGCGGGCTGGCGTGTCATGCGCTGTTAGTCTCGTAGACTGTCTGACGCGCGCCCGGACACGTTCTGCCTGCATGTGCTCGGCGCGCGACGCAAGACCATGCAGGACATTAGGGCTGGGATACGCCAGCCAGTAGGCATGCCGCGACCAGAGCTCGGCTGCGCAGGAGGAAGAGTGCTTTCGGCTTTCATCTCATCGCTGCGAACAGCCGACCTCAGACGCAAAATTCTGGTCACGCTGGGCATCGTGGTGCTGTACCGGCTGGGTGCGACGGTGCCGTCGCCCGGCGTCAACTACCCCAACGTGCAGAAGTGCCTCGCGCAGATCAGCGGCGGTGAGTCCGCGCAGATCTACTCGCTGATCAACCTGTTCTCCGGTGGTGCGCTGCTGCAGCTGACCGTGTTCGCGGTCGGCGTGATGCCCTACATCACCGCGAGCATCATCGTGCAGCTGCTCACGGTGGTCATCCCTCGGTTCGAGGAGCTGCGTAAAGAAGGCCAGTCCGGTCAGGCCAAGATGACGCAGTACACGCGTTATCTGGCGATCGCGCTTGCCGTCCTGCAGGCCACCAGCATCGTTGCGCTGGCCGCCAACGGCGGGCTGCTGCAGGGCTGCAGCCTGGACATCATCGCCAACCAGAGCATCTTCACCCTGGTCGTCATCGTGCTGGTGATGACGGCGGGCGCGGCGTTGGTGATGTGGATGGGCGAGCTGGTCACCGAGCGCGGCATCGGCAACGGCATGTCGTTGCTGATCTTCGCGGGTATCGCCGCCCGAATACCCGGTGAGGGCAAGAGCATTCTGGACAGCCGGGGCGGGGTCGTGCTGGCCACCGTCTGTGTGGCAGCGCTGATCATCGTCATCGGCGTGGTGTTCGTGGAGCAAGGCCAGCGCCGCATTCCGGTGCAGTACGCCAAGCGCATGGTGGGCCGGCGGATGTACGGCGGCACGTCGACGTATCTGCCGTTGAAGGTCAACCAGGCCGGCGTTATCCCGGTGATCTTCGCGTCGTCCCTGATCTACATTCCGCACCTGATCACTCAGCTGATCCGCAGTGGCAGCGGCGGCGGCGCCAACAGTTGGTGGGACAAGTTCGTCAGCAACTACTTGTCGAACCCCGGAAGCCCGGTCTACATCGCCATCTACTTCAGCTTGATCATCTTCTTCACGTACTTCTACGTCTCGATCACGTTCAACCCCGACGAGCGGGCCGACGAGATGAAGAAGTTCGGCGGGTTCATTCCCGGTATCCGCCCGGGCAAGCCGACCGCCGACTATTTGCGCTACGTGTTGAGCCGGATCACCTTGCCTGGTTCGATCTACCTAGGTCTCATCGCGGTGCTGCCCAACCTGTTCCTTCAGATCGGCAGCTCGGGGCCGGTGCAGAACTTGCCGTTCGGTGGTACTGCGGTGCTGATCGCCATCGGTGTCGCGCTGGATACGGTCAAGCAGATCGAGAGTCAACTCATGCAACGCAACTACGAAGGGTTCCTCAAGTGAGAGTTGTGTTGCTGGGGCCGCCCGGGGCCGGTAAAGGCACGCAGGCCGTCAAGTTGGCCGAGAAGCTCGAGCTACCGCACCTGTCCACCGGCGACCTGTTCCGCGAAAACATCGGCAACGGCACCGAGTTGGGGCTCAAAGCCAAGAGCTACCTGGACGCCGGAGATCTGGTGCCGTCCGAACTGACCAACGAGCTCGTCGACGACCGGCTGAGCAACCCGGACACCAACGCCGGCTTCATCCTGGACGGCTACCCGCGTTCGGTGCAGCAGGCCCAGGCGCTGCACGACATGCTGGAGCGCCGGGGGATCGAACTCGACACGGTGCTGGAGCTTCGCGTGCCGGAAGACACGCTGTTCGAGCGGCTCAAGGCGCGCGGGCGCGCCGACGACACCGACGACGTGATCCGCAATCGGATGAATGTCTACCGCGACGAAACCGCGCCGCTGATCGAGTACTACAGCCACGAGCTGAAAACCGTCGAGGCCGTCGGCACGGTCGACGAGGTGTTCGCCCGCGCGCTGCAGGCACTCGGGAAGTAACGGTGATCGGCCTGGCCGGCCTGCGCAGTCGCAAGGTGGTGCCGCAGCGCAGTGCCGCTGAACTCGACGCGATGGCCGCAGCCGGCGCCGTGGTTGCCGCTGCCTTGGCGGCGGCGCGTGAAGCCGCGGTTCCCGGGGCGACGACGCGCGACCTCGACCAGATCGCCGAGTCGGTGATTCGCGGCGCCGGGGCCACACCGTCGTTTCTCGGCTACCACGGCTACCCGGCTTCGATCTGCTCATCGGTCAACGACCGCGTCGTGCACGGCATCCCCTCGGCTGCCGAGGAGCTCGCCGCCGGTGATCTGGTCTCCGTCGACTGCGGTGCGATTTTGGACGGCTGGCACGGCGACGCCGCGATCACCTTCGGGGTCGGCGCACTCATCCCCGCCGACGAACTGCTCTCGCAGGCCACCAAGGAGTCCATGGAAGCCGGGATCGCCGCGATGATCCCCGGTAACCGCCTGACCGACGTCTCGCACGCCATCGAAACCGCCACCCACGCGGCCGAGGCCCGCTACGGACGCAAGTTCGGCATCGTCGAGGGCTACGGCGGGCACGGCATCGGCAGGCAGATGCACATGGACCCGTTTCTGCCGAACGAAGGCGCTCCCGGACGCGGTCCGCTGCTGGCCGTGGGATCGGTGCTGGCGATCGAGCCGATGCTGACCCTGGGAACGCGCAGGACGGTGATCCTCGACGATGAGTGGACGGTCACTACCACCGATGGCTCGCGCGCCGCACACTGGGAGCACACCGTGGCTGCCACCGAAGACGGGCCCCGCATCCTGACCCTCGGCTGACGTCGTCTCGGGCGGAGGTGAACCAAACGGACACCTGCACCGTGTCATCACCGAGAGGCTGGTGATGGACATACCGGGCACCGGCGCAGATGCGAGCGCTCTGGAGCGGCTGTGTGAGCAACATGCCGCTGCTTTGTGGCGCTACGCCTGGCGGTTGACCGGTGATCGTGCCCACGCCGAGGACGTCGTGCAAGAAACCTTGCTGCGGGCGTGGCAACACCCGGACGTCCTGCGCAACGGTCAGTCCCCGCGTGCGTGGCTTTTCACGGTTGCCAGAAATATGGTTATCGACGACCGGCGCAGCGCCACATTCCGCCATGAGGCCATTCCGGCAGACGGCGCGGGCCCGTCGGACAGCTCAGGTCCGCCTGAACAGGCAGGCCCCGACGAGGCAAGCGGGGTGCTCAACCGGGCACTGGTCGGCGACGCGCTGGCCCAGTTGTCGGCGGAACATCGGGCAGTGGTGAGCCGGTCCTATTACCAGGGCTGGACGACTGCGCAGATCGCCGCCGATCTCGGCATCGCCGAGGGCACGGTGAAGTCGCGGTTGCACTATGCGCTGCGAGGACTTCGCCAGGCTCTGGTGGAGATGGGTGTTACGCAATGACGGACAAGAGGAACGGGAACGTGCCGCAGGGGGCCGACGAGTACGCCATGTGGGACGCCGCATACGTGCTGGGCGCGCTATCGGATGCCGACCGCGGTGAATACGAGGCCCACTTGGCCGGTTGCGTGTCATGCCGGGAGGCGGTGGCCGAGCTATCCCGCCTTGCGCCGCTGCTCTCGATGGCCGGCGACGAAGCATCGGTGCCGCCGTGCCCCGAACTGCTGCCGGCACTGATGGCGAAGGCCGATCAGCGGCTGGCTGCGGCATCCGACAGCGTGCAACTCAAGGCGGCACCGACTGTGGCGGCGGAAACGGTCTTTCCGGTCTTCCGCACCGGAAACTACGCACCCGTCCACGACGAGCTGACCGAATTCGATCTGGCCGTCGAGGGCTGTATTCCCGCTGAATTGAACGGTTGGTACCTGCGCAACGGGCCCAATCCGCGGTCGGGCGAGGGTCATTGGTGTATCGGTGACGGCATGGTCCACGGCGTCCGATTGGAGAACGGCCGCGCCGCCTGGTACCGCAATCGCTGGGTGCGAACCGAGAGCTTCGACGACCCCTTCCCGCCGTACAACGACGACGGCAGCCGAAATCTTCACTCCAGCATCGCCAACACCCACGTCGTGCGTCATGCCGGAAAGACGCTGGCGTTGATGGAATTCTCGCTGCCCTACGAGATCAGCAACGACCTGTCGACCCTGGGCGTCTATGACTTCGGCGGCGCCTTGACCGACTCGATGACGGCGCATCCGAAGATCTGCCCCAGCACCGGTGAACTGCATTTCTTCGGGTGCGGCAACATCTTCGAACCTCACGTCAGCTATCACCGCGCCGATGCCGACGGTCGGCTGACGGTCAGCCGGCCCATCGAGGTTCCCGCGCTGACGTTGATGCACGACTTCGCGTTGACCGCGGAATACGTTGTCTTCCTGGACCTTCCGCTGTTGTTCAACCTGGAAGTCGCGCTCACGCGTCCCTATCAGCGGGACTTGCCGTACCGCTGGGACGACCGGTACCGGGCCCGACTCGGCGTGCTACGCCGCGACGACCCCTACGGTCAGTTGCGGTGGTTCGACATCGACCCGTGCTTCGTCTTCCACGTCGCCAACGCCTACGACCTCGCGTCATCCGGCGGGAACGCCATCGTGCTCGAAGTGCTTCGGTACGACGAAATGTGGCGCCAGAACAGTGATTTCGGCAGGGATTCGGCCCTTTGGCGCTGGACGATCAACCTGGACACCGGGGTGGTCGAGGAGCGTCAGCTCGATGACCGCGGGGTGGAGTTCCCGCGCGTGGACGATCGGCTGGCCGGCACCGCGGCGCGTTACTCCGTTGCGGTCGGCAACGGTGCGCTCGTCCGCTACGACCTGCAGGACGACACCGCAATCGAGCATCGGTTCGGCCGCGGCAGGCATGGATCGCCGGGTGCGCCCGGTGAGGCGGTGTTCGCACCCGCGGCCGGACAGGCCGACGAACTCTCGGGTTGGTACCTGACGTACGTCTACGACGCGGAGACCGACAGCAGCGACCTGGTGGTCATCGATGCCTCAGACTTTGCGGCCGAACCCGTGGCCCGGATCCGGATGCCGCGTCGCGTGCCTCATGGGTTCCACGGCAACTGGATCCCGGACTGAGCGTGACCATGATGCTGCATTCCCGCGGTGAACTGGAAAGGGGCGCAACTCGTATCACTTGTCAGGAGGTGATCGAGTGAGTCGACTCACCAGTGCGAGTGGCGACGAGGCCGCGTTGATGAAGGCGCTCTACGACGAGCACGCCGGACCGTTGTGGCGGTACGCGCTTCGCCTGACCAGCGACGCGAGTCGCGCCGAGGACGTGGTCCAGGAGACGCTTCTGCGGGCCTGGCAGCACCCCGAGGTGATCGGCGACACCGAACGTTCGGCGCGCGCATGGCTTTTCACCGTCGCGCGCAACATGATCATCGATGAACGACGAAGCCCGAAGTTCCGCAACATCGTTGCCTCGCTGGACGACTCGGGGGTGCCGGAGCGATCCACGCCCGACCAGGTCGATGCGGCGCTGGACCGGCTGCTGATCGCTGACGCCATGGCGCAGATGTCGGTAGACCATCGGGCCGTTGTCGAGCGGTCCTACTACCGCGGTTGGAGCACCGCGCAGATAGCCGCTGATCTGGACATAGCCGAGGGAACGGTCAAGTCGCGGCTACACTATGGGGTTCGGGCCCTTCGACTCACTCTGCAGGAAATGGGAGTGACCCGATGACGGTCCGAATGACAATATGCCGGGCCGTCCACGGGGCGGTCGGCTTCGAATACCTGTGTATGAAAGCTGCTGGGGAGAAACGATGAGGGTTGTCGGGGGTTTCGGCCCGACCGGTGACCGCGACGTGCCCACCGGCGCCAGCCACGACTATGCGACCTGGGATGCGGCCTATGTCCTCGGATCGTTGTCGCCCACCGATCGCCGCGAGTTCGAGGCGCACCTGAGCGTCTGCCCGAGTTGCAGCCAGTCCGTCGGTGAACTCAGCGGCATACCCGCGCTGCTGTCGAAACTCGACCGCGACACCGTCGCCGGGATGGATGCCGACGGCCACGCCGCAGCGCCTGAGCCGACGCCGAACCTGCTGCCGTCGTTGATGACCGAGGTTCGCCGCCGCCGGCGCCGGACCCGGATGGTCACCTGGACGACGGGGGCTGCGGCAGCCGTGCTGCTGTCCGTCGCGCTGTTCGTCGGCCTGTCCGGACATCACCCCACCTCATCGCCTCCACAGGCCGGCGTGGCTGGGCTGCCGATGGATCAGGTCGGCACGACCGCCCTGGCCTCGACGGTGTCGCTCAGCGGTCAGCAATGGGGCACTTACATCGACCTCAACTGCGTCTGCCTGGCTCCGATAACCGCTCACCACGACACGCTGGCGATGGTGGTGGTGAGTCGCGACGGCACGCACACCCAGCTGGCCACCTGGGTCGCTGACCCGGGCCACACGGCGAAGCTGGCCGGCAGCACATCCACACCGGTCGACCAGATCGCCCAGGTGCAAGTGGTTTCCGCCGACAACGGCAACGTGCTGCTGCAACGCTCACTCTGACAGTGCTTGCACCGCAATAGTTTCGCCGGCGTGCTACTGACGCCGCTCCTCCTCATCGCTGCGCTCTGCATCGTCGCCGGCGTGCCACTGCCCCAGCCAGCTGTGGAACATCCCATCCGGGTCGTAAGTGGCGCGGACTTGAGCCAGGCGGGCCATGTTCGACTCGGTGATGAACGTGGCCGGCCGCTGAGCGAGGTTTTCGTCGGCCAGCGAGATACCGGTAGCGAGATGCGACATCGCGGCCATGTTGGACCGGGCCCAGTCGCCATACCGTTCGTCGTCGGCCGAGTCGCCCCAAGCGGTGTAGAGCCCGAAGTAGATCTCGTCCTCCACGCCGTAGACCATCTCGGCGCGGTCCGCGGACGGCTTCCAGCCGGCGAAAACAAAATGCGACGGGTGTGGGGGCAAGGTGTCGATGATGGCGCGGATGCCCGGTAGCAGCTCTTCTGCCGGAGCTGAGGTGAACATGTTGTCGACGCTATACCGTTGTCCTTGAGGGTATTTCATCATCACCGCCGCGTACCAGTTCGTCAGAGTCGTCGGCATGTAGGGAAGGTTGGCGATCGCCCGGTCGATCACCGGGCAGGTGCCAAGGATCGCAAGTGCTTTCGCGGCCTCTTCGTCGGAGTCGGCGAACACCGGCGATGCGATCGCGATGGTCGCCACGTCGGGTCCGACTTCCGGGGCGTTGCGTGACGTGAGGATCTGCAGTTCGACCCGGTCGTCGACGTCGCCGCTGATCGATCGGCCCCAGCTGAACACCTCGTCGGCGACCTCGATCGGATACATGTACAAGCAGGTGCCCAGGACGGCCGGCCGCGGATGCAGTCGCAACGTGAAAGACGTGACCACGCCGAAGAATCCGGGCCCGCTGCCGCGCGCGGCCCAATACAGGTCGGGATGATGATGCGGATCGCAGTAGATCTTGTCGCCCTCGGCGGTGACGACCTCCAACCCGAGCACACTTTCGCAGGCCGGGCCGACCACCTTGCTGTTCCACCCGTAGCCACCCTGCAGCAGATACCCGCCGAGACGGATTCCTTCGCAGTGGCCCGCCGGAAAGAACAGGCCCTGGGCGTCGAGGTCGGTCGCAAAGCCACTGGCGATCACGCCCGGACCGACGCGGGCGGTCATCACGTCGGCGTTGATGCGGCAGGTATCGAGACGGCTGACGTCGAGCAGCATCCCACCGTCGCGCAAATGGCTTGCCGCCCAGCTGTGTCCGCCGGACCGAATCCCGACCCGGTAGCCCTGCGTACGCGCATAGCGGATCGCGGCGACAACGTCGTCGGCATCGCAGGCTTGCACGATCACATCGGGATAGCGCTGCGGCAGAATGCCGTTCCACACCGTGTCGCGACGGGCTGCCTCGTATCCGTCTACACCGCGGTAGAAGAACCGCTTTGCGGTGAGTAATGCCATTGATTCCCCTTCGTCGTGGCCGACAGGTAGTCCGCTATCCGAGCGGCCAACGGCGTTGCCGCCAGCCGGATCGCCCGCAACGGGCCGTTGGGCGGAATGCCGTGACCGATCGCGAACATCCCGTCGCCAAGATCCGAGGAAAAGCCGCCGCGGGGATTGCCGTGATCGTCGAGAACACCGAGATGGCCGACCAGACCGTCGAGGTCGGGGTCGAAGCCGGTCGCCGCGATGATCGCGTCGGGTGCGATTGCGGTCCCGTCGGCCAGGATCACCCGGTGGGTCTCGAGCGCCGTGACCGCGGCAACCACGTCGATCCGGCCGGCCCGTACGACGCTGACCAACTCGTCGGCGAGGGTGGGAATTCGGCCGCGGGCCTCTACCGTCGCCTTCAGCCCGAGCGGTGGCCGGCCGAAGCCATAGCGCGAAAGATCGCCCAGCAGAAATCGATTCAGCCGTGCGATCACCGGATCGACCAACCGCGCGGGTACCCGCGCGAACAGCTCGAGGAAGACGTCCGATGGTATCGGCCCGATGGCGCGGCGAACCAGGTGCGGCGGGGTGCGCACCGCCAGCCAGACCTTGCGGGCACCGCCGGAGGCCAATTGCACCGCGATGTCGGCAGCCGAATTGCCCGCACCCACCACGAGCACGTTGCGGCCGCGGAACGGCCGCGCATTGCGGAAGTCCACGGAGTGCACCAGGTCGCCGGTGAATCGGCCGGTACCGGGCCACGGCGGGATGGCGGGTGTGCGATAGCGGCCGGTCGCCAGAACTACCGCGGGCGCTTGCACGTCGCCCAGCGATGTGTCGGCCCGCCAGCATCCGTCCACCCGGTCGATCCGGTTCACCTCGCAGCCCAGCGCGAGCGCAATGTTCTGCCGCCGCACGTAGCTGTCGAAGTACCCGACCATGTCATCTTTGGTCGGCCAGCGCCCGGAGCGCAGCGGGATACGTTGCCCCGGCAGGTGCGACATGAACCCGTTGGTGTTCAGCCGGAAATCGTCATAGCGGTTGCGCCACGACATCGCCGGAGCAGTGGCCTTTTCCACGACCAACGCCGAGACCGCATGCCGATGCTCGAGCTCACGCGCAACGGCCAGGCCGGCAGGCCCGGCTCCCACCACAATGACGTCCTGCACTCCGATGACACGAATGTCGACGCCACCTGGTTCACCGGCAGGTGGGTTTGAACCGAACTCCTGTGTACACCGTGTCCCTGGTATGTCGAGGAAGCACCGGGTGGTCGACCACATCGTCGAGCATCTTGCAAGGACCGGAGTCGAATACATCTTCGGCGTCGACGGTGCCAACATCGAGGACCTCTATGACGCAGCCTATTTTCAGCCGGACATCACGGCCGTGCTGGCCAAGCATGAGTTCTCCGCCGCGACGATGGCCGACGGCTACACTCGCAGCGGCGTCGGCCTGGGCGTGGTCGCCGCGACGTCCGGTGGGGGAGCGCTGAATCTTGTTCCGGGTCTTGGTGAATCGTTCGCCAGCCGGATACCGGTGTTGGCACTGGTCGGTCAGCCGGCAACCACGATGGACGGGCAGGGCAGCTTTCAGGACACCAGCGGACGCAACGGCTCGCTGAACGCCGAGGCGTTGTTCTCCCAGATATCGGTGTATTGCAAACGAGTGCGCAACGCCGCGGACATCGTCTCGGCGCTGCCTGCCGCCATCGCCGCGGCGCACACCGGTGGCCCGGCAGTGTTGCTGCTGCCCAAAGACATTCAACAGAGCGTCATCAACCGCGGATGCTCGCTGGACGTCGGCCGGCACCGGTCGGTCGGCGACCCGCACCCGATCGTGCGTGCGCTGCGCCGGGTGGACGGACCGGTGACGATCATCGCCGGCGAGCAGGTTGCCCGCGACGACGCACGCGCCGAACTGGCGGAGCTGCGAGGGGTGCTCCGCGCACGAGTGGCTTGCGTGCCGGATGCGAAGGACGTCGCGGGTACGCCCGGCTTCGGGTCGTCGTCGGCGCTCGGAGTGACCGGTGTGATGGGCCACCCGGGTGTGGCCCAGGCCGTACGGGACAGCGGGCTGTGCCTGGTGGTGGGCACCCGGCTTTCGGTGACCGCGCGGGCCGGTCTCGACGAGGCACTGGCCGCGGTGCCGACGATGTCCATCGGGTCAGCGCCGCCGTACCTCGCCTGCACCCACGTCCACACCGACGATCTAGGGGCGTCGCTTCGGATGTTGACCGACGCCTTCGTCGGCGCGGGCCCGCCCGCCGGGCTTCGGGTGCCAGACCGGATAACCCACACCGAACTCACCCCGCCGCACTTCGAGGGTCCCGGAGTCCGCTACCGCGACGCGATGAAGGAACTGGATGACGTGCTGCCGGCCGGCGTGGACATCGTCGTCGACGCCGGAAACACCGGCGCGGCAGCCATTCACTACCTCCCGGTGCGCCGTCGCGGCCGGTTCGCGGTCGCACTGGGCATGGGTGGCATGGGCTACAGCTTTGGAGCCGGCATCGGAATGGCGTTCGCCCGCAGGAAATCTCGCGGTGCTCGAGTGGTGGTGATCGCCGGGGACGGTGCGTTTTTCATGCACGGCATGGAGGTGCACACGGCAGTGCACTACCGGCTTCCGGTGACGTTTGTGTTGCTCAACAACAACGCACACGCGATGTGTGTGACCCGCGAGCAGCTCTACTACAACGACTTCTACAGCTACAACCGGTTCTCGCCCAGTCATCTCGGTGCCGGCTTGGCCGCGATGTTCCCCAAGCTGGCGTCAACCGACGTCAGCGACACCGCGGGATTGGCTGCGGCAGTGCGTGCCTCGCTTGACGTCGACGGCCCGTCGGTGGTCAGCGTCGAATGTGCCGCTGACGAGATCCCGCCCTTTGCTCCGTTTCTCGGTGAGCTTGTCACCAAACGCCCTACTAATCAACATGTTTCACTCGAACAGGAGGATCACGCCCATGTCGCTGCCAGCGCTTGACGATATCGCCACCCACACCGGGACCACCGAGCCGATTCACGGCGTGGTCCGCATCGAGACCACGCCGCTCGAGGACACCGCCGCCACCTTTTTCACACAGCTGCGCTCCGCGTACCCGCACCAGGAAGTGTTCGGTCAGTACTGCACGGTGAACGACTACGTCGACTGCCCACCGGACGAACTGTTCGAATATCTTTCGGACACCCGCAGCCTGGAGGAGTGGACTTACACCCTGCGTGACTTCACCCCGAGCGACGAACCGGGACTGTGGTTGGCCTACGACAGGTTGCTGCCGGATACCACGATCTACACCCGTACCTTCGCCAACTCCCAAGCCCGCACCGTCGACTACCACTGCGCCTGGGACCAGGGCAAGCACCTGTGGATGATCTACGTGATGCGGGTCCTCGACGCGCAATTGGTGCTGGGTAAGCCGGGTTCTGTTGTGCTGTGGACGAATTGCCGCCATCCGTTCTACGAGAGCAACCCCTATCCCGAGACGGCCCCGGCGGGACGCACCGGCTGGGTGGGCGACTTCTGGGACCTGTTCGGCCCGGGTCACGCGCTGGAGTTGAACAACCTCAAGAGCATTGCCGAGTACCGCCACCGCAACGGACTGCCGGTCACCCCGGCGTGGATGAAGTGACGAACCGTCCTGACGTCAGCCTCATCGACGTCGCGAGCTACCTGCCCGGTGAGCCGATCGGTGCGGACTACTACGCCGCGTTCGCCGGATCCGACGAATTACGTGACAGCCTCATGTTCCGCGCGCCCTCCTTCCGTCATCACGTCGGACCGGACGAGACCGCGATCGACATGGTTGAGCGTGCGGCCCAGGGACTGATCGAGCGGCACGGGCGCGATGTGATCGAAAATGTCGACGTTCTGATCACCCACACGCAGTTGCCGGACGTGCCGTTCTACGGCGCCGGCGGTGGAATGGCGCATCGGCTCGGCATGCATCCGAACTGGGTGCTTGATCTGCACAACGGCGGATGCGCGGCATTCGTGTTGGCGCTCAACGTTGCCCGCCGGCTGCTCGCATCGGGTGAAGGGCGCACCGCGCTCATCGCGATCGCACAGAACACGGCGGGGCAGGTCTTCGACCAACCAGGAGTCCGTCGCAAGGCGCAGTCATCCGTTCCGGGTGACGGCGC
Source organism: uncultured Actinomycetota bacterium (assembly GCA_963737375.1). GTDB lineage: Bacteria > Actinomycetota > Actinomycetes > Mycobacteriales > Mycobacteriaceae > Mycobacterium. Next base: position 166,242 of record CAVTSP010000018.1, read on the forward strand.
CGCCGTGGGCCTGGTGACTTTGTCGGACCAGTCACCGATACTCGATATCGAATGCCGCACCTACGGTGAATACGCCGGCGACATGACGATCGCCATGGAACCGCCTCGCAAATACTGGGAGGCGGGGCCCGGCGAGGGTTCCATCGGGTTTACCGAAACCAAGATCGCCAAGGTGCTGGCCCGCGGGAACCGTCAGGTCCCCGAGGTGGCGTACGCGGTGTGTGACCGAATCGGGCTCAAGCCCAAAGACATTGATCTACTCGTCACCAACCAGCCGAACCGGATCTTCCTGCGCAACTGGCGCGAGGCGCTGGAGGTGCCCGAGGAACGTCACCGCGACACTTTTGACGAATGCGGCAACCTGTTCGGAGCCGGCATCCCGATCAACCTGGATCGCGCCATCTCCGAGGGTCAACTCAAGACCGGCGACGTGATCATGATGGCGGCGTTCGCGCATGCCGGTGACTTCGCCGGCGCCGCGGCGGTGCGCTGGGGCGGTCGAAACTGATGGCCGAGCCCGCGTTCCTCACCTCGGTGGCAGCCGACGTGGTGGCCTCGCTCCCGCAGGGGGTCGACTCATTCGCGCTGTCGCTCAACGAAAGCCCGTTCCCGCCACTGCCCGCAGTGCGATCGGCTCTGGTGGATTGCCTCGACGCGGCCAACCGCTACCCGGAATTTCTGCCCGGGCAGCTGCGACGGATAATTGCGGACCGGATAGGGCTGCACGACGACCAGGTGGTGCTCGGGACGGGTGCCTCCGGGGTGGCGATGCAGGTCCTGCACGCGGTCACCCGGCCCGGCGACCGGATCGTGCTGAGTACACCGACTTTCGACGGTTACCCGATCTTCGCGCAGATGGCCCAGCTGACACCGGTCACGGTTCCGCTCGACCGATACGGCTATCAGGACCTGGTGGCAATGGCCGAAGCCGCGGCGGACGCGAAGGTGGTCGTGTTGTGCCGTCCACACAATCCAACCGGAACGTTGGAGCCGCTCTCCTCAGTCGAGTGGTTCTTGAACCAGATCTCTGCCGACACCGTTGTGCTCCTTGACGAGGCATACGTCGAGTTCGTCGCCGCGCGGTACCGGATCGACGGGCCCGAACTGGTCCGGCGCTTCCCGAATGTTGTTGTGCTGCGCACTTTCTCCAAGGCCTACGGGCTCGCGGGATTGCGGATCGGCTACGGATTCGCGGCACCCGAGTTGGCGGCGAAGCTGTCGACCATGCAGTTGCCCTTCGGTATGAGCAACGTCAGCGTGGCTGCCGTCGCCGCCTCGTATGACGCCGAAAAGCAGCTTGCGCAGCGCATTCGCCGGATCGTCACCGAGCGCAACCATCTGCGGCTGCGTCTGATGGCGATGGGTGTCTACAGCACGGACTCGCACGCCAACTTCGTGTACCTGCCGATGTCGCAGCGGCCCTGGCGGGACGTGTTCGACAATGCCGGCCTGCAGGTCCGTTGTTACCCCAACGGGGGCGCGCGGATCACGGTCGGCGAATTAGCCGTCGACGCTTGCGGTGCTGTCCGCGGTGGAAAAGTCGCTCGCCTAGGGCTATTCACGGCTACTTACTGGTAAGAAAAGGGGCGTGGCCGCCTCCAATGACCCGCCGACAACCGCGACCCAATCGCCGTCGCCCGCTCGAATTGGGAACGCGCCGGATGGGGCGGCGTCGCCGAAGGCATGGTCGCGGTGACGTCGGTGATGCGGGCCCACCAGATTCTGCTGGCCCGCGTCGAAAATGCCCTGCGGCCTTACGATTTGAGCTTTTCCCGGTTCGAGCTGTTGCGCCTGCTGGCGTTCAGTCGCAGCGGGGCGTTGCCGATCACCAAGGCCTCCGACCGGTTGCAGGTGCACGTCACCAGCGTCACGCACGCCATCCGCCGTCTGGAGGCGAACAAACTGGTGCAACGGGTGCCGCATCCGACCGACGGGCGAACCACGCTGGTGCAGATCACCGACCTGGGCCGCTCGACCGTCGAGGACGCCACCGTCACACTCAACGAGCAGGTATTCGCCGATATCGGGATCTCGGATCGCGAGTCGCAGGCGCTGGTGTCGTCCATCGAGACGCTGCGGCAGAACGCGGGCGACTTCTAGTCGATCAGCGACGGCACCGGAATCGTCGCGGTGACCATCGTCCCGGAGCCGGGCCGCGATCGAATGTTCAGCCTGCCGCCGACCAACTCGGCACGTTCGGCCATCGACAGCACACCGTAGCCGCCCATCTCGTCGCTGCCGAGTGGATGTTCGAAAGTGTCGAAACCTATTCCGTTGTCCGCGATTTCGAGTCGCGCAATGTCTCCTGCGTCGATTGCGAATCTTAGCCGTGCCACCGAAGCTCCGGCGTGCTTGACGATGTTCTGCAGGCCTTCTTGGGCGATCCGGTACAACGCGATCTCGATGTGCTCGGGGAGCCGGACATCGGCCAGGTCGAGTTCGGTGTCCAGGTGCGGTATCGACCGGGCGAGGCTGGCCAGTCCGCCGGCCAGGCCCAGGTCGTCGAGTACCGGCGGGCGCAGGCCGCTGATCGCCACCCGGGCTTCGTCCAACGTCAGGCCGACCATGGCACGGGCTTCGGCGAGCTGGCTGGAAGCTTCCTCGGGGTCGCTACCGACGGCCCGCGCGGCTGCGTCGAGCCGGTAGGACAACGTGATCAGGCGCTGCGAGATGCCGTCGTGAATATCGCCGGCAACCCGGCGACGTTCGATCTCCTGGGCCTCGATCACCTGCTCGACGAACAGCTCATGTGCTCGCTCCCTGGCCACCAACTGCCGGTGCAACCGCGCCTGGTGCATGGCCCCGGCGATGAGGCGGCCGATGACACGCAGGAGTTCGACGTCGCCGTCGGTGAATTCGCGGCGCGCGACCGTGTGCACGTTGAGCACGCCGACCAGACCACCGGGATCGGTTTCCATCGGCATCGACACCATCGAGGTGAAGTCGCGTCCACGCAGCGACTCGATCGGCAGGTAACGGGGGTCGGCTTCTTTGTCGTCGGTGATGACCACCGGCTCGCGATGCCGGGCCACCCAGCCGGAGATGCCGGATCCCAACGGCAGCCGGATCTTTCCCACCGCGGCGTCGAACGGCGGCGTCGCTCCGGCGAGGGTCAGCGACCGGTTACTGTCGTCGAGCACGTGCACGAAACACACGTCGGCCCCGGTGGCCGCGGTGATCATCCGCGCGGCGGCGGCGGCCAAGGGCTCGACCCCGGGCCCGCTGGAGGCGGCCTGAATGAGCTCGCGCAGCAGCGCCAATTCCCGGTCGGTGTCGACGAGATTGTGGACCGCGTTCGAGCCGCGGGCTCCGCTCTCGGGCGCCGCGGTCACTGGACTGCGGTCATTGGTAGATGCCTTCGCGCAGAGCGGTGGCCACCGCGCCGGTGCGGTCGTTGACGCCGAGCTTGCGGTAAATCGAGCGCAGGTGGCTCTTCACCGTCTCCTCGCCGATGACCAACTTGTTCGCAATCCCGCGGTTGGACAAGCCGTTGACCATGCAGGACAGGATTTCGCTCTCGCGTTGGGTCAGCCCCTGCCGGGCGCCCGGCCAGAATTCGTCACGCTGCATGCGTGCCGCGGTGTCGGCCGCGCGCGCCGCCATGCCCGGGTCGATCACGGTGTCGCCCTGGTGTGCGAGCTCCAGCTGACGCACCAGCTCGTCGCTGTTGATGCTTTTCAGCAGATAGCCGCTGGCGCCCACCCGCAGCGCCTGAAACAGGTACTGCTCGTCGTCGTAGACCGACAACATCACGACTTTGCGGTCGGGATTGTGTTCGCGCAGCATCTTGCACACGTCGAGGCCGCTCGAGCCCTGCATGCGCACATCGCACAGCACGACGTCGGGCTGCAGGCCGTCGACGACGTCGACCGCACGATCGGCCCCGACCGCCTGGCCGACCACCTGAACGCGGTCCTTGAACGATGCCAGCATCGCCTTCAGCCCCTCGATGACCATTTCGTGGTCGTCGACGAGGACAAGACGTACCGGCATGGCAACACCTTAGGCAAGTTGATCACCGGAATCCCCCTAATGGGGGAGGCTAGGCCGCGCCGAATCAGGGCACCCTGTGTGGCGTGCGAGCCAAACTGCCGACTCGTTCTGCCCGGACATTCTGGTGGGACCGGGAATTACCCTCCGAAGCCGATGTACTGCGGGCGGTGATTTTCGATGCCGATTCTGTGCTGGCTCACATCGAACGCGACTGCGATATGGCGGCCAGGACTGAACTGATCGATTCGGTGTTGAGTCTGTTCGTCGCCGGTATCTGGGTGAGCGTGGTGAGCGGCGGGCCGCGGACGCAGGTGGAGGCGATGGTGCGGCAACTTCTCGGCGACGGGCTGGTCGAGACCATCGTGACCATCGACGACCTACCCGAGCCCGACGCGGAGCTGGCGCGCGGTGGCGAGTTGTACCGGCTGGCGTTGTGGGAGATGGGAATAACAGCGCGCGGGGCGTTGGCCGTCACGGGACCGGGAGCCGGCTTGCGTTCATCGGCCGCCGCAGGGACTGCCCACGGTGGTCGTCGACGAGTTGTCGGCGGCCAGTTGCCAGCAGGCGCACCGACGCTGGTGGATTCAGCCCAGGCCGCCTAGCTCTGGCGCAGGGTCTCGATGATGGCGCTGAAGTCCTTGTCGGCGTTGGTGGTTGCGAACTTGGCGTAGATGTCGGCGGCGTGGCTGCCCAGCGGCGCGGCCGAGCCGGTCGAGGTGACCGCATCCATCGCCAGGCCGAGGTCCTTGTTCATCAGCGCGGTGGCGAAGCCGGGCTTGAAGTCGTTGTTGGCCGGCGATGTCGGGACCGGGCCGGGCACCGGGCAGTTGGTGTGCACGGCCCAACAGTTTCCGGTTGCGCCGGTGATCACGTCGAACAGCGCTTGCGCTGACAGCCCGAGCTTTTCGGCCAGCACGAACGCTTCGCCGATGGCGATCTGATGTACGGCCAGCACCATGTTGTTGCAGACCTTGGCGGCTTGCCCGGCGCCGGCGTCGCCGCAGTGAATGATCTTGCCCGCCATCGGTTCCAGCACCGGCCGGGCGCGGTCCAGGGCAGCGTCCTCGCCGCCGACCATGAAGGCCAGGGTTCCCGCGACCGCACCTTTGACCCCACCGGAGACCGGTGCATCGAGCTGGGCCACGCCGCTGCGAGGCCGCCAACGCGTGTACCTCGCGGGCGTCATCGACGGAAATGGTTGAGCTGTCGATGAATAACGTGCTGCCGTTGGCGGCGGGCAGGAGCTCGGCATAGGAACGCTTCACCGCATCGCCGTGCGGCAGCATCGTGATGACGACGTCAGCTCCGGTCACGGCTTCGGGTCCGCTATCGAACACCGCGACACCGTTGCCGATCGCGGCTTCGACTGCCGCGGGCACCGGGTCGAAACCCCGCACGGTGTGGCCGGCGGCGACCAGATTCGTCGACATCGGACCGCCCATATGGCCAAGCCCCAAAAACGCCACGGTAGACATCTGCTCTGGCCCTCCTAGGCGCTGGCGCGGACCCGGGCGGCTTCGGCTCGACCGATGACCACCCGCATGATTTCGTTGGTTCCCTCGAGGATGCGGTGCACCCTCAGATCGCGCACGATCTTCTCCAGACCGTACTCGCGAAGGTAGCCGTAGCCGCCGTGCAGTTGCAGGGCCTGGTCCGCGACGTCGAAACACGAGTCGGTGACATAGCGTTTGGCCATCGCGCACAGTTCCACTTTGTCGTCGTCATCGCTGTCCAGCGCGGCGGCTGCCCGCCACAGCATCAACCGCGACGTCTCCAACGTGGTGGCCATGTCGGCCAGGGTGAAGCGAATGGTGGGCTCGTCGAGCAGGGGAGCCCCGAACGCTTCGCGATGTGCGAGATAGGTCGCAGCCTTGTCGTAGGCGGCCTGCGCGCCGCCCAACGAGCAGGCCGCGATGTTGATCCGGCCGCCGTTGAGGCCGTTCATCGCGATACCGAAGCCGCCGCCCTCGCCGTCAACGCCGCCGAGCATCGCGTCGGCCGGCACTCGCACTCCGTCGAGCACCACCTGCGCGGTCGGCTGCGCGTTCCAGCCCATCTTCTCCTCGTGTGCACCGAAACTCAGCCCTGGGGTTCCCTTTTCGACGATGAACGCCGATATGCCGCGGGGGCCGGGCGTTTCGGTGCCACCGGTTCTGGCCATCACCACGTACACGTCCGAGGTGCCGGCGCCCGAGATGAACTGCTTGACGCCGTCGAGCACATAGTCGCCGCCCTGCTTGACCGCCTTGGCGCTCAACGCGGCGGCGTCCGAGCCGGCGCCGGGTTCGGTCAGGCAGTAGCTGGCGATTGCTTCCATCGATGCCAGCCGCGGCAGCCACTCCTTGCGCTGTTCGTCGGTGCCGAACGCGTCGATCATCCAGGCGCACATGTTGTGGATCGACATGAACGCGGCGATCGTCGGGCAGGCCATCGCGAGCTGCTCGAAGATCCGCACCCCGTCCAGCCGGCGCAGCCCGCTGCCGCCCGCGTCGTCGCGACAGTAGATCGCCGCCATCCCCAGGCCGGCCGCCTCACGCAGCTCGTCGACCGGAAAGTGCTGTGCGGCATCCCATTCCAGCGCGTACGGGGCGAGCTTCTTGGCGGCGAACGCGGCGGCCGTCTCGGTGATGACCCGTTCGTCGTCGTCCAGACCGAAGAATTGCATCGCCGGGCTAGCTCATCGTCGGGATGCTGAATTCGGCTCCGTCTTTGATGCCCGACGGCCAACGTTGCGTGACGGTCTTGACCTTTGTGTAGAACTGGATCGACGCGGGGCCGTGCTGGTTGAGATCACCGAAGCCGGACCGCTTCCAGCCGCCAAAGGTGTGGTACGCCACCGGCACCGGGATCGGCACGTTGACGCCGACCATGCCCACCTGCACGCGGGATACGAAGTCGCGGGCAGCATCGCCGTCGCGGGTGAAAATCGCCACCCCGTTGCCGTATTCGTGTTCGGTAGGCAGCCGCAGCGCTTCTTCGTAATCGTGAGCCCGGACGATGCACAGGACCGGGCCGAAGATCTCGTCGGTGTAGATCGACATGTCGGTCGTGACGTTGTCGAACAGCGTGGGGCCGATGAAGAAGCCCTTCTCCAGGCTGTTGTCATCGAAGGTCAACTCGTCGGTGGTGCGCTCGCGGCCGTCGACCACCAGGTCGGCACCCGCCTCGACGCCCTGGCCGATGTAGTCGCGCACCCGCTTGAGCGCGGCCTCGGTGACCAACGGGCCGTAGTCGGCCTTCGGGTCGAGACTGTGTCCGACGCGTAGCTGGTTGATGCGCTCAACGAGCCTGTTGCGCAACCGGTTTGCCGTCTCTTCACCGACGGGCACCGCGACGCTGATCGCCATGCATCGCTCCCCGGCACTGCCGTAGCCGGCGCCGATCAGCGCGTCGACCGCCTGGTCCAGGTCGGCGTCCGGAAGGATGACCATGTGGTTCTTCGCGCCGCCGAAGCATTGTGACCGTTTGCCGTTGGCGGCCGACGTCTCGTAGATGTACTGCGCGATGTCGGAGCTGCCGACGAAGCCGACAGCCTGGATGTCGGGGTGGTGCAAGATGGCGTCGACGGCTTCCTTGTCGCCCTGGACCACCTGGAACACGCCGGCCGGCAGACCGGCCTCGAGGAACAGCTCGGCCAGGCGCAGCGGCACCGATGGGTCGCGCTCAGAAGGCTTGAGAATGAAGGCATTTCCGCACGCCAGCGCGGGCCCGGCTTTCCACAGCGGGATCATCGCGGGGAAGTTGAACGGCGTGATACCGGCGACCACGCCGAGCGGCTGGCGGAGCGAGTAGACGTCGATGCCCGTGCCGGCACCCTCGGTGAACTCACCCTTGAGCAAATGCGGGATGCCGATGGCGAACTCGATGACCTCGACGCCGCGCTGAATGTCGCCCTTGGAGTCCGGAACCGTCTTGCCGTGTTCCAGGCTGAGCAGTTCGGCTAACTCTTCCACGTTGGCGTTGACCAGCTCGACGAATTTCATCATCACGCGCGCCCGGCGCTGCGGGTTGAACGCCGCCCACTCCTTCTGCGCCTTCTTCGCCGAAGTCACCGCGGTGTCGACGTCGGCAGCCGACGCCAGCAGGACCTGCGCCTGCACCTGGCCGGTGCTCGGGTTGAGCACGTCCGCGGTCCGGGTCGATGCGAGGTTGCTGCGGCGTCCGTCGATGAAATGCGGAATCTTCTGAGTCATGGGTCCCTCGGACACTAGAAAGAAGCAGATGGGTTTACTAGGACATCCTAGTAACTGCCGTGAATGCTGGCAAGCGGCTACCAGGCCATGGGTTTTCAGGAGCGACACGCCGGCGGCTCTGGTCGAGCGGCGCGGTTGGACTGCGACCGTCACCGATATGGCCGAACCCGGCCACAAATGGAAACGTTGGGTACACCCGCCGATACCGGCTGATGTACCCAACGCGCCGCGCGGCTACTTCGTCGAGGCGATTAAGGCCTGAGACCTACTAGCCTTTGCCGCCCTTCTTCTGACCGGGCTCCTCAGACTCGTCGAGCTGCCTCGGGCAATATGCCTTCGCCGATATCGTCGCGAACTGAGCGGCGCCGTTCTCGGTGAGCGCGGGGTTGTTCTCCTGTAGGTGCTTGATCAGATGAAGCCCGGACATGCCGTTGTTGATATGCGCGCATACGGCTTGGCCGGCGCTGATGGCCTGGGTCGGGTCGCCGAAGCCGATGCCCACTTTATGTAGGTCGGCCAGGAAGATCTCATTGTTTTCACTGGTGGGTGACTCATCGATACCGGGCTCGGCCTGTGCGGGCACTGCGAGGACAAGCCCTATCGAGATGCCCAGAAGTGCTAGTAGCGATTTCATCGATCCTCCTTATCCGGTTTCGGCTGCGGCCTTGGCGACCGCAGCGGTGGCCTTTCCGTCGGTCAGATGCACGGCGTGGATGCCCGGCTTGGTCGACAGCTTCGCGACCAGTTCGTCGAGACCGGCCTCGTCGACGTTCCAGTGCTGCACTTCGTCCGGCGACTCCTGCAGCTTCGCGATGACCTTGTCGAGCGGGATCGGTCCCTTCGTGCGCGCGGGCGCGGTCACCTTGGCTCGCACGCCCGTTGACGTGACGACGCGGGAGGCGGGGCTGCCCAACGCGCCACCCGCCAGGCTGCCCAGGCTGGCCTGGTTGAGCGCACTCAGCGGAATATCCATCGTCGGAGCAGCCGTCGCGGCAAAGGCACCGTCCGGCAACGAGCTGGCGGCAAGCCGGATCGCCGGAGTGGCGCCGGCCCAGCTGGGCGGCACCGACAGCTTGCCCACCGTCTGTGCGCTGCCCAGAGCTGCTGTTGCAGCCCGCGCGCCCAAGCCGCCAAGATGTCCGCCGGGCGAGGACAGTCCACCGTTCAGCGAGCCCAATCCGACCCCGTGATTCCAGGGCTGGTAGACGAAGAAGTTCTTCCACTGCGAGATGCCCATGCTGCTCGAGCTGTTGATCACGTTGGTCCACGTGGCCTGGCTACCGGCACCCGAGATGAACGAGTAGGCGTTCGTCCACGTTGTGGCGAGCTGTGATCCACCGGGGATGGTGCCCAGCGCGGTCGTGAAGAACTTGGTGTAGTCGGTGTTCACCGCGGTGACTTGGTTCAGGAAATTGGTGGCGGTGGCCTCGAACTGCTCGAGGACCGATTCCAGATCAGTGGGCGCTGCCGCCGCGCTGGCGGCCGTGGTCGCCGCCGCCTGAGTTGCCTGACCGCTGTCGTTCGTAGTCTGCGGCGCCTCGGTGAACGAGCCCAGGCCAGTCGTGGCCGCTTGCGAGGAGCCGGCGTAGCCGGTGATGGCGGCGACGTCCTGGGCCCAGAACTGGGCATACTCGGCCTCGAGAGCCGCGATCGCCGCGTTGTACTGCCCAAAGATGTTGGCCTGCAACAGCGATAGCAACTGAGTCCGGTTCGCGGCGATCTCGGCCGGGGATACGGTGCCCGCCAGCGCGGTCTCGTAGGCACTGGCTGCGGCGCGGGCCTGGCCGGCGGTTTGCTCGGCCTGGCCTGCCGTGGTCGACAGCCACGACACGTAGGGCGCTGCGGCCGCCGCTGCGGCCTCCGACGACGGTCCTGTCCAGTCGCCACTGATCAGACCGGAGATCACCGACTGAAAGTTGGCGGCGGTGGATTGCAAGTCGGTGGACAGACCGTCCCAGGCCGCCGCGGCGGCCTGCAATGACTCCGCGCCCGGACCCGAGTAAATCTTGGCGGAGATGAGCTCCGGCGGTTGCGCTGCGAAATCGAAAACCATTGCTGCCTCTCCTTATTCCGCGCTCGGCGGGATCACGATGATGGTGGCGGTAGTGGCGATCTCATCGACAGCGACGGCGCCCGGCACGCGGAAGCCCTGCCCGACGGCCGCGCGGGTGGCGCTTCCGCCGATCGCGCGACCGGCCAGGCTCGACAGCGCGGTCTGGCCGAATATTCCGGGCTGTGCGAGCCCCATTTCCGGAGCAGCGTTTACCGCCGCCGCTTCCATCTCGGCCGCGACCGTCCGGACCGCCGGAACGGAGGACGCCCAGTTCTGCGGTACCGAGAGAGACCCGATGGTGCTGGCCCGACCCAGCGACGCAAGTGTTCCCGCATTTCCGCCGCCGCCATACGAGCCGCTCAACAGGCCGCTGTGCAGCAGCGGTGACAGCGCCCCGGTGATGGGGGTTGGGTGGACCAGCGGCCCGATGCCCTGGATTCCGACACCGAGGTTCGGGATGGAGATCGCGACCTGGTACCAACTCCTCACCAAGCTTCCTAACCCGATCACCGACCACGGCCCCGCGGCGTAGGTGCTGATCGTGTTGGCGCCTGTAGTGAGAGCTTGGTTGAACAGAGTAATGAAGTTGGTGACCGACGTCGGCAGGCCCAATCCCGTCAAGGTGGTCGTCGTCGCCGGGAAGTAGCTATACAGCTGGTTGGTCAAAGTCGTGAGCTCGGTGCCGAATTGAGTAAATTCGCCATTCAGCTGGGTCAGGAATGCCGAGATGGCGTCGGTGGTCGAATCGGCGGACGAGGCGGCGGCCGACTGGGCCGTCGAAGCTGCCTGAGTCGCCTGGCCGCTGTCATTGGTGGTCGCCGGCGCTTGGGTGAACGGTGTCAGCTGGCTCGCGGTGGTGGCAGCCCCGGTGTAGGCGTACATCGCACTCGCGTCCTGTGCCCAGAAATCGGCGTAGGCGGCTTCGGTGGCAGCGATCGCCGGGGTGTTGATGCCCAGGAAATTCGTCGCGACTAATGCGGCCAGCAGCGCCCGGTTGGCCTCGATCACCGGCGGCGGAATGCTGGCGGCGAAGGCGGCCTCGTAGGCGGCCGCGGCCGCCTGGGCCTGGGCTGCCGTCTGCTCGGCCTGCGCGGCGGTACTGCTCAACCACGCCGTGTAGGGCGCCGCCGCGGCAGCCGCGGACTGAGACGAGGGTCCTTGCCAGCTGGAAGTCAACTCGGAGATCGTCGATCCGTACGACGCCGCCGTGGTCTGTAGCTCACTCGCCAGCGCGTTCCAGGCTGTCGACGCTGCCAGCAACGGCGCCGAACCCGGCCCGGCGTAGATCCGGCCGGAGTTGATCTCCGGTGGTAGCGCTCCAAAATCGAAAACCATCCGTGTCCCTCGCTCCGGGTCTGTGGGTCGTCAGGGCTCGGCGCTTCCCCAGCACCGAGCGGTAGTTGGCTTTACGAAGCGCCCGCCGACAGCTGCCAATTCAGTGCATAGTGGCTGTCAGCTGCCTGGATCTTTTCGCTATTGAAAGGCTAGCCAGATTCGCGAAAACCCGGCTCTTGCCAACGCCGCCGACCGCTCGCCGCACCTGGCTTCGACGGCCCCCAGCGCAGGTTGGGGACGCGACAACTATGGCCTGAAAATCATCGTTGAGCTGCAGGAATCGCGACTCCGCCGGTAGTCCCCGAGGCGGACGGCCCAAGTGAACGGTCAGTGGCCAAGATTAAAAATCTGGGTATCCAAAATGCCGGACGTGACCAGGTGCTGATCTCAAGCGTTTTATGCGCGGGAAGATTCTTAGTCGCGGCCGCGGATGAGGGCGAACGCGGTGATGGCCGTGTGCCGGCATTTGAGCACGCCGGTGCGGGTATCAGACGGTTGGCGACTGGCCTGTGGCGCCCGACACCGCGGACCGGTTCTGGACCCGTCGCGGCCTCGTCCGGCATAGTTGGTCCTACAGTTTCGTCACAAGCCACGGTTACCCAGTTCGCGTTTCCGCGCAGTTCGCACCTGAGGAGACATCCATATGTCATTCGTGACCACCCAACCCGAGGCATTGAGCTCGGCGGCAACGGCCCTCGGCGGCATCGGTTCGTCGTTCAGCGCCCAGAACGCTGCCGCTGCCGCGCCGACCACCGGGGTAGTGCCCGCCGCTGCCGACGAAGTGTCGGCCTTGACCGCTGCGCAGTTCGCCGCGCACGCGCAGCTGTACCAGGCCGTCGCCGCCCAGGCCGCAGCCATCCACGAGCAATTCGTGAACACGCTCGGTACCAGCGCCGGGTCCTATGCGGCTGCCGAAGCCGCCAACGCCGCAAGCGCGGGCTGACGCCAACGACTCTCCAGCTGTCGGCCGGGCACCCTACTGGTGTCCGGCCGACAGCTATTTTGTGAAGCGGATCGGCCCGGCGGCTGCCGAAAGCCATCCGAGAAAGACAGTTAGGACGACAAGTGCCGGAGGCCGTTTCGCAGGCATTGACCGCCATCAAGGAAGCCGAGCGCCTGATTCAGGCCGGCAGTCTCGAGTCGGCATCGGCGATCCTCGAGCACGTCGTCGAGCAAGACGCCACCGTTGAAGCCCGGTACTTGCTGGCCGCGATCTATTGCGAACTCGGAGAATATGGCGCCGCATTTCGCCACGCCTCTGCCGCGGTTGACCAAGACCCGTCGTCGGCACCAGCGAGAGACATGCTGGCAAAGGTGAATTTGGCGTTGGGGCATTACGATTCGGCCTTGACCGACTACATCGGCCTTGCCGCACTCTGCCGCGAACAAAGCCCGCAACCGCCCGATCAGTTTTCGATTCCGGCGCACTATGCGTTGCACAACATCGAACAACTCGAGCACATCTTGACCGTCGCGACACGCGAGAAGCTTGCCTCCGGCGGCGTTTTGCCCGAAGGACTCCAAGGCATGTCTCGGGGCCTCAGCGACCTGATCAACGAGGCCAACGGCGAGGCGCCGTGGCTGACGATTCCGGGACGAAGCAGTCAGTTCCTCGCGGACCCGCCGTACGTGCGAGTCACCGAGGAGAGGCTGCCTCGTTACGTCAACACCGCTGTCGATTACGAGTCGATCCAGCAGGGCGTGGTGAATGGCCAGAAGGTACAGGTCATCGATGATTTCCTCACCCCGGGTGCGCTGGAGCAGCTTCGAAAGTTCTGCCTAGAGTCAACGGTCTGGCGGCACCCGTACAAATTCGGCTACGTCGGCGCGTTTCCTCAAGACGGATTCGCCAGCACGTCGCTGTTCGCCATCGCCGAAGAGTTCGTGGCCGCGCTTGGTGACGCGTTCGAGGGCGTTCAATTCGCGCAGTGGTGGGGCTTCGTCTACAACGCCAACCTGCCGGGAACCGACATCCACGGTGACGACGCCGATTTCTCGTTAAACCTATGGATCACTCCGGATTCCGCCAACCTCGACCCAGACTCGGGCGGCCTTGTCGTGTGGGACAAGAAGGCCCCGAGTGAGTGGAGCTTCGACGACTACAACTCGGGCGGGGACCGCGTCCAGAAGTACCTCGACGAGCACAATGCTGAGTCACAGGTCATCCCGCATCGCGCGAACCGTGCCGTCTTGTTCGAAGGCCATCTGTTTCACCGCACCGACGAGTTCACCTTCGCGCCAGGATTCGAGAACCGGCGACGCAGTCTGACCTTCTTGTTTCGCCGCAACAGGCATGTGCCGAGTTCCAGCTAGCGCAGTGGCGCGCAAACTGCCTGGAACTGATATTCACGGTGACGACGCCGACTTCTCGCTGAACCTTTGGATCACCCCCGACTCCGCGAACCTCGACCCGAGTGGTGGCGGACCAGTCCTGGTCGCGGACCCGCCATGCCTTCCGCAGCCGAAACGAGCCCCACCCGAGAAGGCCCACGCCGAGAGCAAGCCCAAGGTAGAACTCCTTGCCGACGGAGTGGGCCGTGTAAGCAGTGCCGTTATGCACGTGCACGTCCAGCACCGATTTCCCGGCACGGACCTTGTTCTGCTCGTCGCCCCGGAACGGTGGCTTGATCGGGCCCGTTTGCGATTGCCCGCGCACGCTCCAGGGTCCGGTGCAGGACAGGTCGTAGCTTTCCTGGTGGCCGTGGCCTTCGCAGTGGTCGACTGACGCCCTTGCCGGCGTGCCGACCCAATATCCGTAGGGGGTCAGTGCGCCGTAAGTCACGGCGGCGAACCCGATGGCGACCACGAAAAACGCCATGACAAGGCCGTTCCAGATGGTCGTCGCCGGGCTTGGCATACGGCTGCTGCCAATGTCAGATTCCGCATCCATCGGCACAGCCTCTTCGCCACGAACCCACAGCGGAATAGGTCGATCTGCCAATGTCGGATGTTATCTCTCAGGTCATCGGTGACAAATCTGTATCAGGACATCGGTGACGGTTGGTGTATCAGGACTTCGGTTACGGTTGCGCGGGTTTTGGGCGTGAGCCGCGGGGGCGGCCGTTGCCGATATATCTCACTCCGGGTGCGGGCCGAGTGTGCTCGGCAAGGACCTCGCCGTGGGTGTCGGTCACGATGATCTTGTCGCCGTCGCTAAAGACCAGGACGTGTTCGAAGGCGCGTTGCACGTCGACCATGTAGCGGACCTGGTTCAGCCCGATGGTGCCCGCAGTGCTCACCCTTCTGACGCGAGTGCCGGCGGGCAGGTCCAACGGCACTGGTGGTGCCGGCCGCGGGCGTGGTGCGGGCCGGTCGAACAGTGGCACAACGGTTTTGGGGCGTGGCGCCTCGGCCTTCGGTGTCGCTTCCCACGCGGTCAGCGGTGTGACCCGCCCTGGGAGCCCTTGATGGGGTCGTTCGGTGTTGTAGATCTGGTCGAATGCGTCGACCTGGGATTGCAGATCGGCCAGCGTGCTCGCCAGTGGCTGCTTGTCGAGGTAGCGGAACAAGGTCTGGTGGAAGCGTTCGTTTTTGCCCTGGGTGGTCGGCTTGTAGGGCTTGCCGGTGATGGCCTCCACCCCCAGTCGTGCGACGTGTTCGACGAGCTGGCCCAGGAATCCACGCCGTGAAGGGTTGAGCGCGATCCCGTTATCGCTGAGCAGCCGTTGGGGCACCCCATGGGCGGCCACCGCCTTGTCGAAGACGGCGATCGCGGCCTCGACGGTCTCACCCCACGCCACGTGCGGGGCAACGGCGTAGCGGGAGTGGTCGTCAATGAGCTGCAAGATCACGCACGTGCGTCCACCGGTTAAGACGTACTCGGTACCGTCGAGCTGCCAGCACGCATTCGGCGCAGGGTAGACGAACCGCCGCCACGCCGATCGCGGCTTTTTCCTCGGTTCCCGTCGAGCGACTCCGGCCTCACGGAAGATCCTTGCCAACGACGCCGTCGAGGGCACCGAGGCCAGGCCCATCGCCCGCATCTTGTCGTGAACACTGATCGGTCCGTGGTCTAGCCCGGAAGCCTCCAGAGCGGCACGTACTGCTACGGCCTGCTGCTTGACCTCATCGCTGAACGTCGATGGGCTCGACTTCGGTCGGCGGGTCCTGGGCTCCAGTACAGCGGCCGGCCCGTCGGTCTTCGCGCGTTTGCGCAATTCGTAGAACGACTTTCGCGAGATGCCGTGCTCGGCGCGGAACGTCGAGACCGCCCCGCGGGGGGCGTCATCGGGCCACTGCGAGATGGCGAGGCGGACACGAGGATCGATGGGTTCATTGACAGCCACCGCCCGAACCTTGGGGCAAAAGTGTCACCACCAAGACCACCGGAACTGTCACCGATGTCCTGACACAGAACCGTCACCGATGTCCTGAGAGATAACATCTGCCAATGTCGGAGCCGTAAGGCATAATCGAATGCATGTTCGAATCAGTGCCCTCCGTGTTGGAGCGGCTGTGCGCGGCCGCCCGAGCGGAGAATCGCGCGGCGGGTGAGCGGCTGGCCGTGATCGGTGAGCTCGATGTGCTGTGGTTGCGGCATTTTGGCGAGCGGGAGACGTGGTGTACCGACACCCAGGAGGCGATCACCGCCGAGATCGCGGCAGCTTTGACGATTACCCATGGGCTGGCGACCAGCTATCTCGAATACTCCCGGGCGATGCGGTTACGGCTGCCCCGGGTGGGCGCGGTGTTGGTGGCCGGCGACATCGATTACCGGACGTTCCAGACGATCGTCTACCGCACCGATTTGATCGCCGACCCCGACGTGCTGGCCGCCGTGGATGCGTCGTTGGGCGTGAAAGTCGCCCGCTGGCGTGGGGCCACGCAGGGTCGCATCGGTGGATACGTCGACCAGGTCGTCGCTCGCGCCGATCGTGACGCGGTGCGGCGTCGTCGCGAGCGCCGCGGCGATCGAGAATTGTCCATCTGGGGCGACGCCGACGGTCTCACCGAGATCTTCGGGCGGCTGCTCACCACCGATGCCCACGCCGTCGACGCCCGACTCGACGCCCTCGCGGCCACCGTGTGTGCCGATGATCCACGTACTCGCAATCAGCGCCGCGCCGACGCGATGGGCGCGCTGGCCATGGGCGCCGACCGGCTCAGTTGTCGCTGCGGGCAAACCCAATGCCCGGCCGCAACCAGGCCGGTGCCGAGCCCGGTGGTGATCCATGTGATCGCCGACGAGGCCACCCTCGACGGCAGCGCATCCACGCCGGGCTCGATGATCGGTTCCGACGCGCTTCTGCCCGCCGAATTGATCGCCGACCTTGCGAAATCGGCCAAGTTACGACCGTTGATTCATCCAGCGGATGCACCGCCGGAGCGCGGTTACACGCCATCGCGGGCTTTGGCCGATTTCGTCCGCTGCCGCGACCTGACCTGCCGGTTCCCGGGCTGCGACCAGCCCGCCGTCGGCTGCGATCTCGACCACACCGTCCCGCACCGCGACGGCGGGCCGACGCACGCCTCGAACCTGAAAAGCCTGTGCCGCCTTCATCATTTGATAAAAACCTTCTGGGGCTGGCACGACCAACAATTACCGGACGGCACGATCATCTGGACTTCCCGGTCCGGGCAGACCTATGTCACTACGCCCGGCAGCGCACTGCTGTTCCCGAGCCTGTGCACACCCACCGCGGCACTCGAGCCGATCCCGGACCGTCCGCGATGCGCCAGCCAATCGGCGATGATGCCCAAACGTCGGCACACCCGCGCGCAGAACCGGGCCAATTACATTGCCGCCGAGCGGCGCCACAACCAGGCGGCTCGGCAGCCGGGCGAGCGAATGCCAATCGTTGCCAATGACGAGCCGCCGCCCTTCTAGAGGGTCGAATGAGCCCCGCGGCTACTTCTTGGACGGGATCACAGCCACCACGATCAGCGTGAAGATGCTGAAGAAGAACCCGAGAATGCCCCAACCTATTGGGTTGCGGCCCTTGGTTGCTGCGATGACCCCGGAGATGATCGCCGCGATCACGCCACCAATGGTGAGAAAGATGAAGTGTACGCCGCGCAAAATAATGCCTGCGGCTTCCGGCTGGCTATAGCTGGCCAGCAATAGTTGATGAAGCATGATGATCTCCTCAACGCTGAAGGGGGTCACCCGTCTGAAACCCCGGGTGGAGATACCCCAAACGGCGGGGCTTCAATCGCCTTTCAGGCCGGCGATAAACGCCTGCGCCTCTTCCCAAGTCGGGAGCAGACCTGCGGCGCGCACCTCGTCCAAGGTCGGTGCGGCGGCATCGCGGTCGGAGACCACCAGGTCGTGCCCGCTCGGCCAGTCGATCGCCAATGCCGGGTCGGTAGGGGCGATGGTGTGCTCACGCTGCGGGCTGTACTCGGTGGAGCAAAGATACATCACCGTCGAATTATCCTGCAGTGCAACGAAACCGTGCGCGAGTCCCTCAGAGATGTAGACCGACTTGTGGCTGCGGTCATCGAGCACAACGGCGTCCCAGCGGCCAAATGTCGGCGAGCCCACCCGGATGTCCACCACGACGTCGAACACCGAGCCGGATAGGCACGTAACGTATTTGGCTTGGCTCGGCGGCAGTTGAGCGAAATGCAGACCACGCAGCACGCCGGCCGCCGACACCGAGCAGTTGGCTTGCCGGACATCCAGCCGATGGCCCGCGAAGCCGGTGAAGCCCCGGTCGGTCAGCCACTCGAAGAACAGTCCACGCGAATCGGGATGCACCTTCGGCATGATCTCCCACGCGCCGGTAATGTCGAGTTCACGGACTTCCATGTCACTGACCCTGTCGTTCGTAGCGAACCTCGGCGGCGTCTTTGATCGGCCGCCACCAGGATTCGTGGTCGCGATACCACTCGATGGTGGTGCGCAGGCCTTCAGCGAAATCGGTATGCTTTGGCGCCCAGCCCAATTCATTGCTCAGCTGAGACGGATCGATCGCATACCGGAGGTCGTGGCCGACGCGGTCGGCAACATGATCGAAGTCGTCGGGATCCCGTCCCATCAATTCAAGCAGAGTCCGCAGCACCGAGAGATTGTCGCGCTCGCCGTCGGCTCCGATCAGATAGGTCTGCCCGGCCCGACCGCCGTCGAGGATACGGCGCACGGCGTCGTTGTGGTCCTCGACGTGGATCCAGTCCCGGACGTTGGCTCCGGTGCCATACAACTTCGGCCGCCGCCCGGTGAGCACATTGGTGATCTGCCGCGGGATGAACTTCTCCACATGCTGATACGGCCCGTAGTTGTTGGAGCAGTTCGAGATCGTGGCACGCACACCGTAGGAACGCACCCAACCCCGCACTAGCAGGTCGGAAGCGGCCTTGGTCGACGAATAGGGACTCGACGGGTTATAGGGCGTGGACTCGGTGAAGCGTTGCGGATCCTCGAGCGCCAGATCGCCGTACACCTCATCGGTGGACACGTGGTGCAGCCGTACTCCGTGCCGGCGTACCGCTTCCAGGATGATGAACGTCCCGATTACGTTGGCGTGCACGAACGACGCCGGATCGGCCAGCGAGTTATCCACATGGGTCTCGGCCGCGAAATGCACCACCGCATCGGACTCGGCCACTAACCGCGACACCAACTCGGCATCGGTGATGTTGCCCTGCACCAGCCTGATGTCGTCCTCGACGGGAGCCAGCGATTCGCGGCTGCCCGCGTAGGTCATGGCGTCCAGGACCGTCACCGCGTCGTCCGGGTGGTCACGCACGGTGGCATGCACGAAATTGGCGCCGATGAATCCAGCACCACCAGTAACCAGCAGCCGCATGGGGAGACCCTAGCCCGGCGGTCAGCTCCGGGGCGTCAATTCCAGCGGTCCGGCCAGCTCCTGCAGCACACTCAAGAGCTTGCCGTCGGGTCCACCCAGCACCTGGATCGCCACGTGGTCGGCACCGGCCTCCAGATGCTCATTGAGGCGCGCCGCGATCTGCTCGGCTGTGCCGTGGGCGACGACGGCGTCAATCAGCTTGTCGCTACCGGGTTTATGCACATCGGAATCGGTGAAGCCGAGCCGGCGCCAGTTGTTCACGTAGTTACTCAGGTCGAGGTAGAACTCGACCGTGCGCCGACCGATTTCGCGGGCCTCGTTGGCGTTTTCGGTCAGGACGACCTTGTGCTCGGGTGCCAGGAACACCGAGTTGCCGATCAGTTCGCGAGCATGCGCGGTGTGTTCCGGTGTGGTCAGGTACGGGTGAGCGCCGGCGCTGCGCTCCGCGGAAAGTGCCAGCACCTTGGGGCCCAGTGCCGCGAGCACCCGCCGACTGGTCGGCACCGAGGCGCTGTCGAGCTCGTCGAGATACTCGACCAGAGCATCGTAGGGCTTCTTGTACTCGTCGGTGTGCTCGGGATGTCCCACCCCGACGCCCAGCAAAAACCTTCCCGGGTAAGCCTTTTCGATGCGCTGAAACGATTCGGCCACCTGTGCGGCCGGCGACGACCAGATGTTGATGATCCCGGTTGCCAACTGCAACGTGGATGTCTCTGCCAGCGCCGGTTCCACCCAGCTGAGATCGGCGTCGGGGGAGCCGCCGACCCAGACAGCGCCGTAGCCCAACGCCTCGATCTGCTGCGCGACACCTGCGCTGACCGATCGACTGGGAAGCCAGACGCCGTATCGACCCAGGTCGGGTTTGAGCGAAACGCCCTCGGTCATCTACATCCCCTCTGGTTCGTCAGGCTGGCGTCAGTCCAAGCGGACCCGCGAGTTCGGCCAAAGCAGACACCAGGTTTTCATCTTTAGTCAAAACCTGCACAGGCACGTGGTCGGCACCGGCGTCCAAGTGCTCGTTCAGCCTCGCCGCGATCGCCTCCGGCGTGCCGTGCGCCACCAGCGCATCGAGCAGTCGATCGCTGCCCGGATAGGTGATTTCTTCTTCAGAGAACCCCAGCCGCTTCCAGTTGTTGCGATAGTTGGCCAGGTTGAAATAGACCGGGAGTCCCTTGCGGGCGACGGCCCGCGCCTGTTCCGCATCGGTGGTCAGGACCACCTTGTGCTCTGGCGCCAGAAACGCTGACGGGCCCATCAGCTCACGGGCCGCAGCGGTGTGCTCGGGGGTGGTCAGGTAGGGGTGGGCGCCCGCGCTGCGCCGCGCCGACAGCTTCAGCACCTGTGGGCCCAGCGCCGCGACCACCCGGCGGTTGGCGGGGACGCCGTATTGGTCGAGTTGATCGAGGTACTCCACCAGCGCGTCATAAGGCTTGCGGTATTCGGCGACCGCCTCGGGATGTCCGACACCGATACCGAGCAGGAAACGGCCCGGATAGGCCTTGTCGATGCGATGGAACGACTCGGCCACCGGCTGGGCCGCATCCGACCAGATGTTGACGATGCCGGTGGCCACCTGCAGCGTCGTCGTCGCTTCGAGGATGGGCTCCACCCACGCGAGCTCGGCGGGCGGCGAACCGCCGACCCACACGGACCCATACCCCAGGGCTTCGATGTCTTTGGCTTGGGCAGGCGTGACGCCGCGTCCGAACGATCCGAACCGGCCGAGATTGGGCTTGCTTGCAGCAGAATCGGTCATGGTTGCTCCAACCTACCGCCCGGCCATTGCTATTCCAGGTTTGGTCGATGGAGCGTGCTGGGTAGCATCGCCTGGATGCTTTCGCTGCTGGCTCGTCTGATCATTGCAGCGCCCAAGCGAGTGCTCGCCGCCGTTCTGTTGCTCACTGTCGTCGCGGCCGCATTCGGCGCCACCGTCACCGAACACCTTGGCGCCGCAGGGTTTCAAGATCCGAGCTCACCGTCCGCGCGTGGCATGAAGGTGCTCACCACAAAGTTCGGTCAGGGCGACATGGATCTGACGCTGGTGGTCCGTGCCCCCGGCAGCGTGCAGGACCCGGCGGCGACGGCGGCGGGGCGCAACCTCGTCAAGGAATTACGCCGATCCGAATTCGTCAACGACGTCGAATCGCCATGGGACGGCTCGCCGCAGAGTGCCGGTCTGATCAGCAAGGACGGCACAACCGGACTGGTGATCACCGGGATCACCGGATCGGAGAACGACGCGCCCAAGCACGCCAAGGCGATCGCGGACCGGTTCACCGGCAAGCACGACGGGGTGGAGGTGCTGGCCGGGGGAACGGCGACCGTCGCCTCGGAGATCAACGACCAGTCCGAGAAGGATCTGCTGACCGCGGAGGCCATCACGCTGCCGCTGTCGCTGATCGTCCTCGTCTGGGTGTTCGGCGGACTGTTCGCCGCGCTGCTGCCGTTGGTGGTCGGCGGGCTGGCCATCGTCGGGACGCTCGGCATGCTGCGGGTGATCACGCTGTTCGCCGACGTGTCGATCTTCTCGCTCGACCTGACCACCGCCATGGGCCTGGCTCTGGCGATCGACTACACGCTTTTGCTGATCAGCCGGTATCGCGAGGAATACGCCGACGTCGGAGACCGCGATCTTGCGTTGCGGCGGGCGGTGGCGACGGCGGGGCGGACGATCTTGTTCTCCGCGTGCACGGTGTTTCTCGCGGTCAGCGCGCTGGCAGTGTTCCCGATGTACTTCCTGCGCTCGATGGCGTACGCCGGGTGCGGTGTCGTGGCGCTGGCCGGGCTTGTACGCCGTCGTCGTCGCCCCCGCGGTGATCAAACTGCTCGGCGACCGGATCGAGTCGCTGAACATCCGGACGCTGTTCCGGCGGACGAAGCCGGACCCGGATGTGCGACACGGCTCGCTGTACCGGGTCGCCACGTTCGTCATGCGTCACGCGCTGCCGTGCGCCTTGGCGGTGGTGGCGCTACTGCTTCTGCTCGGGTCGCCTTTCGCCCGTGCACGTTTCGGCCTGCCGGACGATCGGGTGCTCCCGACGACCGCGCAGTCCCGACAGGTCGGCGACATCGTGCGCCACCAATTTCCTGCCGACCCGGCGATGGCCACCTCGATCGTGATTCCCGACGCGCGCGGTCTCGACCGCTGCGGACGTCGCCGACTATGCCAATGCGCTGTCGAACGTGCCCGGCGTGGAAGCCGTTGCCGCGCCGAGCGGTTCATACGTCCAGGGTGAGGTGGCCGGACCGCCGATGTCGGCGACCGGCGTCAAAGACGGCAGTGTGTGGTTGTCGGTGTCGGTCCCCGGTTCGTCGCTGGATTCGCGTTACCGGACGGCGATCGACCAACTTCGCGCGGTCCCGGTGCCGCACCATGTCGAGGCGTTGTTCACCGGTGCCGACCAGCTGAACCGGGACTCGGTCGACGAGATCGTCCGGCGCCTCCCGGTGGTGCTATTGCTGATTGCGACAACGACTTTCGTGCTGATCTTCCTGCTCACCGGCAGCCTGGTATTACCTCTGGAAGCCTTGGTGCTCAACACGTTGTCGCTGTCGGCGACCCTCGGCGCGTTGGTGTGGGTGTTCCAGGAAGGTCATCTCGGCGGGCTGGGCACCACGGCGACGGGCACCCTGGTGGCCGATGTGCTGGTGTTCCTGTTCGCGACCGCGTTCGGATTGTCGATGGACTACGAGGTGTTCCTGCTCTCGCGAATCCGGGAGCACTGGCTCACATCGCCGCAGGGCCATGAGGACAACGCCGAAGCGGTGACGATGGGCATTGCCACCGCGGGCCGGGTGATCACGGCCGCCGCGCTGTTGATGGTGATCGTCTTCGCGGCGCTCAGCACCGGTGAGGTGTCTTTCATGCGGATGATCGGCGTGGGCCTGGCGCTCGCTGTGATCGTCGACGCCACGTTGGTGCGGATGGTGCTGGTGCCCGCGTTCATGAAGCTGGTCGGCCGATGGAACTGGTGGGCGCCGAAGCCACTCGTCAAACTCCATGCGGCCGTGGGAGTCAGCGAAGGCTAGCTGCCGGTCAGGTCGATCTGACCAGCCAACTCGTGGTCGATCAGGAAGGTCCCCGCCTCACGCAGGTTGGGCGGGTGGAACGAGTACGCGCTGAGACATCCGACCAGGTAGGCGACTTCGGGATCAGTGGCGAAGGCGACGCCACCGATCCGCGACACCAACCGGGCCGCGCTGGTCTGCAGTTGGTCCCGCAAACCGAGCCGGATCCACAGCAGGTCGGCGAACAGGGCATCGCTGCGGTCACCGCCGTCGTAGCGGGCTGCGATCATCAGCAGGGCCCGCCACACCCCCTCGATCGGGGAGAACAGTTCGACGAAGTCGGATTCGGTGAAGTTGGGCCGGTCCGCGAGTTTGAGCGCGAGCCGCGTCGCAGCACCGATGTAGCCCGCGGTGATGATCAGCCCGAACAGCACGTAACCGGACTTCTCGTTGCGTCCGTCTGGATCCTCGACGTCGCTGACCATCGATAAATCGCTTGGCACGAAGACGTTTTCGAAGTTCACCGCGTGGGTCTGGGCAGCGCCCAGGGCCGGGCTGGTCCATAGCGGTGAGACGGACAGGCCCGGGCTGCCATTCCAGATCAGCGTGATCGCCCGCTGGCCGGTGTCGCTCAGAACCACGCTGGCCATCACGCAGTCCATGCTGTTCGCCAGGCTGCACGGCTTCTTGCTTCCGGTGACCGTGTAGCCGCCGTCGGCCGGCTCAGCCTTCATGGTGGGGCGAAAGACGCTGCCCTCGATCGTGCCCTCGGAAAAGCCCGACGCGAACACCGTGTTGTTCTCGATCAGCGACTTGACCAGACCCAGCGTGGCCTCGTCGGCGGACTCGGCGAAGTCGACAAGACCGGCCACCGACAGGTAGTGCATGGTGGTCGCAGCGGCCAGCGATGGGCTGAGGTAGCCGACACCGCGTTGCAGCTCAACGGTTTCCACGCACGTCGCGCCGAGTCCGCTGAGCTCTGTCGGCGCGGTCAGGCGCGGGCCGTCGTGTTCCTTCCACAGGTCGATGACGCCGCTGTCCGGGTCCTCGACGGCCAGCAGGCCCAGTTTCTCCAGCTGGTCGGCCAGCTCGGGTAGGTGTCGGCGTAATGCGGCGACGTGCGACAGTCGAACTTCGAGTTCCTCGCGGTTCATCTGGTGTGTCCTTAATTGGGTCGGGTGGTCAGGTACTTCCGCAGTGCCGCAGCCGAACTCATCGACGGTCGCCACTGGGTGGTGGATTGCAGCAGCCCGGAGTCCAGCAGCGGGTCGCCGAGCGTCACCCAGTGCCCGGAGAAGGGGGAGAGGCGCAGCCGGAACAGCAGGTCCGCGCCCGGCTTCAACAGGCTCAGCGGCCCCGGGATCAGTCTGGCCCCGGTGATCGAGCAGATCTCCGGCACGCTGGTGTGGTCGGCCGGCGCGACGTTGTAGAGACCGCTGAGCCCATGCGTGAGGATGGTGGCGTAGGCGTCCACCAAGTCGGCGTCCCAGAGGAATTGGTAGAACGATCGCGAAGGTTTGGGGTAGACAACCGATTTCGACAGCATCGTGCGTAGGCCCGAGTTGTCGAAGTGCTCGCCGACGACGTAGCAGGGCCGCACGACGGCCAACGTCGTTTTGCCGTCGTTGGCATTGACCCAGTACCAGTTGGCCAGGTGTTCCAGCAGCGCCTTGTGCTGGAAGTAGTAGTGGCCCGCGTCGTGGTCGCCGCGGGGATAACTGGTCTCGGTGTGGGCTTCGCCGGTGCCGCACGCTGCCACGCCGAGCGCGTTCGCGCTCGAGGTGAGGACGAGTTGCCCGATGCCGGCCTCGCGGGCTTGCTCGAGCAGGGTCCGGGTCGCCGCGACGTTGACCTGATAGGCGCGACGCTTGTCGTGTGGCTCCTCGACGCAGTAAGCCAGATGGATCAACGCGTCGTAACCGCGCACCGACTCGAGGTCGAAAGGCCCACTCAAGTCAAGGAATGTCTCGCGCACCTTGTCGTGTCGCAGGCCGGTTTGCCGACGGCCCAGCGCGGTGACCTCGGCGATGTTGTCGCATTCGCAGGCCCAGCGGAGCACGGCGCGGCCGAAGTCACCGGTCGCGCCGGTGAGGGCAAGACGAAACCCGTCCCTCATGCAGCCGCCAGGGCCCACGACAGTTCGGCCGAGAGAGTCTTTGCGCACCAACGGATTTCGTCTTCGTTGAGCTCCGAGGTCATGCAAACCCGCAGCACCGGCTTGCCCACCGGTACGGCCGGGAAGACCGCCGGGGTGACAAACACGCCGGCGTCGCTGAGGTTGTTCCAGCTCAACACGGTCCGCATCTCGTCGAAGAGCCGGATGGGAATGATCGGAGACCAGTCGGGGCTGCGTTCGTCCGGGCGGTTCAGCTCGACGTCGAGCGGCCTGAGGCACTGGCGCATCAGACGGGCGTTGTGCTCCAACCGGTTTCGACGTCGTGCTCCCTCTTCGCTGCGGATCACGTCGATCGCTGCGGCCGCGGCAGCCATCGCCCCCGGGGTGCCGGAGGTGCTGAACCACAGCGAGCGGGCACTGAACCGGATCTCGTCGACGATGTCCTGGGAGCCGGCGACGAAGCCGCCCAGCCCGCCGATGGCCTTCGACAGCGATCCCATCAGCACGTCGATGTCCTGAGCGACCCCGGTGAGCTCGGACAGCCCTGCACCGGTGCGCCCGAACACCCCCATGCCATGCGCTTCGTCGACCATCAGCAGCGCGCCGGCGTTCTTGCACACGTGGATGATCTGTTCGAGCGGGGCGGTCGACCCCTCCATCGAATACAGCGAATCGACCAGGACCAGGGTGCGCCGAAATGTCGTTCCTGCATGGCGTTGCAGCACGGCGGCCAATGACGAGACGTCGTTGTGGTCGAATCTCTCCTCGACGGCCCCGCTCAGCCGTACGCCGTCGCGGATCGACGCGTGCGCGTAGGAATCCACCACGGCGAGGCAGTCCCGGCCGATCAGCCCCTGGATGGTGCCGACGTTGGTCTGGTAGCCGGTGGTGAAGACCACCGCGTCGTCGTGCCCGAGCCAGTTCGCGACCTTCTTCTCCAACTCGACGTGCAAGCTGTAGGTGCCGTTGAGCAGCCGGCTACCCGTCGTGCCGGTCCCGAACTCTTGCGTCGCCTTTATCGATGCCGCGACCACGTCCGGGTGGGTCGACAGACCGATGTAGGAGTTCGATCCCAACAACACGCACTGATGTCCCCGGACACCGACCCGTGGAGGATCGACCGAACTGATCTCCTGGAAGAAGGGCATCTGCCCGATCGACGTGAAGTGTCGGGCCATTGCGACCCGCTCGGTGACATCTGTTGAGATGTCGCCGGTTACGGAAAATGTTTCCTGGTCACTAGACATGTAAACAGCACCCCCGTGTAGTTGCCCCTAGCGGTCACGGAGAACTCTGAGAACTGCGTGTGGGTAGCCGACCGGAAAGACTCTGTGAGAGCCGTCGGTGTCATAGCACTACCCCCGTCACGCCACCCCAAATTAGGGCGTCCCCGCGCGTCGCTTTGTCCGGCGTACCCGATTTGACCACCGGTCACACAACTGGGTATTCGACACCGATTCAACAGCGGATGGGCGTTTTTTACGGGAGCGTAATTTCCGCGGCGTCGCCGTCTTCCGGCAGAGCCACGTCGACGATCGGCGGTATCTCCAGCGGCAGCAGCACGATGAACCGTGTGTCGCCGGGCACTGATTCGACCCGCAGGTCGCCGTGGTGCTTGTTGACGACGATCTTCCACGCGAGATCCAGACCCAGTCCGGTGCCTTCGCCGACGGGTTTGGTGGTGAAGAACGGTTCGAAGATGCGCTCGAGCACGTCCTCGGGGATACCTGGTCCGGTGTCGCAGATTTCGACGCGCAGCATTTCGTTGGCCTCGCGGCAGGTACGGATCGTCAACGTGCCGCCTTTATCGCCCATCGCGGCGATCGCGTTGTCGATGATGTTGGTCCACACCTGGTTGAGATCACCTGGGTAGCAAGGGATTTGGGGCAGTGAATGATCGGTCTCTTTGACCACCTTGATATGGCAGGTGTTGTCCTTGCCCAACCGGTCGGCGAACATCGTCAGCGTGCTCTTGAGCAGATCGTGTACATCGGCCACCTGGAAGGGCGCCCGATCCATTTGTGAGTACTGCTTGGCGTCTGCGACCAGTGCTGAGATTCGTTGGCTCGCTTCCACAAGCTGGTTCATCAGCAGCTCGCTCTCGATGGTGTAGCTGATCCATCGGATCGCCTGTCCCAGCGACGTGGCCTCCTCCAGTTCGTCGGCGGTTGCGGCGATGCGTTCCAGCCAATCGGTGTCGACCCCACCCTCGACGAATGTCGCCGCGATTTCCCAGCCGCCGTCGATGCCGTGGTCGTCGAGCCAATCACCCACAGCGTCTTCGCGGTCCGATGTCTCGATCGCGCTCAGATGCTGAGACGCCGACTTGGCGACCTGCTCGGCGACCGCATCTTGCAGCCGCACCAAGGCATTCAGGCTCTTGGGGCTGATGGTGCCGTCGGCCAGCATCGCCAGCTTGGAGCGCATGTTGGAGATCCGGCCGCGCAACTCCTGGGCGGCCCGTGCGATGGCCGCCGCCGGGTTGTTCAGCTGGTGGGTCAGGCCGGCCGACAGTTGGCCCAGCGCCAGTAGCTTCTCGCGATTGTCGATCAGGCGACGGGTCCGCTCGGTGCCGACCGCGATGCCGTCGAGCAGGTGAACCGCCATCGGGAAGTGGTCTTTCATGAACGCGGCGAATGCCGGCGCTTCCATGACGAAGAACCGCGACGGCTTCGTCACGTTCACCGACGTCGTGTAGAGCTGCTGCTTCTCGCCGGTAAATGCTTGCCAAGCACCGCAATACACGCCGCGATGCGATGTCCGGTTGGTTTCGATGTCCGAGCCGCCGGAGAGCTTGGACATCGCCAGCTCGCCTTCGATCAGCACGTAGAAGCACGTCGCGGGTTCGCCCTCGACGCAGAGTGGTCCCGGCTCGTAATGCTCGATCTCCCCGTCCGCGCACAATGTCGCCAGCTGCGCTTCGTTGAGATGCTCGAACAGGAACAGGGTGCGCAATTCGTCTGCGTCGCAGCTCTTTTCGATGGTCATGACGTTACGACTCCGCCAGGTAACGGTGGACCAGCATCACGGCCATCGAGCCCTCACCGACTGCGGCGGCGACGCGTTTGGCGGATTCGGAGCGCACGTCGCCGGCCACGAACACACCCGGCACGCTGGTTTCCAGGTGGTGTGGCGGACGATCGAGCGTCCAGCCGCACACGTTGCGCAGGTCCGGTCCGGTGAGGATGAAACCGTGGTCGTCGCGGGCGAGCACATCCTTGAGCCAGTCGGTGCGCGGCGCGGCGCCGATGAAGATGAACATCCGGGCGCAGCTGACGTCCTCGGTCTGGCCGGTGCTGTTGTCGATCAGGGTCAGACGTTCGAGGTGATCGCTGCCGACGGCGCAATGCACTTCGGTGCAGGTGCGGACGGTGATGTTGGGCCGCTGCTCGATCTGCTGGACCAGGTAGTGCGACATCGACGCCTCCAGCGACGGCCCGCGCACCACGATCGTCACCGATTTCGCCTCGCGGGACAGGTACATCGCAGCCTGGCCCGCCGAGTTCGCCCCGCCGATCACGTAGATCTCTTCGCCCTCGCACTCCGCGGCGATGGACACCGCGGCTCCGTAGTGCACACCGCGGCCTTTCAAGTTGTCGCAGCCGTCTGCCGACAGTTCGTTGTAGGCGACGCCGGTGGCGACGATGATCGCGTGCGCGTCGACGAAGCCGCCGTCGGCGAAGCGAATCGTGCGTTTTGGTCCGTTGATCTCCAGGGCAGTCGCCGTGCGGGCGGTGATGAGTTCTGCGCCGAACTTCTCCGCCTGTCGGCGCGCACGCTCGGCCAGTTGGCTGCCCGACACGCCGTCGGGAAAGCCCAGGTAGTTCTCGATCTTCGAGCTCTGACCGGCCTGGCCCCCCGTTGCGGTGGTTTCGATCAGCACCGTGCGAAGACCTTCGGAGGCGCCGTAGACGGCGGCGGCCAGGCCCGCGGGCCCGCCGCCCACCACAATCAGGTCGTAGAAGTCTTGCGACGGTGTCGTTGTCAGGCCCAACGTGTCGGCCAGTTGGGCGTCGCTGGGCTCGACGAGCGGATCGCCGTGTTCGGTGACGACGACCGGGAGCCGTTTGCCGTCCTCGCCGGCCGCTTGCAGCAGTTGCTCGCCGATGGGCTCGTCGGACGCGAACCAGTTGTAGTGCAGTCCGTTGCGGGCCAGGAAGTCGCGGACCTCCAAGGATCGCGCCGAGAAGCGGTGGCCGATCACCTTGGTGTGCGGGATGGGCCGCTCGGGGGCCCGCTTCCAGACCTCCAGTAGCTCATCGATGACGGGGTACAGCTTTTCCTCGGGCGGATCCCACGGCTTGAGCAGGTAGTGGTCCAGGTCGACGACGTTGATGGCGTCGATGGCGGCGTGGGTGTCGGCGTAGGCGGTCAGCAACACCCGCTTGGCGGCGGGGTACAGGTCCATCGCCGCTTCGAGGAATTCGATACCGGTCATTTGGGGCATCCGATAGTCGGCGACCAGCATCGCGACCGTCTCGCCCCGCAGTTTGTATTGCTTGAGGGTCTCCAGCGCGTCCGGTCCCGATTCGGCCCGCACGATGCGGTGGGCGTCGCCGTAACGACGTCGCAGATCCCGGGCGACGGCACGGGACACCGCGGGGTCGTCGTCCACGGTCAGCATCACCGGTTTGCGTGATGCGGCGTCGGCATTCGCGGGGCTAGTCATCAGCGACAATTATGCGCTTGTCAGAGCTACCGCGGGAGGCCGACGGTGACGGTCGGCGAATTCACTGTCAGCGATTTTGGCCAGCACGAATCAGCGGGTATCGTGGAGCAACGGTGCCTCATCGCGCTGGTTTCTCGCGTGCCCTGTCTTAGGAATTTCCTGTCACTGGCTCACGTTGTAGGGCTGACGCATGCTGCGCTGATCCGGGCGGATATGCAACGAAACACGTAGTAGCTACGAAACCAAAGACGAGGATTCGAAGAGAAGTATGGCCAAGAAGGACGGCGCCATCGAGGTCGAGGGCCGCGTGGTCGAGCCCCTGCCCAATGCGATGTTCCGCATTGAGCTGGAGAACGGCCACAAGGTACTTGCCCACATCAGCGGCAAGATGCGGCAGCACTACATCCGCATTCTGCCCGAGGACCGGGTGGTGGTGGAGTTGTCTCCCTACGACCTGTCCCGGGGCCGCATCGTGTACCGCTACAAGTAAAAGCCCGAACAAAGCAACCGACGAAAAGACAGAACAGGATCTGAACAGCCGTGAAGGTGAACCCGAGCGTGAAGCCGATCTGCGACAAGTGCAGGGTGATCCGTCGGCATGGACGGGTCATGGTGATCTGCTCTGATCCGCGCCACAAGCAGCGCCAGGGCTGACCAGCCCCAGCCTGCCGGCACACAACTGAATACACACCTCCCAGCACCACTGAGCGGCTGACATCTTTTCCAGATGAGCTAGCTCAGCTACGTCCGGAACGGAGGCCGGGCCCCGTAGCCCTGAGTTGTTTTCAGGGCCAGGGAACGGGCTGGGATTTAGACCTCCGCATAAAGAAGGAATGCCACCCATGGCTCGACTAGTGGGCGTCGACCTCCCGCGCGACAAGCGTATGGAGGTCGCGTTGACGTACATCTTCGGCGTTGGCCGGACCCGCTCCAACGAAATCCTGGCAGCTACCGGGATCGACAAAGATCTGCGCACCAAGGACCTCACCGACGATCAGGTGACCCATCTGCGCGAATACATCGAAGCCAACCTCAAGGTCGAGGGTGACCTGCGCCGTGAGGTGCAGGCCGACATCCGCCGCAAGATTGAGATCGGCTGCTACCAGGGCCTTCGGCACCGCCGCGGCCTGCCGGTGCGCGGTCAGCGCACCAAGACCAATGCGCGTACCCGCAAGGGCCCGAAGCGCACCATCGCCGGCAAGAAGAAGGCCAGGTAATACCATGCCACCAACCAAAAAGGCGGGGCAGGCTGCGACCGCGAAGAAGGGTCAGAAGACCCGGCGGCGGGAAAAGAAAAACGTCCCGCACGGCGCCGCACACATCAAGAGCACGTTCAACAACACGATCGTGACGATCACCGACCTGCAGGGCAACGTCCTGGCGTGGGCATCGTCGGGTCACGTCGGCTTCAAGGGGTCGCGTAAGTCGACTCCGTTCGCCGCACAGCTGGCCGCCGAGAACGCCGCCCGCAAGGCCCAGGAGCACGGCGTCAAGAAGGTCGACGTGTTCGTGAAGGGCCCGGGTTCGGGCCGCGAGACCGCGATCCGGTCGCTGCAGGCCGCCGGCCTGGAGGTCGGCGCGATCTCTGACGTCACCCCCCAGCCGCACAACGGCTGCCGTCCGCCCAAGCGGCGCAGGGTCTAGTCGGGAACAGGAGAAGGTAGACACAATGGCTCGTTACACCGGACCCATGACCCGCAAGTCGCGCCGTCTCGGCGTCGACCTCGTCGGCGGGGATCAGTCCTTCGAGAAGCGCCCCTACCCGCCCGGCCAGCACGGCCGCGCGCGGATCAAGGAGAGCGAGTACCGCCAGCAGCTGCAGGAGAAGCAGAAGGCCCGCTTCACCTACGGCGTCATGGAGAAGCAGTTCCGCCGCTACTACGCAGAAGCGGCCGGCCGCCCCGGCAAGACCGGTGACGAGCTGCTGCAGATCCTGGAAAGCCGGCTCGACAACGTCGTGTACCGCTCCGGCATTGCCCGGACCCGTCGGATGGCCCGTCAGCTGGTCAGCCACGGACACTTCACCGTCAATGGCGTCAAGGTGACCATCCCCAGCTACCGGGTGTCGCAGTACGACATCATCGATATCAAGGGCAAGTCGCTGAACACCGTGCCGTTCCAGATCGCCCGCGAGACCTCCGGCGACCGTCCGATCCCCGGTTGGATCCAGGTCGTCGGCGAGCAGCAGCGCATCTTGGTTCACCAGCTGCCGGAGCGCGCTCAGATCGAGGTGCCGCTCACCGAGCAGCTGATCGTCGAGTACTACTCGAAGTAACACCCCTACGCCGCCGGCGTAGGTCTGAACGGCATCAAATAGTGGGTGCCGAGAAGGAGATAGAAGAACACCATGCTGATTTCACAGCGACCAACTCTGTCCGAAGAGGTCCTCAGCGACAGCCGTTCGCAGTTCGTCATCGAGCCGCTGGAGCCGGGTTTCGGTTACACGCTCGGTAACTCGCTGCGGCGCACGCTGCTGTCCTCGATTCCGGGCGCGGCCGTCACCAGCATCCGCATCGACGGTGTGCTGCACGAGTTCACCACCGTGCCGGGCGTCAAAGAAGACGTCACCGACATCATCCTGAACCTCAAGAGCCTGGTGGTGTCCTCCGAAGAGGACGAGCCGGTCACCATGTACCTGCGCAAGCAGGGCCCGGGCGAGGTCACCGCGGGTGACATCGTGCCGCCTTCCGGCGTCACCGTGCACAACCCGGAGATGCACATCGCGACGCTGAACGACAAGGGCAAGCTCGAGATCGAGCTCGTCGTCGAGCGTGGCCGCGGTTACGTCCCGGCCGTGCAGAACAAGGCGTCGGGTGCTGAAATCGGCCGTATTCCAGTCGATTCCATCTACTCGCCGGTGCTCAAGGTGACTTACAAGGTCGACGCGACCCGTGTCGAGCAGCGCACCGACTTCGACAAGCTGATCCTCGATGTCGAGACCAAGAGCTCGATCGGCCCCCGTGACGCGCTGGCGTCCGCGGGTAAGACGCTGGTCGAATTGTTCGGTCTGGCACGCGAACTCAACGTCGAGGCCGAGGGCATCGAGATCGGCCCGTCGCCGGCCGAGGCCGACCACATCGCGTCGTTCGCACTGCCGATCGACGACCTGGACCTGACTGTGCGCTCGTACAACTGCCTCAAGCGGGAGGGCGTGCACACCGTCGGCGAGTTGGTCTCGCGCACCGAGTCCGACCTGCTCGACATCCGCAACTTCGGTCAGAAGTCCATCGACGAGGTGAAGGTCAAGCTGCACCAGTTGGGCCTGTCGCTCAAGGACAGCCCGGCAAGCTTCGACCCGTCGGAGGTCGCCGGTTACGACGTCGCCACCGGAACGTGGTCGGCTGAGGCCGCTGCCTACGACGACCAGGACTACGCCGAAACCGAACAGCTCTAAGGCCCAACCGCTCGAAAGAGTGCCGTCCCGGTCCTACCTGATACGGGGGCCGGCCCCATTTAGGAGAAGTCGCAATGCCCAAGCCCACTAAGGGTCCTCGCCTCGGCGGTTCGTCAGCGCATCAGAAGGCGCTGCTGGCCAACTTGGCAACGGCGCTGTTCGAGCACGGCCGGATCAAGACGACCGAGCCCAAGGCACGGGCACTTCGGCCCTACGCCGAGAAGCTGATCACCCACGCCAAGAAGGGCACGCTGCACAACCGGCGTGAGGTGCTCAAGAAGATCCGCGACAAGGACGTCGTGCACGCCTTGTTCGCCGAGATCGGTCCGTTCTTCTCGGACCGCGACGGTGGCTACACCCGCATCATCAAGGTCGAGAACCGCAAGGGCGACAACGCTCCGATGGCGGTCATCGAGCTGGTGCAGGAGAAGACCGTGACGTCGGAAGCCGACCGCGCGCGTCGCGTCGGTGCCTCGAAGGCCGCCGCCCCGGCGCCGGTCGCCGAGCCGGAAGCCACCGAGCCGGAAGCCGTCGAGGAGACTGCGGAAGCCGAGACCGCTGACGCCGCTACCGAGACGACCGAGACCGCTGACGAGGCCGACAACGCTGAGTAGCGATTTGCCGTTGAACGACGTGCCCGCCATCGACACCGATGGCGGGTTCGTTCGTCTTCGGCTCGATATCGCTTACGACGGAACGGAATT
This sequence comes from uncultured Actinomycetota bacterium, assembly GCA_963737375.1. GTDB lineage: Bacteria > Actinomycetota > Actinomycetes > Mycobacteriales > Mycobacteriaceae > Mycobacterium. The sequence continues at coordinate 200,455 of CAVTSP010000018.1, forward strand.
CGCGGGCTGGGCAACACAGTCCGGTCAGCGCACCGTCTCGGGTGTTCTCGAAGAGTCGCTGTCGACGGTGTTTCGCAGCTCGTTGCGTCTGCGCGCGGCCGGTCGTACTGACACCGGCGTGCACGCCACCGGTCAGGTTGCCCACGTCGACGTTCCCGCCGACGCGCTGCCCAACATCTATCCGCGTACGCCGCGGCCGAACCAACCCGAGTTCCAGCCGCTGGTCCGTCGGCTGGGCAAGCTGCTGCCCGCCGACGTGCGGGTGCGCCGGATCATCCGTGCGCCAGCGGGTTTCGACGCCCGGTTCTCGGCGCTGCGCCGGCACTACGTGTACCGAATCTCCACCGCCGACTACGGGGTGGATCCGCATCAGGCTCGCTTCATCACCAGTTGGCCGCGGCTGCTCGACGTCGACGCGATGGCGTCGGCAGCACAGAAGCTGTTGGGGCTCAACGACTTCGCAGCGTTCTGCCGACACCGCGACGGGGCGACGACGATCCGCGACCTGCAGCGGTTCGACTGGGAGCGCGACGGCGATCTGATCACCGCGTACGTCACCGCCGATGCGTTCTGCTGGTCGATGGTGCGATCGCTGGTCGGCGCGGTAGTGGCGGTCGGCGAGCATCGGCGCACGGCGGACTGGTGTGCTGAGCTGCTCACCGATACCCAGCGGTCCAGCGATTACGCCGCGGCACCGGCGCGGGGTTTGACGTTGGTCCGGGTGGATTACCCGCCGGACAGCGAGTTGCAGGCCCGGACGTTGATCACCCGCGACATTCGCATTCGGGAGTGAGCTACAGCCGGCCGGCGACGAAGTTGGCGGCTTGATTCACCAGCCCCGAGTCAACGTAGGACGGCTGCAGATGGGCTGCCCATTGCAAATTCTGGAAGCTTCTGGTGCAGATCGGGTCGTTGGGAGCACACAGGTCGATGGTCTTACCGGCGAAGGCCGGGCTGAAATTAAGGGCCGGGCCGAGTACCCGCTGCGTGCCGTTGCCGAACAGCGCGACCGCGGCGACGTGCCGGTCCACTGCCGGCGGCAGCGGATTCGTGAAGCCGAACCCTGGTCTGTCCACGGCGACCACGACGTCGGCCGCGGCGGCGCCCAGGGAGTAACCGCCGAGCACCAACTTGGTGTTCGGGCAGCTGGCAGCCATCGATTGAGCGTGCGCGCTCATGTCGTTCGCAGCGATGTCGACCTCGGTGTTGGCGGGGTAGTTGACCCCATAGGAGCCGATGGTCAGCTGTGGCACCTTCTTCCGCAGCGCGGTGATGAAGGACTGGCCGATCAGGCCGACGCCGGCTGGTTCTTCACGGCCCCGCGCGAAGACGACCTCGGCATCCGGGCACGCGGCCGAGGCCACCGGAAGCGGCGTCGTCGAGAAGGGAATTATGGCCGATGCGCTCAGCAAACCGCCCGCGATCATCGCCGTTGCTGCTAGACGGGTCAGGCGAGGTCGCATGAGCAAACGCTAGGGCCTAAAACTATTAGCCCGCTGTGAGCGACGTGAGGGTTCGGCCAGGGAACGTGGCTGCGCTACGCCAGCTTGCCGGCGACGAAGTCAGCGGCTTGATTGACCATGCCGTCCTGGATGTAGCCGGCGGCCATGTGCTGGTTCCAGTTGTCCTGCCAGGTGTGCGGGTCGGCCGGGTTGCAGATGGGGTCGGCGCCGTGGCACAGGTCGATGGTCCGGTCGGCGTAGACCGGATTGAAGTTCGCGATCGGGCCCACCCACTTGGTGCCGTTGCCGAAGAGGGCGATCGCGGCGATGTGCTGATCGGCGCCCGGCGGCAGCGGGTTGTTGAAGCCGAACATCGCACCGGGAGCGGCTATCACGACGTCGGTGACCGCGGCGCCGAGCGAGTAGCCGCCCAGCACCACCCGGGTGTCCGGGCAGCTGTTGATGACCGAGGCGACGTGCGCGCTCATGTCGTTGGCGCCGACCGCGACCTCGGTGTCGGCCGGGTAGTTCACCGCGTAAAGCCCGATGTTCTTGTTGACCTTGGATCGCAGTGCGCTGACGAAGGCGTTGCCGAGAATTCCGGGGCCGGGCGATTCCTGGCGACCCCGGGCGAACACCACTTCGACGTCGTGGCAGGCAGCCGATGCCGTCGGGATCATTGCGGGGGCCAGGATGGGCGCGAGTGTCGACAGCATGAGCATTGAGGCGACGGCGTACGCGGCCCGGAGCGTCTTTGTCGAGTGGCTTATGCAGCGCAGCGTCATGGTCTGACAGTAGTGCGACGCCGCAACATCAGGTTGCGACCGAGTGATCAGTGAAACGCCAAGGGCGTGGTCTGGTCGACCACGGTCCCGGCGGGGCCGGCGGGGGCAGGCCCAGGAAGTGGGCCCTGGCCAGGCATCGGGGCTTGAGCGGGCAGCGAGCCTTGGCCGGGGAACGAACCTTGACCGGGGAACGAGCCAGGTCCGGGCGGCAGGCCCAGCGGCGTGCCATCGGGTCCGGTCTGAGGGAGCACTGACAGCAGCCGGGTAGCCACGAAGCTGGCGGCCTGGCTGGTGTAGACGGGCACGTAACCGTCGGTGTGGCCCTTCCACTCGTTGCCCTGGCCGGCGTGGCAGATCGGGTCTTCGGGGTTGCAGTAGTCGACGGCCTTGGCGCCGAAATTCACGCTCTGCGCGGCGATCGAGCCGCCGCTGCGGTCGGCCGGGTTGCCGAAGGTGGTCACCGCGATGACGTGGGTGGCGTACTGCGCGGGCAGCGAATCGCCCCAGCCGACGCCGCCGATCTGGGTGCCGGTGACGATGTCGACCACCGATGCGCCCTGGGAGTACCCGCCGAGCACCTGCGGGGTGGCCGGACATTTGTCGGCCATCTCCTTGATGTGCTTGATCGCGTCCTTGGCACCGTCGTTGCCGTGGATCTGCAGCAGGGTGGCCCGGTAGTTGACCGGGTAGGCGTCGACGTTCTTGCCGGTGGTCTGCTTGATGCCATCCGCGAGGGCCTGACCGACGCGTCCCAACCCCTGCGGCTCGTCGGTGCCGCGGGCGAACGTCAGCGCGACATCGGGGCAGTTGTCGGCCTTCGCCGAGGGGGCCGAACCGGGTGCAACGAGCAGCACACCCGCGCCCAGCAATGCGGCGGCGGTCAGGCTGAGACAGCCTGACCAGGCACGACGGGATACGGTAAGGCGCTTGCGGCTAATGCTCACCAGGTGATTCTACGGATATTTAGGCTTTCGGTCACTTCTACGGTCTTAGGGGTTAGCTGTGGATCGCGGAGCGCGTCGCGCGCGGCCGGTGCTTACCGTGAAGCGGGATGGCATGGCAACCAACCACCAGGCTGCAGACCAGCGGGCATCGATTCTTGCGGCGGCGCATCGAGTGTGCACTTCTAGGCAGGGACCTTCGTGCCGTCAACGACTCGATGCGCGCGCCTGCTCAGTCCCTGACGGCAGGCCTGGTGATCGCGATCGTTGCCTTGGCCGGATGCCTGGTGCTGGCTGTGGTGCGTCCGCAATCCGGCGCGGAGACGGCACCGATCGTGATGGAGAGTCAGTCGGGGGCGCTCTACGTCCGGTTGGGTGAAACGCTGCATCCGGTATTGAATCTGGCGTCGGCCAGGTTGATCGTCAAGACAAACGCAGACCCACGGGCGGTGGCCGCGTCGGCATTGGGTCGCAACAAAATGGGCCCGCTGCTTGGGATCCCCGGAGCTCCGCAGTTTCTCGGAAGGCCGCTCGACGAAGACGGATCGCGGTGGACCGTCTGCGACGGCCGCAACGGTACGACGGTGATCGTCGGTGCGGAACCGCAATCCGGTGTTCTCAGGCGCGATCAGACTCTGCTTGTCACGCCCTCCTCCGGTGGATCGACCTACGTGTTGTTCGACGGTCGCCGGGCTGCGGTGGATCCAGGTGAAACTGCGGTTGCGCGCGCCCTCGGACTCGACGGTCAAACGCCACTGCCGGTATCGCCGGTTCTGCTCAACCTCATCCCCGAGTCGCCGCCCATCACCGCGCCACGGATTCCCGACGTCGGAAAACGCGGGCCAGACTCACTCCCCGGATTTCGGGTTGGCAGCGTGCTCCGGGTGGTTCGCACGGGCGGCGATGAGTACTACGTCGTGTTGAGAGAGGGCATTCAGCGCGTGGGGCAGGTCGCTGCAGATCTCGTGCGGTTCGCCGACTCGCAAGGCACTCGCACCGCCTTGCCGATTGCACCCGACGTCATCCGAACCACGAAGTCGGTGACGCGTCTACCGGTGTCCGACTATCCCGATCGGGTGCAGGCGCCGTCGGTTCTCGACGGCGCGACGGTCTGTGCTAGCTGGCGACATCTGGCGTCGGGAGGTGTTTCGGTTTTGTTCTCGATTGGCGGCCTGCCTATTTCGTCCGGGCAAGCGCCTGTTCGGTTGGTGCAGGCCGACGCGGAGGGGCCTGCCGTAGACGCGGTCTATCTACCGCCGGGACGCATAGCTTATGTCCGCGCCACCAGCCTCTCGGGCGCCAACGCCCGCGCAGGCATCCGCTACCTGATCTCGGACACCGGCGTCCGGTTCGCCGTTCACGACGACGATGCGGCCAACGACCTCGGACTGCCAGGAGCGATGGTCGCCGCGCCGTGGTCGGTGTTGGCCGCACTGCCTGCCGGACCTGAGTTGAGTCGGACCAACGCCTCAGTCGCTCAGGATGTTCCGGATGTCGGGGGCCGTTCGCGGTAATCGTGTCCGTATTGCGCGAACGCACAGCATCAGGGCCAGCAAGCCACCACAGACGGCTGCGCCCGTGAAAGCCGTGTCGCGTGCGCGCTGATCGGGCGCCGGGGGAAGCGCGGGTGCGGCGACGGGCGCTGACTTCCGAGTCGCCGACGGCGCTTGGGCCGTCGGGCTATCGGTGCTGACCGCGGCGAGGAAATCCACCACTCCGGCGCCGACGTGTGGATCCGATCCGCCGGCCGGATGATGCGCGGTGGCTTTGATGCGTTGCATCACCTCACGAGCCGTCCATGTCGGGAACCGGGATCGGACCAGCGCCGCCAGCCCACTGACCACGGGCGCGGCGTAGCTTGTACCAGACAGTGGAGTCGAACCTTGCTTCGCCACAAGCGCATTGGCCAACCCATCACCTGACGAGCTCAGCGATACCACCACTTCGCCGGGCGCGGCGACATCGACCCACGGTCCGGCGAGGCTGAACGACGATGGCTCGCCGCGCGCGTTCACCGACCCGACGGTCAGTACGTAGTCGTCGTACCATGCCGGGCTCACGACAACCGTCGCCGATTCCCAGGTCGCGTCGGCCTGCTGCGGAGGGCACTGACCGGCGCCGACATTTCCCGCCGCGGCCACCACAACGACGTTCTTGGTGTCGACCGCGTAAGACAACGCCGCGCCGAGTGCGCCGTCGTCGAGCGCCTTGTCGGCGGGCGTGCAGGCCACCGAAGATATGTTGATCACAGAGGCGCCCAGGTCAGCGGCGGTTCGTACGGCCCGTGCCATCGTCTCGACGTCTCCGAAACCTGAGGCCGCCGAATCAGCGGCGGCGCCGAACCTGTTGCTGGACTGCCGAATGCTGATCAGACTTGCCATCGGGGCGACGCCGCTGAAACCGTCGGCGTGGCGGGAATCCTCTGTGGCGGCGATGATCCCAGCCACTGCGGTGCCGTGTCCGTCGCAGTCCTGCGTGCCATCGCCGGTCGACACGTAGTCGCCGCCAGGCCTCAATTGCGGCAGGCGCGGGTGCGGTGCAACGCCGGTGTCGATCACAGCGACGCGTTGACCCAAACCGCGGGTGAGTTTCCAAACCTGTTGCAAATCAAGCCCGGACAGTTGGGTGGCATCGACGGATGCATTCGCATCTCGGTCGAGGGACGGTATCGCGCAGATCTCACGCTGCACAGTTGCTTGTGGCGGACTTGCCGGCGCCGACTGCGGGAGGCGGCTGTCGTCTATCTGCGGCGGCGACACAGCCCGCGCTGGTGATGCGAGACAATGCGGCAACACGGCTAGAGCTGCCACCGTCACGCACCGCCACACGGCCAATCGTGTTGACCTCACGACAGATTCGCGCTGCGGACCGCGCCGAACAGACCGCAGAGCCAAAATGTCAGTGGTACGACGGTCGCGAAAGCGAGATATTCCACCAGCTCGAGACTTCGGCGCCCGAGCGGAAGGCCCGTCGCCGCAACGCCAACGAAGCCAACGTAGAACGCAAGGAAATCAAGCGCCGTCGCCAGCGCAGCGATGTGCAGCGCATGATGTGGATACCGCACTGCACAAGCGACGAGCGCAGCGCCGAGTGTGACCGCTCCGCAGATGACGGGCGGGACGGCTCGAGCGATGTCTTGATATGTGCGCGCCCGCAGCATCAAAACGCTACCGACCACGGCGGCGAACACGATGCCGGGCAGGGAGATCTGAAGCAGGGCGCTCACAGCTCCCAACGCAGCCGAGGTCGAGAACGCCGCAACCAAACTGGTGAACCAGTCGTGTGCCCGGATTGTTGCCGGGTGCAATCGATCTGGACTGGAGCTCGGCGTAGCAGGTGACAGCCGCGCGAGCATGGCCGACACCATTGGCGATGCCTCGATCATCGCCAACGATATTGCCGCGAGCCCCGCGCCGATGACCGGGAAGGGCTCGGCGGCGGCCACGCATACGACGGCCGCCGCCAAGCACGTCGCCGCAAAGCACGCCACAGCTGCGAAAAGTAGTGCTCGGGAGGCGATCACACGGACTATCGCCGCGGAGGTGGCCGCGGCAGCTGCCGCGAAGAGCGCGTTCGGAGCGCCCGGGCCGCCGGGAACGGCAAGCAGTCCGGCAAGTGCAGCGAATCCGGTGGCCATCAGGCCCAGCGTCAGACTCGCGCTGCCGTTGCGGAAAACGCGACACGCGACCACCGCTGCCAGGAGAGCGAGCAAGCTGATGGCTGCAGCCATGCCGACACAGCCCGTGCGTTGTGACCCGTTGGCGTCGAACGCGGTTCGTAGCAGCACTGCCGCGCTGACGCCAGCCCAGCAACTCGCGACGAGCGCGCCGACAAGCCGAGCCGTTCGCTGGGTCCAGCGCTGCTCAATGGCGGCGACCGCTGCCGATACCGCCTCTGCTGCGTCGTCAGAGGTCGGAGCCACGAATTCCATCGACGAAAGGGTCAGAACTAGTGTCGTTCCGTCGCGAATCCCTAATTCTTTCAACGTCTTCGATACTTCCAAAGTCATGCCGCCTAGGGTGGACAGCCGATAGCTCACAGCCATCTGGCCAGGGTTGACGTCGCTACATTCTGCGAGCGTATCGACGATCGCCGGGATCAGAAGTCCGACGGCAACCGTGGCCGGCAACACCACGTCGACGCGGGCGGCTTCGGTGTGAATCGTGAGCCGCCGTATTCCTCCGGGCGCCACCACCGCTTGTCGCACGCCAACCTCCATTCGCCTACACGGACGCTAGCTAGTGCGCGGATGCTTCGTATGCGTTGATCCACAGGCGACTTGCCGCTGGTGTCAACCGTGCCTACCGTGCTCAAGGCATGGAGGGCTGGATGCCGTTCGATAGCGATGCAACTGTGGAATACGCGGTACCCGAACGGTTGCCGCCACCGGTGTGCGAGACCAACGATATCGCCGTCGCGGCGCCGCTGGAGGTGGGCCACCCGCAACCGAGTCAACTGGTTCGCCTGCTGCCGATCGTTACCGCCGTCGCGACGGTGGGGGCGATGGCGGCGGCCTACTACGCGCGGTCAGCGGTGGCGCGCAATCCGGCATTCATGATGTTTCCGGTCATGATGCTCATGTCCGCGGTGGCGACGGTGCTTTCGGGTGCGGACCGGCGCCGGAGCGAGATCAACGTCCGGCGTGCGGACTTTCTCGACCACCTGTCGAGGGTGCGTACCGTAGCTCTCGAGGCCGCTGCAGCACAGCATCATTCAATCGCATGGGGTCATCCCGAACCTGACACGCTATGGACCCTGGTGGGCGGACGCCGGATGTGGGAGAGGCGAGCGGCGGACGCAGATTTTTGCCAGGTGCGGATCGGCGCAGGATCCCTGCCTCTTTGTGCGCGCCTGGTCGCGCCCACCATGGACCCGGTGAGCCGATTGGATCCGGTAGAAGTGGCTGCGCTGCAACGCTTTCTGGATAAACACTCGCGGGTGTCGAACGTTCCCATCGTGATCGAGCTGCGAGATTCGGCGGCCGTGCGCGTAGCCGGTGACCCAGAACAGGTGCTGGCACTTCTGCGCGCCATGATTTGCCAATTGGCCGTGATGCACAGTCCGACAACGGTCTTGATTACCGCCGCCGTGACTGACCGCAACCGACCGAACTGGGAGTGGTTGAAATGGTTGCCGCACAATCGACATCCCTATGCTTTCGACGACATTGGGCCATCCCGGATGGTGTACGCCTCGCTGGCAGCCACGCGCGAAGCGATCGACGACGTGATGGATCGGTCGAATCGCCCAACCGCTCCGAATGTCGTAGTTGTCGTCGACGGTGAAGGCGAGGAGCCCGAATGGGCGGCCAACGGCGTTACGCTACTGACGGTCGAACGCCGCGAAGACGAACCGGTGGTCGTCACGACGTCAGGTGAAAGCGTTGCCGCAGTTCCCGATCAGCTGAGTTATGCCGCTGCATTGTTATGCGCGCAAAGACTGGCAGGCTACCGAGCGGGTCGCATGGACCTGGCGCCCAACGAGGTGACGTGGCAGGACCTCGTCGGCATCGATGATGTCGCTGCGTATTCGCCGGCTGCTCAACGGGGCATCAGGAGTCTTCGAGTTCCGGTCGGCACGGCGGTCATTGGGTCGCCGGTAGAGCTGGACATCAACGAGTCCGCCGCTGGCGGCATGGGACCGCACGGACTTTGCATCGGGGCAACGGGCTCAGGGAAGTCGGAATTCCTTCGAACGGTCGCCTTGGGGATGATCGTCGGCCACTCGTCCGAAGAACTCAACCTGGTGCTGGTCGACTTCAAGGGCGGTGCGACGTTCTCCGGGCTGGAGCCCGCGCCGCACGTAGCTGCTGTCATCACGAACCTGTCCGACAAGGCAGCGCTGGTCGCTCGAATGCGCGACGCATTGATGGGCGAGATGAACCGCCGCCAGGAGGTGCTCCGCGCGGCGGGCAACCTCGACGGGATCGCGGCTTACCAACGCCAGCGACGGATGGACACGCGACTCGGCCCGCTGCCGACATTGTTCATCATCGTCGACGAGTTCTCTGAATTACTAAGTCAGCATCCGGATTTCGCCGATGTCTTTGTCGCGATCGGTCGGCTGGGACGATCTCTGGGGGTGCATCTGTTGCTGGCAAGTCAACGCCTTGACGAAGGCAGATTGCGGGGTCTGGAATCGCACCTGTCATATCGGGTCTGCTTGAAGACATTGTCGGTCAACGAGTCGCGGGTAGTGCTCGGCACGTCGGGGGCCTACGAGTTGCCCGGCACCCCGGGCGTTGCATACCTGCGGGTCGGTACGGATGCGCCGGTGCGGTTCCAGACCGCTTTTGTCTCTGGCCATCCCGCGGAGCGTTCCACCGCCGACGAGCTGGTGCTGCCGCAACGCGATACGAGGCCGGCTGCTGTCCGCCTGTTCACCAGTGAGTCCACCGGACCAGTCGGGTGCAGCCGCAGCGGCCAGACAGATCCGGGTACACGCCCCACAGTGTTGCAAGCGATCGTCGGACGGCTATCCGGCCACGGCCCACGAGCACACGAGGTATGGCTGCCACCTCTGGGTTCGGCGCCGGCACTGAATACTGTTCTGCGGGATGCCGGACCCGTACCGGCGTTGGCGGCGCCGATCGGTGTCGTTGATCGGCCGTTCGAGCAGCGCCGAACGCCCCTGATCGTCGATTTGTCGCGAGCTGCAGGCAATGTCGCTCTTGTCGGCGCACCTCAGTCGGGCAAGTCGACGGCTCTGCGCACACTGATCACCGCGCTGGCGGTAAGTCACGATCCGTGGATGGTCCAGTTTTATTGCCTCGATCTCGGCGGCGGGGCGTTGGCCTCGCTGCGACACTGGCCGCACGTCGGCTCGGTCGCGGGACGAGCCGATCCAGAGCGCGTGCGCCGCACGCTCGCCCGACTCACCGCTGTCATCCGTTCGCGCGAAACGCTGTTCCGCGAGCACGGCATCGAATCGATCGAGCACTACCGACAGCTCAGGGCGAAGCGGGACCGGTTGTGCGACCGGTTCGGCGATATCTTTCTGATTGTCGACGGGTGGCTGAGCCTGCAACGTGAACTCGACACAGCGGAAACCTCGGTCACGGCACTCGCCGCCGAGGGGCTCTCCTATGGCGTGCATGTCGCGGTATCGGCCTCGCGCTGGGCCGAGATCCGGCCGGCCTTGAGAGATCAGATCGGGACGAAGATCGAGTTGCGACTTGGGGACCCGGCAGATTCCGAGCTGAATCGTCGTCGCGCTCAACAGGTTCCAGAAGGTGAACCCGGTCGGGGTCTGACCCATGAGGGTCTGCACATGGTCGTCGCACTACCAAGGCTTGATGGCCACGACTCCAATGCGGGCCTCGCAGATGCCGGTTCACAGGTGGGGGAGATGCTGCGGCAGCGCCACCCGCGATGGACCGCGCCTCCGATAGCGGTGCTGCCACCGCGGATCGACCACGACCGCGTGATCGGGCAGGTTGGCGCGCTGGACGCCGGGCCCATCATCGGCATCGAAGAGAGCGAACTCGAGCCGTTGGCGATCGATTTCACGCATCAGCTACATCTTCTGGTCCTCGGCGAAAGTGAGTGCGGTAAAACTGCGACATTGCGGGTCCTATGCCGTGAACTGCTGAGAACGACGACTGCTGTGCAGCTTTTCATTGTCGACCCGCGGAGCTCGCTGCTCGGAATCGTCGAGCCTGAAGCCGGGCAGCTTGGCGGCTATGTGACGTCTGCCAACGCGGTCGGCGAATTGGTGTCGCGCCTGACCGAGATGCTGCGTCTGCGGATGGCGCCTGCGAATGCCACCTCGATACAAATGCGTGGCAGGTCGTGGTGGTCGGGGCCAGAAATCTACGTCGTGGTCGACGACTACGACCTGGTCGCCGCCGCCGGTGGTAATCCACTGGCGCCACTGTTGGATGTTCTTCCGTACAGCCGTGACCTTGGATTGCATCTTGTGTTGGCGCGCAGCACCAGCGGTGCCGCCCGAGCCATGTTCGAGCCACTGCTCGGCGGACTGCGCGATGCCGGCTGCATGACGTTGCTGATGAGCTCGAGCCCGGATGAGGGATTGACCATCGGGGCGGTGCGCCCGTCGCAGTTGCCGCCCGGGCGCGGTGTGCTGATCCCACGTCGCGGCGACCCGCAGCTGATCCAGGTCGGTTGGATACCGGCACCGTGAGATCGCACCTCATCGAGGTCGGACCCAATGCGGTGCGTCGATTATGTTGCGGCGGAGGAACAGTCACCGACGCAGAGGCAGAACGGACCGCGTTCGAGAGCATCGACGACCGCGTCGCGTTGGTCGACCTTCGACCCGTCACTGTTGCGTCGCTGTGGGAAGACCTCTTGGGCTCGATCGACTGCGGCGCCTCCGAGCATGTGACCGTCGTTCACCCGTCGTGGTGGTCAGCGGCGCGCGTCGGGGTAGTCAGCGCCGCCGCGCGGACTTTGGTTGGCGCTGGCGAGATTCGGCCACGGTCGTGGCTGCTTGCCCAAGCTTCTCCATCCAAGTCTGAACGTGACACCCTAGTCGTGGAAATCGCTGACCGTTTCGTCGTTGTCACGGGCGCCGCAATGGCGGCCGAGACCCGCCGTCGAGACCAGATCGAGGTTGCCGGGGCGGTCGCACGTTCGGTCCTCACGATGGCCTCGGAAACCACGGAGACTGTGGTCATCGACGCACCGGCAAGGGTGCACGGTGCCAGGACCCTGGCGGCGTCCATAGCCGAAAGACTGCGGGGCTCTTGCGGAATGAACGTCATGCTCGTAGACGACATTCGAATAAGAAGGCTCGCTGGAGAGCTCAAGTCGAGAGATCAGCCACGCCTTGATACCGATCCCCATGCACCTACGGGCGGGGATCGCCATCGACGGGCGCTGACAATGCTGGTGCTTGTCATCGGTGTCGTCGTCAGTGTTGTTGCCTTGCAATGTCATAGCGAACCGCATGCGCGTGAGCATCTGCCGACGGCGTTCGCCGTCGAAGGGCACGTTGCGCTCGAGGTTCCTGCGCAATGGCCGATGCAGCGTGTCGTCGCCGGCCCGGGTTCCGCCCGGTTGCAGATCACGTCGCCGACAGATCCTGAGGTGGCACTGCATGTGACCCAGTCGCGGGTCGCTCTGTCGAGTTTGGATGCGACGGCGGAGTTCCTCAAAAGTGCGATAGACGTGGCGCCGGCCGGCGTATTCGTCGACTTCAACCCGTCGGACCGGAGCGCAGGACGTCCGGCAGTGACCTATCGAGAGATTCGGGCCGGCCATGACATCCGCTGGGCGGTCTGGGTCGACAAAGGGGTCCGGATCAGCATCGGCTGCCAAAGCCGTAGCGGTCGCGGCGACGTCGTTCGGCAGGAGTGCGACTTGGCAGTCCGATCAGCGCGGGCCTTGGACTGAATGTGGTGGGAACCAGATCGCGCAGGCACGAGTCTTACTTGTAGTCAGCGCGGGTGGGGCCGCGTTCATCGGCGGGAAGAGGAACTAGTGAGCGCACCGACGGGTGGCAATGCACTCAGCACCGATTTCGATCTCATGCGGTCGGTGGCTGCGGCCATCGATACCCGGAACGAGGAGATTCGCGCGGCGTTGCAGGCGTTCATCGGCCGCATGGGCGGTGTGCCGCAGTCCGTATGGGGTGGCACGGCGGCGTCCCGATTCAAGGACGTGGTACATCGCTGGAACGCGGAGTCGATGAGGCTGCACCAAGCGCTTCACAGCATCGCGGAAACCATTCGCTACAACGAGGTCGCGCTACGGGATGCCGCCGACAGCCATGCGGCACATATCGGCGTCGCCGCCGGGAATCTGTGAGGCCGAGCGCCAATGGACCCTCGGTTGTCATACAACTTCGACGAAATCGAAGCTTCTGTTCGCCAAGAGATTCACACCGCGTCGGCGCGTTTCAATGCCGCGCTGCAGGAACTGAGGGCGCAGGTCGCGCCACTGCAAGAACTGTGGACCCGAGAAGCTGCGACCGCCTACCAGGTCGAGCAGGTCAAGTGGCATCAGGCCGCTATGGCGCTCAATGAAATCTTGGTCGACCTGGGAAAAGCGGTACGGGACGGCGCTGACGACGTTGCAGCTGCGGATCGCCGAGCGGCTGGCGTGTGGTCCGGAACGGGACGCTGATCCCACAAAGACTCTGCGCGGTTCCGTCGGTAAGGAGAAACCGGCGGAACCGCGCAGTCATTTTCGGGCGGCTCACGCGTGGGCTTTGCTAGGCCATCGCCTCGACGCAGTACGCCGAGGTCGAACGGCGGATCGACCTGCTCACAATCTTGTCTATAGCAGTTGACTAGAAACAGTCAAGCTAGGTGGACTATTCTCGTGGTTAGTGACGAACCTTCCCGTTCGTTGGTCAAACGCTTGCGCAATGCGGGGTTTGTGAAGTCCGGCGGTAAAGGCAGTCACACCAAATGGAGTCACCAAGCCTCTGGCGCGTATGTCGTGGTGGCGACGGGCCATCGAATGATCTCCGCCGGCGTGGTCAACCAAGTCAATAAGGCGATTGAGCGCAGCAAAGAGGAATTGTGATGCACCAGTACAAGGTTGAGGTCACGCGTGACGGCCGCTGGTGGATGGTCCACATTCCCGAGATCGGTGGACTCACCCAAGCTCGCCGGCTCGCCGAGGCGCCCACGATGGCTCGCGAATACATCGCGCTCGATCGCGGGATTCCGCTCCGGGAAACCACCGTCGAAGTCGCCAGCGTCCGTGTGGAAGAGCCGGCCTCCCGTGAACTCCTCGAAGCTGCTCGCCAGATCAAGGACATGCGTGCGCGGGCGAGTGAACTAGAGCGGGAGAGTGCCGAGCAGGCGCGAGAATATGCGCACTGGCTGGTCGAACGCGGAGTGCCGGTCCGCGATATCGCCGCTCTTCTCGAGATATCGCCGCAGCGCGTCAGCCAACTGGCCAACTCTTAGGCGGCGCTGCGGCCGTGCCACGCCGTATGTGTCGGCGCCGCGCGGAGCGGGGCCGCGGGCGACGTCGCATCGTCCTGCTTGGCGCGGTCCATGAGCTCGTGGAATCCCGCCCAGCCCGCGAGGATCGTCGCGAGCACTAACGCAAGACCGATCAACACCACCGGGTCGACGAAGGTCAGCAGCATGATCACGACGACGAGGCGCCACAGGAGCTCGGCGCGCTTGCTCCAGAGCTTGTCGACGATCGACCGGTCAGCCTGCTCAGGTCCAGAGATCTCGCTTTCCGGCATCTTGACCTCCTGCGAATTAAAGTCACCGCGATTTTATGTACCTTGCGCTGTTGGTAGTTAGGACGTGCACCACACGCACAGGGGCCCCGGATTCTTGCGACGCCGCCGCGTTCGACGGGCGCTTCAGGTGGCGTTTTGACCTGCGCGGATAACCGCCGGTAAGCTGCTCCGTTGGCGTGCGGTACGCCGGGTCTCGGGTCTACGTCGGTCGCCGAGAACATCCCAAAGCCGCAAACGTCTGACCGGCACCCGGGTCACCGGGATCCACCTGAGAGAAGAGAAGGTAAGCGCTGTGTCCACCTACGCGCCAAAGGCGGGTGACACCACGCGGACGTGGTACGTCATCGACGCCCAGGACGTGGTGCTCGGTCGCCTAGCCGTCGCGGCAGCCAATCTGCTGCGCGGCAAGCACAAGCCGACATTCACGCCCAACACCGACGGCGGTGACTTTGTCATCATCGTCAATGCCGAGAAGATCGCCCTGAGCGGCGACAAGCAACACAAGAAGCTGGCCTACCGCCACTCGGGTTACCCCGGCGGTCTGCGGAGCCGCACGATCGGCGAGTTGCTGGAGAAGCACCCCGATCGGGTCGTCGAGAAGGCGATCGTCGGCATGATCCCCAAGAACAAGCTCGGCCGGCAGATCAAGAAGAAGCTGCACGTCTACGCGGGCCCGCAGCATCCGCACGCTGCTCAGCAGCCGACTCCGTTCGAGATCAAGCAGGTGGCCCAATAATGACCGAGACCGCAGCAACTGAGACTGAAACCGTCGTCGAAGAGGCAGGCCCCCGAGGCCCCCGAGACTTCTGAGGCCGCCGCCCCGGCGGCGCGCGAAGACTCGATCTTCATCGAGCGTCCGATCCAGACCGTCGGCCGTCGTAAGGAAGCCGTGGTGCGGGTTCGCCTGGTGCCCGGCACCGGCAAGTTCGAACTCGACGGCCGCAGCCTGGAGGCTTACTTCCCGAACAAGGTCCACCAGCAGCTGATCAAGGCTCCGCTGGTGACCGTCGACCGGGTGGACGCCTTCGACATCTTCGCCCACCTGCACGGTGGCGGCCCGTCCGGTCAGGCCGGCGCGCTGCGTCTGGCGATCGCCCGGGCGCTGATCATCGTCCAACCCGAGGACCGGCCCGCGCTGAAGAAGGCCGGCTTCCTCACGCGTGACCCGCGTGCCACTGAGCGCAAGAAGTACGGCTTGAAGAAGGCCCGTAAGGCGCCTCAGTACAGCAAGCGCTGATCCAGGCGGCGATCACGGCCGCGTACCAGTTGGGTGGCACTCCGGCAAATCCTTATGTCGTATGTGTGCGCGCTCACCAACTGTGAGAGGTTTGACCGCATGGGTCGACTATTCGGCACTGATGGCGTCCGAGGGGTTGCCAATCGCGAGCTCACTGCCGAGCTCGCGTTGGCCCTCGGCGCCGCGGCCGCTCGCCGGCTGACCCGCCAGGGCAGCGGAAGACGACGCGTCGCGGTGATCGGCCGCGATCCCCGTGCCAGCGGCGAAATGCTGGAAGCGGCGGTGATCGCCGGTCTCACCAGCGAGGGCGTCGACGCGCTGCGCTGCGGCGTGCTGCCGACCCCGGCCGTGGCGTACCTGACCCACGAATACGACGCCGACTTCGGCGTGATGATCTCCGCGTCGCACAACCCGATGCCCGACAATGGGATCAAGATCTTCGGGCCGGGCGGGCACAAGCTCGACGACGCGACCGAAGACCAGATCGAGGATCTGGTCGCCTCTGGGCCCGGGCTGCGTCCCGTCGGCTCCGACATCGGCCGCGTGATCGACGCCGAGGATGCGCTGGACCGCTATCTGCGACAGGTCGGCAAAGCCAGCACCGTCCAGCTCCACGGTCTGACCGTGGTGGTCGACTGCGCTCACGGCGCCGCTTCGACCGCGGGGCCGCGCGCCTACCGGGCCGCCGGTGCGCGCGTCATCGCAATCAACGCCCAACCCAACGGCCTCAACATCAACGAGCGCTGCGGCTCCACGCATCTGGACGTGCTGCGCTCGGCGGTCCTGGAGCACGGCGCCGATCTCGGGCTGGCGCACGACGGCGACGCCGACCGCTGCTTGGCGATCGACGCCGCCGGCGAGGTCATCGACGGCGACGCCATCATGGTGATCCTGGCGCTGGCGATGCAGGAAGCCGGCGAGCTGGCCGGCAACACTCTGGTCGCGACCGTGATGAGCAACCTCGGGCTGCACCTGGCGATGCGCTCGGCCGGGGTCGAGGTCCGCACCACTGCCGTCGGCGACCGATATGTGTTGGAAGAGCTGCGATCTGGCGCGTTCAGCCTCGGCGGCGAGCAGTCCGGCCACATCGTATTGCCCACCCTGTCCACCACCGGCGACGGCATCCTGACCGGCTTGCTGCTGATGTCGCGGATGGCGCAGACCGGGGCCTCGCTGGCCGGTTTGGCCTCCGCGATGCACACCTTGCCGCAGGTGCTGATCAACGTCGACGTCAGCGACAAGGCTGCCGCCGTCGCCGCGCCCTCGGTTCAAACCGCGGTGCAGCAGGTCGAAGACGAACTCGGTGACACCGGCCGAATCCTGTTGCGGCCGTCGGGAACCGAACAGATGATCCGGGTGATGGTGGAAGCCGACGACGAACACGTCGCTCACCGGCTGGCCGCCCACGTCGCGGACATGGTGCGCGCCACCCGCTAGAGACGGAACCTTCACGCGACTCGGCGCGTCGAATCTGTTATGGGACAACGAGACGCCTTCGTCGACGCCGCAGCTGTTCATGTCGTCGCGAATCGGTTTGACGACGCTGCACATCTCATCGACGGCGCGGTGCGCACTCATTTCGGCAGGTTGGCCTTTGACGGCACGACCTCCGGCCGCGCCTACATCGGCCAGGGCGACGCGCTGCGATTTGCCTTGCATCGGCTCGGCGGCGAGCTGACCCAATGGGCGCGGGCCAGCATGGAGGTGGCCGCGTCGCTGCGGGCCAGCGCCGATCGCTACGACGACGCCGATCAGCTGGCCGCCGCGCGGATCGCCTGATATGAGCGACCGATTTGACGTGGCGGCGCGGCTGGCCGAAGGTCGGCAGGCTGTCGAACACACCCAGACCTACGTGCGCGCCTGTCAGGCGCTCGGCTATCAGCAACCCGATCTCACTGCGCACCCGTCGCAGGTAGGGGACTGGTACGACACCGAAACCGGACTCGACCTGCGGGTGCTCGACGGGGATACGGCTGAACTTCGTGCCGCGGTCACCGCGATCGAGGAGGCATTGTGGGTGCAGCGCACCCAGGTCGCCGAGCTCGCTGCGGCTTGGCGTGGCTCGGGTGCCGACTCGGCAACGCGGTTTCTCCAGCGCCACTGTGACGTCGCGGCGGAGGTCGCCGCGCATGTTCGCGCCGCCGCTGAGCACTGCGCCACACTGCGCGATGACGTGTGGCAGTCAGTCGACGGCAAGGTCGCGACCACCGTCGCCATCGACGAACGTCGGGCGGCTGAGCGCTCGACTTGGCTGGCCGCTGCGCACGCTGTCACGGCGGGCTCGGCGGACCGGTCGGCGGCTGAAGTGGTGGTCCATCGCGAGGTAATCCCATACGTGGACAACGATATTCGTAACGACTGGCTTGCGGCGATGAGCTCGGCGAATGCCTCAGTGGCGGCGTCCTACGACGCCGCCATCCATGCGCTGGCCTCGACGCGTGACTTATGTTTCGACATTCCCGGCGACCTGGGGCCGAGTTGGAAACCGGCATTCGACGAGCGCTCGAGCGTGGACGCGACGCCGGCGGTCTCATTGCCCGCCAGCCCGATGCCGACTGTGCCGGCCGCGGCACCAGGTCCTCCGCCGCCGATACCCGAAGCGCCGCAGGAGCTTCCGGCAACACGCGATGCGGCGGCTCCGGCACCGGCGTTGGCCGATCCGCTCGGCGACGCTGCCGGGTTGTCCTCCGGCGCAGGCGGTCTCGGCGGGCTGGGCGGTATGACCGGCGGCATCGGGGGCGTGGTCGGAAGCATTGTCGACAGTATCGGCAGCCTGCTGGGTTCATTGGCCGGTGGGTTGGGCGGAAGCCCCGACGCCGGAGATGACCCTTTAGACCTCGACGATGCCGATGATCCGCTGGTCGATGATGACGCTGAGGATGCAGACGCTGACAAGCCAAACGCTGAGGAGCCGCCCAGCGCCGATAACGTCGTGCCCGCGGCGCCGGTGATCGAAAATCCGCCCACGGCAGCCGAAGCCGTCGGCGAGCCGGCCCCGGAACAGCTTGACGTGCCGTCCGACGCGCCGCCGCCCGCCGAGCAGCCTCCACCAGCCGCGGCACCGCCGGAAGGCGGGTCTACACCGTGTGAGATCGCCGAGGATCAACTGCCGCAGGTGGGCCAGTGACTCAGCCCTTGATCAGCGCGACGAACTTCTCTTCGGGTGTCAATGCCGCCGCTTCCTCGCCGACAGGCAAGGTCTTGGGCAGTTGGACGTCCGGGTCGGCGAAGTCGCGATATGTCTTGTCGCCGCTGAGGGTGTAGAGCAGGTATCCCGTCAGAAGCGCCCGGATGATCTTCTGTGTCTTGCGATCCGGGCCGCCCAAGCCGAACGCCGTCGCCAATCGGCGGCCTTCGGCCAGCCCGTTGGCCTGGGCTTTGTTGACAATGCGCAGCGTCGCGGTGTCCCAGGCCTGCCAGAGTTCGATGGCATTGGAGCGCAATGCCTTTGCTGAATCCGGCGCGCTGAATACCACTCCGGGTACCCGCAGCGCCGCAGCCGGTTGGTCGGCCGACGGGGTGGTGACGGCCGGGAACACCGCGGCAACTGCTCGGGGTTTTGCCTTCATCCCGGCGGCGGCGAACACGGCAGCCGAGGCGCCGAAGCCGTGCCCGATCACGCCGAGCTTGTCGGGATGCACGCTGATCTTTCCCGGCCCCAGTCGCACCCCGGTGGCGATGTCCAACGCGGTGCCCATGTCGAAGGCGAGGTTCAACACCGACGGCGCCACCCCGCGCTCGGTGTCGGGAGCCGCCGCGACGATGCCCCACGACGCCAGGTGCTCCAGCAGACCCGAGTACCGGGCGACGCCGGTGAGCCAATCGTGCCCGAACACCACCGCGGGTAGGTGCAGACCTGCCTCGGGCGTGTAGACGGCACCCGGCAACCCCGCGAAGGCCAAGTCACCGCGCAACACCCGGTGCGGGCCGCGTCGGCTCAGGGCGCCAACGAGCTTGCCTGTCTTTGCCACTCGATGACGGTAGCGCACGCCAGCGCCCGCGCCGCAGCCTTGCCGCCAGGCGAATCAGTCGATATCAAGCTCATTGACAGTCGATCGCCAGCGAACAGGCCCAAGCGTCGCGTTTTGCGCGTGAAAGCTGCTGGTACGACGGGAGTCATGACACTGAAACGAATCGCAGCCGCGGCTGCTATCACCGCAGGACTGGGTCTTGCCGGCATCGGCGCAGCGAGCATGGCCGAGGCCCAGCCTGCCGCTCCGCTTCCCGACTACCACTGGTGTCCCGGCCAGTTCTTCGACCCAGGATGGGGCCACAACTGGGACCAGGGCCGCTGCCACGACGACAACTTCTTCGACGGTGAGCCGCACGACCAGGGGCACTGGCACGGGATGGGCCCTTGGCATCCCTAAGCCGACTGACCATCCGCAGAAGCAGCCGTCCAGATCGGGGCGGCTGCTTCACTTGGTCGACCCGCTGCAGACCAGGCCAGTTACGACAAACGTCAACGCAGGTTTGGCGCGTTATTGAATCTCATTCAATACCAAGGTCATTCACAGCAACTCATAACAAATTTACGCAGCTAAAGGTTTAGCTGAGGGTGTGTGGGTGGTACGAACACACGGTGATAAACATCAAACGAATCGCAGCTGCGACCGCTATCGCCTCGGGTCTGGGACTTGCCGGCGTGGGTGCAGCGAGCGTCGCTGAGGCCATGCCGATGGCCCCGCTTCCCGACTATCACTGGTGTCCCGGCCAGTTCTATGACCCAGCATGGGGCAACAACTGGGACTGGAATCGTTGCCACGATGACGGTTTCTTCGACGGTGAGCCCCGCGACGGCGGCCACTGGCACGGGAATGGCCCCTGGAACGAGGGAGGGCCCGGCTGGAACAACAACGGCCCAGGCTGGAACAACAACGGGCCGGGCTGGGACAACCACGGTCCCGGTGGCCCGGGTTGGCACGACAACAACGGCTGGCACAACTGACCGGTAGCTAGCCGGCAGGTCACAAAAGAACGATAGAAGTCTGACCCGATACAGGTCAGAGGCGTGCGGCCGTCCCGATCGGGGCGGCCGCACTGCTTTACCGGGACCCGTGGCGGGCGCCTTGAGGTGCACGATTGCACTACCCTGAAGGGCTATGTGCGGAATCGTCGGCTACGTCGGGCACCAGCCTGCCCTCGATGTTGTCGTCGACGCGCTGCGCCGGATGGAGTACCGGGGTTACGACTCGGCCGGCATCGCGCTGGTCGACGGAGAGGGCGACCTGACGGTTCGGCGGCGCGCCGGCCGGCTGGCAAACCTGGAGAGCGCACTCGCCGAGGCCGACCCCGCAACTTTGCGCGGTACGACCGGCGTGGGCCACACCCGGTGGGCGACGCACGGGCGCCCCACCGACCGCAACGCGCACCCGCACCGTGATGCGGCGGGCAAGATCGCGGTCGTCCACAACGGCATCATCGAGAACTACGCGCTGCTGCGGCAGGAACTCGAAAACGCCGGGGTCGAGTTTGCCAGCGACACCGACACCGAAGTCGCCGTCCACCTCGTCGCCCACAACTATCACCACGGCGAAACCGCGGGCGATTTCACCGCATCCGTGCTTGCCGTGCTGCGCCGCCTCGAGGGCCACTTCACCCTGGTGTTCGCCAATGCCGACGAGCCAGGCACGATCGTCGCCGCGCGCCGCTCGACACCGTTGGTGGTCGGAATCGGCAAGGGCGAGATGTTCGTCGGCTCCGATGTCGCCGCGTTCATCGGTCACACCCGTGAGGCGGTCGAGCTCGGACAGGATCAGGCCGTCGCGATCACCGCCGACAGTTACCGGGTCACCGACTTCCACGGCAACGATCTGACCGAGAGTGCCCGCAAGTTCCATATCGACTGGGACGTCGACGCCGCCGAGAAGGGTGGCTTCGAGTACTTCATGCTCAAGGAGATCGCCGAGCAGCCCACCGCGGTTGCCGACACTCTGCTCGGGCACTTCGTCGACGGCCGTATCGTGCTCGACGAGCAGCGGCTCTCCGACCAGGAACTGCGCGAGATCGACAAGGTTTTCATCGTCGCGTGCGGCACCGCGTATCACTCGGGGCTGCTGGCCAAATACGCCATCGAGCACTGGACCCGGCTGCCCGTCGAGGTCGAGGTCGCCAGCGAATTCCGCTACCGCGACCCGGTGCTGGACCGCAGCACGCTGGTGATCGCGATCTCGCAGTCGGGGGAGACCGCCGACACCTTGGAAGCCGTCCGTCATGCCAAGGAGCAGAAGGCCAAGGTGCTGGCCATCTGCAACACCAACGGCTCGCAGATTCCCCGCGAGTGCGACGCGGTGCTCTACACCCGGGCCGGACCGGAGATCGGTGTGGCGTCCACGAAGACGTTCCTGGCCCAGGTCACCGCCAACTACCTGGTCGGCCTGGCACTGGCGCAGGCTCGCGGCACCAAGTACCCGGACGAGGTGGAACGCGAATACCGCGACCTGGAGGCCATGCCCGATCTGGTGGCGCGCGTGATCGCCGAGATCGAGCCGATTACCAAGTTGGCCCACCGATTTGCGCAGGCGTCGACGATCCTGTTCCTCGGCCGCCACGTCGGCTACCCGGTAGCACTCGAAGGCGCGCTGAAACTCAAGGAACTGGCCTACATGCATGCCGAGGGCTTCGCCGCCGGTGAGCTCAAGCACGGCCCGATCGCGCTGATCGAAGACGACCTACCGGTGATCATCGTGATGCCGTCACCGAAGAGTTCGGCCATGCTGCACGGCAAGTTGCTGTCCAACATCCGCGAAATCCAGACGCGTGGCGCGATCACCATCGTGATCGCCGAGGAGGGCGACGACACCGTACGTCCCTACGCAGACCACCTGTTCGAGATTCCGGCGGTGTCAACGCTTTTGCAGCCACTGCTGTCGACCATCCCGATGCAGGTGTTTGCGGCGTCGGTGGCGCAGGCCCGCGGCTACGACGTCGACAAACCGCGCAACCTGGCCAAGTCGGTCACCGTCGAGTAGTGACGGTGAACTGCGACCAGTCGGGCTCGCGGGTCGCCGCCCAGTACTCGTTGAGTCGCCACGGGCTGACCGTGTGGATCTCGCCGTCGGAGTTCTTGAAGTAGGAGTGCTTGACCGCGGGGTGCGCCCACACCATCTGCTTGATTTCGGCCTGGGTGCGCTGGTGCCAGTCGGCCGCTGCGTCGGCGGTTGGTTCGATGGAATGCACATGCGGCTCGGACAGTTTCGCCAGGCAACTGTTGACGTAGCGCATCTGCAGTTCGGAGTTGAAGATCAGGCTGCCGCCGTGAGCCAGGTGTGCGCCCGGCCCATAGATGACGAAGAAGTTGGGAAACTGCGGCACGGTGATGCCCAGGTAGGCAAATGGCCGGCTGCCCCAGACGCTGTGCAGGTCGGCGCCGTCGCGGCCGGTGATCGCGATTGGCCACAACACGTCGGTGTGCCGAAAGCCGGTGGCGTACACGATGATATCGACGTCGTGATGTCGACCGTCGTCGGTGACGATGCCATCTGCGGTGATCTGCTGGATCGGTGTGCGCACCAGGTCGACGTTGTGGCGGCGCAGCGTGCGCAGCCAGGTGCCGTCGTCTTGCAGCGTTCGCTTGCCGGTGGCCGGGTAGTCCGGTAGCACCTTGGCGAGCAACTCCTCGTCGCCGTCGACCTGACCGGTGATCCAGTCGGTGAACATCAGCCGGGCAATGGCATTGATCTCGCTGACCGCGTAGTCCTGGTTTGCGTAGGCCGGGTCGACGCGCGCGGCGTCGAGGCCCTTGTCGGATCCCGGCCACAGCACCAGGAATCGATACCAGCGTCCGTAGAAGGGGAGGTGGTCCATCGCCCAACGCACTCCGTCGCCGACCTCGTCGTGGTACATCGCGTTGGGGAACATCCACTGCGCGGTGCGCTGAAAGACGGTGAGGTGCTCCACGTCGTCGGCGATGGCCGGGGCGATCTGGAAGCCGCTGGCGCCGGCGCCGATCAGGGCGACGCGCTTGCCGGTGAGATCGACCGAGTGGTCCCACGCCGCGGAATGAAACGACGGGCCGCGAAAAGTGTTCGCGCCGTCGAACTCTGGTACATGCGGGCGGTTGAGCTGGCCGACCGCGGTGATGACGGCACGCGCCTGCAACGTGGTGAGTCCTTCGTCATCTTCGCGCGTGGTGATCGTCCACAGGCCGTCTTCCTCATCCCATTCGACGGCGACGACCTCGCTCTGCCAGCGCACGTGGTCGTTCAGATGATGCTTGTCCATCACGTGGCTGAAGTAGCCCTGCAGCTCCGGCTGTTCGGCGAAGAAATGGGACCAGTCGTTGCTGGGTTCGAAGCTGTAGCAGTAGAAGTGGTTGGCGACGTCGACACGCGCACCCGGGTAGCTGTTCTCCCACCATGTTCCACCGGGGCCGGCGTTCTTCTCGAGGATGGTGAACGGAATGTTGGCCTGCCGCAATCGAATACCGGCCAGAATTCCCGACTCGCCGCAACCGATGACGACCACCGGCACCTGCGCGGCGTGATCGGAGTCCAGCGGGGCCGGCCGACGGGGATCGACACCCTCGAGGTCCATCTCCTCGAAGAGCAGCAGCAGATAGTCGTCAGGAACGCTCTCGCAGACCGCCCAGTCCATCATCTCCCGGATCAGCTCGGGTGCCAGCGGAGCAGGCTCGGGGCAGCCGCGGTCGCGATAGTCGGCGATCACCGGTAGCGCTTCCGCGCGGGCGCGGGCCTTGTCCTCCTCGGACATGAAGCCCTGGACCTCGTTGAGGAAGATCCCGGCTGGCTTGAAGTCGCGCACGAAGCGGGGATCACCGGTGATGTGCACCAGTGACAAGAGCAGCGTGGGGATGCTGACTTGCTCGAGCGCAGCGGCAATGTCGGTGGTGGAGGTGGTGAAAGGTTGGCCCGCGTAACGGCTGCGCACCAAGGGCGTCCTTTCGCTACGCGGGGTTTCGTAATTGGAGTTCAACGATACGCGCGGCGCCGCACCGGATCAAGGTCAGCCATGCCAGGGTGGATGCCGTGAGCCGAGCGTGGCGATTCGTCCGCGGTGCGCCGCTGACGTACCTGTGGCTGACTGTCCTGCTGGCAACCACGGTCATTCAGCACAGCGTGAACCGCGCCTGGTCCACACCACCGACATCGGAGTCAGCTACTTCCTGTTCGGTGTGATCGCGGTTCTCGCCTATCGCATCGCCACCCCATGGCGGTGGGGCTACCAGGGCGTGCTGATCGCGATTTTCGGGGGCCTGCTGATCGCCGCAGTGAACTTCACTGCGATCGGCCATTTTTCGGCGATCTTCATCGGGCTGATGTTCTACCCGATGGCCCGGCGACGGTCGGCTACTGTCGCGTCGCGCTCGCATCCCGATAATTAGCTTGGTTAATCGACTGTACCTGCGTTGCTGGGCACGTAATCTGGGCACAATGCGGCACTACTACTCGGCTAACGCGATCCGCGAGGCCGAAGCGCCGCTGTTGGCGAGCCTCCCTGATGGAGCTCTGATGGCGCGCGCGGCATACGGATTGGCGACCGCGATCCTTGCCGAATTGACCGCTCGCACCGGGGGAGTCGCCGGACGGCGGGTGTGCGCGGTCGTCGGATCCGGCGACAACGGTGGCGACGCGTTGTGGGCCGCGACCTATGTCCGCCGTCGCGGCGCTGCCGCCGACGCGATACTGCTCAAGCCGGAACGCACCCACCACAAGGGCCTGGCCGCGTTCCGCAAAGCCGGCGGCCGCATCGTCGACAGCGTCGATGCGACCACCGATCTGGTGATCGACGGAGTGGTCGGTATCTCCGGGTCGGGCCCGCTGCGGCCGGACGCCGCCGCCGTCTTCGAAGCCGCTCAGGGCATCCCGGTGGTGTCCGTCGACATCCCCAGCGGCATCGACGTCGCGACCGGCGCGGTCAGCGGCCCGGCTGTGCACGCCGCGCTGACCGTCACGTTCGGCGGCCTCAAGCCGGCCCACGCGCTGGCCGACTGCGGGCGATTGCAACTGATCGACATCGGCCTCGACCTGCCCGACACCGACGTCGTCGGCTTCGAAGCGGCCGACGTCGCAACGCGCTGGCCGGTACCGGGGCCGCACGACGACAAGTACACCCAGGGCGTCACCGGTGTGATGGCCGGCTCGTCGACCTATCCGGGCGCCGCGGTGTTGTGCACCGGCGCTGCCGTCGCGGCGACGTCGGGAATGGTCCGCTACTCCGGCAGCGCACACGGCGAGGTGCTCGCCCATTGGCCCGAGGTGATCGCCTCGCCCACCCCGGCCGCCGCCGGGCGGGTGCAGGCCTGGGTCGTCGGACCGGGGCTGGGCACCGACGAAACCGGTGCTGCCGCACTGTGGTTCGCGTTGGAGGCCGACCTGCCGGTGCTGGTCGACGCCGACGGGCTGACCATCCTGGCCGCACACCCCGACATGCTCGCCGCTCGTCGCGCGCCGACCGTATTGACCCCGCACGCCGGCGAGTTCGCCCGGCTGGCCGGCGCTCCGCCCGGCGACGACCGCATCGCCGCCACCCGCAAGCTCGCCGACGCGTTCGGGGCGACCGTGCTGCTGAAAGGCAACGTCACCGTCGTCGCCGAACCGGGCGGCAAGGTCTACCTCAACCCGGCCGGGCAGTCCTGGGCGGCCACCGCCGGATCCGGCGACGTACTGTCCGGGATGATCGGCGCTCTGCTGGCCGCGGGCCTGCCGCCCGTCGAAGCAGCGGCCGCCGGGGCGTTCGTGCATGCCCGCGCGGCGGCGTTGTCCGCCGCCGACCCGGGGCCAGGTGATGCGCCGACCTCGGCGTCACGCATCCTCGGCCACATCCGCTCTGCTCTGGCCACCCTCTAGCCCTTAGCCGTCAACCGAAAGGATCTTCCCGTGAGCCGTCCGTCCGTGCCTGCACACGCCATCGCGCCCGCCTATACCGGTCGCATGTTCACCACCCCGGTACCTGCGTTGCGATTGCCCGAGGAATCGATGGATCCCGACGCCGCCTACCGCTTCATCCATGACGAGCTGATGCTCGACGGCAGTTCGCGGCTCAACCTCGCGACGTTCGTGACCACGTGGATGGATCCCCAGGCGGACCGGCTGATGGCCGAGACGTTCGACAAGAACATGATCGACAAGGACGAATATCCGTTGACCGCGGCGATCGAACAGCGCTGCGTGTGCATGGTGGCCGATCTCTTTCACGCCGATCACCTGCGCGATGACGACCCGTCCAGCGCCATCGGGGTGTCGACCATCGGCTCCAGCGAGGCGGTGATGCTGGGTGGGCTGGCGATGAAATGGCGCTGGCGCGAAAAGGTCGGCAAAGACTGGCCGAAGCGCACCCCCAACCTGGTGATGGGCTCCAACGTCCAGGTCGTGTGGGAGAAGTTCTGCCGCTACTTCGACGTCGAACCGCGCTACCTGCCGATGGAGGAGGGGCGCTACGTCATCACTCCGGAACAGGTCATCGACGCCGTCGACGAGAACACGATCGGCGTGGTCGGGATCCTGGGCACCACCTACACCGGTGAACTCGAGCCGATCGCCGAGATCTGCGCCGCGCTCGACAAACTGGCTGCGGGCGGCGGCGTGGATGTCCCGGTGCACGTCGACGCCGCCAGCGGCGGGTTCGTGGTCCCATTCCTGCATCCCGAGCTGAAGTGGGATTTCCGGCTGCCCCGGGTGGTGTCGATCAACGTCAGTGGGCACAAGTACGGCCTGACCTACCCCGGCATCGGGTTCGTGGTGTGGCGCAGCCAGGAATACCTGCCCGAGGACCTGGTCTTCCACGTCAACTACCTCGGCGGCGACATGCCGACCTTCACCCTGAACTTCTCCCGCGCGGGCAACCAGGTGATCGGTCAGTACTACAACTTCCTGCGACTGGGCCGAGAGGGCTACACGCAGGTCATGCAGGCTTTGTCGTCGACCGCCCGTTGGCTGGGACAACAGCTGCACGAAGCCGACCACTGCGAGGTGATCTCGGATGGTTCGGCGATCCCCGTCGTCGCCTTCCGGCTGGCGCGCGGCCTGGGCTACACCGAGTTCGACGTGTCCCACGAGCTACGTGGCTTCGGATGGCAGGTACCGGCCTACACCATGCCGGACAACGCCAACGACATCTCGGTGCTGCGCATCGTGGTGCGCGAAGGCTTGTCGGCCGACCTCGCCAGAGCGCTGCACGACGACGCCCGCACCGCACTGGCCTCCCTGGACAAGCTCAAGCCCGGTGGGCACTACCAGGCCGAGCACTTCGCGCACTGACCTGTAGGAATACGGCCGCACGGGCCGGTTCTGGGACAATGGTGTGGACATGAGTGCCATTTCCCTGACGCCGGGCGTCCTCGCTGAGGCCGTCGTGGATTTGGGTGCTATCCAGCACAACGTGCGGGTGCTGCGCGAGCACGCCGGCCGCGCGCAGGTGATGGCTGTGGTCAAGGCCGACGGCTACGGGCACGGCGCTGTCGAGGTCGCTCGGGCCGCGCTGGCCGCGGGCGCCGCCGAACTGGGTGTCGCCACGGTTGACGAGGCGTTGGCGCTACGGGCCGCGGGTCTCAACGCTCCCGTGCTGGCCTGGCTGCATCCACCCGGGATCGACTTCGGTCCGGCGCTGCTGGCCGACGTACAGATCGCGGTGTCGTCGCTGCGCCAGCTCGATGAGTTGCTGGCCGCCGTCCGTCGCACCGGCCGCACGGCCTCGGTGACGCTCAAAGTGGACACCGGCCTGAACCGCAACGGCGTCCCGGTTGCGCAGTATCCGACGATGCTGACGGCGCTGGGCAGCGCCATCGCCGAGGACGCCATCCGGTTGCGCGGCCTGATGTCGCACATGGTGTACGCCGACCAGCCCAACAATCCGATCAATAATCTTCAGGCGCAACGATTTACCGACATCCTGGCGCTGACGCGCGACCAGAAGGTGCCATTCGAGGTGGCACACCTGTCGAACTCCTCGGCCACCATGACGCGCCCGGAGCTGGCCTTCGACATGGTCCGCCCCGGGATTGCGCTGTACGGACTGAGCCCGGTGCCCACCCTCGGTGACATGGGCCTGATGCCGGCGATGACGGTGAAATGCACTGTTGCGCTGGTGAAGTCGATTCGGGCCGGTGAGGGCGTGTCGTATGGGCACACCTGGATCGCCCAGCAGGACACCACGGTGGCCCTGATGCCGATCGGCTATGCGGACGGTGTCTTCCGGTCGCTGGGCGGCCGGCTGGAAGTTCAGATCAACGGCCGGCGACGCCCCGGTGTGGGCCGGGTCTGTATGGACCAGTTTCTCGTCGACCTCGGCCCCGGAGCCGTCGATGTCGCCGACGGCGATGAGGCGATTCTGTTCGGGCCGGGCACCGGCGGTGAGCCGACGGCCCAAGAGTGGGCGGATCTGTTGGACACCATCCACTATGAGGTGGTGACCAGTCCGCGGGGACGCATCATCCGAACCTATCGCGAGGCTGAAAAGCATTGAGCGAAGACAGTATTGACGCCTTCCATGTCGGCAGGCCCAGGCGGGGACGCTGGCTGGCCGGTGCCGCCGGCATCGGTGCGGTAGGCACCATCGCCGGTGCCACCGTCGCCCGCCAGATGCTCAACCGGCGTGCTGTCGTCGATGACCCGTTCGCCTACGAGGATTTTGAGACGCTCGACGGCGACCGCAGCTATCTGGTGACCACCCCCGACGGTGTGCACCTCGCGGTCCGCGAGGTCGGGCCCACCGACGCGCCACTGACCGTCGTGTTCGCCCATGGCTTCTGCCTTCGGATGGGCTCCTTCCACTTTCAGCGCATGCGGCTGTCTGAGGAGTGGGGTTCAGAGGTCCGGATGATCTTCTACGACCAGCGTGGCCACGGCCGGTCCGGCGAAGCACCGCCGGAGACGTACACGGTGACCCAGCTGGGTAAGGACCTGGAGACCGTGCTGCAGGTGATCGCGCCGCGCGGCTCGATCGTGTTGGTCGGCCATTCGATGGGCGGGATGACGGTGCTGTCGCACGCCCGGCAGTTCCCGCAGCACTACGGCAGTCGGATCACCGGGGCGGCATTGATCTCATCGGCGGCCGAAGGCGTCGCCGAGTCGCCGCTCGGTGAAATCCTGAACAACCCTGCGCTGGAAGCTGTTCTGCGGGCGGCGCGGTCGGCGCCCAGGCTGGTGCGGCGCGGCCGCACCGCCGCGCGCTCGCTGATCGGGCCGATCCTGCGGGCAGCGTCGTACTCCGACATGCGAGTCAGCCCGACCATCGTGGCGTTCTCGGAGAAGATGATGCTCGCCACGCCGGTGCCGACGATGGTGGAGTTTCTGCACGCCCTGCAGGTGCACGACGAGACGGCGGCGCTGCCGACGCTGGCGAAGATCCCCACGCTGATCGTCTGCGGCGACCGCGACCTGGTCACGCCGGCCGACTACTCGAGAAAAATGGCAGAGGCGTTGCCGGAATCCGAATTGGTGATCGTCGCCAGGGCGGGACATTTGGTGTTGCTGGACAAGCCGGACTCGGTCAGCGACGGGTTGGTGCGGCTGGTCAAGCACGCGAGTCCGGGGAGATTCACGGTGCTGACCCAGCGGTTGCGCGAACGAGTCCTGCGCCGTGACTGACCGCAGCTTCAACATCGGTGGCGACCCGCCGCGCCCGGCTTCGCCGCGCTCGCGATCGCCACAAGGCTTTGCGACACTGCCTGGCGTCGAAGACACTGTCGCACTGGGCTCGCAGCTGGGCAGCCAGTTGCGAGCCGGCGATGTCGTTGTACTCTCCGGCCCGCTTGGTGCCGGAAAAACCGTACTGGCCAAAGGAATTGCGGCAGCGATGGATGTCGACGGGCCGGTGACCTCGCCGACATTCGTGCTGGCGCGGGTGCACCCGGCGAAGCAGACCGGCGCCCCGGCGATGATTCACGTCGACGTCTACCGCCTACTCGACCACACCGGCGCCGATCTGCTCGACGAGCTGGAGAGTCTGGATCTCGATACCGAACTCGACGATGCCGTCGTCGTGGTGGAGTGGGGCGAAGGTCTCGCCGAACGCCTGTCCGACCGGCATCTCGATATCCGGCTCGAACGAATCAGTAACTCCGACAAACGAACTGCGACGTGGCATTGGAGCTGCCCATGACTCTGGTGTTGGCCATCGACACGTCGACTCCCGCGGTGACGGCCGGTGTGGTCGCCGATGGTGCCCTACTGGCCGAGCGGGTCAGCATCGATGCCCGCGCACATGCCGAACGGATCACCCCGAATGTGTTGGCCGCGTTGGCCGATGCCGGGCGATCGATGGCCGACCTGGATGCGGTGGTGGTCGGCTGCGGGCCCGGCCCGTTCACCGGCCTGCGGGTCGGGATGGCAACAGCGTCGGCTTATGGTCACGCGCTGGGCATTCCGGTGTACGGGGTCTGCAGCCTCGATGCCATCGGCCGGCAGACCAGGGGCGAGGTGTTGGTGGTCTCCGATGCGCGTCGACGCGAGATCTACTGGGCCCGTTACCGCGACGGCGTTCGCATCGAAGGTCCGGCGGTCAGCGCGCCGGCCGACGTCGACCCCGGCCCGGCGCAGTCGGTCGCCGGTCCGCCGGGCCACGCGGCGCAGTTCGGGCTGCCATGCGTGGAGCCGCTGTATCCCGATTCGGTCGGTCTCGTCGCGGCAGTGGCCGACTGGTCGCAGCCCCCCGCCGCGCTGGTGCCGCTGTACCTGCGGCGACCGGACGCCAAGACGCTGGCCGAGCGGGCCGCCCAATGACCGTGACGATCGACGGGCTGACCGAATCCGACGCCGACCGTTGCGCCGAGCTGGAAGCTCTGCTGTTTCCGGGCGATGACCCTTGGCCCACAATCGCATTCGTCCGCGAGCTCGCTGCCGACCACAACCACTACGTCGCGGCCCGGGAGGGCGACACGTTGATCGGCTACGGCGGGATCTCCCGGCTGGGCCGCACGCCGCCGTTCGAATACGAAATCCACACCATTGGCGTCGACCCCGCATTCCAGGGCCGCGGCATCGGCCGGCGAATGCTCGACGAGTTGCTGAACATCGCCGGAGATTCCGTCGTGCATCTGGAGGTCCGCACCGACAACGAGCCCGCGATCGCGCTCTACCGCAGCGTAGGTTTCACCGACGTGGGCCTGCGCAAGCGGTATTACCGGATCAGCGGTGCCGACGCGTACACCATGCGACGGGAGGCTGCGTCACGATGAGCACGACGATCCTGGCGATCGAAACATCCTGCGACGAAACCGGTGTCGGCATCGCACAGCTCGACGACGACGGAACCGTGACGCTGTTGGCCGACGAGGTGGCGTCCAGCGTGGACGAACATGTCCGATACGGCGGCGTGGTGCCCGAGGTCGCTTCGCGGGCACACCTGGAGGCGCTCGGGCCGGCCATGCGCCGGGCCCTGGCCACCGCCGGCCTGGAAAAGCCCGACGTCGTCGCGGCCACCATCGGGCCCGGCCTGGCCGGCGCACTGTTGGTGGGAGTGGCTGCGGCCAAGGCGTATTCGGCGGCCTGGGATGTGCCGTTCTATGCGGTCAACCATCTGGGCGGCCACCTGGCGGCCGACGTCTACGAGCACGGGCCGCTACCCGAAAGCGTGGCGCTGCTGGTATCCGGTGGCCACACCCACCTGCTGCACGTGCGCTCGCTCGGCCAGCCGATCGTCGAACTGGGGAGCACCGTCGATGACGCCGCGGGGGAGGCCTACGACAAGGTGGCCCGGCTACTGGGCATCGGATATCCCGGCGGCAAGCTGCTCGACGACCTGGCCCGGACCGGCGACGCCACTGCGATCGTGTTTCCCCGCGGCATGACCGGCCCGCGCGACGCGCCACACGCGTTCAGCTTCTCCGGCCTCAAGACCGCGGTCGCGCGCTACGTGGAAAGCCATCCGGAGGCGTCGACCGCCGATGTCGCGGCCGGATTCCAGGAGTCGGTGGCCGACGTGCTGACCATGAAAGCGGTCCGCGCCGCCACCGAGTTGGGGGTGTCCACGCTGCTGGTCGCCGGAGGCGTGGCGGCCAACTCGCGGCTGCGGGAGTTGGCCGCGCAGCGCTGCGAGGCCGCCGGCCTGAGGCTGCGCATCCCGCGGTTGCGGCTGTGCACCGACAACGGGGCGATGATCGCCGCCTTCGCCGCGCACTTGGTGGCCGCCGGTGCGTTGCCGTCCCCGCTGGATGTCGCCAGTGACCCGGGTCTGCCGGTGGTCAAAGGCCAAGTCAGTTAAAGCACCGGCCCACCCTTGAGTGCTAGCACTCGCATGTATAGAGTGCTAGGTGGCAATCGGACAAGCCCGGCGTCGGCTCCCGCGACGACGACGCGTAGGCACGTACGAAAGCCGAACACCTGGGTAAATCGGGGCAGCCGCTCCGAACCTGCTACCAACTAAAGTGGAGGGCTCCAATCGTGGCGAGCGTGAACATCAAGCCACTCGAGGACAAGATCCTCGTACAGGCCAACGAGGCCGAGACCACGACCGCATCTGGTCTGGTCATCCCTGACACAGCCAAGGAAAAGCCTCAAGAGGGCAAAGTCGTCGCCGTCGGCCCCGGCCGGTGGGACGAGGACGGCTCGAAGCGGATTCCGCTGGACGTGTCCGAAGGCGACACCGTTATCTACAGCAAGTACGGCGGCACCGAGATCAAGTACGGCGGCGAGGAGTACCTGATCCTCTCAGCCCGTGACGTACTTGCCGTCGTCGCCAAGTAGGTAAATCCAAATCTAGAGGTGATCGCAATCTCGGCGCAGCCGAGCGGCGGGTCACCGGCTAGAGACCTAGAGGCGTGTTCCGCCCCGGCGAACACCTGCGTCAACACGTAGGTGATTTCCGGGGCGGATCGCATATGAGACGAGACAAGAAAGACTTATGAGCAAGCAGATTGAGTTCAACGAGACCGCGCGCCGGGCTATGGAAGCCGGCGTGGACAAGCTCGCCGGCGCGGTCCGTGTAACGCTGGGCCCCCGCGGCCGGAATGTGGTGCTGGCCAAAGCCTTTGGCGGGCCATCCATCACCAATGACGGCGTCACCGTCGCCCGTGAGATCGACTTGGAAGACCCGTTCGAGAACCTGGGCGCCCAGCTGGTCAAGTCGGTGGCCACCAAGACCAACGACGTCGCCGGCGACGGCACCACCACCGCGACCGTTCTGGCTCAGGCCATCATCAAGCACGGACTGCGCAACGTCGCGGCGGGCGCCAACCCGATCGCGCTGGGACTGGGCATCAGCAAGGCCGCGGACACGGTGTCCGAGGCGCTGCTGGCGTCAGCCACCCCGGTATCCGGCCAGACCGGCATCGCGCAGATCGCCACTGTGTCCTCTCGTGACGAGGAGATCGGTGCGCTGGTCGGCGAGGCGATGTCCAAGGTCGGCCACGACGGTGTGGTCAGTGTCGAAGAGTCGTCGACCCTGAACACCGAGCTGGACTTCACCGAGGGCGTCGGTTTCGACAAGGGCTACCTGTCGGCCTACTTCGTCACCGACTTCGACGCCCAGCAGGCCGTGTTGGAAGACGCCCTGATCCTGTTGCACCGCGACAAGATCAGCTCGTTGCCCGACCTCCTGCCGCTGCTGGAGAAGGTCGCCGAGGCGGGTAAGCCGCTGCTGGTGATCGCCGAGGACGTCGAGGGCGAGCCGCTGTCGACGCTGGTGGTCAACGCGATCCGCAAGACGCTGAAGGCCGTCGCGGTCAAGGCGCCGTTCTTCGGCGACCGCCGCAAGGCGTTCCTGGAAGACTTGGCCATCGTCACCGGTGGCCAGGTGGTCAACCCCGACGTCGGACTCTCGTTGCGCGAGGCCGGTCTCGACGTGCTCGGCTCGGCCCGGCGTGTGGTGGTCAGCAAGGACGACACCGTGATCGTCGAAGGCGGCGGCGGCGCCGAGGCCATCGAAGGCCGGGTCAAGCAGCTGCGCGCTGAGATCGAGTCCACCGACTCCGACTGGGATCGCGAAAAGCTGCAGGAGCGCCTGGCAAAGCTATCCGGTGGCGTTGCCGTGATCAAGGTCGGTGCCGCGACCGAGACCGCGCTCAAGAAGCGCAAGGAAAGTGTCGAGGACGCGGTCGCCGCGGCCAAGGCCGCAGTGGAAGAAGGCATCGTCGCCGGCGGTGGATCCGCACTCGTACATGCCCGTAAGGCGCTCACCGAACTGCAGGCATCGCTGTCTGGAGACGAGGCCAGCGGTGTCGAGGTGTTCTCCAAGGCGCTGAGCGCGCCGCTGTTCTGGATCGCGACCAACGCCGGTCTGGACGGAGCGGTAGCGGTCAGCAAGGTCGGCGAGTTGCCGGTCGGGCATGGGCTGAACGCGGCAACGCTGGAGTACGGCGACCTGGCTGCCGACGGGGTCATCGACCCGGTCAAGGTCACCCGGTCAGCGGTGCTCAACGCGGCATCGGTGGCACGCATGGTGCTGAGCACCGAGACCGCAATTGTCGACAAGCCTGCCGAGGTGGCTGACGACCACGGCCACGGTCACGGTCACCACCACTAGAAACTGGCTGTACAAAGCACCCCGGCCCTACGTGGGCTGGGGTGTTTTGCGTTCTGTCGCGCCAAAACCGGGCGAGTGCAGTAGTGCGCTACTGCCCTCGTCGCACCGCATCCGAGTGACGATTCCTATCGACGAAGCGCGAGAGATAGGAAACTTCACTATTGTCAACTCCCTGTTCTCGGCGAATGGGACGTGGTCTACAACGACATCGGAGTGACGCCGGAGGCTTTCTTGAGCACGCCGTTCGGTGACATCGACTTTCCTACGGCCTTCGTGGAGGCGGTCGGCCCGACCTTCTTCGAGCCGTGGGCCTCGGTGGGGCTGTATTGATGCGGGTGCGCCGGTGCCGGCCGGCCGGGGTTGACGCGCCGCCGCACGCGGTGCAATGTGATACGTGTCACATGACCACTGGTCACGCCCGGCGGAAAGGCGGCAGCTCATGACCACGAGGGACAAGTACACGGACGTGCCCACGCCCTACTCGCGGGAGGTCCCCAGTGCCGGCGACGCGCGCTTCACGTGGGAGTACGACGACGGGCGCGCCCGGCTCCTTTCTCTGTATCAAAAGGGAAAGGACAAGCAGTGGGATGCCCAGTCGCGCATCGACTGGACGCAAGACGTCGACCCGATGAACCCGATCGGGCTGCCCGACGAGTTCCATCCGCTGTTCGGCAGCCCGATGTGGGACGCGGCAGGCAACGCGCGTCGCGCCGAGATGCGCCAGCACTTCCAGGCTTGGCAGCTCTCGCAGTTCCTGCACGGCGAGCAGGGTGCGATGGTGTGCGCGGCCAAGATCGTCGAGGTCGTCCCGGACCTGGACGCGAAGTTCTACGCGGCCACCCAGACCATGGACGAGGCCCGGCACGTCGAGGCGTTCTCGCGGTTCCTGCAGGAGAAGGTCGACGTGGTTTACCCGATCAATAAGCACCTGACCTCGCTGCTGGACGACACCCTGCGGGACTCGCGTTGGGACATGCCCTACCTCGGCATGCAGGTCCTCATCGAAGGGCTCGCACTCGCCGCCTTCGGGGTGCTGCGGGATATGTCGGCGCAGGACTCGTTGGCCAGGAAGGTGCTGGCCTACGTCATGCAGGACGAGGCCCGGCACGTGGCCTTCGGCCGAATCTCGCTGAAGGACTACTACTCCGCGCTGACTGAGGCCGAGCGGGCCGAGCGTGAAGAGTTTGTCGTCGACGCCTGTTACCTGATGCGCGACCGGTTCCGCGGCGAGGAGGTCTTCGAAACCCTTGGCATGGACGTCCAAGCGTGTGCTGAGTGGGTCGACTCATCGCCGCTGATGATTCAGTTCCGCTCGCACCTGTTCAGCCGCATCGTGCCGATCGTCAAGGACATCGGGTTGTGGGGTGACAAGGTGCAGAAGGCCTTCAGGGACATGGGTGTGCTGGACATGGCCGGCCTCGACATCGAGGCGCTGATGAAGGCCGACGAGGATCAGGCTGCCGCGCTGGACCAAGCGCACAAGGAGATGGCCGACCGGGCCCTCGAGGTGGACGAGGTTATCGCGGCGGGCGCGAGCTGATACAGCGGATAGCTCAGGTACCCGCGTCATGATCAGTGCCCTGCGCTCTGGCCGCCATCGACGTGCAGGATCTCACCGGTGACGAACGGGGCGTTCTCTAAGTACACCACCGCCTCAACGACGTCGTCGATCTCTCCCAGGCGACCCAGTGGGTGGGTTGCCGCGAGGGCTTCGTACGTCGACGGCGGATGCATCGGGGTGCGGATGACGCCGAGAGCGACCGCGTTGGATCGGATGCCGTGGTCCGCGTACTCGATCGCCAGCGCCTTTGTCACGGCGTTCAACCCGCCCTTGGTCAACGATGCCAGCGCCGACGGCGAGTCCGATCGGGCATGGTCGACCAGGCTGGACGAAACGTTCACCAGATGACCGCCGCCCTCCCGGGACAGCATCGCAGCTACCGCGCTGCGGGACACCTCGAAGAAGCCCCTCAGGTTGACTCCAATCACGGCGTGGGAGGCCCCGGTGATGATGGCCACCTTCTTCGTTGAACTCATGTCGGCAACCTCGTCCTCAGTCGAACCTTGCACCTGACTGAATCATGCGCGTGGTGGCGCAGCGTTCGCCACCGAACCGATACCTGTGATGCGCCGGGGGCTTCGCCCAGACCGAACAACGTGCCCGCATACATTGAGCTCTGGTAATTGAGGTTGCCGGCCAATGGCGCCGTGCCGGCGACGAAGTCTTCGCGCAACTCCACGATCCGTATTCTCAGCCGATGCATCGCCGGTATTCGGCTCTCGATCAAGGCATTTAACGCGTTAACCAAATCTGGCGGGTCGCTGTCATACGTCACCTCCGTCACCGTAAGGACGTGGCGATGTCGACTTCAGAGGTCAGTGTCTGGTGGACAGGGCAGCGCTCGGCGATGTGCAACAGTCGCTGCCGTTGATCGTCGTCCAAGTCGCCGGTCAACTCGATGTCGCGATCGATATGGGACACCCAGCCGGCTTGGGTTTCGCAGTCGGCGCAATCCTGCGCATGAATCCGCTTGTGTCGCAACGTCACCTGCACCCGGTCGAGTTTCCAGCCCTTGCGGTCGGCGTACATCCGTACTGTCATCGAGGTACATGACCCGAGCGCGGCAAGCAGGAGATCATAGGGTGTCGGCCCCTGATCGTCTCCGATCGG
Organism: uncultured Actinomycetota bacterium; assembly: GCA_963737375.1. GTDB lineage: Bacteria > Actinomycetota > Actinomycetes > Mycobacteriales > Mycobacteriaceae > Mycobacterium. The sequence continues at coordinate 238,122 of CAVTSP010000018.1, forward strand.
CATTGGCTCGTCGGCGACAAGCTGGTGGTGGCCCGCGATGATCCGCTGCGTGTAAGTCCCTGTGCCCGTTTCTGTCACGGTCACGGTGCCTTCGGGCGGTGCTGCGTCAGTTTCAGGTGTAGTCATGTGATTCCTTCGTTCACCGCGTTGTTCGTCCTCAGATTCCGACGATGACGATGACGACGCCAACGACGACCGCCACGGACAGCGACACCAGCAGGAAGCTGACAACGCTGTCCCTTACCGCGGTGCCCTCGTGATCGCCCGCCGCGATCGGCGCGAGTTTGCGGCCCGCACCCCAGAATGCGGCGAGCAGTGTCGCCAACCAATTCGCGTAGGCGGCATACACGATCAGGACGACTGCGGCGACCCCCCAGGCGTGAGGCAGGTCGACGTGCGGCCAGAGCAGGCCGAGCAGCACAAGGAACATGCCGTTGAGAACCGCTTCGAGATGACTCGATAGCGCCATACGCGGGTTCTTCAGCGCAGGAATGGCGAAGCCGGTGAGCAGGCCGATCAGAAACAGGATCAGCCCGAGCTTGAAGAGCGGTGTCTGCATGTCGGCAGACTAACGGCGGCCAGCCGGGTTCTTTGCTGCAATGCCAAGTATTTGGTTGGCGCCCGAGGTGTCGATCGGAACCGTCGTTGACGGCGCCGGAGACGCCGCTTTACTCTGGAACAGATATTTGGTCTGTGGACTTCGGGCGGAGGTAGCCGGTGGCGGACGACGCTGACGTCGACCGGCTGCACAGCCTCGGCATGCTCGCTTCCGCCTTCGCCGGACGTGCGGTGGCCGTCGATGCGCAACGACCTGGCGACGCGCCGTGGACGGATGGACAGACAGTGTTCGTCGATCCGTCGTTGCCGGCCCGGACGAACCTGGTGGCTATCGCCGTGCAGGCGTCGATGATTGCCGCGGGCAGTCTGGATCCTGACGTCGTGCGGCCGCTGGCCCGTCATTCCCGTTGGGCGAAGAGGTATTTGGCGATCGAGGGGCATCGCGCACTGGTCGCGAATGCCGATGTGCTGCCCCGGGTGCTGGAGTCGCTCGGTGACGCGGGCATCGCACACCGCAGCAACTCGCCGGCGGAATCACTGAGCTTGGCGTCCGGAAACGAAGCAGTCGACGATCCGCCGCCAGACTTCGGTGTCCTGCGCGTGGGCAAGCTGATGACCGTCGCGGCGCGGGCGGCCAAGCAAGCCGAGCAGGAGACGCCCACGCACGTTCCACGCGGCACGCAGCGTCAGGAATTGGACGAGCTTGACGATGGCGAGGCCGACGACACCGACGACCCAGACCTGTTCACCAGCCCGGTGGGCGGAGGCGGATCCATCGGCAAATGGCTGAAGAAGATGCTGTCGTCGACACGTAAAACCGGAAGCGGTGGGGGTCCGCCTGGCGCGGACAACGCGACGCATCGCACCAACTCCGGGGAACTCGGCGCGTACGCGGTGACATCGCTGGCGACTGCGGCGAGCGAGGATGTCGCCGACCACGCGGCCGACCTGAGCACTCGCGGCGTGAAGTATCCCGAGTGGGATGTCAACCGCAGCAGCTATCGGGCTGATTGGTGCACGGTGTTCGAAATCGATTCGGCGACAATGGTATCGGCGAGCCCGGCGATCGACGATGCCATCGCCCTGCGACGCCCGTTGGCCAGGCTTGGAATGGGCTTGCACCGCCGCCACCGACAGGCTCAAGGCGACGACATCGACATCGACGCCGTCGTCGAAGCGCGGGTCGAAGCGATGGCCGGATCGGTGCCCGACGAGTCGGTGTATCTCGACAGCCTGCGTCGGCGGCGCGACCTGTCGGTGCTGCTGCTGCTGGACATCTCGGGTTCGACGGCCGAGGCCGGCACGCTGGGACGGACCGTGCACCAACAACAACGCACCGTGGTCGCCAACCTCACCGTCGCTTTGCACGACCTGGGCGATCGGGTGGCGCTGTATGCGTACTACTCGCAGGGCCGCTCCGCGGTCAGCATGGTGCCGGTCAAGCGATTTGACGATCACCTTGACAGCCAGGTGATCCGGCGATTGAACAGTCTGGAGCCAGGCGCCTACTCGCGACTCGGCGCCGCGATCCGGCACGGCTCGGCGGTGTTGGAGGCGCGCGGCGGAACGTCGCGCCGACTCCTGGTGGTGTTGTCCGACGGACTGGCCTACGACCATGGTTACGAGCGTGCCTATGGTGCTGCGGATGCGCGTCGCTCTCTCACCGAAGCACGCCGCCGCGGCACCGGCTGCGTCTGCCTGACGGTAGGGGCGGGCACCGACGTGGCATCCCTGCGGCGAGTATTCGGCAGCACCGCGCACGCGAGCATCGCCCGGCCCGACGAACTCACGAGTGTGGTTGGGCCGCTTTTCCGTTCGGCGATTCGCTCGGCCGAGGTGAAGCGGCGCGTGTCGTGACGACCGGCCGCCCCGCTGCCCTTCTTGAAACTAACATCTGTTCCGCTTACGCTCCATGGACCGCAACGCAGCGGCCGGCGGAAGGGTAGTGATGGCCAACGAGCCCACGCTCGCGCACCAGAACGGTGTGTCGCCTACGGCCGACGCCACGCGCCCCTTCTACACCGCAATCGGCAACGAGGAAGCCGTTTTCAAAGCCGCCTACCGCCAGGGCCTGTCGGTCGTGCTGAAGGGACCGACCGGCTGCGGCAAGACCCGCTTCGTTGAGGCGATGGCCCATGACCTGGGCCGACCGCTGATCACCGTGGCCTGCCACGACGATCTCACCACCGCCGACCTGGTCGGCCGGTATCTGCTGCGCGGCGGCGAGACGGAGTGGGTCGACGGCCCGCTGACCCGCGCAGTGCGCGATGGTGCGATCTGCTACCTCGACGAGGTGGTGGAAGCGCGTCAGGACACCACCGTCGTGCTGCATCCACTCGCGGACTACCGGCGCCAACTGCCGATCGAACGGCTCGGGGTGACGTTGGACGCGGCACCGGGATTTGGCCTGGTGGTCTCCTACAACCCCGGCTACCAGAGCGTGCTCAAAGACCTCAAGGACTCGACCCGGCAGCGAATGATCGCCATCGAATTCGGTTTTCCGGCAAGCGAAGTCGAAGAAGGAATCGTCGCGCACGAGTCGGGGGTGGATGCTGCGACGGCGGCCGAACTGGTCCGATTCGGCCAGGCCATCCGTCGGCTGGAAGCAGGCGGCCTGCGCGAGGTGGCGTCGACCCGGGTGCTCATCGCGGCCGGCCGGCTGGTTGTCGAAGGCCTCTCGATGTACGCGGCGGCCGAGGCGGCGATCGCCGGCCCGCTCACCGACGACGTCGCGGTGACCCGCAGCCTCAAAGAAATGATCAACGTCTATCTGAGCGAGCCTGTCCGATCCGGTGATTGACGCGGATCAGCGGCGCCGCTAGGGTCTGAACAAATATTAGGTTTGCCAACGGCGGGCAGCTAGACGCGGTCAGTGCGGACCAGTGGAGGTCAAATGTCCTACGAAAGCACTGCTGAGCCGATCAAGATCGGCTATCTGATGGACTTCAAGCTCCCGCCGGGATTCCCCGAGGATCTTTTCGCCTCCTTCACTCAGACTTTCGACCTGATATTCGAGGAGGCAGTGCAGCAGGGTCTGATGGACCGCCCCGTGCAGATGATTTATCGCGAGGTCGAGGGTCTGCCCAAGGGTTCGGTCAAAGCGGTAATCGACGCGTATGGCGAACTGGTCGACGAGGGCTGCCTCGTGGTCTTCGGCCCCAACATCACCGACAACTGCGTGCCGTTGCGCGAAGCCATCGAGGATCGGTTCAAGGTGCCCGCCATCAGCGTGACCGGTACCGACGACTGGCTGGGTGAGTGGACGTTCGCCTTCCCGCAGGGATCGATGACCGACGAGCCGATCTTCATCGCGGACCTCGTCGCGAAACGCGGACTCTCCGAGATCGGTGTTCTGGTCGAGCAGAGCCTCATTGGCGAGAGCTACCTGAAGAACCTGCGAAGTGCCTGCCGTCGCAAGGGTATTCGAATCGTCGCGGAGGCCTCCATCGCCCAGACAGCGCAGGACATCAACGCCGCGGTGCAAACGCTGCACGAGGCAAAATCCGAGGCGATCGTGCACCTGGGATTCGGATTCGGCGTCGTCTTCATCAACCCCGCGCTGGAGGCCATCGGTTGGGACCCGCCGCGCTTCACCACCACCGCATGGCAGAACGCCTGGGTCAATCCGATCATGTGGAACGCGTTCATGGGGTGGACCGGCGTCGATCAGTACGACGAGGCGAATCAGATCGGGCAGGACTTCCTCGACAGCTACGCGAAGAAGTACAACGGCAGTCGCCCCGAATTCTGCGTGACCGTTGTCAATCGCGACGTGGCCGCCACACTTGTGCGGGCATTCACCGACGCCCACCCGCTCAGCCCGCGCGGCGTCAAGGATGCGTTGGAGCGGGTGAAGATGATGCCCGCCGCCTCCGGCGCGCCCGGCACCCGCGTGTCCTTCGGTAAATGGACCCGCCGCGCCTGGATGGGCGCCGGCTATCTGGTGGCTCGCACCTTGGATGCCGACGGCGTCAACTCGCACCTCGTCGACCGCTTCGGGCAAGAAGGGTGAGGAGATAATGAGTACTGATCAATCCACGCCGCTCGGCGCGGGTACGCAACCTGCCGCGCCGCAACGGAAATGGGGCGGCTGGATCGCCGGTGCCGCACTGGCCGCCTTCGCGTTGTTCTTCATCGCGAACCGCCGTTGGGTGCTCGACCCGCGCGTGGCCAACCCTAACGTGCACGGCCGTCCGCGCCCGGTGGAGTTCACCTTCGGGCTGGATTACATCGGCTTCCTCGACGCGGCCACGGTGGTCGCACTGATCACGCTGCTGATCGTCTTCATCCGCGGCTGGCGGCGTAATCCGGGCAGCCCGGTGATGCTGATGTTCTTGTGCACCACGCTGATTGTGTGGCAGGACCCGATCATGAACTGGTCGCCGTTCGCGGTCTACAACCCCGACCTGATCCACTGGCCGGAATCCTGGCCGCTGGTGTCGCTGTCGCCGACCGTCGAACCGTTCGTGGTGTTCGGCTACGTGATGTTCTACTTCGGCCCCTACTTCCCGGCGGTCTGGATCCTGCGCAAACTGCAGGCGAAATACGGCCCGACGAGTTACGTGTCGCGACACCCGTTGGTCAGCCTCGGTCTGCTGGCCCTGGTAATCGGCTTCGTCTTCGACGCGTTCCTGGAGAACATCCTCGTCCACTGGGGCATGTACATCTACTCGCAGGTGATTCCGTGGGGCTCGATCTTCACCGGCACCACGTTCCAGTTCCCGCTGATCTGGGAATCGTTCTCGGTGTGCTTCGTGATGGTGCCGGCCGCGATTCTCTGCTACCGCGACGACACCGGCAAGTCGGTGGCGGAAAAGCTTGCGGCCAAAGCGAAGTTGTTCCCGACCCGGCCGGTGCTGGGGACCTTCCTGGTGATGTTTGCCATCATCAACGTCTCCTATTTCGCCTACGGCGCCTGGTTCTGGGTGATCAAGGTCAGCCATGCCGCCACGTCGGTCGCCTGCCCCTGGCCCTATCCAGAAGCCAAAGTGTATGACCCACAGGGTTTTTACGAGAAGGCCGGAGCGCAGGGGCCGTACTCGGTCGGTATCTGGTCAACGTGGGCCAGCGGCGAGCCGAATGGCCGGCCGCACGTCGACGCACCGCCACCCGGCCAGGGCGCCTGTGCGAGCAAGAATGGCTGAGCCGCGCAGCGTCGTCATCACCGGAGCTTCACGTGGGCTCGGCTTCGCAACGGCCGCGCGCCTGTATCGCGAGGGGTGGCGCGTGGTCGCGGCCATGCGCACACCCGAACAAGGGATGGCGGCGCTACGCGAAGCTGTCGGCGCCGCTGCCGACGACGATCGGTTGATCGGCGTTCAACTCGACCTGATGGACCACGCCTCGGTGACAGCCGCCGCCAAGACCATCGGCGAAGCCGTCGGCACGCCGTTCGCGATCGTGCACAACGCCGGCATCTCCGCCGCCGGAATGGTGGAAGAAACCGATATGGCCTTGTGGCAGAGGATGTTTCGCTACCAGCGTCTTGGGTCCGGTCGCGCTCACTCAGGCTCTGCTGCCGTCGATGCGGACAGCAGGCGTTGGCCGGATCGTGCTGGTGTCCAGCGCGGCCGGGGTGCGCGGTCAACCGGCCACCGCGCCGTACTCCGCGGCCAAAGGGGCGCTGGAGCGCTGGGGTGAATCGATGGCGGTCGAGATCGCGCCGTTCGGACTGGGCGTCACCGTGTTGGTGGCCGGCACCTACGACACCGAGATCATCACCGATGCGGGCACCACCGACGATCGCGACCTCGGCGGTCCCTACGCCCGGCTGCACAACACCATGAATTCCCGCGGGCGGTTCGCGATGCGGATGGCCAGGCCGCCGGAGAAGTTCACCGATGGAGTGGTCAAGGCGCTGGCCGACACCGGGTCGTTTCGCCGTCGCGGGGTGGGACCGGATGCGTCGATGTTGTTGGTATCCAGCCGGATTCTCCCGGCCATCGGTATGCATCACATGTCGCGGATCGTGCTCGGCATACCCAAACAGGGGTCGATGCGCGACGGCGCGTGGCCGCTGACTCTCACCCAAAAGGCGATGGTGTCCGCGACGAAAGTCATTCCGGCACCGGTGATGCAGCGTCTCGTGGCGCTGGCGGCCAAGCGCCGCAAAGACAATGAGGAGTAGGTAGGGATGGAACAACTTTTCGACGACCTCGAAGACTTCGGCGCGTTCGACGACGCGATCTCCGGCGATGTGCGTGACCCCTACACCGAGCTGGCGCGGCTGCGTCGCGAGGAGCCGGTGCAGCGACTCGACATCTCGGGAGCGCTTCCGCACGATGAGTCCCTGCCGATGTTCATCGTGTATCGCCACGAGGATGTCCAGCAGATGCTCCGCGACAACGAGACGTTCTCCTCGGCGGCCGTCATTGCGGCGTTCGGCCCGGTGCTCGGCGAGGGCGTGATGCTCGGTATGGACGAACCGATCCACGGTCGGCTGCGTTCACTGGTGTCGAAAGCGTTCTCCCAGAAAGCATTGGCGAAGTGGCAGGACGAGCTGGTCGGCCGGGTGGCGAACGGGCTGATCGACAAGTTCGCGGCCAACGGCAAGGCGGACCTGGTCAAGGAATTCACCTTCGACTACCCCAGCCAGATCATCGCGGGGCTACTGGGCTTGCCGGAAAAGGACTATCCGCAGTTCCAGCGCTGGTCGATCTCGCTGCTGAGCTGGCTGATGAACCCGGAACGCGGGCTGGCGGCCTCGGCCGCTCTCTGTGAATACTTCGAGCCGATCCTGGAAGCCCGTCGCGCCGAGCCCAAGGACGATTTGATCAGCGCACTCGGTGCCGCCGAGATCGACGGGGAGAAGCTCACCAACGAGGAGATCTTCTCGTTCCTGCGGCTGTTGCTGCCCGCCGGCGTCGAGACGACCTACCGGTCGCTGGGCAGCCTGCTCCTCGGACTGTTGTCCGACCCCGAGCAGTTGGAGGCGATCCGCGCGGACCGCTCGCTGATTCCGCAAGCGATCGAGGAGGGTGTGCGGTGGGAGCCACCGCTGCTGACCATCACCCGGGTGGCAACCCGCGACACCGAACTCGGCGGGGTCAAGATTCCGGCCGGCTGCACGGTGATGCCGATGCTCGGCGCGGCGAACCGGCAAGAGGACCGTTACTCCGATCCCGACACCTTCAACATCCACCGGCAGGCCAAGGCGAACCTGGGCTGGGGTCACGGCGTCCACGTCTGCCTCGGCATGCACCTGGCGCGGCTGGAAATGCGCACCGCCATCAACCTGCTGCTGGATCGACTACCCAACTTGAGGCTCGACCCGGAGGCCGACGACCCGCACGTCCGGGGGCAGGTGTTCCGGTCGCCGACCTCGGTGCCGGTGCTGTTCGATCCGCAGTAGATCGTCGATATCGCCTTTACATTGGCGGGGGCAGCCGTAAAGTCCTAACTGAGCGTCTGCTCAACTTTCCGCTCAGGAGGAACGACTCGATTGTCCGGACCGCTGCGAGACATCAGGGAATTCCTGGGCGACGCCGACGCCTACCGCGATGAGCTCCATCGACGCTGGACAGGTCTGCTGAGTTACCGCTACATCGGCCGCAATCATTCGTCGATGAACATCGGGGACAGCGACGACACCGTCGTCATCCGCCGCGACATGCGTAACGAGGCGGGCGGAATCATGGTGGCGCCGTTAGCCATCGCCTCGCCCGAGGGTTGCCAGACCGACATGGTCGCCGTGCCCAACCCGGTGATCGCCTCGGTGCAGATCGTCGATCCCGGTTACGACGTGAAGAGGGTGGAGATCGTCGGGTCCGGCAACGTCCACCAAGGCCGGATGATGGGTTACGGGCGATGCACGATCGTCGACGCCGACAACCCCGACCGGGTCATCGCCTTCAACGAAGGCCAAGGCGCGATCATCGGGATCCCGCCCGAAGGCCTTGGCAAGATGGATATTTCGGGTACCGAGCTGGTGATCGAGGATTCGCCCGAGCTGCCGCCACTGTGGCAGGCCTTCGGCGCATCCAAGCGTGCTGACGGCCGTTGGCAGCTGCCCGCACTCAGCGAAGAGCTGGCGTCGCCGGACGCGGCCCTGCACATCGGCCCGCAGCACGTAGTGCTGGAAACCGCGGCGATAGACCTGGCCGCCGACGCCGTCGGAACCCGCAAGCTGCAGGTGGTGAGCTGGCATGTGATGTTCATGTCGCGCGGCAAGGTCGGCCCGTTTCGGGTGGAGGGCACCGCGCACGTGGGCGGATCGGGCAAGGTCGGTGTCCGCATGCTGCTGCACGACGAAGGCAATGCCGAAAAAGCGGTGACGTCAGCGGCGGCGATCTTCGAGATCATCAGTTAGTTCAGGGAGTGGCACTAATTCTGGGAGTGAATGGTGGCTAACGCCAAGGATGCTCGTCAATGGGCGCGCAATGCATTGCACGGCATCGGCGACTCGCTCTACACACCGTTCAGCGGACGCGACGGCGACGACATCGACTGGGATGCCTACCGCACGCTGGTCCGGCACTGCGTCGGCGCGCTGCATCACCCCATGCTCTGGGTAACCAGCGGCGTCGCGGAATTCTGGTCGCTGACCATCGCAGAGCGAAAGAAGCTGCTGGAAGTCGCCATCGAGGAAGCCCGGAGGATCAACCCCGAGGTGATCGTTCAGTCCTGCACAGCGGCGCTGTCCGCCAAAGACTGCCTCGAGTTGACCCAGCACGCCCAGGACTCCGGCGCCGACATCGTCTACATCCAGACTCCGATGATGGAATTGCACGGCGGCGAGGGCGTTTTGAGCTTTTTCTCCTATATTGCAGACCGCACCGACATCGCGCTCGGGATGTTCAATTCACCCAGCTCGGGATACGTCCTGTCTGCGCAGGAGGGCGCACGGATTGTCGAGGAGATACCCGCGGTGTGCGCCACCAAAGAAGGCTCGTTCCGTCCACATCAAAGCCGCATGCTGCATGAGCTTGCGCCGGATCTGGTGATCTGGGAATGCGATACGACGGTGTATCGGGCCGGTTGGCTGCGATCCGGCATCGTCGGACCTGGGCAGCTCGGTACCACTGGTTACCTGTTCGAGACGACGGAAAAGCGTGCGCTGTCGCAGTATTGGGATCTGGTGTGGAACGACAAGCTGGTCGAGGCAATGGATTTCGCCAAGGAGTCGGGGCTCGACCAATTCGAGCTCGACATGCGCGGCTGGTTCACCCGTTATCCCGGGCGGCCTGACTACTTCACCCACTGGGGCGGCGCATTCAAATTTGCCGCATCGGTGATCGGGCTGCCGATCGGGTCCTACCCGGAATCCCGCCCGCCCCAAGCGAAGTTGCCCGAACAGGCACGCATCGATATCCGGGCGGCATACCGGCGCTATGGGCTCATCGACAACTAACTGCTCGTCGACAAGATCGGAGATTTCGCATGACTGACGCCAAACCACTGAGCGGCATCCGCGTATTGGAGGTTGCGGCATGGACATTCGTCCCCGCGGCTGGCGCGGTGCTGGCCGAGTGGGGTGCCGATGTGATCAAGGTCGAACCACGCGAAGGTGGCGATCCGCAACGCGGGCTGGTCACGATGGGCCTCATTCCCGGCGGTCCCACCGCTGTCAACTACATGATCGAAATGCCCAACCGCGGAAAGAAATCCATCGGCATCGACTTAAAGACACCGGGCGGTCAAGAGGTCGTCTATGAGCTGGCGAAGACCAGCGACGTGTTCCTCACCAGTTATCTGCCCAATCGTCGCAAGCACTTCGGCATCGAGGTCGAGCAGATTCGCGCCGCGAACCCCGACATCGTCTACGTGCGCGGATCCGGTTACGGGCCAGAGGGTCCCGACGCCGACCGGCCCGGCTATGACGGTGTGTCCTTCTGGTCACGCGGTGGGATCGCCGATGCGCTGACCCGCGAGCTCCCTGAGCCGGTGATGCAGACCCCCGCATTCGGCGACCTGATGGGTGGGCTGACCATCGCCGGCGGGATCGCCGCCGCGCTCTACAAACGCAAGTCGACCGGTGAGACCTCGATCGTGGACGTCTCGCTGCTCGGCCTCGCGGCGTGGGCGATGACCCCGCAGGTGACCGCCGCGATGCTCTACGGCGGTGATCCGATTCCGACGTTCACCCACCGCGACATGCCCAACCCGCTGGTCGGTAACTACCGGACCAAGGACGACCGCTACATCACGCTGATGATGTTGCAGGGCGACAAGTTCTACCCCGAGTTCATGACGGTCATCGGCCGCCCCGACCTGATCACCGACGAGCGATTCGCCGACGGTCATTCTCGTTTCACGAACCGCGGCGAGCTCATCGACATCATGGACGAGGAGTTCGCGTCAAAAACCGTCGACCAGTGGCGCGAGATTCTCAAGCCGCTGTCGGGCGCCTGGGCCGTCCTGCAGAAGACCAGTGAGTTGCACGAAGATCCCGCCGTCATCGCCAACGGTTACATCCCGACGGTGACCGCGATGAATGGCAAGCCCTACATCCTGCCGACCAACCCGGTCCAGTTCGACGGCCATCACGTGCAGCCGACCGGCGCACCCGAACACGGCCAGCACACCGAAGAGATCCTGCTCGACGCCGGGGTCGACTGGGACAAAATCGAGCAGTACAAGCAGGACGGGTCGATCCTCTAGGGTCGACCCGCCCTGAAGTACGTCTACGAGCTGATTAGGCGCTGCGGCGGATACCGCGCGACCGGCCGATGTCGCGCTTGAGCAGCAGTTCGCGTTCGGCTTCCGACAGACCGCCCCAGATCCCGTACGGCTCGCCCACATCGAGGGCGTGTGCACGGCACTGAGCCATCACCGGGCAGCTGCGGCACATTTCCTTGGCGCGACGCTCGCGCTGGAGGCGGGCCCGGCCACGTTCGCCGTCCGGGTGGAAGAACACCGACGAGTCCACGCCGCGGCAAAGGCCTTGTAATTGCCAATCCCAAATGTCTGCGTTGGGACCTGGTAGTTGCTCCGGTTGCGGCATTGAAGTCCCTCTCTACACGCCCATGATCAGGCCAGTTCGCGATCTAGTTGGTCGTCAACTGAATCGAGCGGGTCGTCGGTGACTACTCGTCGGGACTAAACGTAGGGGTGCTAGGGAATTGCCGTCAACAGGCTGTAATCTGCCGAATGTCGAACTGCGGCTTGCGAATTTACGCTGCGTTCATAGAGGTGATGGCCTCATAGGAGTCGAGGAGTGCATGTTGGCCGCTCGACATCCGGAAATGTCGCAGTTCGCGGCGGAATTGAGCGGCATGCACAACAAATTCGTTCCTCGCTGGATTTAATACCGGTGTAACTCAGAAACCATGAAGTCTTAACGAATAACGGACCGTGATACATATCTCCTACGACTCGTCCGGCGAGTCAGACGTACTGGCTGCCGCCTTTGGTGACGAGCCGGGGCGCTGGCCGCTGCCTGCATCGACGACACCGGATCAGCAGTGGCTGCGTGCGATCGCCGCCGCAGGACAGGGTCGTTACGGCAGCGCGTACGCCGACCTGGCGGCGCTGACTCGGGGCACACCGTCGGGCCGGCTGGCGTCGCTCGCCCACAGCGCACGTGCGTCGTCTCTGCGCCAGCTGGGCTGGCACGCGCTGGCCCGCCGCTGGGACGGTCGCGCCTGGGCGCTGGCCGGCGACGACCCCGAGGCGGCCGGCGACGCTCTGACGGGGCTCGCGGCCGACGCGCTGGGTGTCGGGCGGCTGGCCGCTGCGGCGACGCTGCTTGCGCGGGCGGAGCCATTCGTGGCGCGGGCGCCACACCGGGTGGCGGTGCGGCGGGCGTGGGTGGCCGCCGAGCTGGCGATGGTCGGCGGCGAAGGCGAGGTCGCGGTTCGCCACGCCGAGGCTGCGGCCGAACTGGCCGCGACCACCCTTGACGGCGCGGCCCGGCATCGTGCCAAAAGCCAGGTGGTGCTGGCCGCGGCGCTGTGCAGCGCCGGTGCGCTCGAGCGTGCGCGGGACGTCGCCGACGCAGCCTTGGAGCTCACTGGCCGTCTAGGTTTGGTACCGCTGCGCTGGGCGCTGGCCTGCCTGCTCGTTGATCTCGCGGTCACCGAGGACGAGGCCGTGGATCTGCGTAACCTCCGTGACGACTGCGCAGGCCGCGTCGAGCACTGGGGCGGAACCTGGCGACGGCCCTGAGATCTGCCGGATCGCTATTGCTGTCAATGCGTGAGAAGAGAATCGAGCCGCTCAGCGGCGAGCCGTGCTATTCCCGTGATCTCGAAGTGTCCGAGGTCGCTTCGTTGAGCGAGGCGTCGGCGTATCCACGGCAATAATCCCAGGTCACATAGGCATCGGGCTCGGGATCGTAGGCCGGCTCATGCGGACGCACGGTGCCGTCGACCAACAACTGAAGCAAGTTGGCGCGCAGCATGTCCCAGTCGTGGTAGTGGTCCTGCTGACATTCGTCGCAACACACCACCAAACCGCGAATACCTTTGTGCGCCAACAGGGCTTCGTACACCGCGAGATCGGCCAGGTCGGCCTCGACAGCCATCCGCTCCTGGGGATCCAGCGGCTGGCCCGGCTCGACAGCATCCAATGCCGCCGACGGATCACTGGGGTCGTCGGCAAATGGGTCAGGCGGCAGCCCGGGCGGGAGGTGGTCGCGCACGAGTCCACATTACGCAGCCTCGCGGGTATCACGCCAGCGCTACCCCGCAGCGCAGCCGCCATGTCGCGGCCTTACGAGGCATTCTGCGGCGCGCGTCGCGAGCCGAGGTCGGGTGAGCCGATAGGATGGCATTCTCACCCGCGCGTATGGGAGGGCCCCGGCAATGTCATCTGGCTTGTCCCGTCTCGAAGACAGTGGCGACCTGATCGTCGCCTCATACCCCCGGGTGGGTGGCTTTCCGGAAGATCCGGTACCGACCGGCGGCGACGATCCGCAGAAGATCGCGATGCTGGGACTGACCTTCGATGACGTTCTGCTGCTGCCTGCCGCCTCCGATGTGGTGCCGGCGACCGCCGACACGTCGAGTCAGCTCACCAAGAACATCCGGCTGAAGGTGCCGCTGGTCAGCTCCGCGATGGACACCGTGACCGAGTCACGGATGGCGATCGCGATGGCCCGCGCAGGCGGTCTCGGGGTACTGCACCGCAATCTGCCGATCTCCGAGCAGGCCGGACAGGTCGAAACCGTGAAGCGCTCGGAAGCCGGCATGGTCACCGATCCGGTCACCTGCAAACCGGACCACACGCTGGCCGAGGTGGACGCGATGTGCGCCCGGTTCCGGATCTCGGGGCTGCCGGTCATCGACGACGTGGGCCAACTGGTCGGCATCATCACCAACCGCGACATGCGGTTCGAGGTCGACCAGTCCAAGCCGGTCGCCGAGGTGATGACCAAGGCCCCCCTGATCACCGCCCAGGAAGGCGTCAGTGCGAATGCGGCGCTGGGCCTGCTGCGCCGGCACAAGATCGAGAAGTTGCCGATCGTCGACGGGCATGGCCGGCTGACCGGGCTGATCACCGTCAAGGACTTCGTCAAGACCGAGCAGCACCCGCTGGCGACCAAGGACAACGACGGCCGGTTGCTGGTCGCCGCCGCCGTCGGTGTCGGTGACGACGCCTGGGTGCGCGCGATGACGCTGGCCGACGCGGGCGCCGACATCTTGGTGGTCGACACCGCGCACGCGCACAACCGGCTGGTGCTGGACATGGTCCGCCAACTCAAGGGTGAAGTCGGCGACCGGGTCGAGATCGTCGGCGGAAACGTCGCCACCCGGTCGGGGGCCGCTGCGCTGGTCGAGGCCGGCGCGGACGCGGTCAAAGTCGGCGTTGGTCCCGGGTCGATCTGCACCACCCGCGTGGTCGCCGGTGTCGGCGCCCCGCAGATCACCGCGATCCTCGAGGCGGTCGCGGTGTGCCGCCCGGCCGGAGTGCCGGTGATCGCCGACGGTGGCCTGCAGTACTCCGGCGACATCGCCAAGGCGCTGGCGGCGGGCGCGTCCACCACCATGCTGGGATCGCTGCTGGCCGGTACCGGTGAAGCGCCGGGCGACTTGATCTTCGTCAACGGCAAGCAGTACAAGAGCTACCGCGGTATGGGCTCGCTGGGCGCCATGCAAGGACGTGGGGCGGCGGGGGGCTTAGGGAAGTCGTACTCGAAGGACCGCTACTTCCAGGACGATGCGCTCTCCGAGGACAAGCTGGTCCCCGAAGGCATCGAAGGCCGCGTGCCGTTCCGCGGTCCGCTGACGTCGGTGATCCACCAGCTGACCGGCGGCCTGCGCGCCGCGATGGGCTACACCGGTGCCGAGACCATCGAGGCACTGCAGCGGGCGCAGTTTGTCCGCATCACCGCGGCGGGCTTGAAGGAAAGCCATCCGCACGACATCACGATGACCGCCGAAGCGCCCAACTACTACGCTCGGTGAACTGATCGAAGGACCCGCTCATGCGTGACATGGTCGAGATCGGCATGGGCCGAACAGCCCGGCGCACTTACGAACTCGGTGAAATCAATATCGTGCCGTCGCGACGTACCCGCTCGTCGCAGGACGTCACCACGGCCTGGCAGCTCGACGCCTACCGGTTCGAGATCCCCATCGTGGCGCATCCGACCGACGCGCTGGTGTCGCCGGAGTTCGCGATCGAACTCGGTCGGCTCGGCGGACTGGCGGTGCTCAACGGCGAGGGGTTGATCGGCCGCCACGCGGACGTCCAAGCCAAGGTCGCCCAAGTCATCGAAGCGGCCGCCAAAGAACCCGAACCGTCGGCGGCCGTGCGGCTGCTCCAGCAGTTCCACTCTGCGCCGCTGGACCCCGAACTGCTGGGCGCCGCGGTGGCCCGCATCCGCGACGCCGGCGTCACCACCGCAGTCCGGGTGAGCCCGCAAAGCGCCCAGGCGCTGACGCCGGTGCTGGTGGCGGCCGGCATCGACCTGCTGGTCATCCAGGGCACCATCGTCTCCGCTGAGCGGGTCGACAGCCATGGCGAGCCGCTGAACCTGAAGACCTTCATCTCCGAGCTAGACGTCCCGGTAGTGGCGGGCGGCGTGATCGACCACCGCAGCGCACTGCACCTGATGCGCACCGGCGCGGCGGGCGTCATCGTCGGCTACGGCTCGACCAGCGGAGTGACCACCAGCGACGAAGTCCTCGGAATCAGTGTGCCGATGGCCACCGCGATCGCCGACGCCGCCGCGGCCCGTCGCGAATACCTCGACGAAACCGGCGGCCGTTACGTGCATGTGCTTGCCGATGGGGACATCCACACCTCCGGAGATCTCGCCAAGGCCATCGCCTGCGGCGCCGACGCGGTGGTGCTCGGCACCCCGCTCGCCGAGGCCGTCGAGGCGCAGGGAGAGGGCTGGTACTGGCCGTCCGCGGCCGCCCACCCGTCGCTGCCCCGCGGTGCCCTGCTGCAGATCGCCGCCGGCGAGCGGCTCTCTCTGAACCAGGTCCTCAACGGCCCGTCCGATGATCCGTTCGGCTCGCTGAATCTCGTCGGCGGTCTGCGCCGTTCGATGGCCAAGTCCGGCTACTGCGACCTCAAGGAATTCCAGAAGGTCGGCCTGACCGTCGGCAGTTAGCGGGCGCTTGACCGCCCGGCGACGATGCGCGCCGTCTGGCGGCGCGAGGAGAAGCCGGGCTATTGACCAGGTTTTCTGGCTCATTACCGGCCGGTAAGTACATACTGGGTGACGTGGAACCTGACTACGACGTCTTAATCATCGGTTCGGGTTTTGGTGGCAGCGTCACCGCGCTGCGGTTGACGGAGAAGGGCTATCGCGTCGGCGTGCTCGAGGCCGGCCGGCGCTTCGCCGACGAGGACATGGCCAAGACCTCCTGGAACCTCCGCAAATTCTTGTGGGCCCCCAAATTCGGCATGTACGGCATCCAGCGCATCCATCTGCTGCGCAACGTGATGATCCTGGCCGGCGCGGGAGTCGGCGGTGGGTCGCTGAACTACGCGAACACGCTCTATGTGCCGTCGGAGCCGTTCTTCGCCGACAAACAGTGGTCGCACATCACTGACTGGCAATCGGAGTTGATGCCGCACTACGAGCAGGCCAAGCGAATGCTCGGCGTGGTCACCAATCCGACCTTCACCGACGCCGACCGGGTACTCAAAGAGGTTGCCGAGGACATGGGCTGCGGCGACACCTTCGTGCCCACCCCGGTCGGGGTGTTCTTCGGGCCCGACGGCACCAAGACACCTGGCCAGACGGTTCCCGACCCGTACTTCGGCGGTGCGGGCCCGGACCGCACCGGTTGCCTGGAATGCGGCAGCTGCATGACCGGATGCCGCTTCGGCGCCAAGAACACGTTGCTGAAGAACTACCTCGGCCTCGCGGAATCCAAAGGCGCAGAAGTGATTCCGATGACAACCGTCACGAACTTCGAACAGCGCGACGACGGGATCTGGGAGGTTCGCACGGCGCGCACCGGCCGTGCGCTGCGCCGCAAGAAGCGCACCTTCACCGCCAAGCACGTGGTGCTGGCTGCGGGAACCTGGGGAACCCAGCATCTGCTGTTCAAGATGCGCGACAAGGGCAAGCTGCCTGAGCTCTCCGAACGGCTGGGCGAGCTGACCCGCACCAACTCCGAGTCCATCGTCGGCGCGGGACGGTTGAAGGTCAGCCCCGATCTGGACCTGACCCACGGGGTGGCGATCACCTCGTCGATCCACCCGTCGTCGGACACCCACATCGAGCCGTGCCGCTACGGCAAAGGCTCCAACGCGATGGGTCTGCTGCAGACGCTGATGACCGACGGCCCCGGCCCCGGTGGCAGCGACGTGCCGCGGTGGCGGCAGCTGATCAACAACGCGGGCGACGATCCGCGTGGCACGCTGCGTCTGCTCAACCCGCGGCGCTGGAGCGAGCGCACGATGATCTCGCTGGTGATGCAGAACTTGGACAACTCGATCACCACGTACACCAAACGCGGCAAGCTGGGTCGTCGCCGCTATGTCAGCAAGCAGGGCCACGGTGTGCCGAACCCGAGTTGGATCCCGGCCGGCAACGAGGCCACCCGTCGCATCGCCGAGAAGATCGACGGCGTCGCGGGCGGAACCTGGGGCGAGCTGTTCAACATCCCGCTCACCGCGCACTTCCTCGGCGGCGCGGCGATCGGCGACAGCCGCGAGGCCGGCGTCATCGACCCGTACCACCGGGCCTACGGCTACCCGACGCTGTTCGTGGTGGACGGCGCCGCGATCTCGGCGAACCTCGGGGTGAACCCGTCGCTGTCGATCACCGCGCAGGCTGAACGGGCCGCATCGCTGTGGCCGAACAAGGGGGAGAACGACATTCGCCCCCAGCAGGGTGAGGCTTACCGTCGGCTCGACCCGATCGCGCCGGCCCACCCGGTGGTGCCGGACTGGGCGCCGGGCGCACTGCGCTGGCTACCCATCGAATCGATCAGCGCGGTGGCTCAGGAGCAGAGCCCCGGCAGCGACGATGCAGAGCGCAGCGATGCTGAGGAGCGCCGCAGAAGCCCCGGCTCGGTCAGCTCAGCTGGTTGACCGAACGGTAGGCGTTCCGGTGCATCGGAGCGCGTCCCGGTGGCTGCTGCGGCGTGGGCAACAGCGGCTCGCGCTTGGTTATCGTGACCGTCGTCGGTTCGGTCGTGCTGAGTTCTAGTTCCTCGCCGGCGTGCAGGATGGTCAACTGTTGATCTTCGGGTCCGTCGCGCAACGTGTAGGTGACCTCGTCGTGGATGACGTCCACGGTCAGCCGAAAGTCGCGCCAGCGCAACCGAAAACGCAAGCGTGAAATGGCGTCGGGCAGGTACGGGTTGAGGGCCAGGACGCCCTCGTCGTCGCGCAGGCCACCGAAGCCGGCGACCAGAGCGGTCCAGGCGCCGGCCAGCGACGCCATGTGCAGCCCGTCTTTGGTGTTGTGGTGCAGATCGCGCAGGTCGACCAGCGCCGCCTCGTAGGTGTAGTCATGCGCCAGGTCCACGTGCCCGACGTTGGCGCACATCACCGCTTGGGTGCAGGCAGACAACGACGAGTCGCGCACCGTGCGGCGCTCGTAGTAGTCGACGTTGCGAGCCTTCTGTTCGTCGCTGAATTTGTGGCTCTGCCAGTACATGGCGAGCACCAGGTCGGTTTGCTTGACCACCTGGGCCGAGTACAGCAGCGCGTAGGGCTCGTGCAACAGCAGCGGGTATTTGTTTCTGGTCTCGAAGTCCCACTCGGCGTAGGTGGTGAAGCCTTCGGACTGCGGGTGTACGCCGAGCTCTTCGTCGAACGGAATGTGCGCGGCGTCAGCGGCGTCACGCCATGCGGCGGCCTCGTCGGTGCTCACACCCAGGTCGAGGGCGCGCTCCGAGTGCCGGGCGCACGCGTCAGCCGCAACCCGCAAGTTGTGTGCCGCCATCATGTTGGTGAATACGTTGTCCCGCACGATCGCGGTGTACTCGTCAGGGCCGGTGACCCCGTCCAGGTGCCACACGCCGTGGCGGTCGTGGTGTCCGAGTGAATGCCACAGCCGCGCCGTCTCGATGAGCACCTCGAGTCCAACTTCCTTCTCCAGCGAGTCATCGCCGGTGGCAACCCGATAGCGCTCGAAGGCCATCGCGATGTCGGCGTTGATGTGCCACGCCGCTGTTCCGGCCGGCCAGTAGGCCGAGCACTCCTGACCGCGAATCGTCCGCCAGGGGTAGGCGGCACCCTTGAGGTCCAGCTGCGCAGCGCGCTCCTTCGCCAGATCCAATGTCGAAGCGCGCCAACGTAATGCGTCAGCAGCGGCGTGCGGCAAGGTGTAAGTCAGCACCGGAAGGACGAATCCGTCTGTGTCCCAGAAGATGTGGCCGTCGTAGCCGGTGCCGGTTAAACCTTTACTGGCGATGCCGCGGCCTTCGGCCCGCGCACTGGCCTGCAGCAGGTGGAAGAGTCCGAACCGGACCGCCTGCTGACAGATCGGATCGCCTTCCACCTCGACATCGGCGCCGTCCCAGTAGTCGTCGAGGATTTTGCGTTGGGCGTCCACCAAGCCCTGCCAGCCGCTGTACCGCGCGCTGTGCAACGCGGCGGCGGCCTGGTCTCGCAGCGCCGGCCGGGACCGTTGGCTCGACCAACCGTAGGCGATGTATTTGACGATGCGCAGCCGCTGGCCCGGTCGCAGTCCGCAGATCACGGTGGTGCGGGCCAGGTCGTCGCTCGCGTCGGTGCTGACCTCGTGGCGGCCCTCGACCTCGATCTCGTGGTCCATCGATGCGGCCATCATCAACGCACTGGCGCGCGTCCGATGCATCATCAACGCACCGCATTCGTGTTCCTCGTGCTGGACGGCCTCCAGTGGGTTGTCCAAGATGGCGGAAACGCGCGGATCGCCCGACGTCGTCGGCAGTTCTTCGTTGGCGACCAACTCGGATTGCACTGTGACACGGACGAATTGGTCGACAGCCTCGACGATGTACTCGATCGCGACGACGCTGCGCTGTGACAGTGACACCAGCCGGGTGGAGGTCACCCTGACCTGCTTGCCGACCGGGGACTGCCAGTGCGCGTCGCGGGTCAGCGTGCCGGCCCGGAGGTCGAGGATCCGTTCGTGGCTGATCAGCTTGCCGTAGCGAACGTCGAACGGTTCGTCGTCGACCAGCAGACGCAGGATCTTGCCGTTGGTGACGTCGACGACGGTCTGGCCGGCTTCCGGGTAGCCGTAGCCCGCTTCGGCGTAGGGCAGGGGGCGCACCTCGTAGAACGAGTTGAGATACGTGCCGGGCAAACCGTGGGGCTCACCCTCGTCGAGGTTGCCGCGAATTCCGATGTGCCCGTTGGACAGCGCGAACAGCGACTCCGTCTGGGCCAGCACGTCGAGGTTCAGCTTGGGTTCGCGGATCTGCCACGGCTCGACGGGCAGCGTGTCATCGGGGATCATCACGGAATCCTAAAGTAGTTCGCCGAGGTCGGTAACCACGACATCGGCTCCGTGGCTGCGTAATTCGTCGGCGTGGCCCACGCGATCAACGCCGACCACGTAGAAATTGCCTGCCCGGCCGGATTCGACGCCGGACAGCGCGTCCTCGAAGACCGCCGCCGCCGAGGGTTCCACGTTCAGCAGTTCGGCGGCGCGTAGGTAGGAGTCCGGTGCCGGCTTGCCGGCGATGTGCTCTTCACGCAGCGTCACGCCGTCGACACGCTGCTGAATGAACTTCTCCAACCCGGTGATCTCCAGCACCTCACGGGTATTCGCACTTGAGGACACCACCGCGGTGGCCAGGCCGGCCGCGGTCACCTTCTCCAGATAGCGGCGCGAACCCTCGAACACCTTGACGCCGTCTTTGTGCAAAGTCTCTTGGAAGGCATCGTTTTTGCGAGTACCCAACCCATAAATGGTGTCCTTGTCGGGGCCGTCGTCGGGGTCGCCGTCGGGCAACTCGATGCCGCGGCTGGCCAGAAACGAACGCACGCCGTCTTCGCGCTTCTTGCCGTCGACGTATTTCAGGTAGTCAGTGTCCGCGTCGAACGGGACGAACTTCTCGCCGCTCTTTTCGGCATGCTGCTCGAGGAACGAGTCGAACATCACCTTCCAGGCCTTCGTATGCACGCTGGCGGTATCCGTCAGCACACCGTCGAGATCGAACAGGCAGGCGTGCACCGCTTCCGGCAGACCTAGCACGACGGACCTCCCCTTGAGAAATTACCTGAGCAAAAATTACCTGAGCAAGAATTACCTGGGCCACGATGACGTCGGCCGTGGGTCGTTATTACCTCACCATGCCCGAACCCGGTTCGCCATCCGTTCCGGCCGACCGAATGTTTCCCTGCTGTTCGGCACCTGACCTTGCAGCGGACCTCAGGTCGGCGGAGTGCCGGTGAACGCACCTTCGGCCAACCTGAGCCACGCTTCGCGGAATCGGTCGGTGTCGATACTGCCGGGCGTGCGGCCGACCAACAACTGCGCGATCGGCGGGTAGGCCAGCGCCGCCAACAGCACGGTGCCCGTCGCTTCGGGATCCTCGACCACTGCGGCGCCGGCATCCTTCGCGCCGCTCAGCGCGCGACCGATCCGCTGATAGGCGGTATTCGTCGCCGCCGACCACACGTCGTCGATCATGTCGTCGAGCGCCTCGGGCTCGCGGAACATCACCCGGAGCAACTCGGTGTTGTTCTCGATGTTGGCCCAGATCTGGTCGGCGCCCCTGCGCAACGCCCCCGGGACGTCGGTAGGCCGGGTCCGGTCGTAGTCGTCGCGCATCGCGCCCATCTGTTCCACTTGCCGCCGCACCGCCTCCTGCAGCAGTGCCTTCTTGGACGGAAAGTGCTTGTAGAGGGCTCCGGATCCGGGGGACAGGCCGCACGCCCGCTGGATGTCGGCGATCGACGTGGAGGCATAGCCCTGGCGGGCGAACAACGCAATGGCCGCGTCCAGCAGGCGGTCGCGCGTGCTGGCGTCAGGCGCGGTCATGGGCGTGACGGTACCTCGACGCGGGTGCCGTCGGTGAGTGAGCGCTCACCGACGCGGAGGCTCAGCTCGCGGCGAGTTCCAGGGGCGCGCCGCTGATCACCCGGCTGCGTTGGCCGTGCACGTCGACGGGGACATCGCCTTCCACGGTGACGCGGTGCATGAGCCGGTACTGATCGTCATAGTCGTCGACGGCGCGGTGCTGGGTCGCGCGGTTGTCCCAGATGGCGACATCACCGGGCGCCCAATTCCATCGAACAGTGTTCTCGGGCATGGTGATTCGACGTTGCAGCAACTCGAGCAGGGTTTGCGACTCGTAAGTGTCCAGCCCGACGAATCCGCGGATGAAGTCGCCGGCCACCAGGGTGCGTTCGCCGGTCTCGGGGTGGACCCGCACGACGGGGTGTTCGGTGCGAAAGTCGATCTTCTCGAACCGGGCCCGGTGCGATTTCTGGTTGTCGGTGTGCGCCTCGGGCGCTGCGATGTAGTCGTAGCGGTTGCTGTGCAGCGCCCAGAGGTTTTCGGCGAGATGTTTGAGCGACTCGGGCAGCGCCTCGTACGCCGCAGCGGTGGAGGCCCATAGCGTCGACCCGCCATAGCTGGGCAGCGTAACGGCGCGCAGGACCGAGGCGGCCGGATAGTTCGCCACGAACGTGACGTCGGTGTGCCAGCGATTGGCCTTGCCGTACTCGGAGTTGATCGGCGTGATGATCGGCATGTTCTCCCGCTGCACCACCGGGTGGGCGATCGGCGTGCCGATGCGGGCGGCGAAGGCGTGCTGCCCGGCATCGTCGAGGTGTTGCTGGTCGCGAAAGAAGATCACCTTATGGCGCAGCAACGCTTGTCGAATGTCTGCGACGGTGCCGGCGTCGAGATCGCCGGATAGCTGCACACCGTCGATGCGGGCGCCGATGCGGCTACCCAACTGGGTCACGGTCGTTGCCATGGGATGTCCTCTCACCTGATGTGTAGTCGATTGACTACAGCGGCATGCGAGTGAGTGTAGACATTCGACTACATCCACGTCAACCGAGGGGTGCGGGTCGCCACTCTGCACCTCAGCCCCCGAACCGGACGAGCCCTGACTTTCCCGAGTCGGTGCCGACGAACGCGGCGCCGCTCGCCTCTAGACTGTGCCGGTGGAGTCAGCATCGCCCCGTCCCGTGCTGGTCGTCGATTTCGGCGCGCAATACGCCCAGTTGATCGCCCGACGGGTGCGGGAGGCGCGGGTGTTCTCGGAGGTGATTCCGCATACCGCCTCGGTCGACGAGATCAAGGCCCGCGATCCGCTGGCGGTGGTGCTGTCCGGCGGTCCGGCCAGCGTGTACGCCGACGGCGCACCGCAACTCGACCCGGCATTGTTCGACCTGGGCGTACCGGTCTTCGGCATCTGCTACGGATTCCAGGCGATGGCCCAGGCGCTCGGCGCAACCGTCGCACGAACCGGCACCAGCGAGTACGGCCGAACCGAACTGAATGTCGTTGGCGGCGATCTACATTCGGACCTGCCAGGCACGCAGCCGGTGTGGATGAGCCACGGTGACGCGGTCACGTCCGCGCCGGAGGGCTTCGAGGTGATTGCCACCAGCGCGGGCTCCCCGGTAGCCGGGTTCGAGAACCGGGCGCGACGGTTGGCCGGCGTGCAGTACCACCCCGAGGTCTTACACAGCCCGCACGGACAGCAGGTGCTCACCCGGTTCCTGCACGAGTTTGCCGGTATTGCTCCGGATTGGACGCCGGCCGGCATTGCCGAGGCGTTGGTCGAGCAGGTGCGCAATCAGGTCGGCGACGGCCACGCGATCTGCGGGCTGTCCGGCGGGGTGGATTCGGCAGTCGCCGCCGCGTTGGTGCAACGCGCCATCGGTGACCGGCTGACGTGTGTGTTCGTCGACCACGGGCTGCTCCGCGCCGGTGAGCGCGCGCAGGTGCAGCGCGACTTCGTTGCGGCCACGGGGGCCAACCTGGTGACCGTCGACGCCGAAGCGACTTTCCTGGGGGCGCTCTCTGGGGTCACCAACCCCGAAGGCAAGCGCAAGATCATCGGACGGCAGTTCATCCGGGCATTCGAGGGTGCTGTACGAGATGCTTTAGGGGGCCATCGCCCCGGAAAAAGCACCGAGTTCCTGGTGCAGGGAACGCTATATCCCGACGTGGTGGAGTCCGGCGGCGGGACCGGTGCCGCGAACATCAAGAGCCACCACAACGTCGGCGGCCTGCCCGACGACCTGAAGTTCAAGCTCGTCGAGCCGCTGCGGCTGTTGTTCAAAGACGAGGTGCGCGCGGTCGGTCGCGAGTTGGGTCTGCCCGAGGAAATCGTTGCGCGCCAGCCCTTTCCGGGGCCGGGTTTGGCGATCCGCATCGTCGGAGAGGTCACCGCTGGGCGGCTGGAGACGCTGCGGCGGGCCGACTCGATCGCGCGCGAGGAATTGACCGCCGCCGGTCAGGATCAGCAGATCTGGCAGTGCCCGGTGGTGCTGCTCGCCGACGTCCGTTCGGTGGGCGTGCAGGGGGACGGCCGGACGTACGGGCATCCGATCGTGCTGCGTCCGGTGTCCAGCGAGGACGCCATGACCGCCGACTGGACCCGGGTGCCCTATGAAGTGCTGGAACGGATTTCGACCCGGATCACCAACGAGGTGGCTGAGGTCAATCGCGTGGTGCTGGATGTGACCAGCAAGCCGCCCGGCACCATCGAGTGGGAGTAGTTCGCTATGGCCGCTGCTGTCGACCCGTCGGTGCCGCCCGGTGGTACCGGCTGTAGCGAGTGCGACGCCGCCGGTGGTTGGTGGGTACACCTACGGCGGTGTGCGGCCTGCGGCCATGTCGGTTGTTGTGACGATTCGCTGTCCAGGCACGCAACGCAGCACTGGCGAGAGACGGGACACCCGATCATCCGGTCGTTCGAACCGGGCGAGGGCTGGTTCTGGAACTACGAGACCAACGACTACTACGACGGTCCCGAACTTGCCCCACCGGAATGCCATCCCGCGGACCAGACGGTCCCCGGTCCCCGCAGTCGACTGCCGCGCGACTGGGCCGAACTGCTCAGTCGGCGAGACGGCTGACGTCCGTCCTGATCCAGGGCGCGAGGCCCGATTGATTGACTGTCGTACGGGTCGCGTGGTACCAACTAGTCAATTGAAAATACCATTTTCAATTCAGTGCTGTGTTGACGTGGTTGGAGGGCGAACGTGGCCGAAGAAGCCGTCGACGAGGCCCAACCGGCCTGGAAACAGACGATGGCATGGCTGCCGCACTCGATCGCGGAGGCAGCGCTGTCGCCTGTCGACGGCGAGGCCGCCGACCTCTCGGGGGCGTGGGAGCACCTGCAGGAGCGGTTGAACGCGGCCGAGCAACTCGTACGGTCCACCCCGGTCAACAAGAATCGCCTCGACCACGGGTCGGGGATGCGACATCTGATGGTGTTGTTGGCGGTCGGCACGGACATGGCATTGCGGGCAGATCCGGACCCCGTCCTCGCCGTCAGCCGGGCCAGCATGGACGACATCGTCACCTGGGGGCTGGAATGCCCGGACTGTGTGTATCTGAATGCGAGCCTGCGCGCGGGCGAGACGTATCGGATCTTCGGCAGCCGGGGCACGGCCCGATATGTCGGCCTGCAGACGATGGACGGAATCGCCGCGACCGCTAACTGCCTCGTCGACGAACTCGAGGTCGACGCCGACGGGAACTTCGAAGCGATCCTGTCCGCCGAGGAGCACGGCGGTAACTGGCTGCGGCTGGCCGGCGATCATCCGACGTTGACGGTGCGAAACTTCTTCTATGACTGGGACACCGAGGTTCCGGCGTCATTGCACATCGAGCGCATCGGCGACGAAGTGGCACCAGCGGCCCGTTCTGTCGAGTTGGACGTCTCGGTGGGGCGTCAGCTTCATGCGCTGGGCGACTTCGTCTACGACAACCTGAAATTTTTTCTCGACTTCGGTGCCATGCCGCCGGCCAACGGCTTCATACCGCCGATGGACATGAGTGACATGGGTGCGGCAGCGGAAAACCGGCCTGTCATCGGAAGATTCGATCTGGCGCCCGATGAGGCGCTGATCCTCGAGGTCGAGCCACCCGAGGGCGTCTATTGGAGCATCTCGTTGGGCAATCCGTGGTTGGAGACGATTCACTACGGACGCCATCAGTCCAGTCTCAACGGGCATCAGGCGGTTATCGATTCCGACGGGATCTTCCGTGCCGTCATCTGTGCGACGGATCCTGGGGTGGCGAACTGGCTGGACACCGCAGGGCACAGTAACGGCGCGATGCTATTGCGTTGTGTGCGAACCGAAACCGCGCCGGTACCAAGCGTGCGCGTGGTGAAGGTCGACGAGGTCCTGTCGTTGTTGCCTGCTGACACCACCATGACCACCCCCGACGAACGCTCTCACGTGATCGAAGCCCGGCGCCACGCCGTCTACGAAAGGTTCTACCGGTGAGTTTCTCCGCTGACGATCTCGAAGACGGCGCCCGCGCCGCCACCGGCCTCGACGATTTCGGCTCGGCCTATTACCGCGAAGGTCTCGAGCGGACCGTCGCCGCGTTGAACACCGAAGCCGACCTCAACGATCTCGGCCGGGTCATGCAGCACGCGACCATCAGTAACGCTCTGATCCAGCGCCTGAAGATCATCGACACCTACAAGCAGCATCCCGAGATCGGCGACGAGGTCGTCAACGGCCCGATCGTCGTCCTGGGTCTACCGCGCACGGGGACCACCGCGCTGGGCCAATTGGTCTCTGCCGATCCACAATTGAGGTCATTGCGCACCTGGGAATCCCAGGCGCCGACCCCGCCGCCCGAGGCCGCAACCCAGCACAACGACCCGCGCATCGCGCAGTGCGCCGAGGGCATCGCGATGATCGACCAGATGTTTCCCGAATTTCGGACCATGAACAGTTTCGACGCCGAATCCGCGACGGAATGCCAGGATCTGATGGGCATGAGCTTCCGCACCTTCCACTTCGACGGGGTGGTACGGGTCCCGAGCTACGTCGAATGGCTGCTGCAGAGCGACATGCGCGAGACCTACACCTTCCACCGCGATGTGCTGAAACTGCTGCAGTGGCACTGCAAACCGAGCCTGTGGCACCTGCGGACACCGGTACACATGTTCGCACTCGAATCGTTTGTCGAGGCGTACCCGGATGCCAAATTCCTGTGGAGCCATCGGGATCCGGCAAAGGTCCTCGGGTCGGTCTGCAGTCTGATCGCTTATGTCCGGAGTTGGAGCAGCGATCACAAGGACCCTGAAGAGCTCGGGGCCGAGCAACTGGCGTGGTGGGCCGAGGGCATGGGCCGTGCGATGGAATTCCGAAAGAAATTCGGCGACGACCGTTTTGTCGACGTGTCCTTCGCCGACCTGCAAACCAACCCGGTCAACACGATTGCCCGCAGCTACGAAAAGCTCGGTCTGACGTTCACCGATGCGGCGCGCACGAGAGTCCAGGAGTGGGCCGACGGGCACAAGCCCGGTCAGCATGGCACTCACACCTACGAGCTGGGCGACTACGGGTTGACCGCGGAGAAGGTGCACGACGCGTTCGGCGATTACATGGCTACCTACGATGCTTCAGCATGATGGTGCCGACGCCCACGCCGGCGGGCGCCGAAAGCTCGAACCCGATCCGCAGACACACGCGGTAATCCTGGCCGCTGCCGCCGAAGTCGTTCGGAACGAAGGTGTTCCGGCGCTGTCGGTAGCCCGGGTGCTCAGCAGCACACAGCTGGGTACCCGAGCGTTCTACCGGCACTTCGAGTCGAAGGATCAGCTGGTTTCGGCGGTATTCCTGGAGATGGCCCGCGCCGAGGTAGTGCGCCTGGAGCAGCGGATGGCGGGCTCCGACCCGGTTCGCGCGGTGGCTGCCTGGATCGACGGACGGCTGGACCTCGCCTTCAATCAGCAGATCCGCTCCGATCTACGCCAGATGTCGCTCGAGGCACAGAATCAGATGGTCGCCGCGCCCGAACTCGTTGCCCCTGCCTACCGGGAAATTCTGCGTCCGCTTGTCGAACAACTCACGTGCGGAAAGGATCTGGGAATATTCACCGAGATCGATCCCGACGGTGAAGCGCTGTCCGTCCACGGTGTCGTGTGGACCAACATCGAACGGCATTGGGGGATCGCCCAGCGCGATCCGGCCGAAATCCGTAGGCGCGTGCAGTCTTTCTGCTTGCGCGGTCTCGGGGTCGTACCGAAAGCGATCGAGGCCGTACTCAGTGATGCGCGGCCGAATCGACCTGGTCGGGGGAGTAGTCGATGACCGGGATCGAGTCGCCGTAGATGTCGAGGGTGTGCAGGAAGCGGTGCAGTCCCATGGTTGACGCGCAGGTGAAACCGAGTTCGATGATCTGCGCAGCGGTGAAATGCTCGCCCAATTTTCGGTAGAACGCGTCGTCGATCATGTGGTGATCGCCGGACAGCAGGTCGAGGAATTCCACGGCCAGTTGCTCTTGCGGCGTCAACGATTCATGCTGGGGCGCGAGCAGGCACGCGACGTCGTCGTCGGTGATCGAATCGTGCTTGCGTGATTGACTGCACGGCTCGCACTCACCTAGCTGGGCGCTGCGGATGCGCAGCAGCTCCAGGATTCGGCCGCCCAGCAGCGAGCCGGCCCCCAGGTGCGTCCTGGCCATGTCCACCTGCGCGAGTTGGGCACTGCGATACGCGAAGATCTGCAGGGGAACCGGGGTTGCGTAGAGTCCGGCCGCGACGCCGGCCTCCACGATCTCGCGGGAGTGTGAGCTGAGCTCTGGCATTGGGATTGGCGCAATACGCGGCATCGAAACAGGCTAACTTTCTTTAGCTTCATAACAACCGGCCTTGGGAGAACTCGATGTCCAGACTTGCCGGAAAGGTCGCGATTGTCACCGGAGGTGCCGGCGGAATCGGTGCGGCAACGGCGCACGAATTGGCGCGCGAAGGGGCCGCCGTCGCGGTCGCCGATATCGACGAGTCGAAGGCCGCCGAGGTCGTCGACCAGATTCGGCGAACAGGGGCGCTGGCGATCGCACTCGGCGGCGACCTCGCAGAGGAGCAGACGGCCAGGCATGTTGTGCAATCGACGGTGGCGGAGTTCGGCCACCTCGATGTCCTGCACAACAATGCGGCGCTGACCACCAGCAGCTTCCTGTCGCGGGATACCACGGTCAGTGAGATGGAGCTGGACGTGTGGCAGCGGTCATTGGAAGTCAACCTCGGAAGCCAGCTGCTGATGTGCAAGTACGCGGTACCCGAAATGCGAAAGCGCGGTGGAGGTTCCATCGTCAACATGTCGTCGGGGGCGGCGCTATCGGGTGACCGGACGCGCCTGGCTTATGGCGTGTCGAAGTCCGGGGTGCACACGCTGACGATGTACGTCGCCACCAGTGAGGGAAAGCGCGGCGTGCGCGCGAACACCATCGTGCCCGGATTGATCCTGACCGACGCCGTACGCGCACATCTGTCCGAGGATGTCATCGGTCGCCTCGGCCACGCCACGCTGACGCCGTACCTCGGAGAACCACAGGACGTCGCCGATCTCGTCGTTTTCCTGGCTTCGGAGCAGTCTCGCTACATCACCGGACAAATGATCGCGATAGACGGCGGGATGTCCGCGCACGTCATGCTGGACACCGGGGATTAGTTGGTCGGCCCGAGCGCGTAGGCGCCGGTCTCCGGATGGTGGTACCACCCGCTCGCTGCCTGCGTGCCGCCGTCGACGTGAATTGTCTGCCCGGTGATATAGCTGGACATCTCGGACGCGAGAAATACTGCTGCGCCTGCCATCTCGTCGACATGGCCCGCGCGCCCCATCGGAACCGTCAGGCCGAACCGCTCTTCGGAACCCGGGGGTGCGATGTTCCTGATGCCTTCGGTCAAGGTGATGTCGGGGGCCAGGGCGTTGACCCGGATGCCATATGGTGCGAGTTCGAGGGCAGCGGTCTTGGTGTAGTTGATGACCCCGGCTTTGGCGGCCGCGTAGGTCGCGTATCCGGGTGCGGCGCGGACACCTTCGATCGAGGTGACGCTGATGATGCTGCCGGCCAACTTCTGCTCGACGAGGCCGCGCGCCACCCGCTGGGTGCACAGGTAGATGTGGCGCAGATTGGATTTGTACAGTGCGTCCCAACCGTTTTCGGTGGTATCGAGTATTCCTGACCAGAAGACGCCGCCGGCGTTGTTGACCAGGATGGTGACCGGTCCGAGTTCGGCGACTGTCTGCGCGAGTGCGGCGTCGACCGCGGCGCTGTCCCGGACGTCGGTGGGAATGCCCAGCGCACCGATCTCTTCGGCGGCCGACGCACACGATTCGGGGTCGCGCTCCCAGATCGCCACCTTGGCGCCGAATGCCGTCAACCCCGCGGCGATGCCGCGGCCGATGCCGGCGCCGCCACCGGTGACCACTGCCACACGGTCGGTCAGAAGGATGCTTGCCGGATCGATCGCCATGAACTACAGATCCTATATTTGCACTTCAGGGATTACAAGATTTACTATCTCTGTTAGATATGTAGTCGAAGAAGGGTGTCCACCATGGCCAGCACGATCTTCGTTACCGGCGCCACCGGCCAGACCGGTGGCAATGTCTGCGAACAGCTGATCGAGCGCGGTGACCACGTCCGCGCACTGGTCCGCAATCCGGACGAGGCCACCGAGTTGGGCGGGATCGGTGTCGAATTGATCAGGGGCGACATCAGCGATGCCGACGATGTGCTTCGCGCGGCCAAGGGAGCCGAGGCGGCCATCCACTGTGCGGCGCTGCTGGGTGGGGCCAGCCAGAACCTCGACGACTTCAAGGCCGTCAACATGGTCGGCACCACCAACGTTCTCGATGCGGCGAAGAAACATGGCATGCGTCGCGTCGTTGCCCTCAGTACCGCCACCTTCATCAACTTGACCACCGACCTCGACTTCGAAGACGCCCCCGTTCTCGAGAACCCGCCGGACGACCCGTACACCGTCACCAAGCTCGCCGCGTTCTCCGAAGCCCACCAGCGTGCGGGCGCAGGCGAGGACGTGCTGACCTGCCACCCCGGCGCGATCTACGGTCCAGGGCTAGTAGCGCAGCGCGCTCTGCATCGCACCAGTTTCAACCGGGTTCTGCTGGCCGGCATGCGCGGAAAGATCAAGCGCTACCTGGCATTTCCGGTGACGTGGGTGGCCGGCAAGGACGTTGCGAAGGGATCGATCGCCGCCTTGGACCGCGGCGTGGCCGGTGAGCGTTACCTGTTGATCGGACAGCCACAAGCGAATATCACCACCGCCGCCGGTATCAACCGCGCCTGCGAAATCGCCGGAATCGACCATCGCGTGGAAGATCTCGATTACCGCTCCGATCCGGAGGCGTTGACCGCCGAGTTCGGGCCCACGTTGATGGCGATCGCTGAAGCCGCGGCCAGAGACGTTCGCAAGCCCAGATCGAACGACAACCTCACCACCAAGCGACTGGGTTACGACCCGATGTCGTTCGATGACGGACTGCGCCTGCTGATCCCATGGCTGCGCGAACTCGGCCGTCTCGACCCGGTGCCCGCCTGAATTCTGAGCTGGAATCTAGGAGTTACCATCGTGCCGATTACTGAACCGCGCCAATCCCGTTCGGATTACGGTGATCTGGCGGACCGGATACTCGATGCGGCCGGACGGCTGATGCTGAGTATGGGTGCGCGGAAATTGTCGTTATCAGACGTGGCAACGCTGGCCGGGGTGTCACGACCCACCATCTATCGCTACTTTGCGTCCAAAGAAGACCTCATCGAGGCGCTGGGGGCGCAGGTCCGACGTCGTTTCGACACGGCGATGGAACGGGCGATGAGCGGGGTCAGCGGCCTCGCGCGGTGGGAAGCCGCTGTCGATGTCGTCGTGACTTTCATGGAGGACCAGCCGCCCGGGCGTCAACTCGACCTGGATCCGGGCTTCGCGCACGGACAGATGGCCCGGGCATTACCGATGATCACCGAAAAATTGGTGGATGTCTTGCAGCAGTGTGTCCGTGAGGACGGCTTCGACTCCGCGCTGAGCACGCGAGGCCTCGCCGGTGCAGTCGCGCGAGTTGCACTGAGCCACTACATATTCCCAGACGCAGATCCCGCGGCAGGAGGCCGGGAGATCCGCGCGGCAGCCGGTTTGTCGGCCGACCGGACGTCCCGCACATACGTTAAAACCAGGAGGACGCGTTGACCACTTCCAAAGTCGTTTTTGATCCGTTTTCCAGCGACTTCTTCAATGCCCCCTTCGCCACCTACCGTCGGATGCGTGACGAGGAGCCGGTCTATTACAGCGAGAATTACGATTTCTACGCCTTGACCCGGCACGCCGATGTGGTGGCGGCGATCAAAGACTCCGAAACGTTCTCGTCGTCGCGCGGTGTCGATCTCGAGATGGTGCAGTCCGGTAATCCGGTGCCGCCGTTGATCATCATGATGGATCCGCCCGAGCATCGCCGGATGCGCAACCTGGTCAACAAGGTGTTCACTCCACGCGCCGTCGAGCGTCAACGGGAATTGGTCGTCGAACAGATCGATCGTTTTCTCGCCGCGGCGAATCCCGACGAGTTCGATGTCGTGCAAGACTTTTCGGCGTTGTTCCCAGTGGAAGTGATCACCCGGATGCTCGGCGTGCCCGCAGAGCTCCGCCAGAACATCCGGCTTCTCTTGGACAAGATGCTCGAACGGGAGTACGGCAACGTCGCCACACCCGAGGAAGGTGTTCAGGCCGGTATCGAGACCGGCCTGATCTACTACAACATCATTCAGGAGCGGCGGGCCGATCCGCAGGACGACATGATCAGCGATCTGATCGCCGTCGAAGTCGAACGCGGCGGCGTGGCGACAAAGCTCGATGACATCGAAATCGCCGCCTTCGCATCGATGTTGGGTGGAGCCGGCGCCGAGACGGTGACCAAATTGGTGGGCAATGCCGTGGTCACTTTCGCCGAGCATCCAGATCAATGGCAGATGCTGCTCGAGGACCGCAGCCGGGTTCCTGCCGCAGTGGAGGAGTTGCTGCGGTGGGAGGCGCCCGCACAGTATCTGGTGCGGTACAGCATGAAAGACGTTGAGCTGCATGGCACCACAATTCCTGCCGGAAATCCGGTCCTGCTGTGTCTGGGTTCAGCCAACCGGGACGAGCGGGCGTTTACCGACGCGGATACCTTCGACATCGACCGGGACCGCAGCCAGGCACAGAACCTGGGGCTGGGGTATGGGACGCACAGCTGTTTGGGTGCCGCGCTGGCTCGAATGGAGAGCACCCTCGCATTGGACAAGTTGCTGGATCACATGCCGCGCTACACAATCGTGCCGGAAGGGCTCAGGCGGGTGGCGATGACCAACGTCATCGGCTGGAACAACGTTCCGGTACGGGTGAGCCGCGAGTTAGCTGGCCGGCGCCTGCGGCAAGCATCCGCTTGACGTTGTCGGTGGGTGGGTATTGACTACGGGTATTCGAACATACATTCGAACATCATTAGTCACACCCGTACCGCAGGAGTAGTTGATGACGGCGCTGCTTGCTTCCGAACAGTCGCATCACAACCGCGCTGAGCAGCTAAAACAGCTGCGAAGACAGATGGCGGCGGTTTCCGGGAAGATTGGCTCTTCTCGGCCCGGTCACGCTCAGGTGGAGGACCTGCTTCCGGATTCGGAAGCCAGGCTCCCGGTTCCGCAGTTGCTGACGGATGTGTTGCCGAATGCGTTGCCACGGGGAGCGGTCGCAGTGCTGTCGGGCGCCCGGTCGCTGCCGCTGAGCATGGTGGCCGCGGTGACGGCCGCCGGCGGGAACGCGGCCATCGTCGGCCAGCCGGATGTCGGCCTGCTGGCCGCGGTCGAAATGGGTGCCGATCTGAGCCGGCTCGCGGTGATACCGGATCCCGGGACCGACCCGGTGGAGGTGGCCGCGGTGCTCATGGACGGAATGGACCTGATCGTGCTGGCGCTGAGAGGGCGCTCGGTGCCACTGACCCGGGCTCGGGCCGTGGTGGCCCGGGCTCAGCAGAAAGGCTGCACGCTGCTGGTCACCGACGGCGACTGGCAGGGTGCGTCGATACGACTGAAGGCTCGGGTCTGCGGTTACGTAACCACCTCGGAAAAACCGGGTTTCGGGCGGATCAGCAAGGTGCGGCTGGAGGTGTGCGCCGCGGGACGGGCGATCAGGCAGGCTCGGACGGGGTGAGCGTGAACTCCCGGGTACTGGCGATGTGGTGCATGGACTGG
The DNA here is from genome assembly GCA_963737375.1 of uncultured Actinomycetota bacterium. Taxonomy (GTDB): domain Bacteria; phylum Actinomycetota; class Actinomycetes; order Mycobacteriales; family Mycobacteriaceae; genus Mycobacterium. Next base: position 272,209 of record CAVTSP010000018.1, read on the forward strand.
CCCGCGGTCGCCGCGGCGGCGGCAGCGGGACTACCCGCGACGTCACCGGTCGCCGTGACGCTGGCCAACCGGGTGATCGCCTGTTCGTCGGCAGCCCGTTCGGTAGGTGTGCGGCGAGGGCTGCGGCGGCGCGAGGCGTCGGCCCGCTGCCCGCAACTGCACGTCGTCGCCGCCGATCCCGACCGCGACGCCCGCTACTTCGAAGGAATTGTCGCGGCGGTAGACGACCTGGTGCCTCGCGCCGAGGTGCTGCGCCCCGGCCTGGTGGTCATGCCGGTCCGCGGGGCGGCCAGGTTCTTCGGGTCCGAGCAGCAGGTTGCCGAGCGGCTGACCGACGCAGTGGCGGCGGCCGGCGCCGAGTGTCAGGCCGGAATCGCCGATCGGCTGTCGACAGCGGTCTTCGCCGCCCGCGCGGGCCGCATCGTGACGCCGGGGGATGACGCGCGTTTTCTGTCGGCGCTCTCGATTCGGCAACTCGCCACCGAGCCCAGTCTGTCCGGTCCAGGGCGGGCTGATCTGGCGGATCTGTTGTGGCGGATGGGAATTCGCACGGTCGGTCAGTTCGCCGCGCTGTCACGCACGGATGTCGCCTCCCGGTTCGGCGCCGACGCGGTGAGCGCACACCGGTTCGCTTGCGGCGAGCCGGAACGCGGGCCATCTGGGCGCGAGCTGCCGGCCGAGCTCGATGCGGTGCTGCAGTGCGATCCGCCGATCGACCGGGTCGACGCCGCGGCGTTTGCCGGACGCTCGTTGGCCAGCTCGCTGCATCAGACATTGCTGGCTGCCGGGGTGGGATGCACCCGACTGGGCGTCCATGCCGTCACCGCCAATGGCGAAGAGCTGAACCGGGTTTGGCGATGTGCCGAGCCGTTGACCGAGGATGCCACCGCCGATCGGGTGCGCTGGCAGCTGGACGGCTGGTTGAACACCCGGATCGTCGTGGATCGGCCTACCGCACCGGTGGTGCAGTTGCGGCTACAGGCGGTGGAGGTGGTGTCGGCGGGGGCGCTGCAGTTGCCGCTGTGGGGCGGCCTCGGTGAAGAGGGCCAGATGCGGGCCCGTCGAGCGCTGGTCCGGGTGCAGGGTCTGCTCGGTCCGGAGGCAGTGCAGGTGCCGATGCTGTCCGGCGGTCGCGGGCCCGCCGAACGCATCACGTTGACGCCGCTGGGCGACGAGCCGGTGCCGCTTGCCGATCCGAATCGGCCATGGCCCGGTCAGCTGCCGGAACCATCGCCGACGGTGCTACTCGATGATCCGGTGGAACTGCTTGATGTCCAAGGCAATTCGATTCGGGTCACCAGCCGGGGGCTGTTCTCCGCCGACCCGGCCCGGCTGACCGCCCGCGGCCGCGACAACAGGCTGCACTGGTGGGCCGGCCCATGGCCGGTCGACGAACGGTGGTGGGATGACCGGCTCGGCGCCGGTCAGGGGGGAAGCCGCACCGCCCGTGTGCAGGTGCTCCTGGAAGGCGAGCGGCCGTCCGACCCCGGTACCGCGCTGCTGCTGTGTTACCGGCAGAGGAGGTGGTATCTGGAGGGAATCTACGAGTGAAAATGCTAGGCCAGCCCGGCGGCGAACGGCCCCACTCGATCGACGAACCGGTCGAAGAACACGATCGGATCGGCGTCAACGCCGATCAGCGCGTTGGGCTTTCGCCCCCAGCGTCCCGACCAGTCGGTGACGGTCATGCCGCGGGTCAGGGCGCCGGTCAGTTCGATGTCCACGCTGGCTTGCCGAGTGGCGACGAGCTGTGGGTCCAGCGCGACGGCGGCGGCCAGCGGATCGTGCAAGTGCGCCAGGTAACCGTGCCCCAGACGGTGGTAGGACTCCAGGTAGAAACGGGTCGCATCCTCGATCACCCGGATCACCGGATTGGACGACGACGACCGGGTGCCCGGCTTGTCGTCGACGCTCAATGCGGTGGTCGTCGCGCCTGCGCTTGCCGCCAGCCTGGTCAGGACGTCGGGCGTGAGAGCGATCTTGCGGGTCACATCCAGTCCGCACAGGATCGGAAGACTCAGCGGCTCAACGGTTTCCGTCGGCGACCAGGCGGCAAGGACTTCGGCTGCCGCCTCCGGGTCGAAGGCGATGTTCCACTCCGCCACCGTGTTGGTGTTGCCGCGGTAGTCGTACGCTCCGCCCATGATCACCAGTCGGCGCAACAGATTCGGCAGTGCCGGCTCCTTGCGCAACGCCAGCGCCAGATTGGTCAGCGGTCCGGTCGCCAGTCCGATCAGCTCGCCCGGGTGCGCGTGGGCCGCACGTACCCACGCCGTTGCGGCATCATCGGCGTCGAGTTGCCGATCGGTCGGCGGCAGTTCGGCGTATCCCAGGCCCCGTGACCCGTGGACTGCGCTGTCGGCCGGTGCGACGGAATTCAGCGGACGCTCGGCGCCTCGCGACACCGGCACGCCCTCGACGCGGCACAGGTCCAGCAGGCCGAGGTTGTTCTCGCAGACGTGTTCCACACCAACGTTTCCGGCCGTGGACGCAATGCCGACCAGTTGGGCGTCCGGACTGGCCAACAGGTAGATCAGCGCGATGGCATCGTCGACGCCGGTGTCGACATCGGCGAAAACTGGTGCGGCGGCCACCGCGGAGACGATACCTGCTCGTGCCTAGTCGGCCCGGCCGGCAACGGCCTCAGTGGTGAGCGGCAGCCCGACCAGCATCAACACATGGTGAGCCGGACTTCCCGGTGATGCCACCAAAGCGAGTTCGGTGCCATGGCGGCGCGCGCGTTCCCGCGCTTCGGCCAAGACCCGCAGTCCCGAAGAACCCAGGTGGGTGGCCGACGACAGGTCCACGGTCAAAGGGTAAGTGCCGGAGCGGCTTTTGCGCGCGATCTGCGTCTCCAGAGTCGGTGCCGTCGCGTTGTCGACGTCTCCCGCGACCACCAGGCGATCCTCGAGGATCTCGGTAGCGAACTCGTGCGCAGCGGGACGTTCAGTGACGGGCACGACGTGCGGGTCCATCACGATGCGCGCGGGCCGACACAGCCGGTGCGTAATCGACGCGGTGGTGCCGCTGTCGCTGCCGACGATGCGGCTTTCGGTGGCCAGTGCATCCGCCAGCATCAGCCCGCGACCGCGCATGCCGGGGTCCGCCGACGGGGCCTTCCACTGGCCACGATCGCTCACCGAGGCATGAACCATGCCGTGGGCGTCCAGCGTTGCCTCGACCTCGATCGGGTCGGCGGTCGCCGAGCGGTACCCGTGCTCGAAGGAGTTCTCGACGAACTCGCACAGGATCTGCACGAGGATCATCACGTCGACTTCGTCGGCGCCGATGTCGGACAACCAGGCCCGCAGCGGCCCGCGCACCTCGCGGGCCGCCTGGACGGTGGCCGCGACGGTCAGCTTCAGCGGCGGCGGTGGGTTACGTCGCTGCGCGGCAAGCAAAGTCACGTCGTCGTTGTAGCCCGTAGTGCGCAGCATCAACTCCAACGTCTGCGAGCACAACCGCTCGACGGGACGTGATGTCGTCTCGATCGGGAACGCCGAACCGCCCAGAACGCGAGATGCGATGTCGGCGAATTCGGCGGTGCTGGCGGCAAGCGGACGGCCCGGACGCTCGATGATGCCGTCGCTGTAGAGCAGCACCGCATCATCGACGTCCACTGTTTCGGTGCGAGTGGGAAAGCCGATCCCGCTGCCCAGCGGCCCCGCCCCGGTCGGCTCGAGAAACCGTGCAACGCCACCACTGATCAACAGCGGGGGAGGGTGTCCCGCGGTGCAATATTCGAAAGCTCCGGTGCCGGCGTCCAAGCGGCCGATGCACAGGGTCGCCGCTTTCGATCCGGGTACAAACTTGCTGAATTGGTCTACCGCTATCAGGCTTTCGTGGATGTCGCTCCCGGCCAACAGCGCCATCCGGATCGCGGTCCGTAGCTGAGCCATCACCGCCGCGGCTTCGACACCGTGCCCGACCACGTCGCCGACGATCAGAAAGACACTTCCGTCGTTGCCGGGCACCGCCTCGAACCAGTCACCGCCGGCGCCGGCGTCCTGGGTGGCCACCAGATATTCGGCGGCAATGTCGGCGCCCGCCAGCACCGGCAGCGCCGGCGAAAGTAGGGCACGCTGGACGTGAATTCCGAGATCCCGTACCTGCGCGTACCGCTCGGACAGTTCTGCCTCGCGCGCCTCGGCGGCGCGGCGTTCCTGTACCTGAGAGGTGACATCGGTCAGCATCACCTGAGTGCCTTCGATGCTTCCGTCTTCGGCCGCGCGGGGACTGACGACGATATCGCCGCAGATCTCCTGCATCGTTCCCGAGCCGTCAAAGTCGAACTGGAAGCGCCACTCCCGGCCCTGCTGGATCTCCCCGGTGCGGTAGACGCGGTTCAGGATCTCGATCAGGTTCTGATTTTCAAATTCGGGAAATAGTTCTCGCGCCGGAACTCCCAGTCTCACCGCGGGAAATGCGGTCCGGGTTGCCGCATTCGCCGCGACGTAATGATGCTCTGGACCTGCGAAAGCGACGATAAACGTGGGAAGACTGTCAAAAGCCCGCCGGACGACGTTGGCCTCACCGATCGTATTGTCTAGGTCCGGGTCGTCGCCCACAGTCTTGAGGGTAACCCGAGCGGAATCACCAGACAGTATTACCAGTGCACGCCGGGAACCAGGCGCGCGAGTCGTTTGACCGGTCCCGGGACCCGGACACGGGTAACCGCGGCGCGGGCCGGCCGCCTCGGCTGACGTGACGACCGCTGTTCCGCAACGCCTTTCGGATCAGACTGAGCCGGCGCCGTCGGTCCTGTCTCGCCGCGCGCTGCAGCTGAATCCGGGTAGCCGAGATACAGCTGATGCAGGATGCGGCGCGACAGTTTTGGAGTGAAGTAGTGGCCGGCCTCGGACAGCGTGCCCAGCGGGGTGTCGATCCGTGATGGTTTGTCGATCAGCCCGCGAACCACCATCGCGGCGGCATGTTCGGCGGTGATCGGTGGAACAGGGTTGAGCCGCCGGGACGGTTTGATCATCGGGGTGGCTACCAACGGCATGTGGATGTTGGTGAATGTGACGTGATCAGAAAGTGTTTCCGTCGCCACGACTTCGGAGAACGCATCGAGCGCGGCCTTGGTGGGCAGGTAAGCGCTGTACTTGGGGCTGCGTGCCTGCACGCCGGCACTGGAGACGTTGACGACGTGACCAAACCGGCGCTCGCGCCAGTGCGGCAGCAGCGCCAGCACCATCCGCACCGCGCCGAAGTAGTTGACCGCCATCACGCGTTCGTAGTCGTGCAGCCGGTCGGTCTGGTTGACCACCGATCGGCGGATCGACCGGCCCGCGTTGTTGACCAGGTAGTCGACGTGACCGAAGCGGCCCAGGATGTCTTTGACGGTGTGCTCCACCGATCCGGAATCGGTGATGTCGCAGGTGAAGGCATAAGCCTGACCACCGTTGGCGCGAATTTCGGTAACCAGATCGTCGAGCGCGTCGGCGTTGCGGGCCAGCGCGAATACCGTACCGCCCCGCTCGGCGACCGCGATCGCGGACGCCCGGCCGATACCGCTGGACGCTCCGGTGATGATCACGTGCCGGCCGACCAGCGCGCCCTCTGGATCGTCGCGCCGGGCCCGGTCGGGATCGAGCTGCTCGGCCCAGTAGCGCCACAACGCCGGCGCGTAGCTGCCGAACTCCGGCACCTCAATACCGGTGCCGCGCAATGCTTTCTGCGTCTGCTCGGAAATGAACGTGGGAGCAAGGTCCACGACGTCGAGCACCTCGCCGGGGATGCCCAGTTGGGTGGCGACCATGTTGCGCCATACCTTGGGCCGGCCGCGCACTTTGAGCACCGGCGCCGCCATCGACCGGGGCAGCGATCCGCGCAGTGGTGGCAAACCAGCCGCGGCCGCGACTCCGCGGTAAATACCGCGCAGCCCAATGGTTTTCGGTGAGGTGAGGTGGAACGTCTGGCCGTCGCGACCATCGGCGTTTATCAGCGCGACCAGGGCGTCGGCGACGTAGTCAACGGGCACGATGTTGGTGCGGCCGGTGTCGGGCAACATGATCGGCGTCAGCCGGGGCAGGACCGCCAGCTTGGCCAGCACGCCGAAGAAGTAGTACGGGCCGTCGACCTTGTCCATCTCGCCGGTGCGTGAATCGCCGACCACCACCGCCGGCCGGTAGATCCGGTGTCGCAGCCCCGTCGCCGAGCGCACCAGCAATTCGGCTTCGAATTTCGTCTGGTGATACGGCGTCGGGAGCTGTTGGCCGATGTCGAAGTCGTCTTCGGTGTACTCGCCGTGGAAGTCGCCGGCCACCGCGATCGACGACACGTGATGCAGCGTCGCATCGAGTCGGCGCGCCAAGTCGATGACGGCCTGGGTGCCCTCCACGTTGGCGGCGCGCTGCTCGGGTTCGGCGACGGTGATGTCGTAGATCGCCGCGCAATGCACCACGTGGCCGACGTCTCCGAGTTCGGCGATCGCCTCGTCGGCGAGCCCAAGCCCTGGCTCAGTCAGCTCGCCGACCAGCGGCTTTGCCCGGTCTCCCCATCCTGCGGCCAGCTGTTCGAAGCGGCCGAGCGACGAGCGGCGAACCAGGACCCATACTTCGGCGTCCGGGCGCGCGTCTAGCAGACGGGACACCACACGGCGCCCAATAAACCCGGTACCGCCGGTAACGACATAGCGCATGCAAGACATGGTGCGCTCGGCACGGCCGCACGTCAACGCAGTGTGACGTGATCGTGTCAATCAGCGCGGCGACGATGCCACGGAGTCTTTTTCTTCCGGGTCGTCCCACAGCAGGAGCTGACGAACGGCGGGACGCGATCCATACGGCTGCAGCATCGAGCTGGCCGGGCGCGGGCGCACCCGTACCGGCCACCAGAACCATCGGCCGAGCAAGGTCGCGATCGACGGTGTCATGAACGAACGCACGATCAGCGTGTCGAACAGCAGACCGAGACCGATCGTGGTGCCGATCTGGCCGAGCGTCTGCAGACCGCTGAAGACGAATCCACACATCGTCACCGCGAACACCAGACCGGCGGCGGTCACCACCGAGCCGGAGCCGGCCATCGCGCGGATGATGCCGGTCTTCAGTCCGGCGGGTATCTCTTCCTCGAACCGGGAGATCAGCAGCAGGTTGTAGTCCGATCCGACGGCCAGTAGCAGGATCACCGCCAAAGGCAGTACCACCCAATATAATTCGATACCCAGCATGTACTGCCACAGCAGCACGGACAGGCCGAATGACGCGCCCAGCGACAACGCCACCGTGCCGACGATGACGATCGCGGCCACCAGGCTTCGGGTGATCAGCATCATGATCAGCAGGATCAGGCTCAGCGAGGCAACGGCGACGATCAAGATGTCGTAACTCGCCATGTCCTCGATGTCCTTGTAGGTCGAGGCGGTACCGCCGAGATAAAAGCTGGAGCCCGCCAGGGGAGTGCCCTTGACGGCTTCGTGCGCCGCGAGCTTGATCGGCTCGACGCGGGAGATCGCCGCGGGCTCGGCCGGGTCGCCTTCGTGGATGATGATCATCCGCGCCGCTTTGCCGTCCGGCGAGAGAAACAGCTTGAGTCCGCGCTTGAAATCGGGGTTGTCGAACACTTCCGGCGGCAGATAGAACAGGTCGTCGTTCTTCGATTTGTCGAAGGCCTGTCCCAGCGCGGCCGGGTTGTCGTTCGCCACCTCGGACTGCTTGTTGATCCCGAGGTTGGTGGCGAAGTTCTTCAGCGTCAGCTCGCGGTTGACTTCCTGGCTGGCGATCTGCGGTGGGATCAACCCGACCAGTTGCGGCTGAATCGTGTCCAGTTTGTCGAGGCTGACCACCAGGTCTTCGAATTTCTCGCTGAGCTGGTCGATGCTGTCGATCGCCTCAAAGGTGTTCCGCAGCGCGAAGCATGCGGGGATGTCGTAGCAATGCTTTTCCCAGTAGAAATAGCTGTGCAGCGGCCGGAAGAAGTCGTCGAAATTCGCCAGCTTGTCCCGTACTTCGGAGATGATCGCCAGGGTTTCGTGGAACTTCTGGGTCTCTTCGTGCGTGGCGCCGGCGAGTTGCTGTTGTAGGGCATATTGCTGCTGCAGGATGCCGATGGTTTTGTCGAGCTCTTGGGACTGTCGAAGCAAATCGTGCGCGCGGTCCGATTGGTACTTGAGGTTCTGTACCTGCCCGACGCTCTGCTGGCTGATCTGGAAGGCGATCGAGCTGTGGTCCAGCGGTGTGCCGAGCGGCCTGGTGATGGTCTGCACCTGGGCGATCCCGGGAATGTGGAAGATGCCTTTGGCCACCTTGTCCAGCACGAGCATGTCGGCGGGATTGCGCAAGTCGTGGTCCGCCTCGATCATCAGCAGCTCGGGTTCCAGCCGCGAGCGCGGGAAGTGTCGTTCCGCGGCCGTGTATCCCACGTTGGCCGCGGCGGTATCCGGGATGTAGGGGCGGGTGTCGTAGCTGGTCTTGTAGCCGGGCAGAGCCAATAGGCCGATGAGGGCAATGCCGATGGACACCACCAGGATTGGGCCGGGCCACCGGACGATCGCGGTGCCGATTCGGCGCCAGCCACGGGTTTGCAGCACCCGCTTGGGGTCGAAAAGACCGAAATGGCTGGCGAGCACCAGCATGGCCGGACCCAGGGTGAGCGAGGCCGCCAGCGCGACGAGGATGCCGATCGCAGCGGGTATGCCCAAACTCTGGAAATAGGGCAGGCGGGTGAAAGCGAGGCACGCCACCGCGCTGGCGACCGTCAGGCCCGAGCCCAACACGACATGGGCGGTACCGCTGTACATGCTGTAGTACGCGTCTTCTCGCTCTTCGCCGGCCGAGCGGGCCTCTTGATAGCGGCCGACGAAAAATATCGCGTAGTCCGTCCCTGCCGCGATGACCAACAGCGTCAACAGATTGGTCGCATAGGTGGACAGGCCCAAGACTCCGACACTTCCAAGGAAGGCAACGAATCCGCGCGCGGCCGCCATCTCGATGAGAACCGTCACCAGGACAAGTGCCGTGGTGGCGAACGACCGGTAGACGAAGAACAACATCACCGCGATCACCGCGATGGTCAGCGCGGTGACTTTGTTGGAACCCTTGCTGCCCTCGGTGAATTGGTCGGCGATCAAGGGGGCCGCGCCGGTCAGATAAGCCTTGACGCCCGGCGGTGGTTTCATCTGGTCGACCGTGGCGCGGACGGCGTCGACGGACTCGTTGGCCAACGCCTCGCCCTGGGCCCCGTCGAGAAAGACCTGAACGTAGGCGGCCTTGCCGTCGGTGCTCTGAGAGCCCGCCGCGGTAAGGCTGTCGCCCCAGAAATCCTGGATATGCTGGACGTGCTTCTTGTCCTGCTCCAACTTGTGGATCAGCGCGTCGTAATACTTGTGCGCGTCGGCACCGAGCGGCTTGTCGCCCTCGAGCACGATCATCGCCGAACTGTCAGTGTCGAACTCGTGGAACACTTTTCCGATGTGTTTGAACGACTGATACGACGGCGACTCCGGGGAGCTGAGGCCGACGTTGTGCAGTCGGCCGACTTCTTCCAGTTGCGGCACAAGGATATTCGGGAGAGCCGCCAAGGCTACCCAGAAGAGCAGGATCGGTACCGCAATGCGGTGGATGATGCGCGGGACGCGTGGCCGGCGAACGCTGTGGTTGCTCATCCGGACTTATCCAAACAGAAGGTGTACGCGCTCAATTCGTTGACGGTCCTCTCGTCTTTGACGACGCCGTTGACGGTGATGCGGCACCCCAGCGTGTTGCCGTTGCCCTGGGCGACCACGTTGGCGATGACTGCGGGATCGGTGGTGGTGATCGTGTAGGACCATGGCAGCGGGGCGTTGTCGACCCGTTGCGGCGCGGCGTGGACGTCCTGATAGTTGATGGTCGCGGTGGCCCCGGGAGCGCCGAAGACTTCGTAGACAACGTTTTTGGGGTTGAACGGAACGATCTCGTTCGATGCGCCGCCGCCGTGCGCGGCGTTGCCGGCCGAGCCGAAGGCATCATGCAGTCGATAGACGGCGAACCCCGCGAGGGTCACCACCACGACGGCGACCAGAACCATCCAGCGCCGCCTGACCAGACGTGAAATGCGGCTCACCCGATCACCTTTCGGGTAAGGCTGGGAATGAGAACGTCGTCGACCAGGGCTTGCACCGTCTCCTGGGTCGGGGGTCGGCTCGGCATGACGATCCGGAAGATCAGGTAACCGGGTAACACGTCCCAGAGTTCGTCGCTGATCACCGTCGAATCGATCTCGCCACGATCGACCGCGTCCCGCAGTATCTCGTGAATCAGGGCTTTTCGTTGATCGAGAAACTGATTTTGCAGCGCTTCGTTGAGGGCGGGGTGCCGCGACGTCTCGACGAGCACTGCGCGGATGGTGCCGGCCTGGGCGGATGCTTGCTCGCGGCACGCTTCGCCCAACTGCAGCAGATCGCCACGCAGTGTGCCGGTCTTCGGGTGCACCGCGATCTGGCGGACGCCCTCGATGAATGCGGCCAACACGAGTTCGGCTTTCGACGGCCAGCGCCGGTACACGGTGGCCTTGCTGGCGCGTGCCATGGCTGCCACCGCATCGATGGTCAACCGTTCATAGCCATGCTCCTGCAGCAGCTGCAGCGTGACGTCGAGCAGCTCGGTTTCCCGCGGCGACCAGGGCGAGCAATCCGCGCCGGGACGGGCAGTCTGGGTCACAGCGGATACCCTAGAGTCAATCAGGCAGTACTGTCCAGTACCGTACCGCCGACGTGGGACTCGTCAGTAGCTGAAGTCCCGAATCCCGTCCCAGTCGACCAGCGTCCAGCCCGATGCCGGGCTGCCGGTAATCACCACGCGGCCGAGGTTGGGCAGCGGATGGCTGGTTGCCAGGCTGTCCTTGGGGTTCTTCACGTTCATCAACGTCCAGTACGCGATCGACTCCGCGTGGGCGAACGCCACCGGCTTGCTGTTGCCGCTGTCATAGATCTTCTGGACCGCCGCGCTGAACTGATCGTTGAATTCTTGACCGCTGACCGAGCCGGGAACGGCATCCTGGACGTCGCCCTTCAGCCACAGCGATGGCGCGACCAGATAAGTCAGGTCGGACCGCTTCACCGAGGAGTTGTTGAATCGGCCGGCATCGATTTCGCGCAGACCTGGCAGAATTTCGACATGCTTGCCCAGCGCGTGGGCCAGTGGCTCGGCGGTCTGCTGGGTGCGGACCATGTTGGAGGCGTAGATGCCGTCGAAGTTGTTGCGCGACAGCTGATGAGCGAGCTGCTCGGCTTGGCCCTGGCCCTCCTCGGTGAGGCTCGGGCCGGGTATGTCGGTGTTGATGACGTGCTCGGCGTTGCTCAGCGACTCGGCATGCCGGATGAAGGTCAGCGTGATGCTGCGCACCTGCGGTGATCCCGAGCAGGCGCCGACGGTGATGACCGCGGCAAGTACGGCAGCGGCCTTCCAGATGACGGTGCGAGTGCGATTGCGCATGGCGATAGCCTGCCTTGCCGAGGCCTCCGGCGTGGCGCGTTTGCCAGGGTTGGGTGAATTAATCACCCAAGCGGTCAGGTGATGGAATGGCGGGGACCACGCGGGATGCGCGGAGCCGCCCGACCGAAGAGGAGAACCGGATGGCGATCGACCCGAATGCCGTCGGTGCGACCACCGAACCAATGCTGTTCGAGTGGACCGACCGCGACACGTTGCTCTACGCGCTCGGTGTAGGCGCCGGCCTGGAGGATCTGAAGTTCACCACCGAGAACAGTCACGACATCGACCAGCAAGTGCTGCCGACCTACGCGGTGATCTGCTGCCCGGCGTTCGGCGCGGCCGCGAAGGTCGGATCGTTCAATTGGGCGATGCTGCTGCACGGTTCGCAAGGCATTCGGCTGCACGCGCCGCTGCCGCCGGCGGGCAAGCTGTCGGTGGTCACCGAGGTGGCGGACATCCAGGACAAAGGCGAAGGCAAGAACGCGATCATCATGCTGCGCGGCCGCGGCAGCGATCCCGACACCGGCACGCTGCTCGCCGAAACGCTGACCACTTTGGTGATCCGCGGTGAGGGTGGTTTCGGGGGACAGCCCGGCGAGCGCCCGGTCGCTCCGGAGATTCCCGACCGCGAACCCGATGCCCGGGTCGCGCTGCCCACCCGTAAAGACCAGCCGCTGATCTACCGGCTTTCCGGCGACCGTAATCCACTGCACAGCGACCCGTGGTTCGCCAAGGAACTGGCCGGCTTCCCCGAGCCGATCATGCACGGGCTGTGCACCTACGGGTTCTCCGGTCGGGCGCTGATCACCGAGCTCGGCAACGGCGATGCCACCGCGATCACCGCCATCGACGCGCGCTTCACCAAGCCGGTGTTTCCCGGCGAGACGCTGACCACGCTGATCTGGCGCACCGAGCCCGGCAAGGCGGTGTTCCGCACCGAAGCGTCCGGCACCGACGGCATCGAGGCGCGGTTGGTTCTCGAGGATGGCGCTGTGGAGTACACCGAGGTTTAACCGGGTCGCCTACGTGGCAGTCCGGGGCATGGCATTCAAACTCACCTACAGCGATGGTCAATCGACCGATTACGACGACGGCACCAAGTGGGAAGTCGACAGCGGGGTCGTCAAGCTAGGCCGCGACGAGGGGGACTGGACGGTGTTCGTCTCCCCGAGCCACTGGGCGACGCTCGAGCTGGACACCGGCAACGAGAAGGGGTCGGACGACGACAAGGACAAGAAGGATGACGCCAAGGACAAGAAGGACAGCGACAAAGACGACTGACATCCTTACCTGACAGGTAATCGTGGTGCCGATGCGCCGCGGCTAGCATCGGGGCGATGACGACCCTGACCCGGAGCTCACGGGCAACACCGGCAGTCGGCCAGCTGCTGCGGGAGTGGCGTGAGCGCCGCCGGATCAGCCAACTCGACTTGTCGATTCAGGCCGAGATCTCGGCTCGGCATCTGAGCTTCGTGGAGACCGGGCGCTCGCAACCGACCTCGGGAATGATCCTGCGACTCAGCGAACAACTCGACGTGCCTCTGCGCGAGCGCAACGCGCTGTTGCTGGCCGGCGGATACGCGCCTGCCTATCCTGAACATTCGCTCGACGAGCCGGAGTTGAGCAGGCTACGCGCCGCGTTGCGGCAGATCCTCGCCGGCCACGAGCCGTACCCGGCGCTGGTGATCAACCGATGGTGGGACATGCTCGACGGCAACGCCGCCGTCGCGGTGCTCATCGACGGGTGCGACCCGGTGCTGCTGACGCCGCCGATCAACGCGCTGCGCGTCTCTCTGCACCCGGACGGAATGGCGTCCCGGATCACCAATCTGCCGGAGTGGCGTGCACATGTCCTCGAGCGGCTGCATCGTCAAGTCCGGGCAACGCGCGACCCGCGGCTGTCCGAGCTGTTGTCCGAACTGTCGGGCTACCCGGGCGGCGAGGCCGAGCGTCCTGAGCCCACCGACGTCGCGGTTCCACTGCGGTTGCGGCACAACGGAAAAGAGTTGGCGTTCTTTTCCATGACCGCGGTGGTCGGTGCACCACTCGATGTCACCGTCGCCGAGGTGGCGATCGAGTCGTTTTATCCTGCCGACGCGGACACCGCGGCGGCCCTGCACGCACTGGGAAAGTGAGCCGATGACCGACAGCGCTGCCACGGAGATGATCCAGGGCTTGGTCCCGCTGGCGGTAACGCTGGGCATCACGGCGGACACCGCGAGTCCCGAAGAGGTTGTGCTGAGCCTGGATTGGGCCTCGAGCCTGACGACCGGCGGAGGCGTGCTGCACGGCGGCATCGTCATGGCGCTGGCTGACACCTCCGGTGCGGTGTGCGCATTCTTGAATCTTCCCGAGGGCGCCGGCGGCACGACGACCATCGAATCCAAGACCAACTTTTTCCGTCCGCTGACGATGCCGGCCGGAACGGCGGGAGGAGGAAGCGGACTACCAGCTCGCGCCACCCGTTCGGGCACGGTGAAGGCGCACAGCCGGCCGCTACACGTCGGCAGGCGCGTCATCGTGGTCGAGACGGAGATCCGCGGCGACGACGGCAAGCTGGCAGCCAAAACCATTCAGTCGCAAGCGGTCCTGTGATCAGTCCGCGAGCCGGCGTGCGAGCCGCTCGGTGAACTCACGCACCCGGTCAGGGTCGTCCAGCGCGTAAACGAGCGGCGGTGGCGCGGTCCCCGTCGTCGCCGTGGCGCACCAGGATCGCGATGCCATCGTCGGCCACCGCGTCAAAGGCGTCCTCGTCGGTGATGTCGTCGCCGAGATAGATCGGCAGCAACGAACTCGACCCTTCGTTGTCGCGGATGTAGTCGAGCACCCAACGCAGTGTTTTTCCCTTGTCCCAGTCGACATCTGGACGTAGTTCGATGACTTCACGACCAGTCGTCACGCGCAGGGCGGTCCGCTGGCCGGCGCTTCGCACCGCCGCGGCCACCTCGCCGACGCGGTCACGCGCGGCATTGCGGTAATGCACGGCCACACCGAATCGCTTGTGCTCCACAGCGACTCCCGGAATGTCGCCGAGCTGGTCGGCCAGCGCTGCTGCCGCCTCCGCCAACACCGGGATGCTTGCGGCCGCCTCAGTGTTCTGGTGGTGCTTGCCGTCGGGTCCGGTCAGCTCGAACCCATGACTGCCGGCGTACCAGAGTCCGGGCAGGCCGATCCGTTGCCGCACGTCGGCCAGGTCTCGACCGCTCAGGATCGCCACGGGACATTGAGCGCTCAGCGATGTCAGCGCGTCGGCCGCGCCGTCGGCAAGCCGCGCGGAGTCGGGGTCATTGACGATCTCGGACAGCGTTCCGTCGAAATCGAAGAACACCGCGGGCTGTCGTTCGGGTGTCAGATCCAGTGCCTGCAAGCCGTCGGGCAGTTCGGACATTCGGCGATCCCCGGTGCGGACGTCGATGTCGTTCACGTCCTTGACCACGGCGTCGGCGCCACGGCTGCGCAGGCTCCCGGCCGGGTCGACCGCGACTACCAGTGCGAATCCACCGGCCCGCGCGTCCGTCACGCCGTGTTCGGTCGAGGTGATGACGGCGCAGCGGCCGGGCCGAACAGCCAGCGCGGCGGCCGTCTCGACCAGGGCGGCGGCACCGGACCGATCGAGGCGCACGCCGGCGTCCCGCAGTTGCGCTGCGAACGTGGTGTCGGGCTCGCCGTCGAGGTCGAACAGCACGGCGTCCAAGCGGCGTGGGTCGATGATGACCGACATTCGCCGTCCTGCCTTCCCGGGCCGCAGTCGCGGCGCCGGTAGTCAGGTTAACCGGTGAGGGTCAGACCGATTTCCTGTCGAACAGCAAGATCGAGTCCTGGCTGAGCATGTCCAACCGGGCCACCCCGATCTTGATGCCGTCGGCCAGCGTGTCGATGTCGGCGCCCGCGTCGTAGTCGGCGGTGATTCCGAACACCAGATCGTCGGCGTAGCTCACCACCGCGACACCAGTGCGCAGCTGCAGGGCGATCGGCGGAATAGGCAGCAGCCGACTGACTGTGTGGCCCATCATCTCCAGCCGACGGTGTGGGCCCGGGACATTGGTTGCCAATGTCACGATGCCGCGTTGCGGCAGGCGGGTGAGCAATCGAATCAGCCACGAGGACAACATGAATGGGACATAACCGGTCATCGACACCGCCATGTTGCCGGCCTGGCGCTGGCCGCCCTGTTTGGTCCGGGTCAGCCTGCTGTGCACGGTGCGCAACTGCTGGATCGGGTCGTCCTCATCGACGGGAAGATAGGGCAGCATGATCGAGATTCGGTTGCCCGGCTTGTCCGCGGAGTCGGGCGAGCGTACCGACACCGGCACCAGGGTCCGCAACGAATCTGGCCGGGGCTTTTCGCCGCGGTGCAGCAGAACGGATCGATAGCCTTCGGTGATCGCGGCCAGCGCGACGTCGTTGATGGTCACGTCGAACTTGCGGCAGACCTGTTCGACGTCGGCGAGTGGGACGCGGACCGCACGATAGCGCCGCATCGACGTAACGGGTCCGACCAGCGACGATCCCGCCGTTGGGCGCATCAGACCAGCGGCGATCTCGGTCGCGCCGCCAACCGTTCGGGTGACCGTGTTGGTGATTCCGGTGGCGGCCCGCCAGAGGTCGCTGAGCGGGTTGGTGCGCGGTGAGTGCTCGGGTACCGGGGTCAGGTGCGGGCGCCGGCCCGTTCGCTTCGCGGCGGGCCGGGTGAATATGTCGCCGTCTATCTCGTCGCACAGGCTGGCGAGTATGCGAATCGCCGACACCCCGTCGGCCATGCAGTGGTGGACCTTCATCAGGATCGCCCACCGATTGCCTTTCAGGCCTTCGATGACCCAGCACTCCCACAGCGGGCGGTCGCGGTCCAGTCGGCGCTCCAGCACGTCGGCGACAACCCGGAACAGTTCGGTGTCGTCACCTGGCCGCGGTACTGCTATCCGCCGCACATGGCGGTTGATGTCAAATGCCGGATCGTCGACCCAGTGCGGCGCGCCGACATCGAAAGGCTGGGTGCGCAGCATCTGCGTGAATCGAGGAATCGATTTAACACGCTCTGCCAGAACAGCTTTGAATTTTTCATACTTGGGCGCCGCGCCGTCGATGATGGCGATTCCGCCGATCGCCAAACTGACGTTGCGGTCCGAATCCTCAGCCATGAGGAAGCCTGCATCGAGCGTATTGAGTTGCTCCACGCCTCATCACCGCCGTTCATTCTCTGGATTGCTTTTGAGTATCGGTGGTGACCGCTGGTCAGAGGTGGCGACGATATTAATTCGTGTAAACAACGGGAGTCGGTTGTGTGGCAACGCAGTTGGAAAACGCGCGCAGTGTTAATCGCGTGATGAACAACGCCGTTCGTCTCTCATCGGCTGAGATTCTCTGAGAGTAATTTCAAGCCGTACCAAAGTTGTTCTGGTTCTGAATATTTCAGTGAAACGACGTGCGCTATTTCGACGAAAGTTTCCGCCAACTAACAACTGCGACGACGATCCCGATCAGCATCGTGATCGGACCAGTGATGGACCAGGTTGTGGTGTTGCTCATCTGACTGCCGCCAAGCACTCCGAATCCCTGGAGCGCCCAGATCAGACCGAACAGGGCGACGATCAACCCGACCGCGAATGTCGCGACGAAAGTCCTTCTCATATGGGGATCGTAGGCGCGGTTTGGCCACCCGAGCTATTCGAACATATATTCGATACACTGAGTCGATGGGGTGGAGCAACGGGCCGCCGGGCTGGTCGGAGATGGAGCGGGTGCTCTCCGGCAAACCGCGCCGCTCCGGCACGCCAACCGTATGGACTCCGGCGGATGAGGCGCCCTGGTCGCGCAAACGGATCGCCTACCAGCCGCCGGCCGAAGACCGGCCGGTTCGCTCGTCCGTCCCGTATGCCGAGCTGCATGCGCATTCGGCGTACAGCTTTCTCGACGGGGCCAGCGCACCGGAGGAGTTGGTCGAAGAGGCGGTGCGGCTGGGCCTGCGGGCCATCGCGCTGACCGACCACAACGGACTCTATGGTGCGGTGCGATTCGCCGAAGCGGCCGTGGAACTGGACATGCGGACGGTGTTCGGCGCCGAGCTGTCCATGGGATCGGGCGCCAGGACCGACGATCCCGATCCGGCGGGCCCGCATCTGCTGGTGTTGGCTCGCGGGCCGGAAGGTTACCGTCGGCTGTCGCGGCAGCTGGCGGTGGCGCATCTGGCCGGCGGTGAGAAAGGCAAGCTGTGTTTCGACTTCGACGCGCTCACCGAAGCGGCGGGCGGGCACTGGCACATATTGACCGGCTGCCGTAAAGGCCACGTCCGCTCCGCGCTGGCCAGTGGCGGACCGGATGCGGCCTCGGCGGCGTTGGCCGATCTGGTGGACAGGTTCGGCTCCGATCGGGTCAGCGTTGAGCTGACCCACCATGGCTGCCCGGTCGATGACGACATCAATACCGAAATGGCCTTGTTGGCAGAGCGATTCGGGCTCAGCAGGGTGGCCACCACCGGGGCGCACTTCGCTGCGCCATCACGACGGCAGCTGGCGATGGCGATGGGCGCGATACGTGCCAGGCAGTCGCTGGACGAGGCGGCCGGCTGGCTTGCCCCGCTGGGCGGTTCGCATCTGCGCTCCGGCGAGGAGATGGCGCGGCTGTTCGCGCAGCACCCTGACGCGGTGACGGCCGCTGCCGAACTCGGCGAGCAGTGCGCCTTCGGCCTGGCGCTGATCGCCCCGCAGTTGCCGCCGTTCCCAGATGTACCGCCTGGCTCAACCGAAGACAGCTGGCTGCGGGAGCTGACGATGGCCGGAGCCCAGCGCCGCTACGGCGAGCGGTCTCAGGCGCGCCGGGCGTATGCCCAGCTCGAGCGTGAGCTGGAAATCATTGCGCAACTGAATTTTCCGGGATACTTCCTGGTGGTCTACGACATCACCCGGTTCTGCCGGGAGAACAACATCCTGTGCCAGGGCAGGGGATCGGCGGCCAACTCGGCAGTCTGCTACGCGCTCGGCGTCACCGCGGTCGACCCGGTGGCCAACGAGTTGCTGTTCGAGCGCTTCCTGTCGCCGGTCCGCGACGGGCCGCCCGACATCGACATCGACATCGAGTCGGATCTGCGCGAAAACGTCATCCAGTACGTCTACGACAAGTACGGCCGCGACTACGCCGCCCAGGTCGCCAACGTGATCACCTACCGCAGCCGTATCGCGGTGCGCGACATGGCCCGTGCCCTGGGGTTCTCGCAAGGACAGCAGGACGCGTGGAGCAAGCAGATCAGCCACTGGAGTGGACGTCCGTCGGACATCGAGGGCATTCCCGAGCAGGTGATCGAGCTGGCTGACCAGATCCAGAACCTGCCCCGGCACATGGGAATCCATTCCGGCGGCATGGTGATCTGCGATCGCCCGATCGCCGACGTCTGCCCGGTCGAATGGGCCCGGATGGAAAACCGCAGCGTGTTGCAGTGGGACAAAGATGATTGCGCAGCAATCGGTTTGGTGAAATTCGACCTGCTCGGGCTGGGCATGCTCTCGGCGCTGCATTACGCCATCGACCTGGTGGGTGAGCACAAAGGCATCGAGGTCGACCTGGCCGCGCTGGACCTGTCCGAACCGGCGGTGTACGAGATGTTGCAGCGCGCAGATTCCGTCGGGGTGTTCCAGGTGGAGTCCCGCGCGCAGATGGCGACCCTGCCGCGGCTCAAGCCCCGGGTGTTCTACGACCTGGTGGTCGAGGTGGCGTTGATCCGCCCCGGCCCTATCCAGGGCGGATCGGTCCATCCGTACATCCGGCGGCGCAACGGCCTCGACCCGGTCGTCTACGACCACCCGTCGATGGAGCCGGCGTTGCGGAAGACGTTGGGAGTGCCGCTGTTTCAGGAACAGCTGATGCAGCTCGCGGTGGACTGCGCCGGTTTCACCGGAGCCGAGGCCGATCAACTGCGCCGTGCCATGGGATCCAAGCGGTCGACCGAACGCATGCAGCGGCTGCGTGGCCGGTTCTTCGACGGCATGCGGAGCCTGCACGGCGCTGCCGACGAGGTGATCGACCGGGTCTACGAAAAGCTGGAAGCCTTCGCCAATTTCGGCTTTCCGGAAAGCCATTCGCTGAGTTTCGCGTCGCTGGTCTTCTACTCGTCGTGGTTCAAGCTGCATCACCCTGCGGCGTTCTGTGCGGCGCTGCTGCGCGCGCAGCCGATGGGCTTCTACTCTCCGCAGTCGCTGGTGGCCGACGCCCGCAGACACGGGGTGACGGTGCACGGTCCGTGCGTGGCATCCAGCGTGGTGCATGCCACGCTGGAGAACGTCGGCACCGAGGTGCGGCTGGGGCTGGGCAGCGTCCGTCACATCGGAGAAGACCTGGCCGAAAAGCTGGTCGAAGAGCGAAAAGCTCACGGTCCCTTCGCTTCTCTGCTGGATATGACAACGCGGGTTCAGCTGTCCGTGCCGCAGACCGAAGCGTTGGCGACCGCAGGCGCGCTGCACTGCTTCGGGATGTCGCGGCGCGAGGCGCTGTGGGCGGCCGGCGCGGCCGCCACCCAGAGACCGGATCGATTACCGGGAGTGGGCTCGTCGTCGCATGTTCCGGCTTTACCCGGGATGAGTGAGGTGGAGCTGGCCGCCGCCGACGTGTGGTCCACCGGCATCTCGCCGGACAGCTACCCGACCCAGTTCCTGCGGTCGGATCTCGACGCGATGGGGGTGGTGCCCGCCGCCGATCTGTTGTCGGTGCCCGACGGCGACCGGGTGCTGGTCGCCGGAGCGGTCACGCATCGGCAGCGCCCGGGCACGGCTCGGGGCGTGACGTTCGTCAACCTCGAGGATGAGACCGGGATGGTCAACGTGCTCTGCACGCCGGGGGTATGGGCGCGGTATCGCAAGGTGGCGCAGACATCGTCGGCGCTGCTGATCCGCGGCCAGGTCCAAAACGCCAGTGGCGCAGTCACGGTGATGGCGGACCGGATTGCCAAGCTCACATTGAAGATCGGATCGAAGTCCCGCGACTTCCAGTGAGCGCAAACCTCACGGGGCTCAGCAGCATCTTGTGCCGCATGTCTCGGGTCCGACGCTCTTTCGGTTCAGGACCGCATGTCGATTCGGGACCGCATGCGATATCACCTATTGCCGCGAGTGACTCCACGGCATGAGTAATCTCGCGCACATGGCCCTTAACCTCTCTGTCGACGAACTCCTCACCACCACCCGTTCGGTCCGCAAGCGCCTCGACTTCGACAAGCCGGTCTCACACGACCTGCTGATGGAATGCCTCGACTTGGCGCTGCAGGCCCCCACCGGCTCCAATTCGCAAGGCTGGCAATGGGTTTTCGTGGAGGACGAGGATAAGAAGAAGGCGATCGGCGAGATCTACCTGGACAATGCCCGTGGTTACCTGAAGTCGCCGGCACCGGAATACAGGGAGGGCGACACCCGTGGAGAGCGGATGGGCGCGGTCCGCGATTCCGCGTCCTACCTGGCCGAGCACATCCATGAAGCGCCGGTGCTGTTGATCCCGTGCATCGAAGGGCGCGAAGACAAGCAGCCGATGGGCGGGGCGGGATTCTGGGCGTCGCTGCACCCGGCGATCTGGAGCTTCTGTCTGGCGCTGCGCTCGCGGGGGCTGGGCACCTGCTGGACGACGCTGCACCTGATCCGCGGCGGCGAGGAAAAGGTGGCCGAGATACTGGGCATTCCCTACGAGAAGTACAGCCAGGCCGGCCTTTTCCCGATCGCCTACACCAAGGGCACCGATTTCAAGCCGGCCAAGCGGCTGCCCGCCGAGCAGCTCACGCACTGGGACACCTGGTAGATCACCCGGCGATGTGCACCCTGACCGCTACGCGGCCCGCGCTGTCGCGGGTGGCGACGGCGTGGCCGGACCGGTCAGCGCCGTCCAAGCCGACCAGAGTGATCGTCCCGCCGTCGCCGAGGAAGTTGCGCCACCACGACTTGTTGTCCGGGAAGGACACACCGATAGTGATGTCGTCGCCGCGACGCGAATAGGCGACCGGGGTCTCGAACGTTTTCCCGGACCGCCGTCCGACGTAGCGAATCACGATCAGCCTGCGCCGGATCACACTGCCCAGCAGCGGCACCTTGGCCAATTCGCTGAAGAAGGCGTTGACCCAGCGGACAAGCGCGCGGTCGTTGAGTCCCATGCGATCGATGCTAATCAGCTTGATTGCCCGCCTCCTTCTCAGAACGCTTCGCGTTCTGCATCGTCACCGGGCGCCGCGCCGGAAAACCTCTGCTGTCGCCACGCCTCGTAGACGGCCACCGCGGCGGCGTTGGCCAAATTGAGCGACCGCCGCCCGTCCAGCATCGGGATGCGCACCCGGCCGGTGATGTGCGGATCGGCCAGCGTGGCCGCGTCCAGACCGGTGGGCTCCGGGCCGAACATCAACACATCTCCGGGCTGGTAGCTGACGTCGGTGAACAGCTGCGTCGCGTGGGCGGTGAACGCGAACACCCGCTGCGGTGCGAGTGCGGTCCAGGCGTCATCCAGCGACGGGTGGACGGTCACCGATGCGAGGTCGTGGTAGTCCAGGCCGGCCCGCCGCAGCTTCGGCTCAGAGAGGTCGAAACCCAACGGCTCGACAAGATGCAGTTCTGCTCCGGTGGCTGCCGCGGTTCGGATTGCATTACCCGTATTGGGCGCGATTCGCGGTGAGTAAAACAGCAGCTTGAACACAACACAAGGTAACCGGAAATGGGGCAATTGCCCGATGCGCCGACAGCCGTTCGCGAGAAAAATGCCGATATTATGAACCGACTAATCGCAGGGTGCGCTGCGGCGGTGACGGTGTCCGGCGGCCTCTTGGCTGGTCTGAGATCGGCCGCAGGTACCGCGCACGCAAATCCACCGGGATGCAGTCAATCCTCGGCGTGCTGGTGTCCGGGCCAGCCCATGCCCGGCCACGGTGTCCTGGGAGATTGGGACATCGGTGGCTGTCACGACTACCACTTTGCCGACGAGGATTTTCCGCCAGGACCGCATATGCAGGTGGAACAAGGTCCTAAGCCTCGCGACCCCAGCTGCCCGCCCTGGGCGACGATTTTCAGCGGCCCGGCCCAGTGCGGCGGCTTGTAAGCGCGTTTACCTAATTTGCTCGGCTATACGCGGCCGAGTCGCAAGCGCGTCGGTGAACTCTGTCTGTTCAGTAAGAATTGTGGTCACTGCAGCCGCAGCCTGGCATACTCGCTGAATTGCCAGGCGTATCTTGCTTGCCCCCCGCTCGGGGCGAGCGCAATTAGCAGGAAGTCTCATGAACGACGCGCTAACACTGCGATTCGGCGGAGCGGACGCTTACACCGCGCTGATCCGGTGACGATGTTTGCCCGCGTCCCGCGGACGGGTTCGCCGGACGAAACTCGGCCCGCCGAGAGCAACAGCGCCGAATCCGCTTCGACGAAACGGCCCGCGTCGTGGTCGCTGCGCAATTGGCCGGTCCGGTGGAAAGTCGTCGCCATTGTCGCTCTGCCTTTGGTGCTGACAATGGTTTTCGGGGGATTTCGCATTGCGGATGCGATGAGCGATGCACACCGGCTTCGGTTAGCGGCAGACCGGGCCGAGATGGTTCCGGCGATCACCAAATACATGTCGGCGCTCGACGTCGCATTGCTCGCGCGCTCAACAGGTGGCGATGCCGACGGAGCGAAGAAGAACTACGAGGCCCGCAAAAGTGAGCTCGAAGCCCGCCTGCGCGGAACCGACGTCGCGCCCGACGTGCGCGCCGGCGTCGACGCCATGCTGGACGATGGCCAGTCGTTGCTGGACAAGGTCGCATCGAACACCCTCGGCTTGCGGCCCCGGGTGATTTCCTACGCGCCCATCTTGTTGACCGCCGAGAATGCGATCGACAGCCTCGTTCCGCGTCGACAACGAGCAGATCCGCGCCGAGGCGCAGGGTCTCAGCCGGGCGGTCGGGGCCCGCGGCCAGATGATGATGCAGCAGACGCTGATCGCCCGCGGTGCAGATCTGCCGGAGCCCGAGCTGCGGACGTCGATGATCACTTTCGCCGGTACCGAGCCGTCGACCCTGTTCGGGATGTCCGAAGTGCTCGGCGTCGGCTCACCGGAGGCCAAGACGCTGCAGCAGCAGATGGTGACCCGAATGGGCGTGATGTCGGATCCGGCGCAGAAGCTCGTCAACAACCCTGTGCTGCTGCGCTCGGTGCAGACCACCGACGGGATCGCCTCGCAGATCATCAAAGACATCACCGCGAAGGTGACCAAGGCCGTCGAGGACCAGGCCCACGACCGTCGCAACGCGGCGATCCGCGACACCGTGCTGGTGCTGGCCGCCATCATTGCCGCGCTGGTCATCGTGTTGCTGGTCGCGCGCACGCTGATTCAACCGCTGCGGGTGCTGCGCGACGGCGCGCTGAAGGTGGCGCACGAGGATCTCGAGCGGGAGATCACCCGGGTGCGGGCCGGTGACGAGTCGCCGCCCGAGCCGCTGCCGGTGCACACCACCGAGGAAATCGGTCAGGTTGCGCACGCGGTCGACGAATTGCATGCGCAGGCATTGCTTTTGGCCGGCGACGAAGCCCGGTTGCGGCTGTTGGTCAACGACATGTTCGAGACGATGTCGCGACGCAACCGTTCGCTGGTTGATCAGCAGCTCTCGCTCATCGACCGGCTGGAGCGCAACGAAGAAGACCCCGAACGGCTCGACAGCCTGTTCCGGCTCGACCACCTGGCCGCCCGGATGCGCCGCAACGGCGCGAACCTGCTGGTGCTGGCGGGCGCGAAGAGCTCGCGGGGAGACCAGCGCACGACGGTGCCGCTGTCATCGGTCATCCACGCGGCGACCTCCGAGGTCGAGGACTACCGCCGTGTCGAGACGTCGATGGTGCCGGATTGCACGATTGCCGGCGCGGTCTCCGGCGACATCGTCCACCTGCTCGCGGAGTTGATCGACAACGCGCTGCGTTACTCGCCGCCGTCGGCTCCGGTCCGGGTGTCGGCGGGATTCCGCAGCGACGGAGCGGTTCTACTGCAGATCGTCGATGTCGGGCTGGGCATGACCGACGGCGACCGCCGAATCGCCAACATGCGCCTGCGCGCCGGGGGAGAGGTCACCCCCGACAGCGCCCGCCACATGGGCCTGTTCGTAGTCAGCCGGTTGGCCGACCGGCACGCGATCCGGGTGCGGCTGCGTGCCTCGTCGCTCGAGGATGCGCGGTCGGGTAGCACCGCGGAGGTCTACCTGCCGTCTACTGTGCTGGCGAGCGGCGACGCCGGACCGGTGGCGCCGCGTGACACGGCATCAGCCCCGGCAGCGTTCGTGGCTCCGCCCGAGCCGCCGGTCGCCGTGCCCGACTTCGTAGCCGACCTTGCGCCGGTGGAAGACGCCGACGAGCGCAACGGCTCCTATTCGACCGAGCCCTCGATCAGCCTGCTGCCCCGGCGCAGACCGGGAAGTAGTGGCATCACCGGCGCCCCGGATGCCCCGTCGGATCGCGACCAGCCACCAGCCGTCGCACAGCAGGAGCTCGGCGAGCTGGCCCCGGAACGGCCTGCTGCACAACCGGTTTCGAATACTTCGTCATTCTTCGGCTCGCGGATCCGATTCACCAAAGAAGGCCGCCAGCGACCGAAGGACGAGCCGCCCGTGTCCCGGTGGCCGAGTCCCAGCTGCCCGAGTCCCAGCTGCCCGAGTCCCAGTTGCCCGAGGTCGATGACGTCTGGGCTGCCGAAGCTGCCGCGCCGTCGACCGAACCGCCCGAGGACGATCTGATCTACCAGCGGATGCTCTCCGAATGGTTGGTCGACCCGCGGGAGCTGGCCCACAGCCCGGATCTGGATTGGCAGTCGGTGTGGGACCGTGGTTGGTCCGCCGCCGCCGAGGTGGAGAACACGCCCGTAGAAACGCACACCGAACAGGGCCTGCCGGTCCGCGACCCCGGTGCCCGGCTGGTTCCGGGCGGTGCCGACCAGAACGGGAATGCGCACCACCGGGCCGGCGGCGACGACAGTGGGACAGCTTCCAACGGTGGATCGGGGCGCCGTCCCACGCATCAGGCGCCGGCACGCGACCCCGCGGCCGTTCGCACCTCGATAAGCAGCCATTTCAGCGGCGTCCGTGCGGGACGCGCGCATGCCCGTGACGACGACCAAGGAACCGATCGCGAATGACCTCTGGCTTCCAACCCATACAGCCGAGCCAACCCGCACACTCCGACAATTCGCTGGACTGGCTGGTCTCGAACTTCGCTCGCGAAGTCCGCGGGGTGTCGCACGCGATTCTGGTGTCCGTCGACGGGCTGCTGATCGCGGCCAGCGAGCGTCTGCCGAAGGAGCGGGCCGACCAGCTCGCCGCGGTGTCGTCAGGTCTGGCCAGCTTGGCCAACGGCGCCGCACAGCTGTTCGACGGTGGCCAGGTGCTGCAGTCGGTGGTGGAGATGCAGAACGGCTACCTGCTGCTGATGCAGGTCGGCGACGGATCCCACCTGGCGACATTGGCCTCGACGTCGTGCGATATCGGTCAGATCGGATACGAGATGGCCGTCCTCGTCGAACGGGTGGGCAACGTCGTGCAATCGTCCCGACGTGCTCCGTCACCGTCGTGATTCGCCATGGACAACCGCGAACGACCGGGAATCGAACCGCCGCCTCCTGAGGCGAGCCTGGTTCGCCCGTACACGCTGACAGCCGGCCGAACCAAGGCCAGCGTCGACATCCCGCTGGAAGCGCCTCTGCAGGCGTTGCAGTCGGCGATGTTCCACCAGTGGCCGCCCAACGATCTGCGGGGCAGAATTGTCCAACTGTGCGTCAAGAGTCCATCGGTGGCCGAAATATCGGCTCGTCTGAATTTGCCGCTCGGCGTCACGCGCGTGTTGGTCGGCGATCTGGTGACTTCGGGCTACCTTCGAGTTAATCGGACGTTGACCGAAAGCTCGACCCGTGATGAACGCCGCGAATTGATAGGAAGGACGCTCCGTGGCCTACGAGCGCTCTGATGCGGGGGCTCCTCCTTATCCGAAGTCGCGCGATACTGCGTCTACCAAGATCGTCGTCGCCGGTGGATTCGGGGTCGGCAAGACAACATTCGTGGGCGCTGTGTCAGAGATCATGCCGCTACGGACCGAGGCGATGGTCACCGACGCCTCCGCCGGCGTCGACATGGTCGACGCGACCCCGGACAAGCGGACCACCACGGTCGCGATGGACTTCGGCCGGATCACCCTCGATGAGGATCTGGTGCTCTATCTGTTCGGAACGCCGGGTCAGCGCCGATTCTGGTTCATGTGGGACGACCTGGTGCGCGGCGCGATCGGCGCGGTCATCCTGGTGGACTGCCGACGTCTGCAGGACTGCTTCGCCGCGGTCGACTTCTTCGAGCATCGCAACCTGCCGTTCCTGATCGCAGTCAACGAGTTCGACGGCTCGCCAAGGTATCCCGCCGCCGAGGTACGTAAAGCGCTGACGCTGCCCGCCCACGTCCCGGTGATCAATGTCGACGCCCGCGATCGCAGATCGGCGACCAATGCGTTGATCGCGGTCAGCGAATACGCGCTGGCGAGCTTGTCGCCCACCGCGTAGTGGATTGGACCGATTGCGAATTCGTCGGCCGCGATTTCCGCGACGACGATCTCAGTCGCCTGCGCACCGAGCGGGTGGTGTTCACCGAATGCAACTTCAGCGGGATCAGTCTCGCTGAGTCCGAGCATCTGGGGTCAGCGTTTCGCAACTGCACCTTCAACCTGACGACGCTGTGGCACAGCACATTTCGTCAGTGCACCATGCTGGGCTCGGTGTTCACGCGGTGCCGGCTTCGACCGTTGACCCTCGACGAGGTGGACTTCACGCTGACCGTGCTCGGCGGAAATGACCTGCGCGGCATCGACTTGAGTGGCTGCCGCCTTCGTGAGGCCAACCTGGTGGAAGCCGACCTGCGCAAGACCGTGTTGCGCGGGGCTGATCTGTCCGGGGCGCGCACCACCGGAACCCGTTTGGACGACGCCGATCTGCGCGGCGCCACCGTCGATCCGTCGCTGTGGACGACGGCGTCGTTGACACGGGCGCGTATCGATATCGAGCAGGCGCTCGCATACGCCGCGGCCCACGGATTGCGGCTGGACGGGTGACTAGCGTTTGAGCCGGATAGTCCACCGGACATAGCCGGCATAGAACAACGACAGCGCAGCGAGCATGCCCATGTCGAGCAAGAAGATGTGCTTGGAGTGCTGCCAGATCGGATCGTTGGTCGGAATCTGCTTGACCTTCACCAGGTCCGGGAAGTCGATTGACGACGCACCCGCGGCGTAACCCCAGCGTCCTGGCGTCAGCCACGACAGCTGGTTCAGACCCGCCCGGCCCGTCACCGGGATCATTCCGCCGGCGAGCACCAGCTGCGACATGATCGACACCACCAGCAGCGGCATGATCTGCTCGGTGGTCTGTGCGACCGCGGACAGCATCAGACCGAGAATCGCTGAAGCCACGCACGTTCCGGCGACGGTGACGAACAGCGAGAACGTCGAGTTGTCGAAGAACGGCGGATGCGCGGTCGGGGCGCCCTTGCCGAGCCGGACGATGATCGTCGAGATCCCCGCCTGGACGGTCGCGAAAATGCAGAAGACGGTGACCTTCGCCAGCAGATAGGCAGTGGTCGACAGGCCCACGGCCTGTTCTCGCCGGAAGATCGGACGTTCGCCGATCAGGTCGCGGATGGTCAGCGCCGTGCCCATGAACACGGCTCCGATATTGAGCAGCACCATGATGTACTGCGGCTGGGTGGGCGCCAGGCCGAGCGGGTCGGCGGGACCGAGTCCCGGATGGGGTCCCTTCACTGTCAGCGACAACGCCCCGATGAGGAACGGCAATATCGCCAGGAACACTGAGTAACCGCGGTCGGAGATCACCAGTCGCACCTGGCGTCGTGCGATCGTCGACATCTGACGCAGCAGGTCGCTGTGCGCCGGGTCGCCGAGGTCGGTGGCGGGGCTTTCCGGAGCCGGTGCCCGGGACTGGCTCCCTCGGCCGTTCTGTTCCAGGAAGCGGCGGTTCGCTTCGTCCGGGTCGGCGCCCACATTGGCGAAGATGTCGGCCCAGTTGGTGGTGCCCAATGCGGCCCCAACCTGGCTGGGCGGCCCGTTAAAGGCCATCTTGCCGCCGGGCGCGATCAGTAGGATCTGGTCGCAGATGTCGAGGTAAGACACCGAGTGCGTCACCACCAGCACCACACGGCCGGCGTCGGCGAGCTGCCGCAGCATCAGCATCACCTGGCGGTCCAGCGCCGGATCGAGGCCCGAGGTCGGCTCGTCGAGCAGCAGCAGCGACGGCTGGGTCAGCAGTTCCAGCGCGACCGATGCGCGTTTGCGCTGCCCGCCGGAGAGCTTGTCCACCCGGGTGTCGGCGTGCTTGGTCAGGTCGAGTTCCTCGAGCACCTGCGCGACGACCTGAGCGCGTTCGTCTTTGCTGGTGTCCGGCGGCAGGCGCAGCTCGGCGGCGTAACCGAGAGCCTGGTTGACCGTGAGCTGGCGATGCACCACATCGTCCTGCGGCACCATCCCGATCCGGCTGCGCATCGTCGCGTACTCGGCGTGGATGTCGTGGCCCTCGAAGGTGACGTTGCCCCCGCTGGGGCGGGTGTACCCGGCGATCAGTCGCGACAGGGTGGTCTTGCCCGCACCGGACCCACCGATGATCGCGGTCAGTGTGCCCGGCCGCGCGGTGAGGGAGATGTTGTCCAGCAGTTGCTTGCCGTCGATCCTGAACTGGACGCTGTTGACCTCGAGGCCGCCGGTGCGGGTGGCGGCTTCGGTGCGCCGGATCAGGGTGCCGTCGGTGAAGACCAGGTCGATGTTGCCGATCGTGACGACGTCGCCCTCGCTGAGCACCGCCGACCCGACGCGCACGCCGTTGACGAAGGTGCCGTTGACGCTGTGGGCGTCCCGGATCTCGGTGCCGAGCGGCGAATCGACCAGGAAGGCGTGGTGACGTGACGCCAGCACGTCCTGAATGACGATGTCGTTGTCGTTGGCGCGCCCGATCGTCGCCGAACCCGGCGGCTTGTCTGGTGTCGACGAGCCCGGCAGGATCGCCTGGATCATCTTTGTGGCGAGGTTGCCCGATTCGGGCGGCGTACTGATCTTCGGCGCCGGGCCCATCTCGGTCCTCGGCGCGACGTTCACCGGGGGAGCTGACGCCACCGGGGCCGCGGGTTGCCGCAGTGGCGGTGCCTGATGCAGCGGGCCTGCCGGGTACGCGGGCGGGCGTGGGCCCGGGTAAGGCTGCGGTGGTGGCGGACCGCCGGGGTACGGGCGCGGCGGTCCCTGGCCGGGACTTTGGGCGGGCGGGCCCAGCGGTCGCGGCCCCGCCGGTGGGCGGGGCGGCTGTTGCGGTGGGGGCACTGGCCGCGCGGGCGGGCCCGACCTGGCGATCGGCATCGACGCCGTCTGCGGCGGCCGGCCGGCGATGCCGTCGTGTTTCCCGATCTCGAAACTCAGTTGCGGGCCGTCGGGGTTGCCGATGTTGACCGTCTGACCGTCGTGGAGGTCGACCACCGGCACGCGGCGCCCGTTGGCGTAGGTCCCGTTCAGCGAGCCGTTGTCGATGGCCAGCCAGCGGCCTTGGTCGAATCGCAGTAGCAGGTGAGCCCGGGAGATCAGCGGATGCGTGATGCGCATGTCGGCGCGCAGATCGCGGCCAACCACGACGTCGTGACCTGCGGCGAAAGTACGTTGCGCTCCGTCGTACCGGACTGTCAGCGCGGGCGGCGCGGCATGACTCATCGCCCCAACATTAGATGCTTGGCTCACTGCACCAACTGTATCGGCTGCCGTTCAGTCCCCATCGATCGACACGGCGGCTGGTCAGTGGGCCATGAGGTCGGGGGCTCCGGTCACCACGCAGTGGGTACGGGTGTAGATCGTCGGCATGCACCGGTTGCAGTGCGTACACGCCGAACGCACGGCGGTGCCGTCGCGGGCGATCCGGTTGATCAGGTCGGGCTCGGCCAACAGCGCCCGGCCCATCGCGACGAACTGAAAGCCTTCGGCCATCGCCAGATCCATCGTCTCGCGATTGGTGATGCCGCCCAGCAGGATCAGCGGCATCGTCAACTCGGCGCGGAACTGCTTGGCATGGCGCAGTAGATAGGCCTCGCGGTACGGGTATTCGCGGAGGAACTTCTTGCCCGTCATCCGCATGCCCCAACTCAGCGGCGGTTTGAACGCGCCGGCGAACTCCTTGAGCGGGGCGTCGCCGTGGAACAGGTACATCGGGTTGACCAGCGAACTGCCCGCGGTGAGTTCGATCGCGTCCAATGCGCCGTCGTCCTGCAACCACTTGGCGGTGGCGATCGCCTCGTCGACCGAGATGCCGCCGCGCACGCCGTCGGACATGTTGAGCTTGGCGGTCACCGCGATCTGATCACCGACGGCGCGCTTGACGGCAAGCACCATCCCGCGGGCGACCTTGGCACGGTTCTCCAGCGACCCGCCGAATTCGTCGCTGCGGCGGTTGATCAGCGGGCTCAGAAACGCGCTGGCCAGATAGTTGTGGCCCAAATGCACTTCGACGGCGTCGAATCCGGCGTCCACGGCCAGCCTGGCCGCGTTGGCGTGTGCGGCGATCACATCGTCGATGTCTTGCCGGCTGGCCTTCTTGGCGAACCGCATGCCGATCGGGTTGAAGAACCGCACCGGTGCCAAAGCCGTGGCCTTGTTGGAGCGGGCGTTGGCGACCGGACCCGCATGTCCGATCTGGGCGCAGACCGCCGCGCCCTCGGCGTGAATCGCATCGGTGAGCCGCCGGAAACCGGGCACGGCTTCGGGGCGCATCCAGATCCCGTTGCCTTCGGTGCGGCCGCCTTGGGAGACCGCGCAGTAGGCCACCGTGGTCATGCCGACTCCGCCGGCCGCCGGCAACCGGTGGTACTCGATCAGATCGTCGCTGACCAACGCACCGGGTGTGCGGGCCTCGAAGGTTGCGGATTTGATGATGCGATTGCGCAGCGTGATGGGTCCGAGCTTTGCCGGTGCCAGCACGTCCGGGGCTTCGGACATGTCAAGGAGCCTAACTGGTGATCGCGAGGTCGGCGGAGCCGAACGCAGCGGGTCGCCATCAATCGGCCTGAGTGGCGATCGCAAGGTCGGCGGAGCCGAACGCAGCGGGTCGCCATCAATCGGCTGAAGTCGTTGGGCGCGCGCATGCCAAACTGGATGACGTGGGTGCAATCACGTTGGACGGCAAAATCACACGTGACGAGATCTTCGTCGACCTCAAGGAGCGGGTGGCCGCATTGACCGCGGCGGGCAAGACCCCCGGCCTGGGCACCGTTCTGGTGGGCGATGACCCGGGGTCGCAGGCGTACGTCCGCGGCAAGCATGCCGACTGCGCCAAGGTGGGCATCACCTCGCTGCGCCGCGACCTGCCGGCCGACATCAGTCAGGCCAAGCTCAACGAGACCATCGACGAACTCAACGCCAATCCCGAATGCACGGGTTACATCGTGCAGCTGCCGCTGCCCAAGCACCTGGATGAGAACGCTGCGCTGGAGCGCGTCGATCCGGCCAAAGACGCCGACGGATTGCACCCGACGAACCTGGGCCGCCTGGTCTTGATGGAGTCGGCGCCGCTGCCCTGCACCCCGCGTGGCATCGTGCACCTGCTGCGTCGCTTCGACGTCGAGATCGCCGGCGCGCATGTCGTCGTGATCGGACGCGGTGTGACGGTCGGTCGGCCGCTCGGCCTGCTCCTGACCCGTCGTTCGGAGAATGCGACGGTGACGTTGTGCCACACCGGAACTCGTGACCTGCCTGCACTGACGAAGCAGGCCGACATCATCGTCGCCGGAGTCGGCGTGCCGCACATGCTGACCGCCGACATGGTGCGTCCCGGCGCAGCCGTGATCGACGTGGGCGTCAGCCGGGTGGACGGCAAACTCACCGGCGACGTGCATCCCGACGTGTGGGAGGTGGCCGGGAAGGTGTCGCCGAATCCCGGCGGCGTCGGGCCGTTGACCCGCGCGTTCCTGTTGACCAACGTCGTCGAGTTGGCCGAAGGGCAGTAAGCATGCGCCGACTCCGACCCCAATGGCCGATCGTCTGGGTTGTCCTGATCTTCGTGGTGGCGTTCAGCCTGGCGGCGGCCAACTTCTGGCGCCGCGGCGCACTGCTGATCGGCATCGCCGTAGGCCTGGCCGCGGTACTGCGGTTGGCGCTCAGTGAGGACCGTGCCGGGCTGCTGGTGGTGCGCAGCAAGGCAATTGACTTCACCATGATGGCTTCGGTCGCAACGGCGATGGTCTATATCGCCTGGACGATCGACCCGCTGGGAACGCGCTAGACGCCCGGGATTCCCGTCACTCCCGGAATCTGCGGCTGGCCATAGCGGTTGCCGCCCATCAGGTTTGACATTTCATCTGGGCAATAAGTACGGATCGCGATCGTGGTGAACATCTGTGCCACCTGTGGCGACATACCCCGATGCGCGACGCCCGAAGCCGCGGCGGCGAAGCTGCCGCCGGGCGCAGCGAGCATCGGGCAGATGGACTGGCCGACAGCCATCGCGTTGCCCGGCTCACCGTACTCGATTCCGGCATGGCTGAGCGCGTCGATGAAGTTGTCGTCGCTGGGATCTGCCTCGCCCGGTATGGAGAACGCGGTGGCCACCGTCAAAAGACAGCCGATACCGACCAATGCTCGCACGGCCAATGGTTGGTTGCTCAGTGCCGGCGTCCGATTGCGACCCATACCCACCCCCAGATGTCTGATGTGTCCGCATCGAACTTTGGTCTACCGCAGTCACGTTCAGAACACGACGGGGTTAAGGTTCGCGCACGTTTGGGGCGACACGCGGTCGAGCGCGTGATATCGGGGCGTGTCCCGGGTTCGCGTACATGACAATTCGAACATGACGGGTGACATCTCGCGTCAGACATTTCTGCGCGGCGCCTTCGGGGCGTTGGCCGCGGGCGCATTTGTCGGCTCAGGGCGGGCCGGCGGCGCGCCGATCCCGTCCGGCTGGGATGGACTGTCCATCGGTGGGCAGGTCATCCGGCCGGACTCTCCGCAATTCGGTTCGGCCAAAGCGGTTTTCAACACCAACTACAACGGGACTACGCCGGCGGCGGTTGTCGTGCCGACATCGCCGGCCGATGTGCAGAAGGCGATGACGTTCGCGGCCGCCAACAACCTCAAAGTCGCTCCACGCGGCGGCGGGCACTCCTACGTGGGAGCGTCCACTGCGAACGGCACGATGGTGCTCGATCTGCGGCAACTGCCGGGTGACGTCAATTACGACGCCGCGACCGGGCTCGTCACGGTGGCACCGGCGACGAGTCTTTACGCGATGCATCAGGTCCTGGCGGCCGCGGGCCGCGGAATCCCAACCGGGACATGCCCATCGGTGGGTGCCGCGGGACACGCCCTGGGTGGTGGACTCGGTGCGCATTCCCGGCACGCGGGCCTGATGTCGGATGCATTGCGGTCGGCCACCGTGGTGCTGCCCAGCGGTCAGGTGGTCACGGCTTCCGCCAATTCGCAGCCCGACCTGTTCTGGGCCGTTGCGTGGTGGCGGTGGCGGCAACTTCGGCGTCACCACCTCGCTGACCTTCGCCACCTTCCCGACCACCGAGGTCGACGCGGTGAACCTCAACTTCCCCGCGCAGTCGTTCGCCCAGATGCTGGTGGGATGGCAGAACTGGCTGCGCACCGCCGACCGAAGCTGCTGGGCACTGGCGGATGCCACCGTCGACCCGATGGGCACGCACTGCCGCATCTTGGCGACCTGTCCGGCTGGGTCGGGTGGCAGCGTCGCGTCCGCCATCACCGCGGCTGTCGGTCTCCAGCCCACCGGGACGGACAGCCATACGTTCAACTACTTGGATCTGACGAACTACCTGGCCGTCGGTAATCTCAATCCTTCACCACTCGGATATGTCGGCGGCTCAGATGTTTTCACGACGATCACGCCGGCGGCCGCCCAGGGGATCGCCGCGGCGGTCGACGCGTTCCCACGCGGAGCGGGTCGCATGTTGGCGATCATGCACGCGCTCGACGGAGCTTTGGCCGATGTGCCGACGGGGGCGTCGGCCTTCCCGTGGCGACGGCAGTCGTCACTGGTGCAGTGGTATGTCGAAACACCGGGAGATCCCTCGGGTGCGCTCGGCTGGCTGGGTGCGGCGCACCGGGCCGTGCAACCGTATTCGGTTGGCGGGTATGCGAATTACCTCGAGGCCAACCAGCCAGTGTCGCGCTACTTCGGCCCGAATCTTCCGCAGCTGAGCGCCGTTCGGCAGAAGTACGACCCGGGTCGGGTGATGTTCTCCGGGTTGCCGGTGTGAGGCTTGGCTTCGCGGTTATCCACAGTTGGACGGTTATCCACAATTGCGTTCCCATCGTGTCGCGATGTCGGCTGTGCAGTCGCTAGAATTCGAACATGCGTTCTAGTAGTCGGGAAGAGATCGTCGAAGTCTTCGACGCGCTCAAGGCTGGCATGAAGCGCGCGGTGGATCTCACGTTCGACGTGCTGACCACCCCGGAGCGGCTTGCCATGCTGCAGAACTGCGAAGAGATACGCCGCGTGCTGTCCGCGGTCGAGCACCCGCTGATCAATCAGCTCGCCGCCCAGGCCGATGCCACCGAGTTGGGTGGCAAGCTGGCGCCGGCGTTGGCCAACCGGTTGCGGATCAGCCGCGCCGAGGCCTCACGGCGTATTCATGAGGCCGCCGATCTGGGTGAGCGGCGGGCGTTGAACGGTGAACCCCTGCCGCCGGTGTTGGCGGCGACCGCTGCCGCGCAGCGCAATGGTGACCTCGGTGCCGGTCATGTCGCGGTGATCCGCAGCTTCTTCCACCGGATCCCCGACTTCGTCGACCTCGAGGCCCGGGCCAAGGCCGAAGCGCACCTGGCCCACCTGAGCCTGGAGTACCGCCCCGATGAGTTGGCCAAGCTGGCCGACAAGCTCACCGACTGCCTCAACCCCGATGGCGACTTCACCGACGTCGACCGCGCCAAACGACGCGGCCTGACCATCGGCAAGCAGGACATCGACGGGATGTCCCCGGTCAGCGGCTACCTGACCCCGGAGGCCCGCGCCACCATCGACGCCGTCTTCGCCAAACTCGCCGCACCCGGCATGTGTAACTCCGCCGATGACGAACCCTGCATCAGCGGCACCCCATCAAACTCCGCTATCCAGGGCGACACCCGCAGCCTCGCCCAGCGCAACCACGACGCGCTGTTGGCCGCCGCCCGCGCGCTGCTGGCCTCGGGAGAGCTGGGTCAACACAACGGATTGCCGACA
This sequence comes from uncultured Actinomycetota bacterium, assembly GCA_963737375.1. Classification (GTDB taxonomy): domain Bacteria; phylum Actinomycetota; class Actinomycetes; order Mycobacteriales; family Mycobacteriaceae; genus Mycobacterium. The sequence goes on from CAVTSP010000018.1 coordinate 307,845, forward strand.
TCCATCATCGTCACCACCACACTGCAAGACCTGGAAGCTGGCGCTGGGAAAGCATTGACCGGCGGCGGCACGCTGTTGCCGATGTCGGATGTGATCCGGCTCGCCAATCATGCGCATCATTACTTGGCGATCTTCGACAACGGCAAAGCCCTGGCGCTGTATCACACCAAACGCCTGGCCTCACGGGCCCAGCGAATTGTGTTGTACGCCAAAGATCGTGGTTGTTCGTTCCCGGGATGCGACGTGCCGGGCTATCTGTGCGAGGTCCACCACTGCGACCCCTACGCCACCAACCCCGTCACCGACGTCAACGGCCTGACTTTCGCCTGCTGCCCCAACCACAAACTCGCCGAGCAAGGCTGGACCACCCGCAAAAACCGCCACGGCCAAACCGAATGGATCCCACCCCCACACCTCGACCGAGGACAACCCCGCATCAACACCTTCCACCACCCCGAAAAACTCCTACAGGACAGCGACGACGAAGACGAGCCGGAGTGAGTGCCTAGTACGGCAGCGTCGTCGGCAGCACTGTGGCCTTTTCCAGGCAGAAGTTCGATACAGCCGCGCCGATGACCAGCGCAGACAGATGCATGTCCAAGCCGCTCCCGGCGTTCTCCTGGTTCACTGCTGCCACCAGCGGATCGAAGCCGACTTTAGGAAGCCGGTCGCACAATTGCCGGCCGTATGCGGGTGAGGCGGCGGGGCTACCGTCCGGAATGCCCACGTTTCTCATTCCGAACATGTACGCGTTGTCGTTTTCGTCGGCGTGGGCCAGCGGTGCAGCGCTCATCGCCAGCACACAACCGACCACGAGCGATGTCAGCTTCACATCACGAACCCTAGCCCCGATCAGGCGGACGTCAGGACAACGTCGCCCGCACGCCCACCGTGACGTAGGGCAGCGCAAGTCCACCCGCGTTGGCTAAAGCGGGATGGGTGGCCAGCAACTCGCGCACCTGATCCAGCGTCTTGGTGCGGACCTGCGTCGGCGAGGTGATGCAGTAGCTGCGGGACGCAACCAAGTCGATCAACGCCTGGGGCGTCAGGTAATTCGTCCACTCGACCTGGTGTCGCTGCACGTCGGTGAACGGCTCCGGTAGCGTGACGTGGTCGCGCATCGGGTCGCCGTCGCGCCCGATGATGCTACCCAGTTCGCGCACCCACCCGGATCGCTCGTCGCGGGTGTTCCACACCAATCCCAGCCGGCCGCCGGGCCGCAGCACCCGGGCCAACTCGGGAATAGCGCGCGCCGGGTTGAACCAATGCCACGCCTGCGCGACAAGCACTGCGTCAACACTGTTGTCCGCCAACGGAATATCTTCCGCTGTACCCAGCAGCGCCGGCGTGTTCGGCAGCGAGACGCGCAGCATCTCCAGCATCTCGGCGATCGGGTCGACGGCAACCACGTCCAGCCCGCGTTCGACCAGGCGGCTGGTCAGCTTGCCGGTCCCGGCACCGAGGTCCAGCACGTCGTGCGCGCCGGGCGGCAGCAGCCAGTCGATCGCCTCCGGCGGATACGACGGGCGGCCGCGCTCGTATGCGGCCGCTTCAGAGCCAAACGACAATGAGCGGGCCTGTGAAGACCGAGTCACCGCGAACACGCACCCTTCGCCGCGGCCAGATCCAGGGTCTGTCGCACCAATTCCCCAACCGAATCGGTCTCCACCAGAAAACCGTCGTGCCCGTAGATCGAGTCCACCACATCGAGCCCGTCGCATCCGGGCAACAGATCGGCCAGTTCGGCCTGCAGCCGCAGCGGGTAGAGCCGGTCGGAGGTGATCCCGCCGACGACCGCCGGCACCGGGCAGCTGCGCAGCGCGGCCTCGACACCACCGCGGCCCCGGCCGACGTCGTGACTCGACAGCGACTCGGTGAGCACCACGTAGCTGCCGGCGTCGAACCGCGACACCAGCTTGCCGCCCTGGTGCTGCAGGTAGCTCTGCACCGCGTAGCGACCACCGGACGCCGGATCTGCTGGATCTTCGGCACCCTGCGCTCTATTGGCGAAGCGGGTATCCAGTTCGGCCTCGCCGCGGTAGGTCAGGTGAGCGAAGCGGCGGGCGATTTCCAGACCTGCATCCGGGGTGCGGCCGGTGTCGTAGTAATCGCCACCCTGCCAGTTCGGGTCGGCCTGGATAGCCGCGATCTGGGTGCACTGGGTGCCGATCTGGTCGGCGGTCGCACGCGCACCCACCGCCAGCAGCAGGCCCGCGCCCACCCGGTCGGGGTGGGCGACCATCCATTCCAGCGCGCGTGCGCCACCCATCGATCCGCCGAGCACAGCGGCGACTTCGGTGATGCCCAGCGCGGCCAGCGCCGCCACGTCCGCCTCGACCTGATCGCGGATCGAAACCAGTGGAAACCTTGAGCCCCAAGGCTTTCCGTCAGGCGCGATCGAGCTCGGTCCGGTCGAGCCGCGGCAGCCGCCCAGCACGTTGGTAGCCACCGCGCACCACCGGTTGGTGTCGATCGGTGCCCCGGGCCCCGCGATTCCGTCCCACCAGCCCGGCGTGGGATGGCCTGGCCCGGCAGGTCCGGTGATGTGCGAGTCGCCGGTCAGCGCGTGCAGCACGACGACGACGTTGTCGCGCGTCGCTGACAGCTCGCCCCAGCGTTGAACGGCGATGTTGACGTCGTCGATTACCACGCCGCTTTCCAGCGTCAGCGAGCCCACATCCACGATGCCGACCTCGCCTTCGGCGGGCAGCGTCTGTGTCGACATGTCAGAGATTGTCACCTGCCGACTCCTCAGAACGCCGCCACGGCGTGCGGGTCGCCGGCTCCGGAGGCTGGGATGCCGCCGTATGGGCGAGCGGCGGTGAAACCCAGCTCGAGGTCGGCCAGAATGTCGTCGATGCCCTCAATGCCCACCGCGAGGCGCACCAAACCGGGGCTCACCCCGGCCGACAGCTGCTCATCCGCGCTGAGCTGGGCGTGGGTCGTCGACGCCGGGTGAATGACCAGCGAGCGCACGTCACCGATATTGGCCACGTGGCTGTGCAGCTTGAGTGCGTCGACGAATGCCTTGCCGGCGTCGACCCCGCCGGCCAGTTCGAAGGACAACACGGCCCCGGTTCCCTTGGGCGCCAGCTTCTTTGCCCGCTCGTACCACGGCGAGCTCGGCAGCCCGGCGTAGTTCACCGACAACACGTCGTCGTGGCCGTCCAGGTATTCGGCGACCCGCTGCGCGTTGGCTACGTGCCGTTCGATCCGCAGGCTCAGCGTTTCCAGGCCCAGGGCGACCAGGAAAGCGTTGAACGGCGACGCCGCCGAGCCCAGGTCGCGCAGCAACTGCACCCGCGCTTTGAGTGCGAACGCGGGCGGTCCCAGTTCCGCGTACACCACCCCGTGGTAGCTGGGATCGGGCTTAGTAAACCCAGGGAAGCCGCGGCCCTGCGTCCAGTCGAAGGTGCCGCCATCGACGATCACACCGGCGATCGCGGCGCCGTGCCCGCCGAGGTATTTGGTGGCCGAGTGCACCACGATATCGGCGCCCTGGGTGATCGGCTGGATCAGGTACGGGGTGGCGACGGTGTTGTCGACGATCAACGGCACACCGTGCTCGTGGGCCACCGCCGAGACACCGGGGATGTCCAGGATGTCGATTTGCGGGTTGGAGATCGTCTCGCCGAAGAACGCCTTGGTGTTGGGGCTTACCGCGGCGCGCCACGAGTCCAGATCATCGGGGTCTTCGACGAAGCTGACGTTGATGCCGAGCTTGGGCAGCGTGTAGTGGAAAAGGTTGTAGGTGCCGCCGTAGAGCCTGGGGCTGGAGACGATGTGATCGCCCGCGGCGGCCAGGTTCAGGATCGCGAATGTCTCGGCGGCCTGCCCGGAGGCCAGGAACAGCGCGGCCACCCCGCCTTCCAGGGCGGCGATGCGCTGTTCGACGACGTCGGTGGTCGGGTTGCCGATGCGGGTGTAGATGTTGCCCGGGACTTCCAGACCGAACAGCGCCGCAGCGTGCGAGGTGTCGTCGAAGACGTAGGACGTGGTCTGGTAGATCGGCAGCGCGCGTGCGCCGGTGGTCGGGCAAGGTTGCTGGCCGACGTGGATCTGCTTGGTTTCGAACGACCAATTCGCGCTCGGGTCGGGCTCGGCGCCAGGGTCGAAGCCAGGGGTGGTGGTGGTCTCGGAACTCACGATCGATTGCTTTCCGGGAAAAGCGTCAGCGACCAACGATGGGTGGGCCCACGTAGGTGCGCATCAGGTTTCCCTGTCTACTCCGGGGGGCCCATCACGGAGGACCCGCGCTTGCCGCGCAGCCACTTCTTGGCTACGAAACCTGGTCCTCACCCGGAGCACCCCACCGCGGTTGGAGGGTTGCCGGCCAGCGAGCCGGGGCTTGACGCTGGCGCTCATGACCGAAATGAAGCTTATCTCATCAAGCCGAAATGGTGCCAATGGTGTGCCGGACGCACTCACCGTTACGGACTGCGGCCAGATCGAGGTCGACATCAGCGGAAACGTGCTTGATAACGTGACAGCCAGATTCACCGCGAAGCCCGTCAGGATCTAACCGATACCGGGAGAACACCGTGTGCGCCGACCAGCCGACCATCATCTACACGCTGACCGATGAGGCGCCGCTGCTGGCGACCTACGCCTTTTTGCCGATCGTGCGGGCATTCGCCGAACCCGCCGGGATCACGATCCAGACCAGTGACATCTCGGTCGCCGCGCGGATCCTGGCCGAGTTCTCCGACTACCTGACCGACGAGCAGCGCGTGCCCGACAACTTGGGCGAGCTGGGCCGGCTGACCAAGGAGGCCGACACCAACATCATCAAGCTGCCCAACATCAGTGCGTCGGTGCCGCAGCTGGTGGCCGCGGTCAAGGAACTGCAGGGCAAGGGATTCAAGATCCCCGACTACCCGCAGCACCCGAAAACCGACGAGGACAAGGAAATTCGCGACCGCTACGCCAAGTGTCTCGGTAGTGCAGTGAACCCCGTTCTACGACAGGGCAATTCGGACCGTCGCGCGCCGAAGGCGGTTAAGGAGTTTGCCCGCAAGCACCCGCACAGCATGGGCGACTGGTCGCAGGCGTCGCGCACACACGTCGCGACCATGAAGCACGGCGACTTCTACCACGGCGAGAAGTCGCTGACTCTGGACCGCGCCCGCGACGTGAAGATGGAGCTGAAAACCAAGAGCGGCAAGACGATTGTGCTCAAGCCGAAGGTGTCGCTACGCGACGGCGACGTCATCGACAGCATGTACATGAGCGTGAAGGCGCTCTGCGAGTTCTACGAGGCGGAGATCGAGGACGCCTACGAGACCGGCGTGATGTTCTCGCTGCACGTCAAGGCGACGATGATGAAGGTCAGCCACCCCATCGTCTTCGGCCACGCGGTCAAGATCTTCTACAAGGATGCGTTCGCCAAGCACCAGGAGCTGTTCGACGAGCTCGGCGTCAACGTCAACAACGGACTGGTCGACTTATACAACAAGATTGAGGCGCTGCCCGCGTCACTGCATGACGAGATCGTCCGCGACCTGCACGCCTGCCACGAGCACCGGCCCGAACTGGCTATGGTCGATTCGGCCAAGGGTATCAGCAACTTTCACTCACCCAGCGATGTGATCGTGGATGCGTCGATGCCGGCGATGATCCGGGCGGGCGGCAAGATGTACGGCGCAGACGGTCGGCAGAAGGACACCAAGGCCGTCAACCCCGAGTCCACCTTCTCCCGCATCTACCAGGAGATCATCAACTTCTGTAAGACCCACGGTCAGTTCGATCCGACCACGATGGGCACCGTGCCCAACGTCGGGCTGATGGCGCAGCAGGCCGAGGAGTATGGCTCGCACGACAAGACGTTCGAGATCCCCGAAGACGGCGTCGCCGACATCGTCGACCTCGAGACCGGGGAAGTGCTGCTCACCCAAAACGTTGAGGCTGGCGACATTTGGCGGATGCCCATCGTGACCGACGCGGCGATCCGCGACTGGGTCAAGCTGGCGGTCACCCGGACGAGGAATTCGGGCATGCCGGTGGTGTTCTGGTTGGATCAGGAGCGTCCGCATGAGTACGAGCTGCGCAAGAAGGTCAACACCTACCTCGCCGACCACGACACCGAGGGCCTCGACATCCAGATCATGTCGCAGGAACGAGCCATGCGGCACACGATCGAGCGAGCGATTCGCAGCCAGGACACCATCGCCGCCACCGGAAACATCCTGCGCGACTACCTGACTGACCTTTTCCCGATCTTGGAGCTGGGGACCAGCGCCAAGATGTTGTCCATCGTGCCGCTGATGGCAGGCGGGGGAATGTACGAGACGGGTGCGGGTGGATCGGCGCCCAAGCATGTCCACCAACTGGTCGAGGAGAACCACCTACGGTGGGATTCGCTCGGCGAATTCCTGGCACTGGGAGCATGTTTCGAAGACATCGGGATCAAGACCGGCAGCGAGCGGGCCAAGATCCTGGGCAAGACGCTTGACGACGCGATCGGCAAACTGCTGGACAACGACAAGGGCCCGTCCCGCAAGACCGGTGAGCTCGACAACCGTGGGAGCCAGTTCTACCTGGCGCTGTACTGGGCGCAGGAACTCGCGAAGCAGACCGACGACGAAGAGTTGCGCAAGCACTTCGCCGCACTGGCCGACGAGCTGGGCAAGGACGAGGACGAGATCATCGCCGAACTCGCCAAGGCGCAAGGCGAATCCGTCGACATCGGCGGCTACTACCTGCTCGACGACGAGAAGACCATCGCGGTGATGCGGCCGAGCCAGACCCTCAACGCCGCTCTGGCGGCCGCCGTGGACTGACCGGTCAGTCCACCAGGCCGCGAAGCGTCTCGATCAGCTTGACCCGTTCGTGGGCGGTCTCGGCCACCGGCACCACGTTCAGGGTGGTCACGCCGGCCTCCCGGAATGCCGCTATCCGTTCCTTGACGAATCCGGGCGTTCCGATCAGCGAGACGTCGCGCACCAGCTCGTCCGGAACCGCCTTCGCGGCCGCTTCCTTGTCGCCGGCCAGGTAGAGCTCCTGGATGCGGTCGGCCTGCGCACCGAAGCCGTAGCTGGTGGCCAGCGTGTGGTAGAAGTTCTTGCCCTTGGCGCCCATGCCACCGATGTAGAGCGCGAGATGGGGTTTCACGAGTTCCCTTAACGGCTCGACGTTTTCACCGATGGCCAGGGTCGGGCCGGCGAACACCTGGAGGTCGCCTAGTGCCGAGTCGCGCTTGGCTTGGCCGGCGGCCAGCGCCTCGCCCCAGACATCCCGTGCCTTCTCCGGCAGGAAGAAGATAGGTTGCCAACCTTCGGCGAGCTCGGCGGCCAACTCGACGTTCTTCGGTCCCAGTGCGGCGATCAATATCGGGATGCGTTCGCGCACCGGCTTATTGATGAGCTTCAAGGACTTTCCAAGGCCGGTGCCTTTACCGGCGGGCAACGGGATCTCGTAGTGCTCGCCCTGATATTGCAGCTTCTCGCGCCGCCACACCTGGCGGCAGATCTCGATGACCTCACGGGTGCGCGCGATCGGTGCGTCGTAGCGCACGCCGTGGAAACCCTCGATCACCTGAGGGCCGGACGCGCCCAGGCCCAGGGTGAAGCGACCGTCGGAGACGTAGTCCAGTCCGGCGGCGGTCATTGCGGTCAGGGTGGGTGTGCGGGTGTAGAGCTGCAGGATGCCCGAGGCCAGCTCGACCCGTTCGGTGCTGGCCGCCAGATAGCCGAGCGCACTCACCGCGTCGTACGAATACGCTTCGGGGACAAAGACAATGTCCAAGCCGGCGCGCTCGAGGTCGGCCACTTCGGCAGCCACCTCTTTGAAGCCGCCCGCGTAGTTGATCCCTAATCCGATTCGCATGCCTGGCTGCTCCCTGCTGCTCTAAGCCCGAGTGAACTGGTCGGCCAGTTCCACGGCTTCCTGCTGGATTCTCGGAAACTCTGCGGCCATCGCTTCGGACAACGCCTTCGCACCGGAGAGCGGTCGCACCATCACCTTAAAGTCATCGATCAGGCCGTCGTCATTGACGTGGATGAAATCGCAGCCGTTGACGGTCACGCCGGGGGAACCCACGATCCCGGTCTCGAACTCGAGCGCGTGGTGACCGCCGTTGCTGTCGTGGATCTCGCGGACATAGCGAAAGTCTTCGAAGACCCGCAGCACGCCGCACAGGATCGCCGCGGTGATCGGCTTGCCGGCGTAGGGCTTGAAAGCCACCGGGCTGGTGAACACGACGTCGTCGGCCAGCAAGGCCTGGATGGCCGCCTCGTCGCGATCTTCGACCGCCTTGCGGAAGGAATGCATCAGGTACCTCTAATGGTCAATTTGTTGAGTAGGTGAACTCGACACTAAAGGCTCGACCCCAGGTATGTCCATAGTCGAATAATCAATTTGTTGACTATTAGTCAGGTACGATCGGCGAATGTCGTTGCATGACGCCGTGCTGGCCGCCCTCCTCGAGGGCGAATCGTCCGGCTACGACCTGGCCAAAGGCTTCGACGCGTCGGTGGCGAACTTCTGGATGGCCACGCCGCAGCAGCTGTACCGGGAACTCGAACGTCTCGCCGAGCAGGGTCTGATCCAGGCCCGCATCGTGGAGCAGGTGCGCCGGCCGAACAAGCGGATGTTCTCGCTGACCGAAGCGGGTTATGAAGCGATCCGCCAGTTCACCGGCCGGCCGGCGAAGCCGTCGGCGATCCGCGACGAACTGCTGATCAAGGTGCAGGCTTTCGACGTCGGCGATGCTGCGGCGGTTCTCGACCTGATCATCGAACGCCGCGATCAGGCCGAGGTGAAGGTGCAACGCTACGAACGGCTGCGAACCCGGATCCTCGACGGCCGCAGCGAAGAGGAGTTCCTGGCCACGGCGCCGCGCGTAGGTCCATACCTGACGCTGATGCGCGGCATCTCCTATGAGGAAGAAAACGTTCGATGGGCCAAGCGGGCCATGGCGGTCGTCGAGCAACGTCAGGGCGCCGGGTCCGTCAAGTAGTGCGCGAGCACCGGGCGTAGCCATTCGACGAGTTGTGCGTCGGACATGGCGATCAACGGCGGCACGCCCAGGATGTGGCGGGACACGGCGAGGCCGAGTAGTTGTGATCCCACCAGGGCCGCGCGCTGGTGAGCGAGGTCGGGCGTGACTGCGGCGAGCGCGGGGGCCACCTGGCTGACGAAAACGCTGAGCAGCGCATCCGCGGCGGTCCGGTTCGTCGCAGCCGCCCGCAGCAACGGAAGTAGCGGGCCCTGTGGGCCCCAGGCCTCGACGAACAACGGCAGCAAGACGTCGGCGAGCCGGTCGGGCGCCACGCCGGATAGGTCCGGGAAGCTGATGACGAATTGCGAGGCAGCCGCAAACAGTTGCGCTTTGCTGCCGAAATAGTGCATCACCAGCGCGGGATCGACTCCGGCTGCCGATGCCACCGAGCGGATCGTGGTGCGCTCGAAGCCGTGGCTGCCGAACTGCGATCGCGCGGTGTCCAAAATCGCGGTTCGGGTGGCCTGGCCGTCGCGTCCGTCACGCGCTTTGGGTGGCATGGAAGACAGTGTATTCAACAACTGTTGACATCGGTGCGGGAACCGCGCTAGCTTGGAGTTCAACAGTTGTTGACATGCTTCTACTGACCCCCCGACGAGAGGTCACGCCCATGACCGTCACCGCCATCCAGATCGGGCTCGATCCGGACGTCATCGATTACTCCTCGGCCGACTTCGCGCAGTTCGCCGGTCTGTCGAAGGAGAAACTTGCGCGGACCGCGCAGCCCACTTGCCTGCTTCGTCTTCATCGCGCGCCCATGTCCACCCCCGACGACATCCGCCGGTGGTACCCCAACCCGGAGGCGGTGGCGTGATGACGATCCATGACGTCGATGTTCTGGTGGTCGGCGCAGGCCCGACCGGCCTGACCGCCGCCGGTGATCTCGCGCGCGCCGGCCGGACGGTCGCAGTACTGGAGCGCTGGTCGGCCATCAACCCGTCCAGTCGCGCGTTCGCCACCATGGCGCGCACGCTGGAGGTGCTGGACGCCCGCGGGATCGCTGACGATCTGCTGGCCCGCTCGCACAAGGCTTCGGGGGTAACGATATTCGGCGGTGCCCGAATCGACCTGACCCATCTCGATTCGCCCTACCGGTTTGCGATGATCACCCCGCAGGCCAATGTCGACCACGCGATCGGCGCGCTATGCCGTCGCGCAAGGGGCGGACGTCCGGCGTGGCATCGAAGTCGTCGGGCTCGAACAAGATGCGGACGGCGTGTCTGTGACCGCCCGCCCGAGCGGTGGCAGCGAGAATGTCGAAACACGTTGGCGGGCAAAATATGTGATCGGCGCCGACGGGGCACACAGCACGGTTCGTGCACTGCTGGGTGTCGACTTTCCCGGCAAGACGGTGTTGTCGTCCATCGTGCTGGCGGATGTCAAGCTGACGCACGGCCCGACCGGCGGCGGATTGACACTGGGCAGCACCCGCAACGAGTTCGCGTTCTTGGCGCCCTACGACCGTCGCGAGGGGGACGGTCGGTGGTACCGCGCGATGGTGTGGGATCGCAAGCACCAGGCACCTGACAGCCAGTGGGTGGAGTCCGCGGAGATCGAGAGCATCCTCACCCGGGCGATGAAGGCCGATCTCGGTCTGACCGAAATCGGTTGGAAGTCTCGATTCCATTGCGATGAAAGGCAAGTCGAGAGGTATCGACACGGCCGGGTGTTTCTGGCGGGGGATGCGGCGCACGTACACTCGCCGATGGGTGGTCAGGGGATGAACACCGGCATTCAGGACGCCGCCAACCTGGCGTGGAAACTCGACGCGGCGCTCGCCGGTGCCGACGATGCCGTGCTGGACAGCTATCAGGATGAGCGCCATCCGATCGGCAAGCGGGTCCTGCTGCAGTCCGGGATGATGGCGCGCGGCGTCACCCTCCATCCGCGCATTGCACGCGGCATGCGAAACATGTTGGCGCCCAGAATTCTTCGGATACCTCGGATTCGGGATGCGGTGGCGGGGAGTTTCGCCGGCACCACGCTGCGCTACCCGCACCCGCCTGGCGAGAGCGCGTTGGTGGGTACCCGCGCGACGCAGATTCCCTTGATACGCGAACGGCTGACGCAGTTGCAGCGCGAGCCGGGCTTTGTGTTGATTCGCGAATGCGGCAGGCCCGCGGTCGGCGTGACCGATCTGCATCAGGCTGAGCGGGCCGATGCCGGACCGGCGGTGCTGGTACGGCCCGACGGCTACGTCGCCTGGGCCGGCGACTCGGCCAACTTCGCGCCATGGCTCGATGCGCTGGCCCGCTGGACGGCACCGGCCGCGCGGCCGCGCGTGGTGCCGGCGACCGCTTAGCTGGCCGGCGGGTCGATAGCGCGGTCGTGCTCGTCGACGCTGTGCTCGTCCAGGAAGGCGGCGATCACTTCGGTAACCCGGCCCGGTGCCTCGAACATCGGGATGTGTCCGACGCCGTCGATTTCGGTGATCCGGGTACTGGCCGGCAGCTGGGCCTGGAAGTAACGGTGGGATCGGGGCGCGGGGAACACCCGGTCCTTTCCGCACAGCACCAGATGGGCGGGAACTGCGGTCTGCGCCAACTCGAGTAGTCCGGGCTGCAGGAGTGCTTTGGCCAGCAGCTGGAAATAGGCGGGGCAGTGCGCGACGTCGTCGACGATGGCGGCCAGCTGTTCGTCGCTGACACCATCGGGCGTCCCGCTGACGGGGAGCGTGGACAGCTGGCGGGTGTAGGGCAGTCGCAGCGCGCGGGGTCCCAGGAGGCGAGCGAATAGCCAGAACGGCATCCCCGAGACGAACTTGGCGACCACCTCGAACTTGGCCGGTGTCCAGCGGGTCCACCCGCCGGCGGGCGCGATGCCGGTGACGGTACGAGCCCGTCCGCGGCGTTCCAGCTCGAAGGCCACCCATCCACCCAGCGAGTTGCCGACGATGTGGGCGGTGTCCCAGCCCAATGCGTCGAGTTGCCGCTCGACATGGTCGGCCAGCACCGCTGAGCTCAGAAACCAGGTACCGGACTTGGGGCCGCCGTTGTGGCCCGCCATCGTCGGGGCGAACACCTCGTAGCGGCCGGTGTCGGCCAGCTGCGGAGCCACCGTCTGCCACACCAGCTGCGAGATCAGGAACGGGTGCAGCAGTAGGACGGGTTCGCCGGAGCCGAGATGGATGGGCGCGCGGTTGGGCACCAAAGCCGACGGCGAGTGAGCGGAGCTCACGAGCGAGGAGGCGAGCTAGTAGTCACAGTGCCGACACTAAAGCCGTTACCGCCGGTACCGCAAGAAGCGACGGTCTCCACATGGAAAGATCGAGGGATCATGGGTACCGCAACCGGCTTGTCCAGGGTCTTCTCCGGCGTGCAGCCGACCTCCGACTCGCTCCACCTCGGAAATGCGCTGGGCGCCGTCACCCAGTGGGCCCAGTTGCAAGATGACCACAACGCATTTTTCTGCGTCGTCGACCTGCACGCCATCACCGTTCCGCAGGATCCCGAGACGCTGCGGCGTCGCACTCTGGTCACCGCCGCCCAATACCTGGCGCTCGGGATCGACCCTGCCCGCAGCACGATCTTCGTGCAGAGCCATGTCCCCGCGCACGCGCAGTTGGCCTGGGTGCTGGGCTGTTTCACCGGTTTCGGCCAGGCGTCGCGGATGACGCAGTTCAAGGACAAGTCGGCGCGGCAGGGGAGTGACGCCACCACCGTCGGACTCTTCACCTATCCCGTGCTGCAGGCCGCCGATGTGCTGGCGTACGACGCCGAGTTGGTGCCGGTCGGCGAAGACCAGCGTCAGCATTTGGAGTTGGCCCGCGACATCGCGCAACGGTTCAACAGCCGCTACCCGGACACGTTCGTGGTTCCCGAAGTTCTGATCCCCAAGGCCACCGCGAAGATCTACGACCTGCAGGACCCGTCGTCGAAGATGAGTAAGTCCGCGGCCACTGATGCGGGCCTGATCAGCTTGCTTGACGCTCCAGCGTTGTCCGCCAAGAAGATTCGCTCCGCGGTGACCGACAGCGAGCGGGAGATCCGCTTCGACCCGGAAGCAAAGGCCGGCGTCTCGAACCTGCTGAGCATCCAATCCGCGGTCACCGGGGTCGACATCGCGAAGCTGGTCGACGGGTACGCCGGACGCGGTTACGGCGACCTGAAGAAGGACACCGCTGAGGCGGTTGTCGAATTCGTGACGCCGATCAAGGCCCGGGTCGACGAATTGCTCGCCGATCCAACTGAATTGGAGTCAGTACTGGCCGCCGGGGCGGGGCGTGCCGATGACGTGGCCGCGAAAACCGTGGACCGGGTTTATGACCGGCTCGGGTTCCTGCCGAGACGTCCGTAGCGCCCCGTTTTCATGAGCGAACCGGGCAAGCCAGGCATCCTCGATCGACTGCGGGCGCGGTATGCATGGTTCGACCACGCAATGCGGGCCAACGATTGGTTCGACGAATGTCAGGGCAATTTCTTCGCGGCCGGGCTGACGTATTACACGATCTTTGCGCTGTTCCCTTTGCTGATGGTCGGTTTCAGCGTCGCCGGATTTCTGCTGTCCCGACGGCCCGACGTGCTGACCATGATCGACAACAAGGTCAGGCACGCGGTGCCCGGCGCCCTGGGACAGCAGATGCTCGACCTGATGAACTCGGCGATCGACGCGCGGGCATCGGTCGGTGTGATCGGCTTGGCCGTCGCGGTGTGGGTCGGCCTGAACTGGATGAGCAACCTGCGGGTCGCGTTGACCGAGTTGTGGCGGCAGGCCGACGGTGCGCACGGATACATCCGCACCAAATTTTCCGATCTCGGCGCAATGGTGTCGTCGTTCGTGGCCATCTTCGCCACCCTCGCACTCAGTGCGCTGGCGGGCGCGGGGCCGATGGCCCGGCTGCTGCGGTTGCTGGGTGTACATGACCTTCCGGTGCTGGACGCGATCCTGCGATCGGCCTCAGTGTTGGTGTCATTTCTGTTGTCGTGGTTGGTGTTCGGCTGGATGATCGCGCGGCTGCCCAGGGATCCGGTCAACTTCACCAGCGCCGTTCGGGCGGCGTTGCTCGCGGCGATCGGCTTCGAGCTGTTCAAGATGGTCGGGTCGATCTATCTGAAGTCCGTGTTGCACAGTCCGGCCGGGGCCACCTTCGGGCCGGTGCTGGGTCTGATGGTGTTCGCCTACGTGACGGCGCGGCTGCTGCTTTTCGCGACTGCCTGGGCGGCGACAGCGAACCCGAGTCCGGCGCCACCGGTGGCGACCCCTGCCGCGCCGGACGAAGCGTCGCAACCCGTCGCCATCCTGCCCAGGGTGCAACCGGCCGACGGTCTCAAGGCGCAGCAGGCGGTGGCCGCCTTTGCGGTGGGTGTTATAGGGACTCTTGGCTTTTCGCGGCTCGTCCGAAGCGACAAAGAGGACTAACCGCTGAGAGGCACTCAACATCGCGGGTGTCTCGTTACCGGAACAATTAGGCCACGGCAGCGCGCGTCAGCGTCCGGGCGTGTCATCCTCAGGGGCACGAACAATTGCTCTACGCAAAGGCGGGTAGGCGATGTCTGCACCAAGTCTCTTCCACAAATTGGCTGCGGAGACCATCGGCACATTTTGGCTGGTGCTCGGTGGCGTTGGCAGCGCGGTCTTTTCGTTGAAGGCCCAATCTGACCTGTTCTCCCTCGGTATCGGCTATCTCGGTGTCGCAGTGGCTTTCGGTCTCACCGTGCTGACCGGTGTGTACGCATTCGGGACCATCTCCGGCGGGCATTTCAACCCGGCTGTGACGCTCGGCGCCGCACTCGCCCGACGAGTGGAATGGAAAGTGCTACCGGCCTATTGGATCGTGCAGGTGATCGGCGGTCTGCTGGGCGCGCTGGTGGTGTACTTCATCGCGTTCGGCAAGCCTGGGTTCATCGCCACGGGGCACCTGGCTGCCAACGGCTACGGGGTGCATTCGCCGACCGGCTATTCGCTGGGCGCCGTCATCCTGGCCGAGATCGTGTTGACCGCGGTATTCCTGTTCGTCATCCTCGGCTCCACTGACACGCGGGCGCCGAAAGGCTTTGCCGGCCTTGCTATCGGATTGACCTTGACCATCATCCACCTGGTTGCCATTCCGATCTCCAACACGTCGGTCAACCCGGCCCGCTCGACTGCCGTCGCGTTCTTCAACGGTGACGGGGCGCCCGCACAGCTGTGGGTGTTCTGGCTGGCGCCGCTGGTGGGCGGCGCGATCGCCGGCATCGCCTACCCGCTGCTATTCGGCCGGGCGGAAGAAGAGGAACCACCCACCAAGAGCACCTAGCTCACCAGCTTCAGGCCCGCGATGCAGCCGACGACTCCGACGATCAGCAGCACCTTGACCGGCGAGGCTGTCTCCTCGCCGGTCAGCATCGCGTAAGCGACGGTGAGCGCTGCGCCGATGCCGACCCAGACCGCGTAGCTGGTCCCGGTCGGCAGGCTGCGCATGGCGAAGGCCAACCCTGCCATCGAAAACAGCAGCGACACAGCGAAAATCAGCGAGGGAACCAGCCGGGAAAACCCGTCGGACCGGTCCATCGCGGTCGCCCACACCGCCTCGAGAACTCCCGATGCCACCAAAATCAGCCAGGCCATCGCACGCCTCTCCCAAACCTCACCATCCGTCTGCCCAGCTGCCGCCGGTCATGACGGCATGCACGGTCAAATCATGGTTCAGTACAACAAGATTGGCGTCACCGCCGACACGCAGGGCGCCGGCACCGTCGATGCCGAGCGCCCGCGCCGGAGTCGTCGACGTCAATAGCACCGCCGCGATCAGCGCGGCGTCGCGATCTGGGCCGAGGGCGGCCGCCGTGCCGAAGAGCTGGTCCATGGTCGCGGTGCTACCCGCGATGGTCGGGGTGCCTCGCACCCGCGCTACACCCCCGACGACGTCGACCGGCACCGCGCCGAGCCGATACTCGCCATCCTCTGCGCCCGCCGCCGCGGTGGCATCGGTGATCAGTGCCACCCGGTCGGCACCGGCCGCCTGGACCGTCGTGTGCACCACCGCAGGGTGGACGTGGATACCGTCTGCGATCAGCTCAACGATTACCCGCGGATCCTCCAGCAGCGCCAGCGCAGGGCCGGGCTCGCGGTGATGCAGTGGCCGCATGGCGTTGAACAGATGAGTGCCGACGGTGGCGCCGAGCTCGATGGCGTGCCGGGTCTGCTCGTACGTAGCGTCCGTATGTCCCACCGCCACAACCACTCCGGCGTCGACGAGACGAGTGATGGCGTCGTCGCTGCCGGGGCGCTCGGGTGCCAGGGTGACCATCCGGATCGCCCCATCGCCCGCGGTCAGCAGCGCATCGATCTCGGCCGGTGTCGCGTCACGCATCTGGGTGTGGTCGTGGGCGCCGCAGTGTGCCGTGCTCAGCCAGGGCCCCTCGAGGTGGATGCCGGCGATCACGCCGTCGCGGGTGGCCTCGGCCAGTCCGTGCACCGCTGCCAACAGGTCGGGCGGGGACGCGGTGACCAGGCTGGCCAATGTCGCGGTGGTGCCGTGCCGGCGGTGAAAACCGGCCGCCTGCACAACCTCTGAGACATCGCCCCCCAGATAGGACGCGCCGCCGCCGCCGTGCACATGGATATCCACGAATCCGGGGACGAGCAGTGCGTCGGGCAGATCGACGTCGGGGGATTGCGGTGGCGCGCCCGCACCGCAACCCACGATCGCGGTGCCCGAGGTGTGTACCCAGCCCGGACGGGAGACGCCTTGTTCGAGTACGACTGTGCCGGCCGCGATCAGCGGCATGCTGGTACATCCGTTGCTGGGCTTGGAGTTTCGTCCGGCCAGCGGCCGTTGTTCTCCCAGAAGTGGCGGATGTCTTCGAGCTGCCGCCCTTTGGTTTCCGGGGCGTAGCGGTAGACCAGGAAGAATCCCAACGTCGCCAGAAAGGCGAAGATGGTGAACATCCCAGCGCCGCCCAAGGTGTTCAACATGGTCAAGAAGACCGCTTCGATCAGCGCGTTGGCGGTCAGGTTGGCGGTGAGCATCGCGCTGGAACCCAGCGACCGCAGGTGCGCCGGGAAGCTTTCGCCGGCGTAGACCCAAACCAGTGCCCCGAAGCCGAAGGTGAACCCCATGGTGAACAGGAGCAGACCGGCGTAGCCGAGCCCGGAGACCGCGTCTGACTTGGCGGCGAACACACCGATCAGTACGGTATCGCCGAGGATCATCGCGGCGATGCCCGACAGCAGGATGGGCCGGCGTCCGATCCGGTCGACCAGAACCAGCGAGGTCAGCACCGCGGCCAGCGACGCCAGTTGGATGAGCGCGGGCAACACCAGAAGCGCGAAATTGCCCTGAAACCCCATGGCCTCGAACAGCAGTGGGCTGTAGTAGATGATCCCGTTGATGCCACTGAGTTCGGCAAAGAATCCCAGCCCGACGACGAATGCGGTGGCGCGCAGGTAGGGCAGGCGCAGCATCTCGATGAACGATCCGCCCCGTTCTTCGCGCATCGCCTCGGCGATCTCGGCTAATTCCTGCTCGACGTCGCGGTTCGGTTCCACCCGCAGCAGCGCCTTGCGGGCGTCGTCCACCCGGTTTTTGAACAGATACCAGCGAGCGGTGTCCGGCATGGTGGCGAGCAGTGGCAGCACCAGCAGCGCCGGGACCGCGGCCAGCCCGAGCATCCACCGCCAGCTACCGGATTCAGCCAGCGCAAACGCGGAAAGATAGCCGCCGATGATCCCGATGATCGTCGCCACCTGGTACGTGACCAGCAGCGAGCCCCGGAGCCGGGCCGGCGCCGATTCAGCGATGTAGACCGGGGTTACGGTGGCAGACAACCCGATCGTCATGCCGAGCAACATCCGCGCCGCCATCAGCCAAGGCATGGACACCGCTGCGGCGCCCAACAGCGAGAACACCGCGTAGCCACCCGCCACCAGCATCATCGATCGCTTGCGTCCGATCGCGTTGGCGAGGAATCCGCCGCTCAACGCTCCGCATATCTCTCCGATCACCACCATCGTCGTCAGCAGTTCCTGCTTGCGGACCGTCAGACTGAAATCGTTGGTGATGAACATCAGTGCACCGGCGATGTTGGACAAGTCGTAGCCGCAGATGATGCCCAGGGTCGCTGCGGTAACGGCGATCAGCAATCGCCGTCGTGTTCGCAGTGACTCGCCGATGCGGCTCACAAGCTCCCCTCCGGAGTGGGCCGCCCCCGGTCTTCCTGTGCCGCTGCTTAGTGCTGCGGCCGTCGGTTCATCGAGCGCGCCACCATAATCAAGCCGAACACG
The DNA here is from genome assembly GCA_963737375.1 of uncultured Actinomycetota bacterium. Classification (GTDB taxonomy): domain Bacteria; phylum Actinomycetota; class Actinomycetes; order Mycobacteriales; family Mycobacteriaceae; genus Mycobacterium. Next base: position 326,047 of record CAVTSP010000018.1, read on the forward strand.
ACGACCGTACCGATCACCGCGACCCCGACCCTAACCGGCAATGCGTCGACGCTGGGTATCAGCGCGGCCGCATTCGCGGCGGGCCCGCCGTTGTCGCCGGGCGCGGTTTTGCCGGACGAGGTGAGTAGCGACGGGTCGGGTTCGATCAGGGTCCCCACCCGGGTTCCCGGCGCGGTCGCAAAACCGTAATCCAGCAAGTGCGCGGCTTGCTGCCATGGCGGGATCGGCAGCCGGGTTCCGTGCAGCATCACCGCCATCAGCCGGCGTCCGTCCCGGTTCGCGGCGCCGACGAACGTCTGGCCGGCGTCGTCTGTGTAGCCGGTCTTGCCGCCGAGCGCGCCGGGGTAGTGGTAGAGCAGCTGGTTGTCGTTCTCCAGCTCGTAGCCGGGGCTGTCGGCGTGTCCGGGGAAGTCGAACTTCTCGGTGTGCACGATGTCGGCGAAAGTCGAGTTCTCCCAGGCATACCGATAGAACAACCCGATGTCGTAGGCCGACGTGCTCATGCCCGGGCCGTCCAGACCCGACGGTGTCGCGGCGCGAGTGTCTTTGCCGCCGAGTTTGGTCGCCAGCGCGTTGATCTTGTCCACCGTGGTCGGCATGCCGCCCAGTTGCATGGCCAGCGAGTGCGCGGCGTCGTTGCCGGAGTGCATCAGCAGGCCGTGCAGCAACTGATTCACGGTGTAGGTGCCACCCGGGGCAACGCCGACCCGGGTGCCCTCCGCGGCGGCATCCTCAGGCGTGCCGTCGACGGTCTTGTTGAGGTTGAGCTCGCGCATCGATGCCATTGCCACGAGCACCTTGATGATGCTGGCCGGACGGTGCCGCCCGTGCGGGTCGCGCGCGGCGACGACGGCGCCGCTGTCCAGGTCGGCCACCACCCATGCTTCGGCCGAGATGTCGCCGGGCACCGGTGGGGTGCCAGGGGCGGCGACTACGCCGCAGCCACTCAGCGCGTTACCGCCGATCGGCGACGGCGGCACCGGCAGCGGCAACGGTGGCTCGCCGGCCTGCGGGACTTCCGACGAGTCCACGGCCGCCGGTGTCGCGACTTTGTAAGGGCACAGGTCGTGCACTGTGCCGGGTCCGGGCCGGGCTCGGCGAACGCGGCCGGCATGCCGAGCAGCGCGGGGGTGCTCAGCATGAAACCGGCCGCAGCCAGGCATGATCCAGTGCGTAAGAGTCCCATCGTTGGAGAAGAGTAGGCGATCAGCGGCCCGATTCCCGGGAGCCGCGCTGTGACTGGTGTTACGGATGTTGCAAATCTAGGTAACAAATGCCGGGCCCGGCGATGCGGCCGAGCCATAGCCGTCCCGGTGTTTCCACCACGCCGGTGGCCAAGCCGAAGTCCGCATGTTGGGTGCGCAACTGGGCCACCACGTGCCCGTCGTCAGGGTCGAACCCGACGACCCACACCGTCGACTTGGGATCGGGCAGCCAGCGGTAGGGCAGTAGCCGCCACATCACACTGCGGATGATCGGGGCGCGTGGGCCCAGCCACTCGTTGAGCGCGTTGCGGTCCGAGACCAGCGCTACCCAGATCCGGCCGTCGAGGCCGGTGGAGATGTTGTCGGGATAGCCAGGCAGCTCGGTGGCCAGCGGGGTGATGGTGCCGGCCTGCTCTCCGGTCAGCCAGTACTTCGACACCCGGCATGCGGCGCTCTCGGCGAACACCACCGCCGACTCGTCACCGGTCAGCGTGACGCCGTTGGCGAAGTAGAGCCCGCCGGCCAGCTCGGTGACCGTGCCGTCGGGATCACGCCGGAACAGGGATCCGGTCGGGCGCCCCTCGATGACGGAGCCCTTGTAGTACTCGTAGTAGAAGCGGCTCGTCGACTCGGTGAAAAAGATTGTCCCGTCCGATGATTCGACAGCATTCGAGCAAAAGGTAAGCGGGCGGCCATCGATCTCGGCGACCAGCGTCTCGATCGCCCCGCCGGCCGGGTCGTACCGCAACAGTCCGCGGTGGCTGTCGCAGATCAATAGACGGCCGTCGTGGGCGACCGCCAGGCCCAGCGGTCGCCCGCCGGTGTCGGCGACCACCTGCACGGAACTGCCATCGGGGCTGACCCGGACGATGCGACCGTCCTCGACACCGGTGAAGATGTTGCCGTCGGCATCGGCGACGACGTCCTCGGCGGCGGTGCCCGGCACGTCGATGATATGCAGTGCCGCAGTGAAATTCGGCTCGGGGAGCGGCCGCGACAGCGGTGGCTGCCAGCGGATCGGGTCAATAGCTGGGTTTGATGGCGCCGCTCCTCCTCATCGTTTCAGTCTGCATCGTCGCCGGCGCGGCTTAGTCAAACTGCTTGAGCTCCTCGGTCAGCACGCTGCGCACGATGGCTTCGATGGTGTCGAACTCGGGCTGTCCGCTGATCAGCGGGGGAGCGAGCTGGATGACGGAATCACCACGATCGTCTGTGCGGCAATACAACCCGGCGGCGAACAGGCCCGTCGACACCCGGCCCAACAGCGCGCGCTTCTCGTCGGCGTCGAAGGTCTGCTTGGTCGCTGCGTCTTTGACCAATTCGATGCCGAAGAAGTACCCCTCGCCGCGGACGTCGCCGACGATCGGCAGGTCGTACAGCTTTTCCAAAGTGGCGCGCAGCGCCGGGGACTGCTGTTTGACGCGGTCGTTGAGACCTTCGCGTTCGAAGATGTCGAGGTTGGCCAGTGCGACCGCCGTGGACACCGGATGGCCGCCGAAGGTGTAGCCGTGCGGAAACATCGTCTCGCCGTCGTTGAACGGCTCGAACAGCTTCTCGCTGGCGATCATCGCGCCAAGGGGCGAATATCCCGACGTCATCCCCTTGGCGCAGGTGATCATGTCCGGCACGTAGCCGAAGTCGCTGCAGGCGAACATCGATCCGATGCGGCCGAACGCGCAGATCACCTCGTCGGAGACCAGCAGCACGTCGTAGTGGTCGCAGATCTCGCGTACCCGTTCGAAATATCCGGGGGGCGGCGGGATGGAGCCGCCCGCATTCTGCACCGGCTCGAGGAAGACCGCGGCGACGGTGTCGGGTCCTTCGAACTCGATGGCCTCGGCGATGCGGTCGGCCGCCCATCGCCCGAAGGCCTTGACGTCGGCGCTGAACGGTTCGGGCGCACGGTAGAAGTTGGTGTTCGGCACCCGGAAGCCGCCGGGCGTCACCGGCTCGAAGGGCGCCTTGTATTTCGGCAGGCCGGTGATCGCCAGCGCCCCCTGCGTGGTGCCGTGGTAAGCGACCGCTCGCGAAATGACCTTGTGCTTACCGGGTTTGCCGGTCAGCTTGAAATACTGCTTGGCCACCTTCCATGCGGTCTCGACGGCCTCCGTACCCCCACTGGTGAAGAACACCCGGTTGAGCTCGCCCGGAGCGTAACGGGCCAGCCGCTCGGAGAGTTCGATCGCGGGTGGCGTCGCGTATCCCCACAGCGGGAAGAAGGCCAATGTCTCGGCTTGTCGGGCGGCGGCCTGGGCGAGCTCGGCGCGACCGTGGCCGACCTGCACCGTGAACAGTCCGGACAGTCCGTCCAGGTAGCTGTTGCCCGCGTCGTCGAAGATCGTCACGCCGTCGCCGCGGGTGATGATCGGCGGGGTGATGTCGGGGCCCTGCCGGGCGAAGTGCAGCCAAAGGTTGTCACTCATGTGGCACGTTGTCGCGCAAAGCTTTTCAGCTCGGCAGAGAGTGCGTCTGCTTCCAACAGAGCAGGAGCCAGCCCCGGGTCGGTCATGCGGGCGCGGAAGGCCAGGCCGATGGTCACGTCGTGGTCGGGGCGGTAATCGACCGTGATGCTGTCACCGGCAACGACCTCACCGGAGGACAGGACACGAAAATAGGCGCCGGGCGTGCCGGCATCGGTGAAGGTCTTGATCCATCGCGGCTGGTCCAGGAACGACGCAAACGTCCGGCAGGGGGTGCGCGGCGCAGAGACTTCCAGGAGCAGTGTTCCGCTGCCGATCCGCCATCGTTCACCGATGCGGGTCTGGGTCAGATCGATACCCACGGTGGTGAGGTTTTCACCGAACATTCCGTTATCGAGCGTGCGACCGAGTTGCGCTTCCCAGTGGTCGAGGTCTTCACGGGCATAGGCGTAGACCGCCTGGTCGGCTCCGCCGTGCAGCTTGGGATTGCCGATGGTGTCGCCGAGCAGGCCACTGCCATCGCTCTGGCCTCGCCCTGGCGGGCGCACCAGGACCGCCTCGGAGACGGGCAGCTTGTCGATGCCGGTCAGTTTCGACCGCGCGCGCGGATCGGGGTTGACGCGGGGTCGTGCCACATTGACGGACAAGACGTGCACCCGCTCACAATAGCTTCGAGCACTCTGGTCCGATCGCTGAACGGTCACGCTCGCCGAATGACCTCGGCGCAGCAGGTCGGCGAATTCGAGGCGTTGCGGCCACATCTCATGTCGGTCGCCTATCGGCTGACCGGCACGGTGGCCGACGCCGAGGACATCGTGCAGGAAGCCTGGCTGCGGTGCAGCGGGCACCGCGTTGAGATCGCCGACCTGGGCGCCTGGCTCACCACCGTCGTGAGCCGGCTCGGACTGGACAAGCTGCGGTCGGCCGCGCGTCGGCGCGAGACGTATGTCGGCAACTGGCTACCCGAACCCGTGGTCACCGGACTCGACGACGCGGACCCGTTGGCTGGTGGTGGCCGGCGAGGATGCCCGGTTCGCGGCAATGGTCGTGCTGGAGCGTCTTTCGCCCGATCAGCGGGTCGCATTCGTGCTGCACGATGGATTCGCCGTGCCGTTCGCCGAAGTGGCCGCAGGTGCTAAACACCACAGAGGCCGGCGCTCGCCAGCTCGCGTCCAGGGCCCGCAAAGCCGTTGCGGCCCAACCACCTCCGGAACCCGATCCCGCACACAGCGATGTGGTCGGCCGGCTGCTGGCCGCCATGGCCGCCGGTGACCTAGAGGCCGTGGTCGCCCTGCTACATCCCAACGTGACCTTGACCGGCGACGCGGGCGGCAAGGCGCCCACGGCGGTTCGGTTATTCGCGGCGCGGACAAGTTGTCCGGTTCATGGTCGGACTCGCCGAACGCTACGGCCCGTCGATGTTTGCCGAGTCCAGGCTGGCGCTGGTCAATGGCGAGCTGGGCGTCTACACGGCCGGCTGCCCGGCCGCCGGCGGGTACCGCGAGATGCTGCCGCGAATCACAGCGATGACAGTGCGCGACGGAAAGGTCTGCGCGCTATGGGATATCGCGAACCCCGACAAATTCAGCGGCTCTCCACTGCGGTCTCGTCAGTGACCTCTACAGGCACCCGGCACGCGTCGCCGGAGTTGAATCCCTGCTCGGTGATGCCCAGCGCCGAGTTCATTCGTGCGCGCATGTTCTCCACGCCCACTGATAGGTCAGCTCGATCACGCCGGCCTCGCCGAAGCGGTTGCGTAGATCGCGACCTGCTCGTCGGTGACCACATGCGGATCGGTGGTCATCGCGTCGGCGTAGGCGATGGCGGCCCGCTCGTCGTCGGTGAAAAGTGTTGACGTGGCGTAGTTCTCGATGTTCTTGAGCCGCTCTACATCCAGGCCGTCGAGGCGCTGCAGCATCGACCCGAAGTCGACACACCAGGAGCAGCCCACTGTCCGGGCTGTCCAGAACACCGCCAGCTCGCGCACATTGGTGGGCAGCGTGCGGGACGCCGACTGGAGCAAGGTTTCGTGGACGGCATTGGCGACCAGGAGCCGCGGATGTAGCCCGCAAAGGTGTGAGGGACCCTCAGCGGGTGAACATCAACGCCCGCTTGACCTCTTGGATCGCCTTGGTCACGTCGATGCCGCGCGGGCAGGCGTCAGTGCAGTTGAACGTGGTGCGGCAGCGCCAGACACCGTCGACCTCGTTGAGAATGTCGAGGCGCTCGGCGGCAGCTTCGTCGCGGCTGTCGAAGATGAACCGATGCGCGTTGACGATGGCCGCAGGGCCGAAGTAGCTGCCCTCGTTCCAGAACACCGGACAGCTGGTGGTGCACGCCGCGCACAGTATGCACTTGGTGGTGTCGTCGTAGCGGGCGCGGTCGGTCTGGCTCTGAATCCGTTCCCGCGTCGGCGGATTGCCGCTGGTGACCAGGTACGGCTTGACTGCGCGGTAGGCGTCGAAAAACGGTTCCATGTCGACGATCAAGTCTTTTTCCACCGGCAGTCCGCGGATCGGCTCGATCGTGATCGTCAGGTTCTTTTTTGGTTTGGCCGGTAGCAGATCGCGCATCAGGACCTTGCACGCCAGCCGGTTCTTGCCGTTGATGCGCACCGCGTCGGACCCGCACACACCGTGCGCGCAGGACCGGCGGAAGGTCAGCGTGCCGTCCAGGTAACTCTTGACGTAGATCAGCAGGTTGAGCAGCCGGTCGGTCGGCAGGCATGGCACCCGGAAGCTCTGCCAGCCACCGGAATCGGCGTACTGTTCGGGGTTTTCCGGATTGAATCGCGCGATCCGCAGCGTCACCATGACCGCGCCCTCTGGGGGCGCCGGCAGGGGAGGGGTCAGCGGGTCACCGGCCGGGGCGGCCTGCAGCTCCACGTCCGAACTCATCAGTACTTCCGCTCCTTGGGTTCGTAACGGGTCTGCACCACTGGTTTGAAGTCCAACCGGATGTCACTGAGCAGATCTGTGCACTGTTTGTAGGCCATCGTGTGGCGCATGTAGTTGACGTCGTCGCGATTGGGGTAGTCCTCGCGGGCATGGCCGCCGCGAGATTCCTTGCGGTTCAACGCGCCGACCACCGTGACCTCGGCCAGTTCCAGCAGAAAGCCGAGCTCGATGGCTTCCAGAAGGTCGCTGTTGAAGCGCTTTCCCTTGTCGTGCACGAAATTCGGGAATACCTCTCCTTGAGTGCGTGGATGTCGGTGAGCGCCTGCTTGAGCGTTTCCTCGGTGCGGAACACCGCGGCGTTGTTGTCCATCGTCTGCTGCAGCGCGCCGCGAATGTCGGCGACCCGTTCATGGCCGTGTTCGGAGAGGATGTCGCCGACCCAGCCGATCACCATCGTCGCCGGGTCCGCCGGCATGTCGACGAAGTCGTGGCCCTTTGCATAGGCGGCCGCGGCGATTCCGGCGCGACGGCCAAAGACGTTGATGTCCAACAGTGAATTGGTGCCCAGCCGGTTGGCGCCGTGCACCGATACGCATGCGCATTCGCCGGCGGCATACAGCCCCGGCACGGTGTTGGTGTTGTCTCGCAGCACCTGACCAGTGATCGTGGTCGGGATGCCGCCCATCACGTAGTGGCAGGTCGGGTAGACCGGAACCAGCTCCGTGACCGGGTCCACGCCGAGGTAGGTGCGGGCGAACTCGGTGATGTCGGGCAGCTTGGCGGCCAACACGTCTGCGCCGAGATGGCGGACGTCGATGTACACGTAGTCCTTGTGCGGACCGGCCCCGCGGCCCTCCAGCACTTCGCGCACCATCGAGCGGGCGACGATGTCGCGGGGCGCCAAGTCGACGATCGTCGGCGCATAGCGCTCCATGAAGCGCTCGCCTTCGCCGTTGAGCAGCCGGCCGCCCTCGCCGCGCACCGCCTCGGAGATCAAAATGCCCAGCCCGGCCAGGCCGGTGGGGTGGAATTGGTGAAATTCCATGTCCTCCAACGGAAGTCCCTTGCGGAACACGATCCCGATGCCGTCGCCGGTCAACGTGTGGGCGTTGGACGTGGTCTTGTACATCCGGCCCGAGCCGCCGGTGGCGAGCACGACGGCCTTGGCGTGAAAGACGTGAATGTCGCCGGTGGCCAGTTCGTAAGCGACGACGCCGGTGGCCACCGGGCCGTTCGGGGTGTCGGTGAGCACCAGGTCGAGGGCGTAGAACTCGTTGAAGAACTCGACGTCGTGCTTGACGCAGTTCTGGTAGAGCGTCTGCAGGATCATGTGGCCGGTTCGGTCTGCGGCGTAACAGGATCGGCGCACGGGCGCCTTGCCGTGGTCGCGGGTGTGCCCGCCGAAGCGGCGCTGATCGATGCGACCTTCGGGGGTGCGGTTGAACGGCATCCCCATCTTCTCCAGGTCCAGCACCGCGTCGATCGCTTCCTTGCACATCACCTCGACCGCGTCCTGGTCGGCGAGATAGTCACCGCCCTTGACGGTGTCGAAGGTGTGCCACTCCCAGTTGTCGTCCTCGACGTTGGCCAGCGCCGCGCACATGCCGCCCTGGGCCGCACCGGTGTGGCTGCGCGTCGGGTAGAGCTTGGTCAAAACCGCTGTGCGCACTCGGGGTCCGGCTTCCACAGCCGCCCGCATTCCCGCGCCGCCGGCACCGACGATCACCACGTCGTATCGGTGTTCGCTAATCATCGGTCAGCCTCCGACGATGCAGAGCGAAGCGATGAGGAGAAGGAGGTGTAAGCATCCAGTTGCCCAATCCCTTAACTCAGCCGGAAATGTTCGGGTCGAACGTCAACAGCACGTAGGTCCCGAGCACCAACGTGAACGTCATCGACAACACCAGCAGACTGTTCAACCAGAAGCGGGTGGAATCCTTGCGGCTGTAGTCGTCGATGATGGTGCGTAACCCGTTGCCGCCGTGCAGCTGTGCCAGCCAGAGCAGCAACAGATCCCACGTCTGCCAGAACGGCGAGTGCCAGCGCTGCGCAACGTAGTTGAAGTCGATGCGGTAGACGCCGTCCTCCCACATCAGCATCACGAACAGATGCCCGAGTGCCAAAAACACCAGCACGATGCCGGAGAACCGCATGAACAGCCAGGCGTATTTCTCGAAGTTCGGCATCCCGCCGCGCCGGCGCGGGGACCGCGGATTGTCCAGGCTGGCCGGACGGTCGTGGCTGCGCTGCCGGACCGGCGCGACCCCGCCGCGACCCAATTTTGCGACCGTACTTGCCGAGAAGGTGAGCTCATCGGAGATGTCCGATCATGTGCATGGCAACCACCACCGCGGCGGGCACGACCACCAGCACCCAGACGATGCCGATCGTCCACAGCATCTGCCGTTGATAGCGGGGTCCCTGACCCCAGAAGTCGATCAGGATGACGCGGATGCCGTTGAGCGCGTGATAGAGCACCGCGGCGACCAGCCCGAGCTCCATCAAGCCCACGATCGGTGTTTTGTAGGTCGAGATGACCTCGTCGTACGCCTGCGGGCTGATCCGGACCAGGGCGGTGTCCAGCACGTGGATGAACAGGAAGAAGAAGACGGTGGCGCCGGTGATCCGATGCAGCACCCAGGACCACATTCCCGGATCGCCGCGATAGAGGGTGCGCCGCAGACGCCGTATTCGCGATGACCCCTCCGGCGTGGCCGGATTCGCGGATGTCGTCGTCATCGACGCCTCCCTAACAATCACAGCGGGCATTTCAATTTAGCCCCAATCGCGTGCTCGCCAGCCATTCTTGCGGCCGAATGACGCGCTTCGTGTCCAGCGACGCTTTTGAACGCGCAGAATCTAGGCTGGTCATGTGAATTAGCCAACAGGGGACGGGGTAGTTCGGATGCATTGCAATGACGCGTGGAATCGGGACCGTGGCTGACGCGATCGACTGGAAGTTGCTGCGCGACAGGGCAATTCATGTAGCGAGTGGGGCGTATGCGCCCTATTCCGGATTCCCGGTGGGCGCCGCTGCGCTGGTCGACGATGGCCGGATCATCATCGGCTGCAATGTGGAAAATGTCTCATATGGCCTAGGTCTCTGCGCGGAGTGCGCGGTGGTGTGTGCGCTGCATTCGACCGGCGGTGGCCGATTGCTCGCACTGGCCTGCGTCGACGGCAGGGGAGCGCCGCTGATGCCGTGTGGCCGTTGCCGTCAGGTGTTGCTGGAACACGGCGGACCGGAACTGCTGATCGATCATCCCGACGCGCCCCGGCGACTCGGCGACCTGCTGCCGGAAGCTTTCGGCCCGCAGGATCTTGCCGCGTACAGCGGGACCGCCCGTGAGCGGCGAAGCGTCGCGGATGAGTCACCTCGATGCGCCGACGGTGATCCGCACCAAACGCGACGGTGGCCGGTTGTCTGACGCCGCGATCGACTGGGTGATCGACGCCTACACCCGCGGCCAGATCGCCGACGAGCAGATGTCGGCGCTGCTGATGGCGGTGTTCCTGCGCGGCATGGATTACGGCGAGACTGCGCGCTGGACGGCGGCCATGGTGGCCTCAGGCGACCGGTTGGACTTCACCGACTTGCGACGCGACGGCCGCCCGGTCCGCACCGTCGACAAACATTCGACCGGCGGGGTGGGCGACAAGATCACCCTGCCGCTGGTGTCGGTGATCGCCGCGTGTGGAGGCGTTGTGCCACAGGCGTCGGGCCGCGGGCTCGGCCACACTGGTGGCACTCTGGACAAGCTGGAGTCGATCGCGGGTTTCACCGGATCTTTGACCAATAATCAAGTGCGTCAACAGCTTTGCGATGTCGGTGCAGCCATCTTCGCGGCCGGGCAGCTGGCGCCTGCCGACGCGAAACTGTATGCGCTGCGCGACATCACCGCCACGGTCGAATCGCTGCCGCTGATCGCCAGCTCGGTGATGAGCAAGAAGATCGCCGAGGGGACCGGCGCCTTGGTGCTCGACGTCAAGGTTGGCTCCGGCGCGCTGATGCGCTCGGAAGCGCGATGCCGCGACTTGTCCGAAACCATGGTCGCGCTGGGCGCCGAACACGGGCTGCCGACCTGTGCGGTGCTGACCGACATGAATCGCCCGCTGGGGGCGGCGGTCGGCAACGCGCTCGAAGTCGCCGAAGCGCTGGAGGTGTTGGCGGGCGGCGGTCCGCCGGACGTGGTGGGCCTCACCCTGGGTCTGGCTCGCGAGATGCTCGACATCGCGGGCATCGACCGGCGCGACCCCGAGCAGACGTTGCGGGACGGGACGGCGATGGACCGGTTCCGGGCGTTGATCGCCGCGCAGGGCGGAGACTTGTCCGTACCGTTGCCGGTTGGTAAGTACTCCGAAACCGTCACCAGCAACCGGAACGGCACAATGGGTGACATCGACGCAATGGCGGTGGGGCTGGCGGTGTGGCGGCTCGGAGCGGGCAGATCCCGTCCGGGCGAACAGGTCCAGGCCGGCGCCGGAATCCAGATCCATCGCCGCTCAGGGAGCCCGGTGGCGGCCGGTGACACGTTGTTCACCCTCTACACCGACACCCCGGACCGGTTTCCGAGTGCGCTGGCCGAATTGGATGCGGGCTTCAAAGTCGGCGATTCGCCCCCAGCGGAGCGGCCCTTGATCATCGATCGGATCACGCCATGACGACGCCGCTGAACCTGCAAACGATCGCGCGGGCGCCGAAGGCGCTGCTGCACGATCATCTCGACGGCGGCCTGCGCCCGGCGACGGTGCTCGATATCGCCGGTCAGATCGGCTACGACGGCCTGCCCGCGACCGACGTCGACTCACTTGCCCAGTGGTTTCGGACCGCGTCGCACAGCGGCTCGCTGGAGCGCTACCTCGAACCGTTCTCGCACACGGTCGCGGTGATGCAGACGCCGGAGTCGCTGCACCGCGTTGCCTACGAATGCGTAGAAGACCTGTCCGCGGACTCGGTGGTCTACGCCGAGGTGCGATTTGCCCCGGAGCTGCATATCAACGGGGGCTTGTCGTTCGACGCGGTGGTCGACGCCGTGCTGGCGGGATTCGCCGACGGAGAGAAGGCGGCGGCCGCGGCCGGGCATCCCATCGTTGTGCGTTGTCTGGTCACCGCGATGCGGCACGCCGCGGTGTCGCGGGAGATCGCCGAGCTGGCGATCCGGTTTCGGGACAAGGGCGTGGTCGGGTTCGACATCGCCGGTGCGGAGGCCGGCTACCCGCCGACCCGCCATCTGGATGCTTTCGAGTACATGCGAAACAACAACGCCCGCTTCACGATTCATGCGGGAGAGGCGTTCGGGCTGCCGTCGATTCAGGAGGCGATCTCCTACTGCGGTGCCGATCGGTTGGGCCACGGCGTGCGCATCGTCGACGACATCGACGTCGCAGGCGACGGCGAGGTGCGGCTCGGGCGGCTCGCATCCATCCTGCGGGACAAGCGGATTCCGCTGGAGATGTGTCCGAGCTCCAATGTGCAGACCGGTGCGGCCGCCAGCATCGCCGAGCATCCGTTCGACCTGCTGGCCCGCACCCGCTTCCGGGTCACCGTCAACACCGACAACCGGCTGATGAGTGACACGACGATGACTCGCGAGATGGCGCTTCTCGTCGACGCTTTCGGCTACGGGTGGAGCGACCTCTTGCGGTTCACGGTCAACGCGATGAAGTCCGCGTTCATCCCATTCGACGAGCGGCTGGCGATCATCGACGAGGTGATCAAGCCGCGTTACGCGGTTCTGATCGGCTAGTTCTCATTGCCGGGCTCCTCCTCATCGCGCTGCGCGCTCTGCATCGTCGCCCGACGGCTACATGACGACGTGGCCGGCGTCGACGGGAACCGTTATGCCGGTCACGTAGCGCGCCCTCGGGCTGACCAGCCACAGCACCGCCTCGGTGACATCCTGTGGCTCGACCAACGGTACGTCGGGCAGCAGCATCTGCGAGACGGCCGGGTTGGGATTCTCCAGCATCCGGTTGATCACGAAGTCGTTGAGGATCATCGGCGTCGCAACACCGCTGGGATGTACGGAGTTGACCCGAATCTTGTGCGGCGCGTACGCGTTTGCCGCCGACCGCATCAGCCCGACCACTCCGTGTTTGGATGCGGCGTAGGCGAACATCGCGGTGCTGCCGTCACCGCCGCGGCCGATCAGGCCTTGCGACGAGCTGACCAGAACGATCGACCCGCCTCTGCCTTTGCGAATGATCGAGGGCACCGTCGCCAGCAACGTGTGCCACACGCCCTTGAGGTTGGTGTCGACGATCGTGTCGAAGAGCGGTTCGGCACGAGTCTGGGTGTCGCCGATGGCCACGACTCCGGCGTTGGCGATCACGATGTCGACCTCGCCGAGGTCGCTGATTCCCGACTGCACTCCGGCCTCCAACTCGTCGAGGTCGCGGACGTCGGCGATCACCGGCACCACCCGGCGCCCCGCGGCTTCGACAAGATCCACGGTCTTCTCGAGATCGGATTTGGTGGCCAACGGATAGGGAATCGTCTCGACATCGGTGCAGATGTCGACGGCGATGATGTCGGCCCCCTGCTCGGCCAGTGCGACAGCATGGCTGCGGCCCTGGCCGCGAGCCGCGCCGGTGATGACCGCGACGGAGTTGTCTAGTTCGCCCATGGGAGGAAACGTACCTCCCGATTCGACGCAAAACGGTCGAGACTTGGTGCGGTTCTGCCAGGATTTCCGGGTGAGCGACAGCGGACGGGAAATCACCAACCTGATCTACCACTATGCCGAGATCCTCGACGCTGGCGACTTGGACGGCGTGGCCGAGCTGTTCGCGCACGGGCGCATCTGCGGAGTCGAAAACGGACCACCGGAGACGGTGTTCGAGGGAGCCGCCGGCGTGCGGAAGATGTACGAGATGGCCACCCGGATCTACGACGACGGCACCCCGAAGACCAGGCACAACACCAGCAACGTGCAGCTCTGGATCGACGAGGCCGAGGGCACCGCGCGCAGCAGGTCCTACTACTGCGTCACCCAGGCCACGCCGGACTTCCCGCTGCAGGTGATCGTGACCGGCCACTATAAAGACACCTTCCACCGCTTGGACGGCGTGTGGTGGTTCGACAGCCGCATCATGTTCGTCGACCAGGTCGGCGATGTCAGCCAGCATCTGAAGTTCTGATCGCGTGCGAAACGCGCAGGCTTTCGACCTGCGCCGCAATACTCGCCGACGCCCAGCGCAAGGAATCGCTGAGCGATTGGGGCCCAGCGGAATTCGAGCATCCGCTGGAGGTGCTGTTGGCCGACTACGCGACCGCCGACCTCAACGACATCGGCGTGCTCATCCTGCGAGCGGGCATCGTGCACAGCCTGCGGATGCGACTGCGCGCGCAGGAGTGGATCCGCCGGCACCCGGAGATTCTCGAGGAGCGCGTGGTTGCGCCGGTCGTGGTGGTCGGGATGATGCGCAGCGGCACCACGCTGCTGCAGCGACTCCTGGCTGCCGATCCGCGCTTCCAGTGCGCTTACGGCTGGGAAGTCGTCGAAGCGGCGCCTCGGCTGGACTACTCGTTCGTTGGCGTCGATCCGCGCATCGCCGTCGCCGAAGGTCGCGAAGCCAAGTCCCGCGAGTTGGCGCCCGACCTGTTCGCCATTCATCCGATGTATGCGCGGGAGGCCGAAGAGGAGATCGTCTTTCTGGCCGACGCGTTCTTGTCGCACGTCCCGGAATCCGGCGCGCACCTCCCGAACTACCGATCCTGGCTCGACGCACAGGATTTCACGCCTGCCTACAGCTATCTGCACCGCATGCTGCAGTTCCTGCAGTGGCAGAAGCGGCAAAGCGATCCGGGGCGGGACGCGCCGCTCACGCGTTGGGTGCTCAAGTCGCCGGCCCATCTCGGCTATCTCGGCCAACTGCGGGCACAGTTCGGCGACCTGCACATCGTGCATATGCACCGTGACCCGCGCGCCACGATCGCGTCGGGGGCCAGCCTGAACGCGACGCTGCACGCGATGCATGCCGACACCGTCGACGTCGACCGGGTGGGCGCGCAGTGGTTGCAGCGGATGGGCTGGACCAACGACCGCGCGATGGCGACACGTGACACATGGACTTCCGAAATTGGCGGAGCGGCGGATCGGGTCACCGACATCGCCTTCGATGACGCGGTTGCCGATCCGATCGGCCAAGTGACCCGGGTCTACGACGCCATCGGGCTGCCGCTTACCGTCGAGGCCGAAACAGCCATGCGACGTTGGCTCAAAGAACGGCCCCGCGAAACGGCACGCCCGCCGTACGGCCTGGCGGATTACGGCCTGCGGCCGGAGCAGGTCGATGAGCGGTTCACCCAGTACAACAAGCGTTTTGAACAGTATGTCGGGAAGTGAGGAGAGCTCATGGCATCAGACCCCGTGGCGACCGCGGCGCAGCACGAGCAGGAAGTGGCGGCGCTCGAGCTGATCGAGCACCCGGTCGTCAAAGCCGCGTATCAATCCGTGGCGCAGACCTGGCTGGGACGGGCGAAAGCGACGCCGGCGATGCGTGAACGGTTCGAGGACGCGTTCGCCGAGGTGATGTTCTCGGCGGCGATATGGTCGTCGAACCAGGACAAGCTGCGGCCCAAGGTCAGTTGCATCACGCGGCTGGCGCATCCCGTGGAGGGCCATCGAATCCCTGGATCACGTTGGGGCATCGACAATCCCGACAGTGTGTATCGGGTCATCCCGATATCGGGAGACGAACGCTACGAGATTCACGGCCGGGTCGGCGAGCACCGGATGACCGAGAACTACTTCACCCTGTGGGACGAGCACATGGGAACCGTGGACGTGCTCAACGGCCGCACCATGGAGGTGGACTCCGACGGCAGCTTCACCATCACCGTCGACGCCGATGGCGCCAACGGGCGGCCCAACCACGTGCAGACCACCTCCGCGGCACACGAGTTCTACATCCGCGACGTACTGCTGGACTGGAGCCGCGACGACCCCAATTACTTTGAGGTGCAACGGCTCGGTGGATCACCCGCATCCACATTGCGCCCGCCTCGTACGTTGGAAGAGCAGGCCGACGCGACGGCGGCGATGATGGAGTACTTCGCCAATTTCACCGGCAAGCTCAGCCATGGCGTCTACAAGATGCCAGCCAACCAGTTCAACCTTGCGTGGTCGGCCGACAAGGTCGGTGCGATGCGCAACCAGGTCTACGTCATGGGCCGCTTCGAACTCGCGCCGGACGAGGCCTTCGTGGTCGACGTCAGCGACGGCGGCGCCGAATACTTCACCGTGCCGCTGAGCAACATCTGGGGGACCACGCTGGGCATCGTCGACAGCACTGGCAGTCTCAACAAGGCGCAGTCGGTCGCCAACGGCGATGGCAGCTATACCTACGTCATCTCGCCGAGCGATCCCGGAGTGGTCAACTGGATCGACTCCGACGGGCTACACGAAGCCATCCTGACGCTGCGGATGGCCGAGTTCGGCGAGGCCGGTCCCCGGGAAGACCTGGGCGCCCACGGCAGGGTCGTCAAGCTGGACCGGCTCGACAGCGAAGTGCCGGACTTGCCTCGGGTGACTCCCGAGCAGCGCAAAGCCGAACTCGCCGGTCGCCGCGCGGCCTATCTGCGGCGGCTACCGGAAGGGACGGCCTGAGATGACGCGCTGGCTGATCACCGGATGCTCGACCGGATTCGGGCGCGAGATCGCACGCGAGGTCTTGGCGGCCGGCCACAGCGCGGTGGTCACCGCGCGACGGTCCGAGGCGGTGCAGGACCTCGCTGATGAGTTCGGTGACCGCGCACTGGCGGTCGCACTCGATGTCACCGACGCCGACCAGATCGCGGACGCGGTGTCGGCGGCCGAGAACGCGTTCGGCGGCGTCGACGTCCTGGTCAACAACGCCGGGCACGGCTATCTGTCGGCGGTCGAAGAAGGCGAGGACGCCGAGGTCCGAAAGCTCTTCGACGTCAACTACTTCGGCGCGGTGAACATGATCAAGGCGGTGCTGCCGGCCATGCGGGCGCGGGGCTCGGGCCATATCGTGAACATCTCCTCGATGACCGGCCTGGTGGCCAACCCGCCCAACGCGTACTACTCGTCGACCAAGTTCGCGCTCGAGGCGGTGACCGAAGCGCTGGCCACCGAGGTGCGACCGCTGGGCATCAAAGTCACCGCCATCGAGCCGGGTGCTTTTCGCACCGACTGGGCGACGCGCTCGATGAAGGAGTCGGCCACTCCGATCGCGGCATATACCGACGTGGCGGCCCGCAAGGACCTGATCAAACAGTTCGCCGACCACCTGCCGGGCGACCCCAAAAAGGTTGCCGAGGCGGTGCTGATGGTGACCGAACTCGACGACCCCCCATTGCGGCTGCTGTTGGGCCGCGATGTCTTGAAGGCGATGCGCGACAAGATCACCGCGATGTCGTCGTCCATCGAGGAATGGAAAGCCGTGACCAAGGACGTGAACTTCCCCGGCTCGTGATGGGCTATTCGCGCCGTAAGCGCGTGTCCACAAACTGCTCGAGCTCTTCCCATGCCTGGACCGCGTCGGCGTACGGGCCCGCCGGTTTACTGGTCGAGTCGGGCTCGAGGACATAACCGACCAGCTTGCCCAGCGGCTGACCGAGGTCGAGCGCCTTGTCGATGGTGGTGTCCTCGGAGTACTCCCCGAGATCACGCAGGAACTCGACGGCCAGATCGAGTTGCTCGTGGTCCACCGCCTCCGGCCCGCCGGCGAAGTCGTCGGCCAGCCCGCTCAGCACGTAAACGTTGTCGTCGGTGATGTCGACGTGCAGCGAGCCGTCAGTGGCCGCCGTGCGGATGTCGTCATAGGTGCTCAGGTCGGACAGATCGTGGTCGTGCTCGTCGGCGAGGTAGCGGGCCAGCGCGCGCTCCGAGCTGAACACGCTGATTCTCCCGTTGCGGCCCAAGAAGATCGGGCGATCATCGAAGTAACAGCGCAAGGTGTAGAACGTGTTTGCGCCGGTCATGATCCGGATCGGGTCGATGCCGACCTTCGTCCAGAAGTCCTCGTCGGCGCCCAGCACCACCTCGTCGCCGGCCGTGCGGTCGATCCCGGCATCCTCGTCGACCGCGGTATCGGGTTCGGGCTCGTCGGTGGTCTCCGAGCTCGGTCTCGAGCCCATCCTCGTCGACAGGTTCGGCCTCTTCGAACGGTTCGGCCAACTCGGCCTCGGCGGCCTTCGACACCGCGCTGTCCACGTCGGGGATGCTGACGATCGCGTCGACGGCCTTGAGCACGTCATCCCAACCGCGCCCGACGACGTCGGCGATGGCGTGCCAGCGCTTGAGCCCGGCCTTCCCGCTGAAGTGGTCGATACCGCCGCTCAGCGTGCCCAACGTCGGGTTGCCGTTGAAAAACTTCATCACTGCCGGCAGTTCACACACCGACCCGATCGACGAGACGATCGTCAACGCGTTGGCCAGCGTGGCGAGTGACTCGGCAGTCGGCTTGTCCGACACCAGTTCCTCGACCGCGACCAGGTCGAAGTGCTTGTCGTCGGCGGGGTCCAGCTTGTGGGCGTTGGCCTCGGTCAGCTCTTGCCACGCCGGGTGGTCGACCAGGTCGTTGTCGGAATTGGTGCGTACGAACGCGACGAGGTCAGCCGCCGTCTCGAAGGTGTAGAGGTCTTCGTCCTTGCCCAGAAACGCCTCCCACTCGTCCCCGGAGTCGCGCCAGCGGGGTGCCCACACCGTGTAGCGATCGCCGTCGGTCAGGCTCAAGCGGATAGGCACGAGGTCAGCAGCCATGCGGCTCACAATAGCGACGACCCCTCGCCGGATCGGGTCAGGCACCCCAGATGTCGGTGATTGCGGGCGCTCGCGTCGCGAGGCCGAGCTTGGGCAGCCCGTACATCTGCTCGATGGTGGACAGCACGTTGTAGTGGCTGATCGGCTCGTCGTAGCTGCCCGGCCGGACTCCTGCGCCGTAGAGCACCGTCGGAATCTGATTGCGCGAGGTGTTGTCGTCCTCGTCCCACGTCAGGATCAGCAGGCTGTTGTTGGTCCGCGCCCACGAGGCGTACTGCGACAGGTTCTGATAGAGCCACTGGTCGCCCTGCGCGATCGAGCCATCGTGCATGTCGTTGTCGAGGTTGGGGATGACCATCGAGACGGTCGGCAGGCCGGCGTAGTTCGCCGGGGCCGGAAATGCCGAGAACGGAAGAGACCGCGAGCCGGGGATATTGGTGAAGCTGGCCCAGGGCACGTGCTTGCGCGCATATTTGCCGGCGCGGCAGTCTTCCGAACCCGGCGCGGGCAGGCTCTCCGCGAAGCCGGCGAAGGTGTAGCCGGCCCCGAGAAGTTGTGAGCCGAGGTTGGGTGCGTTGCCCGCATTGACCGGGCAGACGTTTTCCTTCACCAGGGTGTTCCCGGCGAACAACGCGTAGTAATTGGGTTCGCTGGGATGCAGCTCGGCGAAGGATTGCGACATCATCGCGCCGTTGGCGGCCAGCTGGTTGATGAAGAGTGCCGCCTTGTTGCCGATGATGTTGGACTGCGAGCGGTTCTCCTCGACCACGATGACGATGTGAGCGGGGGTCGGAACCGCCGCCGCTGTCATGTCGATCGGCCTGTCAAACGGCTGTTGAACAGGGACTGGCCACAACATCAGGGCGGTCGCGACAGTCAGCGCGCCGAAGAGGCTGACCAGCGGATTTCGCCTGCCACTGCGCCCAGATCGGCGTTGCATGGTCGCAGTATATGAGCGGTTCCGCCGCAACCGTCGGCACCGCACTACACGTGTCGGCTGGCGGTTCAATGAAAAATAACTGTGAATTCGCCGTGTTGCATTACGCTTCAGCCACGCAGGGTCGGGGGTGCCGTCCGCGAGCATGGAAGGTTTTTCGATGACGGTTGCGCGGACTCAGTCGCTGGGGGCCGTTGTCGCGGCGGCTGCGTGCGCCACGGCAATGACCCTGACGCCGGCTTTTCAGTCCGGCGTGCGGGCGTTGATGGCCGAGGTGTCGTTGGTCGCCGGCGAAAATCTCGGCTGGATCATGGGCGGCACGGGAACCCCGACACCCGACCAGGACTACCTCAACAGCGTCGAGCAGCTGTACCTCCCTGGCGGCTACGACTACCAAGCCCTGACCACACCGGAACAGTTCTGCCCGATCGTCTGCTCGGGTAGCCAGCCGGACCTGGGTTTTGGCGACTCGGTGAACGCCGGCGTCGGCGACCTCAACAACGTGATCGTCCCCGCGCTGCAGGCCGGCGACAACGTGTCGGTGCTCGGCTACTCGCAGAGCGCGGCCCTCACCACCGTCGAGATGAACGACCTGATCAACAACACGCCGGCCGGCGTGAACCTGGACGACCTGCACGTGACGCTGCTCGGCGACCCGAACAGCCCGATCGGCGGCATCCTGGAACGCTTCCAGTTCCCGGCCGGCGTCGGCCAATTCAGCCTGGACCCCGTGCCGCAACACGTTCCGTTCCTCGATATTCCGCTGGACCTCGGAACAACACCGACCACCGGCATTGCGACCGACATCTACATGGGTGAGTACGACGGCTTTGCCGACTTCCCGGAGGACCCCAGCAACCTGTTCGCCGACCTCAACGCGCTGATCGGGATCGAGACGGTGCACGGTTTTTACCCGGACCCGACCCCCGGCGTGAACCTGGACACCGGAAACATCATCGACCTGGGCAAGATCGGTGACACCAACTTCTATGCGATCCCCGCGCCGCTGCCGACGCTGGCGTTCATGTACGACGGCGGGCCGGTCGGGCACTTCTTCTACGACAGCTTCAGTCCGTATGCGACCTTGTTCGACGACTGGGGCTACGGCAACCCGGGTGATCCGGGCGCCGGCATCCCGGTCGACGGTGTCGACCCGATCGGTGTCTCCGGTCCTTGGACCGTCGATGCGACCGGCCAACTCGTCGAGTCCGTTGGTTCAGGCTTTGCTCCCCAGATGGATCCGCTGCAGATGCTGGCCGGTCTGGAATACGCCGGGGTGCAGACGCTCGTCGGCCCGATCAACGATCTGCTGGCGGATGCGGGGCAGTCGCCGCTGCCGACGTCGTTCGTCGACTCGCTGCTGTCGGGCTACGACTCGCTGAACCAGCTCGATGTATCTCTGCTCACCGAGTTGACCGCCTTGTCGGCGACCATGCCGTCCCTGGCGCCAGATGTCATTTTCAGCGGCGAGCCGCTGATTTCTGCGCAGCCGCTGATCGACCTGGTGGGATATGGGTTCGACGCCTTCAACTTCTTCGGCGCGTAAGGCACTGACGCCACATCCGTACCAGCAACCGGGCATGCACTACTTCTGGGAAACGCACCGTATGTGATATCACGGTTGGATTGAGCGCTGGTGATATCGCATGTGGTCACGATTCGATACACGCACTATCCCCTTGCCGAGGGACTGCTGAGACTGGTGGGATCGCCTGATGGACGTGCGTGTCGTTGACCATCCGTTGGCCGCAATCCGGCTGACCACTCTGCGCGACCAGAACACTGACAACGCGACGTTCCGTGCCGCGTTGGGTGAGCTCACGCTGATGCTGGTCTACGAGGCCACCCGTGACGCGCCGCGCGAGAACGTCGCCGTGCGAACACCATTGACCGAGACCGTCGGCATGCGGCTGGTGACGCCACCGCTGCTGGTGGCGGTACTGCGGGCCGGGCTGGGCATGGTCGAGCAGGCGCACACGCTTCTACCGGACGCGCAGGTGGGCTTTATCGGCGTCGCCCGCAACGAGGAAACTGCCCGGCCCACACCATATTTGGAGTCGCTGCCCGAAGATCTGCGCGGCCGCCCGGTGATGGTGCTCGACCCGATGCTGGCTACCGGGGGCTCGATGACGCACGCCATCGGCCTGTTGCAACGCCGCGGCGCCGACGACATCACCGTGCTGTGTGTGGTGGCGGCCCCGGAAGGTGTTGCGGCGCTGGAGAAAGCGGCTTCGCGTGCGCGCCTGTTCACAGCGGCGATCGATGAGGGCCTCAATGGCGACGCGTACATCGTTCCGGGCCTCGGCGACGCGGGCGACCGCCAATTCGGACCTCGCTGATTGCGCCGCCCTACAACTGGCTCACCGCGGCGGCGAGTTCGTCGCACAGCGCAGTGGCACGGTTGCGGTCGTTCGACCGGACCTCGATGTAGAACTTGACCTTCGGCTCGGTGCCCGACGGCCGCACCACGACCCGGAACGTCGTGTCGGCGTCGCCGCCGACGAAGATCAGCGCGTCGGTCTGCGGGATCAGATCCGTTGTCGTGATGTCGAATCCGGCAAGCTGAGCGGGCGGCGCGGCCCGGAGTCGGCTCATCAGCGCGGCGGCCTCGCCGGCATCGGAGACCGGACGCGATACCGCGGCGCCGGTGTGCACCCCGAAGCGGCGGGCGAGGTCGTCCAGCGCATCGAGTAGCGACCGGCGTGAGCTCCTGAGTGTCGCGACCAGATCGCAGACCAACACCGCGGCGCTGATGCCGTCCTTGTCCCGCACCGCGGCCGGGTCGACGCAGTGTCCAATAGCTTCCTCATAGGCGTACACCAGCGTGCTGCCAGGCAGGTCGGCATCGGCGCGGGCCAGCCATTTGAAACCGGTCAGGGTCTCGACGTGGCGGGCGCCCCAGTGTGCGGCGATCGCCGACAGCATCCGCGACGACACCACTGTGCTGGCCACCACGCTGGCCGAGCGTTGCGACGTCTCGATGTGCGAGAGAATGTAATCGCCAAGCAGCCAACCGGTTTCGTCGCCGGACAGCAT
Source organism: uncultured Actinomycetota bacterium (assembly GCA_963737375.1). Taxonomy (GTDB): domain Bacteria; phylum Actinomycetota; class Actinomycetes; order Mycobacteriales; family Mycobacteriaceae; genus Mycobacterium. Next base: position 348,274 of record CAVTSP010000018.1, read on the forward strand.
CCGCCAACCAACCGGCGTCGGTACACCAACGGCACATCGGTCCGCGTCAGGGTCAAGGGCGATGGCCACATCCGCGCCGGTCTCGGCGGCTAACGTCAGCAGTGCATCAGTGGCGCCCGGTTCTTCCGGGTTGGGGAATGCAACGGTGGGGAAGTCGGGGTCAGGGGTGAATTGCGCGGCAACGGTGTGCACATCGGTGAAGCCGGCGCGCCGCAGCGTTTCGACGGCGACCTCGCCGCCCACGCCGTGCAGCGGGGTCAGGGCCACTCGGACCGGACGCGACGACGATCGCCGTACCCGGGCGGCCCGCTCGATGTAACACTGCACCAGTGCGGAATCGGCGGGGGCGACCGCGGATCTGGCGATCTCGTCGGCGAACGGTGCTGCGGCGATGGCGGTTTCGATCTCGCGGTCGGTGGGGGAGACGATCTGGATTCCGCCGTCCACGTACACCTTGTAGCCATTGTCGGCGGGCGGATTGTGTGACGCCGTGATCTGGATGCCGGCCGCCGCACCAGTGTGCCGGACCGCGAACGCGAGCACCGGGGTAGGTACTGGGTGTGGCAGCAAAGTCACCGAAAACCCCTCGGCGGCAAACACTTCAGCGGTCGCGGCGGCGAACGCGGTCGATCCGTGCCGTGCGTCGTGACCCACGATCACCCTCGAGCCGGTCAGCCCGCGGCCGGTGAGCACTGTGGCCACCGCCCAACTGGCGCGCAGCACCACGGCGAGGTTCATCGCATCCGGGCCGCCGCGAACCGGGCCACGCAACCCGGCGGTGCCGAATGACAGTGGGCGGGCGAACCGCGCCGTCAACTCTGCGGCATCGCAGCCGCTGAGTTCGGCGGCCGTCACCGGGTCGGGGTCATGCGCTATCCAGTCCTCCGGCCTCATGGCGCCGCTACAGCCGTGCGACCACGTCGGCCAGCAGCGCACCCATCCGGGCCGCCGACGCGGCACCGGTCTCGAGCACCTCGACATGGCTGAGCGGCTCGCCGGTGATCCCGGCGGCCATGTTGGTGACCAGCGAGACCCCGAGCACCTCGGCGCCGGCGGCGCGGGCCGCGATCGTCTCGTGGACGGTGGACATGCCGACCAGGTCGGCGCCCAGCGCGCGCAACATCCGGATCTCGGCCGGCGTCTCGAAGTGCGGCCCGGGCAGCCCGGCGTACACGCCTTCGGCCAGTGCCGGGTCGACCTCGTGCGCCACCGCTCGCAGTCGTGCGGCGTAGGCGTCGACCATGTCGACGAACTCGGCTCCGACCAGCGGCGATCGAGCGGTCAGGTTCAGGTGATCGCTGATCAACACCGGCTGGCCGACCGTGAAGTCTTCGCACACCGCGCCGGCGGCATTGGTCAGCACTACGACGTTGGCACCGGCCGCGCACGCGGTGCGCACTGGGTGGACGACGTGCAACAGGTCATGGCCTTCGTAAGCGTGCACGCGGCCGGCCAGCACCAGTACGCGGTGCCCGCCGATGCCCACCGATAGCACCTGGCCGGTGTGGCCGGCCGCCGATGGCGCATTGAATCCCGGCACGTCAGCCATCGGCAGGGTCGCCGTCGGCTGGCCCAGCGCGGAGACGGCCGGTGCCCAGCCCGACCCCAGCACGATCGCCACATCGTGGTCGGTGATACCGGTGCGATCGGCAATGAACTGCGCCGCCGCACGCGCGAGCGCATTCACGTCGGGCCGGCCGTCATTCACACTTCGGCAGCCTAATCGGCACCGCGGACGCTGAGTTGGTTCAGCGCTCGCAGGAACACGTCGCGCTCGGTCGCGGAAAGCTGCCCGAGCCAGCGCTCCTCGCCGCGCTGGATATCCACCTGCACCGCGTCCTTGATCGAGCGGCCCGATTCGGTGATCGCGAGGAGGCGCGCGCGGCGGTCGTCGGGGTCGGGCATCCGCTCGATGTAGCCATGCCGCTGCAACTCATCGAGCGTGGGGATGATGCGGGTCTTGTCGGCGCCGATCGCCTCGGCGAGTGCTGCCTGAGTCCGGATCGGTGAGTGATCGAGGACGCTGAGAACGATGTAGGCCCACATCGACAGGCCATGCGCTTGCAGCACGGGCTGCTCAGCGGCCACGGTCTGGCGGGCTAATTCCGCCAGCATCTCGGCGAGGTCCCGACGTGTCGCCTTCCGCACCACCCGGCAATGATAAGGCTGGACATATAATATGCGTACGCATACGATAAGCGAGTGCATATAAATAAAGATATTCGTCCACTCCACCGGATCGCGGTGCTTGCCTCGGTAGACGTTGTCTCGCTGGTCACCGCCGACGACTTGACACTGGCGACGCCCTGCTTTGGCTGGAACCTCGCCGACCTGCTCGCCCACATGACGGTCCAGCACCTCGGCTTTGCCGCTGCAGCACGCGGCCATGGCGACGACGAAGCGGTGTGGCAGACCGACACCGTCGCCGCCGCGGTAGCCGTCGACCCGGCCGGCGCCTACGCCGAGGCCGCTGCCGAGGTGCTCGACGCGTTCGCGGGTCACGGCGTACTCGACAGTGAGTTCGCGCTACCGGAGTTCGGGCCCGGGGCGATGTTCCCGGCCGCGATGGCGGTCGGCTTTCACTATGTGGACTACGTCGTGCACGGCTGGGACGTGGCGCGCACGCTAGGGCAGTCCTACGAGCTTCCGGTCGACGTGGTTTCCGCCGCGATGCCGCTGGCGCTCGTGGTGCCCGACGGAGACTTCCGCACCATGGACAACGCTCCGTTCGGTCCAGCGATCCCGTCGACGGATCCAGCCGACGGCCTCGACCGCGTACTCGCCTATCTCGGCCGTTCGCCGCAGTGGCAGCCACCCGTCGTGGTGGGCGATCGCCGCTAGTCGTTGTGCCCGCCGCTGATCGGCGGTGAGATACTGCGTCGATGGCCTCAACCCCGGCGCTGGATCGCGTCGACGAGACGGTGCATCGCCGCAGCACCGACCTCGTCGAGTTGTCGCACGCGATCCATGCCGAGCCGGAGTTGGCGTTCGCCGAGCATCGCAGCTGCGCGAAGGCGCAAACGCTGGTGGCTGAGCGCGGTTTCGAGATCACCGCGGCGGCGGGGGGTTTGGACACCGCCTTTCGCGCCGACTTCGGCAGCGGGCCGCTGACCGTCGGCGTTTGTGCCGAATACGATGCGCTGCCCGAGATCGGTCATGCCTGCGGCCACAACATCATTGCCGCAGCAGCCGTGGGCGCCGCACTCGCGCTCGCCGACGTCGCAGACGAGCTGGGTCTGCGGGTGTCGTTGCTGGGAACTCCCGCTGAAGAGTTCGGTGGCGGAAAGGTGTTGATGCTCGACGCCGGAGTGTTCGACGACCTGGCGGTGTCGGTGATGGTGCATCCCGGTCCGGTGGACATCGCGGCGGCCCGCTCGCTGACACTGTCCGCGGTCCGGGTGATTTACCGCGGGAAGGAATCCCACGCATCGGCCGCGCCGTTCCTGGGTGTCAACGCCGCGGATGCGGCCACCGTCGCTCAGGTGGCAATCGGACTGTTGCGTCAGCAACTGGCCCCGGGGCAGCAGGTGCACGGCATCGTCACCGTGGGCGGGCAGGTCGCCAACGTCATCCCCGGTCGGACAGAACTGCAGTACACGATGCGGGCCACCGACGCGTCGTCGTTGGCGGATCTGGAAGCCAAAGTGGGCGATTGCTTTCTGGCCGGCGCGGTGGCCACCGGCTGCGATTACAGCGTCGAGCAGACCGAGCCGATGTACGACGCACTCAAGCCAGACGCCTGGATGGCCGACACCGTTCGCGCCGAGATGATGCGACTCGGCCGCTCACCTGTCGATCAAGCGCTGGAGGCGGCGCTGCCGCTGGGCAGCACCGATATGGGCAACGTCACCCAGTTGATGCCCGGCATCCATCCGATGGTCGGGGTCGACGCCGGCGGGGCGTCTTTGCATCAGGCTGATTTCACCGCGGCAGCCGCCGCGCCCACTGCCGACAAGGCGGTGCTCGATGGCGCAATCATGTTGGCGCGCACAGTCGTTCGCCTTGCTGAATCATCCGAGCAACGCGACCGGGTGCTGGCGGCACATTCTGAGAGGCAGGAGGTGCGGCGCCGATGAGCCGTGCCGACGACGATGCAGAGCAAAGCGATGGGGAGGAGCGGCGCCGATGAGCTTTGCCGACGTCGCGGATTCCTGGTTGGCCGCGCACTATGACGATCTGGTCGGCTGGCGGCGGCACATCCACCGCTATCCCGAGCTCGGTCGCCAGGAGTTCGCCACCACGCAGTTCGTCGCCGAGCGGTTGGCCCAGGCCGGGCTCAACCCGAAAGTGCTGCCCGGTGGGACCGGCCTGACGTGCGACCTCGGCCCCGAAGGCGAAATGCGCGTCGCGCTGCGGGCCGACATCGACGCACTGCCGATGGCCGAACGGACCGGGGCCGCGTACGCGTCGACGATGCCCAACGCCGCGCACGCCTGCGGCCACGACGGGCACACCGCGATCCTGCTGGGCACCGCGCTCGCCTTGGCGGGCGCACCGGAATTGCCGATCGGGATCCGGCTGATCTTCCAGCCCGCAGAGGAGCTGATGCCCGGTGGTGCGATCGACACGATCGCCGCGGGCGCGATGGCCGGGGTCGGCCGGATCTTCGCGCTGCACTGCGACCCACGTCTGGCGGTCGGCAAGGTCGCGGTGAAGCCGGGGCCGATCACGTCGGCAGCGGACATGATCGAGATCAGTCTGTCGTCGCCCGGCGGGCACACCTCGCGCCCGCACCTGACCGGCGACCTGGTCTACGGGCTGGGCACCCTCATCACGGGTGTTCCCGGCATCCTGTCCCGCCGGATCGACCCGCGGCACAGCACGGTGATGGTCTGGGGCGCGGTCAATGGCGGGGTGGCCGCCAACGCCATTCCGCAGAGCGGCACGCTGGCCGGCACGGTTCGCACCGCCAGCCGCGAGGCCTGGCTGGACATGGAAGAGATCGTCCGCGAGGCGGTGGCCGCCCTGCTGTCGCCGCTGCACATCGAGCACACAGTGCAGTACAACCGCGGCGTTCCGCCGGTGGTCAATGAAGAAGTCTCGACGCGGATCCTCACCCACGCCATCGAGGCGCTCGGCCCGGACGCGCTGGCTGGAACCCGGCAGTCCGGTGGCGGCGAGGATTTCTCCTGGTATCTGGAGGAAGTGCCGGGTGCGATGGCCCGGCTCGGCGTGTGGTCGGGGCACGGTCCGCAGTTGGACCTGCATCAGCCGACATTCGACCTCGACGAGCGCGCCCTGGGAATCGGGGTCCGGTTGATGGTCAACATCGTCGAGCAGTCGGCGGCGATCGGCTAGGCGCGCGTGCACTGTGCCCCGGCACAGAATTCGGTAGGTAACGATGTCGCTCGGAACACCGACGAGCAGGCGCGCGGCTGACAGAATTCGTTGCAACAACGCGACGGAAGGGCATGCGTCTCATGGTCTCTGAATCCACTGTCTGGGACGTCACCTACGACCTGCTGCGCACCTTGGGCTTGACGACGGTGTTCGGCAATCCAGGGTCGACCGAGCAGACGTTCCTCAAGAATTTTCCCGACGACTTCACCTATGTTCTCGGTTTACAGGAAGCCTCGGTGCTGGCGATGGCCGACGGCTTCGCGCAGGCGACCGGCAAGCCCACGCTGGTGAACGTCCACACCGCCGCGGGCACCGGCAATGCGATGGGAAGTCTCATCGCCGCGTTTAAGAGCAACACGCCGTTGATCGTCACCGCCGGGCAGCAGACTCGCGAAATGTCGCTCTGTGAGCCATATCTGACCAACACCGGCGCGACGCAGCTGCCGTTGCCGTGGGTCAAATGGGCGTATGAACCGGCGCGCGCCGAGGATGTTCCGGCGGCCTTCATGCGGGCCTACATCATCGCGACCCAACCTCCGGCCGGCCCGGTGTATCTGTCCATCCCCCTTGACGATTGGGAAAAGCCGGCGCTCGGCCCCGCGGTCGTGCGGACGGCAAGCACGCGGACCGCGCCGGATGCGGATCGGCTGCGCGCATTCGCCGACCGGATCAACAGGGCGCAAGCGGCCGGCCCTGGTGATCGGTCCCGAGGTGGACCGCGCCGACGCCTGGGATGCCGGCGTGGAGTTCGCGGAGAAGGTTCACGCGCCGGTCTACGGAAGTCCGCTGACCGACCGGGCGGGCTTCCCCGAGAACCATCCGCTCTGGCAGGGCTTGCTGCCGATGACGATCGCGGAAGTCACCGAGGTGTTGCGGGGTCACGACCTGGTGGTCGTCGTCGGGGCGCAGGTCTTCCGCTATTACCCGTATGTGCCCGGCGAATATCTGCCCGATGGCACCGAGCTGTTACACATCACCAACGATCCATTCCTGACTGGCGCGGCGCCGGTCGGCGACAGTCTGATTAGCGACACATTGTTGGCCCTACAGCAGTTAACTCCGCTGATCGAGGTGACGTCGGACCGGCCGACGCCCACGCCGATCGACCGGAGCCCCGCCACCGTCGAAGCCGCGAGCGCCCCACTGACTCCCGATCAGGTCTACTCCACGCTGAGCACCGTGAAGCCGCCGGAGGCGGCCCTTGTCGAACGAGTCGACGTCGACGTTGGCCGAGCAGCAACGTTGGCTGCCCGCCACCGGACCGCGTTCGTTCTTCGCCACCGGCAGTGGCGGTATCGGCTGGGGCGTACCCGGCGCCGTCGGGGTCGCGTTGGGTGACCGCGCCGCGGGCCGCAACCGTCACGTGATCGCCACCATCGGTGATGGCTCTTTCCAATATTCGATTCAGGCGATCTGGACGGCCGCTCAGCACAAACTGCCGATCGTCTTCGTGGTCATGCGCAACGGTGAGTACTCCATCCTGAAATCGTTTGCTTTACTGGAGAAGACACCCAACGTGCCCGGGCTCGATCTACCCGGCCTGGACATCGAGTCGCTTGCGATCGGGTTTGGTTGCCGCGCCGTCACCGTCGACGGAACCCAGCAACTGGTCAAGGAATTCGAGGCAGCACTGGGCGCCGACGGGCCGACGGTCATCGTCGTGCCCACCAAGCCTCAGGTCGCACACCTGGGGTGAGGATCGCTGAGGCCGCGCGCAGCGACACCGTGACCGATGCGGGAGTGGTCGGTGCTTCCGAGGCGATGTGGCGGGTACTCGAAGAATTCACCACGGCGATGGTCACCGGTTATCAGGAGGAGATGGCCCGCCAATTCGTCGGCCGCCAACAGGAGCGATCGGCAATGGTGCAAGCCTTGATCGACGGTCGCCTCACCGACACCGTCGAACTATGGAATACCGCTAACACACTTCGTATTTCGTTGCATGGTCCCTATCTGGTGGTGTGCGCGGAGTTGGTCAGCATCGGCCGATCAGTGCTGCCTGATGTCGAGGCCCGACTCTCCGCGCAGGGCATCTTCTCGGCGTGGCGGCTGCAGCCCGACATCGAGATCGGGATTTTGCACCTCGGTCCGACTGGCCGGCTCGACTCCGTGGTGGGTGTGTTGAGCGGATACGTCGCAACGCGGGTGGGGATCAGCCCGCCGATCCCCGACCTCGCCGAAACCGCGAGCGCATTGCGCTACGCCCGGATCGCGATGACCGCGAGCCGGCCGAATCGCGGTCCGGTCACCGTATTCGACCGTGACGTGATGGCGGTGACCGCCGCGGCGGCGCCCGAGGTGATGAACAGGATTGCCACGAATGTCCTTGGGCCGCTTGACGAGCTGCCGAGTCACGAGCGGGACGCGCTGCTCGACACGCTCGATGCCTGGTTCGACAACTGCGGATCGGCCGAGCGCGCAGCCGGCGTGCTTTACCTGCACCCGAACACCGTGCGGCAGCGACTGCGCAAACTCGAGCAATACACCGGACGTGCGCTCAGTGACCCCCGCGCGGCGGCCGAATTGTGTATCGCATTGGAAAGCAGATACCGGGCAAAACGGTAGCGCTACTCGCCGTGCCCCGGCCCGACGTTGCGGGCCGGGCCGGTACGGATCTTGTGCACGTATTCGCTTGGCGCACCCGCGATTTCGGCGGCGTCAGCCATCACTCCGATATAGCGCGCGGACGGCACGCCGCCTTCCCAGGCGTCAACCACGTACAGCCACGCCAGCACCGGGTCGGTATCGGTGTCCGACGCCACACGTTCCACCCGGCAGCGGATCTTCTTGTGCACGCCGAGCTCGGAGCCTTCCCACCGGTCGAGGTTGCTCTCGTCGGCCGGAGTCATGTCGTAGAGCACGACGAACACCTTCGACGCCGGATCCTCCACGACCGTGGCCAGCGCGCCTTCCCAGCCGATGTCCTCGCCGCCGAAGGTCAGCCGCCAGCCGTGCAGCCATCCGATTCCGGCCATCGGCGAGTGGGGTGCACGCTGCCGCATCTGGTCGGGATGCATGTTCGAGCCGTAAGCGGCGTAGATCGGCACGGGGAAATCTTAGACGGCGTGCGCTGACGCGGCGCGCATCCGCAACGTTCGTTAGGTTTAGGCGGTGGCGACCCGCATCGTGATCATCGGCGGAGGGCCGGCCGGATACGAGGCGGCACTCGTCGGGGCGGCGCGCGGCGCCCACGTCACCGTCATCGACTCCGACGGCATCGGCGGCGCGGCGGTGCTGTTCGACTGTGTGCCGTCGAAGACGTTCATCGCGTCGACCGGTGTGCGCACCGAACTGCGCCGCGGGCCGCATTTGGGCTTCGACATCGACATCGAAGCGGCCAAGATCTCGCTGCCCGAGATCCACCAGCGCGTCAAGCGGCTGGCCGCTGACCAGTCCGCTGATGTCAAAGCGCAGCTGCTCAGCGCCGGTGTCACGGTGGTCGCCGGCAAGGGTGAGCTGGTTGATACGACCCCTGGTCTGGCCACCCACCGCGTCCAGGCCACCGAGCCTGACGGGAGTACCAGTACCTACGACGCCGACGTGGTGCTGATCGCCACCGGTGCCAGCCCCCGCGAGCTACCGACCGCGCGGCCCGACGGCGAACGCATCCTGACCTGGCGTCAGCTCTACGATCTGGACGCGCTGCCTGAACACCTGATCGTGGTCGGTTCCGGTGTCACCGGCGCCGAATTCGTGCACGCCTACACCGAGCTGGGTGTCGACGTCACGGTGGTCGCCAGCCGCGACCAGATACTGCCCTACGAGGATGCCGACGCGGCCGCCGTGCTGGAGCGGATCTTCGCCGAGCGCGGGGTCGAGTTGGTCAAGAACGCCCGCGCCGACTCGGTGACCCGCACCGATACCGGCGTGCTGGTCAAGCTCGCCGACGGTCGCACCGTCGAGGGCAGCCACGCGCTGATGACGATCGGCTCGGTGCCCAACACCGGTGGCCTGGGCCTGGCAAGTGTCGGCATCGAACTCGGGCCCGGTAACTACCTGACCGTCGACCGGGTTTCCCGGACCTCGGTCTCCAACATCTACGCCGCCGGCGACTGCACGGGGCTGCTGCCGCTGGCCTCGGTCGCCGCGATGCAGGGCCGGATCGCGATGTGGCACGCCCTCGGCGAGGCCGTCACCCCGATCCGGCTGCGTACCGTCGCCGCGGCGGTGTTCACCCGGCCCGAACTTGCCGCGGTGGGCGTTCCACAATCCGCCATCGACGACGGATCCGTGCAGGCCCGCACCATCATGTTGCCGCTGCGAACCAACGCGCGGGCGAAGATGTCCGGCCTGCGGCACGGCTTCGTGAAGCTCTTCTGCCGTCCGGCCACCGGCGTGGTGATCGGCGGCGTGGTGGTGGCGCCGATCGCCTCCGAGTTGATCCTGCCGATCGCGATGGCGGTGCAGACCCGGCTGACCGTGAACCATTTGGCACAGACCTTGAGCGTGTATCCGTCGCTGTCCGGCTCGATCACCGAGGCGGCGCGACGCCTGATGGCACACGACGACCTGGACTGAGCGGCGATTGGGCCGCCGCGGCGACGATGCAGAGCGGAGCGATGAGGAGGAGCGCGGCGATTGGGCCAGGTAGCCTTGAGCTAACAAATCTACTGACGAGTAACCGACAGGAGACCGCGCCGTGAGCGACCCGATTCGCGTCCCGGCCGGCGAGCACCCCCGGCCGGGTTCGTTTTTAGGGCCCGAACAACGAGCGACGGCCTGGGAGCGCCTCGGCAGCGAGCAGTTCGATGTCGTGGTCATCGGCGGCGGAGTGGTGGGTTCGGGCGCTGCACTGGATGCCGCCACCCGCGGGCTGAAAGTCGCGCTGGTGGAAGCCCGTGACTTCGCCTCCGGCACGTCGAGCAGATCGTCGAAGATGTTTCACGGCGGGCTGCGTTATCTCGAGCAACTCGAATTCGGATTGGTCCGTGAGGCCCTCTTCGAGCGCGAGTTGTCGTTGACGACGCTGGCGCCGCATCTGGTCAAGCCGCTGCCGTTCCTCTACCCGCTGACCAAGCGGTGGTGGGAACGCCCGTACACCGCTGCCGGCCTGCTGCTCTACGACCAGCTCGGCGGCTCAAAATCCGTTCCCGCGCAAAAGCATTTGACCCGGGCCGGGGCGCTGCGGTTGTCGCCAGGCTTGAAGCGCACCGCGCTGATCGGCGGTATCCGTTATTACGACACCGTCGTCGACGACGCCCGGCATACGTTGACCGTCGTGCGTACCGCCGCGCATTACGGCGCCGTCGTGCGCTCGTCCACCCAAGTGGTGTCGCTGGTTCGCGAAGGTGACCGGGTCACCGGGGTGCGGGTGCGTGACTCCGAGGACGGCGCCGTCACCGACGTCCGCGGCCACGTGGTGGTGAACGCGACCGGGGTGTGGACGGATGAGATTCAGGCATTGTCCAAGCAGCGCGGGCGTTTTCGGGTGCGGGCCTCCAAGGGCGTGCACATCGTCGTGCCGCGGGACCGGATCGTCAGCGACGTTGCGATCATCCTGCGCACCGAGAAGTCGGTGATGTTCGTGATCCCGTGGGGCAACCACTGGATCATCGGAACCACGGACACCGACTGGGGATTGGACCTCGCCCACCCGGCCGCCACCAAAGCCGACATCGACTACATCCTGGGCACTGTCAACACGGTGCTTGCTACTCCGTTGACACACAACGACATTGACGGGGTATACGCGGGTCTGCGGCCGCTGCTGGCGGGCGAGAGTGAGGACACGTCCACGTTGTCGCGCGAGCACGCGGTCGCAGTGCCCGCGCCGGGATTGGTCGCCATCGCCGGCGGTAAGTACACCACTTATCGGGTGATGGCGGCTGACGCGATAGACGCCGCGGCGCAATATGTTCCGGCACGAATCGCGCAGTCGATCACGGAGAAGGTGCCGCTGCTGGGCGCCGACGGGTATTTCGCCCTGATCAACCAGACCGAGCACGTCGGCGCGTTGGAGGGGCTGCATTCCTACCGGGTGCGGCACCTGCTGGATCGCTACGGATCGCTGATCGACGAGGTGCTGGCCATGGCGGCCGACCGCCGCGACCTGCTCAACCCGATCGCCGCCGCCCCCGGTTACCTGCGGGTCGAGGTGGCTTACGCCGTAGCGGCCGAGGGCGCACTGCATCTGGAGGACATCCTGGCGCGGCGGACCCGGATCGCCATCGAGTACTCGCACCGCGGCGTCGACTGCGCCCGCGAGGTGGCCGATATCGCCGCGCCCATCCTGGGCTGGACCGCCGCCGACGTCGACCGCGAGGTCGAGACGTACACAGCGCGAGTGGAGGCCGAGGTGCTCTCGCAGGCTCAGCCCGACGACGCGTCGGCGGATGCGCTGCGGGCCAGCGCCCCCGAAGCCCGCGCCGAGATCCTCGAGCCGGTGCCCCTAAATTAGGCGGACCGTGAGGCGCCAACCGCTGCCGCCACGCGACGGCTTGGGGCCGGCACGGCTGCGGGTGCACGGCGGGCCACTCGGTGACGAGCTGGCCAGCCGGTTCGGGCCGGACGTGGCCGCCAAGGCGGTCGCCGGCGAAGTCGTCGATCAGCAGGGCGCGGTGATCGACGCCGCGACGGTGCTCCCCGCCGGCACCATCGTGTACCTCTACCGTGAACTGCGCGAGGAGGTCCCGGTTCCTTTCGACATCCCGGTGCTCTACCAGGACGAGGACATCGTCGTCGCTGACAAGCCGCACTTCCTGGCCACTATGCCGCGCGGCCGGCACGTCGCGCAGACGGCGCTGGTGCGGCTTCGGCGACAACTCGGGCTGGACGAGCTCAGCCCGGCCCACCGGTTGGATCGGCTGACGGCCGGCGTGTTGCTGTTCACGACCCATCGCGCCGTTCGCGGGGCCTATCAGACGCTGTTCGCCCGTGGCGCGGTGCGCAAGACCTATCTGGCCGCAGCGCCGGTGGACCCCGGCATCGCATTGCCGCGTGAAGTATTCAGCCGGATCATCAAGCACCGCAGCAATTTGCAGGCCGTCGAAGAAGCCGGCGACCCGAACGCGGAGACTTTGGTGGAGCTTGTGTCGGCCGATGGTGTGTACCGGCTGACGCCACGGACCGGGCGTATCCATCAGCTTCGGGTGCACATGGCGTCGCTGGGCATCCCTATTTACGGAGACCCGCTGTATCCCAACGTCATCGACGTTGCCGCCGACGATTTCTCGACGCCGCTGCAATTGCTGGCGCAGCGACTCGAATTCGACGATCCGCGCACTGGCGCCCACCGCGAGTTCGTCAGCCGGCGGACGTTATTCGTGCCGTCGATATCAGCAGCGCTCGACGCCGGGGCGGAGCAGCGGCAGGTCGTGGCCGACAACGACGTGTCCCGGCCGAGGTGAGGCAATGGGCGCGGTCGAGGGCGTACCGCGCACCGACGAAGCCGCCGAGTTGACCGCATTGAGCACTTGACGTGTCCAGTCGGTCAGGCCGGTGGCGGCGGTCAGGTCAGCGAAGCGTGCGCTGACAAAGTCTTGAAGTGTTTCCACAAGGTGGTCCGTCCTTTGGTAAGTGGCGGGCATCTCTACAACGTTTGGGGAGCCGTCTTTGGCTCAATAATTCGGCTTTTGTGATCAAGCCCATGCCATCTGGGCCGTGCGACGCAGGTCACTTGACCTGCAACAGAAAGCCGACTGTTGATATTCCACGATATTGGTTGCGCCTCATTGAGGCCGGAGGCAGACGTCAACAACGCGTGAATATTTTCGGTGGCGGTCCCGCGTACGCCTATCGGACGATGCCCGTTATGACAATGAACAGGCGGCGAACAGCCGACTGAAATCGTGAAACCCGCATCTCCGGCGTCAGCCGGGCATAATTACCGCGGCGCGAATCTTGTTACCATGCGTCATGGGTGCGAGCGACACAGCAGTGTGGCGTACAAATCGCCGGTGCGACTATCTCCGCTGACCGTCTGAAGGAATTGGATTGAAGCTCAACCGATTTAGCGTCGCACTGAGCGTGCTCGTGGCCGGCGTGCTGATCTTGTCGGCATGCGGAAGTCACAACAATGCCTCGGGCGGAGGCACCAGCACGAGTGCGCCGCCGGTGAAAGTGACCTGCGGAGGCAAGCCGGACCTCAAAGCCAGCGGATCCACGGCCCAGAAGAACGCCATGACCCAGTTCGTCAAGGCGTTCGCGAGCGCCTGCCCGGGACAGTCGCTGGACTACACGGCCGACGATTCCACCGCCGGGATCAACGAATTTCTGAGCGGTCAAAACGATTTCGGCGGCTCGGATTCGGTTCTGTCGCGCGACGAATACGCACGGGCGCAGCAGCGGTGCGGTTCACCCACCTGGAACCTGCCCATGGTCGTCAGCCCGATCGCCATCGCGTTCAACGTCAACGGTGTGACGTCGCTGAACCTCGACGGTCTGACCGCGGCCCAGATTTTCAACGGCCAGATCAACATGTGGAACGACGGCGCGATCGCGCTGCAGAACCTGGGCGTGACATTGCCCAACGAGCCGATTCACGTGGTGTTCCGCAGCGACGAGTCCGGAACCACCGACAACTTCCAGCGTTATCTCGACACCGCTTCCAAAGGCACGTGGGGGTTCCCCGCCGGACGGAAGTTCAACGGCGGAGTCGGCGAGGGCGCGGTCGGCAACGACGGAGCCGCTGAAAAGGTCAAAAACACCGAAGGGTCGGTCACCTACCTCGCGTGGTCGTTCGCCCAGGCGCAACACCTGAACGCGGCCAGCATCATCACCTCGGCCGGCCCGGACCCGGTGGCCATCAGCCCGGAATCGGTCGGCAAGACGATCTCTTCGGCCTGGTTCATCAAAAAGGGCGATGACCTCGCCCTCGACACCATCTCGTTCTATCGGCCGAATCAGCCCGGTTCGTACCCGATTGTGCTGGCGACGTATGAGATCGTCTGCTCCAAGTACCCGGATCCCAAGGTGGGCCAGGCCGTGCGGGCCTTCCTGCAGAGCGCCATCGGACCAGGTCAGAAGGATTTGACCAGTGCCGGCTACATCCCGATTCCCGACGAGTTCAAGCCGCGGCTATTGAACTCCATCAACGCGATCTCGTAAGGGGACGAAGCCCAATGTTCGAGGCCATTTTTCGCCGTAGTCAACCCAGTGTTCCAAGCGTTTTCCCACGGTAGTAAAGCTTTTGCATCATGGAATTCACGACGCTGCCCCCCGAAGTGATTTCGGCGTTGATTCATTCGGGGCCTGGTTCGGAGTCATTGGCTAATGCTGCTGCGGCATGGCAGGCAGCTCGGTGCCACCTCGAAGACGCCGCGGACAACTACGCCGCTGACTGTGTCGTCGATGGCCGATTCCTGGCACGGCCCGTCGTCGGCGGCGATGTTCCAGTCCGCCGCGCCGTACCTAACGTGGCTTCGCGTCACCGCGCTGCAAACTCAGCAGACCGCCACGGCGGCACAGTCCGCGGCTGCCGCGGTCAACGTCGTGCGTGCGGCCGTAATACCGACTGCCACGGTGGTGGCCAACCGGGTGAGTTTGGCTCAGCTGCTGGCCACCAACATATTCGGGCAAAATCTGCCGGCCATCGCCCAGACTGAAGCTGATTATCAGGCCATGTGGGCGAATAACTCCGCGGCGATGATGCGCTATCAGGCGGCCTCCTCCCAGGCCACCGTGCTGCCGCAGTTGGCGTCGCCGGCCTCAGTCGCCGACCCGACCGCCGCCGCGGCGCAAGCCAGCGCAGTGCCCGCTGCCGCCACAACAAGTTCCACGGCGGCCACTACAGCAGCGACTACGCCGTTCCAGCAGCTGCTCGCCGACATCGAGAACAGTAGCCTTTATCAAGATCTCGCGGCTCTGGAGAGTTTTGGCTCCATCTCGAACAACAGTTCCTCCGCGTTTGGACCCAACGCGAACTTGTACAACACCATTTTCTCGTCCGGTTTTCCCGATCAACCTGCTCAGCTATCTGGCGCAGAACCAGTCGGCCCAGGCGTTGCAAGGCGTGAGCGCGCAGGTCGGCCAGGGCGTGTCGGAAGGCGAGGCGGCGCTGGGTGGCGGAGGTCTGGGCGGGGCGGCCGGAGCGCTGGGCGCTCTCGGTGCCGGAGGGGGCGGACTGGGGGCGCTGGGCGCTGCCGGACTCTCCGCGCCGGCGGCGGCGGCGGCCACTGGTGTGGCGGTGCCGGTGGGTGGCCTGATGGCGCCACCAGCCGCTGGGACGCTGTTGGCGACGTCGCAGGCACCCGTCCAGCTCGCCTCGGCGGCAACGCCGCTCGGTGCCGGTGGGGCCCCCGGAATGCCGATGCTGCCGCCGCTGATGCCTCCGCCGATCTCACCGGGCAGCGGCTGGCGCAAGCGCAAGGCTCAGAAATACGACGACATTTCGATCGGTGCCGAACTCAAGGGCAAAGTGATGAAGCCGCCCCCTTCGGCGGGATGAACGCTCGGATACATCGCGAAAGCGCCTGCGACCGTTGACAAGCCTGTCAGTGCGCTGTCAGGCCCCGGAGTGCCTCGGACAGAATGCGGCGATGCTGACGCCGACGAAGAACCCGGCATGGTAGCCGTCGAGACCGCTCTGCTGCATCACGTCGTTGGCGACGTCGCTCGAGGGTCTGCCACCGTCGAGTGCATCGCAGACCTGATGGCCGGCAATGACCGCCGCCTGTGCGGAGGCGAAGGTGATCTGCTTGGACTCCAACGCTTTCAAGAAACTCGCGTCGACGGCGTCGGCCTGTGCGTTGGCCGCGGTGACGGTCATGACGCTGAGCGACAGGGTCACGAGGACCAAAAGGATCAGGCCGGTCACTAGTGATCGCACAGGATTGATCAAGCGCACTCGGGTGGTCGTCCTTTCTCATCCGGTCCGCTGAGCAGAAGTCGCGATTATTACGGCAGCAAGCAAGCCGCTGACATTGCGATCATTGCATGCCGCACCCAGACTTTTGAAGCGCGCACTCCGGCCGACGCGGCCAACTCTGATCGTTTACCGAATGGCCATTCCCCGGGCGTTCAGCGTTGGCAGACGGGGCACCAATACGCAACCCGCTCGCCGCTGTCGTCATAGCTGATCGACGTGTTGCAGCGACGGCAACTCTGTCCACGGCGTCCGTAGACCCACAGCTGCCGCCCGGGCCGGGTATCACCGGTGGTGCAGCGATTCTGGCGGAAGCGGTTGACCCACAACATGTCGCGAGCGCGGACGACCAGACGGCGGGGGTCGGTGATCGCACTCACCGGCGTGGTGGGCAGGTGTCCGCTGACGAAGCACAACTCGTTGCAGAAGACATTCCCGACTCCGGCCATCACACGCTGGTCGAGTAGCGCCTCGGCGATACGACGATCCGGACTCGCGATCAGATTGTCCGCGGCGATGTTCGGGTCCCAGTCCTCGCCCAGCAGATCGGGTCCCAGGTGGTCAACGGCGGCGTCGTCGTGGTCGCGTTCCAGAATCTCCAGCACGCCCAAGTCGATGCCGACCGCGCGGATATCAGTTGTTTCCAAGATGATTCGAACCCGGTAGTCGGCCCGACTTGCCCGCGACGTGATCCGCCAGCTGCCATCCATCTTCAGGTGCGAGTGGATACTGGCCGGCCCGACGCGGATGAACAGGTGCTTGCCGCGGCTGCGCACCTCGTCGACCACATGACCGCTCAGGTCGACCGTGGCATACCGCGGCACCCGAACATCGCAGCGGGTCAGCGCGTGGCCGACCAACGCCTTCCGCAGCGTGTCTGCGGTACGGAAAACGGTGTCACCCTCGGGCATCGGCTATCGCAGCCGCAGACCGCGCGGAGTCCGGGAGAACCCGGCGTCGGTCAACGCCGTCGCCACCGTCCCGGGAAGCTGCGGTCCCAATACGGGCGCACTGTTGATGCGCTCGATGAGGATCGAATTGACCTGTCCGGCAGCGACGAGATTCGCGACTGCAACCGCCGCGGCGTGGTTGGCCTCGGCGCTATCGTCGGCGAAGCTGAGCATCGACCGTCCGCCGCGCTCGAGGAACCACACCAGTTTGCCGTCGACCAGCACCACCAGCGCGCCCGCTTTGCGGCCCGGGCGGCCCGGACCGTCTTCGGTGGACCGTGACGGCCAGGGCAGCGCCGCGCCGTAGGGATTGGCCGGGTCTGCGGCGGCCAACACCACCGCGCGGTACTCGGGTCGTTCGGGATCGACACCATCGAGGTAGCTGCGTAACCGGTCGACGGTGGAAGCCACCGCGAACTGGGCGCCTCCGAGCGACTCGACGAAGTAGCCGCGCTGGCACCGGCCGGCGTCCTCGAAAGCTGTCAGCACCTTGTAGAGCATGGCGAACCCGCCCGGGATTCCCTCGGCTCCGACTGCACCCCTGGTCAGCACGCCATGCCGGTTCAACAGCAACTCCGCTTGGTGGTGGGCGCGGGTGGTGGAATCGGACTCGGCCGGTGGCAGCGCCGACCAGCGGCCCGCGACGGTCGGGTCGGCGGTCCGCGCCTGGGCGTGCGCGAGGCTGTAGCGACTCAATCGCGGTGGGCGTTTGCCGCGGCCCTGCCGGTGCGCGGGCGCGGAACGTTTGCGGCCCGGCGCTCCCGACAACATCGCACGTAACGGCGCGAACGTGTCGCCGGTGACCCAGCCGGCCCAGATCAGGTCCCACAGTGCAGTTTTGAGCTCGGCCTCGCCGATACCCTCTTGGCCCAGCTGTCGGAAGAAGTACGCCCCGCCGCCGGCCAACATGTCCAGAACCGCGCGATGGGTCGCGGTGAACTCGATCTCCGATCCGGCGGCCAGCGTCAGCGGCGCGGTGTCGGCGGAATGAAAAGCGACCCAGCCGTCGCTGCCCGAGATCGATCCCGCGCCCGACCACATCACCTCCCCGGAGGCCAGCAGCTCGTCGAGCAACGCGGGGGAGTAGTCGCGGACCCGCGGCGCCAGCACCAGCGATTCGATCGCCGAGGCCGGCAGCGGGACGCCGGCGAGTTGATCGATGACCGCGAGCAGGCCGTCGAGGCCGGCATTGGTCGTCGATCCGGCGCCCACCCCCTGCCAGGCCGGCAGGAACCGCGCATAGGCGCTGGTGCTGACCGGCTCGACCTGGGCCCGCAACGCCGCCAGCGATCGGCGCCGCAGAATGCGCAGCACATCGGCGTCGCACCACTCATCGCCGACCGCGTCGGTGGAGAACTCACCGCGCACCAGCTTCCCGTCAGCGGCCAGGCGGCCCAGCACATCGGCCGCGACGCGCAGCCCCAGCCCGAACCGGGTCGCGACGTCGGTGGTGGTGAACGGCGCATGGGTGCGCCCATAGCGGCTGATCAGCTCACCCAGCGGGTCGGCGATCGCCTCGGTGAAGCTGGCGGGCACGCCCACCGGCACCGCCACCCCGACACCGTCACGCAGCCGGCCGATGTCCTCGATCGCCACCCACCAGCTGCCGCCGGCGAACGACACCGGCAGCACGCGTTTGGCGGCGTAGAGCGCTTCCAGCCAGCCGCCGACGTCGGCGCCGCCGGCGCGGGCGGCCACCTCGTCGGTGGTCAACGGCCCGAGCAGGCGCAGAAGGTCGGCGACCGCCTCGGCGTCCCGGGCGGCCCGATCGGGCGACAGATGCTGCAACTGGCGGCCGGTGCCGGCGACGACGTCGGGGTCGAGCAGCTCGCGTAGCTCGACCCGGCCCAGCAACTCGGCCAGCAGCGTGGGGTCCAGCGACAGCGCCGCGGCGCGGCGCTCGGCCAGCGGGCTGTCGCCCTCGTACATGAAGGCCCCGACGTAGCCGAACAGCAGTGAGGCCGCGAAGGGCGACGGCGTCGCGGTCTCGGTCTCCACGATGCGGATCGTCCGGGCGGCGATGTCGTTCATCAGCCCGGCCAGCGTCGGTACGTCGTACACGTCCTGCAGGCACTCACGGACCGTCTCCAACACGATCGGGAAGTCCGGGTACTTGCGGGCCACGTCGAGCAGCTGGGCGGCGCGCTGGCGCTGATGCCATAGCGGGGACCTGCGGCCCGGGTGCCGGCGCGGTAGCAGCAGCGCACGCGCGGCGCACTCCCGGAACCGGGAGGCGAACAATGCCGAACCGCCCACCTCGGCGGTGACGATCGGATCGATCTCATCGGCGTCGAAGACGAATAGTTCGGCACCCGGCGGGGTTTCGGCTCCCGACTCGGACACCGTGTCGGGCAGCCGCACCACGATGCCGTCGTCGGAGGCGGTCGGTTTTTCGTCGATCCCGTAGCGGTCGCGCAGCCGTCGGCTCACTGCCAGGGCCAGCGGACCGTGCACCCGCAGTCCGTAGGGGGAGTGCAGGATCACCCGCCAGTCGCCCAGCTCGTCGCGGAACCGCTCGACCAGCAGCGTGGCGTCGGTAGGCACCACGGCGGTCGCGGCACGCTGGTCATCCAGCAGCCGCCACAGGTTTTCGGTGGCGTAGTCGTTGAACCCCAATTCCGCGCAACGGCTCTCGAACGGGCCCCGATCGAGCGCGGCCAACTCACCGGTGAAAGCGCCGATCGCGCGGCCGAGTTCGGCGGGGCGTCCCGAGTCGTCGCCGCGCCAGAACGGCAGCCGGGCCGGCTCGCCGGGCGCCGGGATCACCAGCACCCGGTCGTGGGTGATCTCGGTGATCCGCCAGCTGGTGGCGCCCAACGCGATGACATCGCCCGGCCGCGATTCGTAGACCATCTCCTCGTCGAGTTCACCTACCCGAGAAGGAGTTTCGGAGTCGGTGGCCAGGTAGACGGTGAACAGGCCCCGATCGGGGATGGCTCCGCCGGACGTCACCGCGAGCCGCTGGGCGCCGGGCCGGGCGGTCACGGTTCCGGTGTCCCGGTCGTAGATCAGCCGTGGCCGCAATTCGGCGAACTCGGTCGACGGGTACTTGCCGGACAGCAGATCCAGGGTGGCCTCGAATACGCTGTGCGGCAACGTGGCAAACGGCGCACTGCGCCGGACCGTATCGAACCAGCGGTCGACGTCCAGCGGCTCCAACGCCGACGCCGCCACGGTGTGCTGAGCCAGGATGTCGAGCGGGTTGGTCGGCACCCGCATCGTCTCGATCTGACCGGTGAGCATGCGCTGAACGGTCACCGCGCAGCCGATCAGATCGGTTCGGTGCTTGGGGAACAACACGCCGCGCGAGATCTCACCGACCTGGTGTCCGGCGCGACCGATACGTTGCAGGCCGCTGGCCACCGACGGCGGCGCCTCGACTTGAATGACGAGGTCGACAGCGCCCATATCGATGCCCAGCTCCAGGCTCGATGTCGCCACTACCGCCTTGAGTCGGCCGGATTTCAGGTCCTCTTCGACAATGGCCCGCTGTTCCTTGCTGACCGAGCCGTGGTGGGCGCGGGCCAACAGCGCTGGGGCGCCGTAGGTTTGGCCGCTGCCCAGCAGGTGGGCCGGCGCACCGCCGGCAACTTTCGGATTGGCCTCCGCGGGCAGGGCTCGATCTGTGCGTTCGGCGTGAATCTCGTTGAGCCGGGCGGTCAATCGTTCGGCCAGCCGTCGTGAGTTGGCGAACACGATCGTCGAATTGTGCGTCTCGACCAGGTCGACCAGCTGCGCCTCGACGTCGGGCCAGATGCTGCCGTTTTCCAGGTTGGCCATGTCCGGGACAGGGACCTGCACCGACAGCTCGAAAGTCTTTGCCGCCGGCGGGGACACGATGGTCGTCGGAGAGGCCCCCGACAGAAATCGGGCGACCTCTTCGGCCGGACGCACGGTGGCCGAAAGCCCAATTCGCTGAGCCGGTTTCGGGAGCAACTCGTCGAGCCGCTCCAGAGACAGCGCCAGGTGCGCGCCACGCTTGGTGCCGGCGATGGCATGCACTTCGTCGACAATGACGGTCTGCACGCCGGCCAGGGTTTGACGGGCCGCCGAGGTCAGCATCAGGAACAGCGACTCGGGCGTGGTGATCAGCACGTCGGGGGGATTGCTGATCAGCTGCCGACGTTGCGCCGGCGGGGTATCGCCGGATCGCAGGCCGACGGTGATCTCCGGCGTCGGCAGGCCGCGTTGCGCGGCGACGCGGGCCATCCCGGCCAGCGGTGTGCGCAGGTTGCGTTCGACGTCGACGGCCAGCGCCTTGAGGGGCGACACGTACAGCACCCGGGTGCCGGGCTCTCGCGCACTGCGCGGTGCACCGGCCAGCGTGTCGATCGCCCACAGGAACGCGGCCAGCGTCTTGCCTGAGCCGGTCGGGGCGATGACCAGGGTGTTGTGACCGTCGGCGATGGCCGACCAAGCATCGGCCTGCGCGGGAGTGGGCGCGGCGAATGTCCCGGCGAACCAGTCGCGGGTGACGACGCTGAACCGCGCAAGCGGACCGTCGGGAACAGAGGTCACCCAGCTATGGTGCCAGCGGGCACCGACAACAAGTTCCGGCGCCGGTCAGCGCTGGTCGGGCGCCATCGCCTTGGCCAATTGCTCGGGAATGTTGTGCACCCGGATGATCGCATCGAGCAGCGAGTGTGCGCAGGAATCACTGAGGTGGCCCGCGTCGGTCTCCGGATGGATGATGCGCTGCCGGCAGAACTCGAAGGTCAGCGCCAGCCAACCGTGGACGACGATCCGCAGGTCGCGTTCGACATCGGGTTCCAGATTGCTGCCCGACCCGTCGACCTCGACGATGCGGCTCATGATGTGTTCCATCTGACGGTCTTTGGCCTCGTCGTCGATGCCGAGCAGGACCGGGTCGGAACGGCCGAGGCCGACGTAGGCCGCCCAGGCCGCGTGCGGGTGCTCCTGGTGATACTGCATGTAGGCAAGCACGCCGCCCCGCACCTCCCCGAACAGGTTCTGACCGGGCGTCGGAGGCGTGTTGGTCGTTTCGAAAAGCTGGTCGGCCTGCCCCTTGACGACGGCGGCAAAAAACGCGCGCTTGTCCGGGAAGTAGTGGTACATCAGCGCCCGCGAGACGCCGGCACGCTCGGCGATTTCGTCGATACGAACCTCGTCATAGGGCCGCTGGCCGAAGACTTCAGCGCCCAACGCGAGCAGCTCGGCGCGGCGGTCCTCCGGGGATAACCGGCGCCTTGGCGTTCGCATAGAGCCGATGGTACTTGTTGGAGCTTCGCGTAGACCCGCAACGCCCGGGAAGCCCCTGCAAACTTCTATTTGCCCGCATGCGGTCCGATTTCGGGGGCTCACCCTGTACTCGCCGCGAAGTGTAGTCGTCTGTCTACCAGTGCGTTCGCGCTCTGAGCGAATTTTCGAACGACCTTCCGCGCAACGCGCGGCCGCTCAACGGGCAACATCGGCTATCGGTGAGCGGAGGTCGGCACGCGATTCGCGAGCCATCGGATCTAGCCGCTATGGATGCCACAACCGAACCGACCGCGACGCACTGAGCCAGCGCGTGGTGATCGGGATAGCCGCGGCGATCTTCATGATTCGGTACAGCGCACGCCGCGGGTCGCAGCGTGACGGGGACAACGTCTGACCTGGTTTATTGCCGGTGTGTCGATGGGTATAACCACCTGGCGCAGTTAGGCGCGAGCAACGGCGATAGAGGTTTCCGATGACGACACAACAGCACTCCTCAACGGGTGACCGCCTCGGGCAGGCGGATAACGAGGTGCATCACGCCGTACGGTTCGCGGTCCTGGCCGCGTTGGCCGGCGTGGGTTTCCTCATCGTCGCCGCGCTGTGGGACAGCACCTGCACCGGTGCGATGTCCGTCGACACCGCGGCATGCGGGGCGCCCCAGCTGACCATTCTGGCCTTCGGCGCTCCGGTGATCCTGCTGGTCGCGGGTGTGTGGGCGTTCGTTCGCACCTACCGCGTCTGGCGCGACCATGGCACCTGGTGGGCATGGCAGGGCGCCGGCTGGCTGTTGATGGTCCTGATGTTCGTCACGCTCACGATGGGCGCTCCGATCGCCGGGCCGCTACTGGCTGGTTGAGCAGCTCGCTTCGCGTCCGGCTGGTTTGATGGGACGCCGGTTGTGGGTATGTCCTCGGCCACAATGAGCATTTCAGCGGACGGTCGGCTGGTCATCAGACCACGGGTGACAGAATCACGAATGCGACGAGATAGATGCCCACTGCGATCAACGCAAGGATCACCAGCGTGATGACGGAGACGAGCGTGATGTGCCGAATGCGGCGCGATCGCCGGATTTCGGCCTGCTCGCTCGGACCCATCGCGCGTGGAATGCCCGGCGGCGATCATGACTAACCAGCTCGAGCGCGAGGGTACTGTCGGTCAAACTATGCAGGGAGGCTCGATGACCGTTGCTGCCAAGGCGGCGAAAGATCAGCAACGCGGCGAGCGCGCCATCGAGCTGCGGGTGGCAGCGACGCTGGAGAATCTGGCGGTCTTGCGGACGCTGGTCGGCGCGGTCGGGACCTTCGAAGATCTGGATTTCGATGCGGTCGCCGATCTGCGGCTCGCGGTCGACGAGGTATGTACGCGCTTGATCCGATCGGCCGTCCCAGATGCCACGCTCGAGATCGTCATCGACCCACACGGCGAGGAGCTGCGGGTCGAGGCATCGACGACGTGCGCCAACCAAGACGTGGTGACGCCCGGCAGTTTCAGCTGGCATGTCCTGACATCACTGGCTGACGACGTCCAGACATTCCAGAACGGCCAAGGCGTTTTCGGGGTCACGCTGACCACCCGAAGGGCGGGCACTCACAGGTGACGCCGCGAGCTGGCGGTGGTTCGTCATCTCGTCCAAACGAATACGCCGACGTTCCCGACATGTTCCGCGAGTTGGCGACCCTTGACGCCGACTCGGCGGAGTTCCAGCGTCATCGCGACAAGATCGTCGCGCGCTGCCTGCCGCTGGCCGATCACATCGCCCGACGCTTCGAAGGGCGTGGCGAGCCGCGCGACGATCTGGTTCAGGTCGCGCGCGTCGGCCTGGTCAATGCGGTGAAGCGATTCGACGTCGAAACCGGCTCCGACTTCGTGTCGTTCGCGGTGCCCACCATCATGGGTGAGGTTCGCCGGCACTTCCGCGACAACAGCTGGTCGGTCAAGGTTCCCCGGCGGCTGAAGGAGCTGCATCTACGGCTCGGCGCGGCGACCGCCGACCTGTCGCAGCGGCTGGGCCGCGCGCCGACAGCCTCCGAGCTTTCTCGAGAATTGGAAATGGACCGCGCCGAAGTCGTCGAGGGCTTGGTGGCGGGCAGCTCCTACAACACGCTGTCCATCGACAGCGGTGGTGGCAGCGGTGACGAGGAGGCCCGGGCCATCGCCGATACGCTCGGCGATGTCGACACCGGGCTCGAGCGCATCGAGAACCGCGAAGCGCTGCGACCGCTGCTGGAAGCACTGCCGGAGCGTGAGCGAACCGTGCTGGTCCTCAGGTTTTTCGACTCCATGACGCAGACGCAGATCGCCGAGCGGGTCGGCATCTCGCAGATGCATGTGTCGCGGTTGCTGGCGAAATCGCTTGCGCGGTTACGGGACGAGCTGGAATAGCCGGTTGTGGTCCGGATCGTCGTCATCGGCGTCCGGCATTGCGTGCACAGACTCGATCAGCGGGAGCGTGTGGTCGGGGTCGCAGATCCGAAGTACCCGGGTCACCCCGTTGCTCGGCACTACCGCCCACCGGAGGTTGGCACCCGCGCATTTGACGTTGATCAGGTGCAGCGCCGAAAAGCCATCAGTGCCAAAGAATTTCAGACCACTCAGGTCCAGGACCAGTGGGGTGGAGTGGGCGATGCACAGATCAAAGTAGTCGGCGAGCTGGGCTGCATTGGACGCGTCGAGCTCACCGTGAGCCGTGATCACCACCCGGGCCACGTCCCATTCCGCGCTGAATCGGGCGGAACGGTTTTCCCATGCGGGTGGCGGGAGTGCCGCATTCGTTTCACGAACCGGTGAAGCAGAAGCGGGTTGTACAGCAGACATCAAGTGACTCCATCAGTCGACAAAGCGTTCTGTGGATCACGTCAAGCGGATTTGGTGCCGCGCGCGAGGAGAGACCGGGAGAACAAGCCTCCCCTTGCGTCGATTAACGCTGTTCCGTGCGGCTGGTAACTCAACCTCATTAAGAGACTACTCCGGCTACTGCGTGCCTTCAACGTGAGACGCAGTTTCTAAGAATGCCAGGTCAGCCGACGTTGGAGCACTTACATTTAACGTGAATTGTGTTTGGGCGCAACGATTGCGGCGGCGAAGCGCCGAACAGACTCCGCAGCCGCGCCGGCCGCGTCGTCGTGGCCGGCGCGTGCTCGGCTGGCGACTTCTCCGGTCGCGGGATCCAGCGTCACCTCGGCCAGCAGTTCACCGGTTGTGGGCTCGCACACCGCCCACGAGTAACGCGAGTCCGCCGACCACGCGGCGGCACTGCGTGAGACATGGTCGGGGTCGGTCGCGCCGAGTTCGGCCAGCCCGGGGCGGTCGTCGATGCGATCGTCGGCGCGAAGTCCGCGCAGATACCACTGCCCGGCGTTGATCTCGACGGCATCCAAGTCCGACTCCTCCTCCGGCCGCTTTGGCGGCCCGCATCGTCGTCGGACGGGCATCCAAGTCCGACTCCTCCTCCGGCCGCTTTGGCGGCCCGCATCGTCGTCGGACGGGCATCCAAGTCCGGGTGTGCCGCGCGCTATTTGATCTCGGCCAGCACCGTGCCCTGGGTGACGGCGGCACCGGTTTCGACGGCCAATCCGGTGATGACGCCGTCCTTGTGCGCGGTGACCGGGTTTTCCATCTTCATGGCCTCCAGGACCGCCACCAGGTCGCCGGTCGAAACCTCTTGTCCCTCTTCGACAGCCACCTTCACCACGGTGCCCTGCATGGGAGCGGTCACCGCGTCGCCGGACGCCGCAGCGCCGCCGGCGGCACCGCGCTTGCGCGCCTTGGGCTTCTTGCGGATCACGTCGCCACCTGCGGCAGCGCCGTTGGACAGCGCCAGATCGCCGGGCAGCGACACCTCAAGGCGACGGCCGCCGACCTCGACGACGACCTTCTGCCGTGGCAGGGCTTCGTCCTCCTCGATGGGCTCGCCGGCGGTGAACGGTTCGATGGTGTTGTCCCACTCGGTTTCGATCCAGCGGGTGTGCACGGTGAAGCCATCGCCGTCGCCGATGAATGCCGGGTCCGACACCACGGCCCGGTGGAACGGGATGACGGTGGCCAGCCCCTCGACGTGGAACTCGTCCAGCGCACGGCGCGAGCGCGCCAGCGCTTCTTCGCGGGTGGCGCCGTACACGATCAGCTTGGCCAGCATCGAGTCGAACTGGCCGCCGATCACCGAGCCGGCCTCGACGCCGGAGTCCAGCCGCACTCCCGGTCCGCTGGGCGTCTCGTACTTGGTGACGGGGCCGGGGGCCGGCAGGAACCCGCGTCCGGCGTCCTCGCCGTTGATCCGGAATTCGATGGCGTGCCCGCGGGGCGTCGGGTCCTCGGTGATGTCCAGCTTGTCGCCGTTGGCGATCTTGAACTGCTGCAGCACCAGGTCGATGCCCGCGGTCTCCTCGGTCACCGGGTGCTCGACCTGCAGACGGGTATTGACCTCGAGGAAGGAGATCAGCCCGTCCTGGCCGACCAGGTACTCCACCGTGCCGGCGCCGTAGTAGCCGGCTTCCTTGCAGATCCGCTTGGCGGATTCGTGGATCTCTTTGCGCTGCGCGTCGGTGAGGAAGGGTGCCGGCGCTTCCTCCACCAGCTTCTGGAAGCGGCGCTGCAACGAGCAGTCGCGGGTGCCGGCGACCACGACGTTGCCGTGCGTATCGGCGATCACCTGGGCCTCGACGTGGCGCGGCTTGTCCAGGTAGCGCTCGACGAAGCACTCGCCGCGACCGAACGCGGCGACGGCCTCGCGGGTGGCCGACTCGAACAGCTCGGGGATCTCCTCGATGGTGCGTGCGACCTTCATGCCGCGACCACCGCCGCCGAACGCTGCCTTGATGGCGACCGGAACGCCGTACTCCTTGGCGAAGGCGACCACCTCGTCGGCGTTCTTGACCGGGTCAGGGGTGCCGGGCACCAAGGGCGCCTGCGCCTTGGCGGCGATGTGTCGCGCGGTGACCTTGTCACCGAGGTCGCGGATCGACTGCGGGCTGGGCCCGATCCAGATCAGGCCGGCGTCCAGGACGGCCTGAGCGAAGTCGGCGTTCTCCGACAGGAAGCCGTAGCCGGGGTGGATCGCGTTGGCGCCGGATTTCTCGGCCGCCTCCAGCAGCTTGCCGAAGTCGAGGTAGGACTCGGCCGACGTCTGGCCGCCCAGTGCGAAGGCCTCATCGGCCAGCTTCACGTGTGGGGCGTCGGCGTCGGGCTCGGCGTACACCGCCACGCTGGGCAGTCCCGCGTCCTTGGCCGCGCGGATGACCCGCACCGCGATCTCACCGCGATTGGCGACAAGAACTTTCGAGATCGTCGAGCTGGCGTGACTGGCCACTTCGCCTCCTGGTGAGCACGTCTGGTGATGTCTAAGAGAAATTCTTACAAGTCGTTTCGGGGGAAGTTTATGCGGCGCGCCGAGAGCGACGAGACCCGGTGTCTACTTCTCCGCAGACTCGCGCAGTCGGCGCTTGATTCGGGCCAGCATCGCCGACATGCCGCGCAGCCGCAGCGGGCTGATCAACTCGGCCAGACCCAGATCGGCGTAAAAGTCCTCGGGCACCGCGAGGATGTCGGCGGCGGGCTGTTCGTCGAGGCCGGCGGCCAGAATCGACGCGAAACCACGAGTGGTGGGGGCTTCGACGGGGGCGCTGAAATACAGCCGCACCCGGTCCGGGTCGTGCCCGTCGACGTGCAAAAACAGCGGCGACTGACATTCGACGACCGGTTCCATCGCGGCCTCTTCGAGGTCAGCGGGCAGCGCCGGCAAATCGTCGGCGAACTCCAACAAGAGCTTGAGTTTGTCCTGACCTTGGACTTCGGCGAAGTCGGAGAGGACTTCGGCCAGCGGCGCGGGCATGCTCATCAGGCGGGAACGGCTCCCGGGTTCTCACCCGCGACGATCGGAACCCGCACCGCGTTGCCCCATTCGGTCCACGAACCGTCGTAGTTGCGCACGCCGGGGATGCCCAGCAGATGCGTCAAGACGAACCAGGTGTGGCTGGACCGTTCGCCGATGCGGCAGTAGACGATCGTCTTGTCGTCCGGCTCTAGAAAATCGTAGAGCCGTTCCAATTCGTCGCGGCTGCGGAAGCGCCCGCTGTCGTCGGCGGCCTTGGCCCACGGGATCGACTGTGCCGTAGGGATATGCCCGGCCCGCAGCGCGCCCTCTTCGGGGTAGTCGGGCATGTGGGTGCGCTTGCCGGTGTACTCGTCGGGTGAGCGCACGTCGATCAGCGGCCCGTCGCCCAGGGCGCCCAGCACGTCGTCTTTGTATGCGCGGATCGGCGCGTCGTTGCGCTCCACGACGGGGTAGCCCGAGGAGGTGCGGCTCGGTACATCCAGTGTGGTGTCGCGGTTGTCGTGCATCCACAGGTCGCGTCCGCCGTTGAGCAGCCGAACGTCCGGATGGCCGAAGAGGGTGAAGACCCACAGCGCGTAGGCGGCCCACCAGTTGCTCTTGTCGCCGTAGATCACCACGGTGTCGTCACGCGAAATGCCTTTGCGGTCCATCAGTTCCGCGAACTGCTTACCGTTGATGTAGTCGCGCACCCGCGGGTCGTTGAGATCGGTGTGCCAGTCGATTTTGACGGCCCCGGGGATGTGGCCGACGTCGTAGAGCAACACATCTTCGTCGGACTCGACGATGGCCAGTCCGGGCCGGCCCAGGTTGCCGGCCAGCCAGTCGGAAGTGACCAGCCGTTCCGGGTGGGCGTATGCGCTCAGCGTCGGGCTGGGATCTGCTGGTAGTGACACACCGCGAGCCTACCTGCCGGTTAGCCTCGGGCGTTGCGGCATTGACGCCGGCGACAGTTCACGACGCGAGCGGGTTGGCCGCCCACAGATCGGCGATCGACACGCCCACTCGCTGCAGCAGCGCCCGGGTGTGCGGAAGGCTCAGGCCGATCACGTTGGACGGGTCTCCCTCGATCCGGTCGACGAACCAGCCGCCGAGCCCGTCGATGGTGAACGCTCCGGCTACCCCCAGCGACTCGCCGCTGGCCAGGTATGCATCCAGGTCCGCTGGCGCCGGGATAGCGAAATGTACTGTGGCGATGAATGATTCGGCCGCGCGATGAGTGACTTCGCCGTCGACCAGCCGTACCAGGCAGTGTCCGGTGTGCAGCTGACCGGACCGACCGCCCATCGACCGCCACTCGCGACGCGCCGCATCGATGGATGCGGGTTTGCCGAGCAGCCGACCGTCGAGGTAGAGCATCGAATCACAGCCAATGACAACGCAATCCGCGGCATCGGCGGGATCGAGCAGCGTGACGACGTGCTCGGCTTTGGCCTCGGCGAGGCTGCGGACCACGTCACCCGGTGCGGCATCGGCGCCCAATGCGGCGACGATCGCGTCCTCGTCGATCCCCGACACCACGACCGACGGTTCGACACCGGCCTGCCGCAGCACTCGTCGCCGACCCTCGGACGCCGAACCCAGGATCAGACGGGTCATTCCCACTCCTCGATCCCGGCTACGCCGGCATCATCGTCGTCGGAGGCCTGGGTCATTTGCCCCGCATGTGCGTCCGTTGCTGCAGGCTCGTGCGCTGCCAGCTATGGATCGAGTAGCGCAATTTGTCGACGGGCAATCCCCACCGGGAGAACACCGGTGTCGGCGGTTCGCCGCCGCCCACGGCGCTGCTCAGCACCGCGACCAGCGCGGCCACCTCCGCATCGGTCGGTCGGCCTTTGAGCACCTGAATGTGCGGCGCGTGCGGCTGCTCGGACCCAGGCGCGGCGCTCTCGTCGCTCACGGGGTCTTGGCCGTTCGTCTCGTTCCCGTCGCTCACTGCGTTCGTTCCGCTCACTCGACTCACAGCGGGATGTTCCCGTGCTTCTTGGGCGGCACCTGAGCGATCTTGCGCTCCAGCAACCGCAGCGCGGTCGCGATGTAGCCGCGGGTGTGCGACGGCGGGATCACCGCGTCGACGTAGCCCCGCTCGGCGGCGATGTAGGGATTGACCAGGGTGTCCTCGTACTCCCGCTGCAATTCCAGCCGAAGCGCGTCAACGTCATCGCCGTCCTTGGCGGCTTCCTTGAGCTGCTGGCGGTAGACGAAGCCGACCGCGCCCGAGGCGCCCATCACGGCGATCTGCGCCGTCGGCCAGGCGACGTTGACGTCGCAACCCATGTCCTTGGAACCCATCACGCAGTACGCGCCGCCATAGGCCTTGCGGGTGATCACGGTGATCTTGGGGACGGTGGCTTCGCCGTAGGCGTAGAGCAGCTTGGCGCCGCGGCGGATGATGCCGTTGTACTCCTGTCCGGTGCCGGGCAGGAAGCCCGGCACGTCGACCAGCATCACCACCGGGATGTTGAAGCAGTCGCAGGTCCGCACGAAGCGGGCGGCCTTTTCTGAGGCGTTGATGTCCAGGCAGCCGGCGAACTGGGTGGGCTGGTTGGCGACGATCCCGACCGACCGTCCCTCGATGCGTCCGAACCCGACGACGATGTTTCCGGCGTAGCCCTCCTGGATCTCGAGGAACTCGTCGTCGTCGAGGATCCGCCTGATCACCTCGTGCATGTCATACGGCTGGTTGGCCGAGTCCGGGATCAGCGTGTCCAGCTCGAGGTCCTCTTCGGTCAGGTTGTCCTCGATCGCACCTTCGGGAATGGGCACCGCAAACTTCGGCGGATCGGTGAAGTTGTTGGGCGGCAGGTAGCTCAGCAGATCGCGAACGTAGTCCAGTGCGTCCTGCTCGCCCGAGGCGACGTAGTGCACCGTGCCCGACTTGGCCATGTGGGTATGCGCGCCACCCAATTCCTCCATCGTCACGTCTTCACCGGTGACCGTCTTGATCACGTCCGGACCGGTGATGAACATCTGGCTGGTCTGGTCGACCATCACCACGAAGTCGGTCAGCGCGGGGGAGTAGACGTGGCCACCGGCGGCGGCGCCCATGATCAGCGAGATCTGCGGGATGACGCCGGAAGCCAGGATGTTGTTGCGGAAGATCTTGCTGTACAGGCCGAGGGAGACCACGCCCTCCTGGATGCGGGCTCCCGCGCCGTCGTTGATCCCGATCAGCGGGCGGCCGGTCTTGAGGGCCAATTCCTGCACCTTGACGATCTTTTCGCCGTAGACCTCGCCGAGGCTGCCGCCGAAGACCGTGGCGTCCTGGCTGAAGATGCAGACGTCGCGGCCATCGATGGTGCCGTAGCCGGTGACGACACCGTCGCCGAGCGGGCGGTTCTTCTCAAGCCCGAAGTTGGTGCTGCGGTGGCGGGCCAGGGCGTCGAGTTCTACGAAGGATCCCTCGTCCAGCAGGGCGTTAATGCGTTCCCGTGCAGTGAGCTTTCCCTTTTCGTGCACCTTCTCCACGGCGGCTTCACCCACCGGGTGCAGCGTCTCTTCGCTCCGCTTGCGCAGTTCGGCGAGTTTGCCCGCGGTGGTGTGGATGTCGATCTCGTGCTCGGCTTGTGCCTCGACCGAAGTCTCGGAGGTGCTCGTCATGGCTCCCGATCTTAGCGGTCCCTTAAGTTTGCACCCGCATCAGCCCGCCGACTCTCTGCGTGTCTTAGGGGCCGGACTTTTGTTCTGTCCGGTTTAGCAAAGGTAATCTTCGTCACTTGTCACCTTGTTTGTCCCATGGGGCTTATCTGTGTAGTGGGATGGGGGACCGGAGGAACGTCGGTGAAGTCAGAGAGCGCACGCCTGCTGCGGCAGTGGTGGGACGAACCTGGCGATTACTCGTGGGTGGTCGAGTTCTATCGGCGCCGCGGCCTGATGAATGCGTTGCGGGCGAGCAACGTTTTCGGCGGCGTAGTCACCGTCCTCGCGCTGATGTGCTTGCTGTCCGAGCAACTGGTCCAACCATCCTGGCTGAGTCATGCCGTGGTGATCGGGATGTTGGTGAGCTCGATCGGCTGGATCGTGTTCTGGGGCTTTTTCCCGTGGCCTCCGGCTTGGCAAACCGCTGTGCTGTTCGCCTTGGCCGACATGGGTATCGCCATAGCGACAGGTTTGCACGCCGAGCCGATGGCGGCGCTGAGCACTACTCCGTTGTTCGCTATGACCGGTGTGTCGATCGTGTTCTATTTCGGTCCGCGCGCTATCGCCGCACACATGACGTTGGCCACCGCGACGATCTTCACGGCAGCGACATGGCTGGCTCTGGCTGATCGTCCTGACGCCGTGGCGGTCGCGGCCGCCAAGGGACTGATCGCATGGACGGTGGCGGCGGGCATCTTTCCGTTCGTGCAGTTTGGCTTCTGGCTGATCCGCAGCAACTCGATCGAGTCGCTCACCGATCCGCTCACCGAATTAGCGAACCGCCGCGGTTTGGCGAATTACCTGGACCGAAAGATCGACACGCTAGCGGCATCGTCAAAGCCGTTGTGCGCATTCGTGATCGACCTTGACGGTTTCAAGAACATCAACGACATATACGGCCACAAGATCGGCGACACGGTCATTGCGCGTACTGCTCAGCAGATCCGGCTCGCGGTTGGCCCCTCGGCGTTCGTCGCCCGTACCGGTGGCGAGGAGTTCGTTGTCCTCGACCAGTTGACATTGACGGCCGCGGCGGGGATTGCCGAAAGCATCCGCGCCGCGGTCGAGGCTCCGGAGATGCCGAAAGCCACTGCGAGTATCGGGGTGGCCACCGGCGCCATCAAGACCATCGCGGGGTTCGAGGCGATCCATGCCCGTGCCGACGAAACGATGTACGCCGCGAAGCGCAACGGCGGCAACCGGATTGCCCTCAGCGGCAGTCAAGCCAATGACACCGAAGCCAGGCTGCGCGACGAAATTCCCTTCCGGCAACGGAACTGGTCGACCTCGACGCGGAGTCGCGGAGCTGTGACGACGGGCGGCGGGCGACTGCTGCGGCATTGGTGACGCTTGCTGAGTGCAATGGAGCCTGACTCACTCCGAGCACCTCTGGACGCGTCGGCCTTGCGTGACGGGCTGGTCGGGCCCGGCATGCCGTGGCGTCAGCTCGACGTCGTCGCTGAAACCGGTTCCACGAATGCCGATCTGCTCGCGCGGGCCGAAGGCGGCGCCGATATCGACGGGTCGGTATTGCTCGCCGAATACCAGAGCGCCGGCCGAGGTCGCCATGGGCGGCAATGGTCGGCTCCGCCGCGCACGCAGGTGGCCTTGTCGGTGGGAGTGGCCGGCGCGTCGGTGCCGAGGCCGGGCTGGGGATGGCTGACGCTGGCCGTCGGTGTGGCGGTCGCGGATGCGCTGACGGCGCTGGACATCGAGGCGGGTCTGAAGTGGCCGAACGACGTGCTGGTGAACGGCGGCAAGTTGGCCGGGATCCTGGCCGAGGTGGCCGCGCCGACGCCGGTGATCGTGGTCGGCCTCGGCCTCAACGTGACGTTGACCGCCGATGAGGCGCCGGATCCCCGTGCCACCTCGCTGCTGATGCTGGGTTCATCGGCCACCGATCGAAACACTCTGGCGCGCAGAATACTTCGCGAGTTGGCGGTGCGTATCGATGCCTGGCGCACGGCGGGCGGTGCCGACTCGGCGCTGATCGCCGACTACCAGCGCTACAGCCTGACCCTCAATTCCCGGGTTCGCGCCAGCATGCCCGGCGATCGGGAAGTCGTGGGCGTCGCTCGATCCGTCGACGAGACCGGCCGCCTGTGCGTCGACACCGGTGCCGAGACTGTCGCGATATCTGCCGGAGACATCACGCATCTGCGTCCCAGCGTCTAAAGTGCCAGCGTGGGCTACCCCGACAATGTGCTGGCAGGCGACGAGCAGGTGGTGCTGCACCGCCATCCGCACTGGAAGCGGCTGTTCTGGCCGGTCGTTGTTCTGATTCTGTCCAGCGCGGCGGCGTCATTCGGTTGTGCGGTGGTCAACGGCACCACCTGGGAACCGAACGCCAAGCAGGTCGTCTACTGGGTGATCGGGGCGATCTGGCTGGTGCTGATCGGCTGGTTGACGTTGTGGCCGTTTCTGAATTGGCTCACAACCCATTTCGTCATCACCGGCCGGCGGGTGATGTATCGGCACGGCGTGCTGAGCCGCAGCGGTATCGACATCCCGCTGGCCCGGATCAACAGCGTCGAATTCCGCCACCGGCTGATCGATCGATTACTGCGCACCGGCACCTTGATCGTCGAATCGGCGTCACAAGATCCGTTGGAGTTCCACGACATTCCGCGCGTGGAGCAGGTCCACGCGCTGCTGTATCACGAGGTTTTCGACACCCTCGGCTCCGAGGAATCGCCGAGCTGATTCACCCGGCTGCGGCGCGTGCGCCACGCCCGCATCAGCGTGACGTTGCCGCTCTCTTGGATGTCCTCGAACACCTCGGCGATACCGCCGGCGGTGAGCGTCGACTCGAGCGCGCTGTCCGCGCTGCGTGCGGCGTGGTCCGGGAACACCCAGCGCCGGAACGCCCAGAAGCGGAACGCCATCTGCAGCAGGTTGCCGATGAGGTAGGCCGAGATGAAGTCGGCGATGTTCTCTGCGGTCAGTGACACCATCGGCACCCGCAGGTCCAGAACGTAGCTGGAGACCCACAGCGGTGCCATGCTCAGCAGCACCCCTACGCCGCTGAACGCGAAGAACAGCAGGGCCTCGTGGTGACGCTCGCGGCCGCCGCGGTCGCGGAAGCTCCATTCCCGGTTCAGGATGTACGACGCGATGACCGCGACGATGCCGGCGATGACTTTGGCGGTCACCGGCTTGGGCTCCAGAATTGTCAGCTTCAGCGTGTAAAAAATCGACGAGTCGATGACAAACGTGGTCGCGCCGACGATCGCGAACTTGATCAGCTCGTGATGGCGCTCGGCATAGGGGCGGATCGGCCCCGGTAGTCGGGCGATCGTGGCATCGGCGAAGGACACAATGTCGAAGTCTACGTATTAGTGGTTAAGGGTGCTCTGTGACTGTGTCAGCGCCGCCAAATGGCCCGCTCAAACCTCCTTGGGGCTCATGACACCATGATCGCTGTGACGAGTACCCCCAACTCCTCGCCCAAGGTCGCCATGGTCGGCGGCGGCCAGCTCGCGCGGATGACCCACCAGGCGGCGATCGCGTTGGGTCAGAGCCTGCGGGTCTTGGCCGCCGATGCCGGGGATCCCGCTGCCCAGGTGAGCCCCGACGTAGTGATCGGCTCACATACCGATCTCGACGCCCTGCGCCGGGTCGCCGCCGGTGCCGCTGCCCTGACCTTCGATCACGAGCATGTGCCCTTTGAGCTGCTGGAGAAGCTGGTCGCCGAGGGCGTCAACGTGGCGCCGCCGCCGCAGGCGCTGCTGCACGCTCAGGACAAGATCGTCATGCGGCGGCGTCTGGAGGCGCTCGGCGCCCGGGTGCCGCGCTATGCGGTCGTCGAGAGTCGCGAGGACCTGGACCGCATCGCCGAGTTCGCCGACGCGCCCGTCGTGGTCAAGGCGTCTCGTGGTGGTTACGACGGTCGCGGGGTGCAGATGGCCGCGGACGCGGCCCAGGCCCGTGAGATCGCGGGTCAATATTTAGATTCCGGCGTAGCGGTATTGGTCGAGGAGCGGGTCGCGATGCGTCGCGAGCTCTCGGCGCTGGTGGCGCGCTCGCCGTTCGGGCAGGGCGCGGCCTGGCCGGTGGTCGAGACGGTCCAGTGCGACGGCATCTGCGTGACGGTGATCGCGCCGGCCCCGGAACTGCCCGGCGAC
Organism: uncultured Actinomycetota bacterium; assembly: GCA_963737375.1. GTDB lineage: Bacteria > Actinomycetota > Actinomycetes > Mycobacteriales > Mycobacteriaceae > Mycobacterium. Next base: position 384,178 of record CAVTSP010000018.1, read on the forward strand.
GTGGGCGCCGCGGCTCAGCAGCTGGCCCTGGGGCTGGCGGCGGAACTCGGCGTCGTGGGTGTGCTGGCCGTCGAGCTGTTCGAAACCGTAGACGGCGAGTTGCTGGTCAACGAGCTGGCGATGCGTCCACACAACTCCGGGCATTGGACCATGGACGGCTCGCGCACCAGCCAGTTCGAGCAGCACCTGCGGGCGGTGCTGGACTACCCGCTCGGCGCCACCGACGCCATCGCGCCGCTGACCGTGATGGCCAATGTGCTGGGTGCCGCGCAAACACCGGCCATGACGCTCGACGAGCGGCTGCACCACCTTTTCGCGCGGATGCCCGACGCCCGGGTTCACCTCTACGGCAAGGACGAACGGCCGGGACGCAAGATCGGCCACATCAACTTCCTCGGCCACAACCCGGCTGAGGTGGCAAATCTGCGTGAACGCGCCGAACGCGCGGCACACTGGTTGTCAGATGGGGAGTGGACCGACGGATGGGACCCGCATGACTAGCCACGTCAGGGTCGGCGTGATCATGGGCAGCGACAGCGACTGGTCGGTGATGTCCGACGCCGCCGATGCGCTGTCCGAGTTCGACGTCGCCCACGAGGTCGGGGTCTACTCGGCGCACCGGACCCCGCAGCGAATGCTCGATTACGCGCAACAGGCGGCCGACCGGGGCATCGAGGTGATCATCGCCGGCGCCGGTGGCGCGGCCCACCTGCCCGGCATGGTGGCCTCGGCGACACCGCTGCCGGTGATCGGCGTTCCGGTGCCGCTGGCCAAGCTGGACGGGCTGGATTCGCTGCTGTCGATCGTGCAGATGCCGGCCGGGGTGCCGGTGGCGACGGTGTCGATCGGCGGCGCTCGCAACGCCGGTCTGCTCGCGGTGCGCATCCTCGCGGTGTCGGATTCCGCTCTACGCAGCCGAATCGTGGCTTTCCAGAAGGAGTTGGCAGAGTCAGTGCTGGCCAAGGATTCGGCTCTCAAACAGCGTCAAGGTAAAGTTACCGACGAGTAGCACCGCGCAGTCGGGCACAAAAAAGGAGGCTGGGATGGCTGGAGATCCGTCGTTCGATCTGTTCAAGCTGCCTGAGGAGCACGACGAGTTGCGGGCGGCGATCCGCGCGTTGGCAGAAAAAGAGATCGCGCCGCACGCGGCCGATGTCGACGAGCAGTCGCGCTTTCCCGAAGAGGCACTCAAAGCGCTCAACGCGTCCGGCTTCAACGCCGTGCACGTCCCCGAGGAGTACGGCGGCCAGGGCGCGGACTCGGTGGCTGCGTGCATCGTGATCGAGGAAGTGGCGCGGGTCGACGCGTCGGCATCGCTGATCCCGGCGGTCAACAAGCTGGGCACGATGGGCCTGATCCTGCGCGGATCCGAGGAGCTGAAGAAGCAGGTGCTGCCGACGCTGGCCTCCGATGGGTTGATGGCGTCCTACGCGTTGAGTGAACGCGAGGCCGGCAGCGATGCGGCGTCCATGAAGACGCGCGCGAAGGCCGACGGCGACGACTGGATCCTCAACGGTGCCAAAGCCTGGATCACCAACGGCGGCAAGTCATCCTGGTACACGGTGATGGCGGTGACCGACCCGGACAAGGGGGCCAACGGCATCTCGGCCTTCATCGTGCACATCGACGACGAAGGCTTCACCGTTGGTCCGAAAGAGAAGAAGCTCGGGATCAAGGGCTCGCCGACCACCGAGCTGTACTTCGAGAACTGCCGCATTTCCGGCGACCGGATGATCGGTGAGCCGGGGACCGGCTTCAAGACCGCACTGGCGACCCTCGACCACACCCGGCCCACGATCGGCGCGCAGGCGGTCGGGATCGCGCAGGGTGCGGTCGATGCCGCCATCGCGTACACCAAGGACCGCAAGCAGTTCGGGAAGTCGATCAGCGAATTCCAGGGCGTGCAGTTCATGCTGGCCGACATGGCGATGAAGGTCGAAGCCGCGCGGCTGATGGTCTACAGCGCTGCTGCCCGCGCCGAGCGCGGTGAGCCGAACCTGGGCTTCATCTCGGCGGCGTCGAAATGCTTCGCCTCCGACGTGGCGATGGAAGTCACCACCGACGCCGTGCAACTCTTCGGCGGTGCCGGCTACACCATCGACTTCCCGGTGGAGCGCTTCATGCGCGACGCCAAAATCACCCAGATCTACGAGGGCACCAACCAGATTCAGCGTGTGGTGATGAGCCGCGCACTGCTGCGCTGACGCCTCGACGGGTCTGACAGCAAACCTTCAGCGAATGCGCAGTTGACGCGCATCTTCGGGCCGGTGGCGCTACAGTCACAGTGCATCATGTCCCCTCTGATGAATGCCTTGCTGGAGCGCGAGGCGCCATTGGCGCAGCTGAATGCGCTGGCGCGCCGCGTGGCCCGCGGCGGCCCTGGGGAAGTGATATTGCTGCGCGGCGAGGCCGGAGTCGGCAAGACCGCGGTGCTGGCCCGATTCGCCGATCAACGGGAGCCCCGGCTGCGGGTGCTACGCGGATGGTGTGACCCGTTGGGCGCGCCGCGCCCGCTCGGCCCGCTGACCGACGCTCTGTCGGGGCTGGACGCAGGCGCCGGGGCCGAGCTGACCGCGGCGGTAGATTCTGGGGATATCGCACGGATCTACCGACAGCTGTTGTCCGCGTTGGCGGATGGCAGCCGATGGGTGTGGATGATCGAAGACGCACACTGGGCCGACGGCGCCACCCTGGACCTGGTGCGGTTCCTGGCGCGACGGATCGGTGCGCTGCGGTTGCTGCTGGTGGTCTCGTTCCGCGACGACGAGCTGGGGCCGACCCATCCGTTGGCGGTGACCCTGGGGGATCTGGCGAACTGCGCCAAGGTGAATCGAATTGAGTTGACGGCGTTGAGTTTACCGGCGGTGGCCGCGCTGGCTGCCGGCAGCGGGGTAAACGCCGAGCAGCTGCACCAGATCAGCGGCGGCAATCCGTTTTTCGTCACCGAGGTACTGGCGGCAGGACCGGGCGCGCTGACTCCGGAGGCGCTGCCGCGCAGCGTTTCCGAGGCGGTCTGTGGTCGACTGGCCCGGCTGTCGGCCAAGGCCCGCGATATCGCCCACGTGGTCGCCGTATGTGGTCCGCGCGCCGATGTCGCCCTGCTGGAGCGGATGTGTCCCGAAGCCCGGTCGGCACTGCATGAATGCCTCGGTGCCGGGGTGCTGATCGCCGATGGAGACCTGATCCGGTTTCGTCACGAACTTGCCCGCAGGGCAACTCGGGCGCAGATCCCGGACTTCGACCGCATCGAATTGCACCGCTGGGCGCTGACCGCATTGGCCGCGGCACCCGCCGATCCGAACACATTGGCGGCATTGGCTTTTCATGCCGACGAGGCCGGTGACAACGACTCCGCCGTCCGATACGGCATAGCCGCCGCGGAGCGGGCCGCGTCGCTGGGGGCCAACCGCGAAGCTGCGAGCCTGTATGCGCTGGCGTTGCGCCGCGCGGATGCTGCGCGCGACGACGATCGCGTGGTCTGGCTGGAGCGCCACGCTTTCGCGTGCTACCTGAGCGGTCAGGCCGACCCGGCGGTCGCGTCGTTGCGCGAGGCGATCGTTCTGCGCCGCAAGCTGTCTGACCGCCTCACCGAAGGCGACGACCTCCGCTGGCTGTCGCGCCTGCTGCAGCCGCTCGGGCGCGCTGCCGAAGCCATCGACGCGGCGCACGAATCGCTGCGGCTGCTGGAAGGGCTGGGCCCGTCGCCGCAGCTGGCCTGGTCGCTGATCAACATGGCTCACATCAGCGCGCTGGAATTGGACCCGGCGTGCGCCGATTACGCTGCCCGCGCTCACGCGCTGGGCCGCGAATTGTGTGATCCCGCAGTCGATATCCGGGCCCGCGGCTACACGGCGCTCACCGAGGTGTTCAGCAGGGGCACCGGCTGGGACGAGCTGGAGGCCGTCTGGCACGAAGCGCTGGCGGCCCCGGGGCTCGAGGAGCACGCGGGGGTGCTGGGCGTGCTGATCTACTGGTACGCGGTGCTGCGCTGCGAGTTGGTCCGCGCTGGGGTTTATCTGGCGGAGGCGTTGCGGTTCTGCGATGACCGTGATCTCGGCATGTTCAGCTCGCTGCTGACCTCCGCCGCCACCTTGGCGGCGTTGCATCAAGGGGATTGGGATCTGGCGGCCCGCCAGGCCGAACAGATCGTGACCCGTCCCGAACTCAGCCCGCAGCATCGGGTGCTGCCGCTGGTGACGCTCGCCCTGCTGCGGGCCCGGCGCGGCCAGCCGCCCCCAACCCCGTCGGCGGACGAAGCCCGCGACGGAGACCACCCCGGCGAGCTGGTGCACCTTGGCGTGGTGTGGGCGGCGCGCGCCGAGGTGGCCTGGCTGGCCGGCGATGACGAGCGGGCCGTTGCCGAAGCCCGTGCCGGCCTGGCCGCATCGGGCGAGCGCGCCGATCCGTGGCTGGTAGGCAGTCTGCGCCGGTGGATTCACCTGGGCGGCGGCACAATTGACGCCGCCAACGGCGATGTAGCGACGCCGTTCGACCTGGAAGTCGGCGGGCAGTGGGAGAGCGCCGCGCGGGAGTGGGCGGAGCGCGGATGCTCGTACGACGCGGCATTGGCCCTGCTCGGCGGCGACATGACCGCGGTGAAATCGGCGCTGGACACCTTCCGCGGGCTCGGCGCCAAGGCGGCCGCTCGTCGCGCTCAGCAGCGGCTGGCCGTACTCCGTGAGCGGGCCCCGCGCACCCGGCAGGCGGACAAGCTCTCTGACCCACACGCGCTGACCGGGCGTCAGCGCCAGGTATTCGATCTACTTGCTGACGGTCGCAGCAACCCCGAGATCGCCGCCGAACTGCACATCAGCCCGAAGACCGTCGGACACCACGTCGAAGCGATCTTGGCCAAGCTGGGCGTGCAGAACCGCACCCATGCCGTCGCCTACGCGCTGCAGCACCAAGCTGTCTTGAAGACGGAGTCGTAGTTATGCCGTTGCGCCGGCAGTGGTTCCGCTCAGTCCAGCGCTCTCGACGCTGAGCAGGCTTTCTGCTTCATGATCTTCGCGGTAGGCCTTACCGCCGCCGTTCAGCCCGAACAGGCGTTTGCTCCACAGCAGCCACACCACCGCGACGATGTTGACGATCAGCGCGAAAAGTCTTAGGGCCGTGATCTTTTCAGTCAGCTCGTAGATCTCCAGCGGCAAGAACACACTGGTCGCGATCACCGCGAAGTACTCACCCCACCGCTGCATGAGCCACAGTCCGACCGCCTCGATCAGCTCGATCAGCGCGTAGCCGGCCAGTCCGATCGCGATCCACTGCAGCGTGGATGACGACAGCGCGAAGGCGTGTGCGATTTGGTGAATGAGCTTGGAGTTCTCCGGATCCCAGCCGATCTGGTTGGCCAGTGGCTTTAGCAGCGGGATGTCTTTGTCCAGCACTTGCTGCAGTCGTTCACGCGATCCGCTGACCTCGAGTACGCCCGCCGCCACCAGCAGGAAGATGACAGCGCGAAATGCGCGCTCGACGGCCAACAGCCGCATCAGGGTTCGATCCCGCAGGAATCGGCCGCGAGGGATTTCCGGTGCGGTGTTCGCCGGGCCGTGGCGGCGCGGTGGGCCGACCACGAAAGTCTCACAGCGCAAACAACGCCAGGCTTCCCCGGCGGGTGTGTCGACCGTCAGACGCCCGCGGAGCTCGGGCTCATCGGGAGCAAACGTCGCGTGTCCGCGCAGCCCACACGAGCGCAGAGCGAAATCCACCATGAGTGCACGCTACCGCGACGTGGCCGCCAGTCGGCCTCAGTCGAGGTCCGTGTTCCAGGTTGCGGGCAGCATCGGCACTGTCGAGCTGCCGCCGAACCGGTCCCGGGTCAGGGTGGCCAGCCCCGCCGGTTCGGCCCCGCTCTCGCGGGCTGCGCTACCGGCGAAGCCGACAGTTCCGGTGTCGCGATCCGAGGCGGTCACGGTCGGCTCCGGCTCCAGGTCCATGTACTCGTAGCCGCGGCCGATCATGGTGGTTCTCGCCGGCCGTCGCTGCCGCGCCGGCTGCCGTTCGTCGGGAACCTTTGCGGCCGCGGCTATTCCAGCACTGTCGAGCGCAGCTGTCTTCTTGGCCCGCTTGCTGGCTCGGGCGGCCTGCTGAGCTGCCAGTCCCAGATCGCCGACCACGTACATGTATGCCGGCATCGTCACCACCGGTGGACCGGCCGGCGTGGGCGGCGGGGGAGGGACCGCTGGCATCGCCGGAGCGTGGGCCACTGTCACCGGGGCAGGCGCGGGAGCCATGGGTGCTGGCGCAGGCGGTGGTGGAGTGGGGGCCATCGCGAACGCTGGCGCCAGCATGGGTGCGACGGTAGCCGGGGCCAGCCCCGCCAGTCCCGCCAAGCCGGCCAAGCCGGCCAGGCCCACCGGTGCGGCCGCCAGGGGTACGAGGGATGCCGTCGCCAGCGGCAGGAGGGCTGGGAGCACTACCGCCAGTGTCGAATCGAGGATGTAGTGCAGCACCTGGATGGTGTTGCCGATTGTCGATCCCACGATTTCGACGAGCGCCGTCGGGATAACCAGGATGAGAGCCTGGGGATTGACGGCGGCGGTGTAAACGATTGCCAGCAGGTCATCGACGATGACAATGCCGGTGAAGGCGACATAGGACCCCGGGTCGAGCGGCACCGACAAGACGTAGGCGATGGATGCGGGGTTGAGGTAGGCCAGCGGGTCGCCGGTGAATGCCAGCCACGAGCCGGGCACACCGACCGGCGGCAGCCACGACGGGTCCAGTCCCTGCAACCACGCCGAAATCGGATCGTCGATCGACGTGAACCCGATCTGGTTGAAGAAGTCGAGTAGCTGTTGATACTCGGGGCCGACGTTCGGGTATGAGGGCTGGGGAAAAAGCCCTTCCAGATAGCTCTGTAAGTCCTCGAACCACTGCGGCGGAGCTGTCGGGGTTGCGTCGACGGCCGCCGCCGACTTCACAATCGTCGGAGCCGGTTGGGTCGTCGGGGCTGCCGCGACCGATGCACCCGCGACACCCTCATATGTGCTCATCACGGTGGCGGCCTGCACCCACATCCGGGCATAGTCGGCTTCGTTGAGCGCGATCGGAATGGCGTTGATGCCAAGGAAATTCGTTCCCAGCAAGACCGCGTGGGTGGCGTGGTTGGCGGCCAGCTCACCCGGGGTGGGCATGGCGGCCACCGCGGCGGTGTAGGCGGCCGCTGCGGTTTCGTGTTCGGCCGCCCTGGCGGCGCTGTTCACGCTTTCCTGTTGCAGCCAGGCCAGATAGGGCGCATGTGCGGCTGCGTAGCTCTCGACGCTCGGGCCCTCCCAGGTCCCGGCTTGCACGCCGGCCAGCACGGCGGTCAATTCGTCGGCGGCCTCGGTGTATTCGGTGCTCAGCGCGGTCCACGCTTGCGCGGCCGCGAGCAGCGACCCCGGTCCCGGTCCGCTGCTCAGCAACGTCGAATGCACCTCCGGCGGGGCAGCCGCCCAGATGGGGGCGGTCACAACCGGCCGTCAAAAATAGAAGACAACAACGCATGCAGCGTCACGGGGGGACCCTCGCTCTCGGGGTCGACCGCCCCGGCTTGCAGGACGCGATGACGTGAGTCTCCTGGCTCTCGGATCGCTGCTTGCCTCGCCTTCCGACCAAGTGGGCCGTGGCTGGTGAGGGTCGCTCCCCGATGACAGTGGCGGGACCGCGCCGGATTTGCACCGGCTTCCTCTGTCGTCATCGCCTAACGGCGGAATTCTCCCACACCGCGTCAACCGCGGCCGCACATCGGCAGTGCGTTAAATATTCAAGCGCGCGCGTTCGATCTGTACGGTGACCGAAATGACGGAGAACACGCGTGAGGTCGTGCGTAATCAACTGCTGCTCGACGCTCTCAGTGGACCGATCGATCTCAATGCGGTCGATTGGCGCGTTAAACACCAGCATTCGTCGGCCTCGGCACTGGAGGTGCAGAACGGACCGTTTCGGGCCGGCGCCCCCGGCGGTAAGGCGAAACGCTTTGTCGCCTGGCGTCATTCGCTCGACCACTCGCTGCGCAAGATTTCGCGTGCCTACATCAAGCGTTACGACGATCCCGAGAAGTGGATGTATTCGGCATGGCTGGCGCTCACCGCGAAGGGTGAACTCCTGGCTCGATCGATCGAGGCCGAGGACATCGACGGGTACCGGCCCGAGGCGCCGTGAGCGCCATGCAGGTGCGGTCCGCGATCGAGGAAGATCTGGTGCGTGTCGGCGAGATCGTCAACCACTACATCGAGCATTCCGTCTTCAATTTCCGGACCGAGCCGCAGAGCATCGACGAGGTGCGCGCCCTCTGGGCGCAGCGGCATCAGCAGTTCCCGTGGCTGGTCGCCGTCGTCGACGACCGCGTCGTCGGAGCGGCATACGCGGGGCCGTGGAACGATCGCGCTGCCTACCGGTGGACCGTGGAATCCACCATCTACGTCGACCCCGCCGCGCATAGTCGGGGAATCGGCGACGCGCTCTACACCGAGTTGCTCGATCAATTGTGCCGCAAGGGATTTCACAGCGCGGTCGCCGTAATCGCGTTGCCGAACGATCCGAGTGTCCGGCTACACGAACGGCACGGGTTCGCCCGCGTCGGCCACCTTCGTGAGGCCGGCTTCAAACACGACGCCTGGCACGACGTCGGTTTCTGGCAGCGCCACCTCGAAGGCGGCTAGTTCGCACCGAGTTGCGCTGTGCAGTAATAGTTTTCGGTCTGCCCTTCGTTGCGCTGCGGCGCGGGTAGACCGGCGTCGGCCAGTAATTGGGCGGACCGGTGCCTGGTCGTCCGCCAGCCACGCTCATCCAGGTAAGGAGCGACATCGTGGCGTTCGCCGCTGTACCAGAGGTCGTCGAGGCGGGCGTCGAGGCCGTGCTGATACCACTTCTCCGACGACGCGTGCATGACCTCCAGCGACTCCGGCGAGCTCAAGAAGATCTCCACGATCAGCCGGCTGCCCGGCGCGCTGAGCTCGGTGATGTTGTCCAGCAGGCGATCCTGGGCTTCCGGCGGCAGGAATGCCAGCAGGCCTTCGGCGACCCATACGGTCGGGCGAGCGGTGTCCAGGCCTGCCTGTTGCAGCGCCGCGGGCCAGTCGTCGCGTAGATCGATCGGCACTGCCCGCAGGTCGACTGTGGGCTCGGCGCCCGCGGCGGCCAGCGTCGCGGTCTTGAAGTCCGTGACCTGCTGCTGGTCGATCTCGAACACCACGGTGTCGGCGGGCCAGGCCAGGCGGTAGCCACGAGCGTCGAGGCCGGCGGCCAGGATCACGACCTGGCGAATGCCGGATGCCGTCGCGTCGGTGACGAAATCGTCGATCAGGCGGGTGCGGACCGCCAGCAGGTCGGTCATCGGCTGCATACCCCACGGGTGGCCCGGAATGTCGACCTCCTCGCCGCTCATCTCGCCGTTCGCCCAGCGGGTGAAGAAGTCCACTCCGACCGCCCGTACCAGCGGCTCGGCGAACGGATCGTTGATGAGGCCTGATTGGGTGGCGCGGCCCCGGCCCGCGGCCACCATCGTGGCGGTGGCTCCCACGCTGGTTGCCAGATCCCAGGTGTCGTTCTCGGTACGGGCCATGCCAGCCAGGATAGCCAACCGATCCTGGGAATGACCTTGTGGTGTTGGGCCGTTCGGATCGGCCGCAACTCAGCGACATCACTTAACGCACCGGCCAAGTTCCATTCACTATTCCGGGGCCGCGGCGGCATAAGGTACCGCCTTATGAGCGCACCTTCGCCTGTGCCCGCATCTGGAGTGGTATCTGATGGCACCTGGTCGGCACAGCGGTGGGAAACCACCTTCATCAGCGTGACCAACGAGAGCCTGCAAGTTGTCATCGACGAAGCGAACCGGCACACCAACGCTCATGGGCTCGAAGGCTGGGAGGTGGTGAACTCCTCGGTGCAGCGCGTCCAGGTCTCCCACCACTTCGCTGGATACGACAAGGGCGGCGAGTTCTACTTCGAGTGGAGCATGGTCTGCACGATGAAGCGGCCCTTGCCGCCTTCTTAACAGTGCGGCGGGTACGACCGCGTCGCGGGTTGACCTAACATCGCTGGGTGACCGAATCCCGTTCGATGGGTGATCAGGCCGGCCTACTGGCCGACGACTGCTGCGCCGAAACCGGGCATGGACACGGCGTCGCGCACGACTCGCGGTGGCAACACGGCGCGAAATGGGCGTATCGGTTGGCCTGGGTCAGCATGGCCGCGATGCTCACCGAAGGCGTGGTCGGGCTGTGGCAGGGCCTCGCGGTCGGCTCGATCGCGCTGACCGGGTGGGCGCTGGGCAGCTTGCCGGAGGCGCTGGCCAGCGCGATGGTGGCGTGGCGATTCTCGGGCGCACGGATGGCGTCGGCGACGGCTGAGCGTCGCGCGCAGATCGGTGTCGCCTGGTCGTTCTGGCTGACCGCGCCTTACATCGCCGCCGAATCGGTCCACCACCTCCTTGATCCGCACGACGCCGAGACGTCGGCGGTCGGTATTGGATTGACCGCTGCCTCGCTGGTGTTGATGCCGATCCTGGGCCGCGCCAAGCATTCGCTGGCCGACCGCCTCGGCTCGGCGGCCACCGCGGGCGAAGGCACTCAGAACTATCTGTGCGGCGCGCAGGCCGCGGCCGTCCTGACCGGGCTCGCGGTCGCCGCGATCTGGCCGGGCGTGTGGTGGTTCGACCCGGCGATCGGTCTGGGCATCGCCGCCACGGCGATCTGGCAGGGCGTCAAGTCCTGGCGCGGCGAAGACTGCTGCTGACGACCATCGGCGTCATCTTCAGCCGTGACGAAAGCCCTTGCCGGAACGGTCAAATGGGTCGGGGTCCAGTTGCAGGTAGGTGGCTCGCAGGCGGTCCCACAGTTCGAGTTGGTCCCAGTCGGGTTCGTCGCGGATCTGCTGCGTGTTGGTCAGGAATGGGCCGGGCAGCATCAGCGTCATCAACTGGTCGTCGCGGCCGTTGTAGAGGCGTACACCCCACGATGTAGGGCAGCCGTCGCTGCCGATCCGGCGGTACATCTCGGCGCGTGCACAGCGGCGGATCCGGCCGAGCTCGGGACCGCTCTCCGTGTGCTCGCCGATGCATAGGTGAAAGTGCCAGCGGCCGAAGTCGACGGTTGCGTATCCGTCGTACATCGAGATCCGCTTGGGCGGGTTGGGCGCGGCGACTTCCCATGCCGCGCCCTCAATCAGGACGCCGAACCAGATGTCGTCCCAATACTCCTCGAAGCACAGCCGGATCAGGTCGAGGAGACTTTGTTCATCGGTCGGCAACGGCCAGAGCTGCTCCCGGCGATTGTCCTCAGTGGTCTGGACTGGAGGGCTGAAGTCGATCAACGCAATACCTTTCCGGCACCCGGTCGAGGGCGCAATCTCCACAGAGCCCGCCGTGAGGCGTGCGGTAATACAAGCAGCAACTGTTGCGGCGGTACTCGGAATCGTCAAAACGTACGGCTGCGCTCAGTCGTGGGTCAGTGCATATGCTGCGGGCCAATTGCCACCCCGACATCGTGGCGCGGTCGCGATCGAAGACACGCGCGGCGCCAAGCAGCGCTGACGCCGAATTGCCTTCCAGCAACCGCTCCGAGATCGGGCTGAGCCGGCGCAGCGCCATCGCCAGCGGCGTGAGGTGTGTGTCGAGCACCATGTCGGCCAGCGCGCAGGCGAGATCGTCGCGCTGCTGAGTCACCGGATGCTCGAGGTGCAGGGCGATCTGACCGTCGATCTCATGGAAGAGCAGTTGCTCGGGCGGAAGGTCGACCAGCAGTCGGTAGCCGGCGACCGTGCCCACTCCGATCGACCACAGCCGGGCGGCGAAGCCCAAGAAGAACGTCGAGGCCGCGACGCGCTGTTCCGTGACGTTCATGCGTGCTTTGACCCGGCCGACGATCTCAGCCAGCAGTGCGGTGTCGTGGTAAAGCCTCCCGACCGGGTGCCACCCGTCATTAAGCGGTCCGGTGCCCACCGCGAAATATCCGCTGACGTCGCGGATTTCGTCGAGCGCGGTGATGGCGGCCGGGTCGAAACGCGGGCGGGTCACCCCGCCCCCGCTCAAGCGGCGCTCAGAGCATCGACGGCCGCGTCGATGTTCGGGACGACCGCCGAGCCGTGGCGGGCGACCAGCTGCCCGAGGGAGCGGGCCAGGTGCGGTCCCACCGCGTCGGCGAGGAGCACCTCTTCGCCGATCACGATGCCGCCCACCACGTGGGCCGCCAGCAGCCGGCCGTCGCGAGTCACCTCGTAGCGCCAGTCTCCGATGTGCAGCCGTTCGGGTTGCGAGGAGAAGATTCCCCGTCGCGCGGCGATGTGCGTCACGCCCGGCAGCCCGGCAAAAACGTTGATGACCAACGCGATTCCGCCCGGTCCGGCCAGCGCGCCGCTGACCGTGCGGCTCACTCGTTCGGCGTCGAACTCGGCCATCAGTCGTTCATGGCGAGAACGAACGACGGCGATATCGTCTCGGCGGTACCGCTGCGCCGCACCGCCGTTCCGGCGGCGTAGAACTCCACCGTGTGAAAGCCCCAGGCGTAGTTCTGGATGGCGAATTCAACCCCGACGACTCCGGATGCCCCGTCGCGCTCCGCCTCGCTTTGCATGCGCGACATCGCCAACTCGCGAGCTTCGTAGTTACCCTGCGTCCACTGCGGCATCTCGGTGTTGCGGCCCATCTGCCGCAGGGTCTGCAGAAAGCCTTGCGCGGCAATGTGAAAGACGCAGTTGCCCATCACGAACGCGACCGGCGCGTAACCCGATCGAAGCAGGGTCGCCAGGTCTTGGCCGGACAGATGGCTGGAGAAGGCCTGACCGTTGGTGCGCCGAAACGACCCGGGTTTGGGGGTGTAGCGGACCGCGGTGCCGACCGCGATGAACTCCAGGTGCTCTGCTTCGGCGCCGTGCTGACGCCACTCCAGGCGGACACCGACGACACCGTCGGCGCCCAGCGCGTCGGCTTCGGCCTGCATGCGGGCCATGGCATTCCAGCGCGCCCGATACGTCGCCTCCGTGAGGACCGGTAGCTCGGATTGCTGCCGGATACCGGTGAACTGGTAGCCCACGTGGTAGACCGAGACACCCATCACGAGGTCAAGCGGTTCGAAACCTGCCCCGTGCAGCAGTGCGAATTCGCTGATGGACAGATCTGACGTGAAGACCTTGTCGGCGTGCGACAGGCGTTCGCTGGCAACAGGGTCGAGGGGAGTAGACATCGGGGCATCATGACACCGATCGGACTGCCGGTGCACTTGTTCAGTCCAAGCGGTACCGAATCAAGCGTGAACTGTTTGCGACGACAGCCACCGACGACGCGTTGTGCAGGATCGCGGCGAGCACCGGTGACAGGGCGCCGCCGGCCCCGATCAGTAGCCCGGCGGCATTGACCGCGATTGACATGCCGTAGTTCTGCTGGATGACGTCGACGGCGCGGGCGCCCAGATCGCGCACGTCGAGCAGGCGGCGCAGGTCGTCGTTGGCCAGCGCGACGTCGGCGGTTTCGACGGCGACGTCGGTGCCGGCCAAGCCCATCGCGATGCCGATGTTGGCCGCCGCCAGCGCTGGTGCGTCGTTGATGCCGTCGCCGACCATCCCGACGATGTAGCCCTCGTCCTGGAGCTTGCGGACCACTTCGAGCTTGTCCTCGGGCAGCACCTCGGCACGCCACTCGTCGATGCCGAGATCGTCCGCGACGACTTTCGCGATCTCCGGGTGATCGCCGGTCAGCATCACAACCCGGCGGATTCCATTGGCGCGCAGCTTGTTCAGTACATCCGGTGCCTCGGCGCGGATTTCGTCGCGCAGGCTGATCAAGCCGACCAGCGTGCCGTCCACGGCGAGCAGCAGCGGGGTCTCCGCCTGGCGGCGCAGCTTGTCGACCCAGTCGCCGGCCTCCTGTGACACCGTGACGTTCTCCGCGCGCAGCAGCGACGGGCTGCCCAGCAGCAAGGTCCGTCCGTCCGCCCAGGTCCGCATGCCCAGGCCGACCAGCACTTCGCATTCCTCGTGCGGCGGGATGGTGATGCGACGTTCCTCGGTGGACCGGATCACGGCTTCGGCCAACGGGTGCCGCGAGTGCAGCTCCGAACTCGCCGCGTAGGCGAGCACCTGTTCGGGTTGCCAATCATTGTGTAAGGCAATGATGTTCGTCACCACGGGGCGTCCGACGGTGAGTGTTCCGGTCTTGTCGAAGACGATCGCGTCCACCCGGCCCGCCTGCTCGAGATGCGACCCGCCCTTGATCAGGATGCCGCGGCGTGCGCCGTTGCCGATCGCGGCGCTGATCGCCGTCGGCGTCGACAGTCCCACTGCGCACGGGCACGCGATCAGCAACATGGTCATCGCGCGCCGGACATCTCCGGTGAGAACCAGGGTGATCGCGGAGACGAAGAAGGAGATCGGCACGAAGCGGCGGGAGAAGTTCTCACCGACGGTCTGGATGGGCGCCCGATCAAGTTGGGCCTCTTCGACGCGCGAGATGATCCGGCCGATGGTGGTCTCATTGCCGACGGCGCGAGCACGCACCACCAGACGGCCGCGCAGTACTACCGAACCCGCGTGCACCCGTGCCCCGGCGACGACACTGGCGGGCAGGGTCTCGCCGGTGATCGCGGACTGGTCGACGATCGCTTCGCCGTCGACGACGTCACCGTCGACCGGGATCGCGACGTGGTCGTGGATCACCACGTCGTCGCCGATCTGCACGGTGTCGATCGGTACCTGGACCTCGTTACCGTCGCTCAGCAGGATCCATGCCGAATCGGCGGTGCCGCGCAGCAGATCGGAGATGGCCCGCCGGGTCCGGCGCAGCGTCAGATCCTGAAGGTACTCACCGATATTCAGCAGCCACAGCACAGTCAGCGCGACCACGTTCTCGCGCAAGACCAGGCTGGCGACGGTGGCAGCGGTCACCAGCGCGTCGGTGCCGGCTCGCCCGGACCGCAGCCCACGCAGGGCGCCGCGCAGGAAGGGATAGCCCATGAACACGGTCGCGCCGGTCGCGACCAGTTGGCCGCTGGGGCCCAGCAGCGGGGGACGGTTGAAGGCGTAACGGCGCACACCGAGCAGGGCCAGCGCCGCGCCGCCGATCACCATGCGCAGGACTTCGGTGTTGCGGATGTCCGACGACCGCGGTGTGCGAGCCGGAATCAATTCGGCAGCAACGTGTTCAGCTTCGGCGATGGCCGAGAGCACCCCGTCGCGATCGCAGCGCTTCGGCGAATACCAGACGACGACAGAGCCGGTGTGCGGATACGCGTGAACGGCGCGAACGCCGTTTTGGGAATCGACCGCTTCCTCGACGGCCACCGCGCGCCGTGAATTCGCCCGAACCCAGGGCACTTTCACCCGCATGCGGCCGGCCGCGTCGGAGATGACCTCCAGATCCGGACTGGCCGTCATCGCCTAGTGCTCGTGGTCGTGATCGTGGTCGTGGTCGCCGATAGCTGGAGGCTGCGCCTCCTCACCGATACGGTCGCGGGCCTCGGCCACCACGTCGGCCAGCTTCAGCCTGGCTGACTCCGCGGCTTCCTCAGCCCGTCGAGTGCCGCGCAGGCTCCACTCCGTCGCCGACACCGCGGCCTCGTGGAGCGGAGCCTTGCCCAGGGCTTTTCGCAGGACTTCGTAGGCGCTGACGCCGACCAGGCCGGTTACCACCGTCCCGGCCGCCTTTCCCAGTAGGCCTTGCACCACCATCGCGAAACGTCCTCTCGTCATGTCGTTCGGGCCAATGTCCGGCCTCCGACGACGTTAACATCCACATATAGCGATATCAACATGTATCGGTCGCGAAAGGCCAATATGAGTCCCCGGCCAGCCTGAGTGCCCGGCCAGCCGGGCGCTGAGTAGTGAACGCCCGGCTGACCGGGCCGCAGCTGGGGTAGGGCGGCGAGAGTGGTCAGTAGCTGCGGGTGACCTTCTCGGTCTCCGTCTTGCGCGCCAGCGCGGCCGGGTCGGGGTGGGCGACGTACACCAGCGAGCCGCCGACCGACAGCACGCTCAGCAGGCCGCCGATCACATCGTCGGCCGTATCCCAGGACGTGGTTGACAGCACCCGGTCGGTCGCAATCAAACCCTGTGCGGCGACGTCTTTCTGGCACGCGACCAACACCTCGTCGACGGAGCTGCCGGCCAGTGCCGGGCCGGGGTTCTGCTCGGCGACGATCTGGTCGCCGTGTACCCGCACCGCGGTCGCATAGTCGGTGACCCCGATCGGCAGATCGGGGACCGGGCGGCCGAACGCGTCCAGCGACAGCACCGCCACCTCGCCGGCACCGGTGGCGTCAGCCTCTTCGAGCCGGTCGGCGGTGCACAAGGCGATGTCGGCGTCAGCGGCCGGATCGAGAACGACGTCCGCGCCGATCCACCACACCCCGAACAGCACCGCCGCGGTCTGCCAGTGCGCCGGTAGCAGCACGGCCACCCGGCTGCCGGCGCCGCCGCCCAGCTCGTCACGCAGCAGGTTGCCGGTTTTGGCGGCCCAGTTGGCCAGCGTGACGCCGGACAGTTCGATGCGTTCGCCGGTGGCGTCGTCGTAGTACGTGATGCGCGGGCCGACCGGGTCGGCGCGCAGCATCGGGTCCAGAATCGCTGCGCTGAGGTTAATGGGTGCCACTCCTCAGCATCGCTTCGCTCTGCATCGTCGTCGGCACGGAGTCGTCACCACCTCAGTAGATCAGTTGACGCACTCCGGGTGGTCGGAGCCTGCGGTGAGAATCGGCGAGGGCGGGGGAGCGTCGGAGCCGGTGTCGGGGTGCGAGGCCGCCGCCAGCCTGGGGCCGCCGTCGCTGAGGCCCGAACCAGGGCCGGTGTAGTCGCTGCTGAGCACCACCCGGACCGAGCCCGGCGGTACCGATGTGTTCGCTACGACGGGCAGCCCGCCCAGTTCTTTCGCGATCGCCTGGGCACCCAGGTCGTCGGAGCTGGCGGCCTGGACCTGGCTGTTCTTCACGTGCGCGGTGTCGTTATTGCCGACCTTGCCGGCGCCGAACCCTTTGGCGCTCAACACTTGTGACACCGACGAGGCGAGCCCGTTGATGTCGGTGTCGTTGAGGACGCTGGCGCTGGTCTTGTCCGGCGCGTAGGTGAGCTCCTCGGTCTTGCCCTTGGCCTGGCCATCCAGCAAGCCGGAGACCCAGCTCTGCACCTGATGCGGGTCGACACGCACCACGCTGTGCATGCCGTCGTCGCTCCAGCCGGATTCGTCGAGCACCGGAATGGTGGCGAACGCGATCCGGCCGGCGGCCAGCTTCTGCAACTGGTTCACGAAATCCATGATGTCCCAACCGGATGACAGCACCACCGAGCGCTGGATCGCTGACTGCAGCCGGTTCAACGTGGCCGGGCTGGACAGCGTCTTGCCGGAGATCACCTGATGGGCCAGCGACGACATCACCACCTGCTGACGCACTACCCGGTCCAGGTCGCCGCGGGGCAGCTCGTGGCGCTGCCGGACGAAGCTCAGCGCTTGCGGGCCGTTGAGCTTCTGCGGCCCAGCTGGGAAGTCGGCGCCCGACATCGGTTCGAAGACAGGGTCTTTGAGGCAGACATTCACTCCGCCGAGGGCATCGGTAATCAGCGAGAAGCCCAGCAGCCCGATCTCGGCGTAGTGGTCGACGGTGACGCCGGTCAGGTCGGCGACGGTCTTGATCAGCGCTTCGCGGCCGGCCTCGGTGCCCTGGCGCTCGGCCTCGTCGGGCGCGGCGCCGGACTCGACCAGGCTGACCCGCTTCTCTTCTTTGGTCTGGCCGTAGACGCCGTTGATCTTGGTCTTGCCCAGCCCGGGCGCGGACACGTAGGTGTCGCGGGGAATCGAGATCGCGGTGGCCGACTTCCCGTTGTCGGGAATGCGCACCAGGATGATCGTGTCGGTGTTGCTGGCCACCTCGTCGCCGGCGCGCAGTGACGCCAGTTCCTGCGGGCTCAGCGGGTTGCCGTGCGCGTCGGTGCGACTGTCCATGCCGACCAGCAGGATGTCGAGTGCCCCGTCATCGCCGCCGTGTCCCAGCGACGGAGCGAAGACATGGAAGATCCCGTCCTCGAAGGAGCGGACTTTGCTCCACGCCACCCCCGTGACGAGGACGACCAACAAGGCCGTCACGGTCGCAATCACACGGGTCACCCGTTGCTCAGGCATCACATCAGATTACTTCCGCAACAGCTGTAACTCCGGTAGCAAACCGCGGCGTGCCAGACTTGAGACCCATGAGCGGACGGATTGTGATCACCGGCGCCGGCGGGCAGGTCGGCAGCTTTCTGAACACCGAGGCAACCCGGCAGGGCCGCGACGTGCTGGCGCTGACGTCGTCGCAGTGGGATATCTCCGATCCGCGGCGCGCCGGCGAGATCGTGCGGGCCGGGGACGTGGTGATCAACTGCGCGGCCTACACCGCGGTCGACGACGCCGAACGCGACCAGGACAGGGCGTACGCGATCAACGCTGCGGGCCCGGAACACATCGCGCTGGCCTGCGCGCGGGTGGGGGCCCAGCTGGTCCACATCTCCACCGACTACGTCTTCGACGGTGAGTTCGGCGACGGGCCGCCGCGACCCTATGAGCCGGGAGACGCCACCCGGCCGTTGAGTTTCTACGGGCAGAGCAAGTTGTCCGGCGAGCAGGCCGTGCTGGCGGCGCTGCCGCAGGCCGTGGTGGTCCGCACCGCGTGGGTCTACACCGGCGGAAACGGGAAGGACTTCGTCGCCGCCATGCGCAGACTGGCGGCCGGCGATGGCGTCGTCGACATGGTGGACGACCAGACCGGATCGCCCACCTACGTCGCCGACCTGGTCGGAGCGCTGCTCGAGGTGGCCGACGGTCGCGTCAACGCGCCCAACGGGATCGTGCACGCCGCCAACGGAGGCGAGGTCACCCGCTACGGGCAAACCCGCGCGGTGTTCGAAATCCTGGGCGCCGACCCGCAGCGGGTGCGACCGGTGAGCAGTGACCACAACCCGCGGCCGGCCACCCGGCCGGCGTATTCCGCGCTGTCCGGTCGGGAGTCGCAGAACGCCGGTCTGTCGGCGCTGCGGCCGTGGCGTGTGGCGCTCGAGACGGCGCTGGCGGCGCCAGTGGACGACTGACCGTTACCCTCAACGCGTGAGTGACGTGCTGCCCGTGGTCACGGTGACCTATTCGCCGGGCGTGCATCTGGACCGTTTTCTGGCCTCGTTGTCGCACGCGACCGAGCGGCCGGTCAGCGTCCTGATGGCCGACAACGGCTCCACCGACGGGACACCGCAGGCCGCAGTCGAGCGCTACCCGGGCGTGACGCTGTACTCCACCGGAGCCAACCTCGGTTACGGCAGCGCGGTGAACCGTGCGATCGCCCAGTTGGGGGACGCCGACGAGTGGATCGTCGTGGCCAACCCGGATGTGCAGTGGGGCCCTGGCAGCATCGACGCGCTGCTGGACGCTGCGGTGCGCTGGCCCCGCGCCGGGACCTTGGGACCGTTGATCCACGACCCCGATGGGTCGGTGTATCCGTCGGCGCGCCAGTTACCCAGCCTCGTCCGGGGTGGAATGCACGCTGTCCTCGGTCCGCTGTGGAAGAAGAATCCCTGGTCTGCGACCTATCGGCAAGAACGGCTGGAGCCCAGCGAGCGACCGGTCGGCTGGCTGTCCGGGTCGTGCCTGCTGGTGCGTCGCGCGGCTTTCGAGCAGATCGGCGGGTTCGACGGGCGCTACTTCATGTACATGGAGGACGTCGACCTCGGCGACCGGATGGGCCGGGCCGGCTGGCTCAACGTCTACGTGCCGACGGCGGAAGTGCTGCACCACAAGGGTCACGCCACCGCGCGAGAGTCGTCGCACAATCTGGCCGTGCATCACACAAGCACCTACATCTACCTCGCCGACCGGCACTCTGGACCTTGGCGTGCTCCGCTGCGCTGGAGCCTTCGGGCCGGTCTGGCGGTGCGGTCGCGATTGATGGTGCGAAATTCTCCGAAGGAGCGGCGCTGATGGATAAGCAGGTCGACGCAGTCGTTCTGGTCGGCGGCAAAGGGACTCGGCTGCGGCCGTTGACGTTGTCGGCGCCGAAGCCGATGCTGCCGACGGCGGGCCTGCCCTTCCTGACCCACCTGCTATCGCGGATCGCTGCGGCCGGGATCCAGCACGTGATCCTCGGAACGTCCTACAAGCCGGGGGTTTTCGAGGCGGAGTTCGGCGACGGCTCCAAACTGGGTCTGCAGATCGACTACGTGACCGAGCAGACTCCGCTGGGCACCGGCGGCGGAATCGCCAACGTTGCAGGCTATCTGCGGCACGACACGGCGATGGTGTTCAACGGCGACGTGCTTTCCGGAGCCGATCTGGGGCAACTGCTGGACTACCACAACGAGCAGCAGGCTGACCTGACGCTGCACCTGGTGCGAGTCGGCGACCCCCGGGCCTTCGGCTGTGTGCCGACCGAAAATGGCCGTGTCACAGCATTTTTGGAGAAGACCGAAGATCCGCCGACCGATCAGATCAATGCCGGCTGCTACGTGTTCACCCGCGAGACCATCGATCGCATTCCGCGCGGCCGCGAGGTGTCGGTGGAGCGTGAGGTGTTCCCCGCGTTCCTGACAGACGGAGTCAAGGTGTACGGCTACGTCGACGCCAGCTACTGGCGCGACATGGGCACCCCGGAAGACTTCGTCCGCGGATCGGCCGACCTGGTGCGCGGTATCGCGCCGTCGCCGGCACTGGGCGGCCACCGCGGCGAGCAGTTGGTGCACGACGGCGCCGCGGTCTCGCCCGGCGCGCTGCTCATCGGCGGCACTGTCGTCGGTCGCGGCGCCGAAATCGGGCCCGGCGCACGGTTGGACGGCGCGGTTATCTTCGACGGCGTCCGGATCGAGGCAGGCAGCGTGATCGAAAGATCGATCATCGGATTCGGCGCGCGGATCGGTCCACGGGCATTGATCCGCGACGGCGTGATCGGCGACGGCGCCGATATCGGCGCCCGCTGCGAGCTGCTGCGTGGCGCGCGGGTGTGGCCCGGCGTCAGCATTCCCGACGGCGGGATCCGCTACTCCAGCGACGTGTGAGCCCCGCGAGTGCTCGAACGTGCCGTTGGCTTCACGCTCGAAGAGCCCCGCGCTCGACCAGGTAGGCCAGTGCCCCGTCGGTACCGTCGGGCAGCCTGTCGATCGGCCACCATCGCAGGTCCACTGACTCCTCGCTGAGCGTGATCTGCGCCCCGACTGGGGCCTGCGCGACGAATTGCAGATCGAGGTGTCGGGTCGGCACGCCCAGCGAGCAGGTCAGCGCGTGGACGTTGATCGCGGCCAGGTCGGGGGAGATACGCAAGCCCTCGACGCCGGATTCTTCGGTGGCCTCCCTCAGCGCCGCGCCGAGGATGTCGGTGTCGGAATCCTCACAGTGCCCACCCAATTGGACCCAGCGACCCAACCGCGGATGCAGCGTCAACAACACCTGGCCGCCGGTGTCGTCGAGGACCAGCGCCGACGCCGTGATGTGGCCCGGTACGCACGCCCGCCGGCAGGCGTCTTCCCGCGCATCCAAGAATGCCAGCACCGCATTGCGCAGTGAATCCTGCGAGCGATCCGGCGGCTGCCAGTCGGACAGCAGCGCGATCGCCGAGTCGCGCACGCTCACTTGCGCACCAGCAGATCGTCGACTGGGGCGGGCTCGCGGGGCCCGGTCACAGGTTGCTCGGGATAGCCGATCGCGATGGCGCCCAACGGTTCCCAGTCATCAGGCAGATCCAGCTCGGCGCGAACCAGATCCGGGACGAAGATCGTCGACCCGATCCAGCAGCTGCCCACCTCACGTACCGCCAACGCCACCAGCAGCGCTTGGACGGCGGCGCCGACCGCGACGGTGAACATCGTGTGCTCGGCGTTGGTCCGCGCGGCGTCGGCGATAACTGTGCGCACCTTCGGGCACCAGGAACGGAATCACCACTTCGGGAGCGTCGTAGAGGATCTGACCGCGGGCCACTCGTCGCTCGACCGCATCGGCGGGCTTGCCGTCACCGGTCAGGTCGGCGCGCCACTTGTCGCGCATCTGCTCGAGCAGCCGGTCGCGCACGGCCCGCGTCTGCAGCCAGACGAAACGCACGGGCCGGGTGTGGTGCGGTGCGGGAGCGGTGAGCGCCTCGGCGACCGCGTCCTCGATCAGCCGCGACGGCACCGGGTCGTCGGCGAACTGGCGCACCGAACGACGCAGCAGCTGGGCCTGCTGGCGGCCCAGCTCCAGGGCCTCGGCGGTACCCAGCCAGAACAGGTCGTCGGTGCCCGATCGCACGAGATGGCGGGCTGTGGCGTCGGTCTCGGTCACGACGCCGGCGGGCAACCCGCGCACCACGGCCACCGGTATCGAGGTCAGCTTGCCCTTGACCAGATCGGCCGCGGCGGCGATCTCGTCGGCGACCGCGACCTCGGTGACCAACAGCTCGTTGCCGTGCCGGTCGACCGCGCCGGCGTAGCCGTGCAGGACCGAGACCCCGGCCGCGCCGACGGCGGCGTCGGTCTGGCCGTTGCGCCAGGCCCGGCCCATTGTGTCGGTGATGACGATGCCGACGGTGACGCCGAGACTCGTCCGCAGGCCTGCCCGCAACGATGCCGCGCTGCCGTCGGGATCGACGGGCAGCAGCGCCAATTCGTCGGTGCCGATGTTGGAGCCGTCCACGCCGGATGCGGCCTGCACGACGCCCAGTCCGTTCTCGGTGATCAGTGTCCGTCCTTTACGGGCAAGGACCCGAACGGATTCGGCGTCGACGAGCTTGCGGCGCAAGGTGTCTCGCGCTTCGGGGTCTTCGGGCGCGGGCACCAGGCGCCCCTCGCACTTGGACAGCACCTTGCTGGTGATTACCAGGACGTCGCCGTCGCGGAGCCAGGGTGCCGCAGCCGCGAGCGCGGCGCCGAGATCGTCACCGGGACGGAATTCGGGAAGCCCGGTCACCGGCAGGATCAGGATCGGCGACGCGGTGCCGTGCTCGTCGCCGGTTGCTGACGTGATCACGCTGCCACGCCCGCTAGATCCAGTCCGGCGCTGACCATCGCGGCCGTGGCCGTCGGATCCGTCATCAGCAGCGGCACCGACCGCACCGCTATGCCGTCGATCTCGGCCTGATCGCCCTCATGGATCATCCAGCAGTCCAGGATTCCGGTTCCGGCGCGCGCGCCGTGATACCGGCCGACCGCCTCCGCGGTCGACTCCACGCCGATGACCTTCAAGCACTCATCGGCCATCCCGCGCAACGGCTTTCCATCGATGATCGGGGAGTAGCCGACGACCGGAGCTCCGGTGGACCGCAGCGCCGCCCGGATCCCCGGCACGGCCAGGATCGCCCCGACGCTCACCACCGGATTCGACGGCGCTATCAGAACCACGTCCGCGTCGGCGATGGCATCAGTGGCTTCGGTTGTGGCGTTGGCCTTTTCGGCGCCGACGAAGGCGAAGCTGTGGGTTGGCAGC
Organism: uncultured Actinomycetota bacterium; assembly: GCA_963737375.1. GTDB lineage: Bacteria > Actinomycetota > Actinomycetes > Mycobacteriales > Mycobacteriaceae > Mycobacterium. The sequence goes on from CAVTSP010000018.1 coordinate 407,552, forward strand.
TGCGCGCGATAGCGCACCCACCACTCCTGGAAATGGATCGCGCGCCGGCTGCCGTCGTCGGGATCGGTGATGACGACATGTGTTTCGCAGCGATCGTCGCTGACCGGTAGAAGCCGCGCGCCGGGCTGCCAGCGGTCGCACAATGCCGCGGTCACCTGTGACAACGGGTAGCCGGCCCGCAGCATCTGGCTGCGCACCAGGTGGGTGGCCAGGTCGCGGTCGCCGAGTCCGAACCAGTCCGGTTGCACGCCGTAGTGGGTGAGTTCCTCTTTGGCGTGCCAGGTTTCGTTGCGATGGCCCCAGCCGCGTTCCGGGTCCACGCCGCCGCCCAGGGTGTACATGCAGGTGTCCAGATCGGGGCAGATGCGCACTCCGTGCATCCAGGCGTCGTCGCCGATGTTGACGATCGCCGTCAGGTCGTGCCCCCCGGCAGCCGCAGAGCCGGAAGCGAATTGGCCGAGGCCGAGCAGCTGTTGCACCCCGAGCAGGAAGCGTGCGCCGCCAACCCCGCCGACCAGAACCGTCACCTTCACACCGCACGACAGTACGCGCGGCGACGGGGCAGACACTGAGGTGAGTCGGAGGACCGACTCGCCGCGGTGGTGCCGGAATGCCTTGTGTGACTGGTGTGACCGACACGCCACGCCCGCATTTGCCTCGGTGCCGCAAATAATTGGTCACGAGATGATATGGAATTCTTCCGAATCGCTTGCGAATCGACCCTTACCCGTGTGTAATCACACCAGTGTCATTTCGGTTAGCCGGCCGGATTCGGTGTCGCAGACCGAGATTCGATCAAATGTTCGAATCGGGATGGCCGACATCAGAACAGTGGTGACATTCGCGATCTACAAAACCAGGTGAGGAGGCGGAGCATGTCCTATGAACACCTTCGGGGGCTAATGGGAGGGACCCCGCACATTGCGCCCGGTCTGCCGTTGACAGGGGTATCCCCAAGGCCCCATTTGAGTTTGGTTCCCGAAGCCATCGAAGACGAATTCGAGGGCACCGAGGAAGCAACCGAACAGTGGCAAGACCGTGCGTTGTGTGCCCAGACAGATCCGGAGGCGTTCTTCCCCGAGAAGGGCGGCTCCACCCGCGAGGCCAAGAAGATCTGCCTTGGCTGCGAGGTTAGAAGCGAATGTCTGGAATATGCCTTGGCCAAAGACGAGCGCTTTGGCATCTGGGGTGGTCTCTCCGAGCGCGAGCGTCGTCGCCTCAAGCGCGGAATCGTCTGACCCGACGCTGTCATTGAATAGCGGGTGACCCGCTGAGCCTGGCTTCGCTGGGCTCGCGGTCGCCCGTTATTCGTCGGGTGACCCGCGGCGCGCGGCTTCGCCGCGCTTGCGATCACCCGTTATTCGTCTTCTATCGTCGGGTCGATGACCGACGGTTCGACATCCAGATAGGTGGCCACCTGGGCCACCAGGATTTCATGCAGCAATTCACCGAGCTCGACCGTGTCCTTGGCGCGTCGTTCGATTGGCTTGCGGAACAACACAACCCGCGCACGGGTGGCACCCCCGCGCACGTCAACGCCGGCCGCGATCAACCGGGCCAGAGCGATCGGCCCGTCGGCGACCACTTCCGGTGGCCACTGCACGCTCTCGGGATCCTTGGCCGAAATCCGCGGGATCTCGTCGACGGCGACATCGAGCCCGGACAGCCGTTCCTGCCAGCGCCGCTCGATGGGCTCGTAGGCCTCGAGCACGGCCATGTCGAAGCGTTCGGCGCGGCTGCGCCAGCCCGGCACGGTCGGCGGCAGTAACGGACCGCGCATATCGCGGCCGCGGCGCGAGAGCTTTTTGCCCGTCGAACGGCGGCCGCGCGGGGAGCTGCGCGAATCGGCTCACCCGGCGATGGTAACGGTTGGGCATCCTGGCCCGACTGAATGCGCGTGTCCGCCGCCGTGCGGACGTTTTCGCACGATAACCTCTCGATCGTGAACGTTCCGCGTCGCTGCTGCCGTCCAGGGTGTCCGCATTACGCGGTCGCGACGCTGACCTTCGTGTACTCGGACTCCACGGCCGTCGTCGGCCCGCTGGCCGTAGCCAGCGAGCCGCACTCCTGGGACCTGTGCGTCAGCCATGCCGGCCGGATCACCGCGCCGCGTGGCTGGGAGCTGGTCCGGCACGCCGGCCCGCTGGCCACCAACCCCGACGAAGACGATCTGATCGCCCTGGCTGACGCTGTGCGGGAAGGCCGCGATGTGGCCGTCGCAGGCGGTGGCATGGTCAACGGATTCCACGAGCCCGGTGGGCAGTTCAATGGCGCACCGGCCGAGGCTCCGGCCGCCGGCGTGCTGACCTCGACCGCTGCCCGCCCGGCCGGCAATGGACGCCGTCGCGGGCATCTTCGGGTGCTGCCCGACCCCTCCGACTAACGGTCGCGACTCGCGCCAACCGATCGGCGGGCCGACACAGTTAAGCTGACGACACACACATCATCGTCCGTCGTCAGGAGCCCTCTCGATGTCTCGGCCTGCTGCGGCTGTTCACCGTGTGATCAAGGCGTACGACGTCCGAGGTCTGGTCGGTACGGAGATCGACGAGTCGTTCGTGCACGACGTCGGCGCCGCCTTCGCCCGGCTGATGCGCAGCGAAGGCGCCAGCCGAGTCGCCATCGGCTTCGACATGCGCGACAGCTCGCCTTCGTTGGCGGCCGCCTTCGGTGACGGAGTCATCGGCGAGGGTCTCGACGTCATCCGGATCGGGCTGGCCTCGACCGATCAGCTCTACTTCGCCTCGGGGCTGCTCGACTGCCCGGGCGCGATGTTCACCGCGAGCCACAACCCGGCCGCCTACAACGGCATCAAGCTGTGCCGGGCCGGCGCCAAACCGGTCGGAGCCGACACCGGGCTGACCGTCATCAGCGACGACCTGATCGCCGGCGTCGCATCCCACAACGGCGCCAGCGGAACGGTGGCCGACCAGGACGTGCTGGCCGAGTACGGCGTCTTCCTGCGCTCGCTGGTCGACACCGACGGCCTACGGCCGTTGCGGGTGGCGGTCGACGCTGGGAACGGGATGGCGGGTCACACCACGCCGGCGGTGCTCGAGGCGATCGACTCGCTCACGCTGCTACCGCTGTACTTCGAACTCGACGGCTCGTTCCCCAACCACGAGGCCAACCCGCTGGACCCGGCGAACCTCGCCGACCTTCAGGCTTTCGTGCTCGAGAGCGGCGCAGATATCGGGTTGGCCTTCGACGGCGATGCGGACCGGTGCTTCGTTATCGACGAGCGCGGCCTGCCGGTGTCGCCGTCGACGGTGACCGCCCTGGTCGCCGCCCGCGAGCTGAGCCGCGAGATCGGCGCGACGGTGATCCACAACTTGATCACGTCACGCGCTGTCCCCGAGTTGGTCCTCGAGCGCGGCGGTACGCCGGTGCGTTCACGTGTCGGGCACTCCTACATCAAGGCGCTGATGGCTGAGACCGGCGCGATTTTCGGCGGCGAACATTCGGCGCACTATTACTTCCGCGACTTCTGGGGAGCGGACTCGGGAATGCTGGCTGCGCTGTACGTGCTGGCCGCGCTCGGCAACCAGCAGCGCCCGCTGTCCGAGTTGACCGCGGACTACCAGCGCTACGAGTCATCCGGCGAAATCAACTTCACCGTGCAGGATTCCGCCTCCTGCGTCGAAGCGGTGCTCAAGGCGTTCGGCCCCCGGATCCAGTCGATCGATCACCTCGACGGAGTGACCGTCGACCTCGGCGAGGGCAGCTGGTTCAACCTGCGGACCTCCAACACCGAGCCGTTGCTGCGGCTGAACGTGGAAGGCCGCTGCGTCGAGGACGTCGACGCCGTGGTCCAGCAGGTAGGCGCCGAGATTCGGCGACAGAACAGCCAGGTCAGCCAGCCGGAGGCCGTGACGTGAATGCGGCCCAGGCCCTGATCGACCTCGACGACACCGAGGGCCTGCTCGGTGCCGACCGCGATGGACTCTTGCGGGCGGCGTCGATGGCCGGTGCGCACGTGCGTGCGGTGGCGGCAGCGCTGGACGAGGGTGCGCTGGATTCGGTGCGCGACGGTGACCGGCCGCGCACCGTGATCTGGGTGGCGGGTCGGGGAGCTGCCGAGACCGCAGGCACCATACTGGCCGCGACGGCGGGCGGTTCGGCCCCGGCGCCGATCGTGATCGCCGCGGAGGCGCCGCCGTGGATCGGACCCCTGGACGTGCTGGTCGTGGCCGGTGACGATGCCGGCGATTCGGCGTTGGTCGGGGCCGCCGCGAGCGGGGTACGTCGCGGTGCACGGGTCGTGATCGCCGCGCCCTACGAGGGCCCGCTGCGCGATATCACCGCCGGCCGGGTGGCGGTGATGGAGCCGCGACTGCCGATCGTCGGCGACCTCGGTCTGTGCCGATACTTGGCCGTCGGGCTGGCCGTTCTGGAAAGCGTCGATCCCCGGCTGCGGGTGGACCTGGCCGCGCTGGCCGACGAGTTGGATGCCGAGGCGTTGCGCAACAGCGCGAGCCGCGAAATCTTCACCAACCCGGCCAAGGCGCTGGTCGAGCGCATGTCGAGGCGTCGGGTGGTGTTCGTCGGCGACTGCGCGGCGACCCTGGCGCTGGCCCGGCACGGGTCCGGCGTCATGTTGCGCGCCGCGAAGGAGGTGGCCGCGGCCACCGGCTTGGCGGAGGCGTTGACCGCGCTGCAGACCGGGCCGGGCCCGGCCTTCGTCGATCGGGACGAGGCGTTGTTCCACGACGAGGAGATCGACGGGCCGATCGCCGACCGGCTGCGGATTGTGGTGCTGACACTGGACGCCGAGCGGGCTGTCGTGGCATCCCGGGTTGCCGGGTTTGACGACGTCGACGTGGTGGGCGCCGAGGACGTGCCGGATCTGCCGGAGGATCGTTCCGCGCGGCCCGGGGCCCAACGCGCTGAGCAGCAGCTGGCTATATTGGCTGTCCGGTTGGAGATGGCGGCGGTTTATTTACGGCTGGTGCGGGGATAACTGGTTCTGAGGTAATGGGCTAGTGCAATTGCTACGTGGAGCGATACGGACGTATGCGTGGGGGTCGCGGACCGCCATCGCGGAGTTCACTGGCCGTCCGGTGCCCGCGGCGCACCCGGAGGCTGAGCTCTGGCTGGGCGCTAACCGCGGTGATCCGTCCTGGCTGGAAGGCCCGGACGGTGAAATGTCGTTGCTGCAGGCCGTGGTCGACGACCCGGAGGGTCAGCTCGGCGCGGCGTCCCGCGCCGAATTCGGTGACGCGCTGCCGTTCCTGGTCAAAGTGCTGGCGGCCGACGAGCCGCTGTCGCTGCAGGCGCACCCCAGCGCCGCGCAGGCCGCGGAGGGTTATCGGCGCGAGGAGCGGCTCGGGATCCCGCTGAAATCGCCGGTGCGCAACTATCGCGACGCCAGCCACAAGCCCGAGCTGTTGGTCGCTTTGCACCAGTTCGAGGCGCTGGCCGGATTCCGTCCGGCGGCCAAAACCATCGAGCTGTTCAAGGCGCTGGCGGTGTCCGACCTGGACCCGGCCATCGACCTGCTGAGCGACCAGTCCGACGCTGACGGGCTGCGGGCGTTGTTCACCACCTGGATCACCGCCCCGCAGCCCGACATCGACGTTCTGGTGACCGCGGTCTTGGACGGCGCCATCACGTACTTGAGTTCCGGTGCAACGGAATTCGCGGCTGAAGCCAAAACCGTGCTGGAATTGGGGGAGCGGTATCCCGGCGACGCCGGCGTGCTGGCAGCGCTGTTGCTCAATCGGATCACCCTCGGCCCCGGCGAGGGGATCTACCTGTCGGCCGGGAATCTGCACGCCTACTTGCGCGGCGTCGGCCTGGAAGTAATGGCCAACTCCGACAACGTGCTACGAGGTGGTCTGACCCCCAAGCACGTCGACGTTCCCGAGTTGCTGCGAGTCCTCAATTTCAACCCGACCACCGAGTCTCAGTTGCGTGCGGACACCCATGCAGATGGACTGGCGTCGTTTTATGACACGCCCGCGACCGAATTCGCGACGTCGATGCTCACGCTGGGTGATGACCAGGTCGGCCACGAAGTCGACGCGCCGTCCCGGCATGACGGTCCGCAGATCCTGGTGTGCGTCGAGGGTGAGACGGCAGTGCACGGAAAGTCCGCGAAGCTGACGTTGACCCGCGGCGCCGCCGCGTGGGTGGCCGCCGACGACGGTCCCATCCGGCTGGTCGCGCACAAGCCGACGAAGATTTTCCGGGCTACCGTCGGCCTTTGATCGATCAGCGGGACGCCAGGGCGCTCCGGCGCCCTGCCTTTCCGGCGCGACGCTCGGCGAGCCACAGTCGCATGTTGTGCCGGACAGTGCGGCCGACCAGTTCAGTGGAGGGCACCATGTACAGGCTGTCCAGCAACGAGAAGCGGCGCAAAAACCATTCAGCGAGAACGGGATCGGTCTCGGCCGCGCCGAGGAACTGGTCGAACAGGCTGCCCACTGGGCGGTACCACCGGGGCCGTGGCCCGCTCGCGTGGTGGAAGGCGTAGTCGCCGATCGCGGTCATCATCCACACCGGGTAGGTGGACTTGGCGGTGGCACGGTTGACATCGCGGGCCAGGTTTTCGTCGGCCCCGTCCGTCAGAGCCTTGCGCAGATGACCGGCCTGCAGCGAGGTCATCGTCATGCCCTGTCCGTAGGTGGGGTCGAAGCTGGCTACCGCATCACCCAACGGCAGGATCCCGGCGGGGAACCGCTCCAGTTTGTGGTAACGCCGCCATCTGCTGACGGGGTAGCGGTGGAAAGCCGGCTCGCCGACCGGCTCGGCCTGCTGCAGGGCGGTCGAGATGCGTTCCGGCAGCATCTGTTTCGCGAGCGCGATCATCTCTGGAAAGCTTTGTGGCGGTTCGACTTTGCCGACGCCGAAGGTGGTCAGCGTCCAGGTGCCGTCCTCGTAGCCCAGCAGGCCCAGGCCGAGCGGGTGCTCGCGCGACGCGCCGGCGACGATCACCCGTTCCCGAACTGCCCCCTCCGGCAGCCGCAACTGATGCGACGCATAGCCGATACCCACCTCGACGGTGTGTTCCGGTGGGCGCTGATATCCCCACTGCTCCAACCAGACCGGCAGTCGGGTGCCGCGGCCGGCGGCGTCGACGACCACGTCGGCGGCCACGTACTCCGGCTCTCTGTCGTTACTGCCGTCGCTGTCGAGATACACCCCGGTCACCCGCTGCGCGTCCACGTCGAATCGCGGGTTGGCCACCGAGCGATGCTGGACCTCGACGTTGGCAATCTTCAAAACCCGTTGCCGGATCTGCCATTCCAGCTGCGGGCGGCTGGGCACGTACGCGGTGAACTCGTCGCGCAACGTGTGCCCGGTGCCGAGCACATGACCGGCCGCACCGAAGTAGATGCAATCCGGCCGGTTCTCCAGGACAGGCACACCGGCGGCCACCATGTCGTCGAGCAGACCGGGGAACAGTCCGTCGAACTCCATCGCGCCGCGGGCCATCAGCAGGTGGACGTGGCGGCCCTGCGGGACGGCGGCGCGGTTGCTCGGCGTGCTCGGGAGATCGTCGCGCTCGAAGACCGTGACCCGGTCGTAGAAGTCGGACAGCACCCGCGCCGCGCACAGCCCGGCGAGGCTCGCGCCGATCACGACAGCGTGCTTCCTGCTCTTTCCCCCACCCATCTGGCCACCGTACTAGGTACTGTGCGGGTACATGGTTGATCGCTGGCGCACCAAATCGATCGAGCAGTCGATCGCCGACACCGACGATCCGGACACCCAGCTCCGCAAGGACCTGAGCTGGTGGCACCTCTGCGTATTCGGGGTGTCGGTGGTGATCGGCGCGGGCATCTTCACCGTCACCGCGTCCACCGCAGGGGACATCACCGGGCCGGCGATCTGGATTTCGTTCCTCATCGCCGCCGTCACCTGCGGGCTCGCCGCGCTGTGCTACGCCGAATTCGCGTCGATGCTGCCGGTGGCCGGCAGCGCCTACACGTTCTCCTATGCCACCTTCGGCGAGTTCGTCGCCTGGACCATCGGCTGGAACCTGGTCTTGGAACTGGCGATCGGCGGTGCCGTCGTCGCCAAAGGGTGGTCGAGCTACCTGGGCACGGTATTCGGATTCGCCAGTACCACAGTCACATTCGGCTCATTGAAACTGGACTGGGGCGCGGTGCTGATCGTTGCGCTGGTAGCCGGCCTGCTCGCGTGGGGCACCAAGCTGTCGTCACAGTTCTCCATCGTGGTCACCACGGTCAAAGTGCTGGTGGTGCTGCTGGTGATCATCGTCGGCGCTTTCTACGTCAAGGCCGCGAACTACACCCCGTTCATCCCGCCGCCCGAGACCGATCAGTCCGGCTCCGGAGCCGATCAGTCATTGTTGTCGCTGCTCACCGGTGCGCACAGCAGCCACTACGGCTGGTACGGGGTGCTGGCGGGCGCGTCGATCGTGTTCTTCGCGTTCATCGGATTCGACATCGTGGCCACCATGGCCGAGGAGACCAAGAACCCGCAGCGCGATGTCCCGCGGGGCATCCTGGCGACGCTGGGCATCGTAACCGTGCTCTATGTAGCGGTGTCGGTCGTGCTGTCCGGGATGGTTCCTTACACCGTGCTGAAGACCACCCCGGAAGGCCACGCCAACCTGGCTACCGCCTTCGCGGCCAACGGCGTGCACTGGGCGTCCAGCATCATCTCGGTCGGCGCACTCGCCGGCCTGACCACCGTGGTGATGGTGCTTCTGCTTGGCGGGTGCCGAGTGCTGTTCGCGATGGCGCGCGACGGGCTGCTGCCGCGACCGCTGGCCAAGACCGGCGCACGCGGCACCCCGGTCCGCATCACCGTGCTGGTCGCATTGCTGGTCGCCGTGACGGCCGCGGCGTTTCCGACGGACAAACTGGAGGAAATGGTCAACGTCGGAACCCTTTTCGCGTTTCTGCTGGTGTCGGCCGGAGTGCTCGTCCTGCGCCGTACCCGTCCGGATCTGCCGCGCGGGTTCCGCGCGCCGCTGGTACCGTTACTCCCGATCGCCTCGGTAGGTGCGTGTATCTGGCTGATGGTCAACCTCACCGTCATTACTTGGGTGCGATTCGCGATCTGGATGGCCATCGGGATCGTCATCTACCTGGCTTACGGCCGCCGGAATTCGGTGCTGGCCAGGCGCGACGCCGTCGTCAAAGCTGGTGTGCAACTGGGTAATAACGCTATTTGACACGAATGGTTTTTAGTCTAATATCGCTAATTCAAGATCAACGAGGCGCTGAATCGTCTCGTCGCGTTTCGAGGTGCTACGAGTCGCCCGGAGGCTAGCGATATGACGGCAGGATCTTCCGACAACACGATGGAGTGGCAGGACAAGAAGCGCCGTCTGTGGCTGATGGGACTGGTCTTTCCGACGCTGGTCCTCACCGTCACGCCGTTCATTTGGGCGATGAACCAGTTGGGCTGGTACCCCGCCTCCCAAGTGCTGTTCTGGATCGGCCCGATCCTGCTGTACGTCGTGATGCCTACCCTCGACTTGCGATTCGGGTCGGACGGGCAGAATCCGCCCGATCAAGCCACCCAGTGGCTGGAGAACGACAAGTACTACCGCTTCTGCACCTACGCGTTCATCCCGTTCCAATACCTCAGCGTGATCTCCGCCGCTTTGACGTTCACCGCGCCTAACTTGAGCTGGTTGGGTCAACCCGGTCCGCTGAGCTGGCCGGCCAAGATCGGTCTGGCCCTGTCGATAGGCGCACTGGGCGGAGTCGGCATCAATACCGCGCACGAGATGGGGCACAAGAAGGAGTCGCTGGAGCGCTGGCTGTCCAAGATCTCCCTGGCGCCGACCGGCTACGGTCATTTTTACATCGAGCACAACCGCGGTCACCACGTCCGGGTTGCGACGCCGGAAGACCCGTCGTCCGCGCGCTTCGGTGAGACGTTCTGGGAGTTCTTGCCGCGCAGCGTCTTTGGCAGCCTGCGCTCTGCTCTGCAGCTGGAGGCCCAGCGGATCCGCCGGCGGGGCGGCAATCCGTGGAATCCGAAAACCTACCTGATCAACGACGCCCTCAACGCCTGGCTGATGACCGTCGTGCTGTGGGCCGCGCTGCTGGCGGTGTGCGGCCCGGCAGTGATCCCGTTCCTGATCATCCAGGCGGTCTTCGGCATCACGCCTGCTGGAGGCGGTCAACTACCTCGAGCACTACGGACTCCTGCGGCAGAAGAAAGCCAACGGCCGCTACGAGCGCTGCACGCCCGAGCACAGCTGGAACTCCGACCACATCGTCACCAACGTGTTGCTGTACCACCTGCAGCGGCACAGCGACCACCACGCCAACCCGACCCGGCGCTACCAGACGCTGCGCAGCATGGACGGTGCCCCGAATCTGCCGTGCGGCTACGGGGCGCTGATCGGGGTGACCTACTTCCCGCCGCTGTGGCGCAGGCTGATGGATCACCGGGTGCTGGCGCACTACGGCGGCGACGTCACCCAGGTCAACGTGCAACCGCGGCTGCGCGAGAGGGTGCTGGCCCGCTACGGCGCGGCCGCGTGATGGCGGCCTGACCTTCTCGCGTTCCTGCTCGAAGCGGGCGGCGTCATCATCGCGCGCCGAACCTGTCCCAGACTTCCGTGCGCCCTTCGTGCGCCACTGCTCCCGATCGCGTCTGGCCCATGGTCAGCCCTCGTCGCCGAGCTGACTTTACAAAACATGGCTCTGTGTCTAGACAAGGGACGCATCAAGCGCTAATGTCCATTGTGAAGGTGTTATGGCTCACAAGGAGGTAGGCGATATGACCGCCGGATCAACCGAAGACACAACGATGTGGCAGGACCGGAAGCGTGGTCTGTGGCTGATGGGACTGATCGTCCCGACGCTGCTGCTGGCCGTGCTGCCGATCGTCTGGGCGATGAACCAGCTCGGCTGGCAGACGGCGTCCCAGGTGTGGTTCTGGATCGGCCCGATTCTGCTGTACGTCGTGCTGCCCGCGCTGGATCTGCGATTCGGCGCCGACGGCCAGAATCCGCCCGACGAGGCGATGAAGTGGCTGGAGGACGACAAGTACTACCGCTACTGCACCTACGCCTTCATCCCGTTCCAATACCTCAGTCTGATCTTGGGCGCTTACCTGTTCACCGCGTCGAACCTGAGCTGGCTGGGCTTCGAGGGGTCGCTCAGCTGGCCGGCCAAGATCGGCTTGGCGCTTTCGGTGGGAACACTGGGCGGCGTCGGCATCAACACCGCGCACGAGATGGGGCACAAGAAGGAGTCGCTGGAGCGCTGGCTGTCCAAGATCACCCTGGCGCAGACCGGCTACGGCCACTTCTACATCGAGCACAACCGCGGCCACCACGTCCGGGTTGCGACGCCGGAGGACCCCGCGTCGGCGCGCTTCGGTGAGACGTTCTGGGAGTTCTTGCCGCGCAGCGTCTTTGGCAGCCTTCGTTCGGGAGTGCGGCTGGAGGCCCAGCGGATCCGCCGGCAGGGCGCCAGCCCGTGGAACCCGAAGACCTACCTGTCCAACGATGTCATCAATGCCTGGCTGATGACCGTGCTGCTGTGGGGCGCGCTGCTCGCAGTGTTCGGCCCGGCGCTGATCCCGTTCCTGATCATCCAGGCGGTCTTCGGCTTCAGCCTGCTCGAGTCGGTCAACTACCTCGAGCACTACGGGCTGCTGCGGAGCAAGAACGAGAACGGTCGCTACGAGCGCTGCACGCCCGAGCACAGCTGGAACTCCGACCACATCGTCACCAACCTGTTCCTGTACCACCTGCAGCGGCACAGCGACCACCACGCCAACCCGACGCGGCGCTACCAGACCCTGCGCAGCATGGACGGTTCGCCGAACCTGCCCAGCGGCTACGCGGCGCTGATCGGGCTGACCTACTTCCCGCCGCTGTGGCGCAAGCTGATGGACCACCGGGTGATCGAGCACTACGACGGCGACATCAGCCGGGTCAACGTGCAACCACGGCTGCGCAAGAAGATGCTGGCCCGTTACGGAGCCGCGGCCTGATGGCTGTCCTGCCGATACTCGAACAATCAACGGAGGTAAGCGAAATGAGCGACTACAAACTCTTCATCTGCGTGCAGTGCGGATTCGAATACGACGAGGCCAAGGGCTGGCCGGAAGACGGCATCGCTCCCGGCACCCGCTGGGACGACATCCCCGAGGACTGGAGCTGCCCGGACTGCGGCGCCGCGAAGTCCGACTTCGAGATGGTGGAAGTCGCCCGCTCGTGAGCCCCACCAGCGCTGCAACGCCGACCCAGCCGTACGCCGCAGGAGCGGCGCCACTGAGGAGGAGCGGCGCCAAGAGCGGTTAGGGTCGCGCGTATGCGAAGGGTCCCGTACGCCGAGGCGTCGCGGGCCCTTCTGCGGGACTCGGTGCTCGACGCGATGCGCGAGCTGCTGGGCAGCCGCGACTGGTCGTCGATCACGCTGGCCGACGTGGCTCGCGCCGCGGGTATCAGCCGTCAGACCATCTACAACGAATTCGGATCACGGCAAGGCCTGGCCCAGGGCTACGCGCTGCGGCTCGCCGACCGACTGGTGGACGCCGTCGAAGACGCCATCTACGCCAATGTCGGCGACGTCTACGCCGCCTTCCTGCAGGGCTTTCGGGCGTTCTTCGCCGATTCGGCGGCCGACCCGCTGGTGATCTCGCTGCTGACCGGTGCGGCCAAACCCGATCTGCTGCAGATCATCACTACTGACAGCGGGCCGATCATCACGCACTGCTCGGCCCGGTTGACGTCGTCGTTCATGGACAGCTGGATGCGCGCCAGCGAGGCCGATTCCGGAATGATTGCGCGCGCCATTGTGCGGTTGGCGATGAGCTATGTGTCGATGCCGCCGGAGGCCGACCATGACGTGGCCGCTGACCTGGCGCGACTCATGACGCCAGCGGCGGAGCGCTACGGTGAGCTGCGGGCACGTGCCCGAGGAGGAGCGGAGCTCAAAGCTCGAGTCGGGGGTCCCGGGTGGGACCACCGGCGAGGGCGGGGAAGCGAAAGAATAGGCTTGTCGTCACCGACTGACCTCAGATCGCGGCCGAGAATACGTCGCGACTAATATGTAACCAAGCTAATTAGTTGACCAGAGGAATGGTGTAGTAAATGACGACGACCGAACAGAAGCTGACCCCCGATGTGGTGAACGGGCTCGATTTCAAGGTGGCCGACCTGTCGCTGGCCGAATATGGCCGCCGCGACATCGAACTCTCCGAGCAAGAGATGCCGGGTCTGATGTCGCTGCGCCGTGAATACCACGACGTCCAGCCGCTCAAGGGTGCCCGCATCTCGGGCTCGCTGCACATGACCGTGCAGACCGCGGTGCTGATCGAGACGCTGACGAGCCTCGGTGCTGAAGTTCGATGGGCAAGCTGCAACATCTTCTCCACCCAGGACCACGCCGCTGCCGCGGTCGTCGTCGGCCCGCACGGCACACCGGAAAAGCCGCAGGGCGTGCCGGTATTCGCGTGGAAGGGTGAGACGCTCGAGGAGTACTGGTGGGCGGCCGAGCAGGTTCTGACCTGGCCGGGCGAGCCGACCAACCTGATCCTGGACGACGGTGGTGACGCCACCATGCTGGTGCTGCGTGGCGCGCAGTTCGAGAAGGCCGGCGTGGTGCCGCCCGACGAAGAGGACGACTCCGACGAGCACCGGGTGTTCCTGAGCCTGCTGCGCAAGAGCTTGGAGTCCCACAAGGACAAGTGGACCAAGATCTCCGAGGCGATCAAGGGTGTCTCCGAGGAGACCACCACCGGCGTGCTGCGGCTCTACCAGTTCGCCGCGGCCGGTGACCTGGCCTTCCCGGCGATCAACGTCAACGACTCGGTGACCAAGTCGAAGTTCGACAACAAGTACGGCTGCCGGCACTCGCTGATCGACGGCATCAACCGTGGCACCGACGTTCTGATCGGTGGCAAGAAGGTGCTGATCTGCGGCTACGGCGACGTCGGCAAGGGCTCGGTGGACTCGCTGGCCGGCCAGGGCGCGCGGGTGACCGTCACCGAGATCGACCCGATCAACGCGCTGCAGGCACTGATGGAGGGCTACGACGTCAAGCGGGTGGAGGACGTGATCGGCGAGGCCGACATCGTCATCACCACCACCGGTAACAAGGACATCATCACCCTCGAGCACATCAAGGCGATGAAGGACAAGGCGATCCTGGGCAACATCGGCCACTTCGACAACGAGATTCAGGTCTCGCGGCTGGAGAAGTCCGGTGCCACCAAGACCAACATCCGCCCGCAGGTCGACCTGTGGACCTTCCCGGACACCGGCAAGTCGATCATCCTGCTGTCCGAGGGCCGGCTGCTGAACCTGGGTAACGCGACGGGCCACCCGTCGTTCGTGATGAGCAACAGCTTCTCCAACCAGGTGATCGCGCAGATCGAGCTGTGGACCAAGAACGACGAGTACGACAACGAGGTCTACCGGCTGCCCAAGCACCTTGACGAGAAGGTGGCCCGTATCCACGTGGAAGCCCTCGGCGGCGAGCTGACCAAGCTCTCCAAGGAGCAGGCCGAGTACATCGGCGTCGACGTGGACGGCCCGTACAAGCCGGACCACTACCGCTACTGAGTTACCGCTCGACGGCTGAACGCCCCGCAAGGCGGGCGTTCAGTGTCGAGTGCCCGGCCAGCCGGGCATCAGCACGGCGCGGCTAGGCTCGCGCCGTGCTGATTGCTATCGAGGGCGTCGACGGTGCCGGCAAGCGGACGCTCACCGACGGTCTGCGCGGGTCGCTGGAGGCCGACGGGAAATCGGTGGCGACGCTGGCGTTTCCGCGTTACGGGCAGTCGGTGACCGCCGACGTGGCGGCCGAGGCGCTACACGGCCGGCACGGAGATCTCGCATCGTCGGTCTACGCGATGGCGATGCTGTTCGCCTTGGATCGCGCCGGCGGGGCCGATCAGATCCGCGACCTGTGCCGTGACCACGACGTGGTGATCCTGGATCGTTACGTGGCATCCAACGCCGCCTACAGCGCCGCACGCCTGCATCAGCCGGCCGACGGCGAGGCGGTCGGCTGGGTCGAGGACATCGAATACGGCCGGCTGCAGCTACCGGCGCCGGATTGGCAGGTGTTGCTCGGGGTTTCCGCGGAACTCGCTGATCAGCGGGCCCGCCACCGCGCCAGCGTCGATGCGAGCCGGGAGCGTGACGCCTACGAACGCGACGCCGGGCTGCAGCAGCGCACCGGTGCGGTGTACGCCGGGCTGGCCGCGGCGAACTGGGGCGGCCCCTGGCTGGTAGTCGACGAGAGGGTCGATCCGGGTCGGTTGGCGGCACAGTTAATGGCCTAGTTGCTGTCCGCTTGGTGGCGGCTGTGGTAATAGGTGCACGAAACACGCGCGTTCTATCCCGGTTTTGTCGCGTTCTGGTGACACCATGGACTCCATGAGGCAAAGGATTCTCGTGGTTGACGACGACGCGTCGCTCGCCGAGATGCTGACCATTGTGCTGCGGGGCGAAGGTTTCGACACCGCCTCCATCGGTGATGGCACCCAGGCGCTGACCGCTGTGCGTGAACTGCGGCCCGACCTGGTGTTGCTGGACCTGATGCTGCCGGGCATGAACGGCATCGACGTGTGCCGGGTCTTGCGCGCCGACTCCGGGGTCCCGATCGTGATGCTCACTGCCAAGACCGACACCGTCGACGTGGTGCTCGGGCTGGAGTCGGGCGCTGACGACTACATCATGAAGCCGTTCAAGCCCAAGGAGCTGGTGGCCCGGGTTCGGGCGCGGCTGCGGCGCAACGACGACGAGCCGGCCGAGATGCTCTCGATCGCGGACGTCGACATCGATGTGCCCGCGCACAAGGTGACCCGCAACGGCGAGCAGATCTCCCTGACGCCGCTGGAGTTCGACCTGCTGGTGGCGTTGGCGCGCAAACCGCGCCAGGTGTTTACTCGAGATGTGCTGCTCGAACAGGTGTGGGGATACCGTCACCCCGCGGACACCCGTTTGGTGAACGTGCACGTCCAGCGTCTGCGGGCCAAGGTCGAAAAAGACCCCGAGAACCCGACCGTTGTACTGACCGTTCGAGGAGTGGGTTACAAGGCCGGACCTCCGTGATCCGTGCCTGACATCGGGCAGGAGCGGCGTCGTTGATTTGGGGATCGAGGCCACGTTTTCGTGGTCGTTCTGGCCGGTCCGGTCCGGTCATGCGGGGCATGGGCACATTGAGCCGTGCCTTTGGCGTGGCCTGGCGGCGCTCGCTGCAACTTCGAGTTCTCGCTATGACGCTGGGAATGTCGCTGGCCGTGATCCTGGCGCTGGGCTTCGTGCTGACCAGTCAGGTCACCAACCGCGTGCTCGACGTCAAGCTGCGCGCCGCCACCGAGCAGATCGAGCGCGCGCGTAGCACGGTCAGCGGGATCGTCAACGGCGAAGAGGCGCGCTCATTGGACAGCAGCCTGCAGCTGGCCCGCAACACGTTGACGTCGAAGACCGACCCCACCTCCGGCGCCGGGCTGGCGGGCGCGTTCGACGCCGTGCTGATGGTGCCGGGCCAGGGCCCGAGGCCGGCCGCCTCGGCCGGGCCGGTCGACCAATTACCGGATTCGCTGCGGGATTTCGTGAAGGCCGGGCAGGTGGCCTACCAGTACGCGACCGTGCACACCGAAGGCTTCTCGGGGCCGGCCCTGGTGATCGGCACGCCGACGACGTCGCGGGTGAACAACCTCGAGCTGTACCTGGTCTTCCCGCTGGGCAATGAGCAGAGCACGATCGCACTCGTCCGGGGCACGATGGCCACCGGCGGCCTGGTGCTGATGGTGCTGCTGGCCGGTATCGCGTGGATGGTCACCCGGCAGGTAGTGGTTCCGGTCCGGGCAGCCGCGCGGACCGCCGAGCGATTCGCCGACGGTCATCTATCCGAGCGAATTCCGATCCGCGGCGAAGACGACATGGCCCGGCTTGCGGTGTCGTTCAACGACATGGCCGAGAGTCTGTCGCGCCAGATCGCTCAACTGGAGGAGTTCGGCAACCTGCAGCGCCGGTTCACCTCCGACGTCAGCCATGAGCTGCGCACCCCACTGACCACGGTGCGGATGGCCGCCGACCTGATCTACGACCACAGCGAAGACCTCGACCCTGCGCTGCGACGCTCCACCGAGCTGATGGTCAACGAGCTGGACCGGTTCGAGTCGCTACTCAGCGACCTGCTGGAAATCTCCCGCCACGACGCGGGTGTCGCCGAGTTGTCGGTTGAGGCCGTCGATTTGCGGACCACTGTGAACAGTGCGCTGAGCAGCGTCGGGCACCTGGCCGAAGACGCCGGAGTGCAGATGATCGTCGACATGCCCGAAGAGGATGTGATCGCCGAGGTCGACCCGCGCCGGGTCGAGCGGATTCTGCGCAACCTGATTGCGAATGCGATCGACCATGCCGAGCACAAACCGGTCCGGATCAGGATGGGCTACGACGAAGACACCGTCGCGGTCACGGTCCGCGACTACGGCGTCGGGCTGCGGCCGGGTGAGGAGAAGCTGGTGTTCAGCCGGTTCTGGCGCTCTGACCCGTCCCGGGTGCGCCGGTCCGGCGGGACCGGCCTGGGGCTGGCGATCAGCGTCGAGGACGCGCGGTTGCATCAGGGACGGCTGGAGGCCTGGGGTGAGCCCGGCAGTGGCGCCTGCTTCCGGATGACCCTTCCGCTGGTGCGTGGACACAAAGTCACCACGAGCCCGTTGCCGATGAAACCCGTTGCCCCGGAACGCAAGGAGCGTCCGGCGCGACAGCGCGAGCACGCCGAGCGGGTCGTGTGATGCGCCTCAGGCTCGATCGCCCGGTTCGCCCCCTCGCCGCTGCGCGGCTGGAGGTACCCCCACCCCGGGCCATTGCGGCCCGCATCGTCGCCGGGCGGCTGGCGGCGCTGATCTGCACGCTGGCCGTGGTGCTGACGGGCTGCGCGGGTGTGCCGAACGGGTCGGCACCGCAGGCCATCGGCACCGTCGACCGGCCGGCGCCGGCGAACCTCCCCAAGCCCGCCCCCGGCATGGACCCTGACGTGCTGTTGCGCGAATTCCTCAAGGCCACAGCCGATCCGGCCAACCGGCACCTGGCCGCGCGTCAATTCCTCACCCAGTCGGCGTCCAACCGCTGGGACGACGCCGGTAGCGCACTGCTGATCGATCATGTGGTGTTCGTCGAAACCCATAGCGCCGAGCGGGTTTCGGTGGCGATGCGGGCCGAGACCCTCGGGTCGTTGTCGGACATGGGCGTCTTCGAGACCGCCGAGGGGCAGTTGCCCGACCCCGGTCCGATCGAGCTGGTCAAAACGCCGGGCGGCTGGCGCATCGACAAGCTGCCCGACGGGGTCTTCCTGGACTGGCAGCAATTCCAGGCCACCTACAAACGCAACACGCTGTACTTCTCCGATCCGACCGGCAAGACGATGGTCCCGGACCCGCGCTATGTCGCGGTGTCCGACCGCGACCAGCTGGCCACCGAGCTGGTGTCCAAGCTGATCGCCGGCCCGCGCCCGGAGATGGCGAAAAGCGTGCACAACATGCTGACCCCGCCGGTGCGTCTGCGTGGCCCGGTGACGCGCGCCGATGGCGGCAAAAACGGCGTCGGCCGCGGCTACGGCGGCGCTCGCATCGACCTGGAACTGCTGACCGTCGCCGATCCTCGCAGCAGGCAATTGGTTGCCGCGCAGATTATCTGGACGCTGGCGCGCGCGGACCTCAAGGGGCCATACGTGATCAAGGCCGACGGCGCCTCGCTGGACGACCGCTTTGCCGACGGCTGGAACACCACCGACGTCGCCGCCACCGACCCGGGGGTGGCCGAGGGCGCGGCGGCCGGAGTCCACGCGCTGATCGGCGGGCGGGTCGTCGCCCTCGACGGTCAGCGCTCCGACCCGGTGCCGGGGGCATTCGGGCGGACCACCGATCAGACTTCGGCGGCGCTGTCCCGCAACGGTCACCAGGTGGCCTCGATCGTCACCCTGCGACCCGGCGCGCCGGACATGGCCTCGCAGTTGTGGATCGGCGATCTCGGCGGCGAGGCGGCCGAAGCCGCTGACGGACATACCCTTTCGCGGCCGACCTGGTCGCTCGACGATGCGGTCTGGGTGGTGGCCGACGGTAACACCGTGCTGCGTGCCATCCAGGAGACCGCCTCGGGCCAGCCGGCGCGTCTACCGGTCGACTCGGCCGGGGTATCCAGCCGATTCCCCGGAGTGATCGCCGATCTGCAGCTGTCACGGGACGGCACCCGCGCGGCGATGATCATCAACGGGCAGGTGATCTGCTCCAGCGTCGAGCAGACCCAAGCCGGCCAGTTCGCGTTGACCTACCCGCGTCGGCTCGGCTTCGGTCTGGGGTCCTCGGTGATGTCACTGGCCTGGCGCACCGACGAAGACATCGCGGTGAGCCGCAACGACGCCGAGCACCCGGTGTCCTACGTCAACATCGACGGGGTCAACTCGGATGCGCCCAGCGGCAATCTGCAGCAACCGGTCGGGGTGATCGCGGCCAACCCGTCAACGGTGTACGTCGCCGATCCACGCGGGGTGATGCAGTTGTCGATCTCTGGCGCCGAGGGCCTGTCGGGCTGGCTGGACGTGCCGGCGTTCATGGCGGGCGGCGCGATGCCGGTGATGCCCGGCTGATCTCGCCGGCTGTCGGTGCCGCTCGGCACGATTGGGCTGTGCTGGATCTGGTTCTTCCGCTGGAGTGCGGCGGCTGCGGGGCGCCGTCGACGCGATGGTGTGCGGCCTGCGCCGACGAACTCGCGATCGGTCTCGACGCGCCGCGCGTGGTCACCCCACGGATCGACCCGCAGGTGCCGGTATTCGCGCTGGGCCGCTACGCCGGGGCTCGGCGGCGCGCGATCATCGCCATGAAAGACCGCGGGCGCACGGATCTGCGGGCGCCGCTGTCCCGGTCGCTGGCCCTCGGCATCCACCGCCTGCTGCAGTGGGGGCTGCTCGACGTGCCGTTGACCGTCGTCGCGGCGCCGACCCGCGGGTGGTCAGCCCGGCAGCGTGGGGGCGACCCGGTCACCCGGATGGCCATGCTGGCGACTGCGGACCATCCCGGCATCACCGTGGTCCGCGCGCTTCGGATGAAGGCGCTGGCCCGCGATTCGGCCGGGCTCGACAGCGCCGCGCGCGAACGCAACATCTCGGGTCGAGTGTCGCTGACCCGCCGGGGCCTGCCGCCCCGCGGCGAGCTGTTGTTGGTCGACGACATCGTCACGACCGGGGCGACGGCCCGCGAGTCGGTCCGGGTACTGCAGGCGGCCGGGGCTCGGGTGACGGCTGTGCTGGCGCTAGCTGCGGCGTGAGTGTTTGTGAAGAACTCGCAACAGGTCGCGCGAAAGGCTGGCACTGCCACCCGTCGACGGTCTACCGTCGGGATCAAGCACCACAACGCCTCCAGGCAGCGCATCTGATCGCAGCTCGAGGCGCCACCGTCGAGGGCAGGGGGTGAATTTTCGACACCTTGCATCGGCGGGCGGACACTGACTTCTGACAACCCCGTCGGCGCGAGCACCTGATAGCCAGCCGCGCAATCTGCGCGCAATGCGAGAGAAAGCGAGTTGTCAAGTATGTCAAGACAAACCGTGGATTCCGGACAGCTGCTTGCTGAACGCCCAGCCGACATCGACGAACACGAACCGACGGCAAACGCCGAGGTCGTCGTCAAAGGTCGCAACGTCGAAATTCCCGACCACTTCCGCATCTACGTCTCGCAGAAACTCGCCCGCCTGGAGCGACTCGACCGAACCGTCTACCTGTTCGATGTCGAACTCGACCACGAGCGCAACCGTCGCCAGCGCAAGTCGTGCCAGCACGTCGAGATCACCGCTCGCGGTCGCGGCCCGGTAGTGCGCGGCGAAGCCTGCGCCGACAGTTTCTATGGCGCCCTCGAGGCCGCGATCGCGAAGCTGGAAGGCCGGCTGCGGCGGGTGAAAGACCGTCGGAAAGTCCACTACGGCGACAAGACCCCGGTTTCGCTGGCCGCCGCCACCGCGGTCCTGCCCGATCCCGAGCCGGTCTTCGACGACATCGAGACGCCACACTTCGGCGACCCGAGCGGCACCAACGGGCATCACCAGCCGGGCCGGGTGGTGCGCACCAAGGAGCATGAGGCCAAGCCGATGTCGGTCGACGACGCGCTCTACGAGATGGAGCTCGTCGGCCACGACTTTTTCCTGTTCTACGACAGCCAGACCGAACGGCCGTCGGTGGTCTACCGCCGGCACGCATACGACTACGGACTGATTCGGCTGGCCTGAGGTACCGACGGCCCGACGCACCTACGGCCTGACGCAAACGGTCACAGCTTGCTCGTCACCTAGGATGGGGGACGCCGAAGACGTCTGATCCGAAGAGGACCTAGGGGATTTAAGTGGTGCTGGACAAGTTGTTGCGCCTTGGTGAAGGTCGCATGGTCAAGCGACTCAAGCGGGTCGCCGAGTACGTCAACAGCTTGTCCGACGACATCGAGAAGCTCACCGACGCCGAACTGCAGGCCAAGACCGCGGAATTCCGGAAACGGCACACCGACGGGGAAAGCCTCGACGACCTGCTGCCCGAAGCGTTCGCCGTGGCTCGCGAGGCGGCCTGGCGGGTGCTCGACCAGCGCCACTTCGACGTGCAGGTGATGGGTGGAGCGGCGCTGCACTTCGGCAACGTCGCCGAGATGAAGACCGGTGAAGGTAAGACCCTGACCTCGGTGCTGCCGGCCTACCTCAACGGCATCGGCGGCAAGGGCGTGCACATCGTCACCGTCAACGACTATCTGGCCAAACGCGACAGCGAGTGGATGGGCCGGGTGCACCGCTTCCTGGGTCTGGACGTCGGCGTGATCCTGTCCCAGATGACCCCCGACGAGCGCCGAGTCGCCTACGCCGCCGACATCACCTACGGCACCAACAACGAATTCGGCTTCGACTACCTGCGCGACAACATGGCCCACACGTTGGAGGACTGCGTGCAGCGCGGCCACAACCTTGCCATCGTCGACGAGGTCGACTCGATTCTGATCGACGAGGCCCGCACCCCGCTGATCATCTCCGGGCCGGCCGACGGCGCGTCGAACTGGTACGGCGAGTTCGCCCGGCTTGGCGCCGCTGATGGAGAAGGACACCCACTACGAGGTCGACATCCGCAAACGCACCGTCGGAGTGCACGAGCTCGGGGTGGAGTTCGTCGAGGACCAGCTCGGCATCGACAACCTCTATGAGGCCGCCAACTCGCCGCTGGTCAATTACCTCAACAACTCGCTGAAAGCCAAGGAGTTGTTCGCCCGCGACAAGGACTACATCGTGAAAGACGGCGAGGTGATCATCGTCGACGAGTTCACCGGTCGCACGCTGGTCGGACGCCGCTACAACGAGGGCATGCACCAGGCCATCGAGGCCAAGGAGCGGGTCGAGATCAAGGCCGAGAACCAGACGCTGGCCACCATCACGCTGCAGAACTACTTCCGGCTCTACGACAAGCTCGCCGGCATGACCGGTACCGCCCAGACCGAGGCCGCCGAGCTGCATGAGATCTACAAGCTCGGCGTGGTTCCGATCCCGACGAACAAGGAAATGGTCCGCACCGACCAGTCCGACCTGATCTACAAGACCGAGGAAGCCAAGTACATCGCCGTCGTCGACGACGTCGGCGAGCGCTACGAAAAAGGCCAGCCGGTGCTGATCGGTACCACCAGCGTGGAGCGGTCGGAATACCTGTCGCGGCAATTCCAGAAGCGGCGCATCCCGCACAACGTCCTCAACGCCAAGTACCACGAGCAGGAAGCCGGCATCGTTGCCGAGGCCGGTCGCCGCGGCGCCATCACGGTGGCCACCAACATGGCCGGCCGCGGTACCGACATCGTGCTGGGCGGCAACGTCGACTTCCTCACCGATCTGAGGCTGCGGGCCCGCGGCCTGGATCCCGTCGAGACCGCCGACGAGTACGAGGCGGCCTGGCACCAAGAGCTCCCGATCGTCAAGGACGAGGCCGCCGCGGAGGCCAAAGAGGTCATCGAAGCCGGCGGGCTCTACGTGCTGGGCACTGAGCGGCACGAGTCGCGTCGTATCGACAACCAGCTGCGTGGCCGATCGGGTCGCCAGGGTGACCCGGGTGAGTCGCGCTTCTACCTGTCGCTGGGCGACGAGTTGATGCGCCGCTTCAACGGCGCGGCGCTGGAGTCGTTGCTGACCCGGCTGAACCTGCCCGACGATGTGCCGATCGAGGCCAAGATGGTGACCCGGGCGATCAAGAGCGCCCAGACCCAGGTCGAGCAGCAGAACTTTGAGGTCAGAAAGAACGTCCTCAAGTACGACGAGGTGATGAACCAGCAGCGCAAGGTCATCTACGCGGAACGTCGACGCATCCTGGAGGGCGAGAACCTGCAGCAGCAGGCCCACGACATGCTCGTCGCCGTGATCACCGCCTACGTCGACGGCGCCACCGCCGCGGGCTACGCCGAGGACTGGGATCTGGAGAAGCTCTGGGAAGCCCTCAAGACGCTGTATCCGGTCGGCATCGACCACCACGCCCTGATCGACTCCGACGCGGTCGGAGAACCCGGCGAGCTGACCCGCGAGGAACTGCTCGACGCGCTGGTCAAGGACGCCGAGCACGCGTATGCGAAGCGGGAAGCCGAACTCGAGGGGTTGGCCGGCGAGGGCGCGATGCGTCAACTGGAACGCAATGTGTTGCTCAACGTCATCGACCGCAAGTGGCGCGAGCACCTCTACGAGATGGACTACCTCAAAGAGGGCATCGGCCTGCGTGCGATGGCGCAGCGCGATCCGCTGGTCGAATACCAGCGTGAGGGCTTCGACATGTTCGCCGGAATGCTGGAAGGCCTCAAAGAAGAGTCCGTCGGTTTCTTGTTCAACGTCTCCGTCGAGGCGGTTCCTTCACAGCAGGTCGGCCCAGTCGACGAGCCGGACGGCCTGGCCGAGTTCGCGGCCGCCGCGGCGGGCGCGCAGAAGCAGAGTGGTGCGGCGCGCGAGCCGGCACCTGCCTTGCGCGCCAAGGGAATTGACAACGAGGCACCTCAACTGACCTACACCGGCCCCGCCGAAGACGGCTCGGCGCAGGTGCAGGGCAACGGTGACACGTCGCAGGCCGGTGGCGGTTCGCGCCGCGACCGGCGCGAGGCCGCCCGGCGGCAAGGCAAGCACGCCAAGGCCAAGCGCAGGTAGCTGCCTAACCGATGTGCAGCGCGACCACCTGCCAACGCCCGGCGCCATCGGGAGGGCCCACAGCCTCGATGCGGCAGGCGATGGCGTGCATGCGCTGCCCGCGGCTGTAGCTGCCGAACACCTCGGCCGCGGTGTTCGGCCCATTCACCGCTTGCAGTCGCACCCGGCGTAACACCGCGACCCCGTTCTGGCTGCCGATCAGGCGATTGGCCGACAGAACCGAGTCGACGAGCCCCGCGGCCAGCAATCCGTTCAGCTGAGCGATCGGGCGGCGACGGTCGATGACTTCCAGTACCCGTCGCATCGCGGCGTCGGCGAAGCTCGCCGCTTGCCGCATCGGCAACGACATAGTTGGTGCGACCGGCGTCGGATGTCGTTGTGGCACATGGGTATTGCGCTTCCGCAAGGTGGTCGGCGAGGGCGGCCGGCAGTGCCGGACATCGTGGGCCGGCGGTTCGCAGTCGACGACGGGGGTGACGGCGAACACGGCCCCGTCCAACGGGCTTGCCTCCGGTGAGCTCGAGTTGGTCGACACAGCATTCTCCCGCTTATTCGAAGGGCCACAGACGCTGGCCTGCTGGAGAGGGGCAGACAGTGTGACGATGATCGCACAGCTGCCGCTTTTGCGTGCTCGCCTGTGCCGGGCGCGGACGGACGGTTAGCGTGTGCGGCATATTGGTCGGTGAACCAATCGGCAAGGGATGTGAAGGGGAGAGGCGACGTGACCCGGTTGTCCGCTTCGGACGCCTCCTTCTACCAGCTCGAGAACTCGGCGACCCCGCTGTACGTCGGCACGTTGTCGATCCTGCGTCAACCCCGCGCCGGGTTGAGCTACGAGACCATGCTGGCCGCCGTTGAGCGGCAGTTGCCGAAGGTGCCGCGGTACCGGCAGAAGGTCCGCGAAATCACGATGCGGCTGGCCCGGCCGGTCTGGGTCGACGACGACGATTTCGACATCACCTATCACGTCCGGCGCTCGGCGCTGCCGTCGCCGGGCAGCGACGAACAACTGCACGAGTTGATCGGCCGACTGGCCGCACGGCCACTGGACAAGTCGCGGCCGCTCTGGGAGATGTATCTGGTGGAAGGCCTGGCCAAGAACCGGCTGGCGCTGTACACCAAGTCGCACCAGGCGCTGATCAACGGCATGGGGGCGGTGGAGATCAGCCACGTCATCGCCGATCGCAACCGCCGTCCACCGCCGTTCGTCGAAGACATCTGGGTGCCAGGCCGCGAACCGGGCCGGGCGCGGTTGCTGCTCGGTGCGGTCGGCGACTGGGCCACCCGACCGCAGGCGCAGCTGAAGGCCGTCCACAGCGGGGTCGTCGATCTGCTCACCAACTCCGGCGAATTGGCGGACGCCGGCCGCCGGATGTTCGACGTCGCCCGGACGTTGGCGCGCGGCTCGGCGCCGCGCAGCCCGCTGAACGCCACCGTGTCGCGCAATCGGCGCTACACGGTGGCAAGCGGGCGACTCGACGATTACCGGGCCATCCGGTCGCGGTACAACTGCGACGTCAACGACGTGGTGCTGGCGGTGATCACCGG
The DNA here is from genome assembly GCA_963737375.1 of uncultured Actinomycetota bacterium. Classification (GTDB taxonomy): domain Bacteria; phylum Actinomycetota; class Actinomycetes; order Mycobacteriales; family Mycobacteriaceae; genus Mycobacterium. The sequence continues at coordinate 433,194 of CAVTSP010000018.1, forward strand.
CGCGCTGCGTAGCTGGCTGTCGTCTCGCGGTGAGCCGCCCGCACCGACGGCGACGGTGCGGGCGATGGCGCCGCTGCCGGTCTACGAGGCGTTGGACTCGTCGAGCCGGGGCCAGGCCATCAGCCAGGTCGCGCCGTTTCTGGTCGAATTACCGGTGGGCGAGGGCAACACCGTGGTGCGGTTGTCCCAGATCGCCCACGCCACCGAAACCAATCCGACCGCGGCCAGCCTGGTCGATGCCCGCACCATCGCGACGCTGTCCGGCTTCGCGCCGCCGACCTTGCACGCCATGGGAATTCGAGTTGCGACCGGATTGTCGTCACGGTTGTTCAACCTGTTGATCACCAACGCGCCGGGCGCTCAGGCGCAGATGTACGTCGCCGGCGCCAAGCTGCTCGAGACCTACGCGGTGCCGCCACTGCTGAACAACCAGGTGCTGGCCATCGGCGTGACGTCCTACAACGGCATGTTGTATTTCGGCATCAACGCCGATCGCGAGGCGATGAGCGACGTCGACATGTTGCCGGCATTGCTGGCCGAATCGCTCGATGAACTGCTGGAAGCCGCGCAGTAGAACTGTCTTTCGCCGAGAAAGAAATGGCTCAGCGCCTTACGATTCATCAGCATGAGCAGCAGCGGATCCACCAACGGTAAGCCGGCCAAAACAAAGACGCCGAAAAATGCGAAGCCCACCAAGGCTCAGAAGATTCCCAACGAAGCCTACGAGGCCGAAATATTCCGGCTGCAAACGGAATTCGTCAAATTGCAGGAGTGGGTGAAGTTTTCCGGCGCCCGGGTCGTGGTGATCTTCGAAGGCCGCGACGGCGCGGGCAAAGGCGGGACGATCAAGCGAATCACCGAGTATCTCAATCCCCGCATCGTGCGAATCGCCGCGCTGCCCGCTCCGAATGACCGCGAACGCGGGCAGTGGTATTACCAGCGCTACATCGCGCAGCTGCCGGCCAAGGGGGAGATCGTGCTCTTCGACCGGTCCTGGTACAACCGGGCCGGCGTCGAGAAAGTCATGGGGTTCTGTACCCCTCAAGAGCACGCGCTGTTTCTGCGGCAGACCCCGATCTTCGAGCAGATGCTCATCGAAGAAGGGGTCGTGCTGCGCAAATACTGGTTCTCGGTCTCCGACGACGAACAGCTACGCCGCTTCAAAGGAAGGCTGAATGACCCTGTGCGGCAATGGAAATTGAGCCCGATGGATGTGGAGTCGCTGAATCGGTGGGAAGACTATTCGCGCGCCAAAGACGAGATGATGGTGCACACCGACACGCCCGGCAGCCCGTGGTTTGTCGTCGAGTCGGATATCAAGAAGCACGCTCGGCTGAACATGATGGCGCATTTGCTGTCCACGATCGACTATCACGAGGTGGAGCGGCCGAAGGTCAAACTGCCGTCTCATCGCGAGGTCAGCGGAAACTACGTACGCCCGCCGCGCGAGTTGTCGACGTATGTGGAAGATCATGTGGCAACGTTGATGGCTCACCTGGAGAAAGCTGGATAACCGCTTACTGATGCGCATTTACATTCCGGTGACGCTGGCCATGCTGCAGCAACTCGTCACCGACGGTTCGCTGCGACCGGTGAGCGGTACCGCTTTCGCAGTGACCCCCAAATTGCGCGAGGCCTACGCCGAAGGCGGCGACGACGAGCTCGGCGAGGTCGCACTGCGGGAGGCGGCGCTGGCGTCGCTGCGGCTGCTGGCCGGCGCCACGGACGGGCGCGACGGTCCTGATGGGCCTGACAGCGACACGCTGCCGCCGCGACGCGCGGTGCTGGTTGCCGATGTCAGCGATGTCACATTGCGACCGGATCTCGATGATGCGGTGGTGCGAATCGCTGCGCCGGTGACCACGGATGAGGTGGTCGCCGCGTTCGTCGACAACGCCGCGGCAGAGGCATCGGTCAAGGCGGCGGTCGAGGTCATCGACGCCGCCGATCTGGGCGACGAGGACGCCGAATTGACCGTCGGCGACGCCCAGGATCACGATCTGGCCTGGTACGCCGTCCAAGAGCTGCCGTTCCTGCTCGAGCTGCTTTAGCGCCCTGCGACGATGCGCGCCGCGAGGCGGCGTGCGGGGAAACTAGCCCTCAGGGCTACCTACGGTACCGTAACTTACGGTATCGTAGGTTCTGTCTCGAGCGGGCAGGAGTTTCCTCAATGGACAGCAAAATATCGCGAGCCGCGAAACAAGGCATCGAGACCAGGCCCATTACGCTGGCCGGAGTGGACACACACCCCGGCTGGCATGCGTTGAGGACCGTGGCCCGACGCATCACGACGCCGCTACTACCCGATGACTACCTGCGACTGGCCAATCCGCTGTGGTCTGCGCGCGAATTGCGCGGCCGCATCCTGGAAGTACGTCGGGAGACGCGGGACTCGGCGACGCTGGTCATCAAGCCTGGCTGGGGTTTCAGCTTCGACTACGAATCCGGTCAGTACATCGGCATCGGATTGCTGGTCGACGGCCGGTGGCGCTGGCGCTCGTATTCGTTGACGTCGAGCCCGCGGACACGGCCGGTTAATCAGGCACGAGCGCACCGCGGCGCCCGGACGGTGACGATCACCGTGAAGGCGATGCCCGAGGGATTTCTGTCGACGCACCTGGTCGACGGGGTCCAGCCGGGGACGATCGTGCGACTGGCCGCGCCGCAGGGCAATTTCGTGCTGCCCGATCCGGCGCCGCCGGCTCTGTTGTTTCTCACCGCCGGCTCGGGCATCACGCCGGTGATGTCGATGCTGCGCACGCTGGTCCGTCGCGATCAGATCACCGACGTCGTCCACCTGCATTCGGCGCCCACCGCAGACGATGTGATGTTCGGCGGGGAACTCGGGCGGCTGGCCGGCAACCATCCGGGATACCGGCTGCAGTTGCGGGCGACGCGCACCGAGGGGCGGCTGGATCTCTCCCAGCTCGACGCCGAGGTGCCGGACTGGCGCGAACGGCAGACCTGGGCCTGCGGGCCCGAGGACATGCTCAATTCGGCCGAGCAGGCCTGGTCGGCGGCCGGCATCAAGGACCACCTGCACCTCGAGCGCTTCGCGGTGTCGAAGGCGCCGCCGGCTGGTGCCGGCGGCACGGTCACCTTCGCCAAGAGCGGGAAAAGTATCTTCGCCGATGCGGCGACGTCGCTGATGGATGCCGGCGAGCAGCTGGGTGTGCAGATGCCGTTCGGCTGCCGAATGGGTATCTGCCAGTCCTGCGTGGTTACGCTGGCGGAAGGCCACGCACGCGACCTGCGCTCCGGTCTGGACCGTGAGCCGGGGACCCGCGTTCAAACCTGTATTTCCGCTCCGTCGGGCGACTGCACACTCGACGTCTGAGGGTTACCCGCTGGTAACCTACGCTTTCGTAGGTTACGATAGCGTAGGTCAAGAACTGCAGTCTGCAGGAAGGCAAACACCACGATGGCGATCACCGAACTCGATGTCTTTGCGCATCTGACGGACGCCGACATCGAGAACCTGGGCGTCGAACTCGACGCTATCCGCCAGGACATTGAAGACTCCCGTGGCGCGCGCGATGCCCGCTACATCCACCGCACCATCGCCGCGCAGCGCGCCCTGGAGGTCGCCGGCCGATTGCTGCTGGCTTTCAGCAAGCGCCGCTCCACCTGGTGGGCGGGGACCGCGACACTGAGTGTGGCCAAGATCGTCGAGAACATGGAGATCGGCCACAACGTCATGCACGGCCAGTGGGACTGGATGAACGATCCCGAAATCCACTCCTCGTCGTGGGAGTGGGACATGATGGGATCGTCCAAGCACTGGCGCTACACCCACAACTACGTGCATCACAAGTACACCAACATCCTCGGCATGGACGACGACGTCGGCTATGGCCTGCTGCGGGTGACCCGCGACCATCCGTGGAAGCGCTTCAACCTGTTCAACGTGTTCTACAACGCGATGCTTGCGCTCGGATTCGAGTGGGGCGTCGGCATGCAGCACGTGGAGATCGGCAAGATCGTCATGAAGCGGATGGACGACGACGACGCTCGCGAGCGCGTCCAAGAGTTCTTCCGCAAGGCCGGCCATCAGGTGGTCAAGGACTATGTCGCGTTCCCGGCGCTGACGTCGCTGTCACCCGGCGCATCGTTCACGTCGACGCTGAAGGCCAATGTGCTGGCCAACATCATCCGCAACGTGTGGGCCAACGCGGTGATCTTCTGCGGCCATTTCCCGGACGGTGCCGAGAAATTCACCAAGACGGACATGGTCGGCGAGTCGAAGGGTCACTGGTACCTGCGTCAGATGCTGGGCAGCGCCAACTTCGAAGGCGGGCCGGTGCTGCGGTTCATGAGCGGCAACCTGTGCCACCAGATCGAACACCATCTGTACCCGGACCTGCCGAGCAATCGGCTGCACGAGATCTCGGTGCGGGTGCGCCAGGTGTGCGACAAGTACGACTTGCCTTACACCACAGGCTCTTTCCTGGTGCAGTACGGCAAGACATGGCGGACGATCGCCAAGCTGTCGCTGCCGGACAAGTACCTGCGCGACACCGCCGACAATGCGCCCGAGACACGTAGCGAGTCGATGTTCGCGGAATTGGAGCCCGGTTTCGCCGGCACCGATCCCTCGACCGGGCGTCGCCGCGGCCTGAGGACCGCGATCGCCACCGTGCGGGGCTGGCGCCGTCACAAGCGGGCCGCTGATAACGGGCAAACGCCCGGACGGGACGACCTGGCAGCCTAGACTCGCGCGGTGGACACGGCGGACATTGTCACCACGCATCCGATCGTCGACGCCGTGCTGGATCGGCATCGCGATGCCTTAGGCGGTGACCGGACGGCGTACGGCAATCACGTCTACCGCTGCATGACGTATCACCAGCTGCTGCTTGGCTTTTCGGTACCCGACGTCGCGGCGTTGGCTTGGGCGACTCACGACCTGGGCATCTGGACGGCCGGCACTTTGGACTATCTGGCGCCGTCGGCCGACCTCGCCGCGACCTACGCCGGAGAGTTCGGGATCGACGATATCGATCTGCTGCGCGCGCTGGTCACCGAACACCACCGGCTGCGTCCGGTCGAGGACCGCGTCACCGAGACGTTTCGCCAAGCCGACCTGATCGACGTCAGTCATGGTGTGCTGCGCCGGGGGATCGGGCGATCGGCGGTTCGTGCGGCCGTTGACGCGTTGCCGTACAACGGCTTTCACGTCTTTCTAGCCAAAGGACTGACCGGTTATGCCGTGCGGCATCCGCTGCGCCCGCTGCCGATGATGCGCTGGTGAAGCCGGCTCAGGCTTTGTCGGCGATGGTGACCAGACGCCGCAGTGCCGCCAATTGCTGGGCGTGACTGCCGTCGAGCTTCGCCAACAGCGTCGTGATGCCGGCCGCTCGATAGCGATCGATGCGCTGGGCAATAACGTCTTCGGTGCCAAGTAGATTCGTCAGGCGGCCGAGGTCGAGCGGCACGTTGCTGCGGGCCTCGTCATGTTTGCCGGCCTGCCATAGCTCGGCCACCAAGGCGACTTCATCGGCGTACCCCAACCGGCTGAACGCGTCGTTGTAGAAGTTCGCGCCGCCGACACCCATGGCGCCGATGGTGAATGCGTACCCGTCGGCGTGCCGCCGGGCCGCGGCGTCGCTCGATGCCTGGTCGTCGTGGAACTCGAGCGCGACGGGCGCGACCAGGTCGAGCTGATCAAGGGTGCGCCCGGCCCGCTGGGCGCCGTCACGCAGCGGCCCAAGGAACACCTCGGCCGCCTCGGGGATGAACGCGTTGCCCAGCCAGCCGTCGGCCGCCTCGCCGGTCAACTCCAGGTTCCGCGGACCCATCGACGCCACATAGACCGGGACATGGACGCCGGGCCGCACCAGCGGCTTGAGCGCCGAGCCGCGACTGTCCGGCAGTGGCAGCGGATAGATCTCCCCGGCATGCTCGAGGCGCTCGCCTTGGCTGACCATCCGGATGATCTCGATGGTCTCCCGGGTGGTCTGCACGGGCTTGCGAAAGCGAACCCCGTGCCAGCCCTCCATGACCCGCGGCCCCGACGTGCCGACGCCCAAGATGAATCGACCCGCCGACAGCTCCTGCAGGCTCAGCGCCGACGTCGCCAGCAACGCCGGACTGCGCGAACCCAACTGCACGACGAAAGTTCCGAGTTGCACCGACGACGTCTTGGCGGCCAGATAGGCCAGGCCGGTCAGCGCGTCGTAGCCCCACACTTCCGGAACCCACAGCGATGCGACACCGATCCCTTCGGCGGCCACCGCGAACTCGGCGGCGCCTGGCAATCGGGGTTCTATCATCGCGCCGACCTTCATTGCTGGCATGCTAGCCATCATGCGCTACCGCGACCAACCCACAATCGAAGTGACTCAGCGGGTTCGGTGCGACCTCCCCACGGCATGGCGGCTGGTGACCGACATCAATTTGCCGACGCACTGCTCGTCGGAGCTGCAGGGCGTCGATTGGCTCGACGGGGCCACCGGCGTCGAAGTCGGCGCGCGATTCCAGGGACGCAGCAAGCACGAGGCGTTCGGGGACTGGTCGACGACGTGCCAGGTGACCGAGGTCCAGGAGGATGGAGACCAACGGCGCTGGGTGTACGACGTCGTCGGACCCGACGGTGCCAGCGCGACGTGGGCGTTCGAGGTCGAACCGGCCAGCGATGGCGTGCTCATCCGGCAGTGGGGCCGGATGGGCCCCGGGCCGTCCGGCCTGACCCCGGCGATCGTGGCTCAACCAGACAAGGAAGCCCGGATCGTCGCCCGCCGGCTGGCCGAATGGCAGGAGAACATGCAGGCCAATCTGGAGTGGGTCCGGTCGCAGGCTGAGGCCTGAGGGTCAGCCCTCGCGCAGCGCGGCCAGCAGCCGGCGGGCTGCGGCGACTCGCCGGACCACCGGCCCAGTGAGGGTGTCCAGCGCGCATTCGGGATCGGCCGGCGGCCCCAGGTGCCCGCAGCCGCGTGGGCAGTCTTCGATCTTTTCGGCAAGGTCGGAGAATGCCAGCATCACGTCGTCGGGCTTGATGTGGGCCAGCCCGAACGAGCGGATGCCCGGGGTGTCGATCACCCAGCCGCTGGGTTCGAACGGCAATGCGACCGACTGCGTCGAGGTATGCCGCCCGCGGCCGATGTCGGTCACCTCGCCGACCGCTCGATGTGCTTCGGGGACAAGGCGATTGACCAACGTCGACTTGCCGACACCCGAATGGCCCAGTAGCACCGTGATTTTGCCGTCGAGCAGGTGCGCCACCGCGTCCAGCGGGTCGTCACGGCCCGCGGTGATCACGGTGAGATCGAGGTCGGCGTACTGCTCGGCGAACGGGGCGGCGGGCGCGAGGTCGGTCTTGGTCAGGCACAGGATCGGGGACAGCCCGCCGGCGTAGGCGGCGATGAGCGTCCGATCGACCAGCCCGGTGCGCGGCGGCGGGTCGGCCAGCGCCACCACGACCAACAGTTGATCGGCGTTGGCGACGACCACCCGCTCGGTTGGGTCGGTGTCATCGGCGGTGCGCCGCAACAGAGTTCGCCGCGGGCCACGCCGCACGATGCGGGCCAGAGTGTCGGTGCGGCCGGACAGGTCGCCGACGATGTCGACGTTGTCGCCGACCACGATCGGTGTGCGACCCAGTTCGCGGGCCCGCATCGCGGTGACATGGCGGTCGATGTCGCCGCCGAGCACACAACCCCAGCGGCCGCGGTCGACGCTGATCACCATCGCCTGCTCGGCGTCGGCATGTTCCGGGCGGGTTTTGGTCCGCGGCCGCGAACCTTTATGGGAGCGCATTTTGGCGTCGGACTCGTCGTAGTCGCCCGGCTTCACACTAGGAGCTCCGCAGCATGTCGGCCCACATCGCCGCGAAATTCGGCAGCGTCTTGGCGGTGGTCTCGATGTCGTCTACCTCGACTCCATCGACCCGCAGACCGATGATCGCGCCCGCCGTCGCCATCCGGTGATCGGCATACGACTGCCAGGTGCCGGGCCGCAGTGCCGTTGCGGTGATCTCCAGCCCGTCGGCGGTTTCGCGGCAGTCGCCGCCGAGCCGGTTGATCTCGGTGGACAACGCGGCCAGCCGGTCTGTCTCGTGGCCGCGCAGGTGGGCTACGCCGGACAGCCGCGAGACCGAGCCCGGGGCGGCCAGCGCGGCGAGCACCGCCACCGACGGGGTGAGTTCGCCGACGTCACGCAGGTTGACGTCGAAGCCCGGATAGGACTGCGGACCTTGCACTTCCAGGTACGAATCATCCTGCTTCACAACGCAATCCAGTTGACCGAGGATGGCGAGGATGGTGTCGGCGGGTTGGATGCTGGCGGCTGGCCAGCCGGTGATGCGGACCGTGCCCGCGCTGACCACTGCCGCGGCGATGAACGGGACGGCGTTGGACAGGTCCGGTTCGATGTGCCAGTGCCGCGCCGCGACGGCCCCCGGCCGAACGGTCCAGCGGTTGGTGGTCGCGTCGTCGACCTCCACGCCGGCCTGGCGCAGCATCGCCACCGTCATCGCGATGTGCGGCGCCGACGGCAGCGATGGGCCCACGTGGTGCACGGCCAGGCCGTCGGTGAACGACGGACCGGCGAGCAGCAGACCGGAGACGAACTGCGACGAGGCCGAGGCGTCGATGTCGACCGCCCCACCGGCAACCGTCCCGGCGCCGCGCACCCGGAACGGCAGCCTGTCGCCGTCGATGTCGACGCCCACACCGCGCAACGCATTCAGCAACGGCGCGATCGGCCGAACCCGGGCTTGCTCGTCGCCGTCGAACGTCACCTGAGCCAGACCGAGCGCGGCCAGCGGCGGGACGAACCGCAACACCGTGCCGGCCAGGCCGCAGTCGATGCGAGCATCGGCCGGCGGGGCGATCGTCCCGCTGACCGCGAGCTCGTCGGCCGGTCCGTCGATCCGCAGACCCAGCGCTTCCAGCGCGCCGATCATCAGGTCGGTGTCGCGGCTGCGCAGCGCTCCGCTGATGGTCGAGACGCCGCCGCCGGCCGCAGCCAGAGCCGCGAGCACCAGCGCCCGGTTGGTCTGGGATTTCGAGCCGGGCACCGTCACCGTCGCGTGTACCGGCCGCGAGGTGAAGGGGGCGGGCCAGATACTCACGTGCTCCATCATTGCTCACCGGCGATCGCAAGCGCGGCGAAGCCGGGCGCGGCGGGTCGCCGGTCGACAATCCCGGCGATCGCAAGCGCGGCGAAGCCGGGCGCGGCGGGTCGCCGCTCGACAACCCCGCGGGCACCATGGAGACATGTGCGGACGATTCGCGGTGACGACGGACCCGGCGGTGCTGGCCGAGAAGATCGAGGCGATCAACGAGGCGCGCGCTGCCGAGTCGACCGGCCCGAACTACAACGTGGCGCCCACCACCACCATCACCACCGTGGTCCGCCGTCACGACGAACCCGACGATGAGCCCACCAGGCGAGTCCGGTCGATGCGCTGGGGATTGATCCCACCGTGGGCCAAGGCGGGATCTGATGGTGCTCCGGATTCCAAAGGCCCGCTGCTGATCAACGCCCGCGCGGAGAAGGTCACCACCTCGCCGGCCTTTCGGTCCAGCGCCAAATCCAAACGCTGCCTGGTGCCGATGGACGGCTACTACGAGTGGCGCGCCAATCCCGACAACGACGCCGGCAAGAAAGCCCGCAAGACGCCGTTCTTCCTGCATCGCGCCGACGGCGAAATGCTGTTCATGGCGGGGCTGTGGTCGGTGTGGAAGTCGGAGAAGGACGCCACCCCGTTGTTGAGTTGCACGATCATCACCACCGAAGCGGTCGGCCAACTCGCCGAGATCCACGACCGGATGCCGTTGATCGTGCCCGCGCGCGAGTGGGACCGCTGGCTGGATCCCGACGCGCCGCCCGACCTCGACTTCCTGGCCGCCCCGCCGAGCGTCGACGGCATCGAGATGCGCGAGATCTCCACGCTGGTCAACAGCGTGCGCAACAACGGGCCCGAACTCCTGCGACCGGCCGAGCCGCAGCCCGAACAGGCCACGCTGCTCTAACTCACGCCGCTCCCGGTTCTTCATCGGGAGCGAGAAGCTTCTCGGGGTGGTGGAACGTGTTCACCCGCGGTTGCCCGTAATCCAGATGCGGCGGCGGTATCCACTCGGTGTCGCCTCGGGCGTTCTTGCGGGTAGTCCACCCTTTTTCGACGAGCCTGTTGTCGGGGCCGCAGGCCAGCGCCATCTGGTCGGCGTCGGTGCGGTGCGTCGCCGCCCACCCTTTGGTGTGGTGCGCTTGAGTCCAGTATCCGGGTGCGGTACAGCCAGGCCTGGTGCATCCACGATCCCTGGCGTGCAACATGATTCGCTGAGCTGCGGAGGCCAGCCGTTTGGAGTGATAAAGGGCCAGAGGTTTGCCGTTCTCGAAGATCGCCAGGTAGTGGTGGGCATGGGCGGCCATCCGGACGAGATCGCTCATGGGCAACAGGCTTCCGCCTGCGGTCACACCGCGTCCGGCGCCGGCGGCCAGGTCTTTCAATGTGGTCGTCACGATGATCGTGGTGGGAAGTCCGTTGTGCTGGCCGAGCTTTCCGGACATCAGCAGGCCTCGCAGCCCGGCCAGTAGACCGTCGTGATTGCGTTGCGCGCCGGAGCGGGTGTCGCGTCGGGAAGCATCGTCGGAGGGTTCGCCGTCGACCACGGACGCCTCGTCGTCGGGATTGCACATGCCGGGTGCGGCCAGCTTGGCCAGCACCGCGTCGAACGTCGCCCGCAACTCGGGGTTCAGGTAGCCGCTGAGGCGTGACATGCCGTCCAGTCCCTGCCGCCCGATGACAATGCCGCGCCGTCGCGCACGGTCATCATCGGTGAAGTTGCCGTCCGGGTTGAGGCAGTCCATCAAGACAGCGGCGTACTTGGCGAGTTCATCAGGGCGATACTCCTCGGCCTTATTCGCCAAGTCAGCTTCGGCGGCCTGCCGCGTCAGCAGGTCCACGCCGTCGGGCAGACGACGAAAGAAGCTCCGGATCACCGTCACATGACCGTCGCCGACGCGTCCGTCGCGCTGCGCCTCGGCCGTGGCCGTCAGCTGGGGTGCCAACGTCTCACCGGTCAACGCACGGCGTTCGCCCAGATCGGCGGCTTCGGCGATGCGGCGATTGGCGTCGGATCGGGAAATGCGCAGCCGGTTGGCCAGCGCGTCTGCCAGTCGGCCGCCCAACTCTTCCTCGCCGGCCTGCTCGGCGAGCTGGTTGATCAGCGGGTGCGTTGGCACTCGGAGCCGCCTCGCGGTCGCCTCCAAGCGCTCCAACACCCGCAATCGCTCCGGTGTGGTCAATACATCAAATGACAAGCCGCACAATCGGTCCAGGTCGGCATCGAGCGCGTCGACACTGTCGACGATCTCTTCGCGAGTGCTCGATGACATGCCTCCGATGTTATGAAGGGGGTCCGACAAGAACTGCCGTTGTGTGACTACTGAAATCAAAGTGGCACAAGTGATTTGAACCGAGTACGCCAGGTTTCCTCTAACGTGTCAATATGACGAGCCGCTATACCTACACATTCGATGACATCCGGAACCGTCCGGTCGCGGTGATCGGGGCGGGGACGCTGGGACGGCGTATCGCGCTGATGTTCGCCAGCCGCGGTGGAACCGTGCGAATCTACGCCCGCCGCGACGAGCAGCTGGTTGCCGCGAAACAATATGTGGCCGAAACCCTTTCGAGAGTCATCGAGAATCGCGGCTTCGGTGAACCGGGCATCGTGGTCACCACGACATCTCTTGCCGAGGCGCTGGACGACGCGTGGCTGGCGGTGGAGTCCGCCCCCGAAAAACTCGAGATCAAGATTCCGCTGTGGGGCGACATCGACGAGTCAGCGCCGTCCGACACCATTTTCGCGACCAACTCGTCGTCGTACCCCTCGCGTCTGATGGCCGAGAAGGTGCGAGACAAGACGCGTTTGTGCAACACGCATTTCTATATGCCGCCCGAGGTCAACGGCCTGGACCTGATGTCGGACGGTGAGACCGACCGTGCCCTGCTGGACACCCTGCTCACCGTGCTGCCCGAGTTCGGCGTCTACCCGTTCGAAGCGCGCAAGGAGTGCACCGGCTTCATCTTCAATCGGGTCTGGGCAGCGATCAAGCGTGAGTCGCTGTCGGTGGTCGCCGAGGGGGTGGCCCGTCCCGAAGACGTCGACGGGATGTACAAGCTCAACCTGGGTGCGCCGGCCGGACCGTTTCAGTTGATGGATCTGGTCGGCCTCGACGTCGCTCTGGACATCGAGAACCACTACCTCGACGAGTTCCCGCAACTGCCCAAGGGCCCGCGGGACTTGTTGCAGTCCTACGTCGACGCCGGCAAGCTCGGCATCAAGACCGGCGAGGGCTTTTACACCTATCCCGGCTGATCAGCGCAGTATGGTGCCGCCGTCGACATTGACGACCTGGCCATTGATCCAGGCGCCTTCCGACGACAACAGGAATGCGACGAGCGCCGCGACGTCCTCCGGGTCGCCCACCCGGGTGCGAGCGGATGCGTTTCAGTGCGGCGGCCTCCAACTGCGGCCACTGCGGCACGGACCGGATGGCCTCGGTCGCGGTGAATCCGGGTGCTACGGCGTTACAACGGATTCCGTCCTTGCCCCACCGGGACGCGACGTGTCGGGTGAGCGCGCCGATGCCCGCTTTCGCGGTGGCGTACGCGGGTCGCGCGGGTTCGCCCTGAAACGCCGCGGCCGACGACATGTTGACGATCGCACCGCCCCCGCGACTCAGCATTGCCGGGATGGCGTACTTCATGGCCGCCACGTAGCCACGCAGGCTGACTGCCATGACCCGGTCCCACACCTCGAAATCGATGTCGACGACGTCGGTGTCGGCGCTCAGCGTCCGCATGTCGGCCCCGACGTTGAACAACAGGTCGACTCCGCCGTACATCGTTGCGGCGTCGTGCATCAACCTGGCCACCGACTCGGTGTCCGACAGGTCGAACTGAACATGGTTCGCCGTGCCGCCTGCAGCGACAATGCGCGTAGCCGTCTGCCGGGCTGCATCATCGGCGACGTCCCCGATGACTACCCGGCAGCCTTCCTCGCCGAGCCGGGCCGAGGTCGCCGCACCGATGCCAGTTCCGCCGCCGACTACGACGACAACCTTGTCGGCCAGACCCCGCAGTCCCATGCGTGCGAGCCTTCTAATGCCGCGCCAGGCGGCTGAGCGCGAGCTTCGCGGCGTTGGCGCCGCACATACCGTGCGCGCCCGGGCCGGGGGGAGTGGCCGCCGAGCAGATGTACATGCCCGGAATTCCAATGCTGTACGGCGACAGTGTGATTCGTGGCCCGAAGGTCAGCTGCCGAATGTCCTTGGCGCCGGTCATGATGTCGCCGCCGACGTAGTTGGGGTTGTAGGAAGCGAATTCGGTGGTGGTCCGGACGGCCGTCCCGACGATGCGTTCCCGGAAGCCGGGCGCGAACCTTTCGATCTGAGCAGTGATCGCCTCGGTTGCGTCGCCGGTGTAGCCATTGGGAACGTGCGCGTAGGTCCACACCGGGTGCACATTGCCGACGGAGCGTTGCGGGTCGGCCAGATACTGCTGACCCACCAGAACGAACGGCCGCTCGGGCATACGTCCGGCGTGGATCTCCCGCTCGGTTGCGGCGAGTTCGCGATAGTTACCGACCACATGCACGGTGCCGGCACGGTGGGCGTCCGGGTTCGTCCAGGGCACGCCGCCGTCGACGGCGAAGTCGACTTTGAACGCACCCGGACCACGCCGGAACTTGTTGAAGGAGCGCGAAATTCGGCGCGGAAGCCGATCGCCGAGGATGCCGGCGACCGCTTCGGGTGCGAGATCGAAGATCGTCACGTCGGCGGGCGGTAGCTGCGACGCGTTCGCGGACCGGGACACCGGTCTCGATCTTGGCGCCCAGGTCGGTCAGCAGCGCAACCATCGCGTTGGTGATGGACTGCGATCCGCCTTCGGCCACCGGCCAGCCGTACCGGTGGCCGGCCGCGATGATGCCCATCCCGATTGCCGAGGTCATCGGGTAATGCAACGGCCGGAAGGCATGGGCCGCAACACCACCGAACAGAGCCCGTCCCTCGTCGGTGCGGAACACCCGGGCGAACGTGGACGCGGGAAGCACCGTGGGCGCGCCGAACCGGGCCAGCTTCAGTGGGTGATGCGGGAACCGCAGCAGCGGGCCCATGATGTCCTCGCTGAGCGCGTCGAATCGCGACGCCGGATAGCCGAACGCGCGCTGCCACCGAGATCCGTCGCGACCGAGGCCGGCCGCGGTCTGCTCCACCGAGCGGTGCAGCACGCCAGCGCTGCCGCCGTCGAGCGGGTGCACGCAGTCGATCTCCGGCCAGCGCCAGGTGAGGCCGTAGCGGTCCAGGTTGAATTTGCTGAGGAACGGCGAGCCGACGGCCATCGGATGGATCGCCGAGCAGTGGTCGTGCAGCAGGCCGGGAAGGATGGCCTCGCTGCTGCGGGCGCCTCCGCCGACCTCGTCGGCCGCCTCGAGGACGGTGACCTCCACGCCCTCGGCCGCCAGCGCTATGGCGGCGGCGAGCCCGTTGGGCCCGCCCCCTACCACGATCGCAGTACTCATGCCAGCGCTCCGTGACCGTGTTCCTGGTCCTTGCGAACAGCCGGGTTGCTGCCGCTGAGGGACCACTCCACGCTAGTCGGGATCGGACCGTTGGGCAGCCAGGGCTGCTCGGCCACCGCGTCGGCCACCTTCCAGGTGCCCCGCTCGATCACCCCGAGTGCGGCGTCGATCAGCTGGTAGTGCTGCACACCGCTGCCGAAGGCTTCCGACTCGACCCAGGCGACGACGCACTCGCCCGGCTCGAAGGCAGCTTCGCGCTGCACGGCCTGGATCATGTCCGCATCGTGCAGGTGACCGTCGCCGAAGTTGAACCCGATCAATGAGTTGCACACGAACTCACCCTCCCGCACGGTGCGGACGTCAATGTCGGGTAAGTGGGTCAGCAGCAACGAGTACAGGCCGCGGGCCTGGCTGTGCATGCTGCGCCACGCTGTCGTCTTCTGCAGGGTGATCTCCGCCCACTCGGGTTCGTAGCCGGCAGCGACGAACTGATCGATCTGGTTGGACGCCGAGCGCGTCACCCGATTCAGCTTCTGCTCGGCACCCGGCGCGAACGTCCACACCGCCGAGGCCCAGTTGCCGGCGTACTGCCGCATCGAAGCCAGGAAGGACACCTTGTCCGGCCGCAGATTGCCCAGGATCGGGTAGAACAGCAGCGCGGCGGCGATGACGAGCGCCAGCCATGGCGGCGACATGTTCCACGGGGCGTAGCCGTTCCAGTTCGGGAAGCCGAGGAACAGGAAGATCGTCGTGTAGGCGAAAGACCACATTCCATTCCAGCGGCACCGCGAGCGGGAACGTCGAAATGATGAATAGGTGGAAGCCGACCATCAACACCACCGCGGCCAGCGTCACCCATTTGTTGGTGGAGAAGAACAGGATCAGCGGGGCCGCGATCTCGACGGTGGTGCCGTTGACGTGTGCCATGAAGTTGGCCAGCTGCGACGGCCGCATGTCGCGCGGGAACTCGCGGTAATGCGCCCGCTTCACCCATTTGGGCGCGAATATCGTGTTACTCACCATCGGCGGAATGACATTGGAGAAGTGCTTACCAAACTTCGAGAAGCCGGCGCCGACCCACACCACCACAATGACGAACTTCAGCGCGATGATCATGTTCACGAATGGCAGAGCGGCGAATATCAACATGCCCGGCAGGTACTGCTCGCCGCGGGCGGCCAGGAAGATGGTCTTGTCCCGCAGACCGATCAGGACAAGCAGCACGATAGGCGCGACCATCAGAGATGGGCTGACGAGCCCGGATGTATTGGCCGGCAACACTTTCGACAGCGAGTCGCTGTGCACGCCGGGCTCCAGTAACGCGAAAGCCAAGCTCACCAGCAGTCCCAGGTAGAGGCCGATGTCGAACCAGTTGCGTCGGTCGCCGTTGGTGAACGGCACCCACTTCCACGGCCGAAGCCGGATGGTTCCCGGCCTGGCACCAGAACAAGATGCCGCCGGTCATCGGCTTGACCTTGCCGGCCAACGGCCCCCAGGATCCGGCCACGCCGATGGCTTCCAGCAGCACGGTCCACAGGATGACTTTCTGGTAGACGATTGGTTGGTTCCACCACTGCGACACATGCCAGAAGGCGGGCAGTCCCGACGTCAACGTCGCGACCGCAATGCCGCCGATCGCAAAGAAGACGATCAGCTTCGCGATGTAGATGGTGTGGATCATTTTCGGTGAGCCGAAGCCGTTTTCGGCCCAATCGCCGGCAAGGATCCGCATCCGCTCCATCAGCGGCTTTTGCAGGAATGTGTCCGGATCAACATCCGGAAGATAGGGCTTGATGAATCCCATGTGTCTTCGCTCCTTCTGACCAACATTGGTGAGAACGGCACAAATATTAGGAATCAACGCGCGGCTGACACAGTCGCGAATCGACAAAGACACGGCCGCGGTTATCGCTCAGAAGACAAGCAGCGTCTACCGTCTATTGAGGTGAAGAAACCGGACCTCGACAGCGGAGTCGAGGTCAGCAGTTATGTCGCCGAGATCGCGAGCCGATTAAGTGGTCGGGTGGCCGACGCTGTCGTCGGTGCTCCGTCAATCCCTCGAGGATCAGATTCCCGAGCTGCGCGGCGATGCGCGGCTCATGGAGTTACTCGGGGCCAGCGTCGAGGGCAACGTGGAGACCGTCTTGCACGCGTTGCGCTACGACATCGCCGTGGAGCGTGTCGAGGCGCCAACCGCAGCGCTCGAGTACGCCCGGCGGCTGGCACAGCAGCGGGGTGCCCGTCAATGCGCTGGTTCGCGCCTATCGGCTCGGTCAGCGCCAGATGAATGAGCCGTTTTCGCCGAATTGCGTGTCATCGATATCCCGGAACCATGCGTGTGGCGGTGATCGAGGCGATCACCGGCACGTTGTTCGAATACATCGACTGGATGTCGCAGCAAGTCGTCGCTATCTATGAGGACGAACGCGAACGCTGGCTGGAGAACCAGAACAGTCTGCGTGGCCTGCGGGTGCGCGAGGTCCTGGCCGCGAACAAGACGATCGACGTCGATGCGGCGACCAACTCGATCCGCTATCCGCTGCGATGGCACCATCTGGGACTCGTCATGTGGTACCCCGACACGGGCTCTGAGGGCGACCAACTTGCCCGGCTGCAACGGTATCTCCGCGAACTGGCCGAATCCGCAGGCGCGGCCGCCAGTCCGCTCTTCATTGCCGCCGATCGAAGCTGCGGATGGGGTTGGCTGCCGTACCGCGCGTCCGCGGATCGCGACGCTGCGGCGGAGGTTCGCCAGTTCACGCTCGCGCGACCGGATTCCCCGAGCGTGGCAATCGGGACGATGGCCGACGGAGTCGAGGGTTTTCGCCAGTCGCACCGGCAGGCGGAGACTGCTCGCGGCGTCGCGGTAATCGCGAAGCGGCCGGAGCCGACGGTGATTTCGGCGACCGATCCGGGCCTGTCTGTTGTGGCGCGTCTTGGTGGCGACGTGGCCGAAACCCGCGACTGGGTGGCCACCGTGCTCGGGGATCTGGCGATCGATAACGAGAACGACGGGCGGCTGCGCGACACGCTGCGCGTGTTCCTGGGTTGCGGTTCCAGCTACAAGATGGCGGCCGAAGAACTCAACCTGCATTTCAACTCGGTGAAGTACCGGGTGGGTCGCGCCGTCGCGCGGCGCGGCCGGGAGATTGGCAGCGACCGTCTCGACGTCGAACTGGCGTTGCTCGCCTGCCACTGGTACGGCGCGGCCGTTCTGCAGCCGGAAACGTAGACCGTCGGGCCGCACCCGAAAGGTACGGCCCCGGCTGGTATCGGAGTAGACGTAGGCGGCGGCGGAACGGCGAGGCGGCGAGATGCCAAGCCGCGGGTGGCCGGCCGATACGAGCCGGATGCTGAGGTCTGGCTGCCATGACGGACAGCGTCGATAGCGTGACGCCGAGTCGGGATGAACAGCGGGGGACAAGGATCATCGGCGAAGTTCATGCAGTGGCACCAAGATGGCTTTGCCTACTTTTCTCTGTGAGGGGAATCGGTTGAGATGTGTTGTGACACTTGCTGATTCGAGATCATTTAGTTGATCCGATTACGCTGCGTTGCGTTCGTCAGGAAAGGTATCGATAGACCATCGGCGCAGCGATGTCGTGAACCAACCAACTTCCGGCGCATAGTTGTCTTCGGGCGACAAAGCGCCTGTTGGACCAGCTATCTACAACCGTGGCCTCGGTCCGGCATTGTTCGTGATCCCTTTGCGAGGCGCTTAACTCTGTCGCCAGGAACAATCTCCTCGCGTCGGCTGCGAACTAACGTTTTGGCATGACAACCAGCGAAAAGACCGTTTTCGAAGGTCCACTGCATCAACTCGCTCGTAACACGTGGCAGTTGCTACTCCTGATCGGCGTCCTGGGCGTGAGCCTCGGTGTCATCGTGCTGGCCTGGCCGGGCAAGACACTGCTGGTAGCGGGTGTCCTGTTCGGTATCTACTTGGTGGTATCCGGAGTCGGGTACGTGTTCGCCGCTTTCGGCGCGCACGCCGGCGCCGCGATGAGAGTGCTGTCGTTCCTCACCGGCGTGGTATCGCTCGTGCTGGGGTTCTTCTGCTTTCGCGACAAACTCGAATCGATCCTGCTTTTGGCGCTGTGGATCGGCATCGGCTGGCTGTTCCGCGGGGTGACCCTGCTGGCCGCGGCACTGTCCTTCGACCACATCCCCGCACGCGGCTGGCAGGTGCTCTCCGGTGTGATCATCGTGATCGGCGGTGGGGTGCTGATCATCTCCCCGCTCGATTCAATCGCGATCCTGACCTTGGTCGCCGGCTGGTGGCTGATCGCCATCGGCATCGTGGATGTCATCAGCGCGTTTCAGGTTCGCCACCGGCTGAACGCGTGACCTGGCAGGTCAGGGCAGGCGCTGCTCGACCTCGAAGGCCAGACAGAGTTCGGCGATGTCCACGGGCCGGGAAAGCGAGCGGCCGGTCAACTCCTCGATGCGGCGAAGGCGGTGCCGCACGGTGTTGGGATGACAGAAGATCTTCGTCGCGGTGTCGTTGGCGGAGCCGCCCTCCTGCAGCCACGCCTGAAACGTGTCGAGCAGGATCGTGCGCTCGGCGGTCGGCAGTTCTTTCAGTCGACTGAGCACCGTTGATCTGATTTTCGCCATGACCTCCGGGGCGCTCACCGCCGCCACGGCAAGCGGGGTGTCGTCGAACACCGTGATCAGCGAGTCGGCCGACGGCTTCCCGATGACCGCCAACCGCGCGAATCGCAGCGCCTCGCTGGTTTCGGCCAAGTCGTCGAACGGCGGGCTGACGCCGACCCGGACGGTCGCGGCCTGGTCGCAGCACGTCGAAATCAACGTGCTGAACGGTTCGCCGATCCGCATGTGCACGAGGCCGACGTGTAAGTCGGGCAGCAGCCGCCACGCCGACCGGATGTCGCGGGCGGCAAGCTTGTTTTCGATCGCGGGCAAGCCCAACTTCCCGATGGCCGGCAACTCGGCCGCCACCACGACGTACGGCCCGGTGGTGGGCAGCCGGAGCAAATCGGCTGCCTCCCAAAGGCTTTGGGTGTCGGTGATCCGCCGAGACAGCAACGCTTCGACCAACGCCGACCGTTCTTCTTCCTGCTCCACGATCTGTGCGGTCAGCTGTTGGCGGTAGGCGCCGGCCATCGCTTGAGTGAAGGTGTCCTGCGCGAGAAACACGCGTGCGGTGGCGTTCAGAATCGACTCGGTGGGTATTCCCGCTGCCCGCGCGACGGCGAGGGTCTCCTCCCACATGAACCGAAAACCGATCCGGTAGGCCGTCATCAATGCCGGCAGCGGCAAGCCGATGAGACGCGCGGGCAGTCCCGGCGTGTTGCGGCGGGTGAGACATCGACGTCGGCGTGTGCCGAAAGCGCAGTGGAAGACGAACGTCAGGTTTGCCTCGCAAGTCGCACGCACTTCGTCTTTGGTGACGACGTTGCCGTCGCGGTAGAAGTCGATCTCGCGAAACAGCCGATCAGCCAGCGCCCGGCCCAGCTCCGGGGCGCGGGCCAGCATGAGATTGCTGAGCTCGACGATGTGCGGATCGGGCTCGGCGCCGCGCCGGACACCGCCGGCCGCGATACCGCGCTCATGCGCCGCTCCTTGGCTGCGCTTCGCTGCGCCTCTTGGCCGCCGGGCTCATAGTCGGAAACTGTATGCCCGCGTGCGGGCTGATGTGCGCGGTCACACCGAACAGGTCGAGACGTTGTTTGTCGAGACATTGTCCTGCTGAGCCGCCGGGATCACGCTGGACGTAGCAATTCAGACACATCCGCAGAGGGACCCCATGACCAGCTTGAGCACCAACCTCGTCGCATCCGCAGAGCGCAACCCGAACCATGTGGCGCTGCGTTGCGACGACCTGCAATTCACCTTCGCCGAGTTCGATGCGGCGGCCGCCCGGGTGGCGACGCTGCTCGAGCAAGCCGGAATCGAACCGGGGGACCGGGTCGGCGTGATGCTGCCCAATACGCCCGCATTCGCCATCGCGTTCTACGGGATCATGTATCGCGGCGCCGTCGCGGTCCCGATGAATCCGTTGCTCAAGGCGCGGGAGGTGACCTACTTCCTGTCCAACAGCGGCGCCAAGGCGTTGTTCGGGACACCCGGCTTCGCCGACGCGGCCAGCGCCGGCGCCGACGAAACGGGCTCGCAGTGCTGGATTGTCGACGATGCCGGCCTGATGGACGTGATCGCCGACCTGCCCGCGCAGGAGTCACCGGTCGAACGCGGCGCCGACGACCTCGCGGTCATCCTGCACACGTCCGGAACCACCGGAAAACCCAAGGGCGCCATGCTCACCCACGGCAACCTGGGTCGCAACGCCGACGTCAGTGTCCGCACCCTGGTCGAGACCGGGCCGGACGACGTGGTGATGGGCTGCCTGCCGCTCTTTCACGTATTCGGGCTCACCTGCGGCCTCAACGGGGCGGTGCTGTCGGGTGCGACGTTGACGCTGATCCCTCGATTCGACCCGCGCAAGGCGATCGAGGTGATCGAGCGCGACGCCGTCACGGTGTTCGAAGGTGTGCCGACGATGTATTCGGCGCTGCTGGGCGTGGCCGACGAGGCCGCGGCGGAGGCGACGCGCACGTTGCGGGTCTGTGTCTCGGGTGGTGCGGCGATGCCGGTGCAGGTTCTCACCGATTTCGAAAAAGCTTTTGGCTGCACCGTTCTGGAGGGCTACGGGCTCTCCGAGAGCTCACCGGCGGCCGCGTTCAACCATCCGAACCGGGAGCGCAAGGTGGGCTCGATCGGCACTCCGATCGAAGGCGTGCAGATGCGGGTCGTCGACTTGAATGGCGCCGAGGTACCGCAGGGCAACACCGGCGAGATCCAGATCCGCGGACACAACGTGATGAAGGGCTACTGGAACCTGCCCGACGCGACCAAGGCCACGATCACGTCGGACGGCTGGCTGGCGACCGGCGACGTCGGACGCATCGACGAGGACGGTTACTTCTACATCGTCGACCGGACCAAGGATCTGATCATCCGGGGCGGCTACAACGTCTACCCCCGCGAAATCGAGGAAGTGCTCTACGAGCACCCCGCGGTGGCCGAAGCCGCGGTCATCGGCGTCCCGCACGACTCGCTGGGTGAGGAAGTCGGCGCGGCCGTGGCGCTGAAGGAAGGGGCGAAAGTGCACCCGGACGAACTGCGCGACTACGTCAAGGACCGGGTGGCCGCCTACAAGTATCCGCGCCAGGTCTGGCTGGTCGACGCTCTGCCCAAGGGCCCCACCGGCAAGGTGCAAAAGCGCGACATCACCGTTCCGACAACCGAAAGCACACGATAACCATGGCAACCCCCAAGGACCCCACGGCCAAAGTCGACGAGCTGGCCGCGCCGCTCGACCTGCTTCTCACCAGCGCCACGAAGCCATTCGCCAGCCGGATGATGCCGAACGCCACCTGGGCCCGCTTCGCCGGCAATCTCGCTCAGCACCCCGGCGCGGTGGCCGACCGGGTTGCCACGCTGACCCGTGAGCTCGGCAGTATCGCCGCGGGCAGGTCGCACCGCGCGCCGGCACGCGCCGACAAGCGCTTCAGCGACCCTGCGTGGCAGGAGAATCCACTGCTGAACAGAATCATGCAGGCCTATTTGGCAGGCTCCGAGACAGCTGAGGAGTTGCTCGATGACGCCCAGCTGGATTGGCGCGACAAAGAGAAGATGCAGTTCGTCGTCGACAACGTGGTGGAGGGCCTGGCGCCGAGCAACAACCCGCTGATCAGTCCGCTCGGCTGGAAGGCGCTGATCGACACCGGCGGTCTGAGTGCGGTGCGGGGCGCGAGAGCCTTTGCCCGAGACATGCTTTCGAAGCCTCGAGTGCCGGCGATGATCGAGCCCGACGCCTATGCGGTGGGGGAGAACCTGGCTGTCACCAAAGGGGCCGTCGTACTGCAAACCTCGGTGTTCGAATTGATTCAATACGCCCCGCAGACGCCCAAGGTGCGCGCGATTCCACTGCTCATGGTGCCGCCGGTGATCAACAAGTACTACGTCATGGATCTCGCGCCAGGGCGCAGCATGATCGAGTACTTCGTCCAGCAGGGCCAGCAGGTCTTCGTGATTTCGTGGCGCAATCCGCAAGCCCGCCACCGGGATTGGGGCTTCGACACCTACGGGGCGGCGATCGTGGAGGCGATGGACGCGGCGGAGAAAATCACCGGAGCCGACAGCACCCACCTGTTGGCCACCTGCTCGGGCGGCATTCTGGCGGCGATGACCGCGGCCCACCTCGCCGAGATCGGCGAGGGCGACCGGGTCGCGGGTCTCAACCTGGCGGTCACCGTCCTGGATGAGACCCGCGCGGGGTTCGCGGCCGCGGCGATGAGCGACCGCGCGGCGCAGGCGGCGATTCGAGTCTCGGCCAGGAAGGGTTTCCTGGACGGGCGCGACATGGCGGAGATGTTCGCCTGGCTGCGTCCCACCGACCTGGTGTGGCGCTACGTGGTGAACAACTACGTGCAGGGCCGGAAGCCGGCGGCGTTCGACGTGTTGTTCTGGAACGCCGACACGACCCGGATGGCCGCCGCACTGCACCGCGACCTGGTGCTGATGGGGCTGGAGAATGCGCTGGTCACCCCCGGCGGGGTCAGCATGCTGGGCAGCCCGGTCGACCTGTACAAGATCACCGCGGACGCCTACATCGTCGGCGGCATCGCCGATCACATCTCCCCATGGCAGGCCACCTATCGCAGTGCGCGACTGCTGGGCAGCAAGGACAACCGCTACGTCTTGTCCACCAACGGTCACATCGCGGCGTTGGTCAACCCGCCAGGCAACCCCAAGGCATCGTTCCGCACCGGTTCAGTCGACGTCGAGGATCCCGAACAGTGGCTGGATTCTGCTGAGAAGCACGCCGACTCGTGGTGGCCGGACTATACGGCCTGGCTGGCCGAGCGCAGCGGCCCTGAGATTGACGCTCCGAAAATGCTTGGTGGGGAGGATCTTCCACCTCTGGGTCCCGCTCCGGGTAGTTACGTGATGGAAAAGTGACCCGAGACAAGTCACAAGCTGCCGGCAAGCGTCAATCGGCGCGAGATCGGCGGCGTCTTCGCGCGCTACCCGTGAGTCTGTTTGGCGAGGAGTGCTACGTCGCCACCGGCGGGCAGCGGATCCGGGTGAACGTGCGGTGGGGAACCGGTGTGCCGCTGGTGGTGTGCAATGGCATCGGGGCAAGCCTGGAAGTGCTGGACCCACTGGTGGAGCAGCTCGATCCGAATACCACGGTGGTCAGATTCGATGTGCCTGGAGCGGGCGGTTCACCCACATCCCTTGCGCCCTACGGGTTCCCGTATCTTGCCTGGGTGCTGGGCCGGGTACTGTCCGAGCTGGGAATCGGCGTAGTGGATGTGCTGGGGCTGTCCTGGGGTGGGGCGCTTGCGCAGCAGTTCGCCTTTCAGAACCCGCGCCGATGCCGCCGCCTGATTCTGGTGGCGACAGGTACCGGTGCGCTGATGGTGCCCGCTCATCCGCGTGTGCTGGCGAAAATGGCTACTCCGCGCAGGTTTTCGGACCCGGACTACGCCGCAACGATTGCCGGTGAACTGTACGGCGGCACTGTCCGCGCTCACGGCGAGGACGTGGCGCGACTGTTTCTGCAGCAACTCCATGCTGGATCGAAGGTGGGCTACCTGCATCAGCTCCTCGCGGGTTCGGTGTGGACCAGCCTGTTCGCGCTGCCCGCGGTGCGACAGCAGACGTTGATCATGGCGGGTACCGATGATCCGATCATCCCGGTCGTCAACGCGCGCATCATGAACGCGTTGCTGCCGCATTCGCGGCTGCACCTACATGACGGCGGCCACATCGACCTCGTGCACAACGCCGTTGAACTCGCGCCCGTCATCGAGAAGTTCCTGCACGAACCCGGAGAACGACCATGACAACGACGCCAAAACCGCTCAGCGCGTTTGAGACACGAGGCGCAAAGGACGCCGATCCAGCCACCGCATCGCTCGTCGAGGACATCGGCCTTGCCCGGGAGACCGACTATTTCCTGATGGCCGATCAGCTGACCGACCGGGAAAAGGAGATCTTCGCCAAGGTCCGGGCGTTCGGCGAGGCGGAGATCCTGCCGATGGTCAACGAGTATTGGGAGCGCGGCGAATTCCCCTTCGACCTGATACCGAAACTTGCCGCGCTGAACATCGTCGGCGACTACAACCTTGGCGATCACGGATGTACACCGATGAGCGCGGTCGCCGCCGGCCTCGTCACCTACGAGCTGTCCCGCATCGACGGGAGCATCGCCACGTTCTTCGCCGTACACGTCGGGTTGGCGATGCAATCAATCAACATCCTGGGCTCCGAGGAACAGCGGCAACGCTACTTGCCGGCGATGGCGCGCCTGGAAAAAGTCGGCGCGTTCGCCCTGACCGAGCCCGAGCACGGTTCGGATGCCGTGATCCTCGAGGCCACCGCGGAGCGGCAAGGCGACCAATGGGTGCTCAACGGCCGCAAGCGCTGGCCGGGCAACGCCGTGTGGTGCGACTACATCGTCGTATACGCCCGCGACACCGCGGACAACCAAGTCAAAGCATTCGTCGTGGAGAAGGAGAACCCTGGCTACGCGGCGACCAAAATCGGCGGCAAGATGTCGCTGCGGATGGTTCAGAACGCGGACATCACCCTCACCGACTGCCGCGTGTCCGAAGACGCCCGCCTGCAGAACTGCAACAGCTTCAAAGATGTGGGCAAAGTGCTTGCGGGCACCCGCAATTCCGTCGCGTGGGGGTCGGCCGGACACGCAGTCGCGGCCTATGACATCGCTCTGAACTACGCCCTGCGGCGAAAGCAGTTCGGCAGGCCAATCGCGAGGAACCAGGTCATCCAGTCGATGCTGGTGGAGATGCTCGGCGATCTCACCGCGATGCAGCTGTACGCCATCCGAATGGCCCGGCTGATCGATGACGGCAAGGCCGAAGAGACGATGGCCGCGCTCGCCAAGTACTACTGCACAGTCAAGGGCCGCAACGTGTGTCGACTGGCCCGCGACGTATTAGGCGGCAACGGCGTCCTGCTCGACTTCCATGTCATGCGTCACCTGTGCGACATGGAGGCCTTGGTCACCTACGAAGGAACTGCGGAAATCCAGTCCCTCATTGTCGGCCGGCACATCACCGGGCAGAGCGCGTTCGCCTAATTGACCGAGGATTCCTCTGTTGAGTTAGAGTAATCCTCGTGCCGCGATCAGCTACCGATGCGCGAAGCCGATTGATGCAGTCGGCCCGCCGCCGTTTCGCAGCTGACGGAGCACTGGCGGCGACGCTCGACGAGGTCCGCCGGGACGCAGAGGTCAGCGTCGGTGCGCTCTACCACCATTTCCCGGACAAACCCGCGCTGGCGGCCGCGGTCTACGCCCAGGTGATGGGCGAGTACCAGTCGGGATTCGTGACGATGTTGCGCCGTCACGACAGCGCGGAGGGCGGCATCCGCGGTGGCGTCGCACACCACCTGCGATGGGTGTCCGCCAACCGCAGCGAGGCGGCATTGCTGCTGGGGGACCGGCTGGACAGCGCGGAGCTGCAGGAATTCAACCGGGCGTTCTTCGCCGACGTGCGGGACTGGTGGCGGCCGCATCACAACTACGGAGCCCTGCGCCCGATGCACGCGGGAGTCACCGCCGCGTTGTGGTTCGGCCCGGCGCAGGAATTCAGCCGGTACTGGATTGCCGGCGACGAACCCCGAATGCCGCGAGGCGTGGTCAAGACATTCGCTGACGCTGCGTGGAAAGCATTGCGGGCCAGCGTGATCGAGGAGGACGACAGATGAGCGCATCAGAATCGCTGTACAACCGGCTGGTCGCCGAAGGGGACGATCCCGCCGCGCCGCGCCGGGTGGAC
This sequence comes from uncultured Actinomycetota bacterium, assembly GCA_963737375.1. Taxonomy (GTDB): domain Bacteria; phylum Actinomycetota; class Actinomycetes; order Mycobacteriales; family Mycobacteriaceae; genus Mycobacterium. The sequence continues at coordinate 459,559 of CAVTSP010000018.1, forward strand.
GTCGAGCACCGCGGCGACCGGGCGATCGTGACTCTCGACGAACCCGATCGGCTCAACGTCCTGTCGGCGCCGTTGGTGCGCCAATTACGCAGCGCGTTGGAGGCTCTCGTGGTCGACCGCGAGGTTCGAAGCGTCGTGCTGACCGGTCGCGATCCCGGCTTCAGCGCCGGCGGCGACCTGAAGATGATGGAGACGGCCACGGCTAACCTGAGCCGGCCCGAGGGCGTCGCCGACGTGTGGCGCTGGATTCGCCGCGAGTTCGGCGGGATTGCCCGGCTCATCGCCGGATCGGACACGATCTTCGTCGCCGCCATCAACGGTCCCGCAGCCGGCGTCGGGCTGGCCTGGGCGCTGGCCTGCGACGTCGCGGTTGCCAGCGATCGCGCCGTGATCGTGCCGGCGTTCGGCCGCCTCGGCCTGATTCCCGAGGTCGGCACCAGCTGGGCGCTGACCCGGCGGCTGGGATACCAAGGGGCGCTTGCCTATTACCTGCGCGGCGAGCACATCGATGCCCACGAAGCGCAACGGCTCGGCCTGGTTCAGCAGGTCGTCGACCACGACACCCTGCTCGACACCGCCGATCAGTGGTGCTCACGTGTCGCGGCGATGCCGGCGCATGCCGTCGCGATGACCAAGCCCCTGCTGCGCGCCGCGGCCGACGCCGGGTGGCACGAATCGCTGACCATGGAGGAATTCGCCGAGCCCACCTGCTTCACCACCGCCGCGTTCGCCGATAGCGTGCACGCGATGCTAGCCAAATCTCAGGCCTGAATCTCCGCAGTCACCGCGCCGGTGAGCCAGACCAGATCAGCGGGCGCCACCGCGACGTCCCAGCCACGTCGGCCCGCGCTGACGTACATCCGCTGCCAGCCCAGCGCGCCCGAATCGACGACCGTCGGCAACTGCGTGCGCTGACCCAACGGCGAAATCGCGCCCAGCACATAGCCGGTCGCACGTTCGGCGGCACGCTGATCGGCCATGGCGGCTTTGCCCGCACCCAGCGCTGCGGCGGCCGCCTTCAACGACAGCCGCGCCAGCGCGGGCAGGATCGCGACGGCCAACCCGTCCGGGACCGCGATGATCAGCGTCTTGTAGATCTGCCCAGGCGCGACGGCACCATCGGCTGGTCAGCGCACCGACCGCCTCACCGCCAAACGATCGTTCGCGCGGATCGTGTGCGAACTTCAGCACCTCATGAGGCACGCCCGCATCGATCAGCGCCGCCAGCGCCGGGGTCGCCGCAGAGGCCAAGGTTAGGGGCCGGTGTACCCAGGCGGATTGACGCCGTCCACCCAGAAGTCGACGCCGAGCTTCGAACCCGGGATGCAGTCGTACACCGACAGGTCGTTGACGCCGGACTCCAGCAGCACGTCTTCGCAGAGCAGGGTGTTGCCGGTGTACTCCTTGGACGGCTTGTTGAGGATCACGTAGGCCGCGTCGGAGTAGATGTCTGGCTTGCGTGCGCGGCCCATCGCCTCCTCGCCGCCGAGCAGGTTCTGCACCGCCGCGGTGGCGACCAGCGTGCGGGGCCACAGCGTGTTGGAGGCGATGCCGTCTTCGCGCAGTTCCTCGGCGATACCCAGCGCGCACAGCGTCATACCGAACTTGGCCATCATGTACGCCGTCGGCTTCAGCCACTCTTTCCCGAGCAGCACGGGCGGGGACAGCGTCAGGATGTGCGGGTTTTCCCGGCCCTTCATGTGCGGGATACAGGCCTGGGACACCGCATAGGTGCCGCGCACCTGGATGCCGTTCATCAGGTCGAATCGCTTCATCGGCACCTCGCTGATGGAGCCGAGGTTGATCGCCGACGCGTTGTTCACCACGATGTCGATCCCGCCGAACTGCTCGACGGCTTTGGCTACTGCGGACTCGACCGACTCCGGGTCGCGGACATCGCCGACGATCGGCAACGCCTGCCCGCCTGCCTCCTCGAGCTCCTTGGCGGCGGTGTACACCGTGCCCTCGAGCTTGGGGTGCGGCTCGGCGGTCTTGGCGATCAGCGCGATGTTGGCGCCGTCCTGCGCGGCGCGCTTGGCGATGGCCAGGCCGATTCCGCGGCTGGCACCCGAGATGAACATGGTCTTGGCCTTGAGTGACATGAGCGTCACAGTAACGCCGCTCACAATCGCCCCGAATAAGCGGTCCGGAAATAGCCCGGCGATCGTCGCTGTTGACTCTCCTGTCTGGTCAAGCAGACACATGTCGGTCACAGCCTTTAGATTGGGAGAGGGGAGTGCGGTGTCAACGGCAACGAGCCTTCGTCGATCGGGTCCGGTATTGATGGACCTGTTCAGCGGCATCGCGACGGAAGGGACTGTGTCACCCAACATGGCCGACATCGACGGCGCGAGAGACTCGGGAATCGCGGAGGCTGCCGACTTCACCGAGACTCGTGGAGAAAGCCGATCCAGCGAGACCGACGCGGCATTGACGGCGCGCTTCGAGCGCGACGCGATCCCGCTGCTGGATCAGCTCTACGGCGGTGCGTTGCGGATGACCCGCAACCCGGCCGATGCTGAGGACCTGCTGCAGGAAACCATGGTCAAGGCCTACGCCGGTTTCCGCTCCTTCAAAGAGGGCACCAACCTCAAAGCGTGGCTGTACCGCATCCTGACCAACACCTACATCAACAGCTACCGCAAGAAGCAGCGGCAGCCGGCGCAGTACCCGACCGACGAAATCACCGACTGGCAGTTAGCGGCCACCGCCGAGCACACGTCGACCGGATTGCGGTCCGCCGAGGTCGAAGCACTCGAGGCACTGCCCGACACCGAGATCAAAGAAGCGCTGCAGGCGTTGCCCGAAGAGTTCCGGATGGCGGTGTACTACGCCGACGTCGAAGGCTTTCCCTACAAGGAGATCGCCGAGATCATGGGCACGCCGATCGGGACGGTGATGTCGCGGCTGCACCGCGGCCGCCGTCAACTTCGCGAACTGCTGACCGATGTCGCCAAGGAACGGGGTTTCATCCGCGGTGATCAGGCCGCCGAGGGGGTTTCGTCGTGACCGAATTCTCGTCTGAATCCGAACCCGGGATCAAAGCCGAATGCGCTGAGGTGCTTGCCGAGGTCTGGACCTTGCTCGACGGCGAGTGCAGCCCGGAGACCCGAGACAAGCTCAGACAACATCTCGAGGACTGCCCGCCCTGCTTCCAGCACTACGGCTTGGAGGAGCGCATCAAGGGACTGATCTCGACCAAGTGTCGTGGCGAGCGGGCCCCGGAGAGCTTGCGCGCGCGGCTGCGGATCGAAATCAGCCGGACCACGATCATCCAGGGTCGTTGAGCAGGCAATAAGCCAAAAACAAAGACGCGGGCCGCCTGTCGGACGGTCCGCGTCTTTGTTGGTTTCGAGCGGTTGCTTAAGCGTTGGGCCGCCTGCCGTGATTGGCCTTGCTGTGCTTGCGGTCGCGCTTCTTCCGGCCTCGCTTGGCCATGACTGATCCTCCTCGCAGTTCTACTTGCCGATCAGTCTTTCATGCCGCTAGCCGTCAAAGCCAACTGCTAGACGACCGGCACGTGTGCCAGGGTGGTGCCGTTGGAGCTCGCGGAGGCGATCGGACCGGGTTGGCCGGCGGGCTCACCGATCGGTGGGGTCTGCGCCGGAGCCACCGGGCTGGCGGCGAGGGCGTCCGGGTGCCAGCGGCGCGGTCGCGCCAGGAACCGTACTGCGCGGATAACCGCTCAGTCCGGGCGTCTGCCCGGGGAGCTGTTGGCCGGGCAGGCCGCCGGGGTAAGTGGGGCCCTGGCCGGGCAGGCCGCCCGGGGTCTGTCCAGGAAGGCCACCCGGGTAGCCGCCGAGCCCAGGAGCCTGACCTGGGATACCGCCCGGAATCCCACCAGGAATGCCGCCCGGAATGCCGCCGGGGATCCCACCGAGACCACCGAGCCCACCGAGGCCGCCGGGCAGGCCGCCGCCTCCGCCGAGCGCGCCGCTGGCGGGCATCAGCAGGTCGCCGGCGCCGGGAATGACGTTGTTCATCAGCCCGCTCAGAGAGCCGAACAGCGAGTTGGCGATGTTCACGGCGCTACCGGCACCAGGCATACCAGGGATCGGGTCGTCGGCGGCGAAAGGTTGCTGGGGAGCGGCCGCGGCGGCCCCGGCGCCAAGCCCGATCGTGGCGAATGCTGCCATCGCCACCCCGAAACCGGTGGCCACTCTGGCCAGTGGTCTGCGAGCTGTCTTATGCGCAAACATGTTGTCGGACAACGGAATACCCCTCAATATCGGCGTTTTCACTCTGGGATCTTCAGGCACTTCAGTCACTTGGAACACTCTGATTCACAAATGTCACAGTTCGAGCACGACACGATCACAGAAGCGGCTCTATAGGTTCTCTTAGTGATCTTGGAGTTTGCTTATTGATACCTACGAGACATCAATCGTGACCTTTCAGCTGCATAAACCGGTCGCCGGCGCAGCGGTCGGTCGCGGACTCCTGCTCGGAGTGCAACTGGGGAACGTGGTTGTGGTTCGATGAAGCAACGCAGATGCCGAAAACGGCTGGCTGAAGAACGAGGTGATGATGGCTGAGGACGTCCGGGCAGAGATCGTGGCCAGCGTGCTCGAAGTCGTGGTTCACGAGGGCGACCAGATCGGCGAGGGCGACACCCTGGTGCTGCTGGAATCGATGAAGATGGAAATCCCGGTCCTGGCCGAGGTCGCAGGCACGATCAGCAAGGTGAGCGTGTCGGTCGGAGACGTCATTCAAGCAGGCGATCTCATCGCCGTGATCAGCTAGCCGCCTGAGCATCACAGCGGGGAGCGCCGATGTCTACGCTCGGTGACCTGCTAGCCGAACACACCATGCTGCCGGGCAGCGCAGTCGACCATCTGCATGCCGTGGTGGGCGAGTGGCAGCTGCTCGCCGACCTGTCGTTCGCCGACTACCTGATGTGGGTTCGCCGCGACGACGATTCGGTGGTCTGCGTTGCGCAGGTTCGGCCCAACACCGCGCCCACGGTACTGCTGCGCGATGCGGTCGGAACCGTCTCTGATGCCGACCGGATGCCGCCGATCTCGGCGGCTTTCGAGTCGGGTGCTATCCGCCTGGAAAGTGCTGCAGGTCAACAGTTTTCGTGGCAACAGACCGGTGTGAACATCGAAGCGGTGCCGGTGCGTTACGGCGAAGCCGTGGTCGCGGTGTTGACGCATCAGACCGCCGTCGCGGACACCCCGAAATCGAGCCAGTTAGAGACCGCCTACCTCGACTGCGCCGGGGACCTGGTGCACATGCTCTCCGAGGGAACGTTTCCCAATGTGGGCGATCTGGCGATGTCACGGTCGAGCCCGCGGGTGGGTGACGGCTTCATCCGCCTCGATGTCGACGGCGTCGTGTCCTACGCCAGCCCCAACGCGATGTCGGCCTACCACCGGATGGGTCTGAATCTGGAGTTGGAGGGGCAAAACCTGATCGAGGTCACCCGCCCGCTGATCTCCGACCCGTTCGAAGCCCAGGAACTCGCCGCCCATGTGCGCGACTCGCTCAGCGGCGGGGCCAGCATGCGGGTCGAGGTCGATGCCGGCGGCGCCGCGGTGCTGCTGCGGACGCTGCCGCTGGTGCTCAACGGGTCGGCCGCCGGTGCCGCGGTGCTGATCCGCGACGTCACCGAGATCAAGCGTCGGGACCGCGCGCTGATGTCCAAGGACGCCACCATCCGGGAGATTCACCACCGGGTGAAGAACAACCTGCAAACCGTCGCGGCGCTGCTCCGTCTGCAGGCACGCCGGACCACCAATGCCGAAGGCCGCGAAGCGCTGATCGAATCGGTGCGAAGGGTCTCGTCGATCGCGTTGGTGCACGACGCGCTCTCGATGTCGGTCGATGAGGAGGTCAACCTCGACGAGGTGATCGACCGCATTCTGCCGATCATGAACGATGTGGCGACGGTCGATACCCCGATCCGGATCAATCGCGCCGGCATGCTCGGTGTCTTGGACTCTGACCGGGCGACTGCTCTGGTCATGGTGATCACCGAACTGGTCCAGAACGCGATCGAGCACGCCTTCGACCAGGACACCTGCGATTCCGCTGCCAGAGGCGGGTCGGTGACGATCCGCGCCGAGCGTTCGGCGCGCTGGCTGGACGTGGTGGTTCACGACAACGGCCGCGGGCTGCCCGACGGTTTCAGCATCGAGAAGTCCGACCGGCTCGGTCTGCAGATCGTGCGGACTCTGGTGTCGGCGGAACTCGATGCCTCCCTGCAGATGCAGGACGCACCCGAAGGCGGCACGGACGTGGTGCTGCGGGTTCCGATGGGTCGTCGCCCGCGCACCATGAGCTAGCTTCAGACACAACGGTGCGGCCCCGACGAAGTGTCGGGGCCGCACCGTTTGAAAGCGACTTAGGTCAGACTCCGGTACGGGCCTTCGTCCGAGCGTTGCGACGCTTCAGTGCACGTCGTTCGTCCTCGCTCATTCCGCCCCATACACCAGAGTCCTGTCCGGTGTTGAGCGCCCACGACAGGCACTCGGTTGTCACCGAACAGCGGTTACAGACCAGTTTCGCGTCGGCGATCTGTGCGAGAGCCGGTCCGCTGTTCCCGACAGGGAAGAACAGCTCCGGGTCTTCGTCGCGACAGACCGCTGTGTGGCGCCAATCCATAAGTCGTTGCTCCTCACTGTGTGCGCAGCAATGCGCACGAATGATTTTCTTCGGCTGTTAACGCAGGCACAAGAAATGTTTCCGTACCGTTTCATGCGATGGTTCGATCGTTTCACAGGCTCAACAGATGTCAATAGCAGCTCGTTGGTCCGTGGGCTATCTCACTTCAAGGATCTGTTACCAAATCCCTTAACCGGTTGTACTACACTCTGCCCGGGTCTGACCAGTGTTCTTGCCCACAAGGCCTGATCGTCGCAGGTCAGGGCAGTCTTTTTGGCGGCGGAGCGACGACGTCCAGGGCGTCGGGAACCGACCGAAAAGTCATCCCTTCGCGCAAGCCAAGGTAGTCACCGTCGATTTGGCTCGGCATGGGCGGATCGGCGCACGTCACTCGCACGCACTCGGCGTTGTCATCACGAACGACCTGATCGCCGGCGATTTTGGGCTGCTTGGAGAACATCTGTGCGACCAGCCGCAGGCTGGGCACGACCTTCAGTCTGGTGACGCCGAACACTCCGAGGCCTGATTCGAAGCTGGTGCCGGGGTTGGTGTACATCGGGCGGGCGTCGGCGTAGGTCCACGGGCTCGAGTTGGACACGAAGACGAAGTAAGCGCCGGTAACCGGCTCGCGGCCCGGCAGCTCGACCGTCAACCGTGGCTGCTTACGGGCGTATGCGAGGGTGGCGCGCGTGGCGGCGAGGATGTAGCGCGTCGGCGTGACCTTGCGGCCTTTTTCCCGCTGCGCCTCCACTTTGGCCACCGCCTCGGCGTCGACGCCCAGCCCGGCGTTGAGCACCGCCCACTGTTCGCCGCAGTCGATCAACCCGATCCGGCGCCACCGCTTCTGCGGGGCGTACTTGTCGAGCAGCCAGATCAGCTGGTTGGTGGCGTCGATCGGGCCGGGCGGGATGCCCAGCGAGCGCGCCGTCACGTTCGCCGATCCGCCGGGGACGATCGCCAGCGCGGGGACATGCCCGGTGGGCAGCTGCCCGGGCTTGCCGAGCAGGCCGTTGACCACATTGCTCACTGTCCCGTCGCCACCGTGCACGACGACGAGATCCACCCCGTCCTGGACTGCGGCCTCCGCGATTTCACGCCCGTGACCGCGGTGACGGGTGTGCTCGACGCTCAACTCGAGGCGGCTTTTCAGCGCGTGCGCCAGTAGATCGCGGCCGGCCGTGGTCGTCGATGTCGCGGTCGGATTGACGATCAGCACGGCGCGCATGACCTGGAAGCCTACGGGAGCGCGACTTTTGGGTGAGTGTGCATGGCTACGCTGAGGCGGTGATCAGGCCTACTCCGACCAGCGTGCGTGGTGCGGGATTGATCGTCGCAGCTCAAGGCGCGACGGGTCTGGTGGTCGCCGCGGTTCTGCTGATTCGGGCGATCGGTGGCGCGGGTCAACGCGGTAACAACGTGTTTGGGACGTCGGGGTGGTTCGCGCTGTTCGGCGGCGCGGTGTTGGCGGCCGGCTGGTCGCTGCTGGTCGGACGGCGTTGGGGCCGTGGTTTGGCGGTGTTCGCCGAGCTTTTGCTGCTGGGCGTGGCCTACTACCTGACGACGGGGTCGCATCGCGCGCTGATCGGTATCCCGGTGGCCGCCGTGTCGTTGGTCGTGTTGGCGCTGCTGTTCAGTCCCGCCGCGGTGCGCTGGGTCTCACAGGCTGAGTCCTAGCCCGGTCCGGCCAGTTCCGCCAGCTCGGGACCCGACACCCGGTAGGTCGTCCACTCGCCCTGCGGTTCAGCACCGACGGCTTGATACAGCGTGATCGCGTCGGTATTCCAGTTCAGCACCGCCCAGGCGAGCCGGGTGTAGTTGTGGTCCACACATTCTTTCGCCAACGCGGCCAGCAGGCCGCGGGCCAGCCCGAGACGACGAAATTGCGGCCGCACGAACAGGTCTTCCAAGTAGATGCCCTCGACGCCGTCCCACGTCGAGAAGTTCAGGAACCACAGCGCCATCGCCGCGACTTCGCCGTCGACCTCGACGACATGTGCCCGCAACGTTGTCGAATCGCCGAAAAGCGCTGAACTGATCTGCGTTTCGACGACGGTGCACTGATCGGGGGCGCGTTCGAAGAGGGCCAGGTCGTGGATCATCGCGGTGATCGCCGCGGCATCACCTGGCGCGGCTCGACGGATGCGCACACTCATGGTTGGACCCCCAGCGCGGTCAGGATGGTGATGAATTTGGTTGTCGTCTCGGCGACTTCGCCGTCTGGATCGGATTCGGCGACGATGCCACCGCCGGCATGAGCCAGCGCGGTGCGCCGGTCGGCGGACAGTTGCGCGCCGCGAATGGTGACCACCCAGCGCCCGTCACCGTTGGCGTCGCACCAGCCCACCGCGCCGGCATAGAACCCGCGATCGCCTTCCAGTTCGCCGATCAGACGTGCGGCGGCATCGGTGGGCACTCCGCCGACCGCCGGGGTGGGGTGCAGGGCAAGTGTCAAATCGATTGCAGTCGTTGATGTATCGCATCAGCCGTCCGGTGATCGGCGTGCTGAGGTGCCATAGTGCGGTGGTGCGGCTCAGCGTCGGCGTGGGGCGAAAAGTCAACTCGCTGCACAGCGGGCGCAATGCCGCCGCCATGGTGTCGATCACCAACTGATGCTCGTGACGATCCTTCGCCGACTCGGCCAGCGCGGCGCCGGCGGCGGCGTCGAGCTCGGGATCGGCGGCCCGCGGCGCGGAGCCTGCGAACGGCTGGCAGCTCACCCGATCACCGTCGCGGGCCACCAGGAGCTCGGGGCTGGCGCCGACCAGCGCCATGCCCGCATAGTCGCCGCCCGCCGCCGACAGGTCGACGAGATAGCCGTACGCGGCCGGGTCGTTGTTCACCAAGCGGCGCAGGATGATTCGGGCATCCAGTGGCGCGTCGGCGGTCAGCCGCAGTGCGCGGGCCAGCACCACCTTCTGTAATGTGCTGCCCGCGGCCGTCAGTTCGTCGCACGCGCGTCGCACCCGGGCGCGGTGCTCGTCGGGCGCCGGCAGCGTGCCGGACACCCGCACGTCGGGGATCGGTCCAGTCGGCCAGCTCGGTAGCTCGGCGGCCCGCCGGACGGCGCGCGGTGCGATCAAGGCGGCCGGTCCGTCGACGTCAAAAGGTAATGCGCCCAGCACAATTGATGCTTGACCCGAGCGCAGCGCCGACTGCGCACCGGCCACGTCGCGATAGCCGGCCTGCACGCCGTCGGCAATCACCACGCCGGCCGGCCCGCACAGCACGAACGGCGGCTCGGTGATGCTCACCCGGCTGTGATGGCCTGCGGGAGACCGGTCAATCCGAGCGCAGCGAGCTGTCGCACGCCATGCTCGAACCCCAGTACGGCCATCGAGCCGGCGAGCATCCAGAAGCGGCTGCCCTCGATGAGTGGCAACTCGACCCAGCGCGTGATCACCGAACGGGAAAAGTGGCTGTGGCCCACGAACAACACGTCGCGCGATGCCATGTTCTCCAACGCCAGTGACACAGCCTGATCGGCGCGGTCGCTGACTTCAGCCACGGTTTCGCCGCCCGGACAACCGTCCTTCCAGATCAGCCAATCAGGATCTGACTCGTGGATCTGCGGGGTCGTCAACCCCTCGTAGTCGCCGTAATCCCATTCGGCGAGCAACGGCGACACCTCGTCCACGGCGAGCCCGGCCAACCTGGCCGTGGTCAGGGCACGTACACGCGGGCTGCTCACCACGAGCGGGTCGGTGAGTTTCAGTTCACTCAGGACGCGCCCGACAAGCTCGGCCTGCACTCGGCCGGTGTCGGTCAGTTCGAGATCGGTGCGCCCGGTGTGCTGACCGGACTTGGACCACTGGGTTTCCCCATGGCGCAACAACACCAAATGGTGGCTCTCGACGCCCATGCTGACCGATTCTGCCTGACACACATAGCCATCCGCGCGCGGGCACCAGGGTGTTAGTGACAGGATGGCCGGTGTTAACCGCCAGCACGAATTAAGGAGGAACGGCGTCTGATGAAGGGGACCCGAGTGCTGGCGGTGGCCAACCAGAAGGGTGGGGTCGCCAAGACGACGACGGTTGCCTCGCTGGGTGCGGCGATGGCAGACGCAGGCCGGCGAGTGCTGCTCGTCGATCTGGACCCGCAGGGCTGTCTGACCTTTTCGCTCGGTCAGGATCCGGACAAGTTGACGGTGTCGGTGCATGACGTGCTGCTCGGTGAGGTGGAGCCCAACGCCGCCCTGGTGGACACTGCCGAGGGCATGACGCTGCTGCCGGCGAACATCGACCTGGCCGGCGCCGAGGCGATGCTGCTGATGCGGGCCGGCCGCGAGTACGCGCTCAAACGGGCGCTGGACAAACTCGTCGACAAGTTCGACGTCGTGGTGATCGACTGCCCGCCGTCGCTGGGCGTGTTGACCCTGAACGGGCTCACCGCCGCCGACGAGGTCATCGTGCCGCTGCAGTGTGAAACGCTGGCGCATCGCGGTGTCGGGCAGTTCTTGCGGACCGTCGACGACGTTCAGCAGATCACCAACCCCGGGCTGAAGTTGTTGGGTGCGCTGCCGACGCTGTACGACCCACGTACGACGCACACCCGCGACGTGCTGCTCGATGTCGCCGACCGCTACGACCTGCCGGTGCTGGCGCCGCCCATCCCGCGCACGGTGCGGTTCGCCGAAGCCAGCGCATCGGGCTCATCGGTGCTGGCCGCGCGCAAGAACAAGGGCGCGGCCGCGTATCAGGAGCTGGCACAGGCGCTGCTCAAGCATTGGAAGACGGGCAAGGCGCTGCCCACGTTTGCGATCGACGCCTGAGCGTCGTTAGGCCTAGCGCGAGCAGCCCGTTATCCGGGGCCTAGCGCGACGAGCGTCTTGCCGCGCTGCTCAAGCAGTTGCGCGCCGGTGGCCAGCGGGATCACCGGCGCGTCGTCTTGCGCACGGCGCACCGGCAGGAAGCCCTCGCCGACTCCGGTGACCGGATCGCACACCGCGATGCCGTCGGTGACCGGGACCATCAGGTTGCCGGCCATGAGCGTGGCCGGGCCGACCGGAGCCGAAGAACCGGCAGGCCCAATGGCATAGCGGTAGGTCAGATTCGCCGTGTCGAACACCATCACCCGGTGCCCCGTCCACCAGGTGATCAGGTTGCTGGTCCGAGTCACCACGTTGGACGTCAATGGCGGCTCGGGCAGCAGGGTGCTTCCCACGGTGGTGCCGGTCTCATCGATGACGTCGACCCTGGGCTGGGGCGCCGGCAGGTACACAGCCGTCCTGGTCTCCGACACCGTCAGGATTTTGGCGCCGGAGTCCGCGCCGATGCCTGGTTGGGCGACATTGTGCTGGTCCGGCTCGTCTTCCTCTTTGGCCGGACGCAGCAGCGTCAGCCGTAGGTCGGCCTGCCGACCGCATGCTTCGAACACCGATACGGCGGACGAGCTGGCCGCAGCCGACGTCAGTCGACAGCCGGTGTGCAGCCCCTTCGACGACGGCTTCACCCGGGCGTCGATCTCGCCGTACGACAACATCCGGACCATGTCAGAACGCCACAGCTCGAGCCGGGTATCGCCGGCTGACAGCACCGTCGTGCCGTCGGACGAGAGCTCCACCCGCCCATTGCTGTAGCTACTGCGGGCGGCCCCGCGTTGACCAGTGGATCCGTTGAGGGTGCTGACCTGGCCGCATCCCCGGTCGTCGCGATACACCGCGACCGCAAAGTGGTACACCCAGGAGACGCCGCACAGGTCGGTGTCGCGGGAGTAACTCCATCGCACGGCGCCGGTGACCGGGTCGTGACCTTCGACGACGCGCCCGTCACCGGTGACGACGGACCCGCCGACGGCGACCGGTTGCGCGGTGGCGGTGCTGTCGGCTCGCCAGAGCTCGCGCAACGACGCCGGCACCGCGTGTGCGGGCGTGGGGTTAGGCGCGGGCATCGCCGTGCGGCTGATGGTGGCCCGGGCGTCGCTGGTCCACCAGATCAACGCCGCGGCCGTGGCCACCACAGTCACGATCGCAGCCGCAGCCAGCAGATCAGCCTTGGTGCGACGTTCCGGCTTGACCATCGAGCTAGGTCGACGGATCAGTTGGCGGGGGCTACGGGAGCTTTAGCGCCCGCGCGGGGGCGACGGCGGCGGCGCCGGGCACGGGTGGCGTCGCCGGACGCGGCGTCGGAATTGCCTGCGGCCGTTGGCGACCCATCGGTGTCGACGTTGCCGTTGGTTCCGGAGTGCCCGGTCGCCGACTGGCCTCCGCGGGTGCGGCGGCGCTGGCGGTCGTTGTTGCGCGACGGCGCGGGCTCGTCGTTGGTGCGGGCACTCGATGCGCTGCGCTTCACCGGCGACTTCTTCGGTGCTCCGACGGAGCCCCTGGTTTCGGTTGGGATGTCCAGCTCGACGTAGATGTGCGGCGAGTTGGAGTAGGTCTCGGCGGGGTCGGGGCAGTCCAGACCGAGGGCTTTGTCGATCATCGTCCAGCGGGGCAGGTCGTCCCAGTCGACGAGGGTGACGGCGATACCGGTCTTACCGGCCCGTCCGGTCCGGCCGATGCGGTGGACGTAGGCCTGCTCGTCCTCGGGGATCTGGTAGTTGATCACGTGGGTGATGTCGTCGATGTCAATGCCGCGGGCCGCCACGTCGGTGGCGACCAGCACGTCGATGTCACCACCGCGGAACTGCTTCAGCGCCTTCTCGCGCGCGATCTGGCCGAGGTCTCCGTGCACGGCACCGACGGCGAAACCGCGCTCGGCGAGCTCGTCGGCGACTTTCTGGGCGGTGCGCTTGGTGCGGGTGAAGATCATCGTGGCGCCGCGTCCGCGAGCCTGCAGTACCCGGCTGATCAGCTCGACCTTGTCCATCGCGTGTGCGCGGTAGACGTACTGCTTGGTCGAGTCGTGCACTGCCGAGGAGTGCGGTGCTTCTGCCCGGATGTGGGTGGGCTGGTTCATGAACGTGCGGGCCAGCGTGATGATCGGGTCCGGCATGGTCGCCGAGAACAGCATCGCCTGCCGCTCGTCGGGAATCTGGCGCAGAATCCGCTCGATGTCGGGCAGGAAGCCCAGGTCGAGCATCTCGTCAGCCTCGTCGAGCACCAGCACGGACAGTCCGCCGAGCTGCAGGTGGCCTTGCTGGGCCAGGTCGAGCAGCCGACCGGGCGTGCCGACCACCACGTCGGCGCCGGCGCGCAGCGACTCGATCTGGGGCTCGTACGGCCGCCCGCCATAGATGGAGACCACGGAGAGCTTGCGGTCATCGTCGGCGGTCAAATACTTGGCCGCAGTGGACAGATCGCCGTAGACCTGCAGGCAAAGTTCGCGGGTGGGCACCACGATCAGCGCCCGGGGAATTCCGTTGAGCGGGCGATCCGCGCCCGACGTGGTGATGCGCTGCAGCAGCGGCACGCCGAAGGCGAAGGTCTTGCCCATGCCGGTGCGGGCTTGTCCGATCAGGTCGTCGCCGGTGAGGGCGAGCGGCAGCGTCAGCTCCTGGATGGCGAACGGATGCTCGATGCCCTTTTCGCTGAGCGCCCGGACGATTTCTTCGCGGACGCCGAGGTCGGCAAAGGTGGCTTCGGCTGGCGGCGCGGTCAGATGTGATGAGTGGAGTCATGCGTAAACACTATGCCTTTCGGGTCGTATTCGATTGGTCAATCGTTGCGGTCCAGCGCGCACCAGTTGACTTTCGAATACGTTTCCGATTCGCGGGGCCCTGCGCTTCTGAGGCGGGGCCAACTGCGTGCACGCACATTGCATAGGCGGAGGTGGTACGGATCGACCACCGTTACCTGGACCAATTGTAGCTGGTGGGTAACCGCTGGCCCGATTCACGGCGTTTTGGCGCGCGGGCGGGTCGCCGCACCCGACCTGTCGGCGATCGCAGGTCGGCTTGCCGGCCGCAGCGGGTCGCCGTGTGACACCCTGTCGGCGATCGCCAGGTCGGCTTGCCGGCCGCAGCGGGTCGCCGCGTGACACCCTGTCGGCGATCGCCAGGTCGGCTTGCCGGCCGCAGCGGGTCGCCGCGTGACACCCCTAGAGTGGGTGCATGACTTCGCTTCCGTCGGGCGACCAGCTGGCCGATCCGCCTCCGCCACGGCTGCCGGCGGACCATCCCGGGGTCAACGAGTTGTTCGCGCTGCTGGCGTACGGCGAGGTCGTGGCGTTCTACCGGCTCACCGAAGAAGCGAAGATGGCGCCGGATCTGCGTGGACGGATCTCGATGGCCAGCATGGCCGCCGCCGAGATGACGCACTACGAACTACTGCACGACGCCCTGGAGAGCCGCGGTGTCGATGTGGTGCCGACGATCTCGAAGTACGCCTCCGCGCTGGACGGCTACCACCGGCTCACGACGCCCAGTACCTGGCTGGAGGCGCTGGTCAAGACCTACATCGGTGACGCGCTGGCGGCTGATTTCTATTTGGAGATCGCCGACGTGCTGCCCGATGACGTCGCCGATGTCGTGCGCTCGGTGATGGCCCAGACCGGACACTCCCAGTTCGTCGTCGCCGAAGTGCGTGCCGCGGTAACCAAGAGCACCAAGCAACGCAGCCGGCTGGCGTTGTGGTCGCGCCGCCTGCTCGGCGAGGCGATCACCCAGGCCCAGTACGTGCTGGCCGAACACGACGAGCTGGTCGACCTCGTGGTGTCGAAGTCCGACGGTTTGACGCAGCTGGCGGGGTTCTTCGACCGCCTTCAGCGCACCCATGACGAGCGGGTGCGGGAGCTGGGCCTCGCCTAACGGCTACAGGTCGCGATCATCGTGCTGCTGGTCGAGATCGCGATGGCCTCACCCACGCCGTCGGCGATCGAGCAGTTCAGGCGGCCGGTCAGGCTGGTCGCCACGACGGATCGCATCCCAACTCCCGGATTGAGGACGACGGTTCTCGACCACGGCAGTGACACGTTGAAATCGGTCTGCGGCGCGCCCGACGCGTCGGTGTAGACGACGGTGACCAGATCGAGCAGGCCCTTGGTGCCGGTCACCCGATAGACGAAGGTGCGGGCAGCGACGTCCGGCGGCACCGGGGGAGCGGCGACCGGTGGCGGCGTCTGGGTCGGCGCGGTGCTGGTGGCCGTCGGGCTGGGTGGTCGCGACGGCGTCAGGGTGGTGACCGTCTCGGGCGGCAAAGCGGGTACCAACCGGGGCGTGGTGCTTCGACTCGGCGGAACCACCACGGTCGCCGAGGTCGAGGCGCTGTCACCACCGTTGACGATCACCACGCTCGCGATCACGGCCAGCACGAAGACGATCCCGGCGATGGCCGCGATCGGACGCCAGCGCCCATCGCCCCACGAATCATCGCCGTCGGCGTAGATGTCGTCGACGGTGTCGTCCGGGTAGTCCTGGAGCTCTTTGTCATTGGAGCCCAGGTAATCTGTGGTGCTGATGATGCAGATGTTAGCGATGTGACTGGCTACCACCGGCGGTGCAGCGGGCGTGTCAGGTCACGATTTGCCAACGGCGGCTGTTTCCGCGGCGCCAGCGAATCCTTGGCGGCGACCGGCTTTCCGCACCTTCACCGGGCGTCCACTAGCCTTGTCGGAGCATCGACTAACGAGGATTGGGAAGGGACCGGCGTGGAGGTCAAGATCGGTATCACAGACAGTCCGCGCGAGCTGGTCTTCAACACCGCGCAAACCCCCAGCGAGGTCGAAGAACTCGTCACCGGCGCGCTGGGCAAGAGCTCCGATGTGCTCGCCCTGACCGACGACAAGGGCCGCCGCTTCGTGGTGAACTCAACCAAGATCGCCTACGTCGAGATCGGCGTCGCGGACTCGCGTCGCGTCGGCTTCGGTATTGGAAGCGTCGCCGCTAAGAGCGGGTAAGCGGCACGTGTGACAGGCCGCCCCACGCGAACAGAACGGTGCCGTCGACGGCATCGTCTCTGGCGATCGGCCGGTCGGCATCCAGCCAGTACCGGGCGCAGTCGACGCTGAGCCCGACCAGGCCCACCGCGATCATCCGGGCGCGGTGCGGGTCCAAACCGGAATCGGCGCTGATCAGGTCGAAGACAGCGTCGATGCACGACTCGGTGGCCACCCGCACTTGCGCGGCAACCTGAGGCTCGGTGGTGAAGTCGTTCTCGAAGATCAAGCGGTAGCCCTGGCTGTCGTGCTCGATGAAATCGAAGAACGCCCCCACGGCGGACCGCAGCCGCTGACGGTTGTCGGTCGTGGTTCGCAGCGCCTGGCGCACACCTGACACCAGATTTTCGACGTGCCGCGCCAAGACCGCCAAGTACAGTTCCAGCTTGCTTGAAAAGTGCTGGTAGAGAACGGGTTTGCTTACCCCGGCGCGCTCGGCGATTTCGTCCATACCGGCGGCGTGGTAGCCGCGGTCGACGAAAATGTCGCTGGCGGCGATGAGCAACTGGCCCCGACGCTCGTCACGAGGCAGCCTGTTGCCGCGCCGACCAGGAGTCGCGGGCTTCACCCCGCTCCGTCCTGCGGCGTTGGCGAGATCGCTCATCCATTCCTCAATCTGCTTGTCATCGCGCCGGTCTAGGCAGTGCGCGGTTGATCGCAACGACACTACTACCCGCACGGATTTTCACTCGTCACCTGCGGCTGTGAATGTTCCCATGTCAGCCTCGCACCTGCGCCCGCTGGCGCGCCGAGAGTCCCTGCTAGCAGGTGTTGTGCCATTCTGGGAATGTGACCTTCGACCCCGAGCGGCGTGGGGGCAACCGGACACCGGTTCTTCGCGACGACTGGCGCGAACCGCTGCGCGCCCAGCGGGATCCCCTTGCGTGGGGTGGCGAGGGTCGGGCCCGGTCGAACCGTGACTCCAGTCGCTGGCGCAAGCAGAGTTGGCTGGGACGCTTCGTCTCCACCTACGGCTGGCGCGCGTACGCGCTGCCGGTACTGGTCGCCGTCACCGGGGTGGTGCTTTATCAGACCGTCACCGGCACGAGTGCGTCCGCGCCGATCTCCGGGCATCCGTTGCAGGGTCCACCGAAGATCGGCGCTGTGGGCACGGTGATCGTCGACGCTCCGCCCCGCGGTCTGACCCAATACGACGCCAGCCTGCCGACCGGGATGCTGCCCAACGGCGGGCCGTTCACCGACGCGGGCGCCAAGTCGTGGCACGTCGTCCCGGGAGTCACGCCGCAAGCCGGCCAGGGTACGGCGAAAGTCTTCAAGTACACCGTCGAGGTCGAAAACGGGATGGACCCCACCGCGTTCGGCGGTGATGACGCCTTCGCCGCCATGGTCGACCAGACGCTGGCCAACCCGAAGAGCTGGACCCATGACGCGCAGTTCGCGTTCGTCAGGGTCGACGTGAATGGCAGAGCCAAACCCGATATCCGCATCTCGCTGAGCTCGCCGATGACCATTCGCGAGGGCTGCGGGTACGAGTTCCCGCTCGAGACGTCCTGCTACAACCCGTCTTACGGGGCCGGGGTCGAGCCGCGGGTGTTCATCAACGAGGCACGCTGGGTGCGCGGCGCGCTGTCCTTCCAGGGCGACATCGGCTCGTACCGGCAGTACCTGATCAACCACGAGGTCGGCCACGCCATCGGCTACCTGCGCCACGAACCTTGTGACAAGCAGGGCGGCCTGGCGCCGATCATGATGCAGCAGACGTTCTCCACCTCCGACGACGACAACTCGAAGTTCGACCCGGAGTACGTCAAGCCGGACGGCAAGACCTGCCGGTTCAATCCCTGGCCGTACCCGATCGCCTAGCCGTATCCGTTGGCCTAGCCTCGGTGGGGTGTTGCCACCGCTCGTTGAGCCGGCTGCCGAGCTGACCCGTGAAGAGGTAGCCCGCTACAGCCGTCATCTCGTCATCCCCGACCTGGGCGTGGACGGGCAGAAGCGGCTGAAGAATGCGCGGGTGCTGGTGATCGGCGCCGGCGGTCTCGGCGCGCCGGCGCTGCTCTACCTGGCCGCGGCCGGGGTCGGAACGATCGGCATCGTGGACGACGACGTCGTCGAGGAGTCGAATCTGCAACGTCAGATCATCCACGGCGTCGGCGATATCGGCCGGTCCAAAGCACAGTCCGCGCGCGACTCGATCGCCGAGATCAACCCGCTGGTGAGCGTCCGTCTGCACGAGGTCCGGCTTGATCGGCACAACGCCGTCGACCTGTTCGAGGATTACGACCTGATCCTCGACGGCACCGACAACTTCGCTACCCGCTACCTGGTCAACGACGCCGCGGTGCTGGCGCACAAGCCGTACGTGTGGGGGTCGATCTACCGGTTCGAAGGTCAGGTGTCGGTGTTCTGGGAAGACGCACCGGCCGATGAGGTCGGCAATAAGCAGGGCCTGAACTACCGCGATCTGTACCCCGACGCGCCGCCGCCGGGCCTGGTCCCGTCGTGCGCCGAGGGCGGCGTGCTGGGTGTGCTGTGCGCCTCGATCGCGTCGGTGATGGGAACCGAGGCGATCAAGCTGATCACCGGCATCGGGGAGCCGTTGCTGGGCCGGCTACTGCTGTACGACGCGCTGGCGATGAGCTATCGCACCATCGCCATCGGCAAGGACCCGGCCGCACCGGCGATCACCGAGTTGATCGACTACGACGAATTCTGCGGGGTCGTGTCCGAGACCGCCGATGACTCCGCGATCACGCCCCGTGAGCTGCGTGAACTGCTCGATTCCGGCACCAAGATTGCGCTGATCGACGTGCGCGAGCCGGCCGAGTGGGAGATCAACCACATCGACGGGGCGCAGTTGATCCCGAGTTCGTCGATCGCCTCGGGCGAGGGCCTGGCCAGGCTGCCCCGGGACCGCAGGCCGGTGCTCTATTGCAAGACGGGTGTGCGCTCGGCCGAAGCATTGGTGGCGGTCCGCGACGCCGGGTTTGCCGACGTGGCGCACTTGCAGGGCGGCATCGTGGCCTGGGCGCAGCAGATGCAGCCCGACATGGTGATGTACTGATCCGCCACGCCGGCTGAAGCCAATCGGTTCGCGCCGAACTGCGACTTCGTGTCTAGTCCCGGGACTTCGCTGGGCCCGATTAGGCTAACCGCGTGAGTGTCGACCCGCCGCCGGAGCACGTGCTGTCGGCATTCGGTTTGAGCGGTGTCGGGCCGGTTCCCCTCGGCGCTGCCTGGGAGGGCGGCTGGCGGTGCGGCGAAGTGGTGCTGTCGATGGTCGCCGAGAACGCCCGCGCCGCGTGGTCGGCGCGGGTCCGCGAGACGTTGTTCGTCGACGGCGTGCGGCTGGCCCGGCCGGTCCGCTCGACCGACGGGCGATATGTGGTGTCAGGTTGGCGAGCAGACACTTTCGTCGCCGGCCAGCCCGAACCCCGGCATGACGAGGTGGTGTCGGCCGCGGTGCGGTTGCACGAGGCCACCGGCAAGCTGGAACGGCCGCGATTCCTGACCCAGGGGCCGACGGCGCCGTGGGCCGATGTCGACGTTTTCATCGCCGCCGACCGGGCCGCGTGGGAAGAGCGGCCGCTGCAGTCGGTGCCGGCCGCGGCCCGCACGGCGTCTCCCACGGCGGACGGTCAGCGGTCGGTCGAGCTGATCGGTCAGCTTGCCACCCTGCGCCGTCCGACCAAGAGCCCCAACCAGCTGGTCGACGGTGACCTGTACGGCACGGTGTTGTTCGCCGGTGCTGCCGCGCCGGGGATCACCGACATCACGCCCTACTGGCGGCCCGCGTCGTGGGCGGCCGGAGTGGTCGTCGTCGATGCGTTGTCGTGGGGAGAGGCGGACGAAGGCCTGATCGACCGCTGGAACGCGCTTCCGGAGTGGCCGCAGATGTTGTTGCGCGCGTTGATGTTCCGGCTCGCAGTGCACGCGTTGCACCCGCGTTCGACGGCTGCCGCCTTCCCGGGTCTGGCCCGCACCGCCGCATTGGTGCGGCTGATCCTCTAGCTGGGCACCCTCGGGCGAACTGGCGTAGCGGACCTCGTCGAGCGGGATCTTGCCGTCGTTCGACAGAACCCCTTCTGCCCGAAGCAATTCCAGCTGTCGTGTGGTCAGATGCTTTGCGGGACGGCCCGATGCGGTGATCACACGATGCCACGGTAGGTCCAGCGAGTCGATGCGCATGATGTATCCGACGATGCGCGGGCTGGAAAGCCCTGCGACAGCGGCGATATCGCCATAGGTCGACACCCGGCCTGAGGGGATCGAGGCAACCAGAGTCCGCACTCGCTCGACCTGATCGTCGGTCACCGGCGCCATAGTCAGGCCATCCGCTCGCGGATCAGCGCGGCGACTTCGGCCGGCTTGGTCTCGGCCACCATGTGGTCGCATTCGAACGTCAGGTAGCGAAAATCCTGGCCCAGCTGTTCGCGCAGATCGCTGACGAGACGGTCGGTGACATACGACGGCGACGTCCATGCCGCGCGCACCAGCGTCGTCCCAATTCCTCTGGGCGGCAACACGATTTCGCGGGCCAGCTCACTCCAGTAGGCCATCATCGCCGGCAGGCTGAGTCGCCAGGTGCATCGACCGCCCGGCAGCCTGACGAGGTGTTGGTCGAGTTCGGCATCGACCACGGCTGGGTCCACACCGGACCAGGACCCGTTGGTTTTCGCCGCGCGGGCTTCTGCCTCATCGGAGTAGTCAGGGGAGGCCAGCATGGCGTCGGCGATCTCGAGCATCCAAGCGCCGTCCAATCCGACGGCGGGATCAAGCAGCACCAGTCCCGCGATCCGGTCAGGATGGGCCGCCGCCAACTGCAGGGCGACCGCGCTGCCGAACGAGTGCGCCACCACGACGACCGGGTCGCCGGCGTCGTGCTCGAGAAGCTCGGCCAGTGCGGCCACGTTGGACTCGATCGTCCACGGCGCGTCCCACGACGAGTGACCGTGGCCAATCAGATCTGGTGCAGCAACGGCAATCTCGGGCAAGTACCGGTCGGTCAGGTGCCCCCAGCGCTGGCCATGCCCGGTGAGCCCATGTAGGGCCAGCAGCCGCGCAGGTCCTGGCGGGCCGAAGCGGTGCACGTGCAGGCGGGTCACGCTTTAGATCGTGCCAGTCCGGCGATCACCCGCCGTCGGCCGGGCCTTAACTTGTCAGACCCCCGTGGTGTCATTCCGCTATGTCCTACCACTGGGGCCCGGAAGCCCACGCTGTGCTCGATCCCGCTCTGCGGGGGACGTTGCGCGTGCTCGGCGGGCCGGGCACCGGCAAGAGTTCGCTGCTGATCGATGTCGCGGCCACGCGAATCGGCGCGGGCACCGATCCGGAATCGGTTCTGCTGCTGACGGGTTCGGGTCGGATCGGCGCGCAGGCACGCAGCAGGTTGACGGCGCGACTGCTGGGTTCACAGGATGCCGGCACCGGACCCGCGGTCATCCGGGAACCGTTGGTCCGCAGCGTGCACAGCTACGCGTTCGCGGTGCTGCGGCTGGCGGCCCAGCGCGCCGGCGGCCCACCCCCCAGGCTGGTCACCAGCGCCGAACAAGACGCGATCATCGCCGAGTTGCTGGACGGTGAGATCGCCGATGGTGCCGACGCGTGGCCCGCCGAATTGCGGGCGGCACTGGGCACCGACGGTTTCGCCGCGGAACTGCGCGAGCTGCTGACGCGGTGCGCCGAACGCGGCGTCGACCCTGCGCAACTGGAGCGGGTGGGTCGGCTGTCGGGTCGCCCGGAATGGACTGCCGCTGGCCGCTTTGCGCGCAACTACGAGCAGGTGATGCTGCTGCGCGCCGCGGTGGGAACGGCAGCTCCGCAGGCGACGACGCCGGCTGTCGGGGCCGCCGAACTGGTGGGCGCCGCGCTGGAGGCCTTCGCCGTCGACGCCGAGTTGTTGGCCGCCGAGCGCGCCCGGATCGGCGTGCTGCTCGTCGACGATGCCCAGCAACTCGATCCGCAGGCCGCCCTGCTCGTTCGGGTGCTGGCCGCCGGCGCCGAGGTGACGCTGCTCGCCGGTGACCCGGATCAGGCGGTGTTCGGCTTCCGCGGCGCGGAGCCGGCGGCCTTGCTGGGCGATGGCACACCGTCGGTCACGTTGCGGACCTCGCACCGCTGCGCTCCGGCCGTGGCGCAGGCTGTCTCGGGCATTGCCGGCCGGCTCAGCGGTGGGGGCGGCATCGACGGCTCCGGCGAGGATCCCGGCTCGGTGCTGGTCAAGCTGGCCGCTTCTACGCACGCGGAGACGACGATGATCGCCGACTACCTGCGGCGTGCCCACCTGGTGGACGGCGTGCCATGGTCGCAGATGGCGGTCGTCGTCAGGTCGGTACCGCGTGCGGCGGCCGGCTTGCCGCACGCGCTGGCGCGGGCCGGGGTTCCGGTGGCACCGTCGGCGCTCACCGGCCCGCTGGTTGCGCAGCCCGCAGCGCAGGCGTTGTTGACCGTGCTGGCTGCGACTGCCGATCGGCTGGACGGCGAACGGGCGCTGTCGTTGCTGACCGGCCCGATCGGTCGCGTCGACCCGGTGTCGCTTCGCCAGTTGCGACGCACGCTGCGGCGCACCGACATCGACGGGCCGGCAAAGGAATTCGGCGACCTGCTGGTCGGGGCGCTGAGCGGGGACTCCTCAGCCCGGCTTCCCGCCGCCCAGGCCAGGCCGCTGCAGCGGGTTCGCGCGGTGCTGGATGCAGCGGCGGGCTCTCACCGGCGCGGTGAGGATCCGCGTTACACGCTGTGGGCGGCGTGGCAGCGGTCCGGTTTGCAGCGTCGCTGGCTGACGGCGTGTGAGCGCGGTGGCGCCGCCGGCGTTCAGGCCGGCCGGGACCTCGACGCGGTGACCGCGTTGTTCGACGCTACCGACCAATACCTGGCCCGCACCGCGGGTGCGTCGCTGAGCGGCCTGATCGATCATCTGCGGACCGAGCAGTTGCGCGCAGCCGGCCCCGAACCGGCTGCTGGTGAGCAGGTCGCGGTGCTCAGCGCGCACGCGGCGCTCGGCCAGGAGTGGGATCTGGTCGTCATCGCCGGCTTACAGGAAGGGCTGTGGCCCAACACTGTTCCGCGTGGCGGGGTGCTGGGCACGCAGCGTCTGCTGGACGTGCTCGACGGCGTAGCCGAGAACGCCTCGATGCGCGCGCCGCTGCTCGCCGAGGAGCGGCGACTGCTGGTTGCTGCGATGGGCCGAGCGCGCAAGCGGCTGTTGGTGACGGCCGTCGACGGCGAGGCCGGCGGTGGTGACGAGGCCAGCATGCCGTCGCCGTTCTTCGCCGAAGTCGCGCAATGGTCCACCGGAGCCCCCGACGCCGCGGGGCCCGCTGGCGACGACCCGCTGCGCCCGGCTTCGCCGCGCTTGCGATCGCCGCTCGCACCGCTCGCCGGGCCACGGGTCCTGTCGGCCAACGCGGTGGTGGGCCGGCTGCGCGGCGTGGTCTGCGCGCCGCCAGCGTCGATCAGCGACGCGATGCGTGACTGTGCAGCACAGCAATTGGCTCGCTTGGCCGAGGCCGGCGTGCCGGGCGCCGACCCGGCCGGCTGGTATGGCATGTCGGCGGTGAGCACCACCGAACCGATGTGGAGTAGGGATGATCACCCAGATCATGTGGTCACGCTCACGCCGTCGAGCTTGCAGACGTTGACCGACTGCCCGCTGCGCTGGATGGCCGAACGCCACGGCGGGACCGATCTGCGCGACCTTGGTTCGACCGTCGGCTCGGTGGTGCATGCGCTGATCGCCGAGCCGGCCGGCGGCGAGTTCGAACTGCTCGCCGCCCTCGAGCGGGCCTGGCAGCATCTGCCGTTCGAATCACGGTGGTACGCCGACAATGAACTGGCCCGGCACCGGACCATGATCGAGACGTTCCTGGCCTGGCGGGCGGAGACCCGCGGCGAGCTGACCGAGGTCGGTGTCGAAGTCGACGTCGACGGAGTCCTCGACGGCGGTGTCCGCCTTCGTGGGCGGGTCGACCGCATCGAGCGCGACGCCGAAGGCCGGCTGGTGATCGTCGACATCAAGACCGGCAAGACGCCGGTCAGCAAGGACGACGCACAGCGGCACGCCCAGCTCGCGGCGTACCAACTCGCGGTCGCCGAGGGCCTGTTGGCGCACGGCGATGAACCCGGCGGCGGTCGGCTGGTCTACCTGGGCAAGACGGGGTCGGCGGGTCCCACCGAGCGCGAGCAGGACCCGCTGACTCCGGAAGCGCGCGAGCAGTGGCGTGACCGGATCCGCGAGGCCGCCGGAGCGACGGCCGGCCCGCAGTTCATCGCCCGGGTCAACGACGGGTGCTCGCATTGCCCGCTGCGGCCCAGCTGCCCGGCTCAGACCGGGACCGACGGAAAGGGGGCGATATGACCGTCATGGCGGCGCCGTCGACGCGCTACAGCCCAGCCGAATTAGCCAGCGCACTAGGGCTTTTCGAGCCCACTGAGGAGCAGGCGGCGGTCATCGCCGCTCCGCCGGGGCCGCTGGTGGTGATCGCGGGAGCCGGCGCCGGCAAGACCGAGACGATGGCAGCTCGGGTGGTGTGGCTGGTGGCCAACGGCTACGCCGATCCCGGTCAGGTGCTGGGTTTAACCTTCACCCGCAAGGCGGCCGGGCAGCTACTGCGTCGCGTCAGGTCCCGCCTGGCCCGGCTCAGCGGCACCGGTCTGGCCATCAGTGGCGAGCCGGGCCCGTTGGCCGCCGAGCCCGCCGGCACGCCGGTGGTCAGCACCTACCACGCCTTCGCCGGTCAACTGCTGCGTGAATACGGTCTGCTGTCGCCGGGCGCGGGGGAGCGCGCGCAGCCGATTGAACCCGACATCCGGTTGCTCAGCGAGACGGAGCTCTGGCAGCTGGCCTTCGACGTCGTCAACGGATACAGCGGGGAGCTGCGGACCGACCGGAACCCCGCCTCGGTCACCGCAATGGTGCTGCGGCTGTCAGGTCAGCTCGCCGAGCACCTGGTCGACACCGGCCAGATCTCCAACACCCACGTCGAGCTCGAACGGCTGGTGCACACCCTGCCCGCGGGTCGCTACCAGCGCGATCGCGGCCCCAGCCAGTGGCTGCTGCGCATGCTGGCCACTCAGGCCGAGCGCGCGGAACTGGTGCCTCTGGTCGACGCTCTGCATCGTCGGATGCGGACCGAGAAGGTGATGGACTTCGGCAGTCAGATGGCCTGCGCCGCCAGACTGGCACTGACGGTCCCGCAGGTCGGCGAACAGCTGCGCAGCCGCTACCGGGTGGTGCTGCTCGACGAATATCAAGACACCGGATACGCCCAGCGCATGCTGCTGTCGTCGCTGTTCGGCGGCGGGGTCGACGAGCAACTGGCGCTGACCGCCGTCGGGGACCCGATCCAGTCGATCTACGGCTGGCGTGGCGCGTCGGCGACCAACCTGCCGCGGTTCACCACCGACTTCCCGATGTCCGACGGCAGCCCCGCGCCGGTGCTGGAACTGAGCACTAGCTGGCGCAATCCGCCGACCACCCTGCATGTGGCCAACGCCGTCTCGGTCGACGCGCGACGACGCTCGGTCGCCGTGCACGCGCTCCGTTCGCGCCCCGACGCCGCGCCCGGCACCGTGCGCTGCGCGTTGCTGTCGGACGTCGTCGCCGAACGGGACTGGGTCGCCGATCACCTGCAGCGCCGCTACCAGCAGGCCGCCGCTGACGACGTCACGGCGCCGACCGCCGCAATCCTGGTGCGCCGCAACGCCGATGCCGCACCGATCGCCGCCGCCCTGCGCGCTCGCGGCGTCCCGGTGGAGGTCGTCGGACTGGCCGGGCTGCTGTCAGTCCCCGAGGTCGCCGACGTGGTCGCGATGCTGCGGCTAGTCGCCGACCCCACCGCTGGCACGGCCGCGATGCGGGTGCTCACCGGGCCGCGCTGGCGGCTCGGTGCGCGCGACGTCGCAGCGCTGTGGCGCCGCGCGATAAGCCTGGACGGCGGGCAGGAGGCACGCTCCGGTGAAACGGCGGAGCGGATCGCCGAGGCAGCCGAGCTGCGGACCGACTCCGCGGGCTTGGCCGACGCACTCGCCGATCCTGGCCCGGCCCAAGGATATTCAGCGGAGGGGTACCGGCGTATCGCGGCGCTCGCCGAGGAGCTCAGCATGTTGCGCGGCCACCTCGGCCACCCGCTACCCGATCTGGTCGCCGAGGTGCGCCGACTGCTCGGTGTCGACTGCGAGGTGCGCGCGGCATCGCCCGGCAGCGGCTGGACCGGCACCGAACAACTCGACGCCTTCGCCGACGTGGTCAACGGCTACACCGAACGATCGTCGGTGACCGACTCCCTCGCCTCCGTCGTCGAGCTGCTGGCTTACCTGGACGCCGCGGCGGTCGTCGAGAACGGCCTGGCGCCGGCCCAGGTCGTCGTCGCGCAGAACCGGGTGCAGGTGCTGACCGTCCACGCCGCCAAGGGTTTGGAGTGGCAAGTGGTCGCCGTGCCGCACCTGTCGGGCGGATTGTTCCCGTCAACCGCACAGGCTCGCACCTGGCTCACCGACGCCGCTGATCTCCCGCCGCTACTGCGTGGGGATCGTTCCGCCAATGGCCTGCACGGCGTGCCGGTCCTAGACACCTCGGACGTGACCGACCGAAAGCAGTTGTCGGACAAAATCTCCGCACACCGGGCTCAGCTCGAGCAACGCCGCATCGACGAGGAGCGCCGGCTGCTGTACGTCGCCATCACCCGCTGTGAGGACACGCTGCTGCTGTCGGGTCATCACTGGGCGGCCACCGGCATCAAGCCGCGCGGCCCGTCGGATTTCCTATGCGAGCTCAAGGACATCATCGACCGGTCGGCCGACGCCGGCCAGGCCTGCGGTGTCGTCGAACATTGGGCGCCCACCCCAGCTGGTGGCGACCGAAATCCGTTGCGCGACAGCGTTCACGAGGCCAGCTGGCCCATCGATCCGTTGGGTGATCGTCGGGCCGATGTTCAGCGGGGCGCCGCACTGGTCGCCGCCGCGATGTCGGCGGACGGGCCCGCTGCGGGCGCCGACGACGACGTCGAGGACTGGGCGGCCGATGTCGACGCACTGCTGCAGGAGCGTGCCCGCGCCGGGCAAGCGCCGGCGCCGGCGCTACCCAGCGGTCTGTCGGTCAGCGGCCTGGTGGATCTGGCTCGCGATCCCGAGCACGCGGCGCAGCGGCTCGCCCGCCGGCTACCCGCGCGACCTGAGCCCCAAGCCCTGCTGGGCAACGCCTTTCACGACTGGGTCGAGCGCTTCTACGGCGCCGAGCGGTTGTTCGACCTTGCTGACCTGCCTGGTGCCGCCGACTCCGACATCGCGCAGCGCGACGCCGACGAGCTTGCCGCGCTGCAAGATGCCTTCCTGGCCTCGCCGTGGGCCGCGCGCACGCCGGTGGCCATCGAGGTGCCCTTCGAAATGGCCATCGGCGGCACGGTGGTCCGCGGTCGCATCGACGCGGTCTTCGCCGAGCCTGACGGCGGCGCAACGGTGGTGGACTGGAAAACCGGCGAGCAGCCACGCGGCTCGGAGGCCGCCGGGCACGCCGCTATCCAGCTCGGCGTTTACCGGCTGGCGTGGGCCGCGCTGAGTGGCTGCCCGGAATCATTGGTGCGCACGGCTTTTCACTACGTGCGAACCGGGCGGACAGTCGTCCCGGAGAAGCTGCCCGGCCACGACGCGCTGGCCGAAATGCTCGCCTAGGCCTAGCAGGCCGCTTAGGAGTTGCGGGCGATCTTGAGCGCGGTGGTGATCATCGGAATCTGCAATGGCAGCCGGGCCAGCGCGAGGATGCGCATCGGCCACGGCTTGTCCCACCACAACCGGACCATGTTGATGTTGCCCGGCAACACGGCCAGGAACAGTGCGGCCGCCGCCAACGCCGCCAAGCGCCGGGTCTGCAGCGGCAGCAAGAGGGCGCCGACGATGAGCTCAGCGACTCCGGACGCGTAGGTGTAGAACCGCGCAGGGCCGGGCAGTTCGACGGGGATGATGTCGTCGAACGGCTTCGGCGCCACGAAGTGGAGGGTGCCAACGCCAAACAGCATCGCCGCGATTCGGTAGGCAGGCTTCTGGCTGGCGTCCCGTTGAGGACTATGTGTGATGGCGGTCATGGTTACATTGTGTCGTGCGTCCGGTCGAGCCGATGAGTTGTGGTCAAAGTTAGACCTCGGGAACGCGATCTCGACGAGACGCTGACCGCCCAGCCCGGCTATGCGCTCGTCGGCGTGGTGCGGGTCCCGGAGGCGCAAGTCAGCCCGGTGCGGGCCATTTGGCGACGTGTCGCCGTCGCACTGCTGGCGTTGGTCGTGGCGGTGATCACCGTCTACCTGGGCCGGGCCGGATACACCGACGTGCGCGGCGTTCCGCTGTCGTTCGTCGACTGCTTGTATTTCGCCACGATCTCACTGACCACAGTCGGCTACGGCGATCTGACGCCGTACTCCGAATTCGCTCGGCTGACCAACGTTGTCATCATCACGCCGCTGCGGATTTTATTCCTCGTGGTGTTGGTCGGCACGACCCTCCAGGTGCTCACCGAGCGGTCGCGGCAAGCCTGGAAGATTCAGCGTTGGAGGAGATCTGTGCGCAACCACACCGTCGTCATCGGTTACGGCACCAAGGGCAAGACCGCCGTCGCCGCCATGTGCGGGGACGAGGCGGCCAGCAAGGATTTCGTCGTTGTCGACATCAACCAGGCGGCACTTGACCACGCGGCGGCCGCCGACCTGGTCACCGTGCACGGCGACGCCACCAGGTCCGACGTCCTTCGACTCGCCTCGGCCCAGCACGCGTCTGCGATCATCGTCGCGACCGGCCGCGACGACACCGCAACGCTGGTCACCCTTACCGCTCGGGAGGTTGCGCCCAACGCCAAGATCGTGGCGTCGATTCGCGAGGCCGAAAACCAGCACCTGCTCAAGCAATCAGGCGCCGACTCGGTTGTCGTCTCGTCAGAAACGGCCGGTCGACTACTCGGTGTGGCCACCACCACGCCCAGCGTCGTCGAGATGATCGACGACCTGCTGACGCCGTCGCACGGGTTTGCCATCGGCGAACGCGAGGTCGAGCAGAACGAGCTCGGCGGCTCACCGCGGCATCTGCCCGACATCGTGCTCGGTGTGGTGCGCGAAGGCCGGCTGCTTCGCGTCGACGCACCAGAGGCCGACGCCATCGAGGTCGGTGACCGACTGCTCTTTGTCCGCAACACGGGGAAGTGACCTTTAGAAAGGCGCATCGTGGATTTCCAATTGAAGGCAGTGCCGCTGCTGTCGCGCATCGGCGCCGATCGGGCCGACCAGGTGCGCACCGACGTCGACGCCGCTGCCGCTGGCTGGCCGGACGCGGCGTTGCTGCGGCTGGACTCGCGCAACCAGGTGATGGTCGCCGACGGCAAGGTGTTGCTGGGTAAGGCGAAAGGCCTGGCCGACAAGCCGCCGCCGGACGCGGTGTTCCTGGGCAAGATGGCCGACGGTCGCCACGTGTGGGCGGTCCGCGGTCCGCTGGAATCACCCGAAGACCCCGACCTCAAAGTTGAGGTCGCCGACTTGCGGCGGGCGGGCCAGCTTTTCGACGACGTCGGCGCGCAGTTGGTGTCGGCGGCTGCCGCGCTGCTGAATTGGCATGCCAGCTCGCGGTTCAGCGCGATCGACGGCTCGCCGACCAAGCCGATTCGGGCGGGCTGGGCGCGGGTCAACCCGGTCACCGGTCACGAGGAATTCCCGCGCATCGATCCCGCGATCATCTGCCTGGTGCACGACGGCGGCGACCGCGCGGTGCTCGCTCGTCAGACGGTGTGGCCGGACCGGATGTTTTCGCTGCTGGCCGGTTTCGTCGAGGCGGGGGAGTCGTTCGAGACCTGCGTCGCCCGGGAGATCCACGAGGAAATCGGGCTCTCCGTCAGCGACATCCGCTACCTGGGCAGCCAGCCCTGGCCATTTCCCCGGTCACTGATGATCGGCTTCCACGCCATCGCCGACCCCGCGGAGCCGTTCGCGTTCAACGACGGCGAGATCGCCGAAGCCGAGTGGTTCACCCGCGACGAGATCCGCGCCGCGCTGGCCCTCGGCGACTGGAGCAGCGACTCGGAATCCAGGCTGCTGCTACCGGGATCGGTGTCGATCGCCCGGGTGATCATCGAGTCCTGGGCTGATCCGGGCTAGCCGGCGAGTGCGGCCAGCTTCGCCTTGACCTCTTTGGCTGCGGGGTTGGTCATCGTCGAGCCGTCGGCGAACTTCACTGTCGGTACGACGTGGTTACCGTTGTTGACCGAGCCGACGAACTCCGCCGCCGCGGGATCCTGCTCGATGTCGACCTCGTCGTAGGCGATGCCCTCGGACTTCAACACCTTCTTGAGCCGGTGGCAGTAGCCACACCACTGCGTGCTGTACATGGTGATGGAAGCGTTAGTCATAGTGGATTCAAGATAACCTGCACGTTCGATGTGGCCGCGCCGTGGCGCCGCAAGACGTATGTCGGCCATCACTGCCAAGATGGACGCCATGCCGGTGATCGCAGACGACTCTTGGTTGCCGAACTCGACGATGAGCAGCGCGAGGCCGTGCTGGCTCCCCGCGGTCCGGTCTGCGTGCTGGCGGGCGCGGGAACAGGCAAAACGCGCACGATCACGCACCGCATCGCCCAGCTGGTCGCGACCGGGCACGTCGGTGCGGGCCAGGTGCTGGCGGTGACGTTCACCCAGCGTGCCGCCGGTGAGATGCGAACGCGGTTGCGGGCGCTGGGCGCCGCCGCGGATACCGGCGTCGGCGCGGTGCAGGCGGTGACGTTCCACGCCGCCGCGCACCGGCAGCTGCGGTACTTCTGGCCACGGGTCGTCGGCGACACCGGCTGGCAACTTTTGGACACCAAGTTCGCGGTCGTCGCCCGCGGGGCCACCAGCGCCGGCCTGAAGCTGAGCACCGACGACGTCCGCGACGTGGCCGGCGAGATCGAGTGGGCCAAGTCCTCGCTGATCTCGCCGGAGCAGTACCCCGACGCCGTGGCCGCAGCGTCTCGCGATGTTCCGCTGGACGCCGCCAGAGTCGCCGCGGTGTACAACGCCTACGAGTCGCTGAAGGCCCGCGGGGACGGCGTTGCGTTGCTCGACTTCGACGACCTGCTGCTGCACACCGCGGCTGCGATCGAGAACGACGCCGCGGTGGCAGAGGAGTTCCGAAACCGCTACCGCTGCTTCGTCGTTGACGAATACCAGGACGTCACACCGCTGCAGCAGCGGGTGCTGTCGGCGTGGCTGGGCGATCGCGACGACCTCACCGTCGTCGGCGATGCCAACCAGACCATCTACTCGTTCACCGGGGCCACGCCGCGCTATCTGCTGGACTTCTCCCGGCGTTTCCCGGACGCGACGGTGGTCCGGCTGGAACGCGACTACCGGTCCACGCCCCAGGTGGTGTCGCTGGCGAACCGGGTGATCGCGTCCGCCCGCGGACGGGTAGCCGGCAGCAAGCTGCACCTGGTGGGCCAGCGGGATCCCGGGCCGGAGCCCACGTTTCGCGACTACCCCGACGAGGTCGCCGAAGCCGCCGCGGTCGCGGCCTCGATCTCACGGCTCGTCGAGGCCGGCACGCTGCCCTCGGAAATCGCTGTGCTGTATCGGATCAACGCGCAGTCCGAGGCCTACGAGGAGGCGTTGACCGAGGCGGGCATTGCCTATCAGGTCCGCGGCGGCGAGGGCTTTTTCAGCCGCCAGGAGATCCGGCAAGCCCTGCTGGCGCTGCAGCGGGCGGCCAACCGAGAGGTCGACGGCGAGGCGCCGCTGCCTGCTGACGGCGACCCGCAGCGCCCGGCTTCGCCGCGCTCGCGATCGCCGCTGCCTGCTGACGGCGACCCGCAGCGCCCGGCTTCGCCGCGCTCGCGATCGCCGCTGCCGGATGTGGTGCGCGGGCTGCTCGAACCGCTGGGCTTGACCGCCGAACCCCCGACGGGGGTCCGGGCCCGGGAACGCTGGGAAGCGTTGGTAGCACTGGCCGAACTGGTCGACGAGGAAATCGAGCTCCGGCCATCGCTGGACCTGCCCGAGCTGGTGGCCGAACTGCGGACTCGCGCCGACTCACGTCACCCACCCGTCGTACAGGGCGTCACGCTGGCATCGCTACACGCCGCCAAAGGCCTGGAGTGGGACGCGGTCTTCCTGGTCGGCTTGACCGACGGCACCCTGCCCATCTCGCACGCGCTGGCCCACGGCGGCGAGAGCGAGGCCGTCGAAGAGGAACGTCGACTGCTCTACGTCGGAATCACCAGGGCCCGAGTGCATTTGGCGATCAGCTGGGCACTGGCCCGCAACCCGGGCGGACGGCAGGGCCGCAAGTCGTCACGATTCCTCAACGGGCTGTCGCCGCAGACGCAGGCCGATCCGACGCCGAACCGGCCGCGGCGAAAGAGCGGACCGGCGTCGCGCTGCCGGATCTGCAACAACCAGCTGAGCACACCAGCGGCGATCATGTTGCGCCGCTGCGAGACGTGCGCCGCCGACATCGACGACGAGCTGCTGCTTCAACTCAAGGACTGGCGGCTGCGCACCGCCAAGGAGATGAGTGTCCCGGCTTACGTCGTGTTCACCGACAACACGCTGATCGCGATCGCCGAGCTGCTGCCCACCGACGACGCCGCGCTGGTCGCCATCCCGGGCATCGGTGCTCGCAAGCTCGAGCAATTCGGCCCCGACGTCTTGGAAATCGTCCGCAGCCGCAGCTAACGTCACCCAAGCCACCAAAAGGCCAGGTCAGAAAATCGCTTGCCCCGTTGCGCTGGTAACATCTAGCCTCAATGCGCATATCCCGCGTGCCTGCACGCTCGGATGCCTGAACGAAGGGAGGGAGCCCTCATGATCACCGTGAACGTAGTCAACGTACGTCCGGCCGGCGACGCTGGCTCCCGCCATGCCGCCATTTCGGCGGCCGCGCACAAGCACATCGCCGCCGACAAGACCCAGCGTCCGTGGATTGGGGCTCTACCTACTTAGGAAGCCCAAAATCTCGCCAGATGGCCACGGACCCGAAGTCACCAGGATCCGTGGCCAATTTTTTTCCCTTGAACAACCCGCCACTGGTCCGGAATCCGCCAGACCAGGAAGCAGGTATGCACGACATGACGACGGAACTAGATCCCGACGATCAGCAGCCGGAGTTGCCTTGTCACGTC
The DNA here is from genome assembly GCA_963737375.1 of uncultured Actinomycetota bacterium. Classification (GTDB taxonomy): domain Bacteria; phylum Actinomycetota; class Actinomycetes; order Mycobacteriales; family Mycobacteriaceae; genus Mycobacterium. Next base: position 493,065 of record CAVTSP010000018.1, read on the forward strand.
AGCGATCCCGACCTGTGGTTCGCTGACAGCCCGTCCGATCTCGAGCGCGCGAAGGAGCTGTGCGCTGACTGCCCGATCCGACGCGCATGCCTGGCCGAGGCGCTGAACCGCGCCGAACCGTGGGGAGTGTGGGGTGGCGAGATTTTCGACCGTGGCTCCGTCGTGACCCGCAAACGCCCGCGGGGGCGCCCCCGCAAGATCGCCGCGTAGAACACGAAAACTGTTGCGAATAAGTAGCTTTAGGCGGTAGCCGTGTCAGGCTCGGCGAAACCGGGAACCAGCTCCTCGGACAGCCTCTGGGTCGGCACGTGCGCGTCCAGCTGACACAGGATCGCCATCGACGTCGCGAGCACCCGCATCGGGATCGCCAGCTTGGGTGGCAGATCCATCTGTCGCGCCGTCTTGATCTGCGCGACACCCTGATTCAGCTGCCGGTAAGTCATGCGCTGCAGCCACTTACGCGTGTAGTGGAAGACTTCGACCTCGACGGGCTCGACGTATTGGCGCAGCATCTCGTCGATGTCGCGCACCGACACCTGCTGACCCTTCTGGATGAACCCGACCTTTTCCATCGTCGGCAGGACCAGGTCGTAGTTCTTGTCGCGGGCCAGCCGGATCGTCGCTCCGAGCTCGACCGGGAATCCACCGGGCAGCGGCGCGACGGCCCCGAAGTCGATGACGCCCATCTTCCCGTCGGGCATCAACATGAAGTTGCCCGGGTGGGCGTCGCCGTGAATCATCTCGATCCGGCGCGGCGAGTCGAAGATGAAGGCGGCCAGCCGAGTTCCCAGCAGGTCACGCTGTTCGACGGTGCCCTCGCGGATGATGTCCGCCATCGGAATGCCTTCGATCCACTCCTGGATCACGACTTTGGGGGCGCTGGCCACTACGTGCGGGATCAGGTAGTCCGGGTCGCCCTCGTAGGCCTTGGCGAAGGCGCGCTGATGCTCGGCTTCCAGTCGGTAGTCGAGTTCCATCTCGGTGCGCTCGATCAGTTCATCGACGACGCCTTCGACGTCCACACCCGGGGCAAGCTGCTTGACCACGCTGATCATGCGGCGCAGCGTTTTCAGGTCGGCCCGCAGCGCTTCGTCGGCGCCGGGGTATTGGATCTTCACGGCGACTTCACGGCCGTCGGCCCACACACCTTTGTGCACCTGGCCGATGCTGGCCGAGGCCACCGCGGTGTCGTTGAACTCGGAGAACCGTTGACGCCATTTCGTGCCCAACTGCGCGTCCAGCACCCGGTGGACCTTCTCGGCGGGCAGCGGCGGCGCGTCCTTCTGCAGCTTGGTCAGCGCCTCGCGGTAGGGCTCGCCGAACTCCTCGGGGATCGCGGCTTCCATCACCGAGAGGGCCTGGCCGACCTTCATCGCGCCGCCCTTGAGCTCGCCGAGCACCGTGAAGAGCTGCTTGGCGGCCTTTTCCATGAGCTCGGCGTTGATCTCGTCCTGCGATTTGCCGGCCAGCCGCTTGCCGAACCCGAGTGCCGTACGACCGGCTATGCCACCGGCGAGGCCGGCCAGCTTCGCGTTACGGGCGGCGCCCCCGCGTTTGATGTCTGCCACGCCCCCCATCATCCACGACGAGCCTGTGCGCGCCCCATTGATCTGGGAACAACCGCTGTCCTGTCAGCAGGAACACAGCGGATGCCTCGACCAGTGCCGCGTCACGATCGAGCCGGCGTGCACATCGAATTCGAGTGTGGCGCTCAGCGCCGCGGGCGGCTCGGCGTTGGTGCCGCGGACCGCTCCGATCACCCGGTTGACCTGGCTGAGCGCCAGCGCCGCAGTGGCCAGCAGCGTCGCACGGTCGGCCACCCCGACGGTGTCGCGCAGCTGTGCGGCGACCGCGGGCCATGCCGCGTCGCGGTCCCGGCGATGCAGATCGGCGCACCCCAGGCAGCTAGTGACACCGGGCACGACCAGCGGGCCGACCAGGCCGGTGCCGTCGCGGATTCGCACCGCGAGGTGCGCGACACCCTGACTGTGTAGCTCGCGCAGCATCCGCGGATCGGCGACGAGATTGTCCGACAACACCACCAGGTCGGCGTCGGCAGACGTCACGGCGGCATGCGGCTGATTGCTCTGTTTGACCCTGGCGCCCGAGCACCGCAGCCCCTCAGCCAGCAGATCCGACAGTGGGCCGCGGCCGTGCACCCGGATCGACGCCGACCGCGCCGACCGTTGCCGGGCACCGCAGGTGGCGACCCCGGCCGTCACCAATTGTCCGACCAGATCGCTCAGTTCACCGTTGCTCAGCCCGCCGGCTTGGCGTTGCAGTTCGCTCATCGGGACCGGAGAATGCATGGCGCGCAGCAGTGTCGCCAGGCCCGCGGCGTTCAAGCCGAGTGGCGGCCGGATCAGCACGGCGCGGCGCGGACTCCAGCCCACCTGCACCGCGCCGTCTGGCCGTAGCAGCACGGGGAGAGCGGGGTCCAGCGCATACAGCGACGGCGTGGGCTGCGCCATTCCGGCACTGTGCCACGGGCGGTCACGCAGGGTGATTCAGCTGTCCACAGGACCGTCAGGACTGTCATCGGGGCCTTGAGCCGGCCGTGACCGTTAGTGTTGTTCAGCCGGTGCGGGCGGCGGTGGACAAGGCTTGCCGCCACGCCACGCCATGATCGTTCCTATTGGTCCGTGCGTATTTACTGGTCCGAACGTGTAGCCACAGGGCCAGTTGGGCTGCTCGCCGGGATCGTTCGGGTCCGGAGCAGCGTGCGCGACCCCGGCGCTGAACGCCAGGGCGACAAGCGCAAGCCCCGCAGCGCTGATTGGTTGTTTCCGCATTTCCATCACCTCGATCTATCGTCTGTGGCCGGCGTCGCGTTCCTGGCCTAGTGCATCGGGCCGACTAGTGCATCGGGCCGATACGACCGAAACTTCATCCGACGCTACCCACGCTGCCCGGCGACTTTGCAACGATGCCGTAAACGGCGGGCAAATTATGTTGTGCGCGCTAGCGCTTCGTTGCTCGAGCGGGGCGAACCAGCACGGGGAGCGGCATGGGCTGCGCCATCCTGGCACAGTGCCACGGCAATCGGGACGAGCGGCTCAGCTGTCCACTGGGCCGTCGTCGTCGCCGGCGTCGGCGCGACGCTCGAATTCGGCGATGGCTTCGTCGATCCCGCTGGTGTCGCCGCCGAGAGCGCGGTCGATGAAACCGGCCGGGTCGTCGAGGTCCTCGGCTCCGGGCAGCAGGTCGGGGTGCTGCCAGACCGCGTCGCGGGCGTCGATGCCGACGGCCTGAGTCAATCGGCCCCACAGCGCCGCGGCCTCGCGCAATTTGCGTGGCCGCAGTTCGAGGCCCACCAGCGTGGCGAAGGTCTGCTCGGCCGGCCCGCCGGTGGCCCGCCGTCGTCGCAGCGTCTCGCCGAGGGCGTCCGCGCCGGGGATGCGATCGCCGAGGGCGGCGTTCACCACGGTCTGTACCCAGCCCTCGATGAGCGCCAGAAGCGTCTCGAGTCGTTCGAGTGCCTGGGTCTGCTCCGGCGTCGCCTTGGGTTCGAAGACGCCCTGGGTCAGCAGTTGCTCGACGGCGGCCGGATCACTCATCGCCGCAGGGTTGAAGTCGCGGGCCAAATCCTCGATGCCGGCCATGTCGATCTTCATGCCCTTGGCGTAGGCCTCGACGGCGCCGAGCAGCTGACTGGACAGCCACGGCACATGACTGAAAAGGCGGTGGTGGGCGGCCTCTCGGGCCGCCAGGAAAGTGACGATCTCACTGCGGGGCTGCTCGAGGCCCTCGGCGAATGACTCGACGGCGTCGGGCAGCAGCGCAGCAATACCCTTGGGCCCCAAAGGCAATCCGATGTCGGTGGACGTCAGGACTTCCTTCGACAATCGAGCCAACGCTTGACCGAGCTGCGAACCGAACGCCATGCCGCCCATCTGCGACATCATCGACATCAGCGGGCCCGCCATGGCCTTGGCCTCCTCGGGCAACGCCGAGGCCCACACCGTGGCGATCTGCTGGGCCATCGGATCGCACAACCGTTTCCAGGTCTCCATCGTGTTGTCCACCCAGTCGGTGGGCGTCCAGGCAACGACCTTGGTGGTGCCCTCCGGCAGTGCGGTGACGCCGTTGAGCCAGGTCTCGGCGAGGTGGACGGCGTCGCCGATCGCCTCGCGGGTAGCAACGGGGATGGGGGCCACGAATCCGATCGAGCTCGACGCCATCTGGCGGGCCAGCTCGTAATTCACCGAGCCGGAGGATTGTCCGCCCATGGCTGAGCCGGCCCCGCTGAACATCTGCCCGAGCTTGGTGAACATCTGGCCCAGGTCGGCCACGTTGAATTGGCCGCCCAGGCCGCCCAGCCCGAATGGGTCAGCAGATCCTGAGCCGGACTCGGGTTCGTTCTCGCGGTCCGGGTCGTCTCCCGCGGAGAACCCGAAGGGCAGGTCAGCCATGCCCATAACGGTACTCATGGTCAACCCGTGACGCGCGGCCCGGCGTCACGCTCTGAGTGAACCCGCCTGACACTGGCGTCTAGTGTTGGCGACGTGAACAGGCGGATTCTGACGCTGATGGTGGCGCTGGTCCCGATCGTGGTCTTCGGCGTGCTGCTCGCTGCGGTGACGGTGCCGTACGTGTCGCTGGGACCCGGCCCGGCTTTCGACACGCTGGGCGAGGTCGACGGCAAGCAGGTCGTCGAGATCAAAGGCACCACGACACACCCGACGACGGGCCACCTGGACATGACGACGGTGTCTCAGCGCGACGAGCTCAGCCTGGCCGAGGCGCTGACACTGTGGTTGTCCGGGCAGGAACAACTGATGCCGCGCGACCTGGTCTATCCGCCTGGCCAGTCGCGCGACGAAGTCGACAAGGCCAACGACGCCGATTTCAAAGAGTCCGAGCACAACGCCGAGTTCGCGGCCCTGGGCTATCTGAAGTACCCGCAAGCGGTGACGATCGTGACGCTTACCGACCCCGGACCGTCGGTGGGCAAGTTGCAGGCCGGTGACGCCGTGCAGGCGGTCGACGGCAAGCCGGTGGCCGACGTGGAGCAGTTCACCTCGTTCCTGAAGACCACCAAGCCCGGACAGCAGGTCACGGTTGACTTCCGCCGCAAGAACGCGCCGCCCGGAACGGCCCAGATCACGTTGGGCCATCACCCGAAAGGCGACTTCGGCTTCGTGGGCGTCTCGGTGACCGACGCGCCGTGGGCGCCGTTCGCGGTCGATTTCAACCTGGCCAACGTGGGCGGCCCCTCGGCAGGCCTGATGTTCAGCCTGGCCGTGATCGACAAACTCACCACTGGCGACCTTGCCGCGAAGAAGTTCGTCGCAGGCACCGGCACGATCAAGCCGGACGGTGAGGTCGGCAAGATCGGCGGGATCGCGCACAAGATGAGCGCCGCCCACGACGCCGGGGCAACGGTGTTTCTGGTGCCGGCCGGAAATTGCTACGAAGCGAACTCCGGCAAGGTTCCCGGCCTGCAGTTGATCAAGGTCGACACCCTCGGTGGGGCAGTGGACGCGCTGCACACCGTGGCCTCCGGCGGACAGCCGCCGAGTTGCTAGGCCGGCCAGTTCGAGCCCGGGGCAGATCACCGGTTGTGCGTAGAGTCGAGACCATCCACCGACAGCGACTGTCGAGACCGAGCAGGGAGCGTAGCTAGTGGGGATGCGGCCCGCCGCCAGAATGCCGAAGCTGACCCGACGCAGTCGGACTCTTATCGCGGTCGCGTTGACCGTGATCGGACTGCTGCTGGTCGGCCCCCGACTGATCGACGCGTATGTCGACTGGCTCTGGTTCGGCGAGTTGGGTTATCGCTCGGTGTTCACCACCGTGCTCGTCACCCGGTTGATCGTGTTCGTGGTGATCGGGCTGCTGGTCGGTGGCATCGTGTTCGCCGGACTGGCAATGGCCTACCGAACCCGGCCGGTGTTCGTCCCGAGCAACGGCGCCGACCCGGTGGCGCGCTATCGCACCGTGGTGATGTCGAGGCTGAAGGTGATCGCCATCGGAGTCCCGGTGACGATCGGACTGCTGGCCGGCATTGTCGCGCAGACCTTTTGGGTTCGTATTCAGCTTTTCCTGCACGGCAGCAGCTTCGGTGTCCGCGATCCGCAGTTCGGTAAAGATCTGGGCTTCTACGCCTTCGAGCTGCCCTTCTACCGGCTGGTGCTCAGTTTCTTCTTCGTCGCGGTGTTCCTCGCGTTCGTCGCGAATTTGATGGCGCACTACATCTTCGGTGGCATCCGGTTGTCCGGGCGCACCGGTGCGTTGAGCCGGTCGGCGCGTATCCAGTTGATCAGCCTGGTCGGAACGCTGGTGCTACTCAAGGCGGTTGCCTACTGGCTGGATCGTTACGAACTGCTGTCGCACACCCGGGCGGGCAAGCCGTTCACCGGCGCCGGGTACACCGATATCAACGCGGTGCTGCCGGCCAAGATGATCCTGCTGGCGATCGCATTGATTTGCGCGGTAGCGGTGTTCTCCGCGGTTGTGCTGCGGGACTTGCGGATTCCATCCATCGGGCTGGTGTTGCTGTTGCTGTCGTCGATGGTCGTGGGCGCTGCCTGGCCGTTGGTCATCGAGCAGTTCAGCGTCAAACCCAATGCGGCGCAGAAGGAACGCGAATACATCAGCCGAAGTATCACCGCGACGCGGCAGGCCTACGGTCTGACCGACGATGTGGTGACGTACCGGGACTACAGCGGCGACGGGCGGGCAACGGCCGAACAGGTTGCGTCAGATCGCGCCACCACCTCCAACATTCGGCTGCTCGACCCCACCATCATCAGCCCGGCGTTCACCCAGTTCCAGCAGGGCAAGAACTTCTACTATTTCCCCGACCAGTTGGCGATCGACCGCTACCGCGATCGTGACGACCACCTGCGCGACTACGTCGTCGCCGCCCGCGAACTCAATCCGGACCATCTGATCGACAACCAACGGGACTGGATCAACCGGCACACCGTCTTCACCCACGGCAACGGCTTCATCGCTTCGCCGGCCAACACCGTGCGCGGTATCGCCAACGACCCCAACCAGAATGGCGGCTACCCCGAGTTCCTGGCCAGCGTCGTCGGGGCCAACGGCAGCGTGACATCAACCGGTCCCGCGCCGCTGGATCAGCCGCGTGTCTACTACGGGCCGGTCATCGCCAGCTCGCCTGCCGATTACGCGATCGTCGGGAAGAGCGGCGTCGACCGGGAATACGACTACGAGACCAACACCGAGACCAAGAACTACACCTACACCGGAACCGGTGGAGTGCCGCTGGGCGGCTTGATTTCCCGGAGCGTCTTCGCCGCGAAGTTCGCGGAGCGAAACTTCCTGTTCTCCAACGTAATTGGGTCGAACAGCAAGATCCTGTTCAACCGCGATCCGGCTCAACGGGTGGAGGCAGTAGCGCCGTGGTTGACCACGGACAGCAGTGTCTACCCGGCGATCGTCAACAAGCGGCTGGTGTGGATCATCGACGGCTACACCACGCTGGATAACTACCCGTACTCCGAGCTCACGTCGCTGTCGTCGGCCACCGCCGACTCCACCGAGGTGGCGTTCAACCGGCTGGCGCCCGACAAGCAGGTGTCCTACATCCGCAACTCGGTGAAGGCCACCGTCGATGCCTACGACGGAACGGTCTCGCTGTACGAGCAGGACGAGCACGATCCGGTGCTGCAGGCGTGGATGAAAGTCTTTCCCGGAACGGTCAAACCGAAGAGTGAGATCAGCAGCGAGTTGGCCGCACATCTGCGCTATCCCGAAGACCTGTTCAAGGTGCAGCGGATGTTGCTGGCCAAGTATCACGTCAACGACCCGGTGACGTTCTTCTCCACATCGGACTTCTGGGACGTTCCGCTCGACCCGAATCCCACGGCCAGCAGTTATCAGCCGCCGTACTACATCGTCGCGAAAAACATTGCCAAAGAGGATGATTCGGCGTCATTCCAACTGACGAGCGCGATGAACCGGTTCAAGCGTGATTACCTGGCGGCCTACATCAGCGCCAGCTCCGATCCGTCCACCTACGGCAAGATCACGGTGCTGACCATTCCGGGGCAGGTCAACGGTCCCAAGCTGGCGAACAACGCGATCACCACCGATACGGCGGTGTCACAGGACCTCGGCGTGATCGGGCGCGACAACCAGAACCGGATCAAGTGGGGCAATCTGCTGACGCTGCCGGTGGCCCATGGCGGGCTGATCTATGTCGAACCGGTGTATGCCTCGCCCGGCTCGAGCGATGTCGCGTCCTCGTATCCGCGGTTGATCCGGGTGGCGATGATGTACAACGACAAGATCGGCTACGGCCCGACGGTGGGCGATGCGCTGAACGGGCTGTTCGGACCCGGCGCCAGTGCGACCGCAGCCGGTCCTGCGCCTACCGAATCCGGCCCGCCCGCCAGCACGCCACAGGGCGGCGAGCCGCCGGCGGGCCTGCCACCACCGGCCGGTGCCGTCGCACCTCCGCCCAGCGCTGCCGTCAGCTTGTCGCCGGCGAAAGCCGCCGCGCTCAAGGACGTCGAGACGGCGACTGGGTGCGGCACGCGACGCGCAGAAATCGGGCGACTTCGGCGCCTACGGTGCGGCACTTCAACGGCTCGACGACGCGATCAACAAGTACAACAGCGCAAAGTGATCGGTTCCGATGCTGGTCCGCGGGCGATTTGGTGGCCTCGCGTGTGTTCGGTAACCTGATATTCACCCGTCGCGGGGTGGAGCAGCTCGGTAGCTCGCTGGGCTCATAACCCAGAGGTCGCAGGTTCGAATCCTGTCCCCGCTACTAGTAGAGAACGGCCCTCGGAGATCACTCCGGGGGCCG
>CAVTSP010000019.1:0-176663 GCA_963737375.1 uncultured Actinomycetota bacterium
GCCGCCGACGACGACTAGGTCACGAATCCGGTCTCCGCCTGGTTGCGGACGACGGGCCAGACCCAGTTCGGCCGAAGCGGTTGCCGCCGTGGCACGACGCAAAGTTTTGCTCGGCGTCACCAGAACCGGCAAGTCATCGGCGTTTATGTCAAGCGCCTCCGCCCGAGCCGCGCCTTCGGCGGTGTCGGTGTCGGCAAAAGTGTGCGGTATTTGTAGGCGCGCAAGCCATGTGCGCACTGTCATTGTTTGCGCGGACCAAGCGCTGCCGATGAGTTGGATGCTGCGCGCGGCCTCACCGGCGCGCAACCGTTGACGGCGCGCCAAGAGCGCGCGAAGGATAAAATCGGACAGTTCGGTGTCGCGATCGATCAGCTCACGAAACCGCGCCGGGGTTATCCGCGTGATCACGCCGGCGTCGACCACCCGGGTGCTCAGGTAGGTTGCCTGGCCGGTTAAAAGGTTCAGTTCGCCCAGAAACCGGCGCGGGCCAATACGAGCGAGCACGGCTTCGCCGCGCTCTCGGAAGGCCTCGCGGAAAGTTTCCACACTAGCGCTTTCAAGCACAATGAAGTCATAGCTGGACTCGCCGGCGCGAAACAGCACCTCGCCGATGTCGACCTGAGACGATGTGCCGTACGCGCGCAGCCGTAGAAGTTGATCGTCGCTTAACGTCGGGAAGGCATCGTGTTGGGTCGGCAAGTTCACACTCGCCACGCCAATCGACAGTAGCACTGACAGCACCCAGCCGCTCTCGTCGCAAGGCGCGGTCTTAATGCAACGGCGACATCTCCTGCAGCATGGTCGGTATCAGCTCGCAAACCGTCGGGTGGATATGCATCGTGCGGGCCAGCGTGGTGTACGGCGCCTTGCACGACATCACGTCGAGGATGCCGTGGATGACTTCGTCACCACCCACGCCTAGGATCGCTGCGCCCAGGATCTGCTGAGTTTCGGCGTCGACCACGATTTTCATAAAGCCTTGTGTCTCAGCCTTTTCCACCGCACGGCCCACCATGGTCATGGGACGTTTACAAAGTAGTGCCCGCCGGCCGGATGCCCGAACCTGTTCCGACGGTCATTCCGGCGCGTCCCAGCGGCGGGTCGATGTAGAGCGCATACGCGGTGATCCGGTCACTCACCCGCCTCGGATCGTCGTCGAGCAAGTTGGCGGCGACGATCTCGAAATCGTTGTACGAGGTGTGGGTGAACGCGCCTTTGCCGTTGCAGTCGCCCATGGCCCAGATGTGATCGACGCTGGTTCGCAGTTGGTCGTCGACGACGACATATCCGCGGTCGTCGGTGTCGACGCCGGCCAGCTCGAGGCCGAGGTCATCGGTGTTGGGCCGCCGACCCACTGCCAGCAACAGGTGGCTACCTGCCACCGGTGCGGCGCCGGCCCGCGGCGTCAATTCGAATCCATTGTCGCGCTTGGCTATCCGGATATCACTGGCGTCGAGAATGATCTGAATGCCTTCGTTCTCCAGGATCGATCGGATGGCGTCGGAGACATCCTCGTCTTCGCGGGCGGTCAGTCGCGGACCTTTTTCGACCACGGTCACCTGTGCGCCGAACCGGCGGTACATCTGGGCGAATTCAAGAGCGATGTAGCTGCCGCCGACGACGACGAGATGTTCGGGCACAGCGCCGAGTTCGAGGATCGATACGTTGGTCAGGTAGTCGACGTCGGCCAGCCCCGGAATGTCCGGCACGACCGCGCGGCCACCGACGTTGAGGAAAATGCGGTCAGCCTGCAACGTGTCGTCGCCGACCCGCAGCGTGTGCGGGTCTTCGAACTGAGCGTGCCCGCGAAAGACGGTGCAGCCGTCCATCCCGTCCAGCCAGTCTTCGACACCCTTGCGGTCATCGAGGACGATGCCATCCTTGCGCGCCTTGACTTTTGCCATGTCGACGCTGACCGGGCCGGTGTTGACGCCGTAGTCGGCGCCGCGGCGGGCCAGGTGCGCGGCCTGCGCGCTGGCCACCAGCGTCTTGGTCGGGATGCAGCCGGTGTTGACGCAGGTGCCGCCGATGAGTTTGCGCTCCACCATCGCCACGGTGTGGCCGGCCGCGGTCAACCGCCCTGCCAGCGGGGGCCCGGCCTGACCGGCGCCCACCACGATCGCGTCGAAACGCTGTGTCACAGAGCGGCTGTGAGCGCGGCGAGCGCGAGTCCGCCACCCACCGCGACGACATCTTCAAGCAAGGCGGCAGGCAGGTCGCGGCCGAACGACTTGGCCAGGCGGGCCCGCGCCTGGTATCCGCCGAGGGTGCCCAGGACCGCGCCGATCACGCCGGCGCCGAGCGCACTCCAGGTGACGGCCCACGCGGTGCCGACAACAGCTCCCGCGAAGCCGCCGAAGAGGATCCGGCCGATAAAAGCCGGCGGCGCCGTGCGGGGCGGTGTTTTGGGCTGCTGGTCGAGGAAGAGTTCACCGGCCGCAAGCACCGTGAAAACGATGGCGGTGATCAGATTGCCAACCCAGGACGCCCATGTCCCGCTCAGGTTGATCCAGTGCAACACCGCGGCCCAGGCAACGACAGCCGGGGCGGTGAAGGTTCGCAAACCGGCGATCACGCCGATTCCAAGAGCAAGTAGCAGAACGTAGAAATGCGTCATATGCGACATGTAACCGCTCCTCGGGGTTCGGCAAAGAAACGCTGCACTAGCCGGACGCTAACACAGCGCAGCCGCCGATAGCGGGGCATGCGAGATCAGAACCGGAAGAACCGGACGTCTGATGCCAGTATCGCTTTCGCCCCAATCGCCGCGAGGTCGTCCATGATCGCGTTGACGCCCCGGCGGGGCACCAGCGCCCGCACCGCAACCCAGGCGGGGTCGGCCAGCGGAGCGATCGTGGGCGACTCCAATCCCGGCGTGATAGCTGTCGCGTCGTCGAGAACCGAACGCGGACAGTCGTAATCCAGCATCAGATACTGCTGGCCGAACACCACGCCCTGCACCCGGGCGACCAGTTGATCGCGGGCAGCGGCGTCCGGCCGGTCGGCAGCATTCGGATCGATCTGCTCGATGAGGACCGCCTCCGAGTCGCACAGTGTCTCACCGAAGGCCACCAGGTTGTGCAAGTTCAACGTGCGGCCCGAACCCACCACGTCGGCGATCGCGTCGGCCACTCCGAGCTGTATCGAGATCTCCACCGCGCCGTCCAGCCGGATCACCGTCGCGTCAATACCGCGGGCCGCCAGATCTTGTCGCACGATGTTGGGATATGCGGTGGCGACTCGTCGGCCGGCCAGATCGTCGATCGTCCAGTTCCGCCCGGCCGGCGCGGCGTACCGAAACGTGGAGGACCCGAAGCCGAGTGCGAGGCGCTCGTGCACCGGCGCGCGGGACTCCCGCGCCAAATCCCGCCCGGTGATGCCGAAGTCGAGCTCACCGGAGCCGACGTAGATGGCGATGTCCTTGGGCCGCAGAAAAAAGAACTCGACATGGTTGTGCGGGTCGATGACGGTCAGATCTTTGGGATCGGTGCGTCTCCGGTAGCCGGCCTCGGACAGAATCTCGACGGCCGACTCGCTCAGCGCTCCCTTGTTGGGGACCGCGACACGCAGATTGCTGGACCCGTTGCGCTGTTGCGGCGTCATCAGAGTTTCCGGTACACGTCGTCGAGCGTGAGCCCGCGGGCGATCATCAACACCTGAGCCCAGTACAGCAACTGGCTGATTTCTTCGGCCAGCGCCTCGTCGGACTCGTGCTCGGCCGCCAGCCACACTTCGCCGGCCTCCTCGAGAATCTTCTTGCCCAACGTATGCACGCCTGCGTCCAGCGCCGCGACCGTGCCGCTGCCCGCTGGACGGGTGCGGGCACGTTCACCGAGTTCGGCAAACAAATCCTCGAAGGTCTTCACGGCCAGCGATTGTTTCACGCGCAGCTGAGCAAAGTCACGGCGGTTTCAGCTGGCGGCGGGTGCGCCGCCGACGTGAGCTGCCTCGTCGGGCATGTCTTCCAGAGAAACACCGTTGGTTTCCCGGACCCACCGCCAGACGAAAACGAAGGACAGCACCGCACACAGCGCGTAGAAGCAGTAGGCCCCGCCCAGGGCGTGCCGTAGCGCGGGGAACGTCACCGCAATGGTCCAGTTGGCCAGCCACTGCACGCCTGACGCCAGCCCCAGCGCAGCCGAGCGAATGCGGTTGGGGAACATCTCGCCCAGCAGCACCCACAGCACCGGCCCCCAGGACACCGCGAACGCGACGACATACAAGTCGGCGGCGACCAGTGCGACGATCCCGGCAGCCCCGTCGAGTTGTGGCTGACCGTTGCTCACGGACGCGCCGGCGAACACGACCGTCATGGTGATCAACATCAGCGACATGCCCGCAGATCCCGCCAGCAGCAGCAGTCTGCGACCGACCCGGTCGATCAGTGCGATCGCCACCAAAGTGATCAACACGTTGACCCCGGTGGTCACCAAAGCAATGGTGAACGACGATTTTTCGCCGAATCCCACGGTCTCCCAGAGCAGATCGGAGTAGTTGAAGATCACGTTGATGCCGACGAACTGCTGAAAGACGGCCAGCCCCAGACCCACCCAGACGATGCCGTAGAGCCCGCCCGTCGGTTTGCGTAGATCGCGCCACGACGGTTCGGATTCCTGTTCCAAGGAGCCGGCGATACGAGCGATCGTCGACTCAACGTCGCGAGAGCTCAGCAGTTGCCCCAGCACCTGACGGGCTTGCGAAACCTGTTGTCTGGCAACCAGGTAACGCGGCGATTCGGAGATCGTAAAGAGCAGCGCGAAGTAGAGCAACGCCAAAATCAACTCGAAGAAAAACGTCCAGCGCCACGCCTCCAGGCCCAACCAGAACGGCTTAGTCGGAACCGCCGGCGAGGTGGAACGGCACCCAGGTCAGCGCGATCGACCCGAACAGGCCGCACACGATGGCGAGTTGCTGCAGTGAGCCGAGCCGGCCGCGGAACCGCGGTGGTGAGACCTCGGCGATGTAGGCCGGGGCCGCCACCGAGGAGAAGCCGATGCCGATACCGCCGATGAGGTGGAAGACGATGAACATCCAGATGTTGATTGCCGACCCGGCGCCGAGCCCGCACACGAAAAACGATGCGGCCGAGAGCTTCATCATCACGACACGACCCATCCGGTCGCCGAGCCGGCCGGCCCACACCGCCCCGATCGCGGCACCCAGCACCGCCGACGCCGCAGCGAAACCCAACAGGCCATTGCCGATGTGGAAGGTCGCCTGCAGCGCCTTGACCGAGCGGTTGGTTGCCGAAATGTCGAAGCCGAATAGGAATCCACCGATCGCAGCCACCGACGCGAAGCGAACAGCGGACCGGAATGCGGCCCGCGCGGCGCGCGGGTCGACGGGCAGATCTTCGTGCGGAGCCGTCGGCAATTCGCCGCCGGCGTCGTCAGCGGCCATGGCGGTCAGGTTCAGTCCTCCGGGTTGTAACCGAGGTTGGGGCCGAGCCAGCGCTCGGCTTCCTGCAGGGTCCAGCCCTTGCGCTTCGCGTAATCGGCGACCTGGTCCTGGGCCATCCGGCCGACCACGAAGTACTGCGACTGCGGGTGCGAGAAATACCAGCCGCTGACGGCGGCACCGGGCCACATCGCCATCGACTCGGTCAGCTCGATGCCGGTCCGCTCCTTGACGTCCATCAACTCCCAGAGCGTCGCCTTCTCGGTGTGCTCCGGGCAGGCCGGATAGCCGGGGGCCGGGCGGATTCCCCGGTACTTCTCACCGATCAGCGACTCGTTGTCCAGCTGCTCGTCGGGCTGGAATCCCCAGAACTCCTTGCGGACCCGCTGGTGCATCCGTTCGGCGAACGCCTCTGCCAACCGGTCGGCGAGCGACTCCAGCAGGATCCCGTTGTAGTCGTCGTTGGCTGCCTTGAACTCGACGATCTTGTCTGCGCTGCCGAGCCCGGTGGTGACGGCGAAAGCGCCGACGTAGTCCCGGAGGCCCGTTTCTTTGGGGGCGATGTAGTCGCCCAGCGACCGGTTCGGGATGCCGTCCCGGTGCTCGCCCTGCTGGCGCAGGTTGTACAACGTGGTCAGCACCTCGGTGCGGCTGTCGTCGGTGTAGACCTCGATGTCGTCGCCGACCGCGTTCGCCGGGAAGAATCCGATCACCCCGTTGGCGGTCAGCCACTTCTCCTTGATCAGGGTGTCGAGCATCTCCTGGGCGTCGTCGTACAGCTTGCGGGCCGTCTCGCCCGAGACCGGGTTGTTGAGGATGTCGGGGAACCTTCCCTTCATCTCCCAGGCGTTGAAGAACGGCTGCCAGTCGATGTACTCGCGGAGCTCGGCGATGTCGTAGTCAAGAAACTCCCGCACGCCCAGACCCTGCGCGGGCACCGGCGGCGTGTAGCCGTCCCACTCGATCGGCGTCCGATTCGCGCGGGCCTTCTCCAGCGTCAGCATCGGCCGCTCGCTCTTCTGGGCGTGCCGTTCGCGCAGGGCTGCGTAGTCCTTTTCGGTGGCCTCCAGCAGGGCTGGACGCTGCTTGTCGTCGAGGAGCGCTGCCGCGACCGGCACCGAGCGGGACGCGTCCTTGACCCAGACCACCGGACCGCTACGGCGCGGCGACACCTTCACGGCCGTGTGCGCGCGCGAGGTGGTCGCGCCACCGATCAGCAGCGGGATCTCCAGCCCCTCGCGTTCCATCTCGACGGCGAAGTTGACCATCTCGTCCAGGGACGGCGTGATCAGGCCGGACAGGCCGATGATGTCGGCGTTGTGCTCTTTCGCCGCGTCCAGAATCTTCTGGGCGGGCACCATCACGCCGAGGTCGATGACTTCGTAGTTGTTGCACTGCAGGACGACCCCGACGATGTTCTTGCCGATGTCGTGGACGTCGCCCTTGACCGTCGCCATGATGATCGTGCCGTTGGTGTCCTTGTTCGCGGTGGTACCGGACTGTGCCTTCTCCGCCTCGATGTACGGCAGCAGGTACGCCACCGCCTTCTTCATCACCCGGGCCGACTTCACCACCTGGGGCAGGAACATCTTGCCCGCGCCGAAGAGGTCACCCACGACGTTCATGCCGTCCATCAGCGGGCCTTCGATCACCTCGATCGGCCGACCACCTGCACCCTCGATCTCGGCCCGCAATTCCTCGGTGTCGGCATCGACGTTGGCGTCGATGCCCTTGACCAGGGCGTGCGTGATCCGTTCGCGGACCGGGAGAGATCGCCACTCCGCAGCCTTTGAGTCTTCGGGTCCCTCGTCCGATTTGTTGAACCGTTCGGCGATCTCCAGCAGCCGCTCGGCGGCGTCGTCGCGACGGTTCAGGACGACGTCCTCGATCCGGTCCCGCAGCTCGGGGTCGATCGAGTCGTAGGGCACCAGCGCGCCGGCGTTGACGATGCCCATGTCCAGGCCGGCCTTGATGGCGTGGAACAGGAACACCGCGTGGATCGCCTCGCGGACGGGGTTGTTACCCCGGAACGAGAACGACACGTTCGAGATGCCGCCGGAGATGTGCACCCCGGGCAGGTTCTCCTTGATCCAGGCGCAGGCCTCGATGAAGTCGATCCCGTAGGTCGCGTGCTCCTCGATACCGGTCGCCAGCGCGAAGCAGTTCGGGTCGAAGATGATGTCCTCGGCCGGGAAGCCGACCTCTTCGGTCAAGATCCGGTAGGCGCGCCCGCAGATCTCCTTGCGGCGCTCCAGGTTGTCGGCCTGGCCTTGCTCGTCGAAGGCCATCACGACGACGGCGGCGCCGTACTTGCGGCACAGCCGTGCTTCGCGGATGAACTTCTCTTCGCCCTCCTTCATGGAGATCGAGTTGACGATCGGCTTGCCCTGCACGTTTTTCAGGCCCGCCTCGATGACGTCCCACTTCGAGGAGTCGATCATCACCGGGACACGGCTGATGTCCGGCTCGGCCGCGATCAGCTTGGTGAACCGGTCCATCGCGGCGATGCCGTCGATCATGCCCTCGTCCATGTTGATATCGATGACCTGCGCACCGACCTCGACCTGCTGCAGGGCGACCGACAGCGCGGTGTCGTAGTCCTCGGCCTTGATCAGGTTGCGGAACCGGGCGGAGCCGGTGATGTTGGTGCGCTCGCCGATGTTGACGAACAAGGAGTCTTCAGTGATGTTGAGCGGCTCCAGCCCCGAGAGCCGGGTGGCCTCCCCGATCTGCGGCACTGCCCTCGGTCTCACGCCGTCGACGACCTTGGCGATCTCGGCGATATGCGGCGGCGCCGTTCCGCAGCAGCCACCGACCAGGTTGACCAGTCCGGCCTCGGCGAACTCGGCGATGTAGCTGGCCTGCCGCTCCGGAGACTCGTCGTACTCGCCGAACGCGTTGGGCAGGCCCGCGTTCGGGTAGCAGGAGACGAAGGTGTCGGCGATCCGCGCTACCTCGGCGATGTAAGGCCTCATCTCCGGCGCGCCCAGGGCGCAGTTGAGGCCGACCGCGATTGGCTTCGCGTGCCTGATCGCGTTCCAGAACGCCTCGGTGACCTGACCGGACAGCGTCCGCCCGGAGGCATCGGTGATGGTGCCCGAGATGATCACCGGCCAGCGGCGACCACGGTCCTCGAACAGCGTCTCGACGGCGAACACCGCGGCCTTGGCATTCAGCGAGTCGAAGATCGTCTCGATGATGATGAGGTCGGAACCACCGTCGACCAGCCCGTTGGCCGCTTCGAGGTAAGCGGCCACCAGCTGGTCGTAGGAGACGTTGCGGGCTCCGGGGTCGTTGACGTCCGGCGAGATCGACGCGGTCCGCGTCGTGGGACCGATTGCGCCGGCGACATAGCGGGGCTTCTCCGGGGTGCTGAACTCGTCGGCGGCCTTGCGGGCCAGGGCAGCGCCGGCGTAGTTCAGCTCGTAGGCCAGGTCCGCCATGTCGTAGTCGGAGAGCGAGACGGCGTTCGCGTTGAACGTGTTGGTCTCCAGGATGTCGGCGCCCGCTTCGAGGTACTCCCGGTGGATCCCCTCGATGATCTGCGGCTGCGTCAGAGTGAGCAGATCGTTATTGCCCTGAAGAGCGGTCGGCCACTCGGTGAACCGGTCACCGCGGTAACCGGCCTCATCCGGTCGATCCCGCTGGATCGCGGTGCCCATCGCGCCGTCGATCACCATGATCCGCTGGCCAAGAGCAGCGGTCAGCTCGTCGGTGCAGTCGGGGCGGATGTTCGGCGCAAAGTTGTTCACGCATGTTCCTTCCGTAACGGAAGGCGTCCTTAACTCTGCCGAGCGTGGCGGATACCAGGCGGGGCCCAGGACCCGCCAAATAGCCGTTGCAACGCCTCTCGACCAGAAAAGTCTACGTCGTCATGTGATCGACGTCTGGACGCCAGCTTGACCCGATCGCGTGCCGCTCGAGCGCCTGCTCACGCATCTGGTCGGCAATATCGTAGTCAACAGGGTTAACCAGATTGCAGCCGAACGTATTTCGCCCCGACCGTGTCGGCGCCGGTTGTTGAAGTCGCCCAGGCGGCGCATTCATCGGGACAAGCATGGCCGGAAGAAGGAAATAGCCGCTGCTCTGCGCGCCGCGACCTTGATCACGCCGTACCCTAATTGCGTGACCTCGCCGGATGTCAGCTCCTCGTTCCCCGAACTGCACAACACGATCGTCGTGGCTGCGTTCGAGGGCTGGAATGACGCGGGTGACGCGGCCAGCGATGCGCTCGAGCATCTGGATGCCATCTGGGAGGCCGATCCGATCGTCGAGATCGACGACGAGGCGTACTACGACTACCAGGTGAATCGCCCGGTCATCCGGCAGGTTGACGGCGTCACGCGGGAATTGGTGTGGCCGTCCATGCGGATCTCGTACTGCCGCCCACCGGGCGCCGACCGCGACATCGTGCTGATGCACGGTGTCGAGCCGAATATGCGGTGGCGCACCTTCTGCGCCGAACTGCTGGCCGTTGCCGACAAGCTGAACGTCGACACCGTGGTGATCCTGGGCGCTTTGCTGGCCGATACACCGCACACCCGGCCGGTGCCGGTGTCCGGGGCGGCCTACTCCCCCGAGTCGGCAGAACGCTTCGGGCTGCAGGAAACCCGCTACGAGGGGCCGACCGGCATTGCCGGGGTGTTTCAGGACGCGTGCGTCGCGGCCGGGATACCCGCGGTCACGTTCTGGGCGGCGGTGCCGCACTACGTGTCACAGCCGCCCAGCCCGAAAGCGACTGTCGCCCTGCTGCGCCGGGTCGAGGAAGTGCTCGACATCGAGGTTCCGCTGGCCGATCTGCCCGCCCAAGCCGAGGAGTGGGAGCTGGCGGTCACCGAGATGACGACCGACGACGACGAGATCGCGGAGTACGTGCAGTCCCTGGAGCAGCGGGGCGATGCCGAGGTCGACATGACCGAGGTGCTGGGCAAGATCGACGGCGACGCGCTGGCTGCCGAGTTCGAGCGCTACCTGCGCCGACGCCGACCAGGTTTCGGCCGCTAGCGGCGATCGCGACCTAGGGCTTGTCCAGCACCTGGTTGTAGGCGCTGGTAGATCGGCCCAGTGCCTTGACTTCCTCGTCCATCCGGGGCAGCAGCTCGGTCGCCGTCTTGGCCACAGCGTTCTCGCCGATGGGGGTCGACAGCACCGGCTTGAGCCAGCGGAGCCAGCCCACCCAGCCTGGGCAGTAGACGCGCCGCTTGCGGTGCTCGATGCCCTTGACGAACGCGTCCGCACAGTTGTCCACCGACGTGGTTTTGTTCAGCGGCCAGGGCAGCTTGGACAGCAGTTCGGTGAAGGATGGCAGGTCAGCCTTGCTGTCGCGGACCAGCGCCGTGTCGATCCAGGACATGTGCGCCGAGCCGACGGTGACGCCGTGGCCGGCGACCTCCAATCGCAGCGCGTTGGCCAGGTGTTCGACGCCGGCCTTGGAAGCGTCGTACGGGATCATGCCGGGCGCCGCCGCGAACGCCGCCAACGACGAGACGATCAGCATGTAGCCCTTGCGCCCGATCACTGCGGGCAGCGTGGCGCGCACGGTGTGGAAGACGCCGACCAGATTGATGTCGATGACCCGCTGGAACGCCAGCGGATCAACCTGCAGCACCGATCCGTAGCTCGCGATGCCGGCGTTGGCCACCACCACGTCGATTCCGCCGAATTTCGTGACCGCCTGCTCGGCGGCAGAGTTCATCGCGGCCAGGTCGCGAACATCCGCGACCACGGTGAGAACCCGCTCGTCGCCGCCGAGTTCGCCGGAGATCGCCGCCAGGGCCGCGGCATCCACGTCGGTCAACACCAGGTTGGCGCCCTTGGCGTGCAGGCGGCGGGCCACCTCGGCGCCGATCCCGTGGGCACCGCCGGTGATGAATACGACTTGCGAGTTAACTGACGTCATGGCGGCAACCTACCTGCTACCGCTGCGCAGAGGACAGTTCCACTCCCAGTAGGGCATCCGCCAACGCGGCCACCGTCCGCGGCGCCTGAGCGTCATGACCGCCGTATTCCAGCGCGTCGGTCGTCCAACCATCAAGTGCAGCAATGGCTTTGGGTGTGTCAAGGTCGTCGGCCAGATATTGGCGAACCCGGGCGACCACGTCGGCGGCGTCCGGCCCGGTGGGCAATGTGGTCGCGATCCGCCACCGCTGCAGCCGAGCCTCGGCATCGTCGAGCACCTGCGACGACCACTCGCGATCGGTCCGGTAATGCCCGGCCAGCAATCCCAGTCGGATGGCGGCGGGCTCGACGCCCTCGGCACGCAACCCGGACACCAGAACCAGGTTGCCGCGACTCTTGGACATCTTGTGGCCATCCCAGCCGATCATGCCGGCGTGCACGTAGTGCCCGGCGAATCGCCTTTCGCCGCTGACGGATTCGGCGTGCGCGGCGGTGAACTCGTGATGCGGAAAGATCAGGTCGCTGCCCCCGCCCTGGATGTCCAGGCCGCTGCCGATGCGGCTGAGCGCGATCGCCGCGCATTCGACATGCCAGCCCGGCCGGCCGGCGCCGAAGGGTGAGGGCCAACTCGGCTCACCGGAGCGCGCGGCACGCCACAACAACGCGTCGAGCGGATCGGTCTTGCCCGCCCGGTCCGGGTCGCCTCCTCGTTCGGCGAACAGCGTCAGCATGGTGTCGCGGTCGTAGCCCGATTCGTAGCCGAACTGCGGGGTCGCGTCGGCGCGAAAATAGACGTCGGGATATTCGGCGTCCTCGACGATGTAGGCGGCACCGGAGGCCAGCATCTTCTCCACCAGTTCGATGACCTCGGCCACCGCGTCGGTGGCGGCGACGTACTCCCGGGGCGGCAGCACCCGTAGCGCGGCCATGTCGTCGCGGTACAGCTGGACCTCGCGGGCGGCCAGCTCGCGCCAGTCGATCCCGTCGCGGTTGGCCCGCTCGAACAGCGGGTCGTCGACGTCGGTGATGTTCTGCACGTAGTGCACCTCGTGGCCGAGGTCGCGCCAGATCCGGTGGATCAGATCGAATGCCAAATAGGTCGCGGCGTGGCCCAGGTGGGTGGCGTCATAGGGCGTGATGCCGCAGACGTACATGGTGGCCGTCGGCCCGGCTGACACCGGGCGCACCTGCTGATCGGAGCTGTCGAACAGCCGCAGTTCCGGACCGCGCCCCGGCAGCGCCGGTAAGGGTGCCGAGGGCCAGGACTGCATACCGTCGACTTTAGGCGGGCGACGATGCGGGCCGTACTAGGCCCGCTGCGGAACCCGACAATCAAGCCGGGGCGCGTCGCTAACTTGCCAGCCGGATCGCACCCAGCAGCAGGTCCGCCAACTCGGCACGACACATCAGGAAGTCGGGCAGATACGGGTCGGGGCGGTTGTAGATCATCTCCGAGCCGTCCAGCCGCGAAGCGTGCATGCCGGCCGCCAGAATCACGCCCGCCGGGGCGGCCGAGTCCCACTCCCACTGCCCGCCCGCGTGGATGTAGGCGTCGGCGTCGCCGCGAACAACCGACATCGCTTTGGCCCCGGCTGAGCCGATCCGCACAAATTCCACGTCGAGCTGGCGGGCCAAGTAGTACAGCACGGCCGGCGGACGGTTGGAGCTGGCGGTGATCCGAATCGGGCCGGAAAGCTCTGCGGTGGGCCCGGTTACGGTGTCGCTGCGGTGCACCTCGCCCATCGCGGGCAAGGCGACCGCGGCGTCGGTGATCGCCCCGTTCGGACCGCCGTGGCGCTGCCACAGCGCCACGTGCACGGCCCAGTCGTCGCGGCCCTCCCAGGAGAATTCGCGGGTCCCGTCCAGTGGGTCGACGATCCAGACCCGGTCGGACTGCAGCCGGTTCAGGTCGTCGTAGGCCTCTTCGCTGAGCACCGCGTCGCCCGGGCGCTCGGCGTGCAACCGCTTGAGCAACAACGCATTGGCCTGGCTGTCGCCCTCGTCACCGAGCAGCCACGGGTGGTCGAAACCCACCCGGTCGCGCACGGCCAGCAACAGCTTTCCCGCCTCTTCGGCAAGGTCAGCGGCCAGCGCGGCGTCGCTCATGGGCTCAGGGGTCACGGGTCCAGTATCCCCGACGGGCCTCAGCGGTTCGCGACGATCCAGTTGTTGGTGAAGCGTTGAACTGCGCTGATCTCGTCCCCGAGGCGGCCGACGATGAAGTTTTCCACCTGGCCACCCACCAGTGGGATGTCCACCTGCACGGTGGTGCTGAAGTCCAGTCGCGCACCGGCGCCCACCGGCACCAACGACACCTTCCCGACCGCGGACACGGGCGCGCCGGGAACCGTCACGTCGATCATGCCGCGAGCGTGACCGTCGGATGCCGGGCGCCAGCTTTCGGTGCGTGCCATTGCGAAATCGCCAGGGACCAACGCGGTGACCACTTTCGGCAGGCGGTTCGCGAAAAGGCTGACCGTCAGGGCCGCTGTAACGCTCCCATCCGGGTCGACAGTCAGGGCGTCCAGCGTCGCGGTGCCGCTGTCGAATGCGGTCAGCCGCGCCTGCCAGTAGTCCTCGTCGGCGAACGCCGCCAGGATTTCGTCGACGCGGACCGGAGCGTCGAGCGACAGTGCGAGTGAGCGTGACATCGGCGGTTAGAACGCCGGCCAGGGAATGGGGCGGTGCCGGTCCGGCCCCGGCATCACCGGGTGGGCGAGCAACACGCGGGCCCGCAGCCGCAGTGCGGCGATCTCCGCGTCGGTGATGTGTTCGGCCAGCGCCTCCCCGAGCGAATCGGCCAGCCCGTCGACCAGGCACGACACCTTCTGCAACGTGTTGTCGTCGACGGTCTTGCCGGCCCAGCCCCACAACACCGTGCGGAGCTTGTCCTCGACGTGCAGGCACACCCCGTGGTCGACGCCGTACACGTCGCCGTTGACGCCGCGCAGCACGTGTCCGCCCTTGCGGTCGGCATTGTTGACCAGCACATCGAACACCGCCATCCGCCACAGCCGGACGTCGTCGGCGTGCACCAGCTCGACCGGGTCGCCGGCGTAGTCGTAGGCACGCAACACCGGGAGGTAGCCGCGCGGACAGCGGTCCGCCGGAACCAGGTCGACGAGATCGAGCTCCGGCCCGGGCTCAGAATCCGGCGTGTCACCGGGCTGGTCCACCCACAACTGCAGCATCCCCGGGCCGGCGGGTCCGTGCCGAATGATGGTGTAGGGCACGATATTCCAGCCCAGATGCGCCGACACCAGGTAGGCGCTGAGTTCGCGGCCGGCCAGGGTGCCGTCGGGAAAGTCCCACAGCGGCTGCTCCCCGGACACCGGTTTGTACACGCAGTGCACGGTGTGCTCGTCCAGCGTTGCCTCGCACAGAAAGGTGGCGTTGCTCGCCGAGCGAATGCGTCCCAGGACCGTCAGCTCGCCGGTGCGCAGGACCTCGCGATCGTCAGGCCTCTGCGTCATCGTCCGGCCCGAGCAGCGCGCTGCGCCGGTAGCCGTTCGTCCGCGCACAAATGTGCCCGTCAGAGTCCAGCGGCTCCTCACACAGCGGGCACGGCGGCCGGCCGGCGGAGATCACGGCGTTGGACCGGGTGGCGAACTCGCGGGCCGACTGCGGCGTGAGGAACACCCGCACGGCGTCGGGACCCTCGTCGGTGTCGTCCAGCACTACCGACGCGTCGAACTCGGTGTCGCTGACAGCCAGCAACTCGACAACCACGGTCTGCGCCTCGGAATCCCAGCCCAAACCCATGGTGCCGACCCGAAATTCGGCGTCAACGGGTGTCACCAGCGGGCTGAGGTCCTCCACCGTGTCGGTCTCGGGTGGAACGGGTGTGCCGAACCGCCGGTTGACCTCGACCAGCAGCGCATCGATGCGTTCGGCGAGCACCGCCACTTGCTGCTTTTCCAGCACCACCGACACCACTCGGGCGTCGTGAACTGCCTGAAGGTAGAAGGTGCGGTTTCCGGGCTGCCCAACGGTCCCGGCGACGAATCGGTCGGGTGAGCGGAAGACGTGGATCGCACGAGACATGGCTCTTCCAAAATACCGGCAGTTGCAGCGGAGTCGTCAATCAAGCCCCTGGGGGACAGCTCAGTCCGTCGAGCCGCCCACCACCGCGTCGTCGGCAGGTGTGTCGCCCTCGGTAGCCGGTGGGGGCGTCAACGCGGACGTCAGGCTCGCGCCGGTGTGGTTGGAGTGGAGCACGAAGGGGCGAAGCTTCGTGTAACGGATCACACTCACCGACGCGGGGTCCGCGGAAATTCGCTGGAAGCCATCCAGGTGCAGGGCCAGCGCGTCGGCGACGACCGCCTTGATGACATCGCCGTGAGTGCAAGCCAGCCACAGGACGTCGCCGTTGTGCTGCTCGGCCAGCCGCGCGTCATGCTCACGCACCGCGGCGACGGCACGGGTCTGCACTTCGGCCAGCCCTTCGCCGCCGGGGAAAACCGCCGCGCTGGGATGCGCCTGGACGACCGCCCACAGCGGCTCCTTGAACAGCTCGCCGAGCTTGCGGCCTGTCCATTCGCCGTAGTCGACCTCGGCCAGTCGGTCGTCGACGTCCACCTCGACACCGAGTGCGGCTGCGAGCGGCTCGACGGTCTGCCGGCACCGCAACAGCGGCGAGCTCACGACCGCGCGGATCGGGAGCTCACCGATCCGGTCGACGAGGCCGCCGGCTTGTTCGCGCCCCTTGTCGTCGAGTTCGACACCCTCGGAACGGCCGGCCAGCACGTGCGCGGTGTTGGACGTGGACCGGCCGTGCCGCAACAGAATGACGGTCATACAGCGCTAACCGCCCCGGTGGCCAGCAGAATCAACACGGCGACGCCGGCCACCACCCGGTAGCCGACGAACCAATACATGTTGTGGCGCACCAGAAATATGCAGGAACCACGACACCGCGGCCAAACCGACGAGGAACGCGATCGCCATCGCCACCAGCAGTTGCGCGCCCGTCGCGCTCATGCCCTCCAGCACCGGGTGAAACGCGTCCGGCAGCGAGAACAACCCGGACGCGAGCACCGCCGGAATCGCCAGCAGGAACCCGAAGCGGGCGGACAGTTCGCGCTGCTGGCCGAGGAACAGGCCGGCGCTGATCGTCGACCCGGACCGGGAAACCCCGGGCACCAGCGCCAAGGTTTGGGCGATGCCGACGACGACGGCGTCGCGCCAGGTCAGTTGCTCGGCACCGCGGCTCTGCTTCCCGACACGTTCGGCCAGGGCGATCACCGCGGAGAACACCACCAGCGCTATCGCGATCACCCACAGGTTGCGCACGCCCGAGCGGATCTCGTCCTTGAACAGCAGGCCGAGCACGCAGATCGGAATCGTGCCGATGATGACGTACCAGCCCAGCCGGTAATCGGCCGTGCGGCGTGTGGAGTCAAGCAGTCCGCCGAACCACGCGGTGACGATGCGCGCGATATCGCGGGCGAAATACACCAAAACCGCTGCCTCGGTGCCCAATTGGGTGACGGCTGTGAACGAGGCGCCCGCATCACCGGCGAAGAAGACCCGGGACACGATCGCCAGGTGGCCCGAGGAAGAGACCGGCAGAAACTCGGTCAGACCCTGCACAACGGCCAATACGACAACTTGCCACCACGACATCGCCTGCACCGCAT
The DNA here is from genome assembly GCA_963737375.1 of uncultured Actinomycetota bacterium. GTDB lineage: Bacteria > Actinomycetota > Actinomycetes > Mycobacteriales > Mycobacteriaceae > Mycobacterium. Next base: position 16,935 of record CAVTSP010000019.1, read on the forward strand.
GCACGACGACGACCGTACCGGGTGCCCGCGGTCGCGACAGCAGACAGCCCCGCGGTCGGATCTAGCTGGACGCTTCGGCGACGGCAACTGCGTCACGGACGGCGGCGCCCAGGCTGCGCTCGTCGGTGATGTCGACGTCGACCACGTTGCGTTGCGCCGTGGCGACAATGTCTTCCGGCTGCGGTACCGGACCCTTGAGTCGCGGGCGGTACACCTCGACCAGCAGCTTCTGGCCTTCGATGCTGAATGCGAAACTTCGGCCGTCACCGACCTGTCCGAAGCCACTGGCCAGGATTCTGGTGGAGAAAACTCCCACCCACATGTCCTCGATAGCAAACTGTCCGTCTGAGAATTGGCCACGTTCGGCAACGCTCATGGGGCGACCATACCTCGCCGTCTCGCCCGGGCAACTGCCGCGGACCCGAGCCACATCGGCCAATGTTCCCTAGGATCGAATTGCAATCGGATCACCCCTGTCGGACCGGTGCGCCCCCGAGTAGCGGATAGTTACCCTGTGCCAGCAAAGCGTAAACACGACGCATGCGTGCGCCGGATCGCCGCGATTGGGCTGCTGTTATCGCTGGTGCTCCCGACGGCATGCTCGAAGAAGGCCTTTGACGATATCCCGGCGACGATCGCGCCGGCGCAGGCGGCGGCATCTCCCCCGCTGACGCGGGCTCCGGCGGGCTCGGTCCGTCCGCTGGCCGGCCGGCCGCAGACCGCGCTGTTCGACGGCCGAACGGGAATGCTGGCCATCCTGTCTCCCGGGACCGACCCGACGGCGCCGGCTGCCCTCACCGCGATGGGCACGCAGCAAACATCGCCACGGGTGATCGGGCTGCCCGGGCCGGCGACCGCATTGGCCGGCGACAACGCCGGCACCGCCTATCTGTCCACCCGCGGCGGGTATTTCGTGGTCGACCTGTCGGCCGGACATGTCACGACGCTGAGCGTTCGTAACGCAGAACATATCGACTTCAGCGCGATCAGCCGCCGCTCCGACGGCACCGTGGTGCTGGGCACCACCGACGGACTGCTGTACATGCTCGGGCCCGGGGCGACCGACGCCACCCTGATACAGGTTCACGCTCATGTCGATTCGCTTGCCGTTCAAGGCAATACCGTCGCGGTGCTGGATCGCGGGCAGACCACCATCACCACCGTCGGCGCCGACGGCAGAATCGGCCAATCGCTGCGCGCCGGCCAGGGGGCGACCACGCTGGTGGCCGATCCGGTGGGCCGACTGCTGGCGACCGACACCCGGGGCGGTCAACTGCTGGTGTTCGGAGCCGACCCGCTAATTCTTCGTCAGGCCTATCCGATCGCGGATTCGCCGTACGGCGTCGCCGGATCACGCGGGTTGGCGTGGGTGTCGCAGACTTCGGCGAATAGTGTTGTTGGTTACGATCTGTCAACCGGAATACCACTGGAGAAGGTACGGTACCCATCCGTGCGGCAACCCAACGCGCTGGCCTTCGACGATGCCGCGGGCACGCTATACGTCGTCTCGGGCGCGGGCGACGGCGTCCAGATCATCGAGCACGCGGCGGCGGGCCCCCGTTGACGGCGGCGCGGCACGGCAAGATGCCGGTGGGCTGGGACACCGAGTTGTCGGACGAATACGAATGGGCGCCTTTGCGTTTGCCGCCCGACGTGACCCGGATCAGCGCCTCCACCCGGCTGTCCATCGAAGCGGAGTATCGCGGCTGGGAATTGACCCGGGTGCGGCTCTACACCGATGGCAGCCGACGAGTACTGTTGCGCCGCAAGAAGTCTCGTTCCGAGAACGCCGCCGGCGCACATCCCGATCAGCCGGATCTGTGACGGTGGCGTCCGACACCTCTGCAACGTACGCAGCGCTGCGCCGCCTGCTGTTCCTGGTGCCCGCCGAACGCATCCACGGGATGGTGTTCGCCGGGTTACGCGGCGTCACCGCGGCCGCACCGGTCCGCCGGCAACTGCGCCGTCGGCTGGCGCCGATCGACCCGGTGCTGGCCAGCACGGTATTCGGGGTGCACTTCCCCGGACCGCTGGGTTTAGCGGCCGGCTTCGACAAAGACGGCACCGGCCTGGACGCTTGGGGCGCACTGGGTTTCGGCTACGCCGAAGTCGGGACCGTCACCGCGCAGGCGCAGCCTGGCAACCCGTTGCCACGGCTGTTTCGGCTGCCCGACGACCGGGCCTTGCTCAACCGGATGGGGTTCAACAATCACGGCGCGGCGGCACTGGCGGCGAGATTGGCCGCCCACCGGCCCGACGTTCCGATCGGCGTCAACATCGGCAAAACCAAGACCGCAGCGGCGGAGGACGCCGCTGAGGACTACCGGGCCAGCGCCCGATGGGTCGGGCCGCACGCCGCTTATCTGGTGGTCAACGTGAGCTCGCCGAACACTCCAGGACTGCGTGATCTGCAGACTGTCGAGTCGCTGCGGCCGATTCTGTCCGCCGTGCTGGCCGAGACGTCCACGCCGGTTTTGGTGAAGATCGCACCCGACCTGGCTGACACCGATATCGACGACATCGCCGACCTGGCAGTCGAACTCGGCTTGGCCGGCATCGTGGCCACCAACACCACGGTGTCGCGCGACGGGCTGAGCACGCCCGGTGTGGACCAACTCGGCAGCGGCGGCATCTCCGGTCCACCGGTGGGCGCCCGCGCCCGCGAGGTGCTGCGACGACTGTACGGCCGGGTCGGTGGCCGGCTGACGCTGATCAGCGTCGGCGGCATCGAGACCGTCGACGACGCCTGGGACCGGATCACCGCCGGAGCGTCGCTGCTGCAGGGCTACACCGGCTTCATCTACGGCGGCGGCCTGTGGGCCAAGCACATTCACGACGGCCTGGCTGCTCGGCTGCGCGACGGCGGGTTTGCCTCACTGAGCGATGCGGTGGGCTCGGGCGCGAGTTAAGTCAGAGCGCCAGCTGCTTGGTCACGAATTCCGTGGTGAGGCGATGCCATTCATGCCATCCACGCACCATGTGATGACCGACTCCCTCGATGCCCACCCAGTGCGCATCGAGTCCGCGTTGGCAAGCGCGCTCGACTTGGGCGCGGGACTTATCGGGGTCGGTGATGCTGTCCGCGGTGCCATGAACGGCCAGCAGTCTGGTGTGGGCCGGGATCAGATCGCCGTCGCCGTGCTCCCACCAAGGCGCGAGCGCCACCACCGCGCCGACGCCACCGCCAGCGGCCAGGTGCGCGGCGACGCGGCCACCCATCGAATGACCCACGACCGCAATGTTGTCCGGTTGGCATCGGCGCTGCATGTCCTCGAGAACCTGTTCGGCGTCACGCAGCGGATCCATCCGCGGGCTGTTCCATCCGCGAAGCCGGTACTGCACTTGCCGCACCTCTACCTCGGGACCCAGACGGCGCCGCAAGGCGCACGCAACGAATGCCATTCGCACGTTCGCCAACTGCCAACGGCCGGGCAGACTGCTCGCTACGCACTCTGCCGCCCGGCAGCACCAGCACACAACCACGCGACGTGCCGGTCACCATGGGCGTTGGGGGAAGCCGGGCACCGGCTACTTCTGCTCGTACGTGGCGTGAATCACGGCTCGTGCGATCGCATGCTGAAAAAGGTTGAAGCCCAAGAACGCCGGGCTGGCATCTTCCGGCAGATCGAGCTTGTCGACGTCGACCGCGTGCACGGCGACGAAGTAGTGATGCGGCCCGTGGCCCGCGGGCGGCGCTGCGCCGATGTAGCGACGCGCACCGGCGTCGTTGACCAGCGTCAAGGCGTTGCCGGGCAGGTCGCTGCCCGCACCGGCGCCGGCCGGCAGTTCGGTGACCGATGCGGGCAGGTTGGCCACCGCCCAGTGCCAGAAGCCGGACGCCGTCGGGGCATCCGGGTCGTACACGGTCACCGCGAAACTTTTTGTGCCGTCGGGGAATCCCGACCAGGACAGCTGCGGGCTGACGTCCTCGCCCCCGGCCCCCATGATCCCGCTGACTTGCGGGTTGGCCAGCGCCTGACCGTCGCCGAATGACGACGACTCCAGATGAAACGACGGCAACTTCGGGAGTGCGGCGTACGGGTCGGGCGTGGTGGTCATGGTCGATCCCCTCTCGTGTTTTCGGCTAGCAGTGCGTCAGGAAATGTGCCAGCACCTCGGTGCCGAACGTCAACGCGTCAACGGGTACCCGTTCGTCGATGCCGTGGAACAGGGCCGCGAAATCCAGATCGGGCGGCAGCCGCAGCGGCGCAAAGCCGAAACAGCGAATACCCAAGCGTTCGAAGGCTTTTGCATCCGTCCCGCCGGATAGCATGTACGGCACCGTCCGGGCGTCCGGATCGACGGAAAGCAGCGCCGCGTTCATGGCGTCGACCAGGTCACCGTCGAACGTCGTCTCGTACGACGGCAGGGTGGTGATCCATTCCCGCGTGACATCGGGCCCGATCAGCTCATCGACCTCGGCCTCGAATGCCGCCAGCCGGCCGGGAAGCACCCGGCAGTCCACGATCGCTTCGGCGGTGGCGGGCACCACGTTTGTTTTGTAACCAGCCTTGAGCATCGTCGGATTGGCGGTGTCGCGCAGCGTGGCCTTGAGAATGCGGGCGATCGGCCCGAGCTTCTCGACGGTCCCGTCCAGATCCGGCGAATCGGTGTCGAAGGTGAACCCGGTTTCTTCGCCGACGGCCGTCAGGAACTGCACGACGCTGTCGGTCGGGACCACCGGGAAGCGGTGACGGCCCAGCCGTGCGACCGCCTCGGCGAGCGTGGTGACCGCGTTCTGGTCATGGACCATCGAGCCGTGACCCGGTCGACCGTGCGCGGTCAACCGCATCCAGTGCATGCTCTTCTCCGCGGTCTCGATCAGATAGAGCCGCCGCTCGCCACCGTCGCGGCGCGGCACCGTCAGCGAGAACCCGCCGACCTCTCCGACCGCCTCGGTGATGCCCGCGAACAGGTCGGGCCGGTGGTCCACCAGCCACTGCGACCCGTACTTGCCGCCGTTCTCCTCGTCGGCCAGGAACGCGAACACCACGTCGCGCGGCGGGACGATGCCGGCCCGGCGGAAATGGCGCGCCACGACGATCATCATGCCGACCATGTCCTTCATGTCGACCGCGCCGCGGCCCCAGACGTAGCCATCCTCGACCGCACCGGAGAACGGGATGCACGCTCCACTCAGCGGGCTCCGCGGGCACCACGTCGAGATGCCCGTGGATCAGCAGGGCACCGCGTGAGCTGTCCGCTCCCTCGAGGCGGGCGAACACGTTGCCTCGCCCGGGTGCACCGGACTCCAGATATTCGACCTCGTAGCCGACCTCCTCGAGCTGCGCGGCCACCCAGCGGGCGCAGTCAGCCTCGCCCTTGGTGGTTTCGAGCTCGCCGGTGTTGGTGGTGTCGAATTGGATCAGCCGGCTGACCACGTCGACGACGTCGTCGACAGGACTCTCGGCGGGCACCGTCACAGTCACCTTTCCTACCATTGACGCCGACATGGCGGCGCGGCGCGCAAGGCGGCGGGCAGGTTTGGGCGTGGGCCGACCCATCCGATAGCCTAAGCTGCCAATTCATTGGCATCGGTCCGAGTGGCGGAATGGCAGACGCGCTAGCTTGAGGTGCTAGTGCCCTACTAATGGGCGTGGGGGTTCAAGTCCCCCCTCGGACACAATTTGTTAGCCATATACAGCAAATACGCCTGACAGCTCGTTTTAAGAATTTGCTGCATAATTAACGCTTGCGACGAATGGCCTCGAATCCGTGTCGGGGATGGTCAAGTCGCCTTTCTGGGAGGCCCCTCGGACACATCCGGCGACACGGCTGAAGCCAGCGGTCGCCGCGACCCGTTACCCGCGCGAGGTCATCATGGGCACCTCGTTGACACTGGTGCTGACCTGGCCCTAGATCGAAACGCGCCCTCACCGGCGATGACGCCCGCCGCGACGCTCGGTCGCAAGCGATACAATCTGCATACAGGTACTATTAACTGTAAGCGGTTTGTTTGTGATCGGAGGTGCCGACAGCCATGGAAGCACTAACCCCACGCACCGCACAGAAGGTCGGATTGTCGCGCGGCGCCTTTTACCGGGACGCACGCGAAGGCCGCCTCGACCGCATCGCACGAGGCATCTATCTTCCCGCCGAGGCCCCAGCGATGGACTGGGATCTGATCGAGGCCTCGACGCGCCGAGCTGATGCGACCATCTGCTTGACCTCCGCGCTGGCCCACTACGACCTCACCGACGAGATACCCGCCACCGTGGACATCGCGATCCCGCGCGGATCCCGCACGCCGGCAGGACGGGCCGCGATCACCTGGCATCACTTCGATACGGCCACCTTCGAGATCGGCCGCGACCAGATGACGATCCCCGGCTCGACGCAAACGATCGGGATCTACTCCCCCGAACGTTCCATCGCCGATGCGTTCCGCCTGCGCGGCGCGGTCGGCTACGAACTCGCCCGCGACGCACTACGGCAGTGGCTGCGCACCGGCGGCAAACCGGCGCTACTCATGGACATCGCTGCGCGGCTGCCTCGCGCGAAAACCCCTGTCCGACAAGCACTGGAAATGTTGTCATGAGCCGCGGCGACGAGGTGTTCCGCCAGCTCCAGGCCGTCGCACGTGCCGCCGCAGCGCACAGCGGAGCCGGTGCACCAACGCAGGAATATCTGATCCGGCACGTACTCGAATCGTTTCTGGACCGCCTTACCCGCACACCCCACGCCAAGGATTTTGTCCTCAAAGGCGGAATCTTGTTGGCCGCCTATGGCGTTCGTCGTCCCACCAAAGACGCCGATGCCAATGCGATCAGTGCCGATGTCGATGCCGAGCACCTCGTGCAGGTGGTTCGTGACATCGCCGCAGTCACCGCGGATGACGGACTGCAATTCGATCTCGCCACGATCGCCGTCCAGGAGATCCGTGAACAGTCCGAGTATCCCGGTCTGCGCCTACGAATCGCCGTCTCCGTCGGGCCGTGGAACGGAGTCGCAGCGTGGGACGTGTCCACCGGCGATCCGATCGTCCCGCCACCACCGCACGTGACCATCGATCGGATCATCGGCAACCCGATCACCATCCTGGGATATGCACCGGAAACGACGATCGCCGAAAAGGGCGTGACCATCCTCGAACGCGGAATCACCAGTACCCGCTGGCGTGATTACGTCGACATCGTGCAACTCGCTCGCGCCGGCATCGATTCGGACGAACTGCTCCGCTCAGCGCGGGCGGTCGCTGTCCATCGCGGAGTAAATCTCGAACCCGTCGCGCCTCGGCTAGCCGGTTACGGCGCTGCCGCACAAGCGAAATGGGCGGCATGGCGACGCAAGGAACACCTCGAATCAGCTTGCGAACAAAACCTCGACGACCAAATCACTCTCGTTGTCGCCCACCTCGATCCGGTCTTCCGCCACGGACCCGAGTGAAACCCCGGCACCTACCGGCGCGAGAAAGGGTCCGTACCCGACGGAGGGATATCAATGAAGATCACTGGCGGCTGTGAGCGATTTCCCGGTGAATTGGATGAACTGCGGGCTGACAATGCGCGCCTGCAGCACTTACTTGAATTGACCGAGGAACAGGCCCGCGCCGCGCGCAGCGACCAGCCCACCCTAACTGGCGCCCCGACGCCACCTGTCTGCATGGAGTCCAGCCCCGCCGACAAGGTCAGGTTCTATTTCGACCTATTCCGTTGCCGCACCGACGTTTACGCTCAGCGATGGGAAAACCGCAAAGACGGCCGATCAGGGTGGATGCCGGCGATCGAAGGCTATTGGCGCAAAGGCATGAACCGTGCCGATGCCCCGTACCTGACGTTGACCCCTGAGGTGGTGAGCTCGCATCTCCGCGGTGACGTCCACATCGGTCTGTATCCGCTGGGCGACGACGACACATGCTGGTGGGTCGCGGCAGATTTCGACAAAGAAGCGGCGATGCTCGACGCCCTCGCATACATGAAAGCCGCTCGTTCCCATCATATTCCGGCAGCGTTGGAAGTGTCCCAGTCCGGCCGCGGCGCCCACGTGTGGATCTTCTTCGCGCACGCGACATCAGCCTCCGTCGCGCGCGGGATCGCCACCAGCCTTCTCGGCGAAGCCTTCCGGCTGCGCGGTAGCATGCACCTGAGCAGCTACGACCGCTTGTTTCCCTCCCAGGACGTGCACACCGGCCGCGGAGTCGGCAACCTCATCGCGGCACCACTCAACGGCAAACGCCGCCAGCACGGCACCACCGTCTTCCTCGATCCGGCAACCCTCGAACCTTACGAGGACCAGTGGGCATATCTGTCGAGCATCGCGCGGCTGTCCGCCAAAGAAACTACTTCCCTTGCCCGCCAGCTACCCAGCCCCCAAATCGGGCACAACGTTCGGCGGCTGCAACTGCCCACCTCATCGAAAATCGTCCCCCGCCCGGCGGCGATCGTGCGAGCCGCGTTCGATTCACGAATCACCCTGACGTCCACCGACCTCGGCCCAGCGATGATTTCGGCGGTCAAACACGCCGCCTCCATCCGCAACCCCGAATTCGACGTACGGCAGCGGGCACGGCGAAGCACCTGGGATACCCCGCGATATCTCTACAGCTACGACGAAACCGCCGACGGCAACCTCACCCTGCCACGCGGCCTGCACCAACTGCTCAGCGACCTCGTCAGCTCAGCCGACAGCACCCTCAAGATCGAGGACCACCGGGTCATCGGTGAGCACCACGAGTTCACCTGCGCCACAACACTGCGCGACACCCAGTCAGATGCCCTGAACCAGCTCCTCAACCACGACACGGGCGTACTGATCGCGCCGCCAGGAACCGGAAAGACAGTTATCGCCTGCGCGACAATCGAAGCCCGTGCCACCTCAACGCTCGTTCTTGTCGACCGCAAAGCACTTGCCGACCAATGGCGAGACCGGATTGACCAACACCTGGGTTTCAAATGCGGCCAGATCGGCGGCGGACGATCCAAGACGACCGGAGTCCTCGATATCGCGTTGCTGCCAACTCTGGCGCGCCGCAAAAATATTGACGAGATGACCGCCGGATACGGCTTCGTCATCGTCGACGAATGCCACCACGTAGCGGCCAGCGCCTTCTTCAATGTCCTCGGCCAGATACCGGCACACCATTGGCTGGGCCTGACCGCAACCCCGGAACGACGCGACGGTCTCGAAGACTTGATTTTCCATCAGCTCGGCTCACACCGCGTCGAGATTAAACGCCCCACCGCCGGCCAACTCCCGCTCGACAGTTCGGAACTGCTGACACCGCACCCTATATTGCACCTCCACCCGACACAATTCCGGTACACGGGCGAGGCCGATCCACACGAACCAGGCGGCATAGCCGATATCTACCGGGCACTGGTCGCCGACGAACGACGGCTCAACCACGTCGTCGGCGATATCCTCAGCGCTGCCGGCGAAGGCGCCAATATCCTCGTCCTCACCACATGGGTCGACCACCTCAACGCCATCACCGAACGGCTGACCGCGGCAGGACGATCGGTCACCGTGTTGAGCGGCGGCATGAAAGCCGCCGAACGGCGTCGCATCACCGAAATGCTTGCCACCAGGACACCCGATGCGGAGCCACTCCTGATCGTCGGCACCAGTTCATTCATCGGCGAAGGCTTCGACTGCCCCGCCCTCGACACGTTGTTTCTGGCAGCGCCGATCACCTTCAAGAATCGTCTCGTCCAGTACGTCGGCCGCGTGACACGGCCGTCCCCCGGCAAGACCACGGCGACCGTGCACGATTACCACGACGAACTCACCCCGGTCATCGCCTCATCGCTGAAGAAACGAGCACCCGGCTACATCACGATGGGATTCCCAGACCCGCGGACCCGCAGCTGACGGACGGTTGCAGAACGGGAAAGCGCCCCTGCGATCGCCGACGGGACCCGTTCTTCAGCGCTGGCCCGAGTCCATTGCATCGTGTCGACGATTCTCGCGACAGCCTTCGCCACGTCATGAGTACCACCGGGGCTGTCAGTGCGTGGCCCCGTCGCCAACCGTAGGAAAACTGCTGGTCAATGACTCAACTCAAAGACCTCAACCCGTGTCGCAGGTGGACAAGTCCCCACTCACACACCCCCTCGGACACCCAACGTCTCGTCGCCGAAAGTGCAACTGACGACGCAATTCCCACGTAGACCCGTCGATAGCCGCACTTTCGCGACGGCTTGGGTGCTGCCAGGTTCACACTCGACAGATGGCACGCCCCTTCCGCGACCGCCGGGACGCCGGCCGGGTGCTGGCCCGGGAACTGGCGTCGTATCGCGGCAGAGACGGGTTGCTCGTGCTGGGGCTGGCCCGCGGCGGCGTGCCGGTCGGCTGGGAGGTCGCCGCTGCGCTGGGCGCGGACCTCGACGTCTTCCTGGTGCGCAAGCTGGGCGTGCCGCAGTGGCCAGAGCTGGCGATGGGGGCGCTGGCCAGCGGAGGCGGTGTGGTGATGAACGACCGCGTGCTGTCGAGCCTGCAGATCAGCGACGAGCAGGTGCGCGATGTGATCGATCGGGAAACCACCGAACTGCATCGCCGCGAGCTGGCGTATCGGAATGGGCGATCGATGGCCGACCCGCGCGGCCGGACCGTGATCATCGTGGACGACGGAATCGCCACGGGCGCAAGCATCCTGGCCGCGGTGCGCGCCCTGCGCACTGCCGGTCCAGAGGCGATCGTCGTCGCGGTCCCAGTCGGACCGCGGTCGGTCTGCCAACTACTGGCCCAAGAAGCCGACCACGTGGTGTGCGCGACGATGCCAGACGATCTCGAGGCGGTAGGCCAGAGTTTCGTCGACTTCCATCAGGTCAGCGACGACGAGGTCCGCGACCTGCTGGCGACGGCGGGCGCGGGAAGCTACTGACGGGTGGTGTGGTCGTCGCTGACGCTGTCGCCGGCGGCACCCTCGGAATCTGGATGCGCCGAAGTGGCATCGTCCTCGTCGACGGCGTCGGGGTAATCGGCGACATCTTCGTCGTCGTGGGCGGCTTCAGCGTCGTGTGCCGCAGGATCTGCCTCACGGCGCTGCCGCTCCTGCAGTGCGTCAATGATCAGCAGCACCACACCCAACACGCTGGCGCCGATGCAGACCCAGGCGACCAGCTCATTGCTGGTGATGACCGCGAAAACGAGCGCGGCAAGACCGATCACCGCTAATACCAGCGAAATAATCAGCACCGGTTAACCTCCAGCCGACGGGGCGACACTGCCAACTGTGCAGGATAGTGCCCGCTGTTGCCAGTATCGCCGACCGGGCTAGTTATTACCCCGATTGAACTGGTTGAATCCCGCCGAATCGTTGGTCGCGCTGGAATCCACCGGCGCCGCCGAACCGCGCTGGCCCAACTCCTCGAGCTGAGACTCCAAGTAGGTCTTGAGCCGGGTGCGGTATTCGCGCTCGAAGGTGCGCAGTTGCTCGAGCCGGCCTTCCAGCACCGTGCGTTGCTGGTTGATCGTGCCCATGATCTCGGAGTGCTTGCGCTCGGCGTCAGCCTGCAGCGCGTCCGCCTTCTCCTGAGCCGTACGCAGCTGGGTCTCCGACCGGGTCTGCGCGTCGGACAGCAGTGCGTCCGCACGCTGACGGGCTTCGGTAACCGTGGTCTCGGCCTCGCGACGGGCATCGCCGAGGATCTGGTCGGCGTTGGCGCGGGCGTCGGACAGCAGCTTGTCGGACTCAGCCTGAGCTTGGCCGGTCAGACGGTCGGCGGTGTCCTGAGCCAGGGCAAGCACGCGAGCAGCCTTGATGGCCTGCTCCTCGCCAAGCGCCTGGGGGGTGGCTGCGGGGGCGGCGACCGGAGCGGGCTGCGGCGCCGGCTTGACCGGCTCGGGCTCGGGCTCGTACACCGGAATCGTTTGGGTGGCTTGCGCACTGGCGCTGCCACCGGCGCGCGCGCCGGACAGTTCTTGGTCCAGCTCGGCGACTCGCTGACGCAGATCCGAGTTCTCCTCGATCAGGCGGGTCAGCTCATTTTCGACCAGATCGAGGAAGGCGTCGACCTCGTCCTCGTTGTAACCACGCTTGCCGATCGGCGGCTTGCTGAACGCCACATTGTGGACGTCTGCGGGTGTCAGCGGCATTCCTAGCCCCCTTGAGTGTGGACGGTCTAACCGACCAGGAAAGTGTAGAACGGGATGAACGGTGTCGTAGCCATACTGCAACTGCGGCCCATCCTGTCACACCAGACCCGCCGGTTGCCGAAACGGTCAATAAATAAGACCGAATTTCAAAGATTAAGAGGTGACAAATGGGCCCCTTATGTGACTTCTATCCGGGCCCCAGCAAACTGCCTCAAGTCGGCAATTAACGGTACGCCGCGCCGGCTCGGTCCGATTCAGACGTGATAGTCCAGTGCCATCGTCATGCCGATGAACGCCACCAGCAGCAGCACCATGATGGATAGGTCGAACCGCACCGCACCGACGGTGAGCTGGGGTATCAGCCGTCTCAACAGATTCACCGGCGGATCGGTGACCGAAAGGATGATTTCGAGGATCACGACGGTCAAGCCGCGCGGGTGCCAATCCCGGCTGAACGATCGGATGAACTCAACGACGACGCGCGCGATCAGCAGCAGCCAAAAGATGAACAGCGCAAAACCAATGATGTGCACGAACAGCGTCAACGAGAGCCCGACCTTTAGTGATGAAGATGTGACCTTGGCGACAGCCCACGCTGCTTTTCAGCAGGGCAAAGTCAGCCTACCGGCTTGTACGCGGAGGTGCCGGATGGCTACTGGTAGGCGTAAAACCCGGTCTCGGCGATGCGTCGGCGCTCTTCAGGCGAGACATCGACGTCGGCAGGTGAGAGCAGGAACACCTTGGTCGCCACTTTGTCGAATGAGCCACGTAGCGCGAACGCCAGGCCTGCGGCGAAGTCGACCAGTCGTTTGGCGTCGGCGTTGTCCATCGAGACCAGGTCCATGATCACCGGAGTGCCGTCGCGGAACCGCTCACCGATGGTGCGGGCCTCGCTGTAGTCCTTGGGCCGCAGCGTGGTGATTTTCGACAGCGGGCTGCTCTCGTCGAACAACATCGCCATCCGGCGCGGGTCCATCGCGAGCGCGCCGCGGGTGGAGCCACGCAGCGATCCGAAACGCGGCCGGGTCATCTCGGTGCGCTCGTAGTCGGGTCCGCGGAACCGCGCTTCGTCGGGGTAGCCGCTGCGGTAGCCGGCCGAGCCGTATTCGGGGGTCTCGCTGCGCGGGTCGTCGTACTCACGACCTTCGTAGCGGCCGCCGTAGCTCTCATCGCCGAAGCGCTGACGCGCGTAGCCGCCGGTCCGCGCCGGAGCGTGGTCGTCGTAGTACTCGTCGTCGTAATCCTCCATCGGAGCCATACCGAAGTAAGCCTTGACCTTGTGCAGAGTGCTCATCGCTTGACCCTTCTACAGCCCTGGGGATTCCGGTGTCTGTGATGAAGATGTGACTGGAGTGACTATTGACGGTGACGGTATCGGGCGTTGGCCCAACAATGCGGTACCGACACGCACACACGTCGAACCATGTTTGACCGCGATTTCGAGGTCGTTCGACATCCCGGCCGACAAACCGGCCGCGGCCGGGTGCGCCCGACGCACTCGCTGGTGTTCTGACTGCAGGCGCTCGAACGCCCGGTCGGGCTCCCAGTCCAGCGGGGGGATCCCCATCAGCCCAACCAGTTCGAGGGAATCCGCGGCGTCGACCTGTGCACAGATGTCGTCGACCGCGGCGGTGTCGGTGACGTCGACGCCGCCGCGGGACACGTCACCGTCGAGGCTGATCTGGACGTACACCCGCAGCGGATTCGTTCGGTGTCCCTCGCCGAGCGCGCCTGCGACGGCACGGTCGAGTGCGGTCACCACCCGGGTGCTGCTGACCGAGTGGGCGGTGTGCGCCCAATCGGCCAACGACCGGGCCTTGTTGCGCTGGATTGTGCCCACCATGTGCCAGTCCGGGCGACCGGTCGTGGGATCGCCCTCCCCCGGGCCGTCCAGCAACCTATCGACTTCGGTGACCTTTGCCGCCGCTTCCTGGTCGCGGGATTCGCCGAAGGCGGCGCATCCCAATCGCGACAAAATCGCTACATCGGTAGCCGGAAAGAATTTGGTAATAGGCAGGAGTTGAATTTCGTCGAGTTTGCGGCCGGCCGCTTCGGCGGCGGCGGCAAGCCGCGATCGTAACGCCGACAAAGAATCGGCCAATTCCATTTCCCGCCCCGGTCGGGGTGAAAGTTTTACCGCCACACTCATTCCATCCACACCACTGAGGCCAGCCGACCGGTCGGGGCGCCACGCCGGTGGCTGAACAGATTGGTGTCGTCGACCGTGCAACGCGGGTCGACCTCGACGGCACTTACCCCCAAAGCCTGCAGCTGACAAGCGATTCCGGCGCGAAGATCCAGTCCCGGGGTACCGGCAGAGGTGGTGGTGCGACTGCCCGGCAGCGCAGCCTCCACCTCGTCGGCCATCGCCGCCGGCACCTCGTAATTGCGGCCGCTGACCGCCGGACCCAGTAGCACCGAGATGTCCGGTTCGCGCGCACCGAGACCCACCATCGCTTCGACCGCGCGCGCCACCACGCCGTTTTGCGCGCCGACCCGGCCCGCGTGCACGGCGGCGATCACACCTGCCGTCGCGTCGGCCAACAGCACCGGAACGCAGTCGGCGGTCACCACGGCCAATGCCAATCGCGGTGTGCGCGTGACCAATCCGTCGGTGTTGTCGAACGCGGTCTCGCGTGGACCATCGACCACCTCGACGTGATCGCTGTGCACCTGATTCATCCACACCACCCGGTCGGGGCCGAGACCGATGGCTTTGGCCAGCCGCGCGCGATTGGCCGCGACCGCAGCCGGCTTGTCACCGACATGGTCGCCGAGGTTGAAGCTGTCGAAAGGCGGCGACGAAACACCGCCCGCCCGTGTGGTGCTGACCCTCCGGATGCGAACGCTCACCTGTCCAGTATCCGGCGGGAGCAAGGCCGCCATGTCGTCGCGCGGCTAGCGCCGCATGAATGGCGGCACATCCACATCGTCGTCCTCGCCGCCGATGTCGAAGGTCGCGCCGTTGGTCGGCACCGACACACTGACCGCGTCGGCAGGCTCGAACAAGCTGGAGCTGACCTTGCCGTGCTTGCCCGACGCGACCGTGGTAGCGGCGGCATTGGCGCTGCTGACGACCGGGTTTCGGCCGGGCCCGCTCGCGTCGAATCCCGCCGCGATCACCGTGACTCGCACCTCGTCGCCGAGCGAGTCGTCGATCACCGTTCCGAAGATGATGTTGGCGTCCTGATGAGCGGCGTCCTGCACCAGCGATGCTGCCTCGTTGATCTCGAACAAGCCCAAGTCGCTACCGCCGGCGACCGACAGCAGCACGCCCTGGGCGCCCTCCATCGAAGCCTCCAGCAGCGGCGAGTTGATCGCGATCTCCGCGGCCTTGAGGGCACGGCCGTCACCGCGGGCCGAACCGATGCCCATCAGCGCGGTTCCCGCCCCGCTCATGACGCCCTTGACGTCGGCGAAGTCGACGTTGATCAGGCCCGGGGTGGTGATCAGATCGGTGATCCCCTGCACGCCGTTGAGCAGCACCTCGTCGGCGCTGCGGAAGGCGTCCATCAGCGACACCGCGGCATCGCCCATCTGCAGCAGGCGGTCGTTGGGGATCACGATCAACGTGTCGCAGCTTTCCCGCAGCAACGAGATGCCGTTTTCGGCCTGGGTGCTGCGGCGCTTGCCCTCGAAGGAGAACGGCCGGGTGACGACACCGACGGTCAGCGCGCCAAGCTTCCGGGCGATGCTGGCCACCACAGGTGCTCCACCGGTGCCCGTTCCACCGCCTTCACCCGCGGTGACGAAGACCATGTCGGCCCCGCGGAGCAGTTCCTCGATCTCGTCCTTGGCGTCTTCGGCGGCTTTGCGGCCGACCTCGGGGTCGGCACCGGCGCCGAGCCCACGGGTGGAGTCACGACCGACGTCGAGCTTGACGTCGGCATCGCTCATCAACAACGCCTGGGCGTCGGTGTTGATGGCGATGAACTCCACGCCCTTGAGCCCTTGCTCGATCATGCGGTTGACGGCGTTCACGCCGCCGCCGCCTATCCCCACGACTTTGATGACGGCCAAGTAGTTGTGCGGCGGGGTCATCATTCTGTCTTCCTCCCTGGTGGGACTGCTCTATTGCGATCGGCTCGGCAAACCTAAACCTCAGGTAGAGAGTTAGAGTTATGTCAAGTTGATTCGCGCAAACAGAACGGTATGGCCGCCGCGTAGCTGATCGATGCAGGCGCGCCGACAAGCCGTGGGCGAATTTCGGCCGAATTTGGCACTGCGTCGGCTTCGGACCTTGCGCCGGTCCGGCCGGTGCACCTGGGCGCGGATTTTGCGGACGCATTGCAGCCCAACCGATTCGCGGTGCTCCGCGCTATCCGAAGTAGGCGAAGCTGCAGGTGGGCCGCGGTTCGCTCTGGTAGGAGGCCAGGTTGCCGTCCATGATGATGGTGCAGGTGAGGACGGTGTCGCCGCCGTCGGCGCTGACCGATGTCGAAATTTCGTTGTACACCGGATACAGCTTCTCCCACGGCAGCGTGACATCGGTCTCGGTTTGTTCCGGGCCGCCGTTGATCTGATACCGGAGAGTCACCGGCCCGACGGCGCCGATCACCCGCATTGTCGCGGTGCCGATCGGATTTCCGGGGTCAGCCTTCGCCTGCGGTGTGGCTGCGACGGCGACGACAGCGAGGCTGAATGCGGCGGCGGAGGCTGCGTAGGTTCTCACGTCGCAAATTTACGATGACACGGCTGAATCGCCCCGGGAATCGCTGTCAGCGGCGAATGCTCATCTGACGGTCGGCAGATCCGGACTGGAGACGTCGTAGGTCCGCCCCGGCCGGGTCAACAGGGCCGCCAACTTCATGGCCTTTTCCTCGGTCCGCTCGTTGGTCCCCCAGATCACTGTGCGCCCGTCGGCCAACGTCAGCGTGATCGACGCGACCGACGGGGCGGCGATTCGGCTCACCTGCGCCACGACTTCGGGTCGCAGCGCTGTCAGCACCGCGAGCGCGGCCTTGGTCGCCGGGTCGGCCGGCCCGGGATTGTCGACGTCGATGTAGGGCAGCGCCGGCGGCGGCGGTGCGGTCGCGAAGTCGACGCCGTCCCGGTCGAACAGATGCGGTCCGTCGGGTAAGTCCTTGACCACCACTGGAATTCGCTCGACGACGGTGATCATCAGCGCCGACGGGTAGTCGCGTTGCACGTGCGCGCTGGCCACCCGGCGGATTGCGGCCACCCGGTCGGCGATGCGGTCGGTGTCGATCTGCAGCAGCGGCGTTCCGGGATTGACGTGCGCTGCGTCGAGCACCTCGTCGCGGGTGACCGCGCCGATGCCATTGACGACAATGCTGCGGGCCGACATCACCGGGGTGAAGTACAGGATCAGCCCGACCCCGGTGATCACGACGATCAGCAGCAACGACAACAGGAACAGCTTCAGGCCCCGAACTGAGCCGCGCGCAACAGGTTTGGGAGTAGCGGCCCGTCCGCGAGCCGCACGTTTGGCCTCGCGGCGGGCCTGCTCGATAGCCGTCGCCCGGGCTTGAGCTTCGCGGCGCTCGGCGCGTTCCCGGCGCTCCCGACGCCGCGGCCCCTCGGGTTCTGCGGGTTCGTCGGGTTCTGCAGGTTCGTCGGCCCGGGTCGGCTCGGCAGCGCTGCCGTCCTCGTCACCAGCGTCCGCGACCGGCTCGGCTGCGGTCAGATCCTCGATGGGCTCGTCCGGCATCACATCATCCGGCTCGGTCATCGCGACGCTCCCGGCGCGCTGCGGTTGGCCCGCACCCGCAGCGCAGTGAGGATCTCGGGCGCAAGCATCGTGACGTCGCCCGCACCCATGGTGACGACGACATCGCCGGGTGCGGCGGCGGCGGCCACCGCCTCGGCGACCGCGGAGAAATCGGGCAGGTACTGCACCGGGACGCTGACGTGCTCGGCGATACTGGCTCCGCTCACCCCGGCGATGGGCTGTTCGCGGGCGCCGTAGACGTCGAGCACGAACACCTGGTCGGCCGCGCCCAGCGCCGCTCCGAACTCAGCGGCGAAAGCCTGTGTCCTGGAATACAAGTGCGGCTGAAACACCACCAGCGAACGGCCGGTACCGGCCTGGTCCAGTAACGTCCGCACCGCCTCCAGCGTGGCACTCACCTCCGTCGGATGATGCGCGTAATCGTCGAAAACCTTGACCGCAGAAGCAGTCCCGATCATTTCGAAGCGACGGCGCACACCTTCGAAGCCGGCCAACCCGTCCAGCACGCAGTCGACCGAGGCGCCGATCTCGATGGCAGCCAGTAGCGCACCCAGCGCGTTGAGCGCCATGTGCCGACCCGGCACCGCCAGTCGCATCACCAACGGATGGATTTCGCCGTGGAGCGTGACGTGCGCGACTGCCTCGGTCCCCTGCTGTTCCCACGACAGCAACCTCCCGGCGAGCGCTTGGCCCGGCCCGTGATCGGACGACTCGGAGGAGCCGTACCGCAACACCCGGATGCCCAGTGCTGCAACGCGTTCCGCCAGCGCCGCCGCGCCCGGGTCGTCGATGCAGACCACCAGTGCGCCACCCGGGGCGATGCGCTCGGCAAACGCGTCGAACACCGCGATGTAGGCGTCGGAGCTGCCGAAGAAGTCGAGGTGGTCGGCCTCGATGTTGGTGACCACGGCGACATTCGGGGTGTATTCCAGCAGCGAGCCGTCGCTCTCGTCGGCCTCTGCGACGAAGCAGTCACCGCTACCGTGATGGGCATTGGTGCCGGCCTCACCCAGTTCACCACCCACCGCGAAGGACGGGTCCCGGCCGCAATGTTGCAGGGCCACAATCAGCATCGACGTCGTCGTTGTCTTGCCGTGTGTCCCGGTCACCATCAGCGTGGTTCGCCCCGCCATCAGCTTGGCCAGAACGGCCGGGCGCAGTACCACCGGAATGCCGCGCCGGCGGGCTTCGACGAGCTCGGGGTTGGTCTTCGGTATCGCGGCGTGAGTGGTGATCACCGCGGTCGGCCCACCCGGCAGCAGATCCAGCGACGACGCGTCGTGGCCGATCCGGATCTGCGCGCCACGTGCTTGCAGCGCGCGCACACCGCGCGACTCCTTGGCGTCGGACCCCGACACCTGCCCACCCCGGTCCAGCAGGATGCGGGCGATTCCCGACATTCCTGCTCCCCCGATTCCGACCATGTGCACTCGCTGCAGTTCGGGGGGCAGCGGCTGGTTCATCGGCGCGCTCTCCCCGTCACCCGCGAGGTCCGCGCATCCCGTGCTGCGCGCGCAATGTCCAAGGCGATGCGGGCCACCTGCCGCGCCGCATCCGGATGCCCAACCAATGCCGCGGCCGTCGTCATCGCCGCCAGCCGCGACTCGTCGGTGAGCAGCGCGCCCACCTGGTCCGCGACGAATTCCGGCGTCAGTTCGGCGTCAGCGATCAGTAAGCCGCCGCCGGCGTTGACCACCGGTAGTGCATTGAGGCGCTGCTCGCCGTTGCCGATCGGCAGCGGCACGTAGACAGCGGGCAGCCCGACGGCGGTCACCTCCGCGACCGTCATTGCGCCGGAGCGGCAGATCGCCAAGTCCGCCGCGGCGTAAGCCAGATCCATCCGACTCAAATACGCGACCGCGACGTACGGCGGGTCGCCGGGCTCCGGGACGCGCAGGTCAAGGGTGTTCTTGGCGCCGTGCGCGTGCAGCACCGAAACCCCGGCGGACGCCAACTCGCCGGCCGCCGCCGCAACCGCGCGGTTGAGGGAGGCGGCACCCTGCGAGCCACCGAACACCAGCAGCACCCGCGCGTCGTCGGTGAAACCGAAGTGCGCACGCGCCGTCGAGCGAAGCGCGGCGCGGTCCAGCGAGGTGATCGCCTCTCGGACCGGCACACCGACCACTTCGGCACGCCGCAGACCGGGATCGGGCACCGCCGAGAGCACCCGTTGTGCGCTGCGGGCCCCGACCCGGTTGGCCAGGCCGGCGCTGGCGTTGGCTTCGTGGATCACCACCGGCACCCGGCGGCTGCGCCGCGTTGTGCCGCGGGCAGCCAGGTAGGCCGGCAGCGCCACATAGCCACCGAATCCGATCACGACGTCGGCATCCACTTTGTCCAGGACGGCGCGGGTCTGCCGGACCGCGCGCAGTACCCGGGGCGGTAGGCGCGCCAGGTCACCGGTGGGCTTGCGCGGCAGCGGCACCGGGGTGATCAGCTCGAGGTGATAACCGCGCTCGGGAACCAGCCTGGTCTCCAGGCCACGTGCGGTGCCCAGCGCGGTGATGCGGACGGTGGGATCCAGTGCGACCAGGGCATCGGCTACGGCCATCGCAGGCTCAACATGGCCGGCCGTACCGCCGCCGGCGAGCACCACCGACAACGAGCCGTGCCCGGTCGGCTCCGTGACGGAGTCGTTCATTAAGTGACCGCCCACGATCTGGTACCGAACGATTGCCACGCGGCGGACGTTACCGCCGCAGTCCGACAACATCGCTTCTTGCTGCCTGAATTAAAAGGTCGCACATCGTCGCTAATCATGGGGCGCTCGCGATCGAGGACTTCAGACCGAAGTTTTTGACTAAGTCCCGCATGGCGCGCAAGTCCGCGGATGGCACCATTGGAGCGACCAAGACGACGTTGATCGATTGTGCCCAGCGGGCGGGCCGAAAGGTGGTGTTGGTGCCGCCCGCATAGACGACAATGACATGGAGCAGTTGCGGCGCGAGAGCCAAGTACCGCCTGCTGCTTTCGGAACGAGTTTTTGTCTGCCAGTCCTGCGGAATAAGGGAGGACCGCGACCGAAACGCTGCCAGAGTCATTCTGGACAGGGCTGGTCTCAACCCTGCCGGTGCTGAAGCTGTAAGACAATCCGATCTCCGTCAGGTTCGGGTGCAGGCCGAGCCGGGAATCCTCGCCCTCTAGCGCGGAGGATGTCAACCGTAGCGCTGACCTTCCAGTGCTCGACGGCCATGCGCGTGACGCTGGCCGGTAGACCGCTTTCCGCCTACATGATGCCCTGCCGCGCCCGCCCGCCGATCCACGGCAGGCGGTCTCGCGGGCCGCGCGGCGGATTGCTTGCGCTGCGGCTTGCTCGACTTCGACTTCGACTTCGGCTTCGACTGTGGCTTGCCGCGCAACCGGTCGCGCAACGCCTCGACCCGGGTCGGCGCGTACGGCTCCGGCAACGGCAGCCGCAGGATACGGGTCATCCGGTCGTCGCGTCCGGCCCGGAGCGCAGCGACCGCCTCAGGCTCGTGCCGAGCCGCGTTTGCCATCATGCCGATCATCAAAAGTGTTGTCGCCGTTGATGTTCCACCAGCAGAGATCAGCGGCAGCTGGATCCCAGTGACGGGCAGCAGGCCGATCACGTAGCCGACGTTGATGAAGGACTGACCGATCACCCACAAGGTGGTGGTGGCGGTCAGCAGCCGCAGGAACGGGTCGGCCGAGCGCCGCGCGATACGCATCCCGGTGTAGGCGAACAATCCGAACAATGCCAGCAGGCCGAGCGCACCGACCAGGCCGAGCTCCTCGCCGATGATCGCGAAGATGAAGTCGTTGTGGGCGTTGGGCAGGTAGTTCCACTTCGCGGTGCCCTGGCCGAGACCGTCGCCGAAAATTCCGCCGTTGGCCAGCGCGTACTTCGCCTGCCTGGCCTGATACCCCGAGTCTTGGGGGTCCTGACCGGGATCCAGCCAGGACCGCACCCGGTCGGAGCGATAACCCGCCGACACCGCCAGGATGGCTCCCGCGACGATCGCGGCGCCCAGCGAGCTCAGAAAGACCCGCAGGGGCAGACCGGCGTACCAGAGCAGGCCCAGCAGGATGATGCTCAACGACACCGTCTGGCCGAGGTCGGGCTGCGCGACGATCAGGGCCAGCGCGACGACCGCCGCCGGCACCAACGGAATCAGCATCTCGCGCAGTGAAGCCCGCTCCATGCGCCGCGCGGCCAGCAGGTGCGCACCCCAGATCGCGAACGCGATCTTGGTCAGCTCGGAGGGCTGCATCGACAGACCGGCGATCACGAACCACCCGCGAGATCCGTTGGCTTCGTTACCGATTCCCGGGATCAGCACCAGCACCAGCAACACGACGGTCACGGCGAAGCCGGTGAACGCCATCCGCCGCATGAACCGCACCGGCAACCGTAGGGCCAGGTAGCAGGCGAACAACCCGACGATCGTCCAGAGCACCTGGCGGCCGAAGATCGTCCACGCCGATCCGTCGTCGTCGTAAGAACGGACCCCCGACGCTGACAGCACCATGATCAGGCCAAGCGTGGTCAACAGCGCTGCCACCGCGATGATCAGGTGAAACGAAGTCATCGGCCGGCCCAGCCATGCCCCGAGGGGGGTGCGCGGCTCGCCGGCGATCACCGCCGTCGCGCTGGCGGGCTTGGCCTCGACAGCGTCCGTCGTGTCAGCGTCCGTCGACTGCTCAACCTTGGTTCCCCGGCGCAGCAGCCGGGTCAGCGAGATCTTCACCCGCCGCTACCGGCGTGTGGCGCGGACCGCGGCTGCGAATGCGTCGCCGCGATCCGCGTAGCCGGTGAACTGGTCAAATGAAGCGCCGGCCGGCGCCAGCAGCACCGCGTCACCGGGGCCGGCAAGGTCTCGGGCAGCGGTCACCGCAGCGTTCATGACGCGAGTGCCGACAGTCTCGTCGGATAAAGGAACCACGTGGGTCACATACGTAACAGGAGACTCAGCAGTCGCATGCATAGCAATATCCTCGCCTGCCACAACCTGTACGACGGGCACATCCGGTGCGTGTCGCGATAACGCCTCGGCAACCATTGCCCGATCCCGGCCGATCAACACCGCCCCAACCAGCCGCGACGCCACCCTTTGCACGGTCTCGTGCACCGATGCGCCCTTGAGCAGCCCGCCGGCTATCCACACCACTCGCGGGTAGGCCAGCAGCGACGCCTCGGCCGCATGCGGGTTGGTCGCCTTGGAGTCGTCGACGTAGCTGATCTGGTCGACGACGGCGACGAGCTCGGCGCGGTGCCGGCCCACCCGGAACGACGACAACGCAGAGGCGATCGCCTCGCCCGGCACCCCGATGCTGCGGGCCAGCGCCGCAGCCGCCAAAGCGTCGAGCACGCCCACCGGACCCGGCACCGGGATGGACGACACCGGGGCCAGCGCTAGACCCTCGGAGCCGTCCGTAAACGCACAGTCGATCAGCTCACCGTCGCGCACGCCGAGTTCGCCGGCCGCGGGTTCACCGAGCCGAAAACCCACCCGGATCGGTGCCGGGGCCGCCGCGAGCAGCTCGGCTGCCCGCTCGTCGTCCAGGCCGGCCACCGCCACCCGGCCCCGCAGCACGCCGGCCTTCGCGGCGGCGTAGTCAGCCAGAGTGCCGTGCCAGTCGAGGTGATCTTCGGCGATGTTGAGCACGACCCCGGCCTCGGGCCGCACCGACGGCGCCCAGTGCAGCTGGAAGCTCGACAACTCGACGGCCAGCACCTCGGCGGGCTCGTGTAACTCGTCAAGCACCGGGCTGCCGATGTTGCCGCAGAGCCGGCTGTTGATGCCCGCGGCGACGAGCATCGCGTGCAGCATCGACGTGGTGGTGGTCTTGCCGTTGGTGCCGGTGACCGCCAGCCAGCGCCGCGGCGGCCCGTAGTGGCCGGCCTGGTCAAGTCGCCAGGCCAGCTCGACGTCACCCCAGACCGGGACACCGGCGGCTGCGGCGGCCGCCGGCACCGGCGCGGTCGGTGAGAACCCCGGGCTGGTGATCACCAGCGCGTAGTCGGCGATGTGCGCGGCGGCGGTCGCCGAGTCCTCGGTCTGCGTGCCGGAGTCGGCGAACTGCCGTCGGGTGGCGGGGTCGTCATCGCACAGCGTCGCCGTCGCCCCCAGAGCATTTAGCGCAGCAAGCACCGCCCGACCCGTTATGCCGCCCCCCGCGACCAGCACCGGCGCCCCTGCCGACAGCCGCTCGAGATTGGGGCTCAACGTCAGCCGCCGCCGGTAGCGGCGAGCCATTCGCTGTAGAACAGCGCAACGCCCAGACCGCAGCTGATCGCGGTGAGTAGCCAGAACCGGATGATCACCGTCGTCTCGGCCCAGCCGAGCAGCTCGAAGTGGTGATGGAAGGGCGCCATCCGGAACACCCGGCGACCGGTCGTCCGGAAAGCCAGGATCTGCACCACCACCGAGACGATCTCGGCGACGAACAGCGAGCCGAGCACCACCGCCAGGATCTCGGTGCGGCTGGTCACCGAGATGCCGGCGATGATCCCGCCCAGAGCCAGCGAGCCGGTGTCGCCCATGAAGATCTTGGCCGGCGCGGCGTTCCACCACAGGAATCCGATGCAGGCACCCGCGGTCGAGGCGGCGATGATCGCCAGGTCCAGCGGGTCGCGCACGTTGTAGCACCCCAAGCCGGGCGCGGTCGCGCACGCGTTGCGGTACTGCCAGAACGTGATCAGCACATAGGCGGCGGTCACCATGGCCATCGAGCCGGCGGCCAGGCCGTCCAGTCCGTCGGTGAAGTTGACCGCATTGGACCAGGCGCTGACGACGATCACGCAGAACAGCACGAAAAGCGCGGGAGCCAGTGTCACGGTGGCGATTTCGCGCACATACGACAGGTCCGAGGTGCCAGGTGTCAGCCCGGCGTCATTGCGGAATTGCAGGACCAGGATGCCGACCAGGACGGCGGCGGTGATCTGGCCGACGGTTTTGGCCGTCTTGTTCAGCCCCAGATTGCGTGATCGCCGGATCTTGATCAGGTCGTCGACGAATCCCACCGCACCGAGCGTGGTGGCCAGAAACAGCACCAGCAGACCCGAGGCCGACGGGCCGTTGCCGTTGAACGCCAGACCGGCCAGGTGGGTGCCGAGGTAACCCGCCCAGATGCCGGCCAGGATGGCGACCCCACCCATCGACGGGGTGCCGCGCTTGGTCTTGTGGCTCGGCGGGCCATCCTCGCGGATCTCGTGGCCGAAGCCCTGCCGGTTGAACAGCCGGATCAGCATCGGGGTCAGCAGGATCGACACCGCCAGCGAGATCGCGACGGCGAGCAGGATGTCGATCATCGGGTGTCGCCTGGGCTGTCCGCGGCCAGCGAATCGGCCAGCGCACCAAGTCCCGCGGCGTTGGAGGCCTTGACCAGCACCACGTCGTCGGGCTGCAGTTCAGCCCGCAGCACGGCCAGGGCGGCGTCGGCGTCGGCGACCAGGACGGCTCCTCGTTCACCTTCAGAACCCCACGCCCCTTCCATGACCGCGCCGTGGTGCATGGCGCTCATAGACCTCCCCGTTCCGACGACAATGAGTCGAGACACATCTAATCGCACCGCCAACCGGCCGATGCGGTCATGCTCGGATATCGCGTCGCCGCCGAGTTCGCCCATCTCGCCCAGCACCGCCCAACTGCGGCGCTTTCCGGCGGGGCCTGCCCGGCCCGAGACCGAAATCCAGGCCAGTGCCTGCAGACCGGCGCGCATCGAATCCGGATTGGCGTTGTAGGCGTCATCGATGATCGTCACCCCGTCGGCGCGGGTGCTCACCCGCATCCGGTGACCCGATACGGGGCCGGCGCCGGCCAGCGCCTCGGCGACCTGCGCGGTGGTGGCGCCGCATTCGAGCGCAACCGCGGCCGCGCACAGCGCGTTGCTGACGTGGTGATCGCCGTGCACGGCCAGGCTGATGTCGACGGCGTTGTCGCCCGCGTGCAGGGTGAACTGCGGCCTGGCCAGTTCGTCGAGCGTCACCGGGCCTGCCCACACATCGGTCCGGCTGTGCCGGCTGATCCGTACCACCCGGGCCGCGGTCACCTCGGCCATCGCCGCCACCGCCGGGTCGTCGACGTTGAGCACTACCACGCCAGAAGACGGAACAGATTGTGGCAGTTCGCTTTTGGTTGCGGCAATCGCTTCCCGCGAACCGAATTCGCCGAGATGTGCGGTGCCGACATTGAGCACCACCCCGATGGCAGGCGGCGCGATCGCGGCCAGCGCGGCGATGTTGCCCGAGTGGCGGGCCGACAACTCGAGGATCAGATAGTCGGTGCTGGGCGTGGCGCGCAGCACCGTCCACGGGTGCCCGAGCTCGTTGTTGAACGATCCGGGTGGCGCGATCACTTCGCCGAGCGGGGCGAGCACCGCGGCCAGCAGGTCTTTGGTCGACGTCTTGCCCGACGAGCCGGTGATGCCGACGATCGTCAGGCCGCCGGCCACCAACTCGGCGGCCACCTCGGCGGCGAGCTTGGCCAGCGCGGCCAGCACCGCCGCACCGGCGCCGTCGCTGTCGTGCTCGAGAACACCGGCCAGTCCCCCGTCGGTGCGCTTCTCGGCGGCCGGAACGACGATCGCGGGCACGCCGACCGGCCGTGCGGCGAGCACGGCGACGGCTCCGGCCGCCACGGCGGCGGCGGCATGGTCGTGTCCGTCGACGCGCGCACCCGGCAACGCCAGGAACAGCCCGCCGGAAGTGACTTTGCGCGAATCGAATTCGACGGTCCCGGTGACGTGCAGGCGGCCCGCATCCTCGGCGGAGACGTCGGCCAGTTCACCGCCGACGATCGAGGCGACCTGCGCCACGGTGAGGTCGATCATCTGCGCCGCTCCTCCTCATCGCTGCGCTCTGCATCGTCGCCGGCGGTCATCTGCGACGCCCCTCCAGCGCCGCCGCCAGCTCGACCCGGTCGTCGAAGGGCTGCGTCTGACCGTCGCGGGTCTGGCCGGTCTCGTGGCCCTTACCGGCGATCAGCACCACATCCCCTGCCACCGCCCACCCGACGGCGTAGTCGATCGCCGCACGCCGGTCCCCGATCTCGACCACATCGGTGTCGGCGGCGGCTTCGGCTGTGCCGGAGAGGATTTCGCGGCGGATCGCGGCCGGGTCCTCGCTGCGGGGATTGTCGTCGGTCACCACCACCAGATCGGCCAACTCCGCGGCGACGCGGCCCATCTGGGCCCGTTTACCCGGGTCGCGGTCGCCGCCGGCACCGAATACGACGGCCAGTCGGCCGTCCGGGCGGCGTAGCGTTCGCAGCACCTCGTGCAGCGCGCCCGGCTTGTGGGCGTAGTCGACCAGCGCGAGGAAGTCCTGCCCACGGTTGATCTGCTCGAGGCGCCCGGGGACCTGGGTGTGCCGCAGGCCCGCTGACGCCTGCTCCGGGGAAATCCCTACGGCGTCGAGAACTGCCAGTGCGACAAGACAATTGGCGATGTTGTAGTCGCCGGGGAGCGCGATGCCCGTCCGGTGATGGACGCCGGCCGGGTCGACCGCAGTGAACTCCTGCACACCGGCCTGTGCCGTGCTGGCCTCGGCGCGCCAGTCGGCGGGACGGCCCTTGGTGCTGACCGTGACCGCCTTAGCGGCGCGATGCGCCATCGCGCGTCCGGCGTCGTCGTCCACGCACACCACCGCGCGCCGGGCATGCAGCGGCGACGCCGGGTCGAACAGTCGCGCCTTGGCCTCGAAGTAGTCCTCCATGGTCAGGTGGAAGTCGAGATGGTCGCGGGACAGGTTGGTGAATCCGCCGACCGCGAACCGGATGCCGTCCACCCGCCCCAGGGTCAGGGCGTGACTGGACACCTCCATCACCACCGTGTCGACGCCACGCTCGGCCATCACCGCCAGCAGCGCCTGCAAGGCAGGTGCCTCGGGGGTGGTCAGGGCGCTGGGAATGTCTTCGCCGTTGATCCGCAGGCCGACGGTGCCGATCAGACCGACCGTGCGTCCAGCCGACCGCAGACCGGCTTCGATCAGGTATGTCGTCGTGGTCTTGCCCGACGTCCCGGTCACGCCGACGACGGTGAGGTGCTCGGACGGGCGTCCGTACACCGTGGCAGCGACGTCGCCCAGAACGCTGCGGGGTCGGGGGTGGACGAGCACGGCCACCGAGCCGGCGTCACGGTTCAGCTGCGCCAGCCCGTCCGCATCGGTGAGCACTGCGATGGCCCCGCGCTCGACCGCGTCTGGAACGAAGCGCGCGCCGTGTGTCGTCGCGCCCGGTAGTGCGGCAAACAGGTCGCCGGGCTGGACATCTTGTGCTCGCAGGGTCACGCCGGTGATCTGCAGCTCCGACGCGGTGCCGCCCTCGGCGGGTACCGCGCCCACCTGGGCGGCCAGTTGCGACAGCGGGACACCCTCGACGGAGGTGGGACGCAGCGCAGCGGGCACCGCCATCACCTCCGTCTGTCGATGGGTTCTTCACACCCGGTTCAGCGCCACGATCAGCCCTGACACCTTATCGAGCGGCAGATTTCCGGCCGAATTCGACTAAAAGGTGTCCGGTTCTGCTTGTCATCTCAGGGTTTTGGTGACGGCGTCGGAGTATCGGTTTCGCGCATCCGGCAGTCAGACTTAGCGGACGGAATCGTCTGCTTGGCGGTGCTGAACTCGAACTCCAAGACACCGCGCGCCGCACCGGCATTCCACCGTTCGATGTCGGCCACTGTCAACACAACTCAGGCTGGGTCGGCTGACCCGTCGGCGCCGGGATGCACTGCGCGCAGCTTCTCGACGTTCTCGCGCTCCAGCGCGGCGAAGCTGATGCCGTCGTTGTTCAGATTCAGCGCATGATCGCCAACACTGGCGACCAGTCGGCGCGACGTTTCCAGCCACGCCGCGGTCCGGGTCTGCAGCGCGGCCGCAGAGCTGCCAACCCATCCTGACTGCGCCAAGGCGATGCGGTTGTCCGACGACAAATGGGCACTTGCCAGATCGTCGCCCTGGCCGGCTACGTGCGCCGCCGACCCCGCCAATGCTTCGATGTCGACCCGAAAATTCTGGCCTGCCGCCATGGTCGTTACCTCCCGCTTTGCTGTGTCATTCTCCCATAGCAGGAACGGGTGACCCGCCGCAATTCACTTCCGGCTACATGGCTTGAAGCAGCAGGGGCGGACCAGGGTCGGGCGACAGCGGGACATTTCCGCGCTGCAGCAGCCAGCCGGCGATGTTGTGGAACAGCGGGGCCGCCGAGTGGCCCGGCGTGCCGTCGGCATTGCGCGCCGGGTTGTCCATCATGATGCCGATGACATAGCGCGGGTCGTCGGTGGTGGCCATTCCCGCAAAGGTGATCCAGTAGACGTTGTCGTAGTAGCAGCCGCACGCCGGGTTGATCTGCTGCGCGGTGCCGGTCTTACCGGCGATCTGATAACCCTCGACCGCGGCAGCCGGTCCAGTACCCTGCTGAACGCCTGTCGGGTCGCGTTGCACAACAGCGCGCAACATGTTGCGGACGGTGCGCGCTGTCTCCGGCGACACCACCCGAACCCCTTCTGGGGGTGGATCTTCGGTACGCGCGCCGTCCGCAGAGACGGTCGACTTGATGATCCGCGGCGGCATCCGAACACCGTCGTTGGCGATCGCCTGGTACATACCGGCCATCTGGATCAGGGTCATCGAAAGACCCTGCCCGATAGGCAAGTTGGAGAATGAGCTGCCCGACCACTGCCCGATTGGCGGCACCAGGCCTGCGCTCTCGCCGGGCAGGCCGATCCCGGTGCGCTGGCCCAGACCGAACTTCTCCAGCATGTCGAAGTAGCGTTGCGGCCCAACGCGTTGCGCCAGCATCAGCGTTCCGACGTTCGACGACTTTCCGAACACACCGGTGGTCGTATAGGGCGCGACGCCGTGCACCCAGGCGTCGTGAATGGTCACCCCGCCCATGTTGATCGAGCCCGGAACCTGCAGCACCTCATCGGGATTGGACAGTCCGTATTCGATCACCGACGAGGCGGTGATGATCTTGTTCACCGAGCCGGGCTCGAACGGAGAGGACACCGCCGGGTTGCCCAGCTGCTTGTCGCCCTGTCGACCGATGTCCTGGGACGGGTCGAAGGTGTTGTCGTTGGACATGGCCAGCACTTCGCCGGTCTTGGAGTCCATCACGACCGCTGAAACGTTGCGTGCACCGGACAGGTTCTTGGCCTGCTGCACCTGCTGCTGAACGTAGAACTGGATGTCGTCGTCGATGGTGAGCTGGATCGTCGAGCCGTTGACCGCGTGGTGCTGGTTGCGGTAGCTGCCCGGAATCACCACGCCGTCGGAGCCGCGGTCGTAGGTGACCGATCCGTCGGTTCCGGCCAATTCGGCGTCCATGGAGTCTTCCAGGCCGAGCAAACCGTGTCCGTCCCAGTCGATTCCGCCGACCACATTGGCCGCCAGCGATCCGCCCGGATACTGACGTAGGTCTTGGCGCTCGGCACCGACCTCGGGGAATTTCCGGGTGATGGTGGTGGCGATGGCAGGGTCGACGGCGCGGGCCAGATAAACGAACGACTCGTCGCTACGCAGCTTCTTCAGGATGGTGGCTTTGTCCGGCTTGTTGTTCAGCCGCACCGCCACCTCCTTGGCGATCTCGTTCAACCGCCGTTGCGGGTCAGGCGCTTTCGCGTTCTTCTGCTTGGCGTCGGTCAGTTGCTTGAGAATGCGCTTCGGCTGGAAGGTCAGAGCGCGGGCCTCGATGGTGAAGGCCAGTTGGTTGTTGTTGCGGTCGATGATGCTGCCGCGGACCGCTTTCGAGACGTCGGTGACCTTGAGCTGACCCGCGGCCTCGGCCCGCAGCCCGGCGGCCTTGGGCACTTGCAGGTAGAACAGCTGAGCGCCGGCTATCACCAGTGCGAGAAAGATGACCCCGTTGCCGACGCGATGCCGGAAGACGAACGACGCGCCCCGGCTTCCGACCTCCATGGCCTGCCGGGTACGACGCTCGCGCGTCGAGCGGTCCGGCGCGCTGGCCTTCGCCCGACGTGGCTTGCCGGACTTCGTCGGACGATTCATCGCGGAACTCCGGGTGTGGTGACCGTCAGCGGGCCGAACTGCTCACCGACGAGCGGCCCGGAGGGAGCCATGTGATGCGGCATGCCCGGCAGGTCGGCCGGCGACTGCGCGGCGGGGGGCAGCACCACCAGGCCGGCCGGCGGCCCGGGCGCAGCATTGGGCGGGGGTATCAGCGGGGGCGGCAGGTGCGACTAGCGGCGCGGGCGCCACCGGGATCAAGGGCCCAGGCCCGGCGGCGGGCGGCAATCCCGGAACGATGGGCATGCCCGGTACCGGCCCCGGTGCCGCGCCCGGCATCGGAAGCGGACCGTCGGGCGAGGGAAGGTGCTCGGTACCCAGCGTGGTGGCGCCATCGGGCGTGCGGACCATCCCGTCGGGGCCAGGTGCCAGCGGCACGGCCGGTGCGCCGTTGCCGGGCAGTACAAGTGCGGGGACCTCGACCGCATTGGCCGGCGGAGCCTGTGGGGACATCGGCTTTTCTTCCGGCAGCTTGCTGTTCAGTGGCGGCGGCGGAACACCCTGGGCCGGTTTGGGGGTGCCCACCACTACCCAGTTTCCGGCGGGGTCCTGAACCAGATGCGCCGTGTCGCGGGTCGGGATCATGCCCAGACCACGAGCCGCCTCGGCCAACGCGGGCGCGGACTGCGCCTGCTGCACGTCGCGCTCGAGGGCTTCCTTTTCCTGCTGCAGCAATTCGGTGCGCTGACGGGCGCTGCCGAGCTGATAGGACCGCTCTGCGGCGTCGGTGGACAGCCACAGCGTGAGAGCGAGTCCGGCGCCGAGCGAGCCGATCACGAGCACGACGAACGGGACCTTGGCCGCCAGGGTGCGCGGCCGAATATCTATCGACGTCAGCTTGCTGATCAGGCGCTCGCGCAGCGGCAGCCGGACGACTTTAGGAGCCTTGGCTTTCCGCGCCTTGGCCCGGGCCTTGGCCTGGGTCGCGCTCTTCGCGCGGGCTGGCCGCTCGACCGGACGGGCGACCGGCGTGGTCTGTGGTGCGGAGCGCGACGTGCGCGGCTCACGGGCCGGCGCAGTGGGCTTTCCGGTACGGGTGCGGTTGCGACGCGCGGGCGTCGAGTCGGCGGCTCGCTGACCCGACTTCCGGGAAGCACTCGACTGGCCGGCGCGCCGTTCGCCGGCGCTTGGCGGTTGCGCTGGGCGCTTGGCTTTCATGAGCCTCCTCTCCTCGCTGCGTCTGATTTCGATTGCACCCGTTGGACGGCACGTAATCGCACCGCGGCACTGCGCGGATTTCGCTGGACTTCCGCGTCGTCAGCGCGTTCGGCCCCGCGGGTCAGTAACGTGAATCGCGCTGCGTGTCCGGGTAATTCGACCGGTAGTCCGGTCGGACTGCTCGAGGTCGTCGCATCGGCGAACGCTCGCTTGACGATGCGGTCTTCGAGCGACTGGTATGCCATCACGACGATGCGCCCGTCGACAGCCAGCGCGTCCAGTGCGGCAGGCAGCATGTCGCTCAACGCATCCAGTTCGCTGTTGACCGCAATACGTAAGGCCTGGAACGTCCGCTTCGCGGGATGTCCACCAGTCCGGCGGGCCGGCGCCGGAACTGCTTGGTAGATCACCTCTACCAGCTCCGCGGTCGAGGTGAACGGTGAGTGCGCGCGCCGCCGGACGATGTGCGTCGCGATGCGGCGGGCCAGCTTCTCCTCGCCGTAGCGACGCAGGATATCGCTCAAGGCGGCCGCGTCGTAGGTGTTGAGGATCTCGGCGGCGGTCAGCGGCGCGGTGGGGTCCATCCGCATGTCCAGCGGCGCATCCTGCGCGTAGGAGAAGCCCCGTTCGGCACGGTCGAGTTGCATGGACGAGACACCAAGGTCGAAAAGCATGCCGTCGACGGATTCGGTTGATCCGTAACCCGATTCGGCCAGCGCCGTCTCGATGTCGTCGTACCGGGTTTGCACCAGGGTGAGCCGATCGGCGAATCGCGAGAGGCGGGTACGAACGATGTCCAGCGCGGTCGGGTCGCGGTCGACACCGATCAGCCGCAGTCCGGGCAGTTCGGTGAGGAAACGCTCGGCGTGCCCGCCGGCACCGACGGTCCCGTCGATGAGCACCGCGCCCGATCCGTCGGCGTGGTGGCGGGTCAAGGCAGGGTACAGCAATTCGAAGCAGCGATCGAGCAACACGGGTACATGGCCGAAACCACCGGTGGCGTCAGGCATGTGGACACCTTCTCGACGTGAGATGCGCTGGGCGGCAAGGTAAGTCGTCGGCCGCGCGGCCGTTGCATCGAGGTCCCTGTCCGATTGCACGAGCCTGGCGTCGGGGAAGTACGTCAGGGTCGGTTCGGACAGAGGCCACGTTGCACGGGCGCGCGCCTCAGATAATGTCGCCGAGTGCTTCATCGCTGGCTGCGGAGAAGTTCTCTTCGTGGGTTTCTTGATACTGCTGCCATGCCGCCGCGTCCCAAATCTCCAGGTACTCAATCGATCCGATGACGACGCAGTCCTTGGAGAGGTTCGCGTAACGGCGGTGGTCGGCCGACAAAGTGATCCGGCCTTGTGCGTCGGGGTGTTGTTCGTCGGTGCCGGCAGCCAGGTTGCGCAGGAACGCCCGCGCCTCGGGGTTGCTGCGCGACGTCTTGCTGGCTTTACGGGCGAGTTCCTCGAATTGCGTTCGCGGATAGACGGCGAGGCTGTGGTCTTGGCTCTTGGTGACCATCAACCCCCCTGCCAGCGCATCGCGGAACTTGGCGGGCAATGTAAGCCGCCCTTTGTCGTCGAGCTTTGGCGTGTAGGTGCCGAGAAACATCTGGCTACCTCCACGCCTTTCGACTTCCGCCACGATACCCCACAATCCCCCACATCGCTCCATTTAACGACACGAATGTCACCACGTGGTGTCATTTCTGCAGGTTCTCGGCCACTATGCGGTCCACACGGGCTTGCGGCAGCACCGGAACGGTCTAACAAAAAGTGGCTTGAGCTGTGGTTATCGCCGAAAGTGGGGCGTAGTGGGGCGCCCTGGTCGACCTGGGCCGGAACGCGGCCTTCAGTGGAGCACAAAAAAAGGCAGCCGACTGGCTGCCCTTAGTGCGTCCCGCGCGCTACTCCTCGAAGCGGCGACGGAACCGGTCTTCCATCCGACTGGTGAACGACCCGGTGTTTTTGCCGCGGCGCTGACGTGCCGCAGACGCGGATCCCGGACGCTCACCTCGTCCGGCGAGGCGCGGACCGGTGATGGCAAACACCACACCGGCGAACATCACCACAAAGCCGACCACCGACAGGACCGGGAATGTTCCGATCATGGTGGCCTTAAACGCCACACCGGAGACCAACATCGCAAGTCCGAGAACAAAAAGCGCCGCGCCCTGCAACCGTCGCCGCGCCGTCGGCGCCCGCAAACCGCCGCCCCGAACGCTCGAGGCGAACTTGGGGTCCTCGGCATAGAGAGCGCTCTCGATCTGGTCGAGCATCCGCTGCTCATGATCGGAGAGTGGCATCAGTCCCTCCTTGCCGAAACCCTGTCACGTAAATACCGATAGCACGCGTGCGCGCGCTGCGGGGATAACTAAGAAGAATGATACGAGGTCCATCTGCGCCTTACCACCGCTTCGCCCGCTGATTGTACTTGCGACCGGTCGGTGATCGACGCTGTGGCACCGCGCCCGATAATGGGATGGCGCACCACACTGCACGACTGACGACGACTGAGGAGACCGCACGTTGGTGACTTTCCTCATCAACCTGCCGCCGCAGGACATGCAGCGACGGCTTTCCGATGCCCTGGCCGTGTACGTGGACGCCATGCGCTATCCGCCCGGCACCGAGAATCAGCGCGCCGCGATGTGGCTCGAACACACCCGGCGACGCGGCTGGCAAGCCGTGGCAGCGGTCGAAGTCGACGCGCCGGCTGGGGTGGAGCCGTCGTCCGCCGAGCTGAGCGACGCACCGCTGTTGGGCGTCGCCTACGGGTATTGCGGCGCACCTGATCAGTGGTGGCAGCAGCAGGTGGTGGCGGGTCTGCAGCGCAGCGGCTTCCCCGACCCCGAGATCGACAAGCTGGTGACCAGCTATTTCGAGCTGACCGAGCTGCACATTCATCCTCGGGCGCAGGGCCGCGGCCTTGGCGAGGCGCTGGCCCGGCGGCTGCTTTCGGAACGCAGCGAAGCCAATGTGTTGCTGTCGACGCCGGAGACCAACGGCGAGGCCAATCGAGCCTGGCGGCTCTACCGGCGGCTGGGCTTCATCGACGTCATCCGCGGCTACCACTTCACCGGCGACCCACGGGCATTCGCCATCCTGGGGCGAGCGCTGCCGCTGTAGTGGCACCGGAGCCGACGCGGTCTGGCACGATGACCTGGTGCGCGCCAGCGGTATACAGCTCTCATCCCGGGGTTTCACGGCGCGGCTGGGGATCCGCCGCATCAAGGCGTTCGCATTGCTTCTGCTGGTGATACCCATACTCGCCGGCTGCGTGCGGATCAAGGCATCGATCACCATCTCCCCCGACGACCTGGTGTCCGGCGACATCATCGCGGCGGCCAAACCGCGCAATGACAAGGACAACGGTCCGCAGCTGGATCCCAATCTGACCTTCGGCCAGAAGGTCGCGGTCTCCAAATACGACCACGACGGCTACGTGGGCTCGCAGGCTACGTTCTCCGACCTGACGTTCGCTGAACTGCCGGAGCTCGCGCGGATGAATTCCGACGCCCAAGGGGTGAATCTGTCGCTGCGCCGAGCCGGCGACCTGGTGATCCTGGAAGGACGCGCGGATCTGACGTCGCTCAACGATCCCGACGCCGACGTGGAGTTGTCCGTCGCGTTTCCGGGAGCGGTGACCTCCACCAACGGCGATCGCGTCGATGAGCAGACCGTGCAGTGGAAACTGAAACCCGGCGTGGTGAGCCTGCTCAGCGCTCAGGCCCGCTACACCGATCCGAGCACCCGCTCATTTGAGGGGGCGGCGTTGTGGCTGGCCTTGGCGTCGCTCGCGGTGGCCGGCGCCGTGGTCGGGCTGGCCTGGTACACCCGCGACCGCTCACCGCGGGTTGCCGAGCCGAGCGACCCGCCGTCCAGCTGACCGACGTCCGCTGCCGCGGTCAGCCCGTGGGCGACCAGTAATCCAGCATCTCGGCGAACGTCTCGAACGCGGGCGCGGAATTGCCGTAGGTGGCTTCGAGATGGACGCTCAGGGGATAGCCCAGGTCGGCGACACCGTCGATCACCCGCTTGTACAGGTCCAGAGTCAGCTTGCGCCGTTGCACCGGTTCGGTGTTCGCCAGTGTCGTGACGAACGCCTGCTCCTCGGCGACGGCGGCGTTGCCCGGGTCCTGGATCAGCCAGTTGATGAAGCCGATCTTCTCCTCGAGCTTCGGCACGAAGCCGAAGCCCAACAGGATCTCCGGCCGGTGGTCGGTCTCCTTTGCGAAGTCGGTCAAAAAACCCACGATGGCATCGGAATACAGCAGCTGCGTCTGCGCGAAGGTGGCGCCCTGAGTGCACTTGAAATTCAGCCGGCCCGTCTCACCCTCGCGGGTAGGGATCAGAATCACTCCGCGGTTGTCCACCAGCTCTCGGTAGATCGATAAGGCGTCGGTCGGTGCGACGCCGGAGCCCTCACCGTCGGCCATCGTGCGCGGAACACCGACGAAAACGATGCCGTCGATCCCGGCTTCGACGAGATTGCCGAGTCGCCGGCGTAGCGCCGATTCGTCCATGAAAGCCGTGACTTGACTGCACAATCCGCGTACGCCGGGCATTTCGGGCCCGATCGTCGACCAGAAGTCCAGCACGTCCAGCTTGGGCTTCATCTCGATCGGCCGGTCGTCGTCTTCTTCGATCAACCCGGGCATCATCACGTGCCCGATCCGGCCTTCGATCCCGGATTTCGCCGCGAGCTGCAGCACTTTGTGAGCGTCCTCGAGAGCTTGCTCCGTGCCGCGATCAACGTTCGGCGGTACCAACTCAAGCGCGATGGTGTTCAAAGTCAACGAGCTGCTCCTCATTCAACGACTAGTCCCCGCCGCAGCAGTCAGGTGCCGCGAACCCGCGTCGGCCCGGGAGCGGTGCTGGCCAGGCGGCCCGCGGCACGCATCTGGAGACAGCATAGTGAGGCCGTCGGCGCCGCTGTCCGGCGACGGTCGATCGCGCCGCAGGTCCGACCTGGGGCTCACAAAACCCGCTGGACAATGCCGCGCCGAATAGACTTACCGGGCCATGATCTCCGCCGAACCGGGAAGAGGTGTTGCGCTGAGCGCAGGAGCAGCGGCAACCGTCGAACTGGCCGACGCCGCCATCGACCAGCTACGCAGGTATTTGCGCGACCGGCGAGTCGAGGCCGCCCACATCGGAAGCGACTACGACGCGCTGACGGCCGGCCTCGAGGATTTCGTCCTCGGCGGCGGCAAGCGACTGCGCCCGGCCTTCGCCTACTGGGGTTGGCGGGCCGTGTCGAACGAGGACGCCGATGAGCAGGCGCTGCTGTTGTTCGCGGCGCTGGAACTGCTGCACGCCTCGGCGCTGGTGCACGACGATGTGATCGACAGCTCGGCGACTCGACGCGGCCGGCCCACCACGCACATCCGGTTCGCCGCCTTACACCGCGAACGCGGCTGGCGCGGTCCGGCCGATCAGTTCGGGATTTCGGCGGCGATCCTGCTCGGCGACCTGGCGCTGGCCTGGGCCGACGACATCGTCGCCGACGTCGACCTGCCGCGCGATGCCGGCAGACGGGTGCGCCGGGTCTGGGCCGACATTCGCACCGAGGTGCTCGGCGGCCAGTATCTCGACATCGTGGCCGAGGCCAGCGCCGCCGAGTCGATCGCCTCGGCGATGGCCGTCAACACGTACAAGACCGCTTCTTATACGGTCTCGCGTCCGTTGCAGCTGGGGGCCGCCGCGGCGGCTGATCGGCCCGACGTGCAGGCGCTTTTCCACGAGGTCGGCAATCAGCTGGGCGTCGCGTTTCAGTTACGCGACGACGTGCTGGGCGTGTTCGGCGATCCGGCCGTGACCGGCAAGCCGTCCGGAGACGATCTGCGATCCGGCAAGCGCACCGTGCTGCTGGCGACCGCGATGGAGTTGGCCGATGCATCCGATATCGCCGCCGCCAAGCTGTTACGCAGCTCGGTCGGCACGGACTTGAGCGACGCGCAGGTTCGCGAACTGTGCGACGTGATCGACCGGGTCGGAGCCCTGGCCGCGGTCGAGGAACAGATCGCGGCGTTGACCCGGCAAGCGCTGGACTTGGTGGCCGACGCACCGATCTATGACGTGGCCAAGACCGGCCTATCCGATCTCGCCACGCTGGCCGCCAACCGGTCCGCCTGACACCCATGTCCATTCCCACTACGGCCCCGGCGTCGGGTAACGCTGCGCCACAGCTACTTTCACGGCTACGGAAATTCGCCGCCACCGCCGATGGCCGGCCGGCGCTGCTGGGCTGCCTGGGCGCGGTCTTGATC
This sequence comes from uncultured Actinomycetota bacterium, assembly GCA_963737375.1. Taxonomy (GTDB): domain Bacteria; phylum Actinomycetota; class Actinomycetes; order Mycobacteriales; family Mycobacteriaceae; genus Mycobacterium. The sequence continues at coordinate 55,068 of CAVTSP010000019.1, forward strand.
ACCACGGGCGGACTCGGGGCCGGCAGCACCAAGCAGCACGATCCGCTGCTGGAGACGTTGCACCTGTCCTGGCTGCGCTACGGCCACGGGCTGGTGCTGTCCTCGATCGTGCTGTGGATCGGCGTCACGTTGATGCTGAGCGCGTGGCTGTGGCTGGGCCGACGTGCACTTGCCGGCGCCGCAGACCAATTCATCATGGTCGCCAGCGCCGCGTTCTGGCTGGCGCCGCTATTGCTGTCGGTGCCCCTCTTCAGTCGCGATACCTACTCGTATCTGGCTCAGGGTGCGCTGCTGCGCGACGGACTGGATCCTTACGCGGTCGGGCCGATCGACAATCCGAATGCCCTGCTGGACAACGTCAGTCCGATCTGGACCATCACCACCGCCCCCTACGGTCCGGCGTTCATCATGATCGGCCGGCTGGTGACGATGCTGGTCGGCAACCATGTGATCGTCGGGACGATGCTGCTGCGGCTGTGCATGCTGCCCGGCTTGGCATTGCTGATCTGGGCGACGCCGCGCATCGCACGGCATGTCGGCGCGAATGTGCCGATCGCGCTGTGGATCTGCGTACTCAACCCGCTGGTGATCATCCATCTGATGGGCGGCGTGCACAACGAGATGCTGATGGTGGGCCTGATGGCCGCAGGCATCGCACTCACCTTCGACCGGCGCCATCTCGCCGGCATCGCCGTGATCGCCGTCGGGACGGCAGTCAAGGCCACCGCCGGGCTGGCCCTGCCATTCATGGTCTGGGTGTGGATGCGCCATCTGCGTGACCGGCGCGGATACCGGCCGCTGCAGGCCTTTTCGGTGGCCGCGGGCGCGTCGGTATTGATCTTCATCGCGGTGTTCGCGGTACTTTCCGGGGTGGCCGGGGTGGGACTGGGCTGGCTGCCCGCGCTGGCCGGCTCAGTGAAGATCATCAACTGGCTGAGCATTCCGACGGCGACCGCGAATCTCGGCCATGCGCTGTTCGCGGTGAATTTCTATGGGGCGCTGCAGGTTACCCGTGCCGTGGGGATCGTGATCATCGCAATCGCACTACCGCTGTTGTGGTGGCGGTTCCGCCACGACGACCGCCAGGCGCTCGCCGGGATCGCATGGGTGATGCTCGTTGTGGTGCTGTTCGCGCCGGCCGCCCTACCGTGGTACTACTCCTGGCCGTTGGCGGTCATCGCCCCGCTTGCCCAGTCACGGCGCGCGGTGGCCGCGATCGCGGCGTTCTCCACGTGGATCATGGTCATCTTCAAACCCGATGGCGCCCATGGCATGTACTCCTGGCCGCACGTGCTGTTGGCCACCGGGGTGGCTCTATTCGCCTGGCGCACGCTCAACCGATCCGAGTCCCCGCCCGAACCGGCCGACCAGACTGTCAGTACCCCATAGCCTGCGCGCGCCGTAGCACTTCGCGGGCCTGATGCGCGTGCAGCGCGTCGATCGGGCGGGCGTTGCTGAGTGCCTCGGGTGAACCGTCTCTCGTCACGGTCAGCGACGGATCGGGGGTGAACAGCCAGCGCACGATCTCGGTATCGCGGTAGCCGCCGTCGCGCAGAACCACCAGCAAGCCCGGCAGGCTTTTGACGACTTCGCCGGTGCTGGTGAAGAAAATCTGCGGCACCACGACGTCACCATTGCGGCGCACCGCGACGAGGTGGCCTTCCTTGAGATGCTGCTGCACTTTGGTCACCGCCACCCCGAGCAAGTTGGCGACGTCGCGCAGATCGTAGGTCGGTTCGTCGGGGTCGAGAACATCGTCCCCAGTCGGAATCCTGCTCACCGAAACAGTGTAAGGCCGCCGGCGATCTTGTTCGGGCTCACGCAGTGTTGGTATCGGTGTCCGCCGCACGCCGCCGCCTACGATGGGCGCGTGACTGCTGCGGCGAGCGAAGACCCCCTCGAGGGGGCATTACTGGACGGGCGCTATCGCGTCGCGACCAAGATCGCCACCGGTGGCACCTCGACGGTCTACCGCGGCCTCGACACCCGGTTGGATCGACCAGTCGCGCTCAAGGTGATGGATTCCCGCTACTCCGGCGATCAGCAGTTCCTGACCCGCTTTCAACTCGAGGCCCGCAGCGTGGCCAGGCTCAAGGATCCCGGGCTCGTCGCGGTCTACGACCAAGGCCTGGACGCCCGACATCCGTTTCTGGTGATGGAGCTTGTCGAGGGCGGCACGCTGCGCGAACTGCTCGCCGAGCGCGGACCGATGCCGCCGCACGCGGTCGCCGCGGTGCTGCGGCCGGTGCTGGGCGGGTTGGCCGCCGCGCATCGCGCCGGCCTCGTGCACCGCGACGTCAAACCCGAGAACGTGTTGATCTCCGACGAGGGCGACGTCAAAATCGTCGACTTCGGGCTGGTGCGCGCCGTCGCGGAGGCCGGAATCACCTCCACCAGTGTCATTCTCGGTACCGCGGCCTACCTGTCCCCCGAACAGGTCAAAGACGGAAATGCCGGCCCGCGCAGCGATGTCTACGCCGTGGGGATCGTCGCCTATGAGCTGCTGACCGGGCAGACGCCGTTCTCCGGTGACACCGCATTGTCGGTCGCCTATCAGCGTCTGGACACCGACGTTCCGCTACCGAGCAGCGTGATCAGCGGAGTGCCTTCGCAGTTCGATGATCTGGTCGAGCGTGCGACGGCCCGCGATCCCGCCAACCGTTATGCCGACGCGCAGGACATGGGTGCGGAATTGGACGCGATCGTCGCGGAGTTGCACCTTCCAGAATTTCGGGTGCCCTCGCCGCGCAATTCGGCACAACATCGCTCAGCCGCGACGCACTTCAGTCAGGTCGACGAGAATCGGACCAGAGACCACAACCGCACGGCCGATCTGCGCCAGCCACCCGCTGCACGTCCGCCGCTCCATCAGCCGACTCGTCAGCTGACTCGCGACCCGCGGGAATTCCAGCAATTACCAGGGCAATTCGCCGGTATCGACCTGATCGAGTTCACCCTCGAACGCCAGCATGCCCGGCGCATGGTGCTGATCTGGATCGCGATCGTGTTGTCGGTCACCGGGATGGTTGCCGCCGCGGCGTGGACCGTCGGCAGCAACGTCGGCGGATTGCTCTAATCGCCGTGGCGATCGCGAGCGCGGCAGAGCCGGGCGAAGCGGGTCGCCACCTCAGTCGCGCAGCATCTCGGCGACCAGGAACGCCAGCTCCAGCGACTGCTGGGTGTTCAGCCTGGGGTCGCACGCTGTTTCGTAGCGTCCGCCTAGATCGCTGTCCGAAATGTCTTGAGCGCCACCGAGACACTCGGTGACGTTATCGCCGGTGATCTCGACATGGATGCCGCCGGGGTAGGTACCCAGCGCGCGGTGCACCTCAAAGAATCCCTGCACCTCGTCGACAATCCGGTCGAAGTGCCGCGTCTTGTAGCCGGTGGACGACTCATGGGTGTTGCCGTGCATGGGATCGCACTGCCAGATCACCTGATGGCCGGTCGCCTGTACCTTCTCGATGATCGGCGGCAACAGCTCACGCACCTTGTTGTTGCCCATTCGGCTCACCAATGTCAGCCGGCCCGGCTTGTTGTGCGGGTCGAGGCGCTCGACGTATTCGACGACCTGGTCCGGCGTCGTCGACGGCCCGATCTTGACGCCGATCGGGTTGGCGATCACCTCCGCGAACGCGATGTGCGCGCCGTCGAGCTGCCGAGTGCGATCGCCGATCCACAGGTAGTGGGCCGACAGGTCATACAGTTGCGGCTCGCCATCCTCTTCCGAAGACAGTCGCAGCATGGCGCGCTCGTAATCGAGCACCAAAGCTTCGTGGCTGGCGTAGATTTCGGCGGTTTGCAGGTTGCGGTCGGCCACCCCGCAGGCGCTCATGAACTTGAGGCCCCGGTCGATCTCGGAGGCCAGCGCCTCGTAACGCGCACCGGCGGGCGAGGTCCGGACGAACTCCTGGTTCCAGTCGTGCACCAGGTGCAGCGACGCCAGACCCGACGAAGTCAGCGCGCGCACCAGGTTCATCGCCGCGCCGGCGTTGGCGTAGGCCCGCACCAGCCGCGACGGGTCGTGCTCGCGCACCGCGGCATCCGGAGCGAATCCGTTGACCATGTCACCGCGGTAGGAGCGCAGCCCCAAGGCGTCGAGGTCGGCCGAACGCGGTTTGGCGTACTGCCCGGCGATGCGGGCCACCTTGAGCACCGGCACGCTGGCGCCGTAGGTCAACACCACCGCCATCTGCAGCAGGGTGCGGATATTGCCCTTGATGTGCGGCTCGGTGTTGTCGACGAAGGTCTCCGCGCAGTCGCCGCCCTGCAGCATGAACGCCTCGCCGCGGGCGACCTGGGCCAGCATCTCCTGCAGCCGTACGATTTCCGACGGCACCGTTATCGGCGGCACACTTTCCAGCACCTTCCGCAGCGGCTCGACCTGCTCGCGCGTCCAGCTCGGCTGCTGCGCGGCCGGCTTGGCCAGCGCGGCGTCCAGGCGGGCCCGTAGCTCCTCCGGCAGCGGAGGCAGCGACGGGAGCTGCTCGATCGGTACGTCGACGGTCCAGTTCACCTGTCTATGGTAACCGGGCTGCGCACGCCCCCAATCCGGCCGCTATCAGGGCCGATGCGAATAGACCGAGCTACCGCCCGTCGTTCACCGAGGTGATCACCTGATATCGCGTCCGCTGGTCACGAGCGTCGACCAGGGCGTCGTGCACATTCTCCGACCGTCGCGGCATCCGAGGGCTGCCATGCTCCTCCCAGAGCTGGCGCAACTCGTGGGTGAAACGCGGTATCGCGGGCGGAAGGTGGGTCATCGGGCCCCACAGTTGGCACAGCGCCACATGGTCATAGGCGCCGACCCAGGCCCACAGCTCGATCGGCTCGTCGCCGTCGACATCGAAGAAGCTCTCCAAGTCGGCGCGGATCTGCGCGCGCGAACGCCACAGCTTCGAGGCCGGTGGCGGCAGCTTCGGCAGCACATTGGCGCGCACCCAGCTTCCGGCTCGATCCGGATTGAATTCGGTTGATATGGCGTAATATTCGCGGTCGTCTTCGGCGACCACGCCGATCGAGATCAGCTCGATGTTGTAGCCGTCGTCGATGAATTCGGTGTCGTAGAAATAGCGCACCGCCGGCTACCCCACACCGAACCCGGTGGCGAGCACGCTCGGCACCTGCTCCGGCGGTGGTGCTGGATGCACCTCGCGATCCAGCTGCGCATCGACCATGCGATGGGACGGTACCCGTGGCGTGCCGGCGATGGTGTACTGCAGCCACAGCTTGGCCCGCACCACCGGGCGCCGTAGCTTGCGTTCGCGTTGCAGCGCGCGGCTCATCTTGTTCAGCCGGGTCATGTAGAGGTAGCGGGCCCACGGGGCCTGCGGGCGGGACAACCGGATCGCGCCGATGAACAGCAACGGGACGAAGAACATGCCGATCAGGCCCGTCCAGACCTTGCCCTTGAGCACCACCAGCACCGCCAGCGGCAGCGTCAACGCCATCGCGAACACCACCCCGGCTCGCAGCACCACCGAATGGGTGGTGTCTTGCCACAGGCTGAGGAAGAACATCAGCGGGTGCAGTCCCAGAACCAGCAGCCCGCCCACCGCGATCGCCGCGAAGACCGCATCCACCGACGTCCGCCCGTCCTCCTCCCAGTAGACATCGGACAGGTGCAGGATCAGCGCGTATTCGTCGAGCACCAGCGCGGCGCCGATACCGAAAATGATTGCTGTGGCGGTGAATTCGGGCTCGTTTCCGTTGACCGACAGCGTCACCAGCGTGATGCCGGAGATCATCACCAGCACGACGCCGACCACCACGTGGTGGATGTGCTTGGACCCGATGTGGATGTTGCGCGGCTCCCACCATCGAGGCGTCCCGCCAAGGCCTTTGCGACGGCGGATCAGGCGCACGAAGGTCCGCGTCACGAAAAAGGTGAGGATGAAGGCGATCAGACAACACAGCAGCGGTAGTCGGCCGCGACCCATGATGTCGTGTTCGAACCAGTGCAGCACGTTAAAAAAGCTACGCGTACTTGGCGCCGATGGCCGTCCACGACACCGACTGGCGCGCTGGCACCGATAGGCTGGTCACCGACATGACTAGATGGCGCTCGCCCGACGCGGGCAGTTCGCGCGGGCAGGTGGCCACCGCGCAGCCGAACAGCTGGCGAAACGCCTGCTGGTTGCTGCTTCAGCTGCCGGCACTGGCGGCGCTGGGCTATGCCGGGTGGCGGCTGATCGGGACCACGCCGTACCGGATCGACATCGACGTCTACCGCATGGGCGGCCAGGCCTGGCTGGACGGCCATCCGCTGTACGGCCACGACGCCAAGTTCCACACCCCGATCGGCTTGAACCTGCCGTTCACCTATCCCCCGCTGGCCGCGGTCTTCTTCGCTCCGTTCGCCTGGTTGGGTATGCCGGCCGCCAGCGTCACCATCACGCTGATCACGCTGGCGCTGCTGCTGGTCTCCACGATGATCGTGCTGACCGGGCTCGACGTCTGGACCTCCACCCGTGTGGTGCCCGGACCAGCGTGGTTGCGCCGGTGGTGGTTGACCGCGCTGATCGTGGCCTGGGCATCGCTCTACCTCGAGCCGATCAAGGCCAACTTCGCCTTCGGCCAGATCAATGTCGTGCTGATGACGCTGGTGATCGCCGAGTGTGTGCCGCGTCGCACGCCGTGGCCGCGCGGGCTGCTGCTGGGGCTGGGCATCGCGCTCAAGCTCACCCCGGCGGTGTTCCTGCTGTACTTCCTGCTGCGCCGGGACCGCCGCGCCGTCCTCACCTCGCTGGCCTCCGTCGTTGGCGCGATCGCGGCCGGCTTCGCGCTGGCCTGGCAGGACTCGTGGGAGTACTGGACGCACACCGTGCGCAACACCGATCGGATCGGATCGGCGAGCCTGAACACCAACCAGAACATCGCCGGCACGCTGGCACGGCTGGGACTCGACGAGCATCAACGATTCCTGCCGTGGGTCCTGGCCTGCTTCCTGGTGCTGGCGCTGACGGTGTGGGCGGCGCGTCGGGCGTTACGCGCCGACGAGCCGGTGCTGGCGGTGATCTGCATCGCCCTGTTCGGGCTGGCGGTATCGCCGGTGTCCTGGTCGCACCACTGGGTATGGATGCTGCCGACGGTGCTGGTCACATCGGTGCTGGCCTGGCGCCGGCGCAACATCGCGCTGGCTTTCGTCAGCGCGGCCGGGGTGGCCGTCATGGTCTGGACGCCGATCGACCTGATGCCCAAGCATCACGAGGTCACCGCTTCGTGGTGGCGTCAATTGGTCGGTGCGTCATACCTGTGGTGGGCGCTGGCGACCATCGTCGCCGCCGGCGCTGCCGTCGCCGTCCGCGGTTCCGCCGCGACTGCACCCCGCGCGTCGAAGACACCCGCGCCGGTGTCAGCCGTCAGCTGATCACTGCGTAAAACCGCTACCCGGCCGCCGTCTCAGGAATCCGAGACGGCGGTTCTTTTCCCAATGGCGTATCGCCGCTGCCGTTTTTCAGTGTTGCGGCATATATGTCGACATATTCCTGATCGGACAGACCCATCAGTTCGTAGATCACTTCGTCGATGACGGCGCGTTCGATGAAGCGGTTGCCCGCCAGCCCTTCGAACCGGGAGAAGTCCATCGGCTTACCGAAGCGAACGGTGACTTTGCTGAACCGGAGCATCGAGGTTCCGGGCGGGTTCACTTTGTTGGTGCCGATCATCGCGACCGGAATCACCGGGACGCCGGTCTCCAGCGCCAGACGCGCCAACCCGGTCTTGCCCTTGTAGAGCCGACCGTCGGGCGAGCGCGTGCCTTCGGGATACATGCCGAGCAACTTGCCTTCCCCCAGAACTCGCTCGGCGGTGTCCAGCGCGCCCTGAGCTGCGTCGGCGCTACTGCGGTCGATCGGCACCTGGCCGACGGCGGTGAAGAACCATCGGCTCAGCCAGCCCTTGAAACCGGTTCCGGTGAAGTATTCCGACTTGGCCAGGAACGTGATCCGGCGCCGCACCACCAGCGGCAGGTAGAAGCTGTCCATCACCGCCAGATGGTTGCTGGCCAGAATCGCCGGACCGGACTGTGGGACATATTCCAGTCCTTCGATTTTCGGCCGGCCGAGGATGGCGAGCAACGGGCCGAGGAAGATGTACTTCAAAAGCCAGTACGCCATGGAGCCTCCTTCTCAGCCGCGCCAACAGTGTTCAGCGCCAAGAGTACCCATGGAGTGTGTGTGCGACCACATGACACTTGCGACTCGCTAACACTCCGCCGCCAGTCGATCGATGTGGTAGGAATTCGCCGCTGCTAGTCCTCGACGGTGACGGTGATGGGCTGGTACCGACTCGTCGGCACCGGTTCCTCCGTGCCCTCTTCGGCGCCACCACCACTCGGCGGGCCGGCAGGTGGCTGCGGCGTCGGCCGGTCGACTTGGTCGACGATCGCCCGGATCACCGCCAGCAGGGTGACGCTGTGCTCGGCGATCACGGTCAGGAGCGGATGTTCGTCTCCGCTGACGATCGCGGCCAGCGCGCACACCGGACACCACACCTGTTGACATTTGCCGGTGCCGGGCCCATCGCCGACCATGGCTGCCGCCGCCAGGCGGACCGCCGGGTCGATCTGGTCGAGGATCTTCTGTGCGAGCTTGCGAAGCTCCGGCCCGATGTCGGAGTGCGCCTCATCCATCAGCGCCGCTCCTCATCATTTTGGCCACACCTCCGGGTCAGGTCGAAATCGCACCGTCAATTCGCCGCCACGAAGATGCGCGTCCAGCACTGTGCATCGCCGCAGGACGGACGCCAGTCGAACTCTGCGTCGCATCCCGCCGGCACCGACGATCAGATCGTCGCCGACCCGGCCCAGGCTAAGCGCGCCGGAATCGATGTGGGGCAACTCTAGCCGCAAACGGTAGACGGACTGCAGTCCAGAGCCGGATTCCAGATCCACCACCGGGCGCAGCGGCCCCGGGGGCGCCGATCCGTCCCGTCGGCGCGCACTGTCCAGCAGTTCGGCGAGCGCTTTGGCCCCGATCGGCTCGCCGGCCAGATGGGGGGTGAGGACCAGCGCCACATCACCGATCGCGGCATCGAGTTCGTCGAGCACGATCCGCTGCTCACTGATTCGATCCGAATACCAGTCGAAAGCCGGATGTGCCGGCAGGTTGCGGTATTCGTACGAATCATCTTGCATCAGGATCTGGTTGACGATTAATTCCTCGACGCGCACACCCATCAATGCCAGCGAACCGATTGTCCGGATTGCTTCGGCCGCCACCACCCGCTCCGCGGTGAGCACCAGGTGCGCGCCCACTCGTGTCCCGTCGCTCAGCAGCGCGCTGAGCTGTTCGACGCTGGCACTCATGCGTTCCAACAACTCCACCACGGCGGTGGAACGCATGTCGTCGGCGCCGGCGGAAAGCCGACGGTGGCGCGGCCATGCCCGCTCGACATAAAGGGCGAACGTGGCCGGCAGAGTCAGCATCCGCAACGCGTCGGCGGTCGACGCGCAGTCGACCACCAGGTGATCCCACTGCCCGCACCCGGCCAGCTCCCCGACCTCGTGCAGGCCGAGCACTTCCTGGATACCGGGCAGCGCCGAAAGTTCTTCCGGCGCAATATCTTCCAGATCTGATTCGGGGAAACGACGGCCGAGTGTCTCGACCACGGTCCGCCAGCGAGCCTCGAGCAGCGCCAAGGTGTCCATCGCCAACGCGTCCAGGGAACCGGTTTCAAGATCGGCCATCACCCGCACGGCGTCGCGGTGACCGTTCGGCGCGACGGTCACACCCAGTACGTCGCCCAGCGAGTGCGCCTGGTCGGTGGAGACCAGCAGCACCCGCTCACCGGCGCGCGCTTCATGAACGGCCGTCGCGGCCGCCAATGTGGACTTCCCTACCCCACCCTTGCCGACGAAAAGACTGATCCGAGATGAGGAGGGCGTTACCGATTCACCCAGACTCACTCAGCCTCGACTCGTTTCTTCAGATCCTTCAATGCGGTGTCGGTCAACCTGCGCTCGGCTTTGCGCTTGAGCAGGCCGATCATCGGAATCGCCAGATCGACCGTGAGTTCGTAGGTCACATCGGTTCCAGATCCCTTGGGCGCCAACCGATATACGCCATCCAAGGATTTGAGCAACGAACTGGAGACCAGCGACCAGCTCACTGATTTACGGTCCTTGGGCCACTTGTAGGACAGCACCAGGGTGTCTTTGAGGACACTGGTGTCCAGCAACAGCCGGGCCACCTTCGGGTTGCCGGCGGTGTCGGATTCGAGCACCTCGGCCTCCTTGTATTCCGTCACCCAATTCGGATAGGAGCCGATGTCGGCGATCACGTCCATCACCGTGCCGGGGTCGGCGTCGATATAGATCGTCTGGGAGGTCTTCTCCGCCACCTGATTGCTTCCTTCTCCGCGCTGCGCGGGTTGGGCTCCCCTGCCCGCCGGATATCTGCGTGGTCAGCGGCCGTAGCCTGCGCCCACCGCAGAAACGGTACTCCCCGACGGAACTCAGGCCTGGTCAAGCACCGGAGAAACCCCGACCGGACGGGCGCTCTCCAGTGTCGTCTTCACTTCAAAGGCCATCTTCTTCCCCGCGACCCGACGCCGGTGCGTCATTTTCCCGAGGTTCAGCTTGGCCAGCTGCGACGGTGCCGCCCCGGACGGCTCAGCGTGCAGAAAGTAATGCAGCAGCGCACCACCCAGCATCGGCTCGAGCCAGATTTCCATGGTGCCGGTCAGTGGCCCGGCCACCGCCCATCGAACGCCCTGCGGCCCGCGATCTTGGGTGACCTCCAGCCGCAGATCGGGCCACCATCGCCGCCAGTTGGACGGATCACCCACCGCGGCGCCGATGCGCGCCGGGTCGGCGGCGACATACGTCTCGTCGGCAATTTGAACGCTGTGCACGGCCACTAGCTTCACATACAACGCTCCCAGCGGCGTACCTCCACCCGGGAGTCGCCCGCCCGTCAACGGGCCCGGCAACCCCGTCTCGTCAACCGATAGGCTGACCTTCGCTTATTCGCCTGGAATCACTGAAGCGAGGTCTGAAAAGAGTGCGCGAATTAACTGTTCCCGCCGAGTTCACGGTTGGCGAGCACGACAACGTCGTGTCCACGGTGTTCGAGCACGAGCGCGACGACCCCGACGCGGTGATCTACCAGCGCCTGGTCGACGGAACCTGGACCGACGTGACGTGCGCCCGGGCGGCGGCCCAAATTCGCTCGACCGCACTGGGTTTGATCGCGGAGGGGGTGCGCCCCGGTGACCGGGTGGCGATCTTCTCGGCCACCCGCTACGAGTGGGCGATTCTGGACCAGGCCATCCTGGCGACCGGCGCGGTCACCGTCCCGATCTATGAGACGTCGTCGGCCGAGCAGGTGCGCTGGGTGCTCAGCGACTCCGGAGCCGTGCTCGCGTTCGCCGAGACGGACGCCCACGCGACGATAATCTCCGCGCTGGCCGGCGAGCTGCCCGAACTGCGTCGGGTGCTGCCCATCGACGGCTCGGGCCCCAAGGCGCTCGACCAACTGGGGCAGGCCGGCGCGTCGGTCGACCCCGCTGAGCTCACAGCTCGGGTCGAGGCGCTGCGCAGCGACGACCCGGCGACATTGATCTACACCTCGGGCACCACTGGTCGCCCCAAGGGCTGCCAGCTGACACATGCGAACTTGGTCTACGAGACCCGCGGCACCAAGGAGGTGCTGCCGACGCTGCTGAAAAAGGGTGAGCGGCTACTGGTGTTCTTGCCGTTGGCCCATGTGCTGGCCCGTGCGCTGACATTGTGCGCGTTCCACAACAAGGTCGTCGTCGGATTCACCAGCGACATCAAGAATCTCGTGCCGATGTTCGGGGTCTTCAAGCCGACGGTCGTGGTGTCGGTACCCCGGGTGTTCGAGAAGGTGTACAACACCGCCGCGCAGAACGCTGCCAGCGACGGCAAGGGCCGCATCTTCCAGATGGCCGCGCAGACCGCGGTCGACTGGAGCGAAGCATTCGACCGCGGCGGTCCGGGTCTGCTGCTGCGGGCCAGGCACGCAGTGTTCGACAAGCTCGTCTACCACAAGCTGCGTGCCGCGCTCGGCGGTGACTGCCACGCATCCGTGTCCGGCGGCGCTCCGCTGGGCGCCCGGCTGGGCCACTTCTACCGCGGCGTCGGTCTGACCGTCTACGAAGGTTACGGGCTCACCGAGACGAGCGCGGCGATCACCGTCAACCAGGTGAGCGCATTGAAGATCGGCACAGTCGGAACGCTGTTGCCGGGCAACAGCATCCGCATCGCCGACGATGGCGAGTTGCTGCTGCGCGGCGGCGTGGTGTTCCACGGCTACTGGCACAACGACCAGGCCACCAGCGAGTCCTTCGAGGACGGTTGGTTCAAGACCGGCGACCTGGGCGCCGTCGACGAAGCCGGATTCTTGACGATCACCGGCCGTAAAAAGGAAATCATCGTCACTGCGGGCGGAAAGAATGTCGCCCCAGCCGTTTTGGAAGATCAGTTGCGGTCCCACCCGCTGATCAGCCAGGCCATGGTGGTCGGCGACGCGAAGCCGTTCATCGGCGCGCTGATCACCATCGACCCCGAGGCCATCGAGGGCTGGAAGCAGCGCAACGGCAAGCCCGCCGGGGCGTCGGTAGGAGATCTGGCTAACGACCCTGATCTGCTCGCCGAAGTCGACGCGGCTGTCAAGCAGGCGAATCTGTCTGTGTCGCATGCGGAGTCGATTCGCAAGTTCCGCATCCTGCCTGTCGACTTCACCGAGGACACCGGGGAGCTGACCCCCACGATGAAGGTGAAGCGCAAGGTGGTCGCCGAGAAGTTCGCCGGCGATATCGCGGCGATCTACGACAAGGACTAGCCGAGGATCAGGTCGGACAGTCGCCCGGCCAGGTCATCCCAGCGCCACTGCGCGGTGATCCACTCCCGGCCGGCGGCGCCCATCGCGGCGGCGCGATCCGGGTCGGCCAGCAACTCGCTGACCGCGTCGGCGATCTGCCGCACCGAACGGCCGTCGACCACCATCCCAGTCTTGTTGTGCCGCACTGTTTCTGGTGCGCCGCCGGAGGACCCGGCGATGACCGGCACTCCGGTGGCCGATGCTTCCAGGAACACGATGCCGAGCCCCTCGACGTCCAGCCCGGCGCCGCGGGTGCGACATGGCATGGCGAACACATCAGCCATCGCGTGATAAGCGGGCAGATCGGCGGACGGAACGCCGCCGGTGAAGATGACGTGATCGGTGACGCCGAACTGCTCGGCCAGCCCGCGCAGCGTGTCGAGATACGGCCCGCCGCCGGCGATCACCAGCGCGGCTCCGTCAACCCGTTGCCTGATCGAGGGCAACGCCCTGATCAGCATGTCCTGGCCTTTGCGCGGCACCAACCGGGACAGGCACACCACCGTGGGGCGCTGGCCCAGCCCGTATCGGGCACGCATCTCGGTGCGACTGGCCGGATCCGGCCGGAATCGGTCGGTGTCGACGCCGGGCGGCAGATGCTCCAGTGCGGCTTTGGGTCCGAACGCCGAGGCGAAACGCCCTCGCGTGTAACGGCTGACGTAGGTGACGACGTCGCTGTCGTCGCCGATCCGGCGCAGCACCGATCGGGCGCCTGGCAGCATCGACCACCCCACCTCGTGGCCGTGGGTGCTTGCCAGCACCCGCCTCGCGCCGGCGTGGCGCGCGCGTCCTGCCAGCAGGCCCAAGGGCGCGGCGGCGCCGAACCAGACGGTGTCGATGCCGTGCTCACCGATCAGTCGTCGCATCCGGGCGTCGACGGTGGGTACCGGAAGCATCAGCGTCCCGGGATGCCGCACGACCTGATATCCGACGGTGCGGGCGTCGAAGGCGTCGGCGTCTTTCCACTGCGGCGCGTACACCGTGAGCGTGTGCTCTCCGGTGGCGGCCAACCGGGTGACCAGATCGACCAGGTACGACTGGATGCCGCCGCGCCGGGGCGGAAAGTCGTTGGTTACCAGCAGGACCCGGGACACCTACGAAGGCTAGCCTGACGCCGCGGCGCTCAACGCGTGGGCCGACGGCTCAGCCACTGCTGCCAATCGGCGACTATTTCTGCGTCGTCGCTGCCGAGCACGTCGTGGACGGCGGTAGGCAGATCGGTGTGCCGGTCGCCGCATGCGGCCTGGTAGAACGCGCGCAGCGTCGGCGGCCCGCGGGTGTCGGCGATGAACAGCGCGAACAACCAGGCCCGGTCATAGGCCTGCGACCGCTGCGGCCCCGGTCCGGCCAGGTCGACGTCGGACGGCAAGGCCGTCGGAGGGGCGAGTTCCGGCAGCGGGCTGTGCGGCCGTGCGACGTAGTCGGCCACGCCTTCGGTGAGCCATCGAGGTGCATCAATGGCGGTATCTGCGCGGGCCGCATAGTGAAATAGCTCGTGGGTCAGCACAATTCGCAGTGCGCGCTCAGTCATGCCCGCCGCGCCGGGCGCGAAGACGATCCGCTGACCGAGTGCCGCCCGCTGAGCCGGATCGACACGGTCGGCGACGGCGATCGCCGCGATGTCGGCCCACTGCGCAGCCGACCCGCCGCCGGCTTTGGCCTCGAACTGCTGCTGTGAGCCGGTGGCGACGACGTCGATGTCGCGGGGCCAGTCGGTACCCCAGAAGGCCTCGACGGCGTCGATGGACTGGCCGATGTCCGCGGCGACGCGAGTCAGCAGGGCTTGCTCGCGCGAGCCGCCCACATTGGTGGTCCGCAGGATGCGGTCGCCGACCTCGAGACCCCGCACGCTGACCGACGGGGGCCGGGGTCGCGGCGGTGGAGAGCGCTCGCCTGGTCGGATCGCCAGGTAGCCGCCGAGAACCAACTCGGCGAGCAGCAGGCAGGCCACCAGCCTGCGCCCGGCGTTAGTAGCGGCGGGCGTCGTAGATCGGGCCGGAGGAGTTCATCGGCACCACCCTTACCGGCACACCGTAGGTGGACGAGTGGACCATCAGGCCGTCCCCGATGTAGAGACCGGCGTGCGAGGCGTCGGAGTAGAAGGTGAGCACGTCGCCGGGCTGCAGGTCGGACAGCGAAACCGGCTGTCCGCCGTGGGCCAGCGCCTGGCTGGAGTGCGGCAGCGCGATGCCGGCCTGCTGGAACGCCCACATCACCAGACCGGAGCAGTCGAAACCGCCGGGCGCGGCGCCGCCCCAGGAGTAGGGCGTACCGACCTGGGTCAGCGCGGCCTGGACGGCGATCGCACCCTGACCGCTGCCGGGTCCGGCGCCCGGTCCGGGAGCGCCGGGCCCCATGCCCGGGGCGAGCCCATCAGGCATAGGGGCCGCAGCAGCGGTCAACGCGGCCGGCGGCGGAGGCGGGCCGGGTGCGGCCAAAGTGGTGCGGTCGTGCGGGCTCAAGGCCAGATACTGCGACTTCACAATCGCGATCTGCAGCTGCAACTTGCTCTGCTTGGACTGCAGACTCGCGCGCACAGAGGCGGCCTGCTCGGCTGCGGTCTTGGCGTCAGCGGCCGATTTCGCAGATTCTGTCTCGGCTTTGGCGGCCTCTTCGCGGGTAGCGCGGTAGGTGGCCATCTGCGCCAACATCGCGGTGGAGATGACTCGCGAGACGGCCAGCTTGCCGATCAACTGTTGCGGGGACTCGGCGGTCATGATCGCGTTCATACCGTCGGTGCGGCCACCCATGTACATCGCGGCGGCAAACTTGTCGACGCCGGTCTGGAAGGTTGCCAACCGCGACTTCGCGGCGTCCGCCGCGGCGTTGTCGTCGTTGTGCTTCTTCTCAGCGGCCTGCTGCGCGGCCAGCTTGTTGTTCAGATCAAGCTGTGCGCTGTGCATCGCTTCGGTGGTCTGCTCGGCCTGCCGTGAGAGCTCATTGAGCTTTGCCATCGCATCGTTGGCCGGGTCGGCCAGCACATTGCTGGAACCCACTCCGGAGAGGATGACGAATCCGGCTAGCGCTCCGACGGCCAAGCGCTGGGCGACGCGCAAAGTCACGCGTTCACTTTTGAGCCATTTTCGCAAGACGTCGCATCCTTAAAACCAGTCGGTTGGACAGCCGAATCTGCCTTAGGTCTCAGATAGGTTACGAAACGGCTTCGACGTTGTCCAACTCTGAGTTGTTAAGAAAACAGCAAGATTTGAGGCTAACGCCGTTAGGCTACACCCGGGCGCTGCCGATGAATCGGAACCAGACGAAGCCGCGGTGCCATCCCCGCATCGGCAAGCACATCGAGAGCGGCCCGCTCGTCTTCCAGCAAAGTTTCCGGTACCCCGAGTATCACGCTGACGACGCAATCACGACATCCCGGACCGCGCACGGCGCAGTCTTCGCAGTCGATGACCACCGGTTCTGTCGATTCGGGCGGCGGTGCGGCCGCCCGTTCTGGCTCGCTGCTGAGCGCCATCTGGCTGCCCCTTTCCGTCGTGAAGATCAACCTTGTCCGTGACGCTAACCGCGGGCACCGACAAGTTTTTTGCGCTCGCGGACCGCTGGACCCGTTACCGTCCGGGTGGTCAGGCGGCGACGCGCCGCCGCAGAGTCCGGGGCATGTCGGGGTGACTGGCTAACGTCGCCGCCATGGGCGCACGCGGTGCGGAGCAGTTGAGCCTCCCCGATCTGGACGGGGCCACCGAAATGTCGCTGCGTGAAACGACTTTCGTAGTTGTCGACCTGGAAACCACCGGCGGCCGGATGAACGGCAGCGACGGCAAGGTTGCCGACGCCATCACCGAGATCGGCGCGGTGAAAGTCCGCGCCGGCGTAGTGCTGGGCGAGTTCGCCACCCTGGTCGACCCGCAGCGCAGTATTCCGCCGCAGATCGTTCAGCTGACCGGCATCACCACGGCCATGGTGTGCGATGCACCGACCATCGCCGCTGTGCTGCCGATGTTTCTGGAGTTCGCCCGTGGCGCGGTGCTGGTCGCCCACAACGCCAGGTTCGACATGGGATTCCTGCGGGCTGCCGCCGATCAGTGCGGCATCAGGTGGGTCAGGCCGCAGACACTGTGCACCGTCCAGTTGGCTCGTCGGGTGCTCACCCGCGAAGAGGCGCCCAGTGTGCGATTGGCGGCGCTGGCGCAGCTGTTCGCTGTAGCCAACGAGCCGACCCACCGGGCGCTCGACGATGCCAGGGCCACCGTCGAGGTACTGCACGCGCTGATCGAACGGGTCGGCAACCAGGGCGTACACAGCTACGCCGAGCTGCGGTCCTATCTGCCCAATGTTCCGCCGGCACAGCGCCGCAAGCGGGTTCTCGCCGAAGGCCTGCCGCGCCGGCCAGGTATTTACCTGTTCCACGGACCAGCCGACGAAGTGCTCTATGTCGGTACGGCAATTAATTTGCGGCGCAGGGTAAACCAGTATTTCAACGGCTCAGATCAGCGCACCCGGATGAAAGAGATGGTCGCGCTGGCCACCAGGGTCGAGCACGTCGAATGCGCGCATGCTCTCGAAGCCGGCGTCCGGGAATTGCGGATGCTGAGCGCGCACGCCCCGCCCTACAACCGCCGCTCGAAATTCCCGCAGCGCTGGTGGTGGCTGGTGCTGAGCGACGAAGCTTTCCCGCGATTCTCGGTGGTGCGCACCCCACGCCATGACCGGGCAGTCGGCCCCTTCCGGTCGCGCGCCGACGCCGTCGACACCGCGGACCTGCTGGCCCGCTTCACCGGTGTACGCACCTGCACCAGGCGGCTGGCCCGTTCGGCGCTCCACGGGCCCGCCTGCCCCCTGCATGAGGTGTCGCCGTGTCCCGCCGGCCGCGACGTCACGGCGGAGCAGTACGGTCCGGCGGCCGTCGCCGCCGCCGCGCTGATCAACGGCCTGGAGAACTCGGCGCTGTCGGCGGCCGCTCGGCGGATCGCCGAGCTCGCCGGGCGGCAGCGCTACGAGAGCGCCGCCCGGCTACGCGATCACACCGTCGACGCCGTGGAGGTGCTGTGGCGCGGACAGCGCCTGCGGGCACTGGCCGCGCTGCCCGAACTGGTGGCCGCCGCCCCGGACGGTGCGGGCGGCTGGCAGCTCGCCGTCGTCCGGCACGGTCAGCTGGCGGCGGCCGGCAACGCCCGCCATGGGGTCCCGCCGATGCCCGTCATCGAGGCCATCGAAGCCGGGGCGCAGGTGATCCTTCCGCAGCCGGCGCCACTGGGTGGCGCGCTGGTCGAGGAGACGGCGCTGATCGCGCGCTGGCTGACGGCCCCGGGCGTACGCATCGTCAGGACCAGCGGTGAGCAGGGTTGGTGCTCGCCGATGCGCTCGGCGGGCCCGTGGGCCGAGTGGGCCGCAGCGGCCCGATCGGCCAGGGTGGCGGCCGAACAGGCCGTCACCAGCCGCGACTCAGACCTGCTGACCGAACCGCACCCAACGCGCGAGCAGGTTTTCGGCCGCACCGCTGTCGATCGCCTCGACAGCACGGCCCAGACCGTCTTCCCACGCCGGCAACCACTCGGCGCGGCTGGATAGCCCGGCATGCGCCACGATCGCGCCCGCGGCGTTGAGGACGACGGCGTCGCGCACCGGGCCCTTGACGCCGGCCAGCACCGAGCGGGCCTCCTCGGCATTGGCCGTCGCGTCGCCGCCCAACAGGTCGTTGAGGTCGGCGCGCGCGAACCCGAACCCGGCCGGGTCGAATGTCAGCTTGTCCACCGTTCCGGCCTGCACCCGCCAGATGGTGCTCGTCGTGGTGGTGGTCAGCTCGTCGAGACCGTCGTCGCCGTGTACCACCAGCACGCTGGACTGGCGCGCGGCGAAGACGCCGGCCATCACCTCGGCCAGATCGGCGAACGCACAGCCGATCAATCCGGCTCGCGGCTGACCCGGATTGGTAAGTGGCCCAAGCAAATTGAAGACGGTCGGCACCCCTATCTCCCGCCGTACAGCTGAGGCGTGCCGATACGACGGATGAAACTGCGGCGCGAAGCAGAATCCGATTCCGACCTCGACGACGCTGCGCGCGACGTCGTCGGGGCCCAGGTCGATGCGCACGCCGAGCGCTTCCAACGTGTCCGCGCCGCCGGCCAGCGACGACGCGGCCCGGTTGCCGTGCTTGACCACCGGGACGCCGCTGGCGGCCACCACGATCGCCGCCATCGTGGACAGGTTGACCGTGTTGACGCCGTCGCCTCCGGTACCGACCACGTCGACCGTGTCGGTACCGATCGTGTCGGTGGGCAACCGGCGGCCGTGCTGCAGCATCACGTCGGCCAGTTCGGCCACTTCTGCTGAGGTCGGCGCCTTCATCTTCATCGCGACGGCGAAGGCCGCGAGCTGAGCCGGCGTCGCCGCGCCGGTGATGATCTGCTCCATCGCCCAGCCGGCCTGTCCCCGCGGCAGGTCCTTTCGCTCAGTCAGGGATTCCAGGACCTGCGGCCACGACGGCGACCTTTCCGAGGGCCGCTCAGCAGGCCCGGACGCTGACGTCGCCACGCCACAGATGGTCCCATGGCGATCGCCAGCGCGGCGAAACCGCGTGCAGCGGGTCGCCATCAACAAGCCACCGGCGATCGCCAGCGCGGCGAAACCGCGTGCAGCGGGTCGCCATCAACAAGCCACCGGCGATCGCCAGCGCGGCGAAACCGCGTGCAGCGGGTCGCCATCGACCGGCCCATGTGAATTTCGTGCTCCAAATTGCCGCCCCGGGTAGAGGTCGACAACTACAAAGCGTCATACTTGCGGATGTGACGAGTGCGGTAGGGACCTCGGGTACAGCAATCACGGCGCGCGTACATTCGCTCAACCGACCCAACATGGTCAGTGTTGGCACCATAGTGTGGCTTTCCAGCGAGTTGATGTTCTTTGCTGGATTGTTCGCGTTCTACTTCACCGCGCGTGCGCAGGCGGCCGGTAACTGGCCGCCACCGCCGACCGAATTGAACCTGTACCAGGCGGTGCCGGTGACGCTGGTACTGATCGCATCGTCGTTCACCTGCCAGATGGGTGTGTTCGCCGCCGAGCGCGGTGATGTGTTCGGCCTGCGCCGCTGGTACCTGCTCACCTTCGGGATGGGGCTGTTCTTCGTGCTCGGGCAGGCCTACGAGTACAACCACCTGGTGAGCCACGGGACCACCATCCCCGGCAGCGCCTACGGCAGCGTGTTCTACCTGGCCACCGGTTTCCACGGGTTGCACGTCATCGGCGGTCTGATCGCCTTCATCTTCCTGCTGGCCCGCACCACGATGAGCAAGTTCACCCCCGCGCAGGCCACCGCGTCGATCGTCGTCTCCTACTACTGGCACTTCGTCGACATCGTCTGGATCGCGCTGTTCGCCACGATCTATTTCATCCGATGACCAGCAGGCTCAAGGACAGGAGTGCTCGGTTGAAGAAACTGGGGCTGAACCGATCACTGAGCGAGCGGGCGCGCCGCCGCCTGCGTCGCCGGTTGTCGGCTGGACTGCTGCTGGTGTTGGCCCTCGTGGTCGCCGGCGGACTTGCCGCCGTCTTGACCCCCAGCCCGCAGGTGGCCGTCGCCGACGAGTCGTCCTCGGCGCTGTTGCGAACGGGCAAGCAGCTTTTCGACACTTCGTGCATCACCTGCCACGGCGCCAACCTGCAGGGCGTCCCGGACCGCGGGCCCAGCCTGATCGGCGTGGGCGAGGCCGCGGTGTACTTCCAGGTGGGCACCGGGCGGATGCCCGCGATGCGCGGCGAGGCCCAGGCGCACCGCAAGGACCCCATCTTCGATGAATCACAGGTCGACGCGCTCGGCGCCTACGTGCAGGCCAACGGCGGCGGGCCGATCGTGGAGCGTAATGCCGACGGCAGCATCGAGATGAAGTCGCTGCGCGGCGACGACCTGGGCCGCGGTGGCGACCTGTTCCGGCTCAACTGCGCGTCGTGCCACAACTTCACCGGTAAGGGCGGCGCGCTGTCCTCCGGCAAGTTCGCGCCCGATCTGGAGCCGGCCAACGAGCAGCAGATTCTCGCGGCGATGCGCACAGGACCGCAGAACATGCCGAAGTTCTCCGACCGTCAGCTCTCGTTCGACGCCAAGAAAGACATCATCGCGTACGTGAAAAACGCGACCACGGTCCGCAGTCAGGGCGGCAACGGTCTGGGCGGCTTTGGGCCTGCACCGGAGGGCATGGCGGCGTGGATCGTCGGGATGGTCGCGGTCATCGCCGGAGCGCTGTGGATTGGGGCACGATCGTGACGAACGACAGCGGACAGCCCACCGAGGCCGAACTGAACGCCATGTCACGCGAGGAACTCGTCGAACTCGGCGGCCGCCTCGATGGCGTGACGACCGTTTTCAAGGAACCGCGCTGGCCCGTCGAAGGCACCAAGGCCGAGAAGCGCGCCGAGCGTTCGGTCGCGGCGTGGCTTTTGCTGGGCGGGCTGTTGGGATTGGCGCTGCTGCTGGTGTTCTTGTTCTGGCCGTGGGAGTACCAGCCGGAGGGTGCGGCCGGGAACCTGGCGTACTCGTTGGCCACCCCGCTGTACGGCCTGACGTTTGGCGGGTCCGTTCTGTGCATCGGCATCGGCGCGGTGCTTTTCCAGAAAAAGTTCATCCCCGAAGAGATTTCGATCCAGGACCGCCATTTCGGTGAGGGCGGGTCGGATGAGGTCGACCGTAAGACGGTGACGGCCAACTTGACCGACGCGTTGGAAGGCTCGACGATTCGGCGGCGGAAACTGATCGGCCTGTCGCTGGGCGCGGGCCTTGGTGCGTTCGGGCTCGGCACCTTGGTGGCGTTTGCCGGCGGGCTGATCAAGAATCCGTGGAAACCCGTCATCGAGACCGCCGACGGCAAGAAAGCTGTGCTGTGGACCTCGGGTTGGACCCCGCGTTTTCACGGCGAGACCATCTACCTGGCCCGGGCCACCGGCGAGGGCAAGAGCGCGCCGTTCATCAAGATGCGCCCCGAGGACCTCGACGCCGGCGGCATGGAGACCGTGTTCCCGTGGCGCGAGTCCGATGGTGACGGCACCACGGTGGAGTCGCACGAAAAGTTGACCCTGATCTTGTCCGCCGTTCGCAACCCGGTGATGCTGATCCGCATCAAGGCCGCCGACCTGTCCAAGGTGGTCAAGCGCAAGGGTCAGGAGAGCTTCAACTTCGGTGAGTTGTTCGCCTACACGAAGGTGTGCTCACACCTGGGTTGCCCCGCATCGCTGTATGAGCAGCAGGACTACCGCATCCTCTGCCCGTGCCACCAGTCGCAGTTCGACGCCTTGCACTACGCCAGGCCGATTTTCGGCCCGGCTGCACGCGCATTGGCCCAACTGCCGATAACTATTGACGCCGATGGGTACCTAGTAGCCAACGGAGACTTCATCGAACCTGTAGGACCGGCGTTTTGGGAGCGCACAACATGAGTCCAAAATTGAGTCCCTCCAGCATCGGCGACGTATTGGCGGGTCAGGGCAACGCCGTCGACTCGCGTTATCACCTGTCGGCCGCGACGCGCCGACAACTGAACAAGGTCTTCCCGACGCACTGGTCGTTCCTGCTCGGCGAGATCGCGATGTACAGCTTCGTCGTGCTGCTGCTCACGGGCGTGTACCTGACACTGTTCTTCGACCCGTCCATGCAGGACGTGACCTACAACGGCGTCTACCAGCCACTGCGTGGTGTGGAGATGTCCAAGGCGTTCGCGTCGGCGCTCGACATCAGCTTCGAGGTGCGCGGCGGGCTGTTCGTCCGCCAGGTCCACCACTGGGCCGCCCTGCTCTTCGCGGCGTCGATCATGGTGCACCTGGCCCGCATCTTCTTCACCGGCGCTTTCCGCCGGCCTCGTGAGGCGAACTGGGTGATCGGTTCGCTCCTGCTGATTCTGGCCATGTTCGAGGGCTACTTCGGCTACTCGCTGCCTGACGACCTGCTGTCCGGCATCGGTCTGCGGGCCGCGCTCTCGTCGATCACCTTGGGAATGCCGGTGGTCGGCACCTGGCTGCACTGGGCGCTGTTCGGCGGCGACTTCCCATGCGGCGGTGCAGGAAACGACTGCACGGCGGCCGGCTACATCGTTCCCCGAATGTACGGCTTGCACATCTTGTTGCTGCCGGGCATCATCCTGGCCTTGATCGGCGCACACCTCGCCTTCGTCTGGTTCCAGAAGCACACGCAGTTCCCCGGCCCGGGCCGCACCGAGACCAACGTCGTCGGCGTGCGCGTGATGCCGGTGTTCGCGGTCAAATCCGGCGCGTTCTTCGCATTCACCACCGGCATCCTCGGCCTGATGGGCGGCCTGCTACAGATCAACCCGATCTGGAACTTGGGTCCCTACAAGCCATCTCAGGTTTCGGCGGGTTCGCAGCCGGACTTCTACATGATGTGGCCGGACGGCCTGGCCAGGCTCTGGCCGGCCTGGGAGTTCTATTTCTTCCATCACACCATTCCCGCGACGGTCGCGGTCGGGACCCTCATGCTGGGCGTCTTCGCCCTGTTGATCGTCTATCCGTTCCTGGAGAAGCGGTTCAGCGGCGACCGGGCCCACCACAACCTGTTGCAACGTCCGCGTGATGTACCGGTACGGACATCGATCGGTGCCATGGCGATCGCGTTCTACATGGTGCTGACACTGTCGTCGATCAATGACATCATCGCGTACAAGTTCAACATCTCGCTGAATGCGACGACCTGGATGGGGCGCATCGGCATGATCGTGCTGCCGCCGCTCGTCTACTTCATCACCTACCGCTGGTGCGTCGCGCTGCAGCGCAGCGACCGGGCCGTTCTCGAGCACGGTGTGGAGACCGGCATCATCAAGCGTCTGCCGCACGGCGCCTACATCGAGCTACACCAGCCGCTGGGTCCCGTCGACGAGCATGGCCACCCGGTTCCGCTGGCGTACCAGGGCGCTCCGGTGCCGGTGAAGATGAACAAGCTCGGCTCCGGTGGCTCGCCTGGCTCCGGCAGCTTCCTTTACGCCGACCCGCCGTCCGAGGCCGACGCGCTCAGTGAAGCCCACCACGCCGCCGAGTCGCGCGCGCTCACCGCACTGCGGGAGCACCAAGTCGGCAGCAACGGCAACGGTAGCAACGGCAACGGCTCAACGAACGGTCACCACTAGAACGCCTGACCTGACAACGGCTTTGGCGACAAAGCCATTCGGGCCGGTCGATTCTGACGGCGACTACCGGGTTCAGGCGGCGAGTCGGCCGCGCAATTGGCGCACCTGGCGCCACGGCACCAGCGGCATGACCAAAGTGATGGCACCTGCGATCGCGTAGCCCGTCAACGAGAAGCCATCGTGGCCGACGGCCATCGCATACGTCGCCGTAGCGACCGCAAGCAGCGCCCCGCCCATGGCGCCCATCAGGGCGGCCGTACCGCGCAGCCAGATCCGATCCACCTCCGCGTCCGCCAGCACCGGCCGTTGCGTGGTGATTCGTTCGGTGGCGCCGTGCGTCAGCTCGGCAGCCGACCCAGCCCTGATCGACCGTGCACTCACCGTCCGGGCCGGCGAACCCGTCGACCGGGCCACCGGTGCGTCCCTGGTGATGCGGCGGGCACGCAGCAGCATCGGGATCGCCGCCAGGATGATCAGCGCGGAGATGATGATGATCGCGTAGAGCACCGAGGAGGTGTGCGGGTTGCCCTTGGCGGCGTGAAAACCCCGGCCCAAATCCATCAGCGCGACGAGCGCCGCAACGCTCATTCCGACCAGCGCCAGCCAGACGGCGGCGCACGAGCCGATCAGGATGCGGTCGGTCGTGGCCGGCGTGACTTTGCCGCGCCCGCCCCACGCTTGCGAATACCTGTCGATCATCAGCAGTTGACCTGAGGTTGGTTGTTCTCGTTGGCTGACAACACCGTTCCATCGCTGGCAGTGACCTTGCAGTTGAGCTTGCTCAACCGCAGCAGGCTGGACGCTTCGATTGAGCCGACGTCCGACGCCGAAATCGGCGTGAGCGTAATCGTCCACGGGATGTAGACGTTGGACAAAGTCCGGCGCATCCCCGATGCGTCGGTGTAGGTGATGGTGATCTGGTCGAACGGCGCCTTGGTGCCGGTCACCGAGTAGGTGTACTGCTTGGGCCCGGCCGGAGCCGGCGGCGGGGCAGGCGCCGGCGCAGGAGCGGGAGCGGGAGCGGGTGCAGGGGCGGGGGCAGGTGGCGCCGGAGAAGGTGCAGGGGCGGGTGGCGGCGGCTCGGGGGAAGGCGGCGGTGGAGGTGGTGGCGGCGCCTCGCTCGACGACGGTGGAGGCGGCGCATGGGTCGTTGTCGTGACGATGATCTCGTCCTGCATCGGCGGTGTCGACGTCGTCGGCGGCGCGGTGCTGGGCGTGGCCAGCTTCGTGGTATCGGTCCGCGCGAACAGCAGCGACACCGAGACGACGAGCGCTATCGCCGCGACGATCGCGGCGACACCGACGATCCACGGCCAGCGCGCGATCTTCTCCTCCTCCTCGTCGTGAGGAGGAGGAGCCTCGTCGTAGCTGTCGTAGTCGTACAGATCAAGATTCGCGGGTACATACGGTCCGCTGCTGATGTGTTCGGACTCGGGAGCCGAGTAGGCCCGCGAGTAGACATCGGTCTGGCCGGTCTGGTTTTCAGCGCCAGATTCCGCCGCGCCCGCGCCTAAATCACTGTCGCCACCGTCAAATCCGCCGTCGCCTTGGCTGGCCTCGACGCCCGGTTCCAGTTCTTCGGACTCCGGTCCTGGTGGATTCGGCCCGCTCATGATCGTCTGTCCTGTTCGACTACTTCATCGGCATGCGCAGCACCACCATCGTGTTGGTGGGCGCGCGCTCCGATGTTGCTCAATGTGCCTCGGAAAACCCTACCCAACCGGATCTCGCACGACATTCCGGGCGACCCGGTCACAGATCAACTGACGACCGGATTGTGACCTTCAGCGACGACGGCTAGTGCTTCTCTGGACCCACGTAGTACTCGAAGACCAACCCGGCCGCCGAACTCAGGATGAAGACAACACCGGCGCCGATCAACCATGGCAGCCACAAGGCGATACCGACCGCCGCCACCGAACCGGACAATGCGATCAGGATCGGCCACCAGCTGTGCGGACTGAAGAAACCCAATTCCCCTGCCCCGTCGCTGATCTCAGCGCCCTCGTAGTCCTCGGGACGGGTGTCAAGCCGACGAGCGACGAACCGGAAGAAGGTGGCCACGATCAGCGCCATACCGCTGGTCAGCGCCAACGCGGTGGTGCCGGCCCACTCGATCCCGCCGGTGGCGAACAGGCTGGTCAGCACACCGTAGAGGACCGTGCAGAAGATGAAGAACGCCGCGATGAACTCGAACAACCTGGCTTCGATGTGCATGGGGTATCCCTACTTACTCGCCTGAGGCGCCATTTCGCCGCGGCGGGTGTCGAACGGGTGGGTGGTGACCGCGACGGGTGACTGCGCGATCGCCTGTAGCGCCTGAGCGTTGGTCTTCCCGGCGATCCGCTGCTGCAGGTAGGCCTTGAAGTCGTTGGGCTGAACCACTCGGACCTCGAAGTTCATCATCGAGTGATACGTGCCGCACATTTCCGTGCAGCGACCCACGAACGCGCCGGTCCGGTCGATCTTCGCCACCTGGAAGACGTTGACGGAGTGGTTGGCCGCCGGGTCGGGCATCACGTCGCGCTTGAACAGGAACTCCGGCACCCAGAAGCCGTGGATCACGTCGGCAGATGCCAGCGTGAACTCGATCCGCTTGCCGGCGGGCAGGACCAGCACCGGAATTTCGGTGCTGGTGCCGACCGTCTCGACCTTGTCGAAGTTGAGGTAGGTGCGGTCCTCGGTGTTGAGGCCACGGACAGGGCCGACCCGCTCTTCGCCGCGGGAGTCTTTACCCTCGGGCTTGGAGACCATTGCGGCCTTCTTCGCCGCGTCGGCGCCGTCGTACTTGAGCGTGCCGTCCTTGAACTGGATCTTCTGGTAGCCGAACTTCCAGTTCCACTGGAACGAGGTGACGTCGATGACAACTTCCGGGTCCGCCTCGAGGTGCAGCATCTTTTCCTGCACCACGACGGTGAAGTAGAACAGCACCGAGATGATCAGGAACGGCGTCACCGTGAGCACCAGCTCCAGCGGCATGTTGTAGCCGAACTGCCGGGGCAATTCGGTGTCGGTGGCCTTCTTGCGGTGGAACACCGCCGCCCAGAACATCAGCGCGAAGACGATGGCGCCGACGACCAAGGCGGCGATCACAGATCCGATCCACAGCTGCCGGTTCCAGGCGCCTTCCTCAGTGATGCCATTCGGCCAGCCCAACGCCAGAGCGTGCGACCAACTGCAGCCACTCATGCTCACGGTCAGCAGGCCGAGCATGGCGGCCAGCGCCGGGCGTCGCAGCCGACGTAAACCTGAGGGACGGCTGTTCAACAAGCCCGGCGAACAGCCTGGTCCGCGAGATGTCACGGTCGCGCCTCCCTGAATCACAAGCTGGGCCGACCTCGCGCATCCCCCGCTCAAGGGGATTGTCGGCGGACTCGCACGTCGAATACTACGCAGCGTAGACCACGCACGCAGTGCAGCCGTGTGCAGGCCCGCCGCTTTTTGCGTCACCGCTTTGCGGCATCGATGAGCGGTGCGGCGTTGCGGCATACTTATTGGCGATGTGTGGACTGCTGGCCTTCGTGGCTGCCCCGGCCGGCGCCGAGCCGACCGATAGTGCGCACGCCGCGGCCGAGGCCATCGCGCAGGCATCGCACCTGATGCGCCACCGCGGACCCGACGAGCCAGGCACCTGGGTCAACCCTGCCGGGACCGTGGTGTTCGGCTTCAACCGGCTGTCCATCATCGACATCGCGCATTCGCACCAGCCGCTGCGCTGGGGCCCGCCGGAAAGCCCCGACCGCTACGAGTTGGTCTTCAACGGCGAGATCTACAACTACCTGGAATTGCGCGCCGAACTCGCCGAACGGCACGGCGCGGTGTTCGCCACCGACGGTGACGGCGAGGCCATCGTCGCCGCCTACCACTATTGGGGTGCTGACGCGTTACCGCGACTGCGGGGCATGTTCGCCTTCGCGTTATGGGACACCGCAACCGGCGAATTGTTCTGCGCCCGAGATCCTTTCGGGATCAAACCGCTGTTCATGGCGACCGGCACCGGCGGCACCGCGGTAGCCAGCGAGAAGAAATGCCTGCTGGAGTTGGCCGATCTGGTGGGATTCGACACCGCGATCGACGAGCGTGCCGTCCAGCACTACACGGTGCTGCAGTACGTGCCCGAACCCGAGACGCTGCACCGCGGGGTGCGCCGGCTGGAATCAGGCTGTTACGCCCGTATCCGCCCTGGCCGAGCCCCGGAGACCACTCGCTACTTCGTGCCGCGTTTCCAGTCGGTGCCGATGTCGCGCGGCACCGAACAGGCCCGCTACGACGAAATCACCGCGGTCCTGGAGGACTCGGTAGCCAAGCACATGCGGGCCGACGTCACCGTCGGCGCGTTTCTCTCCGGGGGCATCGACTCGACGGCGATCGCGGCGCTGGCCATCCGGCACAACCCGCGGCTGATCACCTTCACCACCGGCTTCGAGCGCGAGGGATTCTCCGAGATCGACGTCGCGGTGGCGTCAGCCGAGGCCATCGGCGCCCGCCACATCGCCAAGGTGGTCGCTCCAGGCGAGTTCGTCGAGGCATTGCCTGAGATCGTCTGGTACCTCGACGAGCCGGTGGCAGACCCGGCGCTGGTTCCGCTGTTCTTTGTGGCCCGCGAGGCGCGCAAGCATGTCAAGGTGGTGCTGTCCGGTGAGGGCGCCGACGAGCTGTTCGGCGGCTACACCATCTATCGGGAACCGTTGTCGCTGAAGCCCTTTGACTACCTCCCCCGACCGCTGCGCCGCTCGATGGGCAAGGTGTCCAAGCCGCTTCCAGAGGGCATGCGCGGCAAGAGCCTGCTGCACCGCGGATCGCTGACGCTCGAAGAGCGCTACTACGGCAATGCCCGCAGCTTCTCCGATGCACAGTTGCAGGATGTGCTGGCCGCATTCCGTCCGGAGTGGACGCACACCGACATCACGGCGCCGGTCTACGCCGATTCCGCCGACTGGGACCCGGTCGCACGGATGCAGCACATCGACCTGTTCACCTGGCTGCGCGGCGACATCCTGGTCAAGGCCGACAAGATGACCATGGCCAACTCGCTGGAACTGCGGGTCCCGTTCCTGGATTCCGAGGTGTTCGCCGTGGCGTCCCGGCTGCCGGTAGACGCCAAGATCACCCGGACCACCACCAAGTACGCGCTACGCCGCGCGCTGGAGCCCGTCGTCCCGCCACATGTGCTCAACCGCCCGAAACTCGGCTTCCCGGTGCCTATCCGGCATTGGCTACGGGCCGGCCCGCTGCTCGAGTGGGCACACGAGATGGTCGACGCCTCGGCGACCGACTACCTGATCGACCGCGCGGCTGTTCGGCGGATGCTCGACGAACACCGTTGCGGCACGGCCGATCACAGCCGCCGACTGTGGACGGTACTGATCTTCATGCTGTGGCACGCGATCTTCGTCGAGCACAGCGTGGTGCCGCGGATCACCGAGCCGCAATACCCCGTCGAGCTCTGAGGAACCGCCGCGGAGCTGGGCCATTGGCGCCGACCCGCGTCGCCCGGCTTTCAGCCGCGCTCGCGATCGCCGCTAGGCCAGGACGGTGGCGATTTCGGCCGCAGCGTCGTCGCCGTAGGCGTCGGCCAGCCGGGTCTTGGCGGCCGCGGCGTCCCACGTCCACTCCTGGGTCCCGGTCGACTCCAGCACCAGCACCGCGACCAGTGAACCCAGCTGCGCAGAGCGCTCCAGGCTCAAGCCGCCGCTGCGTCCGGTGAGGAATCCGGCCCGGAAGGCATCGCCGACGCCGGTCGGGTCAGTCTGGCTGGTTTCCGGCACCACGCCGACGTGGACGGTTGTGCCGTCACGATCGACGATGTCGACGCCCTTGGCTCCGAGCGTGGTGACCCGCAGGCCGACCTTCTGCTGCACGTCGGCGTCCGTCCAGCCGGTCTTCGACTGCAGCAACTCCCACTCGTAGTCGTTGGTGAACAGGTACTCCGCGCCGTCGACGAGCTTGTCGATCTCCTCGCCGGACAGGCGAGGAAGCTGCTGCGACGGGTCAGCGGCGAATGCCAGGCCGAGCTTGCGGCACTCCTCGGTGTGCACCACCATCGCCTCGGGATCGTTGGCGCCGATGATCACCAGGTCCGGCTTGCCCGACGGAAGTGACCAGGTCGGCGAGCTTGATGTTGCGGGCCTCGGACATCGCACCCGGGTAGAACGAGGCGATCTGGGCCAGGTCTTCGTCCGTCGTGCAGACAAAACGCGCGGTGTGAGCGGATTTCGAGATCAGCACGTGGTCGGTGTTGACGCCGTGCGACTGCAGCCACTTGCCGTAGTCGCCGACGAAATCGTCACCAGCGGCCCCGACCAGAGCGACGTCGCCACCGAGCACGCCGATGGCGAAGGCGATGTTTCCGGCGACGCCGCCGCGGTGGATCACCAGGTCGTCGACCAGGAAGCTCAGCGACACTTTCTCCAGATGCTCGACCAGCAGGTGTTCGGAGAACCGACCCGGAAACCGCATCAAATTGTCAGTGGCAATAGAACCGGTTACCGCGATCGTCACGAAATTCCACCCCTTCACGTCCAAAATTCGGCTAGCTCAGCCTACCTGTGACTATGGTGGCCTCTGCAGCGTGGGCCGACGGCCACTAGCCTCCGAAGAAGTACATGGCCATGCTGCCTTGCGATCCGAGGAGACCCGTCTATGCCCGGTCCGTACTCGTCGGACCGCCACTTGGGCTCCGACGGACCGCCGTTCACCGACAGTCATCCCAGTGAGCCCCTCCCGGCTCCGCCGGGGTTCCCGCCGGCACCTCAGGGAGCGGTCTATCCGGGGCCGTTGCCGCCGCCGCTGCCCTACCCGAAAGCCCGGCGCCGAGGGCTGCTGACCGGCGGCTTGGTGGCGCTGCTGGTGATCGCCGCGGTGGCTGCGGCGATCGTGCTCGGCTCGCACCGCGCGCCGGTGGCCGCCACCGGAGCGTTCTCCGATGCGACGGCCATGTCGGCGATCCAGAGCTATCTGGACGCTTTGCAGCAAGGCGATACCGAAGCCATTGCCCGCCATGCGTTGTGCGGCATTTACGACGCCGTGCGAGACCGCCGAACCGATCAGGCGGTGGCCAAACTCAGCAGCGACGCGTTCCGCAAGCAGTTCTCCGAGGTGCGGGTGACGTCGATCGACAAGATCGTCTACTGGTCGGACTACCAGGCCCAGGTGTTGTTCAGCATGCGCGTCCAACCGGCTACCGGCAGTAGCAGCACGCGAAGCGAAGTGCAGGGCGTCGCGCAGCTACTGAGCCAGCACAACCAGATTCTGGTGTGCTCTTACGTGCTGCACAGCGCCGGAATCTACTGAAACGTCAGTTGAACGAATCGCCGCAGGCGCAAGAACCGGTGGCGTTCGGGTTGTCGATGGTGAAGCCCTGCTTCTCGATGGTGTCGACGAAGTCGATCGAAGCACCCTGGATGTACGGCGCGCTCATCCGGTCGACGGTCAACGTCACGCCGCCGAAGTCGGCGGTGAGGTCACCGTCGAGGGCGCGGTCGTCGAAGAACAGGTTGTAGCGCAGGCCGGCACATCCCCCGGGCTGGACCGCGATACGCAGCGACAGGTCGTCGCGCCCCTCCTGGTCCAGCAGCGCCTTAGCCTTGGCTGCCGCGGCGTCGGTCAAGATCGCGCCGTGGGTCGTGGTGGCGGTTGACTCGTCCTGAACAGTCATTGCTTCTCCCTGTAAGTACGTATGTCCGGGTGGGTTCTCTTCAGCGAATTAGCCCACCTCCTCAAAGGTACCTTGTCGTGCCGCTATTCCCGAGTCGTGCCGCGACGTCGGCGGCCAATCCGATCAGCTGGTTGGCGGCATCGGCCAGGGCCAACCGCACCGAACCGGCGTGTTCGGAAACCGAAGCGGCTCCCAAAATGCCCGCGGACTGGAATGTCTGCTCGTCCAGCATCACCTGTCCGGCCAGTACCACCACCGGCACCTGCGCCGGTCGCGCAGCCTTGGCCAGCGCGCCGACCACCTTGCCGCGCAGCGATTGCTCGTCGAACTTTCCCTCCCCGGTGACCACCAGGTCGACGGCGGCGAGGTCGGCGGCCAAGCCGGTGCGCTCGGCGACAATCGACGCTCCCGACTCGCACCGACCGCCCAGGGTGAGCAGGGCCGCGCCGATCCCGCCGGCGGCCCCGGCCCCGGATTCCGCGCTGACCGGTCGTCCGGCCGCCGCGTCGAGCTCACCGGCCCACCGCACCAGGCGGTCTTCGAGGGCGGCCACCGTGGCCGGATCCGCACCTTTCTGCGGCCCGAACACCCGGGCCGCGCCCCACGGCCCTACCAGCGGGTGCTCCACGTCACAGGCCGCGATCAGCTCCACCCCGGCAAGACGTCGCCCGGCGGCGTGCAGGCCACCGAGTTCTTCGATCAGCCCGCGGCCACCGTCGGTGCTGGCGGAGCCGCCCAAGCCGACCACGATGCGGATCGCACCCGCGTCCAGCGCTGCGGCGATGAGCTGGCCAACTCCTCGGCTTTCCGCCGCGAGCGCGGTCTGCGGCGTCGGCGAGCCACCCAGCAGCGCCAGCCCACACGCCTGCGCGCATTCCAGGTAGGCGGTCCGGGATGCCGCATCCAGCACCCACTCGGCGGACACGTACTCGCTCAGCGGGCCGTGCACCCGAAGCTGCCGCCGCTCCCCCAACCGGCCGGCCAGCACGTCGACAAACCCCGGCCCGCCGTCGGACTGCGGCGCGACGGTGATGCGATCGCCGGGACGCACCCGGTTCCAGCCGGCCGCGATGGCGGCAGCTGCCTGGACCGCAGTCAGGCTCTCGCCGAAGCTGTCGGGAGCGATGAGCAGTCTCAGAGCGGGCGCGGGGTGTGCCGACCCACTCATCTGAGCAACAGTAGGACTGGTCATCGGCTATACCCGAACCCGGTCATTTTCCAGACGGATCGGACGCGAAGTAACCTGGCGGGCGTGAAGCTGCTGGGCCGTAAGAAAGACGAGGGCGCGACAGGCGACGGGGGCGACCCCGCGATCTCGGCGGACGCCGCCGAGGCGGCCGCATCGCGCGCGCAGCAGACCACCGCCCCGAAGGGACGACCCACACCGCGACGCGACGCCGGACGCAGGGGCCCGGTCGCGCCGGCCCCGATGACTTCTTCGGAGGCACGGGCCCGGCGAAAGGCGATAGGCGGACCCAAGCTCAGTCGCGAGGAACGCAAAGAGCAGAGCTCCTTGCGACGCGCTCAGTCGACCGAACGGCGCGAGCGGATGATGAACGGCGACGAACGGTATCTACTGTCGCGCGATCAGGGACCGGTGCGCCGGTATGTGCGCGACATCGTCGACGCCCGGCGCAATGTGCTCGGACTGTTCCTGCCGTCCGCTCTGGGGCTGATGTTCTTCATGTTCGCCGTGCCGCAACTTCAGTTCTACGTTTCTCCGGCGATGCTCTTGCTGATGGCCGCGATGGCGCTCGACGGGCTGATCCTCGGTCGCAAGGTCGCCCGACGGGTCGACGAGAAGTTTCCCGAAGACCCCGAAAGTCGTTGGAAACTAGGCCTTTACGCGACCAGCCGGGCCTCGCAGATGCGCCGGATGCGAGCTCCACGACCCCAAGTCAAGCACGGCGCCAATGTCGATTAGGCCTTGATCCACGGTGCGAACCCTGGTGCTCGGCGGAGTCAGGTCAGGAAAGTCCCGGTGGGCGGAGGCCGCCCTGACCGATTCGCTGGAGACGGACCAGCCCGTGCACTACCTGGCCACCGGACAGTTAGCCGACTCCGATCCGGCCTGGCGGCAGCGCATCGATGCGCATCGCGATCGCCGGCCACCGCACTGGTCCACGGTCGAAACCGATGATGTCGCAGCGCAATTACGGCGATCTCCGAACATACCGACGCTGGTTGACGACATCGGCGCCTGGCTGACGGCCACGCTGGATCGGCGCCGGGCCTGGGAAAGCGGATGCATATCGGAAGACATCGACGAGCTGACCACCGCCGTAGCGGAATTCAATGCGCCGCTGGTGCTGGTCAGCCCGGAGGTCGGGCTGACCGTCGTGGCTGCCACCACGTCGGCGCGGCGGTTCACCGACGAGCTGGGCGCCCTCAACCAACGACTGGGCGAGCTGTGCGAGCGACTGGTGCTGGTGGTGGCCGGCCATCCGCTGCCGATCAAGCAGTCCGGGACATGACGATGTTCGCGCCGGTGACTCCACCCGACACGAATGCAGCGGCCGCCGCCCGTGCCCGGCAGGACACCCTCACCAAACCGCGCGGCGCACTGGGACGGCTGGAAGACCTGTCGGTCTGGGTGTCATCGTGCCAAGGGCAATGTCCACCAATGCAATTCGAGCGCGCCAGGATCGTGGTGTTCGCCGGCGACCACGGCGTCGCCCGATCCGGGGTGTCGGCCTATCCCCCCGAGGTCACCGCACAGATGGTCGCGAACATCGCCGCCGGCGGCGCGGCGATCAACGCGCTGGCCGACATCGCCGGGGCGAGTGTGCGCGTCGTCGACCTCGCGGTGGACGCCGAGTCGCTGTCCCCGCAGATCGGCGCGCACAAGGTACGACGAAGCAGCGGCGACATCGCGGTGGAGGATGCGCTCACCGAGCAGGAAGCCCGCGACGCGATCGACGCCGGGCGCCAGATCGCCGACCAGGAGGTCGACTCTGGCGCCGACCTGCTGATCGCCGGTGACATGGGTATCGGAAACACCACTGCGGCAACAGTTCTAGTGGCGGCCCTGACGGGCGTCGAGCCGGTCGCCGCAGTCGGCTACGGGACCGGGATCGACGACGCCGGGTGGGCGCGAAAAACCGCGGCGGTGCGCGACGCGTTGTTCCGCGCCGAGCATGTGTTGGCCAATCCGGTTGCCACGCTGCAATGCTGCGGCGGAGCCGATTTGGCGGGTATCGCCGGCTTTTGCGCGCAGGCTGCGGTGCGGCGCACCCCCGTGCTGCTGGACGGCATGGTCGTGACGGCGGCCGCGTTGATCGCCGAGCAACTGGCGCCCGGGGCCCGGCTGTGGTGGCAGGCCGGCCACAAGTCGACCGAGCCCGCACATGCGCTAGCGCTCGCCCGACTCGGCCTGGATCCGATCGTCGACCTGCGGATGCGACTCGGCGAGGGCAGCGGGGCCGCGGTGGCTTTGCCCGTGCTGCGGGCCGCGGTGGCCACGTGCGCGTCGATGGCGACATTCGCCGACGCCAGCGTCACCGACCGCCCTGCGCCGTCGTGATCAGGTCTCTGGCAGCGGCTTTCGCGTTCGAAACCATCGTCCCGATGCCGGTCAGGCCGGACCGGCCTTTCGGCCGTGGCGCGATGACCGCGCTACCGGTCGTTGGCGCAGCACTCGGTGTGCTGGTGGCCGCGGTGACGTGGGCAGGTTGTTGGGCGTTCGGTCCGGCCAGCCCGCTGGCCGGACTGCTC
This sequence comes from uncultured Actinomycetota bacterium, assembly GCA_963737375.1. Lineage (GTDB taxonomy): Bacteria > Actinomycetota > Actinomycetes > Mycobacteriales > Mycobacteriaceae > Mycobacterium. The sequence goes on from CAVTSP010000019.1 coordinate 90,362, forward strand.
GGAGTAGCCACACTGCTGGCGGTGACCCGAGGTTTGCACATCGACGGCGTGGCGGACACCGCCGACGGGCTGGGCTGCTACGGACCGCCGCAGCGCGCGCTGCAGGTGATGCGCGATGGGTCCACCGGGCCGTTCGGTGTGGCCACCATCGCCGTGGTGATTGTCGTTCAGGGACTGGCGTTTTCGACGCTGCGCCCGGCCGAGATCGTGGTTTCCGTGTGCGCCGGCCGGGTGGCGGCGGTGCTGGCCTGTCGCCGCGGCCTGCCTGCCGCGGCCGGCAGCAGGCTGGGCGCGGCAGTTGTCGGCAGCCAGCCTGCGCTGATCGCCGCAGCCTGGATTGTCGCGCTGCTGGCGGCTTCCTCGGTGGCGGGCGGCCACCCGTGGCACGGCCCGGTCGCGGTGCTGGCTGCGCTGACGCTGTCCACACTGCTGGTCCGGCACTGCGTCCGCAGGTTCGGCGGGGTCAGCGGTGACGTGCTGGGCGCCACAATCGAATTGGCGACGACGGTCAGCGCCGTCGTGCTGGCAGTGCGGGCCTGACTCAGCCCAGCCGTGACATCCAGCCGTGGGTGTCGGCGAACGTGCCGCGCTGGATCCCGGTGAGCGTGTCGCGCAGCGCCATCGTCACCTCGCCGGACTCGCCGTCACCGATGGTGAATTCGCTCGTCCCGTACTTCACCTGGGACACGGGTGTGATCACCGCGGCAGTGCCGCAGGCGAACACCTCGGTGATCTCGCCGGCGGCGGCCTTCTTCTCCCACTCGTCCATATCGATCTTACGTTCCTCGATGGCGAATCCTGCGTCAGTCGCCAACTGCAGCAACGAATTTCGAGTGATACCTGGGAGCAGTGAACCGGACAGCTCCGGGGTCACCAAGCGGGCCGAGCCGCCACTTCCGAACACGAAGAACAGGTTCATCCCACCCATCTCTTCGATGTAGCGGCGCTCGACGGCATCGAGCCACACCACCTGCTCGCATCCTTTTTCGGCAGCTTCGGCCTGGGCGACCAGTGACGCAGCGTAGTTGCCACCGAACTTCGCCGCACCGGTGCCACCCGGGCTGGCCCGCACGTAATCCGTTGACACCCAAACGGTTACCGGCTTGATGCCGTTCTTGAAGTACGCTCCCGCCGGCGAGCCGATCACCATGTAGCGGTACTGCTTGGCCGGGCGCACACCCAAGCCGGGCTCGGTGGCAAAGACGAACGGGCGCAGGTACAGCGACTCCTCGCCGCCGGCCGGCGGCACCCAGTGATTGTCAACGGCGATGAGTTGCCGCAGCGATTCGAGGAACAGCTCGTCGGGCAGTTCGGGAATCGCGATCCGTTGCGCCGAGGAACGCAGCCGCGCAGCGTTGGCTTCGGCGCGAAACGACACGATCGACCCGTCGGCCCAGCGATAGGCCTTGAGTCCTTCGAAGATCTCCTGCGCGTAGTGCAGCACGATCGCCGACGGGTCCAATTCGATCGGCCCGTACGCGGTGACCCGCGCGTCGTGCCAACCCTGGTCTTCGGTGTAATCGATCGACACCATGTGGTCGGTGTGGTACTTCCCGAATCCGGGGTCGGCGAGGATCGCGTGCCGCGCGTCGTCGGTGATCGGGTTTGCGGCGGGTGACACCGTGAACTCGAGCACGTCGCTAGTCATGTGCGAGATTGTATAACCGGCCGCTAGCGGGTTTTTGCGTCGACAAACGGGGGCTTGACCACTTCGCACTCGATGCCGCGGCCCCGGACGTCGACGGTCACGTGCTGGCCGTCCTCGATTCCCGCGTCAACGTCGATGAGCGCCAGCGCAATACCGATTTTCAGCGTCGGCGAGAATGTGCCCGACGTGGTGACCCCGACGCCTGCATCGCCGTCGAGAACATTCAGGTCGGGCCGAAGCACCCCGCGACCCACCGCCCGCAGGCCTCGCAGCAGCCGTGGCGGGCCAGCCTTCTTCTCGGCCAGCAGAGCCTCACGACCGAAGAACGCATCCTTTTTCCAGCCGATCGCCCAGCCGCAGCGGGCCTGCAACGGCGAGATGTCGGCCGAGAGTTCGTGCCCGTGCAGCGGATACCCCATCTCGGTGCGCAACGTGTCTCGCGCCCCGAGGCCGGCCAACTGCCCGTCAGCCCGCGTCACCCCGGCCAGCAATGCGTCGAACACCACCCCGGCAGAATCCCAGGGTGGCAGCAGCTCGTAGCCGTGCTCACCGGTGTAGCCGGTGCGGCACACCCGCACCGGCACGCCCGCCAAGGTGGCGTCGGCGTAACCCATGTAGTCCATGTCGGCGGGCAGGCCCAGTTCGGTGAGAACATCCGTCGAGCGCGGGCCTTGCACGGCCAGCACCGCGTAGGACCGGTGCTCGTCGGTGATGGCCAGCCCCGCGGGTGCGGCGTCTTTCAGAGCGGCGACCACGGCGGCGGTGTTGGCGGCATTGGGTACCAGAAAGATCTCGTCGGGTCCGACATAGTAGGCGATCAAGTCGTCGATGACGCCGCCAGAATCGTTGCAGCACAGGGTGTATTGCGCCTTGCCCGGCTGAATGCGATCGAGGTCGTTGGTGAGCGCGGAGTTGACGAACTGCGCGGCGCCGGGGCCGCGAACCAATGCCTTGCCCAGGTGGCTGACGTCGAACAGGCCCACCGCATTGCGGGTAGCGGTGTGCTCCGCGACGGTGCCGGCATACGAGACGGGCATCAGCCATCCGCCGAACTCGGCGAACGTCGCCCCCAGTTCGCGATGACGGTCCGCCAGGGGTCCCTGCAACAAGTCACTCATAGACATTTCACCCTAATGCGAGTTGGGACTGGCACACTTAGCCGGTGGTCGATTTGGACGCGCTGGAGGCCGCCGGAATCGCCGACGCCCACGCGCGGGCCGGCCTGATCGAATACTTGACGGGACTCGGTTTCACCGCAGACCAGATGGTCGAGGCCGAGCGGCACGGCCGCCTTTTCGGACTTGCCGGTGACGTCCTGCTGTGGTCCGGTCCGCAGGTCTACACCCTGCGGACAGCCGCAGATTCGATCGGTGTGACGTTGGAGGAGGTCGAACGCGGCTGGGCCATGCTCGGCCTGACTGTCGCGGACCCGGATACGCCGGCGTTGAGTCAGCCCGATGTCGACGGCCTGGCGACCTGGGTGGCGATGAGGATGCAGATGGGCCCCGACGCCGCGGATGGTTTCTTGCGGGTCCTTGGAGCGAACGTGGCCCGGGTGGCGGAGGCCATCTCGTCGATGATCCGGACGAGTCAGCCCAAAATGTGGCTCGGCGACAGCGGGGACGAACTCGCAACCGCGCAGGTCTACCGCGAGGCCGCAGAGTTCGTCCCCCGCCTCGGGACAATGATCGACGCCGTCCACCGCCACCATCTGGTCAGCACTCGAACGTTCATCGAGGGGGTTGTCAGCGGTCCGTCGGCGAGCCTGGAGTGCGGCGTCGGTTTCGCGGATCTCTCCGGCTTCACCGCGCTGACCCAGACGCTTACACCTGGGGAGCTGTCGGCGATGCTCACCGAATTCGGCGCCACCGTCAGCGATGTGGTGCACGCCGACGGCGGACGGGTGGTGAAGTTCCTCGGCGACGCCGTGATGTGGGTGAGCTCCGACCCGGAGCGGCTGGCGAAAGCGGCAATCGACCTCGTCGACCATCCGCGCGCACGCGAAGCGGGCTTGCAGGTCCGCGCCGGTCTCGGTTACGGCCAGATCGTGGCCATCAACGGTGATTACTTCGGCAACGCGGTCAACCTGGCCGCCCGGCTGGTGGCCGCGGCCGCGCCGGGGCAGATCCTCGCCGCGGCCGACGTCCATGAGCTACTACCGGACTGGCCGACCGCCGCTCAAGAGCCGTTGCAGCTCAAGGGTTTCGACGCCCCGGTGATCGCCTACGAGCTCGCCCGCGCCGAGGGCTGAGCCGGCTCGACGTAAGCGACCTCGACACCGGTCTGCAACGACAGCGCCGCGCTCTGGGCCACCAGCAGGGCCGCGAAAACCCCTACCCACAGCCACGCTTCGGCCGGAGTCAGATGCGCGGCGGGGTTTCGTACCGGTAGCGCCGTGACGGCCCGCACGACCACGGAGACCACCACGACCACCGTGACGTACGGCAGGGCTGTCCGGAACTTCTGCACCCGAACGCTCGACGGCGATTCCGCAATCCGCGTGCCCCGTCCGATCCGCCACACCGTGGCGCACACCACGAGCACCGCCAGCGCGATCGGCACCGACAGGTCGTTGGCGTCACTCCACAACGGCTCGAGCGGCTGGCGCGATATCGGGTCGGCAAGAGCAAGGGCCAGGTCCGACAGCGTCGCCTCGATGAAGAACACCCCGATCGGCGGAACCAGCACCGCGACAATGAATACACAGTGTTTGGCGAGTGTCTCGGCCGAACCCGACACGAACTGCACGACGGCGTACAGCAGCATGTAGACCGATGCCACAAAGGAAATGCCACCGAGCAATTCCGCCGACGAGGCACGGCCACCAGTGAGCGCACAGCCATTCTCGCCGGCCAGCAGGCTGTACTGGATGGCCGAAAGGAACAACCCGAGAAACGCGTTCATCAGCGCGACGCCCGTCAACGTCTCGTGTTCGACCTCGATCGCTCCGCGCGGTCTGCCATCGCCGCGGCGTCGATAACCGCGGTCGAGCACAAGGTTGATGACGACGAACGCAAAGCCGGCGAGGACACCGGCCAACTGCGCGTAATTCCTCGCCACGATCGATATGTCGAAGCCGGTCCACAGCACGCAGGAATCGGCCATTTGTCCCATCGGCATCGGCGAAATAGTAGCCGCACCGGCCGCGTGAACAGGGCCAAGACACGGGCCGCGGCGCGCCCTTCGCATCGCCGATGGGCAACCTGATCCATCGATCGTTAGGGTTGACATTCGTGAGCACCCAACCCGGTTACCTTGCCCCCGCCGTGTCCGTCGCATCGTCGCTGCCGCGACGCGGCGTCAAGTCGGCGGTCTTGATCGTCCCGGTGGTCTCGTCAGGTCCCGAGGATGTCAACGACGAGCCGGGTGCCGTCGTCGCCGCTGCCGATGCGTTCCTGCCGAAAGAGGCGGTCACCGAAATCGAGGACGGCTTGCGGGCTCTGAACGCCACCGGCGCCGGCGAGCAAGTGCACCGGCTCGTCGTGAAGTCGCTGCCGGTCGCGAGCGTGCTCACGGTCGGCCTGGGCAAGCAGCGCGACGAGTTTCCGGCGGATCTGATTCGACGTGCGGCCGGCACGGCCGCGCGGACACTGGGTGGTGCCGAAGCCGCGATCACCACGCTGGGTGCGTTGCCCGGCAGCGGGGTGCTGGAGGCCGCGGTCGAAGGATTGGTTCTGGGCAGCTACCGCTTCACCGCGTTCCGCACCGACAAGACGGCACCGAAGGATCCGGGTCTGCGCACGATCACCGTGCTGTCCACCGACAAGGCCGCCAAAGCGCAGGCCACTCACGCCACCGCGGTCGCCACCGCCGTCGCCACCGCACGCGACTTCATCAACACCCCGCCCAGTCATCTCTTTCCCGCCGAATTCGCAAGCCGCGCCAAAGCATTGGGCGAGTCGGTCGGACTCGAGGTCGAAGTACTCGACGACAAGGCCCTGCAAAAGAACGGCTACGGCGGCATCATCGGCGTCGGCCAGGGATCGTCGCGGCTGCCGCGGTTGGTAAGGCTGTCCCATCGCGGATCGCGGTTGGCCAAAAAGCCAAAGCAGGCTAGGAAGGTCGCGCTGGTCGGCAAGGGCATCACCTTCGACACCGGCGGCATCTCGATCAAGCCCGCGGCGTCGATGCACCACATGACCTCCGACATGGGTGGGGCCGCAGCGGTGATCGCGACCGTGACACTGGCCGCGCAGCTGGAACTTCCGATCGACGTGATCGCCACGGTGCCGATGGCCGAGAACATGCCGTCGGCAACGGCTCAGCGCCCCGGGGACGTGCTGACTCAATACGGCGGAACGACCGTCGAGGTGCTCAACACCGACGCCGAGGGGCGGCTGATCCTGGCCGACGCGATCGTTCGTGCGTGCGAGGACAACCCGGACTATCTGATCGAGACGTCGACGCTGACCGGCGCGCAGACGGTGGCCCTCGGCGCACGCACGCCCGGGGTGATGGGCAGTGACGAGTTCCGCGACCGGGTGGCCGCGATTTCGCAGCGAGTCGGCGAGAACGGTTGGCCGATGCCATTACCGGATGAGCTGAAGGATGACCTGAAGTCGACGGTCGCCGACCTGGCCAACATCAGTGGGCAGCGGTTCGCCGGGATGCTGGTGGCCGGCGTGTTCCTGCGCGAGTTCGTCGCCGACGGGGTCAACTGGGCGCACATCGACGTCGCTGCACCGGCCTACAACACTGGTAGCCCTTGGGGTTACACGCCTAAGGGCGGCACGGGTGTACCCACACGCACCATGTTCGCGGTGCTGGAGGACATCGTCGCCAACGGCTAGTGCGAGGTCAGCCGGGGATCACTGCCATGGAACCACTTGACCTTCTGCCGCCAGGATTGTGCGGAAGTCAGCGCGAAACAAGCCCCGCATGTGCAGGCGAAGAACCAGACCAGGGCCGAGTCCCCGCGGCCCTGGATCGCCGGCACCAACGCCGTGATGATCCGGGTCGCGCAGGCGGCGATCCCGCTGCCACTTGCGAACAGATAAAGGTTGGCAATGTGCGTCGACCGGGGGTCTTGGCGTAACACCAGCAGCGCGCGGAAGCCGAACGCGAGCAGATAGATCAGGGTGCCGCACAACAGAATCCAGTAGACGCTCAACCAGAAGTCGGTGGGCAGTGCGAAGAAGTCGCGCGCGTAGGTCTTGCTGCCACGGCTCAGCGAGAACGTTGCCAGCAACAGCGGGATGCACAGCGTGGCCGGCCGTTCGATGTATTGCTTGAACGCCGTCTGCAGCGCGTGATCGTCGGCAATTCGCCCGAGCGCGTTATAGACGATCGCGGACGCCGCAACGATATAGCAGTCGTGCCCGAGATAATTCTGCAGATTCCACACACCGGTGAGGTCATGCAAGGCGACGCCGAGGGTGTTGGCGGCCAGCGGCGACATCAGCGCCACCGAGGCCCCCTGCAGGGCGATATTGAACGTCGCGGCGACTTCCCACCGGCAGTGCCAGGTGAGGCGCCTGATCCAGAGGCTCCACCCGATCGACGCGAGGGTGATGAAGATGAGAAGGCTAAGAGCCACAGCAGTACCTCGTACGCAGCTTCGGATTTACAGCGGCGGCGCGTCGGAGCGTGGCCGCCACTCCGCGATCTTCGTCGGTTGCTGAAGGGTCTTGACCGAGCCGCCGCCAGCCAGGGCGTGCATCTGAATGCCGCCGCGAATCTCTTCGGCCAGCGCGGTGACCTCTTCCGGTTCGATGAATCGGTAGCGCGTCAGCAGCTCGGCGCGATTGATGCCGAGGTTCGCCGCTGCGACACGCAAGTTGTCGGCGGTGATCAGAGTCCCCTTGTCCAACTGGTCGTAATACGTGGAACGCGGGAGCTCCATCGCCGTCCAGATCTCTTCCCTGCTCAGGGAACGACCTGCCAGGTAGGAGAGCACAGTCGCAAGTTCTTTACCGCTGTCATCTGGATACACGCGAAACAAGATATCCAAGTTTTCGGCTTTTCGGAATGCCAAACGCGTTAAATGCCGATTATTTCGGGTTTTTGAAGCAAACGCATCCGCTCAAATGGAATTGAAGTCCGATATGTTGGACACCCTTCCGAAGCGCAGTGCTGCATGAATTGCAGCGTGACCGGGGATGAAAGAGACATGGCTCACACCGACGCGTCGGCGTCATTTCACCGGCGGCCGCCACCATCTAACAAAGGCCGAATTCAGACGTCACCAGCTTGCCCTGGTTGTGTGCGGACCTCTCCACAGTGACAGGATGGTTTCGGTAATCACGGGTCCAGCTTCGGTATACCGCGCTGTGGTAAGCCAGAGGTCAACCCGCGCCCACGGACCGATCAATCGAGGAGTCGACTTCAGATGGCCTTCTCAGTGCAGATGCCGGCACTCGGTGAAAGTGTGACCGAGGGAACTGTCACCCGCTGGCTGAAGCAAGAAGGCGACACCGTCGAGCTCGACGAGCCGCTGCTGGAAGTGTCCACCGACAAGGTCGATACCGAGATCCCCTCGCCCGCAGCGGGAGTGCTGACCAAGATCGTCGCCCACGAAGACGACACCGTCGAAGTCGGTGGCGAGCTGGCCGTGATCGGCGACGCGTCAGAGGGCACTCCGGGCGGCGGCGAGCAGCCCAGCGAACAACCCACCGTCCAGGCGGCACCGGAACCGCAGCCGGAGCCCGCGGCCGCGCAGGAGGCCCCCGCCGCGCCGGCTGCCAGCGCCCAAGGCGCAAGCGGAGACTCCAAACCGGTGGTGATGCCCGAACTCGGTGAGTCTGTTACCGAAGGAACGGTCACCCGTTGGCTGAAGAAGGTCGGCGACGCCGTCGAGGTCGACGAGCCGCTGGTCGAGGTCTCCACCGACAAGGTCGACACCGAGATTCCGTCGCCGGTGGCGGGCACGCTGATCAGCATCACCGCCGAAGAAGACGTCACCGTCTCGGTCGGCGGCGAATTGGCCCGGATCGGCACCGGCGCCACCACCGCGGCACCCCCACCCGCACCAGCCGCTCCCGCGCCGCCAGTCGCAGCTGTTGCACCGCCGCCTCCCGCACCGCCAGCCGCCCCCGCAGCACCAGCGCCTCCCACACCGCCGGCGCCGCCAGCAGCACCCGCACCCGCAGCAGAGCCGGCCGCCGCGGCCGCGCCGTCGGGCGATGGCACGCCGTACGTCACTCCCCTGGTGCGAAAACTGGCCGCCGAGAACAACATTGACCTCGGCTCGCTGAATGGAACCGGGGTCGGCGGACGCATCCGCAAGCAGGATGTGCTGGCCGCCGCTGAACTGAGGGCCCAAAAGGAACAGTCCGCAACGGCGCCGGCAGCCCAGCCGCCCGCACCGGCCGCCCAAGCCTCGGCCCCCGCCAAGCCAAGCGCCCCGGCACCCGCACCCGCGCTGGCACACCTGCGCGGAACGACCCAGAAGGCCACCCGGATCCGCCAGATCACGGCCAAAAAGACCCGGGAGTCGCTGCAGGCGACCGCGCAGCTCACCCAGACCCACGAGGTCGACATGACCCGGATCGTCTCGCTGCGCCACCGGGCCAAAGCGGCGTTCGCCGAACGCGAGGGCGTGAACCTGACCTTCCTGCCGTTCATCGCACGCGCCGCCATCGACGCGCTGAAGATCCACCCGAACATCAACGCCAGCTATAACGAAGACTCCAAGGAGATCACCTACTACGACGCCGAGCACCTCGGCTTTGCGGTCGACACCGAGCAGGGCCTGCTGTCCCCCGTCATCCACAACACCGGCGACCTGTCGCTGGCCGGCCTCGCGCGCGCCATCGCCGACATCGCTGCACGCGCCCGCTCGGGTGACCTCAAGCCCGACGAGCTGTCCGGTGGCACCTTCACCATCACCAACATCGGCAGCCAGGGCGCGCTGTTCGACACGCCGATCCTGGTACCGCCGCAGGCGGCGATGCTGGGCACCGGGGCGATCGTCAAACGTCCCCGGGTCGTCGTCGACGAGAACGGCAACGAATCGATCGGCGTGCGGTCCATCTGCTACCTGCCGCTGACCTACGACCACCGGTTGATCGACGGCGCCGACGCCGGACGATTCCTGACCACCATCAGGCATCGGCTCGAAGAAGGCGCTTTCGAGGCGGACCTAGGTCTCTAGGAGGGCTCGACTCGTGACCACTACCGTCGCGATAGCAGGCTCGTCCGGCCTTATCGGCTCGGCTCTGGTCACGGCTCTGCGCATCGCCGACTACCAGGTTTTGCGCATTGTGCGCCGGGCACCGGCCAATGCCGCGGAACTGCATTGGGATCCCGACAGCGGTGAACTCGACGCCGGGGCTCTGAGCGGCGTCGACGCCGTAATCAACATGTGCGGCATCAACATCGGCCGGCGTCGCTGGTCGGGAGCATTCAAGCAAACTCTGCGCGACAGCCGCATCACCCCGACCGAGGTGCTGTCCACCGCAGTCGCCGACGCCGGCGTCGGCGTGCTCATCAACGCCAGCGCGGTCGGCTATTACGGCAACACCAAGGAGCACGCGGTCGACGAAACCGCCTCGGCGGGAAAGGGTTTCCTGGCCCAGCTCTGCACGGACTGGGAAGCTGTCACCGCGCCCGCGCGGGACGCCGGCGCGCGGGTGGTACTTGCCCGAACCGGTGTCGTGCTGGCCGCCGCGGGCGGCGCCATGCGCCAGTTGCGACCGCTGTTCTCGGTGGGCCTCGGCGTCCGACTGGGCAACGGACGCCAGTACATGTCCTGGATCAGCTTGGAGGACACCGTCCGGGCTCTGCAGTTCGCGATCTCCGACGAGCGATTGTCCGGACCGGTGAACCTCACCGGCCCGGCGCCGGTCACCAACGCCGAGTTCACCGCGGCACTGGGCCGGGCGATCAACCGGCCTACCCCGCTGATGGTGCCCGGCTTCGCAATCCGCGCCACGCTCGGCGAGTTCGCCGACGAGACGCTACTGAGCGGCCAACGCGCCATTCCAGGCGCCTTGGAACGGGCTGGGTTCGACTTTCACCACAACACCGTCGGTGAGGCACTCAGCTATGCCACCGCGACGCGAGACGTCGCCTAGCGCCTGCCAGACCGTCGCCAGGTTCGCGTTGTAGCGTCGCAATGGTGAGTTCCATCCGCTCGAGCGAGATGTCCATCGACATCCGTCAGATGGACACCGTCGACTATCGCGTCGGCTGGCAGCTGCAGCAGGAACTGGCTGACGCCCGAGCAGCCGGGGGAACCGACACGCTGCTGCTGCTCGAACACCCGTCGGTCTACACCGCGGGACGGCGCACCGCCGCCCATGAGCGGCCGACCGACAACATCCCGGTCGTCGACACCGACCGCGGCGGCAAAATCACCTGGCATGGGCCGGGCCAGCTCGTCGGCTATCCGATCATCGGGCTGGCCGAACCGCTCGACGTGGTCAATTACGTCCGGCGCATCGAAGAGGCCTTGATCAAAGTCTGCACCGACGTGGGCCTGCATGTCGGACGCATCGACGGCCGCTCCGGCGTGTGGCTGCCGGCCGGCAACGGGCGCCCGGCGCGCAAGGTCGCCGCCATCGGCGTACGGGTAGCGCGGGCAACCACGCTGCACGGCTTCGCGCTCAACTGCGACTGCGACCTGGACGCGTTCGCGACGATCATTCCGTGCGGCATCACCGACGCCGGCGTGACATCGCTGTCGGCCGAACTGGGCCACCGGGTCGGGGTCAATGACGTCCGTGCGGCGGTCGCCGAAGCGGTGTGCGACGCCCTGGACGGCCGGCTGGCGGTCCATCTGACGACTGGTGAGGCACCTCAGCCCGCCGCTGCGCGAGCATCCTCGCCGCAGGGCTAGCAGACCGCGGCCCGCGTAACATCGTCTTCGTGACCGTTGCCCCCGAAGGTCGGAAACTTCTGCGCCTGGAAGTGCGCAATGCGGAGACCCCGATCGAGCGAAAGCCGCCGTGGATCAAGACGCGGCTGCGGATGGGGCCCGAGTACACCGAGCTGAAGAAGCTGGTCCGCCGCGAGGGTCTGCACACGGTGTGTGAGGAAGCCGGCTGCCCCAACATCTACGAATGCTGGGAGGACCGCGAGGCGACCTTCCTGATCGGCGGTGAGGTGTGCAGCCGCCGGTGCGACTTCTGCCAAATCGACACCGGTAAGCCCGCTCCGCTGGACCGCGACGAACCGCGACGGGTCGCCGAGAGCGTGCAGGCAATGAGCCTGCGGTACTCCACGGTCACCGGTGTCGCCCGCGACGACCTGCCCGATGGTGGCGCCTGGCTGTATGCCGAGACCGTGCGTGCCATCAATCAGCTCAACCCGTCCACCGGGGTGGAGTTGCTGATCCCTGACTTCAACGGAAACGCCGATCAGCTGCGGGAGGTCTTCGAGGCTCGGCCAGAAGTGTTGGCCCACAACCTCGAAACCGTCCCGCGCATCTTCAAGCGCATCCGTCCGGCCTTCTCCTATCAGCGCAGCCTCGGTGTGCTGACCTCGGCACGCGACTTCGGGCTGGTCACCAAGAGCAACCTCATCCTCGGGATGGGCGAGACACCCGATGAGGTGCGTGCGGCGCTGGTCGACCTGCACGAGGCCGGCTGCGACATCGTCACCATCACGCAGTACCTGCGTCCGACGGCGCGGCATCACCCGGTCGACCGGTGGGTGACACCCGAAGAATTCGTCGAGTATGCGGAGTACGCCGAGCAGCTAGGGTTCGCCGGCGTTTTGGCCGGTCCGCTGGTCCGATCGTCGTATCGCGCCGGCCGGCTCTACCAACAGGCCAATCAACGCCGGCACGAGACGCCCACCGCACAGCCGGGCTGACGCCGGCTTTAAGTATTCTTGGCGATTATGGCCAAATCCAGCGGCGCCAAGCCGAGCAAGGCCGCCCGAGCCGAGGCGAAAGCCGCTCGCAAGGCCGCCAGTAAAGAACGTCGCAGCCAACTCTGGCAGGCATTCAATGTTCAGCGCCATGAGGACAAACGCCTCGTGCCCTACATGCTCGGCGCGTTCCTGCTGATCGTCGGGATCGCCGTGGCGATCGGCGTGTGGTCCGGCGGATTGTCGATGTTCTCGCTGCCCGTACTGGGTGTCATCCTGGGCGCGCTGGCGGCGTTCATCATCTTCGGCCGGCGCGCGCAAAAGTCGGTCTACGGCAAGGCCGAAGGGCAAGCCGGTGCTGCGGCCTGGGCATTGGATAACCTGCGCGGCAAGTGGCGCGTCACCTCCGGCGTGGCCGCCACCGGGCATTTCGACGCCGTGCACCGGGTGCTCGGCCGGCCCGGTGTGATCCTGGTCGGCGAGGGTTCAGCGAGCCGGGTCAAACCGCTACTCGCGCAGGAGAAGAAGCGCACCGCGCGCCTGATCGGCGATGTGCCGATCTACGACATCATCGTCGGCAACGGCGACGGCGAGGTTCCCCTTGCCAAGCTGGAGCGCCACCTCACCAAGCTGCCGTCCAACATCACCGTCAAGCAGATGGACTCGCTGGAGTCACGGCTGAGCGCCTTGGGTTCGCGGGCCGGAACCGCCGCGATGCCCAAGGGCCCGCTGCCCGGCGGCGCCAAGATGCGCGGCGTACAGCGCACCGTCCGCCGCCGATAAAAATCAGCGCCGCACGACGGCGGTACCGGTCACCCGGTCCTGAATGCCTCGCCCGTCGGAATCGACGAACAGCGCGGGTACGACGAACGCGATCAGCGCGCCGCGGGCGGTGGCCCGGCCCAACCCCACCAGCTGGCGCTTGTCGACGGACGCGACCCGCAGGCCCAGCGCGAATTGCCCTGGGGTGAACTGGAACAACCGCACGGCAAGCACGCCGAGCACCAGCCAGACCACCAGCACAAGCGCGGCTCCGGCTTTGCCGTAGAGGAACTGCTGGCTCGTCATCAGACCAAAGGTGACCGTCAGACGTGCCAAGCCGTACGCAATGGACCAGTCGACGATCAATGCCATCAACCGGCGGCCCAAGCCGGCCAGCGACCCGGGCCCTTGCTCGGGCAGGCCGAACGACTGGCCGGGATACCCCTGCGACTTTTCTGAATCGCCAGACTCATGGCCTGATCGCGGGGGGACGTTGCTGCGGGTCATCACCCCACAATAAGGTCAAATCTGGCCCAGACTCATGAGCAGAACGTGGCGCCACGTAACGTCGACGTAACACGAGGTTTGACTCAGGCGGCACCGCGTCCATAGCGTCTGACCGGGCAGCCCGTTACGACCACGTAACGGAAAGCTCATCATCGACCACACGTTGTTCGAAGTTCGCAGCAAAGGAGAGCGCTTCGGTGTCTGAAAAAACGGCCGACGACATCATCAAACTGGCCAAGGATGAGAACGTCGAATTCGTCGACGTCCGGTTCTGTGACCTGCCAGGCATCATGCAGCACTTCACAATTCCGATTTCGTTCTTCGACGAGAGCGTGTTCGAGGAGGGCCTCGCGTTTGACGGCTCGTCGATCCGCGGGTTCCAGTCCATCCACGAATCCGACATGCTGCTTCTTCCCGATACCGGCACAGCGCATATCGACTTGTTCACTCAGGCCAAGACGCTGAACCTCAACTTCTTCGTACACGACCCGTTCACACTCGAGCCGTATTCGCGCGACCCGCGAAACATCGCTCGCAAGGCGGAGAACTACCTGAAGAGCACCGGCATCGCCGACACCGCCTACTTCGGCGCCGAAGCCGAGTTCTACATCTTCGACTCGGTCACCTTCGACTCGCGCACCAACGGCTCGTTCTACGAAGTCGACGCGATCTCCGGTTGGTGGAACACCGGCGAGCCGAAGGAACTCGACGGCAGCCCGAACCTCGGCTACAAGGTTCGCCCCAAGGGTGGCTACTTCCCGGTCGCCCCGGTCGACCACTACGTCGACCTGCGCGCCAAGATGCTGCAGAACCTGATCAAGGCCGGCTTCAGCCTGGAGAAGGGCCACCACGAAGTGGGCACCGGCGGTCAGGCTGAGATCAACTACAAGTTCAACACGTTGCTGCACGCTGCGGACGACATGCAGCTCTACAAGTACATCGTCAAGCAGACCGCATGGCAGGAGGGCAAGACCGTCACGTTCATGCCCAAGCCGCTGTTCGGTGACAATGGCTCGGGTATGCACACCCACCAGTCACTGTGGAAAGACGGCAACCCGTTGATGTATGACGAGACCGGCTACGCCGGGCTGTCGGATACTGCGCGGCACTACATCGGTGGTCTGCTGCACCACGCGCCGTCGCTGCTGGCGTTCACCAACCCCACCACGAACTCCTACAAGCGTCTGGTCCCCGGCTTCGAGGCCCCGATCAACCTGGTCTACAGCCAGCGCAATCGGTCGGCATGTGTGCGTATCCCGATCACCGGCACCAACCCCAAGGCCAAGCGCCTGGAGTTCCGTTGCCCGGACTCGTCGGGTAACCCGTACCTGGCGTTCGCGGCGATGCTGATGGCCGGCCTGGACGGCATCAAGAACAAGATCGAGCCGCAGACGCCGGTCGACAAGGACCTCTACGAACTGCCGCCGGAGGAGGCTGCGAACATCCCGCAGGCTCCGACCCAGCTGTCGGCAGTGATCGACCGTTTGGAGGAAGACCACGAATACCTCACCGAGGGAGGCGTTTTCACGCCCGACTTGATCGAGACGTGGATCAACTTCAAGCGCGAGAACGAGATCCTGCCGGTGCAGATCCGGCCGCATCCGTACGAGTTCGCGCTCTACTACGACGTGTGACCCACTGAGCCCTGTCACTGTCTTAGGACCGCAAGGATATCCGCGCGGCGGTCGGCGATTAACGTGCCGACCGTCGCGCGGATTGCTTTGTCCCCGGCCGGCGGATTTCAGCTGGTGCTGTAGGCCCAATAGTCATACGCGCCGGGCAGCGGACACAGGTCGTGCAGGCGGCGAGCACGAAAGCAGGGCTTGATACGTCGAGCGCAAGAAGAGTCGAACGCTGAGCTATCTCATAGCTCGGAGGCCCACTGCGCCTCTACGTGAAAGACGCTGGATGAGGTACGCCGTTCTGCTACGGCGTATTTGGTCGAATTCTGCGGTTGCTTTTATCTCGTCGCGGTCCGACTGCAAGAGATTCGAATGAGGCTCCGCAGTGGGGCCCAGCACCGCTAGTTGGGGCAATAGACCGCATGCGCGATGTTCACCATGGATCCGACGTCGTGCACACTGATGCCATCCGGGTCCAGGTTGGCGTGGACGCTGTTGGCAATGTGTTGTGGCGTCCAACCCCAGCCGAGATCGTCACAGATGAGGTACGCCGTCCCGATGAGTGCCTCTTCATGGCCCGGCGGCCACGTGAGGCCCGCGCCACGCAACTGATCGAGATATCCGTCATCCCTGGGATCGGCAGTCGCAATCGCGGCGCTGGCAAACAGGGCAGCGCCGGCGATCATCGGAATGGCAAGCCTGGCCAGCCAGCGAGGTGAGGTCATGAGATCCGCGTCCTTCGTTATCGGCAGGGATGATCCCCTCAGTCTGCGAGCCCAGGCCCGCACACACATGTACAACAGTGAAACCTTGGAAAAAGCTTTGTTAGAGCATGTGCAGCAAAGACCGACGGAGCCCGGAATCCGGTCGGCCGCATCTAGTTCGCAATACCATCTATTTGGTATCGTCGTCGACGATGCCCTCGATGGATCGCGCCGACAGCCATCTCGGTGAGCTGCGAGATGCGTTGGCGCAGATGTCTTTTACGCTGATGGCTGTCCTCACCGAAGTCGCCGCCGAGCATGACCTGTCGCTCACCCAGCTGCGGGTGCTGGGCATCCTTCGCGATCGCGAGCCCACCATGGCGGAGCTGGCGACCTTCACCGGCCTGGAGCGCTCCACGATCAGCGGGCTGATCGACCGCGCGGCGGCCCGCGGGCTGGTCAGAGCGAATCGCCGACCCGCACGACGGCCGCTCGGTACGCGTCGCACTCACCGAGTCGGCTCGCGAGCTGGTACCCGAGATCACTGGCACCATCGGCGACCGGATCGTGCCGATGACCGGTCGACTGAACAGCGTTGAACGGAAGCGACTCACAGCGCTGCTCAACAAAGCGCTCGACGCCTGAGCCCGTAGTACCGACTTACCTTGACCGAGTATCGTCTGCGATGCTAAGCAGGTGCTCAGCATTCGGTGTGCACGGTTGGAAGGGATCAGATGGCGCTGCAGACAGTTTTGGACGACATCCGTAAGCGACCCGGCTCGGGTGACGTCATTGCCGTCATCGATCCCGCGACCGAAGAAACGATCACCGAATTCACCGACTGCGGCGAAGAGGCGGTCAACGAGGCGGTCGCGACTGCCAAGGCGTCCTTCGAGTCCGGCGTCTGGTCTGCGCTACCGGGGCGTGAACGAGCCAAGGTGCTGTGGCGCATCGGAGACTTGATCGACCAGCATGCCCAGGAGTTCGCCGAGCTCGACTCGCTCAACACCGGCATGCCGCTGATGCAGGCGCAGCTACAGATGTCGACCGTTTCGGAGTTCTTCCGCTACTACGCCGGCTGGTGTTCGAAGGTTAACGGCACCGCGTACGACGTGAAGACCGACGGCATCGCCGGCGACACCTATGTGGACATGCACGCGTACACCCTCAAAGAGCCCTACGGCGTGGTGGGGCTGATCTTTCCGTGGAACGGCCCGATCTTCAACGCCAGCGCCAAGCTCGCGCCCGCACTCGCCGCCGGCGGGAGCCTGCTGGTCAAACCGGCTGAGGAGACGCCACTTTCGGCGCTGCTACTCGACCGGCTGATCCACGAGGCCGGCGTACCCGAGGGTGTGGTGAACCTGCTGACCGGCTACGGGCACACCGCCGGCGCCGCGATCACCGCGCACCCCGACGTGGAGAAGGTGGCCTTCACCGGATCCACCGAAGTCGGCAAGGCGATCGTGCGGGCGTCGGCCGACAACTTGAAGAAGGTGACGCTCGAACTCGGCGGCAAGTCGCCGGTGCTGATCTTCGACGACGCAAATCTGGACAACGCCATATTCCGGGCGTCCATTGGCATCTTCGTGCACTCCGGCCAGGGCTGCGTGTGCGGGTCGCGGATCTTCGCGCAGCGCGGCGTGTACGACCGGGTCGTGGAAGGCATTGCGATGATGGCGAATACGTTCAAGCTGGGGGCCCCGAGTGAAGAGGGCTGCATGAGCGGGCCGCTGATCAGCCAGAAGCAGCTCACCCGCGTCATGGGCTTCATCGACGAGGGCAAGAGCGACGGCGTCGAGGTGGTCACCGGTGGCCACCGGCTGGACCGCAAGGGCTACTTCGTGCACCCGACGGTGCTGACTAACGTCGACCCGGCGATGCGGCTATTCCAAGAGGAGATCTTCGGGCCGGTGGTGAGCATCCTGCCGTTCGACGACGAAGACGAGGCCGTGGCGCTGGCCAACGACACGACCTACGGCCTGGCCGCGACCGTCTACACCGAAAACGTCGGCCGGGCGCACCGCATCGTGAAGCGGTTGAAGGCGGGCAGCGTACAGATCAACTGCCAGTTGGTCTTTGACCCCGATGTGCCGTTCGGTGGTTTCAAGCAGTCCGGCTGGGGACACGAGTTCGGCAAAGAGGGCCTCGACATCTACTTGAAGTCGAAGTCGGTCTGGGCTCAGCTGTAAGCAGTATCGTCTGCGCATGGCGCAAAATCTCGAGGCGCGGCTGAACCCGCACTTGCCGACTGCTTTGTCAGTGTTTCGGGTGATGTTCGGGCTGCTGTTCCTCAGCCACGGTTTGTCCTCGGTAATCGGCTGGCCGGCGGCGGGTCACGTTGCGCCCGTTGGACAGTGGCCGGATTTCTATGCCGGCTGGATCGAATTGATCACCGGCGTGTTGATCACTTTGGGGTTGTTCACCCGGCCCGCCGCCTTCGTGGCCTCTGGAGAGATGGCCTTCGCGTACTTCACCGCCCACCTGCCCAACGGGTTCTTCCCGATCAACAACCACGGCGAGGCGTCGGTGATGTACTGCTTCGCCTTCCTGTTGCTGGTCTTCGCCGGGCCCGGTCTGTACGCCTTGGATAGCCGGCGCGGTCGGTGGACCAGGCGGCGAAATCGGTTGCGGCGCTAGGCACTAACGCACCGTCGCGAAGAACGTGCGGACGTCGTCGACGAACAACTCCGGCTGCTCGAATGCAGCAAAGTGTCCGCCGCGCGGCATCGTCGTCCAGTGCGTGATGTTGTAGGCCTCCTCGCACCAGCTTCGCGGCGTCCGCAGGATTTCCTTCGGAAACGAGGCAACCCCGGTGGGCAGCTCCACCCGGCCATCGCTGACAAACTTGTTGAAGCTCTCCCAGTACAGCCGCGCTGACGAGGCGCCGCTTCCAGTGACCCAGTACATCATCACGTTGTCGAGCAATTCGTCGCGGCTGAAGACCTTTTCGGGATGGCCGTCGCAGTCGGCCCATGCCCAGAACTTTTCGACGACCCACGCCAACTGACCGACCGGGGAGTCGACCAGCCCGTAACCCAGCGTCTGGGGCCTGGTGGATTGCTGCTTGGAGTAGCCGGTACCCCACTTCCGGTGTTCGACGTACGCGGCCAACGCCAGTTGGTCGTCCTCGGTGATTTCGCCGGAGCCCGCCGCGGGCTTTGCGATCGGCATGTTCAGGTGGATGCCCACGCAATGTCCGCCATTGCGGCCAATCTGGGTCGTCACCGCGGCACCCCAGTCGCCGCCCTGGGCGCCGTAGCTGTCGTAGCCGAGCCGGCCGGCCAGCGTCTCCCATGCCTGGGCGATCTTCTCCACGCCCCAGCCGGTCCCGGTCGGCTTACCGGAGAAACCGTAGCCGGGCAGCGACGGGCAGATCACGTGAAAGGCGTCTTCGGCCCGCCCCGAAGGCGGGTTGACCAGCGGCTCGATCACCTTGTGAAACTCCACCACTGAGCCCGGCCAGCCGTGCGTCAACACCAATGGCAGCGCGTCGTCGTGCGGCGACCGCTGATGGATGAAATGGAGGTCCAGCCCGTCGATTTCGGTCTGGTACTGATCGAATGTGTTCAATGCGGCTTCCCGCGAGCGCCAGTCGTAGCCGTCGGCCCAATACTCGGCCAGCTCTTTGGTGTAGGCCAATGGAATGCCCTGGCTCCAGTCGTCGACGGTCTCGGACTCCGGCCACCGGGTTCGCGTCAAGCGATCCTGTAGATCGTCGAGAACAGCGGCGGGAACGTCGATGCGATACGGCCTGATTTCCGACATACCCTTCATCATGCAGGGAGGCGATCAGGTGTCGAGGGCGAGGTCCTTGCGGAACCGCTTCATGCCGTCGACCTTCTGCGACAGCGTGGCGTCCGGCCCGGAGTAGAACATCCACGGCATGGTCAGAATCCCGGTGATGCCGGCGTCCTCCGCGCGCTGATAATGAGCGGTCGTGAAAGCGTCGGTCAGCGGCGTGAGGATCGTGAAACCATCCATCTGCAAGCCTTTTTCGGCCCGCAGCTGACGAATCCGGTCCGCGGCCGCGATCGCCTGCTCGGTGTTGATCAGGTCGCCGATCCAGCCGTCGTATCGGGCCGCGCGGCGCAACGCGATCTCGCTGAGCCCTCCGACATAGATCGGTATCCGCGGCGGCGTGGGCTGCATCTCCAGCCGCGGTGTCTGATAGAACTCGCCGTCGAACTCCGTCCAGTCGGGCGACCAGAGCGTCCGCATCAGATCGAGCATTTCGTCGGTGCGTTTGCCCCGTTTGGCGAAGGGCTGCTCCATCAGGTCGAACTCTTCTTCACACCAGCCGACGCCGATACCCAACTCGACACGACCGTCGGCCAAATATGCCGCAGTGCCAATGGCTTTCGCCGCGGAGTAGGGATTGCGCATCGCCGGAATGTAGACCGTGGTGACGAACCGCAGCCGGGTCGTCACTTGCGCCAGCGCGCCGACCAGAACCCACGGGTCGGGCCATTCAGTGAACGGCTGCCAGCGCCGCTGGCCGTCCTTGGTGTAGGGGTACGGGGTGCTCAGCGTTTCCAGGTTGACGATGTGATCGGGGATCGCCATGCCGTCATATCCGAGATCATCGGCCGCTTTGGCGATCTCGAGGATCTCTCGGGTGTCCAGGAACGCACTGCTGACGTAGAACTTCATTCGGCGATCCGCGCCCACGACGGGGTGATGAAGATCCCCTCGGCTTCGACGGTGACGCCGTCGGCATCGGAAAGATGGCCGGAGACAAACGATTTGACGCCTTCGGTGCGCTCGACGGCAGCTTCGGCGCGCAGCCTGCCCAGCGGAGTGCCGCGGACGAACCGCAGCGTGAGGGTGCCGGTGAACAGCGGTTTGGTCAGGCCGGCGCTGGCGGCCTCGCCGAGCACATGATCGAGCACCAGCGCACACACGCCACCGTGCACCCAGCCCGGCGGACCTTCGTAGGCACCGTTGAGCGTGAACTCACTCCAGCAGCGCGAGGCGTCATCGTCGTGCTGGATCGTCAGCGGTGGCGCGATCGCGTTGCGCAGCCCGATCACCGCGTTGCTCCACACCACCGGCCGGCCCCCAACCGAGTAACGCACCACCTGCGTCTCGTCACGTTCTTTGCTGCGCAGAACATCGGTTGCGGTGCGGATTGCAGCCCGGGCAGCGTCGATGGAATCGTGATCGGCGTCGGTGCTCAGCGCCGCCTGAATCAGCTCGCGCACATCATCGGTCAGCGGGCCATAGATCGCCGCGAGGCGATCATGTTCATCGGCGCTCATCACCTCGTAGGAGATCTTCGCGTCCAACCCCGCCTCCTGGCGCTAGTGGCGGGCCTTTGTCAGCGGCCGTCCGTTACCTCTTTACTAACACCAAGGCATGAGACATACCGCGGCCGGGGCCGACTCATTCGTCGAAGATCTTGTGCACCACAGCTTTTGCGCGCCGAGTGATCCGAAGGTAGTTATCCAGGAATTCGCCGCCGTCGCCGTTCTTCGCCCAGCCGGCGGCCACCGCGACGGTGTTGAGCAGGCGTCCGGGTCCGGGTAGCTGGTCGGTGGGCTTGCCCCGAACGAGCACCAGGGCGTTGCGGGCCCGCGTCGCGGTCAGCCACGCCTCACGCAGCAGATCCGCGTCCTCGGTCGTGATCAGTCCGGCCTCGGCGGCCGCGTCCAGGCTCTCCAGCGTCGTGGTGTTGTGCAGCGCCTCGATCTCGCTGGCGAAGCGCAGCTGCAGCAGCTGTACGGTCCATTCGATGTCGGCCAGTCCCCCACGCCCCAGCTTGGTGTGCGTGGTGGGGTCGGCACCGCGGGGAAGTCGCTCGGAGTCGATGCGGGCCTTCATCCGACGGATCTCGAGGACGGCTTGGGCGGACACCCCGCCGGAGGGGTAGCGGGTCTTGTCGGCCATGTGCAGGAATCGCCGGCCCAGCTCCGGGTCGCCGGCGACCGCGTCGGCCCGCAGTAGCGCCTGGATCTCCCACGGCTGAGCCCACTGCTGGTAGTACGCCGCATAGGACGCGAGCGTGCGGACCAGCGGGCCGCTTCGGCCCTCGGGCCGCAGATTGGCGTCGACCTCCAACGGCGGGTCCGCGCTGGGGGTGCCCAGCAGCGCGCGCATCTGCTCGGCCACCGTGACAGCCCAGCGCACCGCGTCCGAGTCCTGCACACCTTCAGCGGGCTCGCAGACGAATAGCACGTCGGCGTCGGAGCCGTAGCCAAGCTCGCGGCCGCCGAGCCGGCCCATCCCGATGACCGCGATCGCGGCCGGAGCATCGCCACCCTCGGGCAGGTTGGCCCGCGTCACCGCATCCAGCGCCGCCTGCAGCACCGCGACCCACACCTCGGTCAGCGCCGCGCACACATCAGTGACGTCGAGCATGCCCAGCAGATCGGCCGATGCGATGCGGGCCAACTCACGGCGTCGCAGTGAGCGCGCGATCGCAATCGCGCGAACCGGGTCGCTCTGCCGCGCAGCCGAAGCCACCAATGCACCGGCCACCGCCCCGGGCTCGGCCTCGAGCAGCTTGGGCCCCGACGGCCCGTCGCTGTAGTTCTGGACCACCTCCGGTGCGCGCATCAGCAGCTCCGGCACATACGCCGAGGTGCCCAGCACATGCATCAATCGCTTGGCCACCGAAGGCTTGTCGCGCAGCGTGGACAGATACCAGCGCTGCGAGACCATCACCTCGCTGATCCGGCGGTAGGCCAGCAGCCCGCCATCGGGATCAGGGGTGTCGGAAAGCCAATCCAGCAACCGGGGCAGCAGAACCGATTGCACGCGGCCGCGCCGGCCGCTCTGGTTGATCAACGCGGCGAGGTGGGTCAGCGCGCTGTGCGGAGCTTCGTAGCCGAGGGCGGCCAGCTGGCGCTCCGCGGCCGCCGGCGTCATCCCCTGGGAGAACTCCAGCCCTTCTGGCGCAAGCGATTCCAGCAGCGGTTGGTAGAACAACTTCGCATGCAACCGCGACACCCTCATGTGGTGGCGCTTCAGTTCGCCCCGCAGCACGCCCAGCCTGTCGCGGCTGCCGTCGGGTCGCACATGGGCCGCCCGCGCCAGCCAGCGCAGCGCCTCGTCGTCGTCCGGCGCCGGCAGCATGTGGGTGCGTTTGAGGCGCTGCAATTGAAGTCGATGTTCCAGCAGCCGAAGGAACTCGTAGGAGGCGGTCAGATTCGCCGTGTCGTCGCGGCCGACGTAACCGCCGGCCCCCAGAGCGGCCAACGCGTCGACCGTCGAAGCGACATGCAGCGCCTCGTCGGTGCGACCGTGCACGAGCTGTAAGAGCTGTACCGCAAACTCGACATCACGCAGTCCGCCACTGCCGAGCTTGAGCTCGCGGCTTCGGACGTCGGCGGGCACCAGCTGCTCCACCCGCCGCCGCATCGCCTGTACTTCCGGCACGAAATCCTTACGCTCGCAGGCGTTCCACACCATCGGCATCAGCGTGTCGATGTACTGCTTGCCCAGTTCCGCGTCTCCGGCAGCCGGCCGCGCCTTCAGCAGGGCCTGAAACTCCCAGGTCTTGGCCCATTGCTGGTAGTAGGCCACGTGCGACTCCAGGGTGCGGACCAGTTCGCCGTGCCGACCCTCCGGCCGCAGGCCGGCATCCACCTGGAAAAAGGCGTCCGAAGCCAGCCGCATCATCTCGCCGGCGATCCGCGCGGATACCGGATCGGCCGACTCGGCGACGAAGATCACGTCGACGTCACTGACGTAATTCAGTTCGCGCGCACCGCATTTGCCCATCGCGATGATCGCCAGCCGCGGCGGTGTGTCGTCTCCGCAGACGGTGGCCTCGGCGACCGAGAGCGCAGCTCCCAATGCGGCGTCGGCCAGGTCGGCCAGGTGCGCGCCCACTTTCGCGAAGTCCAGCACCGGCTCGTTCTCGACGACCGGCGCCAGATCCATCGCGGCCAGCACGAGCAACCGGTTGCGGTACAGCGCACGCAGCCGCCACACCACCGATCCTGCGGCAGTCGGGGGTTCGGCGACGCACTCGGCAAAGAAGGCGCGCAGTTGTTCGGCCGACGGCAGCCTCACGTTGCCTTGCAACAGGTGCCACGCCTGCGGATTGGCGACCAGATGATCGCCCAGCGCCAGTGACGACCCGAGCACGCCGAACAGCCGGCCGCGTAAGCAGCGGTCGGAGGCCAGTGCCGCGTTGAGCTCACCCCACTTGTCGCCAAGCGCCTCGGCCAGCCGAACCATCGCGGACAGGGCAGCGTCAGCGTCGGGCGCCCGCGACAGCGACCACAGCACCTCGATGTGATCTTCGTTGTTCCACCCAAGCTGCGACAAGTTGGCGCTGGCGCGATCGTCGACCAACCCGAGGCGACCGAGGCCGGGGACCTTCGGCCGTTCGGTGACTGGTTGGTTCACGCCCACGACGGTAGCGCAGATGTCTTTGCTTCTGGCTGGGTCCTAAACACCGGCGTCAATCAAAGCGAGATGTATGTCTTCAGCTCGAAAGGCGTGACGTGGCGGCGGTAGTTCGCCCACTCAGTGCGCTTGTTGCGCAGGAAGAAGTCGAAGACGTGCTCGCCCAGCGCTTCCGCGACGAGCTCAGAGCTTTCCATTGCCCGCAGCGCTTCGTCGAGGCTGGACGGCAATTCGCGATAGCCCATCGCCCGGCGTTCGGTGGGGGTGAGATCCCAGACGTTGTCTTCGGCCTGCGGCCCGAGGACGTAGCCTTTCTCCACCCCACGCAGACCGGCCGCCAGCAGCACCGCGAACGCCAGATACGGGTTGCAGGCAGAGTCTGGGCTGCGCACTTCGATGCGCCGCGACGAGGTCTTGTTCGGGCTGTACATCGGGATGCGCACCAGCGCTGAGCGGTTGGCCGCACCCCACGACGCCGCGGTGGGCGCCTCGCCGCCGAGCACCAGCCGCTTGTAGGAGTTGACCCACTGGTTGGTGACGGCGCTGATCTCGCTGGCGTGCTCGAGGATCCCGGCGATGAACGACTTGGCGACGTCGGAGAGTTGCAGCGGATCGTCCGGGCTGTGGAAAGCGTTGACCTCGCCCTCGAACAGGCTCATGTGGGTGTGCATGGCCGAGCCGGGGTGTTGGCCGAAGGGCTTGGGCATGAACGTCGCCCGCGACCCCTCGTTCAGCGCGACCTCTTTGATGAGGTAGCGGAACGTCATCACGTTGTCGGCCATCGAGAGCGCGTCGGCGAAGCGCAGATCGATCTCCTGCTGGCCGGGCGCGCCTTCGTGATGGCTGAACTCCACCGAGATGCCCATCGACTCCAGTGCGTCGATAGCGTGCCGGCGGAAGTTGGAGGCGGTGTGCACGGCCTGGTCGAAATAGCCGGCGTTGTCCGCCGGGATGGGCACCGATCCGTCTTCGGGGCCGGATTCCAGTAGGAAGAACTCGATTTCGGGGTGGACGTAGCACGAGAAACCCAGGTCGTTCGCCTTGCCTAGCTGACGGCGCAGCACGTGGCGGGGATCAGCCCACGACGGCGACCCGTCCGGCATCTTGATGTCGCAGAACATCCGTGCCGAGTGGTGATGGCCGGTGCGGGTGGTCCAGGGCAGCACCTGGAACGTCGACGGGTCCGGATGGGCGACGGTATCCGATTCCGAGACCCGAGCGAAGCCTTCGATCGACGACCCGTCGAAGCCGATACCTTCTTCGAAGGCGCCCTCAAGCTCGGCGGGCGCGATCGCGACAGATTTGAGGAAACCGAGCACGTCGGTAAACCACAGCCGAACGAATCGGATGTCCCGTTCTTCCAGCGTGCGGAGCACGAATTCCTTTTGTCGATCCATACCTGGAAGAGTATGCACATACCGTTAAATTTGTGTTACCGGCGTCGCTTAGCACCGTAAGTTTCCAGGTGCGACGCCGTCGACCAAGTAACGGGTCACAGCGCCGTCGACGCAATCGTTTCCGTTGAAGGTCACGGTGTGCTGGGTGCCCTCGAAGGTGATCAGGTCGGCACCGAGTTGGCGGGCCAGATCGACGCCGGCTTGATACGGGGTCGCCGGGTCGTGAGTGGTGGACACGACGACGACCTTGCCCGGGGCCACCGCCGCCGCGGGATGCGGGGACGACGTCGCGGGGACCGGCCACAGCGCGCACAGGTCGCGCGGCGCATGACCGGTGAATTGTCCGTAGGACGTGAACGGTGCGACCTGGCGAATGCGTCGATCGGCCTCCGCCCACGCCGCCGGGTCCGTCGGCTCGGGGGCATCGACGCAGCGGATCGCATTGAACGCGTCCTGGGAGCTGTTGTAGTGCCCCTTGGCATCCCGTCCGAAATACTCGTCGGCCAAGGTCAACAAGTCGCCGGGATCGGCGCCGCGCCGCAAACCCAGCAGGCCGCTGGTGAGGAATTTCCAGAACTGTGGCGTGTAGAGCGCGTTGATGGTGCCCGTGGTCGCATCGGCGTAGCCGAGACTGCGCCCTTCCGAGGTCGGCGCGGGCTTGGTCACCAGCGGATCGATCAACTGGTGGTAGCGAACGACCCACTGATTCGGGTCGGTGCCCAGTGGGCAGTCGGTCGAGCGGGCGCAGTCCGCGGCGTAGTCATTGAACGCGGTCTGGAACCCGGCCTCCTGGTTGATCAACTCGTCGATCGGGCCGACGCTCGGGTCGATAGCGCCGTCGAGCACCATCGCCCGGACGTGGTCGCCGAACCGCTCGACGTAAGCGGTCCCCAGTTCGGTGCCGTAGCTGTAGCCCAGGTAGTTGATCTGGTCGTCGCCGAGCGCCTGGCGCACCGCATCCATGTCGCGCGCGGCCGACGCGGTCCCGACGTTCTCCAGAAACGCCGACCCATTCCGGGCAACACAACGCTGAGCGATCTGACGGTAAATCTGCTCGATGTGCGCCACACCCGCCGGGCTGTAGTCGACCATCGGCTCGCGACGATATGCGTCGAACTCGGCGTCGGTCTGACAGCGCACCCCGGGCGTGGAGTGGCCGACGCCGCGGGGGTCGAAGCCGACCAGATCGAAGCGACGGCTGACTTCGGAGCCCTCGAGTTCGGGAGCCATCGTGGCGACCATGTCGACCGCCGACGCCCCGGGGCCGCCCGGGTTGATCAGCAACGCTCCGATCCGAGGGCCAGTCGCCGGAACACGGATCACCGCGAGTTGTACTTGCGCGCCAGCCGGATTCGCGTAATCGACCGGCACCGACACGACACCGCATTGCGCACTGGGAACGTCGCCGGGAGTCTTGATGACCTGGCTGCAGCTCCCCCAGTGCAGTTCTGGTGCCGACGCCGGGGCCGCGCTCGTCACCGGTGTCCAAGCGACGGCTGCCGTCGCCGACAGCAGCACAGACAGCAGCGCGGACCACACCCCCCTCATGCGCCACATGGGGGCTAATCGTTGCATGCGTCGGCCACAGGCCGTGATCCCATTGGTCACACCTTGGTCTCGTTATTTACTGCGCGGATTGACGATTCGTGGCCGGGCGTAGCCGGACCTAGCACTTGGCCCCTTTGGACGGCACCGTCCCGGCGAGCAGGTAGGCCGTCGCGTAGTCGTCGATGCAGCTGTTGCCCTGGAAGACCACCGTGTGCTGGGTGCCGTCGAATGTGAGCAGCCCGCCTTTGAGCTGATTCGCCAAGTCGACGCCGGCTTGATAAGGCGTCGCCGGGTCGTGGGTGGTGGACACCACCAGCGTCGGCGTCAGGTCGGTGGCGGAAATCGCGTGCGGCTTGCTCGTCGGCGGCACCGGCCAGAACGCGCACGTGCCCAGCGGGGCGTCGCCGGTGAACTTGCCGTAGTTCATGAATGGCGCGACCTCGCGCGAGCGGCGGTCCTCGTCGACGACCTTGGCCCGGTCCTTGACCGGCGGCTGGTCGACACAGTTGACCGCGACGCGGGCGTCGGTGGAGTTGCTGTAGTGGCCACGCTTGTCGCGACGCATATAGAGGTCGGCCAACTCCAGCATCACATCGCCCCGATGGTGGGACAGCTCGGTCAGCCCGCTCGTCAAGTGGTGCCAGAAGGTCGGCGAATAAAGCGCCATGATGGTGCCGATGATCGCGTCGCTGTAACTCAGTCCGCGAGGATCTCTGGTGCGCGCCGGCTTACTGCGCGCGGGGTTGTTCTTGTCGACGAGCGGAAAGACCAGATTGTGGTACACGTCAACGGCTTTGGCCGGGTCGGTGCCCAGCGGGCAGGTCGGCGACTTGGCGCAGTCTTTTGCGTAGTCATTGAACGCGTCCTGGAAACCCTTGGCCTGCCGCAGGTCTGACTCGACCGGATCAGCGTTGGGGTCGATCGCCCCATCGAGGATCATCGCCCGAATGTTCCGCGGGAAGGCCTCAGCGTATGCGGCGCCGATCCTGGTGCCATAGGAGTAGCCCAGGAATGTCAGCTTGCTGTCGCCCAACGCCTCCCGGATGGTGTCCAGATCGCGTGCCACGTTCTCGGTTCCAACGTTCGCCAGGAATTTCTTGCCCATCTTGGCGACGCAGCGAGCGACGTATTCCTTGGTCTCGTCTTCGATGTGCACCACGCCGGCCGGGCTGTAGTCGACCTGCGTCTCGGTGCGCAGCCGATCGTTGTCCGCGTCGGAGTTGCACCAGATCGCCGGCCGCGACGTCGCCACCCCGCGCGGATCGAACCCGACCAGGTCGAACCGCTCCCGGATCTGCGGCGGCAACGACTGCACCAGCCCCACGGCCGCCTCGATACCCGACTCCCCCGGGCCACCGGGGTTGATGACCAACGAGCCGATCTTGTCCCGGGTCGCGGGGTATCGAACAAGCCCGAGCGTGGTCGCGTCGCCGTTGCGGTGCCGGTAGTCGACAGGCACGGCGAGCTTGCCGCACTGCACGCCACTGGGCAGCTTCGCCGGTGCGCCGCTTCCGGCGACACGGCATGGCCCCCACTCCACCGGCTGGCCGACTTTGGGACCGGCCAGCACCGCACGCCCCTTGACGACCTGAGTGCAGCTGGCCACTGTCACCGCGATCACCGCCATGACGGTCCAGAGCAGCATCGTGCGCGCGAACTTGCCGCGGCGAGGGGTCCCCATCCCACACATGCTGCCATGCGTCGGCGGGGTGCCCGGGTCGCCGGGGCGTCTACCGTGTCGCGAGCAGCAGTTCTTCCATGCCAACGGCGAAGTCGTCGGCCAGTTCCCAGACGTCCGGCAACAGCTCCGGGCAGGCGATGATCCCGACGTCGAGTTTGCCGGTCAACGACATCACGGTGATATTCAGCCCCGAGCCCTGGAAGATCGGCCCCAGTGGATACATGGCCTTGACCTCACTGCCCAGGAAATACAGCGACTGCTGGGGACCTGGGACGTTCGAGATCACCAGGTTGTGCACCGGCATGGTTTTGGTGAGACTGGTCCGGGCGTAAGCCCGCATCGCCATACCGAACACCGCGGGCGCCGCGAACTGTGACCAGTCCTGCAGAAGCGTGGCTTTAATAGCCGAACTATGTTGTTTGGCAAGCGAATTCGCGTCAGAGATGGCCTTGATCCGCTCTACCGGGTCGGCGATGTCGGTGTGCAGGCTGGAGAACATGCCCGAAACCTGGTTGCGCCCAGGCCGATCCGACTTTTCGTGCACGGATATCGGCACCATCGCGATCAGCGGCGAGTCCGGCAGTTCGCCACGGTCGAGCAGGAAGTGCCTCAGCACGCCGGACACCAGCGCCATCACCACATCGTTGACCTTGACGCCGAAGTGATCCTTGACCTTCTTGATGTCCTCGAGGTCCAACTGCGCAAAGGCGACGTTGCGGTGCGAGGTGATGGTGTCATTGAACGCGGTCCGCGGGGCCGCGAACGGCGGTGCCATCGTCTGGCCGCTGCGCGCCCGCAATACCGTCTTGACCACCGACGATGCGGTATCGGTTAGCGCATTGGCGAAGCGCATCGGCCGCGCGGCGAACTTGAGCGCCCCGGTAATCGCGATCTCGAAGTCGTTGGCACCGCCGACGCCGTCGACCGGGTCCGGGGCGGGTGCGTCCGCCTCGGTGCTGCAGAGCTGGGACATCAGGTTGGCACCGGTCACTCCGTCCACAGCGGCGTGGTGCACCTTGGTCATGACCGCCAGGCGGCCGCCCTGTTGGGCATCGGTGCCCGCCACGCCCTCGATCACCCACATCTCCCACAGCGGACGAGTGCGGTCCAGCTGCAACGAGGCGATGTGCCCGCAGATCTCGGCCAGCTCAATGCGCCCACCCGGTGGCGGGAGGCCGATCCGGTGCAGATGCCGGCTCACGTCAAAGTTGTTGTCGTCCACCCACACCGGATGGTCCAGATTGAACGCGCTGTCGGCCAGCTTCTCGCGGAACTGCGGCATTGCCTTGACCCGCAGCGCCAATTCGTCGCGGAGCCGGTCGAAGGTGTAGCCGCCCGGCATCGTCGACGTGTCGAGCTCCAGAATTGAGCAGACATGCAAGGGCTGGGATGGAGTTTCGAGGTAGAGGAAGCTGGCGTCGAGTCCGCTGAGGCGCTGCATGCGCCGATGGTATGTCCGCCGCCGAGAGGCGGTACCGGAATGGACCGATGGGCCACGGTGTGAGGAAATCCACTGGGCCCTGCTGTCCACACGGCGGCCCTGAAGTGGCACACTGGTCGGGTCAGACGAACCCGGGGACCCGGTTGGGCCTCGAGGATCGAACCGACCACCACTAGGGACAATGATGTCTGAACAGATTGTTTACGGCGCGTCCCCTTCTTCGCCGGCCGCGCCTCGGACCAAGACCCGTATTCACCACCTTCAGACCATGAAGGCCGAAGGCCAGAAGTGGGCAATGCTCACGGCCTACGACTACTCCACTGCCCGCGTCTTCGATGACGCCGGCATCCCAGTACTCCTGGTCGGCGACTCTGCAGCCAACGTCGTCTACGGCTACGACACCACGGTGCCGGTCTCCATTGACGAACTGATTCCGCTGGTGCGTGGCGTCGTACGGGGCGCCCCGCATGCTCTGGTGGTCGCGGACCTGCCGTTCGGAAGCTACGAGGCCGGCCCTGCTGCCGCGCTCGACACCGCGATCCGCTTCATGAAGGAAGCCGGCGCACACGCGGTGAAGTTGGAAGGCGGCGAGCGGGTCGCGCCACAAATCGCCGCTCTCTCCGCCGCCGGCATCCCGGTGATGGGCCATATCGGCTTCACCCCCCAGAGCGTCAACACCTTGGGCGGCTTCCGGGTGCAGGGCCGCGGGGACGCCGCCGAACAGACCATCCACGATGCGATCGCCGTCGCCGAGGCCGGGGCTTTCTCCGTCGTCATGGAGATGGTGCCGGCCGAGTTGGCCACCCAGATCACCGGCAAGTTGACAATCCCCACAGTCGGGATCGGCGCGGGCCGCAACTGCGACGCCCAGGTCCTGGTCTGGCAGGACATGGCCGGTCTCACCAGCGGCAAGACCGCCAAGTTCGTCAAGCGATTCGGCGACGTCGGCGGCGAATTGCATCGCGCGGCAACGCAGTACGCGGACGAGGTCGCATCGGGAACATTCCCCGACGACGAGCACAGCTTCTGAACCTCTGCTCTAGTCGGCTTCCCGGCGTGGGACGCTAGGGCAATGTCCGCCAGCGGCCCGTCGCGCCATCTCGAAGTCGAGCGCAAGTTCGACGTGGACGCATCCACCCAGCCACCGTCATTCGATGGCCTCGAAGGAGTCGCCCGGGTAGAACGCGCCGAGACGCAGCAACTGGATGCCGTGTACTTCGACACGGTCGAGCGCGATCTGGCATCCAACCGAATCACGTTGCGCCGCCGCACCGGTGGCCTCGATGCGGGGTGGCATCTGAAGTTGCCGGCGGGCGCCGACGCCCGCACCGAGGTGCGAGCGCCCCTGGGCAGCGATGCGTCGGATCAGGTTCCAAGCGAGCTGCTGGACCTGGTGCTGGCCATCGTGCGCGATCGCCCGTTAAGCCCGGTCGCGCGTATCAGCACTACCCGGCAGGTACAGCTGCTGCACGGCGCCGACGACGCCGTCATCGCCGAGTTCTGTGACGACCAGGTCACCGCAGGCCGGGGTGCCGATGGCAGCGTCGCCGAGCAGCGTTGGCGGGAGTGGGAACTCGAACTCGTCGGGGATCGCGCGAACGCCGACCTGATGGACCGGGTGTGCGGCCGTCTGCTCGACGCCGGTGCGAAACCGGCGAGCCATGGCTCCAAGCTGGCGCGGGTGCTCGACACGTCGCCGACGGATCTGCCGGCCGACCCCTCAGAGCGCTCGTAGGCCGCGCAGGGTCCTGCTTATCAGTTCACGTCGTTCGTCGATCGTCATCGAGTCACCAAGCGGAGCGCGCACCCGCAGATAACCCTGTGTCACCAGGTCGTCGACTAGGAACCGGGTCGCACCGAGCGGCAAAGACAGCCGAGACGCGATCTCTGCTACCGAGGGGCTCTGCACACACGACGTCAGGATCTGGCCCCGGACATCATTTCTGCGCCAGCGTGGCGGATTCGCTGTGGTGTCGAGCACTTCGACCGGCGCCTCGACTGCCAGGTCGGCGCCAGAGCCGGTACGGGCTGCGGCCAGCGCGTAGGGCCGAACCACGCTCGGCTCGTCCGCGGTTTCCGGTTCTGTGAACCAATCGCCGGTCGACTCGCCGTTGCCCTCCGGGTGCTGATGCGCGTCGGTGCGCACCTCGCGGTTCTTCAGGAACCACAACGCCTGGTCGGCGTGCACCGATGCGCGCACCTCGCTGGCGACGACCTTGAGTATGGTGCGGTCGGTGTCGATGACGAATGTGGTCCGTCTGACCGGCAGCAGCCGGGCCAGCAAACCGCGGCGCCGAGTGTGCCGACCACGCCGGGTCGCCTCGCGCGCCCCGACGGATCGACTTAGCTTCACGAGCCTGCCTCGGTGCACCCCGAACAACTCGGACACGACGCCGTCGGCGTCGGAGAGAAGCGGATAGTCGAACGAGCGCTGCTGGGCGAAGTGGGCCTGCTTGTCGACGGTGTCGGTGCTGATGCCCACCCGTTGGGCGCCCAACCGGGCAAATTCGTCGCTCAGGTTCCGAAAATGACAAGCCTGGGCTGTACAGATCGGTGAGGACGCTAATGGGAAGAAGAACAGCACAACCGGGCCGTCGGAAAGCAACGTGGACAGCGTCCGAGGCCGACCCGTGTGGTCGTAGAGAGTGAAGTCAGGGGCCTTCTCGCCCGCGATCATCGGCAAAGAGTAACGCGGGGAAGCTCTGCGCGCGGACGACTGGAGATAATTCGATCATCGCAGTACAGCTCGCAGGTGGGAACCGTGATCGGCGGTCCGCAAACTGTCGCGCTGCCAGGGCGGACGAGTTGGCCTGTAAGCCGGATTCTGTTCCGCGTTACGAGGTAACGCGGCGGCGACCATCCATCTGGGCACACCGTTGCCGGGTGTCTCGAGCGGTCTACCCGCAGGCTCGGGCGAGCAGCCCTCAGGCACCTGCGCGACCGCACCGTGGTGCGGCCTTCTTGACCTTGCTTCGGGTGGGGTTTGCCTAGCCACTCCGGTCACCCGGAATGCTGGTGCGCTCTTACCGCACCGTTTCACCCTTACCACCGCGAGGGTGGCGGTTTGTTTTCTGTGGCACTTTCCCGCGAGTCGCCTCGGATTGCCGTTAGCAATCACCCTGCTCTGTGAAGTCCGGACTTTCCTCGACTCGGCGCCACAAGAGCCCGAGCCGCGGCCGCCCAGCCAACTCGTCCGCGCTAACACCGTACTCGTTGCGGAATGCGCAGGCCAGCGGCCGGCTATGCGGCGTGCAAGCCGGAGATCGCTATCTCGACGGCGACTTCCATTTCGCTGATCTCCATCCGCACAGCTGATCCCGGAAGCGGAGGCGCCCCCGAACGATAAGCCGCTCCGGTTGGGGTGGTGAATTCCGCTGCGTGCCGGTCTGTTCCAGCGACCTCCGGTCTGACGACCCAGCCGGCGACCTCTTTGACGTAATTACAGCGTTCGCACAGTCCGAGCCCGTTATCCGCGTTGGTCGGCCCCCCGGCCGCCTGTGGCCGGGCATGGTCGAGATGGCGGATCGGCGCGTCGCAATACGGCGTGCGGCAGCGCTGATCCCGCAACGTGATGAAATTCGCCAGCCCACGAGGAAACAGCCGGGCTCTGGACTCCATGGCAACCAGAGCGCCGGAGGTCGGGCGCGCATAGAGTCGGCGCAGCGTGGCCCGCGACCGTTCGTCGCCGGCTGCGCGAGAAATCAATTCGCGCGCGACCGCCGCCGGGACGGGACCGTAACCGCTGATGTCGGCGGGCGCAGTGGAGCGTCCCAACAGAGTTTCGTCGGACAGCACCAGGTTGACCGCGATCGGCGTGGGCACCGCCGCACTCCGGCCGGTGACGCGCTCCACCAACGCATCGGCCATGACCTGGCCCCGGGAACGTCCGTCGGCACAGGTGTCGGCCGCCCGTCGCAGCGCCGCATACACCGATACGCCCTGCGCCACCGGCAACAATGCGGTCAGATACGTCATAGTGTCGGGCGCGGGTCGGATGCTCACCGTGCGCTCGGTTTCCGCCTTCGCGGCCCGGTCGACCACCGCGTGCGGGTCGAGCCGATAAGCGATCGCTTTTGCCGCCGCAGCCAACCGAGCGTCGCCCATTCCTTCTAGCCCGCCTCTGTCAGAACATAATTCGTCATCCAGAGTCCGCCGGTCCTCGACGTCCAAGCAAGCGCTTTCGCGCACGATCAGGGTGGCCCGCCATTCCGTCAACACTCCGGTCTCAAGAGCGGCCAGCGTATGCGGCATCTCGTTTACCAGGGCTTTCGCAAATCCCAGATGCCGGTTGCCGCGTGCCGGCGAATCCCGCCGGGCCAGCGCGATCTCACTGGCGATTCCGCGCCCCCGCCGCGCGCCCGGCATTCCGGCCGCGGCCTCGGCGGCACGCCGGGCCGCATCGAGTGCAGCCGCGGCTCGAGCCTGGCCCGCTGCCGCAGCGCTTTTGATCCGCTCCAACTCAGCGATGCGCCCGACCAGCGCCGACTCCGCACAGTCCATGTCGATCGTCGCAAGTGATTCGAACATGCATTCGATACTAGTCCGGGCCGCCGACAAGATCTCACGTTCGCGGCAGCCCTATCGTCTACAGAGCATGAAAGGGAGACCTGCACCGATGCCGCAGACTGCGTGGAAGAAGCGCGTGGACAGCGGTGACTGGGCCGCGATCGCCGCCGCTGTCAGCGACGTCGGCGGCGCCCCACTGCCCAGGCTCCTCACGCCCATCGAGGCGCGGCGGCTACGCAAGCTCTTCGACGACGACAATGTGTTCCGATCCACCGTTGATATGGGTCCCCGTCGCTACGGATCCGGTCAGTACCGCTACTTCCACGCTCCCTACCCGGAGCCGATCGAGCAGCTCAAGCAGGCGCTGTATCCGCGACTGTTGCCGATCGCCCGCGATTGGTGGGCCAAGCTCGGCCGCGAGGCGCCGTGGCCGGACAGCCTCGACGAGTGGCTGGACATCTGCCACGCCGCCGGTCAGACACGGTCGACAGCCCTGATGCTCAAGTACCGTACCGACGACTGGAATGCGCTACATCGAGACCTTTACGGAGACTTGGTTTTCCCGCTTCAGGTGGTGATCAACCTGAGTGACCCCGCCACCGAGTTCAGCGGCGGCGAGTTCATGCTTGTCGAACAACGCGCGCGGGCCCAGTCACGCGGCACCGCAACCCAATTGCCGCAGGGTCATGGCTACCTGTTCACCACCCGCGACCGGCCGGTGCAATCGACTCGCGGCTGGTCTGCTGCCGCGGTGCGGCACGGCCTGTCCGTGGTGCGGTCCGGCGAGCGGTACGCGCTTGGGCTGATCTTTCACGACGCCGCCTAGAGCGAATTAGTGCACCAATCCAGTGATCCTGGCGATAGTGTCGCCGGGACCGATGCGTGCCCACACCGTTTTGCCCGCGGACGTCGGGGCGCTGCCCCAGCGACGGCAGAGCGCGGAGACGATGTCCAATCCCGCAGGGGAACTCCCGCGCGGCCGCTCCCGCCGCATCGCCGACGCAGTGCTGGAATCGGATACCGCGACGACGATTTCTTCGGACGTGCCCTCGAGGCGCACATCGAACCCGTCCGCGGTGTAACTCAGAGCGTTCTCGGCGAACACGGTCACCACCGTGCTGGCTACCGGGATCTTGTCGCGCATCGACCAGGCCACCAAGTGATCGTGCACGAAAAACAGCGCGGCATTGACGCTGGACGGGTACTTGTCGAATTGCTCGCGGGCCCGATGGCGGTAGCGGCACTTCCCGCCACCGACGGCTTCGCTGGCGGCGGCCAGAGTGTCGTAGACCGGGACGTAGCGGGCTACCAACAGATCGGTCAAGCGCGTGCGTACACCCGGGTCGCCGGATACCAGAGCTATCGGGACTTCCGGCCATTGCTGGACGTGCCAACGGGCGCTGGTGAAAACCGCCCAGCTCTGGTCGTCGCGCACCTCGAGATCATTGATATCGACGATCACTGCAGTGGACCGGTCGATCGCAAGCTTGACCACCGAGTCCCGCACCCGCTGGTAAGTCTGTGCGTTCAGTACGCCGGACAGCCGAATGACGGTGGCGTCAGCCCGCGTATGAGTAGTGCTGGTCAACATCCTTCGCCGCTTTCCTGACACAAAGGAGGAGGAGGGCCTGAGCTCGTGACCGTAGGCGTGGCGCAGCTTATTTTCGAGCAACTTCCGGTTGTTCGACCGTTTCCACCGGTTCACCGGCAGAAGCCGAGTCGCGCCCCAGCGCGATCGTCGCCGCAGTCATCGCACCGACCGCGACCACAAAGATCACCGTCCCGGCGCCGTGCACCACCAGATGCTCGCCGAGTATCACCACACCCAACAACACCGCGACGACCGGTTCGCCGACCAGCATGATCGGTACGGAGGCCTGCAAGGCGCCGGCATGAAATGCCGACTGCTGCAGGACCGTAACCGATACCGCAAGCGCAACCAACAGATACGGCGCCGGCACCGTCAGCAACCCGTGCCAACCGTGTACAGCGAGGCGATGCGTGCTGACCTTCGTCAAGACCGCGACCATGCCGAGCAGCACCGCGACCGCGCCGGCCAGCAGCATTGCGCGGCGTCGACCAGCCACCCGGCGCGCGGCCAGCACGCAGAGGATCACCACGGGCACCGAGGTGCCCAGGGCGACGCTCCATGCGGGCACCGGCGCGCGGTAGTGGCCTTCACGCGGCTGGCCCACCAGAACAAAAACGGTCAGCGCCGCCGTCAACAACAACGCCCAATACCAATCACGTGCCCGCACATGCTGATTGGAGAATCGCGCACCCAGCGGTAGCACGAAAAGCAGCGACGAAACCAGGAGCGGCTGTACGAGCAACAGCGAGCCGTGCGCCAACGCAATTGCCTGGAACACGTATCCGCCGATCGCACCCACCGTGCCCAACCACCACGACGGCTGGCGGATCCAGGACGTCACGATCGCGCCCGCGTCCGCCGGATCGTTGGCCCCGGCGTGGATGGCACGTTGCCGGACGACGATGCCCACCGCGGCGAACAGGGCGGCCAGTAAGGCCGATCCGATGGCCAGGGCGTGCGACGCTAACCAGTCCACGGTTGCCCAACTACCCGGATGCCGTAGATCTCTAACCCAGATATCCGGTCTGATTGACCAGCCGGACCGACGACGCGCCGTCGGGATAGAACTCTGCGATGCTCAACGACGCCAGATCCAGGTGCAACCGGTAGAGGATGCCCGGTCCGGCATCGAGGGCCTCCCGCAGCAGCATTTTGATCGGGGTCACATGCGACACCACCAATACCGTGCTGCCGCTGTGCTCCGCGATGATGCGGTCCCGCGCCTTTGAGACCCGCTGGTTGACGTTGTCGAAGCTTTCCCCGTTGGGTGGCTCGGTGCTGGTGTCGCGCAACCATTGTCGATGCAGTTCAGGATCGCGGTCGGCGGCCTCGGAGAACGTCAGCCCATCCCACGCACCGAAATCCGTCTCGATCAGATCGTCGTCGACTGCAACGTCCAGGCCCAGCCGTTTGGCGGCCGCCGCCGCGGTGTCCTGACAGCGCTGCAACGGCGAACTGATCACCGCCGCGACTCCGCCCCGCGCCCCCAGGTAACTGGCGGCCGCGTCGGCCTGCTGTCGGCCCAGCGTGGTCAGCGGCGGATTGCCGCGGCCGGAATAGCGACGCTGGACTGACAATTCGGTCTGGCCGTGCCGCAACAGCAGCAGACGGGTGGCGGCGCCACGCGCGCCGGTCCATCCTGGCGCCGAAGGAGTCTCTCTGACGGAGGGGTGCGCGGGCAGTTCGGCCGCAGCATCCATCGCCTCGTTGGCCAACCGGTCGGCGTGGGAGTTCTCGGCCCGCGGGATCCACGTGTAACTGATTCGATCGAATCGCGATGCCAGCGTGCGAGCTTGGGCGTGCAACTCGGCGAGGTCGGGATGCTTGACCTTCCAGCGCCCGGACATCTGCTCGACGACCAGTTTGGAATCCATCGACACCGCGACTTCGCTGGCGTGCAGTTTCGCTGCCTCCTCCAAACCCGCGATCAGGCCGCGGTATTCGGCGACGTTATTGGTGGCCTGACCGATTGCCTGCTTGCTCTCGGCCAGCACGACCGACCGGTCGGCGCTCCACACCACCGACCCGTAGCCGGCCGGCCCCGGATTGCCACGCGATCCCCCGTCGGCCTCGACAATGACCTTCACCGGCTAACGCCCTTGAGCCGCAATAGGATTGCACTGCATTCCGGGCAACGCAGCACTTCGTCGTCAGCAGCCGCGGAGATCCGCGCCAGCTCGCCGCGGTCGATCTCGATCCGGCACGCCCCGCAGCGCCCACCCTGCATCAGCCCTGCCCCGGGCCCGCCGCCGGAGCGCTGGCGTTCGTAGAGCGCCAACAGGTCCGGCGCCAGCTCGGCCGCGAGTTCGTCGCGGCGCGACGCGTGAACACGCCGGTGGTGATCGATATCGGCCAGTGTCGTTTCGAGAGCATGCTGCGCGGCCGCCAGATCGGATTGCAACCCCTCGATGACGGCCGCCTCTGCGTCCCGCTGGTTTTGCAGCTGCTCGCGATGCTCCATCACCTCGATCAGCGAATCCTCGAGGTTGGACTGTCGGCGCTGCAGCGTCTCCAATTCATGTTGCAGCTCCGACAATTGCTTGGAATCTGCCACGGATTGCAGCAGCGAGCGGTCCCGATCCTCGCGCTGACGCACCCCGTCGATTTCCGACTCGAAACGCGAGACCTGAGTATCCAAGTCCTCCAACGCGATCTGCAGTGCCCCGAGCCGATCACCGGCAGCGACCTGCTCGGTCTGAATCCGCTCGATGTCGGCACGCTCGGGCAGGCGGCCGGCCCGATGGTCCATCTTGGCCAGTTCGGCATCGAGATCCGCGACTTCGAGCAGCGAGCGCTGCTGTGCGACTTCGGCTTTCATGCTTCCTCTCCCCCGCAGGGGTTGTCGATGTTCCAGGGATCGGTGCGAATACGGCACACGTCGATCGATAGCGCGGCACCGAATGCCGATCGCAACACGTCGGCAGCCTGTTCACACCATGGGAATTCACTGGCCCAATGGGCGACGTCGATCAGCGCCACGTTGGAGGCGCGGCGGTGCTCGTCGGCCGGATGGTGGCGCAAATCCGCCGTCACGTAAGCCTGCACGTCGGCGGCTGCGACGACGCCCAGCAGTGAGTCGCCAGCGCCGCCGCACACCGCAACCCGCGACACGATCGCGTCCGAATCGCCTGCGGCACGCACTCCCCACGAGGTTTGCGGCAGCGCCTTGCGGACTCGGGAGACGAACGCGCTCAATGGTTCTGGATGCGGCAGCGTACCGACTCGCCCGAGCCCGACGTTGCTGGGCAGCGGCTCCAGAGCCACCACGTCAAACGCCGGCTCTTCGTAGGGGTGCGCCTCACGCATCGCCGCAAGCACCTGATGCCGCACTCGGATGGACGCGACGACCTCGATCCGGTCCTCGACCACTCGTTCCACCGCGCCGACGCTGCCGATAGCCGGCGTCGCGCCATCCTCGGGCAGGAATTGGCCCGTACCCGTGACGCTCCAGCCACAGTGCGAATAGTCGCCGATGTGCCCTGCCCCGGCCGCAAAGATCGCTGCCCGCAATGCATCCGCATTTTCCGGCGGCACGAAAATTACCCACTTGTCCAACTCCTGATGCGCAGGCGTGGGCTCCAGGACGGCCTCGACAGTCAACCCGAGCGCGTCCGCCAACGCATCGGACACACCTGGCGACGCCGAGTCCGCGTTGGTGTGTGCGGTGAACAGCGAACGCCCAGAACGGATGAGTCGGTGGATCAAGGCACCCTTCGGGGTGTCGGCGGCTACCGTGTCGACCCCCCGCAGCAGCAGCGGGTGGTGTGCCAGCAGCAGGCCACCGTCGGGAACCGCGTCGATCACCGCCGCGGTGGCGTCGACCGCGATGGTGACCGAACTCAGGGCATCGTCGGGGTCACCGCAGACCAGACCCACCGAATCCCACGACTGCGCGAACCTGGGCGGGTACGCCACGTCCAGCGCCTCGATCACCGCGCCCAACCGAACCGTCATCGCGCCACCCCGCTGTCGGCGATCGCCTCGACGAGCACCGGCCATTCCGGTCGCACCGCGGCGCGCAGATACTCCCCGTCCAAGCCGACGAACGTGTCGCATCGGCGCACAGCAATTCCGTTGCTGTGCAGATGCTTTCGCATCAACGCGGCATCACTTACGGTGAACAACACAAACGGAGCGACGCCGTCGACGGTCGCGACGCCGACCGACCGCAGGCCGGCCACCATCGCTGCCCGCGTCGACGCCAGCTGCTGGGCGCCTGCCTCGGCTTCGCGTACAGCCGGGGCGCCGCAGCATGCGGCGACGGCGGTCAACTGCAAGGTGCCCATCGGCCAGTGCGGCCGGGTGGCGGTCAGCCGGGCCAGCAACTCCGGAGCCCCCAGCGCGTAGCCCACCCGAAGCCCGGCCAGTGACCACGTCTTGGTCAAACTGCGCAACACCAGTAGATCCGGCAGGGAGGCGTCGGCCAACGATTCGGGCTCGCCGGGGACAGCGTCGGCGAATGCCTCGTCCACCACGACGATGCGGCCAGGCCGCCGCAACGCCAGGATCTGTTCGCGGGTGTGCAGAACCGCGGTCGGGTTGGTCGGGTTGCCGATCACGACAAGGTCGGCCTCGTCGGGCACCCGCGCTCCGTCCAGCCCGAACGGCGGATCGAGCACCACGTGCTGCACCGCGACGCCGGCCGACCGAAGTGCGACGTCGGGCTCGGTGAACGACGGCGCGATGACCGCTGCCAATGCTGGGCGCAGGTTCGCCAGCAACGCGAATCCCTCGGCGGCTCCGGCCAGCAACGCGACCTGATCGGCCGAACGTCCATGCCGGGCGGCGACGGCCTCAAGCGCCGCGCGCTCGTCGTCGGCCGCGGGGTATCGCCCCAGGTCGGGAAGCCGGGCAGCCAGCCGATCCAGCAGCCAGGAGGGTGGCTGGGCCTGACGGACGTTGACGGCGAAATCGAGCATGCCGGGTTCGCCGGCCTGATCGCCGTGATAGCGCGCCAGAGCCAGCGGAATCGACGCACTCGAATCCAGACTCGCCACATCTGAAACAGTAACGATCGTGCGGCGGGGCCCGGTATCGGGACACGATCACCGGCAGCCAGCAGCATCCGCGACAATGGGAACGTGACAGGCACGGTCTCCGATCCCGATTCGCGCGTTCGACCTCAGCTGGTGATCTTCGACCTCGACGGCACCCTCACCGACTCCGCCGAGGGCATCGTGTCCAGCTTCTGCCACGCCCTCGGCGAGATCGGTGCCAGCGTGCCCGCGGGAGATCTGGCGAGCAAGGTCGTTGGGCCACCCATGCATCACACCTTCGAGGCCATGGGGCTCGGCGAGCACGCCGATGCGGCGATCGCGGCGTACCGCGCCGACTACACGACCCGGGGCTGGGCCATCAACCGCCTTTTCGACGGGATCGCGCCGTTGCTGGCCGATCTGCGCGCCGCGGGCGTGCGTCTGGCGGTGGCCACCTCCAAGGCGGAGCCCACTGCACAACGCATCCTGGCCCACTTCGACCTCGACGAGCACTTCGACGTGATCGCGGGCGCCAGTGTCGACGGCACTCGAGCCGCCAAAGCCGATGTGCTCGCGCACGCATTGGCGCAGCTGCAGCCGCTGCCCCAACGGGTGCTCATGGTCGGAGACCGCCGCCATGACGTCGAAGGCGCGGCCGCGCACGGCATCGACGCCGTGGTGGTCGGCTGGGGTTACGGCGGGTCCGATTTCGCCGACGCCGACACTCCCAGCGGCGCAGTGCACGTCGCGACCGTCGACGAGTTGCGGAGGGCGTTGGGTGTCTAAACAGCTGCATGTCACGTTCGTGTGCACCGGCAACATCTGTCGTTCGCCGATGGCGGAGAAGATGTTCGCCCAGCAGATCAGCGAGCGGGGACTGGACGACGCCGTACGGGTCACCAGCGCGGGTACCGCCGGCTGGCACATCGGTAAGTCCGCCGACGAGCGGGCCAACCGGGTGCTGCGCGCACACGGTTACCCGACCGATCACAACGCCGCGCAGGTCGACATCGACCACATCAACGCCGACCTGGTGATCGCGCTGGCCCGCAACCACGTGCCGCTGCTCCAGCAGCTGGGCATCGGCGCCGACCGGATCCGGATGCTGCGGTCGTTCGACCCGCGTTCCGGCGCTTACGTTCTCGATGTCGATGACCCGTATTACGGCGACAACCACGACTTCGAGGTCACCTTCGCCGCAATCGAGGCGTCGTTGCCCGGGCTGCACAGCTGGGTCGACGAGCAGCTGGCCCAGGACGGGCCCGGCTGATGCGCCGCCTGGCCTTCCTGCTGCGGCCGGGCTGGATTGCGCTGGCCGTGGTGGTGATCGCGTTCACCTACCTGTGCTTCAGCGTGCTCGCACCATGGCAGCTCGGAAAGAACACCAAGACGTCACGGGAGAACGACCAGATTCAGCATTCGCTGACCACCGACCCGGTTCCGCTGAAAACGCTTTTACCGCAGCAGGACTCGTCGGCCCCCGACGGGCAGTGGCGCAGGGT
This sequence comes from uncultured Actinomycetota bacterium, assembly GCA_963737375.1. Classification (GTDB taxonomy): domain Bacteria; phylum Actinomycetota; class Actinomycetes; order Mycobacteriales; family Mycobacteriaceae; genus Mycobacterium. The sequence goes on from CAVTSP010000019.1 coordinate 133,354, forward strand.
GACGGCGACCGGGCATTACCTACCGGACAAGCAGCTGGTGGCCCGGCTCCGGGTCGCCGAAGGTGACCAGGCCATGGAGGTACTGCTGCCGTTCGTCGTCGATGGCGGTCCCACAGTGCTGGTCGACCGCGGCTACGTGCGGCCCCTCCCGGGGTCGCGGGTACCGCCGATCACCGCCCCACCGCGCGGAGCGGTGACCATCACGGCTCGTCTGCGCGACTCCGAGGGAACGGTACTGGACAAGAAATCCTTCGTCAGTGATGGTGTGCGGCAAGTGTATTCGATCAGCACCAGTCAGATCGCCACGTTGATCGGCGCGCCATTGACCGGCTCGTACCTGCAACTGGTCGACAACCAACCCGGCGGACTCGGGGTCATCGAGCTGCCTCACCTGGACGCGGGTCCCTTCCTGTCCTACGGCATCCAGTGGATCACGTTCGGCGTCATTGCGCCAATTCTGTTGGGCTACTTCGTATATGCCGAGGTTCAGGCTCGCCGTGCCGATAAGGCGCGGACAGCGCAACCCCCGGGCAAGCCGGCGCCCGCGACCGTCGAAGACAAGCTCACCGACCGCTACGGCCGGCGACGCTGACACAGGCAACCACCAACGTGGCCGCCTGCACCACCCTGGAAAGCCTTACGGCGCGGCGTATATCGGGCACTGTCGGCGACAGGCCATCGCCGAGAGCCGGTCGGATCTGCAGCTCGTAGTGATACTGGGTGGGGCCGCCGAGTCGCACGCCCAGCGCACCGGCGAACGTCGCTTCGACCACGCCGGCGTTGGGGCTGGGGTGTCGCCCCGCATCGCGACGCCACGCGGACACCGCACGCAATGGCGAGCCGCCGACCACCGGCGCACATACCACTGTCAGCGCGGCCGTCACCCGCGCGGCGAGATAGTTCGCCGCGTCGTCCAACCGGGCTGCAGCCCAACCGAATCGGCCATAGCGCGGCGAGCGGTGGCCGATCATCGCGTCCAGGGTGTTGATGGCCCGATAGGCAAGCACGGCGGGCGGACCGCCTGCCACCGCCCACAGCAGCGGCGCGACCTGCGCATCAGAAGTGTTCTCGGCCAACGATTCCACCGTCGCCCGGGTCAAACCCGAAGCATCCAGCGTCGCCGGATCACGCCCGCACAACGACGGCAACAGCCGGCGCGCACCCTCGAGATCATCGCGGCCCAGCAGCTCGCCCATCGCTGATCCGACGCGCGCCAGGGATGTTCCGCCCAGCGCGACCCAGGTTGCCACCGCGGTCGCCAGGATCGAGCCGCACGCACCGAACCGGCGAGCCTGCCGGCGCACAGCAGCACCGATCAGGCTCACCGCGCCGACCAGAACGGCGACGTGAACCGTGCCCGCGACCCGGCTATCGCGATAGGTGAACCCCTCCAGCGACGCCGCCGCAGCGCCGAATCCCGCCACCGGATGACCCACCTGCGGATCGGCCAGAACGAGATCGGCCAGGTATCCCAACAGCACACCCGCAACCCGGATACGCCGCGTGGTGCCAAACACTCCCGCAGCGTCTCACACGTGGTCTACTCGGCCGATGGAGCCTCGTGGCGAGGAATGTCCCCGATGAAACGACCCATCAACCAGGTCGCTGAACTGCTGAATCCCGCCGCCGCGCTGTTGCCGGCCGCGAACGTGATCATGCAACTGTCGCTGCCGGGAGTCGGCTACGGCGTTCTGGAAAGTCCGGTCGACAGCGGCAACGTCTACAAGCATCCGTTCAAACGGGCACGCACCACTGGAACGTATCTGGCCGTCGCGACGATCGGCACCGATTCTGACCGCGCGCTGATCCGCGCAGCCGTTGACACCGCGCACCGCCAGGTGCGCTCTACCGCGTCGAGTCCGTTGTCCTACAACGCATTCGATCCCGCGCTGCAGCTGTGGGTAGCAAGTGCGCGAGGCGATGTGGCCGCCGGACCGGATCGCGTTCGACGATTACTGGAAGCGGGCGCTGGAGGATCTTCGGATCGATCCCCCAGTCCGCGAGCATCTGCGCGGGGTGGCAGCGATGGCGTTTTTGCCGTGGCCATTGCGCGCGATTGCCCGACCATTCAATCTGTTCGCGACGACGGGCTTTCTGCCTCCGGAGTTCCGCAGCTTGATGCGGTTGGAGTGGTCAGAATCCCAGCAGCGGCGATTCGAGTGTTTGCTTGCTGCCCTGCGGTTGGCCGACCGACTGATTCCACACCAAGCGTGGATCCTGGGTTATCGGCTCTACCTCTGGGATATGCGCTTCCGCACCCGCCGGGGCTGGCGGGTCGTGTAAGGCCTAGATGAGGACGGTGAGCACGACCATGCCGATAACGCCGACGATGGCCAACCAGAACCACGCCTGGAGCCAGATCGGTCCGGTGACGGCGTCGAAGTCCTTGGGCAGAACGTCGGAGTCGGTGCGCTCGGGAGTCAGCTGCGAAGTCATGTACCAAGTCTGACTAATTAGGCTGCCGAAGTAAATGTGGCGCTCGCCACCCTCGCGCTCGCGATGCGACCTAGGTCACACTTGGATGGACTACCTGCCCGGCCGCACGGCCGCGGGCCTGGCCAGAAAGACGAGAAGAGCAAGCGCGAGCTGGAGAGGAGGGGGGAGTGGGGAGTGGGGGGGTGGGGGGGGGGGACGGTGCGTGGCTTGGGTCCAGCCGCGCGCGGCGGGTGTCGTGTGGCGGCGTGCTCCGGCGAGGCGCGCAGCGATCCCAGTGAGATGGGTCGACGGCGGCAGCCGCCGATCTGATATGCGGTGCAGGACAACGGTTTTCTTGCCGCTGGAGCGGGTGATGGGAGGATCCGGCGAAGGCTTGGCCCGCGGGCGTCGTGAAGCGGCGACGATCATCGCCGATCGCGGCGAGCACCGGGCACCGGCGAGCATCGCAGCCGGGGAGTGGGATGATCTCGGGTGGGTGGAAAAGAACGATCGACATGGCTTTTCGCGGCACTCAACCACGTCGCATTGACCGTTCGTGACATGATGCTATCAGCGGTCCCACCGCCGGTGGTTGGTGCAGGTAGGTGTCTGTGAAGACCTCCCTAGACGTGTGGTATCGCCGTGAGATAGCTTTTCGACGCCGACCGGTGATCGACGAACACACCGCCGCCGGGTTCCGGCGTCACTTGTATGGCTCCTCGACGGCGGTGGGTGCGGCGGCCAGGATGGTGCGGGCGTCGGGGCGGGCCAACCCGCCGTCGGGCAGCTCGGCAACGCCGCCACGCGGCCGGGTAGAAGTCTATCAGCAGGTCTCGGATCTGGTTGCCGATCTGTTGACGCGCCGAACGCGACCCGGTGATCGCGGACGAACACCCGGATCGCTTGGGCGGCTTCGGTGTCGGCCGGCAGCGGCCGGTGCGCGCCGGGTTCGGGCGCACGATGTTGGCCAGCAACACCGTGTCGGCGGCATCGGACAAGGCCCACGAGCATCCGGCACCCGACGAGCGCTTCAGTGAGTTCCGGGTGGGCCTCGATCACGTCGGTTTCGGCTGCGGCCAATCGGGCGCGAGCTCGACCGACCTGGATGGACCGGCTCGGTGAGCTCCGACATGGCCAGCAGGTCACAGCGCAGCAAACCGGCGCGTCGTTGCTGACGCGTCCGCGAACCACCACACGTCCGTCGTCGTCGATGACGGCGACGTCATGATGCTCAGTGGCCCAATCGATTCCACAAAACAGGGACAAGGTGTCATCACGTCGATCGATGGCGGACCGGTGGAATCATCGACGCGCCCTAGAGAAGGCATTACTAGCGTCAGTGACTCAGCACACGCAGGACTTCGTTCTGTCGAAGAGTCAAGGCTCGGGAACAACCATCAGGAAGTAACCTGGCGTGCCGGGCAACGGCATCCCACCACCACTGGACAAGGTCTGCCGCCAGGCGCGCCGTTTTCTTAAGACGTCTGCGTCGGGAACAACCAGGCATCACCTGACAGCAAACCCCGTCAGGAACGACCCCGGTCTACGACCGGTAACCTATCCCAACTAACGATTAGGAACGATAGACATGGCTTTTCCGGCACTCAACCAGTCGCTTTGAGTTGGAATGGTATAGGGTCTCGGCTCGGGGTTGAGCTTCCGCGATCCCGATGGCATTGCACTGGAGTTCTTCGCACCTCCGGGAAAGTGAGCAGCATGCGCGCTGTCGTCATCACCAAGCACGGTCCGCCCTCGGTGCTGCAGGTGCAGGATCGTCCCGATCCCCCGCCGCCCGCCGCCGGTCAGGTGCGCATCGAGGTGCGCGCGGCCGGCGTGAACTTCGCCGACCACCTCGCCCGCGTCGGCCTGTACCCCGATGCACCCAAAGTGCCCAGCGTGGTCGGCTACGAGGTGGCCGGGACCATCGAGGCGGTGGGCGACGGCGTCGATCCCACCCGGGTGGGCCAGCGGGTGCTGGCCGGAACGCGTTTCGGCGGGTACGCCGAGATCGTCAACGCCGGCGCCAATGACACTGTCGCGCTGCCGGACTCGATGAGCTTCGAGCAGGGCGCCGCGGTCCCGGTCAACTACGCGACGGCATGGGCGGCACTGCATGGGTACGGCTCATTGCGGGCCGGCGAGCAGGTACTGGTGCACGCCGCCGCCGGGGGTGTCGGCATCGCCGCGATACAGCTCGCCAAGGCGGCGGGCGCGATCGTGCACGGCACCGCGTCGCCGGGCAAGCACACTCAGCTCGCGGCGCTCGGGGTCGACAAGGCCATCGACTATCGCCGCGACGGTTGGTGGAAAGGTCTGGGGCCCTACGACATGGTGCTCGACGCCCTCGGTGGCACGTCACTGCGGCGCTCGATGGAGCTTCTCCGCCCGGGCGGACGCCTTGTTGCGTATGGCTTCTCGGCGATGCAGCAGGGCGAGAAACGGTCGCTGCGTCGCGCGGCGCCGCAGGTGCTGGCCATGTTGCGTGGATTCAGTTTGCTCAAGCAGATGGACGAATCGAAAACCGTCATCGGCCTGAACATGCTGCGACTGTGGGATGACCGCGGCACGCTCGAGCCTTGGATCGGACCGTTGTCGGCGGCACTGGCCGACGGCACCGCGTCTCCGGTCGTGCATGCTGCGGTGCCGTTCGCCAATGCCCCTGAGGCACACCGGATCCTGGCGGCGCGAGAAAACGTCGGCAAGGTCGTGCTAGTGCCCTAGACGGACTCCAGCCGCTGGTTGACTCGAGCCAGCGCCTCGTCGAATACCTCGACCTTCTCACCACGTCGTTCGTTGGCCGGCTGGGCAGCACCGCGAGCACCTTCGGCCTCAACCCGGGCGGCGCCCTCCCGCCGTAGCAGGCTGAAGTTCTTCTCGCGCGCGGTCCTGAGCCGGTGCTGCAAATCCTTCAGCTGTTTTTCGTCCAAGCGCTCGAGAACGTCGGGATGACTCTCGTCGATCAACGAATTTTCCTGCGGGGTCAGGTTCACGTGGTGGTTGCTCACCGTAGATTCATAGCCTGCGCCGACCACACCGGCCCGGCGCACGCCGAACCGTCACGCGAGGGCCATCTCACGTTCACGTCGCCCGACGGAGTGACGGCTCAGCACCACCGACCGTGAGGATTGAATATCGTGACCCTTCGGGATGCCGTCCTGGGCGCGTGGGAACTGGTGTCCTTCGTCGCTCAGAACGCAGCCACCGGCGAGGACCGTCATCCACTCGGTAACGTGCCGCGCGGCTTAATTCTCTACACCGCCGACGGCCACATGTCGGCTCAGCTCGCCGACTCGGACATGGGCGGCTACATCTCCTACGGTGGGCGATTCTCTGTCGACGAGCAGACCTCGACGCTGCACCACGACGTCACCATCTCGATGATGCCGGAGCTGTTGACGCAACCGCAGTTTCGGCATGCCGCTATCGACGGCGACACCCTTACCCTGTCGGCGTCCAGGACCGACGATGCAGGCGTGACCACGCACAGTCGGTTGCAGTGGAAGCGGTCATCGCGGAAGCACCCACTAGCGCCGACGGCGTGAATACGACCGGCATTGCCTCCAGACCGCTGACGAAGTTCGCCGGTCGCAGAGGCAGTGGTTCCTCAGACGCCAGACTCATGTCGGGTAGCCGCCGCAGCAACCGCTGATTCATCATCGACAGCTCCAGGCGCGCCAGCTGATTACCGAGGCAAAAATGGGTTCCGAAGCCAAATGCCAAGTGGTTGTTGGGATACCGGTCGATCCGGAAGTTCTCCGGATCGCCGAACATCGCCTCGTCGAAGTTTGCCGACTCGAACAGCAGGATGATCTTTTCACCCTGCTTGAGCTGTGTGCCGTGGAACTCGGTATCCACGGTGATCGTGCGGGCCATGTTCTTGACCGGCGCCGTCCAGCGCAACATCTCTTCGATCGCGCCAGGCAGCAGCGTCAAATCGTCCACTAATCGCTGGTGTTGTGACGGGTCGCGCAGCAGCTGCGCCGTGCCGCCGGACAGTGTGTGTCGAGTGGTCTCGTCACCGCCGATCAACAGCAACAACACCTCGTTGATGATCTCGTGGTCGGCGAGCTGCTCGCCATCCACCTCCGCGTGCACCAGCACACTGACCAGATCATCGGTGGGTTCCGCTTTGCGCGCGGCGATCATGCCCATCATGTATTCGGCGTAGGCGCCGAAAGCGTCTACGGTGACTTGCAAGTCGACTTCGGTGGTCGTGCTGCTCAGAAAGTTCATCATGTCGTCGGACCACCGGAGGAACATCTCACGTTGCTCCGGGAGTACTCCGAGGATGTCGCCGATGACCGCCATCGGCAGCGGCGCCGCGATGTCCCGGACGAAATCGCACTCGCCCCGTTCGCATACTGCATCGATCAGCGCATCGCACAGCACACCGATCGACTGTTCCCGGTCCTTGACCCGCTTACGGGTGAAGCCCGCGTTGACGAGTTTGCGTCGCAACAGATGGGTCGGATCATCCATCGCGATCATCATCGGCGGCGCATCCTGGTCCGGCCGGATACCGCCTGCGTTGGAGAACAATTCGGGTGCCCGCTCGGCGTCGATCACCGCTTGATAGGTCGCCGCGGCGGCCAAGCCGTTGCGATCTCGAAAAACCGGCTCGTTCGCCCGCATCCACTGGTAGACCGACCGCGAATCATCTGCATAAAATGCGCCGTCCGTCAGATCGACGTCTGGCCGCCGGTCTCGCTGTGACGTGTTCATGGCGGTTCTATCGATCCGAATCGTCAAAGGTGATGACACCGCGAATATTGCGGCCCTCCAACATGTCCGAATAACCCTCGTTGATCTGTTCGAGGCTGTAGCGGCGCGTCACCATGTCATCCAGGTTCAGCCTGCCGGACTTGTACATCGACAAGATCAGCGGGATGTCGTGTTGGGGGTTGCCACCGCCGAAGATGGTGCCTTGCAACCTTTTCTGCAGCAGCGCAAACAGCGACAGATTCAACGTCACAGCCGTCTCCACAACGCTGCCCATCGCCGTGATGACACAGGTCCCACCCTTTGCCGTGACGGACACGTATTTGTCGAGATCCGCTCCGTCGACCCGGCCGACGGTGACGATCACCTTGCGCGCCATTCGGCCCGCAGTGATCCCCGCGATCGCCATCAGCGCGGTGTCGATGTCGGCGTAGGTATGTGTGGCGCCGAATTTCAGCGCTTGATCGCGTTTCCATGCGACCGGATCGACGACAAAGATCCGGTGCGCACCACAGCTCACTGCGCCCAACACGGCTGCGGTGCCCACGCCGCCCAGGCCCACGACGACGACGTCGTCACCGGGCCGAACCTCGGCAGCGCGGGTCGCCGACCCGAAACCTGTTGTCACACCGCAGCTGACGAGAGCCGCGATGTCAAAAGGTATGTCGGGGTCGATCTTCACCAGCGAGGTCTGGTGCACCACGACGTACGGTGCGAAGGTGCCCAGTAACGCGTACGGGTAGACATTCTGGCCCTTGGCCTGAACGCGAAATGTCCCGTCGGAAACGGCCGTTCCGGCCATCAGACCCATGCCGAGATCGCACAAATTGGTTTCGCCCGCGCGGCAGGACGGGCAGGTGCCGCATGACGGAACGAACGACGCGGCGACATGGTCACCCACCGAGAGTCCCTCGACACCGTCGCCGACCTCGACAACGACGCCGGCCCCTTCGTGCCCTCCGAGCATCGGGAACGCTGCCATCGGGATGTCGCCGCTGACCACATGGTGATCGGAATGGCACAGCCCTGCGGCTTCCATTCGCACCGTAACCTCGCCTCTGCGAGGCTCACCGATGACGATCTCCTCGACCGACCACGGCTGATTGAAGTCCCAAACCAGAGCGCCTTTGGTCTTCACTGACCTGCCTCCTGTGCCGTGCTCTGTGAGATCTTGCGGCCCGTTGATCTGAAGCCGTGCGCATTCTTTTTCACTTGCACCGCAACGGGAAAGCGTGCGGATCAGGACGATCTCCAACGTATTGGTCTGATTTACTGTTGCACCGACAGTAAATCAGCTTCCGTGGTATCTCGCCCGCGAACGCCGCGATCGGCCCTACTTCGCCGAGTAGTAACCGCTTGCCCCAAGGAAGTGCGGATTGGCCGCAGCCGTCGTCACGCCGGTACCGATCGGCCCATGGACGTCGAACAGGCTGGCGCTGCCCGTCGCGATCCCCGCGTCGCTGTAGTGGGTCAACGCCGCCAGGCCGATGAAGGGGCCCTCGGGCAGCCGGCACAGCGTCATCGTGTAGTCGGCGTTGATGAATCCCAGTCCTGCCTCGGAGAAACCAGTCAGCGATGCGGTGACGTCGACCGCCATGGCCGCGTACACAAAGGGTGTGGGTTCCTCGTCGTCGACCAACGCGTGGATATGCCGAACCCACGCGAAGCGCGGGCCGGCCCACTGCCAGGGATTGTCGCCGTCGTCTGCGTCGCGACCGAAAGGTTTGATGAAAAGTGGTGCCGAGTCGTCGAACTCCGCGGGCTCGGCAGGTGGCGGCGGCATGGCGATCTCCGTCGTCCACGGGAGCACCGCCGGTTGCGCACTTCGGCGCAGGAAAAGCGTTGAGGCGCGGGCGACCACCTCGCCGCGCTGTGTCATGGTCGCGTCGATCGATTGGTTGCGCCGGCCGGTTCGGAGCACGTTCGACTGGACCTCGACGGGTTCTGCGGCCACGCGGCGCAGGATGTCGACCGTGAAGCGTGCGGGAATCAAGTCCGGATCGGCTCGCTTGCTCTCGACGCTCCTCGCCAGCAAGCCCCCCACAACGTGCCCACCCAGGGTCGGTCCCCACCCGCCGCGGGCGATCTCGTTGGGAACGAAGGTGTCGCCATCGGAGGAAAAGAAGGGCGTGGGCGCGAGAGCGGGCATTGCGACTTCTTTCTCAACGTTTGGTGGGCGCGGACGGTATCGAACCGCCGACCGCTGGTGTGTAAAACCAGAGCTCTACCACTGAGCTACGCGCCCGTGCCGGGCAAAGATACCGCCCCGACCGCTCGGCGCCCAAAACGCCGATCCACGGCTCAGGCGTTCAGCGCCGCCAGCGCGTCGACCCACAGCCGCTGGTCACGGGCCTCGCCGGGCTGTTTCATCTCGGCGAACCGAATCGTTCCGGACCGGTCGATGACGAACGTGCCGCGATTGGAAACGCCGGCGGCATCGTTGAACACCCCGTAGGCCTGGCTGACGGCCCCGTGCGGCCAGAAATCCGAGAGCACCGGGAACAGGAACCCGCTTTGCGTAGCCCACACCTTGTGGGTGGGCGCCGGGCCGACCGAGATCGCCAACACCGCACGGTCGTCGTTCTCGAAGTCGGGCAGATGGTCACGCACCCCGTCGAGTTCGCCTTGGCAGATGCCGGTGAAGGCGAGCGGAAAGAAGACCAGCAGCACATCTTTCGCCCCGCGAAAGTCGCTGAGGGTGACCGCCTGTCGGTTCTGGTCGTGCAGCGTGAAGTCCGGTGCGGTGCTGCCGACCGGCAGCATCAGCGCCGTCCGGCCGCTCGTGACTTCGGTTGCACCAAGCGGCTCGCGCTCCAGTCGCCGAGATTGACCGACGAGGTCGGCATGAGGCCGGCCGTGGGCGCCGACTCCGCGATCTCGGCGGGCTGCACATGGCCGGGCTTGCCGGTCTTGGGTGTGAGCACCCAGATCACGCCATCGTCGGCCAGCGAGGCAATCGCGTCCATCAATGTGTCCACGAGGTCGCCGTCGTCGTCGCGCCACCACAGCAAGACGACGTCCACCACCTCATCGGTGTCTTCGTCGAGCATCTCGCCGCCGGTAATATCTTCGACATCCCCACGGATGTCGTCGTCGGCGTCCTCGTCCCAGCCCCACTCCTGGACAACCTGCCCTGGTTGGATGCCCAGTTTGCGGGCAAAGCTCGGGGCGTCATCCGCGGCCACCACCGTGCGACCTCCTTGTCAGTTTCAAGCCACTCGAGCGTCAAATACGCCGTGCAGTGGAAATTATCGTCGCATAGCACGAAGCGTTGCACATCAGCCCACTCAAAGGGACGCCCGACAGAGCTTGACGGCTGCGGTCTTGGTGTCGTTGAGCTGATTGACGCGCTGATTGAATTGATCGATCCCGGCGTGCGCGCGAATCGCGCCCGCCACCTCGTGCGCCGCGTCGTTGTACGCGGTGAGCGCCTCCCGCAGCTGCTGCGACACCGGGCCGTTGTTATCCCCTGCGACGGCCTCGGCACTGTGGTTGAGGGCGTCGATCGCCGGCTGCTCGGTGCCCGAGGTGTCGCGACCCTGGTTGGTGGCGGCGACGTAGTCGTTCACTCGGTCAACCGCCTCCTTGCTGCTATCGGCGAACGCCTTGCACACCTGGAAGACGGCCTGCGTGGTCAGCGACTGCTGATGCCGCGACTCTTTGATGCTCGAGGTCACCGACGACTCCGACACCGACACGGACACCGACGTCCGATAGGCGGGCGCGATTGCTTCATCGGCACCAGGTGAGCCATCCGTGACGGTCGTACACCCGACGACGGCGATAAGGACAGCCGCGACACAGCCCGCCGCCCGCGCAGCAGCGGGCCATCCGGGCCAGCCGAGCCATCCGATCCGCACAGGATCCGACGTTACCGGGCCGCGGCGATCGAGGCGTTGCGGACCGGCTTGCCCGGGGACTGCGCGGCGCGACATCCGGTGCGGCACGATAGGACTAACCCCCACAAGGGCCGCACCACCGAGACACAACCGAAGACGTCGATCCGCGACGGCTCGATCAGCCACAAGCCGGTCAGCCGCCTACAAAGGAGTAGTGCGTTGACCACCGAGTTCGTCCGCCACGATCTGGCGAAGAATCCAACCGGCACAAGCGAACCCGACCGGGTGCGGGTGATCCGCGAAGGCGTCGCGTCGTACCTGCCGGACATCGATCCGGACGAGACCGCCGAGTGGCTGGAATCGTTCGACGAGCTTTTGGCGCGTCAAGGGCCGGCGCGGGCGCGCTACCTGATGCTGCGGTTGCTGGAGCGGGCCGGTGAACAGCGGGTGGCGCTGCCGGCGCTGACGTCGACCGACTACGTCAACACGATCCCGACCGAGATGGAGCCGTGGTTCCCCGGCGACGAGGACGTCGAGCGTCGCTATCGGGCCTGGATCAGATGGAACGCCGCGATCATGGTGCACCGGGCGCAACGCCCGGGAGTCGGTGTGGGCGGCCATATTTCGACGTATGCATCCTCGGCGGCGCTTTATGAGGTCGGGTTCAACCACTTCTTCCGCGGCAAATCGCATCCCGGCGGCGGGGACCAGGTGTTCATTCAGGGCCACGCCTCCCCCGGCATCTACGCCCGGGCATTCCTCGAGGGCCGGCTGAGCACCGACCAACTCGACGGCTTCCGCCAAGAGCACAGCCATCCCGGCGGCGGGCTGCCGTCCTACCCGCACCCCCGGCTGATGCCCGGCTTCTGGGAGTTCCCGACGGTCTCCATGGGCCTGGGCCCGATGAACGCCATCTACCAGGCCCGGTTCAACCACTACCTGCACGACCGCGGCCTCAAGGACACCTCGGATCAGCATGTGTGGGCGTTTCTGGGTGACGGCGAGATGGACGAGCCGGAAAGCCGCGGCCTGGCCCACGTGGCCGCACTGGAAGGCCTGGACAACCTGACCTTCGTGGTCAACTGCAACCTGCAGCGCCTGGACGGCCCGGTACGCGGCAACGGCAAGATCATCCAAGAACTGGAGTCATTCTTCCGCGGCGCCGGCTGGAACGTGATCAAGGTGGTGTGGGGTCGCGAGTGGGACACGCTGCTGCACGCTGACCGCGACGGCGCCCTGGTGAATCTGATGAACACCACGCCCGACGGCGACTATCAGACCTACAAGGCCAACGACGGGGCCTACGTTCGCGACCACTTCTTCGGCCGCGACCCGCGCACCAAGGCGCTGGTCGAGTCGATGACCGACGCCGAGATCTGGAACCTCAAGCGCGGCGGCCACGACTACCGCAAGGTCTACGCCGCCTACCGCGCCGCCGTCGACCACCACGGTCAGCCGACGGTGATCTTGGCCAAGACCATCAAGGGCTACTCGCTCGGGGCCCACTTCCAGGGCCGCAACGCCACCCACCAGATGAAAAAGCTTGCGCTGCAAGATCTCAAGGACTTCCGCGACGCCATCAGGATCCCGATCAGCGACGAGCAGCTCGACCAGGATCCCTACCTGCCGCCGTACTATCACCCCGGCGCGGAGGCCCCGGAAATCCGGTATCTGCTCGAGCGGCGCCACGCACTGGGCGGCTTCCTTCCCGAGCGGCGCACCAAGACCAAAACGCTGCGGCTGCCGGGTCGCGACATCTACGCACCCCTGAAAAAGGGGTCCGGAAACCAGGAAGTCGCCACCACGATGGCGACCGTCCGAACCTTCAAGGAACTGTTGCGGGACAAAGAGATCGGTCATCGGATAGTCCCGATCATCCCGGACGAGGCCCGCACATTCGGGATGGACTCGTGGTTTCCGTCGCTGAAGATCTACAACCGCAACGGCCAGCTCTACACCGCGGTCGACGCCGAACTCATGCTGGCCTACAAGGAAAGTCAGACGGGCCAGATCCTGCACGAGGGCATCAACGAAGCCGGATCGGTCGCCTCGTTCACCGCCGTCGGCACGTCGTATTCGACTCACAACGAGCCGATGATCCCGATCTACATCTTCTATTCGATGTTCGGTTTCCAGCGGACCGGCGACGGGCTCTGGGCCGCCGCCGACCAAATGGCCCGCGGTTTTCTGCTCGGGGCCACCGCCGGGCGCACCACGCTGACCGGCGAAGGCCTCCAGCACGCCGACGGTCAATCGCTGCTGCTGGCCGCCACCAACCCGGCGGTGCTCTCCTATGACCCCGCGTTCGCCTTCGAGATCGCCCACATCATCGAAGCCGGGCTGGCCCGCATGTACGGAGAGAACGCCGAAAACGTCTTCTACTACCTCACCATCTACAACGAGCCCTACGTGCAGCCGCCCGAGCCGGAGAACTTCGACCCCGAAGGCGTGCTGCGCGGCATCTACCGCTTCCGGCCGGCGGCCGAAAACCGCACCAATACCGCCAACATCCTGGCCTCCGGTGTGGCGATGCCCGCGGCGCTGCGGGCCGCCGAGATGTTGGCAGCCGAATGGGACGTCGCGGCCCACGTCTGGTCGGTGACGAGCTGGAGCGAGCTCAACCGTGACGGCGTCGCCATCCAGAAGCAGCGGCTACGCCATCCTGACCAGCCCGCGGGCCAGCCCTACGTGACGCAGGCATTGTCCGCAACGACCGGCCCGTTCATCGCCGTCTCGGACTGGATGCGGGCCGTGCCGGAGCAGATCCGGCCGTGGGTGCCGGGCAGCTACGTCACCCTGGGTACCGATGGGTTCGGCTTCTCCGACACCCGCCCGGCCGCCCGCCGCTACTTCAACACCGATGCCGAATCTCAGGTCGTGGCGGTATTGGAGGCGCTGGCCCGCGACGGCGAGATCGACCCATCGGTGCCGGTAGCGGCCGTGCGGCAGTACCGCATCGACGACGTGCAGGCCGCCCCCGCACAAACCTCCGACCCCGGCCCGGGCGCCTGACACCGGAACGTACTTAGCGGAACCATCCATAAAAGCGGCGTAGCTTTTAGGGATGACCGACAAGCAATCGCCGAAGCCGCGGACGACGCTGGATCTACTGGACAGCGTTCCGGAGTCGCTACTGCGGGCGTTGAAGCAGTACTCCGGTCGGTTCTCCACCCAGGCGGTGACCGCCATGCAGGACCGGTTGCCGTTCTTCGCCGAGCTGGAAGCCTCCCAGCGAGCCAGCTTGGCGCTGGTGGTGCAGACTGCCGTCGCGAACTTCGTGGAGTGGATGAACGACCCGCACAGCAACGTCAACTACACCGCTCGCGCCTTCGAACTGATGCCGCAGGATCTGACCCGGCGGATCGCGCTACGGCACTCGGTGGACATGCTGCGGGTCACGATGGAGTTCTTCGAAGAGGTCGCACCGCTGCTGGCCCGCTCGGACGAGCAGTTGACCGCCTTGACGGTCGGGATCCTCAAATACAGCCGAGACCTCGCGTTCAGCGCCGCCACTGCCTACGCCGACGCCGCCGAGGCGCGCGGGAACTGGGACAGCCGGATGGAGGCCAGCGTCGTCGATGCCGTGGTGCGCGGCGACACCGGCCCGGAGTTGTTGTCCCGCGCCGCGGCACTGAACTGGGACACCACCGCGCCGGCGACGGTAGTGGTGGGAACGCCGCCGCCCGGCCGGGAAACCCAGGCCAGCCAAGATCTTCGGGACATCGCGGCCCGGCACGGCCGCGCCGCACTCACCGACGTGCACGGCACCTACCTGGTGGCGATCGTGTCCGGACAATTGACCCAGACCGAGAAGGTCTACGGCGCCCTGCTGAAGGCCTTCTCCGACGGACCCGTGGTGATCGGCCCGACAGCACCGATGCTGACCGCGGCGTACCACAGCGCCAGCGAGGCCATCTCCGGGATGAACGCCGTGACCGGTTGGCGGGGTGCGCCGCGGCCCGTCCTGGCGCGCGAGCTGTTACCCGAACGGGCTCTGATGGGCGACGCGTCGGCCGTTGCGGCGTTGCACACCGACGTGATGCGGCCGCTCGCCGACGCCGGTCCCACTCTCACCGAGACCCTGGACGCCTATCTCGACTGCGGCGGCGCTATTGAGTCGTGTGCCCGCAAGTTGTTCGTTCATCCAAATACGGTGCGCTATCGACTGCGCCGGATCGCCGACTTCACCGGCCGCGATCCGACCCTCCCGCGCGACGCTTACGTCCTTCGGGTAGCTGCGACCGTCGGCCACCTCGCCTACCAGGCTCAGCAGTACAGCGCTGCGAGCAAGATCGTGACGCCCGTCACGCCATCGAGGGAAACGACACTGATCGCGCCGTCAGACACCGCCGAAGCCGGCTGACAGATCGCGGCACGATATCGAACACGTCGCATCCGGTGCCGTTTTGTGGAGTTTCCACAAAAACATAAGACAAGGTTCATAATCTGTTACACGGCCCAAAGACGTCTTCACAGTGTTCCCTTAATAACGTGATTGCATTGCTGGCGCCCGGACAAGGGTCGCAGACCGAGGGGATGCTGTCGCCGTGGCTGGAACTGCCCGGCGCCGCAGACCGCTTGGCGTCGTGGTCGGCAGCCAGTGGGCTGGATCTCGCGCGGCTGGGCACCACCGCCTCGACCGAGGAAATAACCAACACCGCAATCGCCCAGCCGTTGATCGTCGCCGCCACGCTGCTCGCGTACCAGGAGCTGACGACACGCGGTCTGCTCGCCGACAAAGAACGTGTCGTTGCCGGCCACTCGGTCGGTGAAATCGCCGCCTACGCGATCGCCGGGGTGCTTTCCGCCGACGACGCCGTCGCACTGGCGGCCACCCGCGGCGCGGAGATGGCCAAAGCCTGCGCCAACGAGCCGACCGGAATGTCGGCGGTTCTCGGTGGCGACGAGGCCGAGGTGTTGGCACGTCTCGAACAACTCGACCTGGTCGCGGCCAACCGCAACGCGGCCGGCCAGATCGTCGCCGCGGGCCGACTGAGCGCGCTGGACAAGCTCGCCGAAGACCCACCGGCGAAGGCCCGGGTGCGCGCGTTGGGCGTCGCCGGCGCCTTCCACACCGAGTTCATGGCCTCGGCCCTCGAGGGCTACGCCGCGGCGGCGCAGAATGTCGCGACCTCCGAGCCGACCGCCGCTCTGTTGTCCAACCGCGACGGCCAGCCGGTGAGCTCGGCCGCCGACGCGATGGAAAAGCTTGTCGCACAACTGACCCAGCCGGTGCGCTGGGACCTGTGCTCCGAGACGCTGCGTCAGCGCAGTGTGACGGCGATCGTCGAGTTCCCACCGGCGGGGGCTCTATCCGGCATCGCCAAGCGTGAACTCCGCGGGACACCGACGCATGCCGTCAAGACCCCCGCAGACCTGGACGGTTTGGGAGAGCTGTAAACCCCAAAAAAGTTGGTCGCCAGGCCATGTCACCAAACCCGTCCGCTATTACAACCGCACAAAGAACATCAAATAGCAGTACTCAACACATTACGAAGGGAAACACAACGTGTCCGTCAGCCAGCAGGAAATCATCGCCGGTATCGCCGAGATCATCGAAGAGGTCACCGGTATCGAGCCCTCGGAGATCACCCCGGAGAAGTCGTTCGTCGACGACCTGGACATCGACTCGCTGTCGATGGTGGAGATCGCCGTGCAGACCGAAGACAAGTACGGCGTGAAGATCCCCGACGAAGACCTCGCCGGTCTGCGCACCGTCGGTGACGTCGTCAACTACATCCAGAAGCTCGAGGAAGAGAACCCCGAGGCTGCCCAGGCACTGCGCGCCAAGTTCGACACTGATTCCGCGGCGGTCGACCAAAAGTGACCAAACCTTCCACTGCTAACGGCGGCTACCCCAACGTTGTGGTAACCGCCGTCGAGGCGACAACCTCAATCGCGCCGGACGTCGAAGGCACGTGGAAGGGTCTGTTGGCCGGAGAATCTGGCATCCGCGTCCTCGAAGACGAGTTCGTCACCAAGTGGGACCTGCCGGTGAAAATCGGCGGGCACCTCAAGGAATCCATCGACGACCACATGGGCCGACTGGACCTGCGACGTATGTCGTATGTCCAGCGGTTGGCCAAATATCTCAGCGGTCAGCTCTGGGAGAACGCCGGCAGCCCCGAGGTCGACCCGGACCGGTTCACGGTCGTGGTCGGCACCGGGCTGGGCGGCGCCGAGAAGATCGTCGAGAGCTATGACCTGATGAACGAGGGTGGGCCCCGCAAGGTGTCCCCACTCGCCGTGCAGATGATCATGCCCAACGGGGCTGCGGCCGTCGTCGGCCTGCAGCTCGGCGCCCGCGCCGGGGTGATGACCCCGGTGTCGGCGTGTTCGTCCGGTTCGGAGGCCATCGCGCACGCATGGCGGCAAATCGTCATGGGCGACGCGGACTTCGCGGTCTGCGGCGGCGTCGAGGGCAACATCGAGGCGCTGCCTATCGCGGCGTTCTCGATGATGCGGGCCATGTCGACCCGTAATGACCACCCCGAAGGGGCTTCGCGGCCGTTCGACAAGAACCGCGACGGCTTCGTATTCGGCGAGGCCGGCGCGATGATGATCATCGAAACGGAGGAGCACGCCAAGGCCCGTGGCGCCAAGCCGTTGGCCCGGTTGATGGGTGCCGGTATCACCTCGGACGCATTCCACATGGTGGCCCCGGCCGCCGACGGCGTGCGTGCCGGACGGGCGATGTCCCGCTCGCTGGAGTTGGCGGGCTTGTCTCCCAAGGACGTTGACCACATCAACGCGCACGCGACTGCCACACCGATAGGCGACACCGCTGAGGCCAACGCCATCCGGGTCGCCGGTGTCGAGACATGCCGCGGTCTATGCGCCCAAGGGGGCGCTGGGTCACTCCATCGGCTCGGTGGGTGCGCTGGAGTCGATCCTGACGGTGCTCGCGCTGCGCGATGGCGTGATCCCACCGACACTTAACTACGAAACGCCTGATCCCGAAATCGACCTCGATGTTG
Source organism: uncultured Actinomycetota bacterium (assembly GCA_963737375.1). Lineage (GTDB taxonomy): Bacteria > Actinomycetota > Actinomycetes > Mycobacteriales > Mycobacteriaceae > Mycobacterium. The sequence continues at coordinate 151,304 of CAVTSP010000019.1, forward strand.
TTGCGGGCGAGCCACGTTACGGCGACTACCAATACGCCATCAACAACTCCTTCGGTTTCGGCGGACACAACGTCGCGTTGGCCTTCGGACGGTACTGAGCACGACGTCCACCGACGATGCCGGGCAAGCACACAAGCAGGAAAGGAAGCGTACGTAGTTCGCATGACAACATCGTCAAGTTTGACTACTGGGAACGGTTTTCCCAATGTGGTCGTCACCGGGTTCGCCATGACTACTGCGCTCGCATCTGACGCCGAGACCACCTGGAAATTGTTGCTGGACGGGCAAAGTGGGATTCGTACGCTCGACGACCCATTCGTGGAGGACTTTGACCTACCAGTCCGCATCGGCGGGCACCTCGTCGAGGAGTTCGAAAGCCAGCTGACCCGGATCGAAAACCGTCGGCTGGGCTACCTGCAGAGGATGGCCACCGTACTCAACCGGCGGGTGTGGGAACACGCCGGTTCACCCGAGGTGGATACCAACCGGTTGATGGTGTCGATCGGCACCGGGATGGGCTCGAGCGAGGAGCTGGTTCTCGGGTACGACAAAATGCGCGAACACGGCATGAGAGGGGTCAACCCGCTCGGCGTGCAGATGTACATGCCCAACGGCGCGTCCGCGGCGGTGGGTCTGGAACGCCATGCCAAGGCCGGGGTGATGACACCCGTGTCGGCCTGCGCGTCCGGGTCGGAGGGCATCGCCCGTGCCTGGCAGCAGATCGTGCTCGGTGAGGCCGACATCGCGGTCTGCGGCGGCGTCGAGACCAAGATCGAGGCGGTGCCGATCGCCTCTTTCGCCGCGATGCGCATCGTGCTGTCGAAGAATAACGACGATCCGGCCGGCGCCTGCCGCCCGTTCGACAAGGACCGCAACGGGTTCGTCTTCGGCGAGGCCGGCGCGTTGATGGTGATCGAGACCGAAGAACACGCCAAAGCGCGCGGAGCCAACATCCTGGCCAGGATCATGGGGGCGAGCGTCACCTCCGACGGCTTCCACATGGTGGCTCCTGACCCCAACGGCGAACGCGCCGGGCATGCGATCACGCGGGCGGTCCAACTCGCCGGCCTCACCCCGGCCGACATCGATCACGTCAACGCCCACGCCACCGGCACCTCGGTCGGCGACCTGGCTGAGAGCAAGGCCATCAACCGGGCTCTGGGTGCACACGGCGGCAGCGCCGCGGTCTACGCACCTAAGTCCGCACTCGGCCACTCCGTCGGGGCGGTCGGCGCCGTGGAGTCGATCCTGACCGTGATGGCGCTACGCGACCAGATTGTTCCACCCACCCTGAACTTGGTGAACCTCGATCCCGAGGTCGACCTGGACGTGGTGGCGGGCAAGCCGCGAGAAGGTGACTACCAGTACGCGATCAACAATTCGTTCGGATTCGGTGGACACAACGTGGCGTTGGCTTTTGGCCGTTACTGATCCCGGATCCGCGAACGGCAATGAGACGAGGAGACCTGCGATGACGACCCTGGCCCCTGAGGCAATCGACGAGTCACTCGACCCGCGCGACCCGTTGTTGCGACTGAGCAGGTTTTTCGACAACGGCAGCATCGAACTGCTGCACGAGCGGGACCGCTCCGGCGTGCTCGCCGCGAGCGGGACCGTTAATGGCCTGCGCACCATCGCATTTGCCACCGACGGCACCGTGATGGGCGGCGCCATGGGGCTCGAGGGCTGCACCCACATCGTCAACGCCTACGACACCGCGATCGAGGAGCAGAGCCCGATCGTGGGCATCTGGCACTCCGGAGGGGCGCGACTGGCCGAGGGTGTGAAGGCTCTGCACGCCGTCGGATTGGTCTTCGAGGCGATGATCCGGGCGTCCGGCTACGTCCCGCAGATCTCCGTCGTAGTCGGTTTCGCCGCCGGCGGCGCCGCCTACGGGCCGGCGCTGACCGACGTCGTCATCATGGCTCCGGAGGGCCGGGTGTTCGTCACCGGGCCGGACGTGGTCCGCAGCGTCACCGGTGAAGACGTCGACATGGCCTCCCTCGGCGGCCCGGACACCCACCACAAGAAGTCCGGGGTGTGTCACATCGTGGCCGACGACGAGGACGACGCCTACGCGCGTGGTCGCCGGCTGATCGGATTGTTTTGCCAGCAGGGACATTTCGACCGCAGTAAGGCCGAAGCGCACGAGACCGACCTGCACGCGCTGCTGCCCGAGTCACCGCGGCGTGCCTACGACGTGCACCCTCTGGTCAACGCGCTACTTGATGACGACGCACCTTTCGATGAGTTCCAGGCCAAGTGGGCACCGTCGATGGTGGTCGGTCTGGGCCGGTTGTCGGGACGCTCGGTGGGTGTGCTGGCCAACAACCCGTTGCGGCTGGGCGGCTGCCTCAACTCTGAAAGCGCGGAGAAGGCAGCACGTTTCGTGCGGCTGTGCGACGCGTTCGGCATCCCACTGATCGTGATCGTCGACGTACCCGGTTACCTGCCGGGCGTGGACCAGGAATGGGGCGGCGTGGTGCGCCGCGGAGCCAAGCTACTGCACGCGTTCGGTGAGGCCACCGTCCCGCGCGTTACGCTGGTCACCCGAAAGATCTACGGCGGGGCCTACATTGCGATGAACTCGCGTTCGTTGGGTGCCACCAAGGTGTTCGCCTGGCCGGACGCTGAGGTCGCCGTGATGGGCGCCAAAGCAGCTGTCGGAATTCTGCACAAGAAAAAGCTGGCCGCGGCCGAGGATCACGAGCGTGAGGCGCTGCACGAGGAGCTTGCCGCCGAGCACGAGCGGATCGCCGGTGGTGTGGACAACGCCATCGAGATCGGCGTCGTCGACGAGAAGATCGACCCCGCCCACACCCGCAGCCGGATCACCGCAGCGCTGGCCGAAGCACCGGCCCGGCGCGGACGGCACAAGAACATCCCGCTGTAACAGATCTATCCTTTCTGGCTCAGGAACTCTTCGGCCACACCAATAACTCTTTCCCGATCGGCGGCCACCAAGCCGATCCGGGTGCGCCGATCGACGATGTCGTCGACGGTCAGCGCACCCTCGTGGGTGATGGCGTATTCGAATTCCGCGCGGGTGACGTCGATGCCGTCGGCCACGGCATCGGCGGGACGCTCGACAGGTGGCCTCGGCGAAGACGTTCGCCGCCTCGGCGCCGTACCGCAGCACCAGCGACTCAGGCAGCCCGGCCATCGGCGCGGTCGTCGACCCCGGGTTGCTCGGCGCGCCCACCAACGGCAGGTTTCGCGTCTGGCACGCCCCGGCATCGAGGTTGCGCAATTCGATTGCGCGATCCAGGACATCCTCGGCCATGTGCCGGTATTCGGTGAGCTTGCCGCCGATCACGCTGATCAACCCGGACGCCGACTCGACAACGGCGTGGTCGCGCGAAACGTCGGCGGTGTGGCCCGCGCCGGTGTCGATCAGCGGCCGCAGCCCCGCATATGAGCCGATGATGTCGTCGTGGTCCAGCGTGATGCCCAGCGCAGTGTTCACCACGTCCAGCAGAAAGGTGATCTCCCCCGAGGTCGGTTGTGGCACATCGGGAATGGGTCCGGGCGATTCTTCGTCGGTCAGGCCCAAGTAGATCCGTCCGAGCTGTTCGGGCATGGCGAAGACGAATCGGTTGACTTCGCCGGGGATGGGAATGGTCAGCGCCGCCGTGGGATTCCCGAACGTCTTGGCGTCGAACACCAGGTGGGTGCCGCGGCTGGGGCGCAGCTTCAGCGACGAGTCGATCTCCCCCGCCCAGACGCCGGTGGCATTGATCACGGCTCGCGCGGATATGTCGAACGATTCGCCAGTGCGCTGGTCGGTCAGCGTGACCGAGGTGCCGGTGGCCCGGGATGCGGCGGTGTAGGTCAAGATCCGAGCGCCGCGCTGCGCCGCGGTCCGCGCGACTGCGGCGACCAGGCGGGCGTCGTCGATCAGCTGTCCGTCGTAAGCCAGCAGGCCGCCGTCAAGACCGTCGCGCCGAACGGCCGGGGCCAGGTCGATCGCGCGTTGCGCCGAAATACGTTGCGAGCCAGGCAAAACAGATCCTGGTGTGCCGGCGGTCTTGCGCAGCACGTCGCCGGCCAGGAACCCGGCGCGGACCAATGCCCGGTTCGTCCGGCTCATCGACGGCAGCAGCGGAACCAACTGCGGCATCGCCCGAGCCAGATGAGGGGCGTTGCGGGTCATCAGGATTCCGCGTTCGACCGCGCTGCGCCGGGCTATGCCCACGTTGCCCGTCGCCAGATAGCGCAGCCCGCCGTGCACCAGCTTGGAACTCCATCGACTGGTCCCGAAGGCGAGGTCGTGTTTCTCCACCAGCGTCACTCGCAGGCCTCGCGAAGCCGCGTCCAGTGCGATGCCCACGCCGGTGATGCCGCCGCCGATCACCACGACGTCGGTCGGCGCGCCGTCGGCCAAGCGCCGCGAGGTCCGCGTTGCGGCGCGCGGCGTTCAGGGCGGTCGACGTCACGATAGGTATCCGTTCAGCGAGTGGGCGAGCTCTCGTGCCAGGGCGTCGGCGTCGAGAATCGGGCGGACGATCTGGGCCGACTGAATCGTCGACTGGGTGATCAGCAGTACCATCGCGGCCAGTTGGCGCGGGTCGCCGGCGCGAACGCTGCCGGCGCGCTGGGCCGCCGACAGGTCCTTGGCCAGCGCGTCGATCAACATCTGCTGGCTGCTGCCCAGCCGCTGCGCGATGTAGACCAGCGCCAACTCCGAGCCCAGCACCGCCATCACCAAGTCGTCACCCCGCAGACGCTCGGCCACCGCGACCACCCGCTCGACCAGGGCCGCTCGATCGCTTCCGCGCACCGGCACTTCGGCCAGTGCCTCGGTGATGTGGCTGGTCAGCAGCGCGGCCAGCACTGAGCGGGTGTCCGGCCAGCGGCGATACACGGTCGGACGGCTCACTCCCGCGCGCCGCGCGATCTCCGCCAGCGTCACGCGATCGACGCCGAAATCGACCACGCAGCTCGCGGCGGCCGCCAAAATGCGGTCCTGCACCGGCGCGTTACTGATTGACAGCATGTGTAATACTGTAACGCATGTCTGCCGACTTGCTACCCCCGATGAAGTGGAATGCCTGGGGCGATCCCCATCACGCCAAGCCGCTCTCAGAGGGCATCCGCGCGCTGTTGACCCAGGCCCTGGGCGTCACAGGCGCACCCGAAGCCGCACTCGATGCCGACCAGGTGCGGCTGCGGCCGTCCGAGTTGGCGACGGACCACCGCGAGGCGCTGGCAGCGATCGTGGGCGCGGATCATTTCCGCGTCGATGACCGAGATCGCCTGCTGCGCGCCGGCGGCAAGTCCACGCTGGACCTGCTGCGCCGCAAGGACTCCGGCCCCCAAGATGCTCCCGATGCCGTTCTGCTGCCAGGCTCCGACGGCGAGGTGGCCGAGATCTTGCGGTATTGCTCGCAACACGGCATCGCCGTCGTCCCGTTCGGCGGCGGGACCAGTGTGGTCGGCGGACTCGATCCGATCCGCGGCGACTTCGCCGCGGCGGTGTCGCTGGACCTACGACGCTTCGACCAACTATTGGATTTCGACGAGGTGTCCGGCGAGGCCGAGTTCGGTGCCGGCGTCACCGGACCGCACGCCGAAGAACTGCTTGCCGCGCAAGGGTTTTCGCTGGGCCATTTTCCGCAGAGTTTCGAATTCGCCAGCATCGGCGGCTTCGCCGCCACCCGCTCGTCGGGGCAGGACTCGGCGGGCTACGGCCGGTTCGACGAGATGATCCGCGGGCTGCGAGTGATCACCCCCGCCGGGGTGCTGGATCTCGGCCGGGCTCCGCAGTCGGCGGCCGGCCCGGATCTGCGGCAACTGGTGATCGGCTCGGAGGGTGTGTTCGGCGTCATCACCCGGGTGCGGGTGGCGGTCCACCCGGCGCCGCAGGCCACCCGCTACGAAGCGTGGTCGTTCCCCGACTTCGCCACCGGCGCTGCGGCGTTGCGCGCTGTCACCCAGACCGGCACCGGGCCGACCGTGATCCGGCTTTCCGACGAGGCCGAGACCGGGGTCAACCTGGCCACCACCGAATCCATCGGCGACACCCAGGTCACCGGGGGCTGCCTGGCGATCACGGTGTTCGAAGGCACCCCGGCACACGCGGAGAGCAGGCACACCGAAACCCGGGCGCTGATGACCGCGCAGGGCGGTACATCACTGGGCGAAGACCCCGCCCGAGCCTGGGAGCGCGGACGATTCGGCGCGCCATACCTGCGCGACGCACTGCTGGCCAACGGCGCGCTCTGCGAGACCCTCGAGACGGCCACCGACTGGTCGAACATCCCCGTGCTGAAAGCCGCCGTCACCGAAGCGCTGACGACGGCACTGGCCGAATCCGGCACGCCGGCGTTGGTGCTGTGTCACATTTCGCATGTGTATGCCACCGGCGCCTGCTTGTACTTCACCGTCGTCGCGGGGCAGCGCGGCAACCCGATCGAGCAGTGGCGCGCCGCCAAGACCGCCGCGAGCGATGCGATTGTGGCTGCCGGCGCGACGATCACCCACCACCACGCCGTCGGCGCCGATCACCGTCCCTGGATGAGCGACGAGGTCGGCGACTTGGGTGTCCAGGTGTTGCGCGCGGTCAAGGCGACACTGGACCCGGCGGGAATTCTCAACCCGGGCAAGCTGATCCCGTGACGACGCGCCGCGACGATGCAGAGCGTGGCGATGAGGAGGGGCGGCGCAGTAAGCCGCGCCAGATTGGCCGAGTGACCGTATTGACCAATCCGGCATCAGGACATGGCAACGCCCCGCACGCCGCCGGAAAGGCAATCGCGCGCCTGCAGCATCGCGGCGTCGACGTGGTGGCCATCGTCGGCAGCGACGCCGACCACGCGCGCCGCCTGCTGCACACCGCAGTCGACAACGGGACCGACGCGCTGGTGGTCGTCGGCGGCGACGGGGTGATCGCCGATGCGCTGCAAGCCCTTGCGGGCACCGACATTCCGCTGGGCATCGTCCCCGCCGGCACCGGCAACGACCATGCGCGCGCATTCGGTTTGCCGACAAAAGATCCGGTGGCCGCCGCCGACATCGTCGCCGACGGTTGGGCCGAAACCGTTGACCTGGGACGAATTCGGGACCGCAAGGGCACCACCAAGTGGTTCGGCACGGTAGCGGCGGCGGGATTCGATTCGCTGGTCACCGACCGGGCCAACAGGATGCGGTGGCCGCGCGGCCGGATGCGCTACAACCTCGCGATGCTCGCCGAACTCTCCCAGTTGCGGCTGCTGCCCTTCCGGCTGGTGCTCGACGGCCAAAACGAGATCGTCACCGACCTCACACTCGCCGCCTTCGGTAACACCCGCAGCTATGGCGGTGGAATGCTGGTGTGCCCCAACGCCGATCCGACCGACGGCCAACTCGACATCACCATGGTGAATTCGGCCTCACGGTCTCGGCTGATCCGCCTCTTCCCGACGGTCTACAAGGGCACTCACATCGATCTCGACGAGGTCACCACGGCCCGGGTGACAACTGTCGACGTCGAATCGCCGGGCATCAACGTCTACGCCGACGGCGATTTCGCGTGCGCGCTGCCCGCTCAGATCTCCGCGGTGGCGGGCGCGCTGCACATCCTGCGGCCACCGACGCAATAGCGACTAGCCGACCCCGCGGTTGAGCCACGAAACTTCGGCGCCGGCTCCACCATCGCGGTAGGCCTCGAGCGCATCGTCCCAGGCGGTGCCGAGCGCCGAATCCAGCTCGGCGGCCAACGCATCGGCGCCGGCGGCCATCATCGAGCGCAACCGCATCTCGCCGATCATCACGTCGCCATTGGCGCTCATCGCCCCGTTCCACAGGCCCAGCTGCGGCGTGTGACAGAACCGGTGCCCGTCGACCCCGGTACTGGGGTCCTCGGTGACCTCGAACCGCAACACCGACCAGGACCGCAGAGCGTTGGCCAACCGGGCGCCGGTGCCCACCGGCCCGACCCAGTTGATGACCGCACGCAGCTGTCCCGGCATCGCGGGTTGTGGCGTCCACTTGAGGTTGGCTTTGGATGCCAGCGTGGACGACAACGCCCACTCGACATGCGGACATACCGCAGCCGGCGAGGCGTGGACATAGACCACACCTGTCGTCACGTCAGCGAACTGGTTCGACGCACGCATCTTGTTGCTCCTTCGGCTCCACGAGGGACGTCTTCCCCAACGACCTGGTGTTTCCGACGAGCAGATATAACGATTGATGTGCCTTGCGTGTCTATTGTGCCCTGTGAGGCCTATGTTGCGCTAGTCCGAGTTGTAGGTGCTCAGCACACTGTCAGAAATGACCGGCCACAGCGGCACCGCCCAGTCGCCGAAATCGCGGTCCGTGAGCACCACCAGAGCCAGGTTCGCGACCGGGTCTGCCCAGATCAGCGTGCCTGACTGACCGAAATGACCGTAGCTGCCCGGCGAGTTGTTCGCGCCCGTCCAGTGCGGTGTTTTCGAATCCCGGATCTCGAATCCCAGTCCCCAATCGTTGGGTCGCTGGACTCCGTAGCCCGGCAAAACACCGTCGAGGCCCGGGAACTGCACGCTGGTCGCCTCGGCATGCATCTCCGGCGACACCGTGGCGGGTGAGAGCAGATCGATCGCAAACGCCGCGAGATCAGCGACCGTCGATGTCGCGCCGTATCCGGCAGTCTGCGCGCCGCCGTCGAGGCGGGTGGCGGTCATCCCGAGCGGCTCCAACACCGCCTCGGCGAGGTAGCGGCCGAACTCGATGCCGGACGCTTCCTGCACGGTTTCGGCCAGCACCGCGAAGCCGTAGTTCGAATACATTCGGCGGGCGCCCGGCCGGGCCAGGGTCTGACCGTCGAGCATCGCCAGCCCCGATGCATGGGCAAGCAGGTGGCGCACGGTTGATCCGGGCGGGCCGGCCGCGGTGTCCAGCTCCACAGCGCCTTCCTCGATCGCGACCTGCGCGGCGCGCGCCACGAGAGGCTTGGTCACCGACGCCAGCGCGAACGGCCGGTCGATGTCGCCGTGAGTGGCCAGCACGCCGTTTCGCCCGACCACCGCCGCGGCCGCGTTCGGCACCGGCCAGTCGTCGATTGCATGGAGGACGGCCATCGCGCAAAGACTACCGACGACGATGCAGGGCGCGGAGCGCGATGAGAAGGAGTCGGATCATCGGACCAGCCCGACCAAGCGCTAGGTTGGAGCCCATGAGCCAGACAGTGCGCGGGGTGATCTCGCGGAAAAAGGGCGAACCCGTCGAAGTGGTCGACATCGTGATCCCCGACCCCGGACCGGGCGAGGTCGTCGTCGACATCACCGCATGCGGCGTCTGTCACACCGACCTGACCTACCGCGACGGCGGCATCAACGACGAGTTCCCCTTTCTCCTCGGCCATGAGGCCGCGGGCACCGTCGAAGCGGTCGGCGACGGCGTAACCGCGGTCGAGCCAGGCGATTTCGTCGTGCTGAACTGGCGCGCGGTCTGCGGCCAATGCCGGGCCTGCAAGCGCGGACGTCCGCATCTGTGCTTCGACACCTTCAACGCCGAGCAGAAGATGACGCTCACCGACGGCACCGAACTCACCCCGGCGCTGGGCATCGGCGCGTTCGCGGACAAGACGCTGGTGGCCGCGGGCCAGTGCACCAAGGTCAACCCCGAAGCCGACCCGGCGGTCGCCGGCCTGCTGGGCTGCGGGGTGATGGCCGGTCTCGGCGCAGCGATTAACACCGGTGCGATCACCCGCGACGACACCGTCGCGGTCATCGGCTGCGGCGGCGTTGGCGACGCGGCGATCGCCGGCGCAGCCCTCGTCGGCGCCAGACGAATCATCGCGATCGACACCGACAACACCAAATTGGAATGGGCCCGAAAGTTCGGTGCCACCCACACCGTCAACAGTGCCGCGCTCGCCCCCGACGACCTCGTCAAGACCGTTCAAGACCTCACCGACGGCTTCGGCGCCAACGTCGTCATTGACGCCGTGGGACGCCCGGAAACCTGGAAGCAGGCGTTCTACGCCCGTGACCTGGCCGGAACCGTTGTGCTCGTTGGTGTTCCGACACCCGACATGCAACTCGAAATGCCGCTCGTCGACTTCTTCTCCCACGGCGGCTCGCTGAAGTCGTCCTGGTACGGCGACTGCCTGCCCGAACGCGACTTCCCCACCCTGATCGACCTCTACCTGCAGGGCAGGTTGCCGCTGGAGAAGTTCGTCTCCGAACGCATCGGGCTCGACGACGTCGAGGAGGCGTTCCACAAGATGCACGACGGCACGGTGCTGCGCTCGGTGGTGATCCTGTAGATGCCCAACATCGAACGCATCGTCACCTCCGGCACCTTCGAACTCGACGGCGGCAGTTGGGACGTCGACAACAACATCTGGCTGGTCGGCGACGACTCCGACGTGGTGGTCTTCGACGCCGCACACAGCGCGGAGCCGATCGTGGCTGCGGTCCGCGGACGCAATGTGGTGGCGGTGGTCTGTACGCACGGCCACAACGACCACGTCACCGTCGCACCTGAACTCGGCGAGACGCTCGACGCGCCCGTCCTGCTGCATCCCGCCGATGATGTGCTGTGGCGGATGACGCACCCGGACAAAAGCTTTCGTGCCGTGGCCGACGATGAGACACTCAGCGTCGCCGGCCTCGAGCTGCACGCACTGCACACGCCCGGCCACTCGCCGGGGTCGGTGTGCTGGTACGCCCCGGATCTCGGCGCCGTCTTCAGCGGCGACACTCTGTTCTCCGGCGGGCCCGGTGCGACGGGACGATCGTTCTCCGATTTCCCGACGATCCTGCAATCGATTTCGGGCCGGCTCGGCAGCCTTCCCGGCGACACCGTCGTCTACACCGGCCACGGCGACACCACCAGCATCGGCGACGAGATCGTGCACTACGACGAGTGGGCCGCCCGGGGGCACTAGAAAACCACTAGCCGCCGTCGAGCACTTTGCGCTTTTCGTCCTGGAATTCCTTCTCCGTCAGCGCCCCGGAATCCCGCACTGCGGCAAGCGTTTTGAGCTGCTGAATCTTCACGCCCTCGTCGGAGGGCATTTCGATTGATCCCTGGGTGTGCGTCGGCGGTGGAGCGCTCGCCTGCCACGATGGCGACTCGGCGCGTTGGGCGCGGGACCGCCGTACCGACGTCGTGACCGTGCCGACCAGTCCGAGGAAGAACGCACCGGCGAAGACACCCAGCCACGCACCCTTCGAGTCGCTGTCATGACCGAAAGCCATGTGGGGACCGATGAATCCGTTGACCTGCCCGCTGGTCGTGATGATGTAGTCACCCTCGGCGGTTATGTCAACCGCCCAGACTCGGCGGTGGATGTCGTTGTTGACCGACGTCGAGCCGCCGACATCTTCGGTGACCTCCGGGTCGGCGACACCCGCGGGCGGGTCGATGTCCAGCACGAGGTGTGGCACCGGCAGCCCCCCGCCGCCGGAGGAACTGCCGACGGTCACGGTGTGAAAGCTGACGGTGACCCGGCCGGCGGGCAGATGCAGCTTGCCGGTACCCGGGATCGGCACTTCGCCGTATGCGTTGTATCTGTCCAGTACGAATGCGCCGAGAAAAAGGGTGGCAATGAAGCCGACGATCGATCCGACCATCAGCACGATGGCGGTGGTCCGCGCGACCTTCGCGACCCGTCTGCTGCTCACTCACGAAGTGTGGCAGAGGGCCGCGCAGTTTGGACCTCGCGTCATCGGGTAGGCAGCGAAAAGCGCCAGAGGGGTCGCGATGAGGACGGAGAGTTATGAGTGGGGACGAGAGCACCAAGACCGAGACGCCTGAGCTGAGCGACGAAGGCAAAGAAAAAGTCGAGCAGATGCGGGCGACCTACGACGACGAGCGGCAGACGGCCGTGCTGCCCGGCACCGACGGGACAATCACCGGGGTAGCGGTCAACGAATGGCTAGATGACGACGGCAACCCGAAGTTCGGCAAGGACGAGCAGAAAAAGAAGACCGAAGAGCAGGACAAGCAGCAAGAAGACGCGAGCTAGCGACCACCCTGCCCCGGGTCGAAGAGCCGATCGCCCGGGCGCCTGGGAAAGCGCGGCCGGTCCGGCCGCTGCGACTCCGTTGTCGTAGTCGGCGGTGCGGTGGTCGTCGTCGTCGTCGTCGGAGCTTCCGTCGTCGTTGTCGTGCTCGGCGTCTCGCTGGTCGTCGGCCCCGGTGTGCTGGTGTCGGGCGCCGATGACGACGGCGGGTTGGTGCCCGGTTCCTGGCTGCCAGTGATCTCCGATGACGGCGGAGCAGTCGTACTCACGCTGGGTGGCGGCGTACTCGGCGCGCCTCCGGACGTGTGCCGCAGCGTGATCAGCACACCGGCGCCGATGGCAAGCACCGCCAGCGCGGTGCCTATCGCCACTACCAACGGACGGCGATACCAGGCGTCGGCGTACGCGCCGATCACGTCTGGTTCGGCCGGGGGGTCTACTTGTGCGCGCGGGCGTGACGACGTCAGCCCGCTGCGCGGTACTTTCTCGTACTCATCGTCGTATTCGCCGGCCCGGATCGGCATGATGCCGGAATCGTCGCCGGCCTCCGACCAGGCCAGCGCCGGCGTGGCCGCGGCTTCCACCGGCATCTCGGAAGTGCTCGTCGCGTCGCTCACCGATCCCAGCGCCGTCGGCGCCAGCGCGGTCGCGGCATCGCCAGGCCCACGCGCGGCGCGTAGCGCCGCGCCCACCGCGGCGGTCAGATGCGGCCGCGGCGCGGAGATGACGAGCGCACCCGACTGCTCCGACAAGGTTCTAGTCACGAACGGGATGTCGGCGCCGCCACCCACCGACGCGACCGCAGCCAGGTCCTCCAGGCGAATTCCGTTGAGCTGCAACACGTCGTGGAAGAAGCCGATGAAGCTGTCCAACGGCTGCCGGATCGCGTCCTCGAGGTCGTCACGGGTCAGCCGGATCTCACCGCTATAGCCGGGCACATCGGCGGTCAGCGCGGTCGCATTCGCCGACGACAGTTGCTCTTTCGCGTAGCGGCACGCGGTCCGCAACTGCTTCAGCGAACCGATCGCCGACGTGGCCGACGTGTCGAACGAGCCCCCCGTCGAAAGTTCGTTGATCACGTGCGTCAGCAGCGCCTGGTCGAGGCGGTCGCCGGAGAACTCCGTGTGCCGGACTACGGGGGTGACGGCCCGATAGCGGTCCGCCGCGTCCACCAGGCTGAGCGTGGTTCCGGAGCCGCCGAAGTCGCAGACCGCGACGATTCCGCTGTTGGGTACGCCAGGGTTGGCGTCCAATGCGAACAGTGCGGCCTCCGAGTCCGGCAGCAGCACCAGCCGACCGCGCGACCATTCCGACACCCGGCTCAACGCCACCCGCATCGAATTGACCGCGGCAGGGTCCCAATGCGCGGGATGGGTAACGGCGACCGCGTCCGGGAGCGCGCGTCCGTCGGTGGCGGTGTATGCCAACGCCCGCAGGGCATCTGCGATCAGGGTCTCGCTGCGGTGCGTGGTGTTGTCGGCGGCCGCGATGCCGGCCGGATCACCGACGCGGTCGACGAAGTCGGTGATCACCAACCCGGGCTCGTTGAGCTTGGGATTCTCCGACGGCACGCCCACCTCGGGTGGGCGTTGCCGATACAGCGTCAGCACCGGCTTGCGGGTCACCGCCCGATCGGCAGTGACCGCCGCCAAGTTGGTGGCCCCCACCGAAATGCCTAACGCCGAGCGTTCTCCGTCAGCCATGTCGTCTCATTGTGAACATCGGGCACCAATTTATCGGCTGTTCCGGTTCTCCCCTGGAAGGTACCGCCGTCTAGCGAATCGTGCCGACCCCCGCGATCAGCGGAAGGTCCAGCGCCGTGACCCAGCCCGGTGGGAGATCGTTGACGGCAGGGACCGCGTTCAGTGCCCGCAACCCGGTGGCCAGGCAACCGGCCGCGGCCGCGTCGCGCCCGGATCCGTCGGTGAACCGGAATGCGGTTTCCTGCGAGATGCTCGGCGTGCCTTCGATATCGACGCGGTAGACGTCGTCCTTGGTGCCAGCGGGCCAGTCCGGCGCCGCGTCCAATCCGATGCGGTTGACATGTTCGAGCTGAATCCGGGTCTTGCCCTGGTAGACCCCGTTGATGGTGAAGCGGACCGCGGCGACGTGGCCGGCGGGGATGACGCCCTTGGCCGTCTTGCGTTCGTCGGGGGTGATCCACTTGTCCCACGTCGTGGTGATCTCGTCGAGCATGATGCCGGCGGCGTGCGCGATCATCGGGACCGTGCCGCCCCACGCGAAGATCAGCACGTCACGGTTCTCCAGCATCGGCCTGAATTCCGGCTCGCGCCCGATGCCCATCTCGACTTCGTAGTCGCCCTCGTAGTTGGTGTAGTCCAGTAGCTCAGAGGCGCGGACCGTGCGGACCTCCGAACACAGGCCCATCAGCGTCATAGGGAACAGGTCGTTGGCGAATCCCGGGTCGATTCCGGTGGTGAAGCACGATGACTCACCGAGTTCGCACGCCTCGGTGATCGGCTGGATCCACTGCGGCGGGTTGAGATGCATGGTCGGCCACACCCACGGCGTCATCGCCGTCGAGCACACGTCGATGCCGGCGCGCAGGAAGCGCGTCATCAACGCGATGTTGGCGTCCGCGTGCGCGGCGGTCGGGCCGTAGTGCACCAGCGCGTCGGGTTTCAGGGCGATCAGTGCGTCGACGTCGTCGGTGGCGGTCACGCCGATCGGGCCCGAAAGACCGCAGATGTCGCCGACGTCATGGCCGACTTTCTGCGGGTTGCTGACACCGACGCCGACCAGTTCGAACTCAGGATGTTTGACGATCTCGGCGATCACCATCTTGCCGACAAAGCCCGTACCCCACACCACAACCCGTTTAGCCATGCGCCACCTTCTGAATCGACGAACCCCGGTTCACCCTAGGCGCGGCTGCGGTCGGCCTTTGTCCGAAACCGGAAAGTCATCCGCTCGATCAGTCGATCGCGCAGTGTCAGGGTGTGCAGCGGCACCGCGGAAATGTGCGCGGCGATCGCCAGGCCACGGCAACGTTGCGTCATGGGTCGGATCGTCCGGCGTCCCGACCGTCAGCACCAGACGCCAGCGCAGCGGGCCGGCCCGCAATTGGCGCACAAGTGGATCGAACAGCGCATCGGGCCCCGACGTGGGCGGAAGCGCCTGCTGAAGCGGGGTCAGCTTCCACCGCACCGGGGTGCGCACTCCGGATTGGCTGACAAAATAGACAGCGTTCAATCCGCTGACGACGCTGTCGGCGAATCCGGGTGTCGGCGGGCGTTGCTTGAGGATCGTCATGGCGCGCGCTGCCGGGGGGTGGGTGGCGTAGAACTGGGTCATCGCCGCCTGATCAGGCTTGCCGGTGCCGGCCCCGATGGCTGTCGCGACCAGCCGGTCGTACATGCTCTGCGACGAATCATTAGGGAATACAGGAAGATTCAGCATCGCCGTCCGCCACTGCTGGCTGCCCGGAAATCCGAACGCCAAGCCGAGCCCACGACCCGCCGCAGAAGTATCAGCGGTCTGCGGATTGCCGCCGGCCGCAGAGAATCGGCCGAGCACCGGGGGTGCGTCCCGCGCGAACACCGCCGCCCTGGACAACTCTGCGCCATTGCCGTTGCTGTCGAACCACCCGGAGACGCACACGCCTTTGGCGTGGTTGGTGCGGTATCCCTGATGCCGACCGAACGCGTTGTTGAAGGCGTCGAGGAAGGCCCGCGGCGTCACCCGCGCGGGCCCGATCCAGTTGTTCGTTTGACAAAGTCCTCGAAAACCGGGCCACGCATCAGACGCGAGTGACACGATCCCCAGAGACACGATCCCGGGGGGATGATCATGACCAGCAAAGCAGTTCTTGTTGCGGCCCTGACCGCATTCCCGCCACGGCGTGCCCAGGCGGAACGGCGCAGGCGGACTCGGCCACCCAGGTGACCTATGAGTTGAGTGGCAGCGCACCCATCGCCGACTACGTCTCCTACCAACTCGAGGCCGGCCAAACGCAGCAGGCGCGTGTGCCGTTGCCGTGGAAGACGCAGTTCACCGTCAACGGCCCCCATGTCTTCGTGATCAGCGCCCAGGGCCCCGGTTCGATCACCTGCACGATCCTGGTCGACGGCAAAGTCGTCAATCAGGCGACCGCAAACGGGGCGCCTGCCCGCACCGTCTGCTCGACCTGAGCACAGCGCAGAGCACCGTCAGACCGGCCTGCGGGATTTCGGCGGCGGGTACACGAGGCGTCCGATACTCGCCGAGAGCCAGCCGATGGCCCAGCCGCCGAAGAACACCGCAAAGGTGTGCCGGGTGCCGTCGCCCGCCTGGGTATACACCGCGGCGAGGATGATCGCCCACACCACCGCGCACGCGATGCTGTAGCCGACGTAGGTACCAGAGTACTTGCGCAACAAGCGAACTCGTTGAATCAACCCGGATCGGACCAGTGACATCCGGGCGCGCCGCGGAATTTCGTCATCACCATGGGTGTCGTCGAGCATTGCGATCAACTCCTCACCGTAGCGGCGACGCCAGGCCGCGGGATACCAGCGAAGGACGCGGCGGGCGTCGCGGGGGTTCATTGCGCCCAGCCAGGATCGGGTAGGTGCACCGCGATCCCGAGGCGACGAGCCCCCTCGGCCGCAATCGCGCTGAGACTGCGTACCGCCGTGGTCAGTTCGGCCCGTCCCGCGGCAGTCAACCGATATGGGCGCCGCCGCTCGTCGTGGCCCGTCGGTTCAATCAGGCCGTTGTCTTCCAGCGTCGTGATCGCCCCGTACAAGGTTCCCGGACCGAGTGTGACGCCGGCGAACCGCTCGATATCACGGGCCAGCGCATACCCGTGCTTGGCACCCGAGGCGAGGCTGGTCAGTATCAGCACCCCCGGATCATTTCGTCTGACCGGTTTCCGAGCCGGGCGAGAACCGCGTGCCATACCAAGGACATTAGTACGTGCGACGTATTACGCCAAGCGTAGTATCTCGATCGGCTACGACCGGTTTAAGCTCGCGCCTACAGCCAGCTCAGCGAAGAGGACGGCCGATATGGGCATTGCGACGCGGACGAACGGCACGGCGCCGCCTGACATTGCGCTCGCCGACATCAACCTCGGCGAATGGAACTTCTGGGCACTCGACGACGATCGGCGCGACGGTGCCTTCACCACACTTCGACGCGAAGCGCCCATCTCGTTCTGGCCGGAGCCGGTTCAAGAAGGCTTCCAACAGGGCTCCGGGCATTGGGCGCTGACCGGACTCGACGACGTGTTCTTCGCCAGCCGCCACCCTGAGATCTTCAGCTCCAGCCCCAACATCACCATCAACGATCAGACGCCGGAAGTATCCGAGTATTTCGGCTCGATGATCGTGCTCGACGACCCGCGGCATCAGCGTCTGCGATCGATCGTCAGCAGAGCCTTCACCCCAAAAGTGGTGGCGCGCATCGAGACATCGGTCCGCGAGCGGGCGCGTCGGCTCGTCGCCGACCTGATCGCCAACCATCCCGACGGCAACGGGGAGGCGGTCACCGAGCTGGCCGGGCCACTGCCGTTGCAGGTCATCTGCGACATGATGGGCATCCCCGAGGAAGACCATCAGAAGATCTTCCACTGGACCAACGTGATCCTCGGCTTCGGCGACCCCGATCTGACGACCGACTTCGACGAATTCCTGCACGTCTCGATGGACATCGGCGCGTATGCCACCGCGCTGGCCGAGGACCGTCGGGTCAATCACCACGACGACCTGACCACCAGCCTGGTGGAGGCCGAGGTAGACGGCGAGCAACTCACCTCGGCCGAGGTGGCGTCGTTCTTCATCCTGTTGGCGGTGGCCGGTAACGAAACCACGCGCAACGCAATCAGCCATGGCCTGGTCGCGTTGACCCGCTATCCCGAACAGCGGCACACATGGTGGTCCGACTTCGACGCCTTGTCGCATTCGGCCGTCGAGGAGATCGTGCGATGGGCGTCGCCGGTGGTCTATATGCGGCGCACGCTCACTCGCGACTTCGAGATGCACGGCACCTCGATGGCCGCCGGCGACAAGGCCACGTTGTGGTACTGCTCGGCCAACCGCGACGAGTCGAAGTTCGCCGACCCGTGGAAGTTCGACGTGACCCGCGACCCGAATCCGCATGTCGGCTTCGGCGGCGGCGGCGCGCACTTCTGTCTGGGCGCCAACTTGGCCCGTCGCGAGATCAGGGTGATGTTCGAGGAGCTGCACCGCGAAATACCGGACGTGTTCGCAACGGACGAGCCCTCGCGGTTGCTGTCGCCGTTTATCCACGGCATCAAAACGCTGCCGATCTCCTGGACTCCGCCTCGCTGATTCCCATGACATTTGACGCCGCCGCCGAGCCTGAACCGCATGTCGCGCTGTCCCTGGGCGTGCAGCGGGCGCTCGAGAGTGGGGTGGCGAAATTACAGAGCGAGTTT
Source organism: uncultured Actinomycetota bacterium (assembly GCA_963737375.1). Lineage (GTDB taxonomy): Bacteria > Actinomycetota > Actinomycetes > Mycobacteriales > Mycobacteriaceae > Mycobacterium. The sequence goes on from CAVTSP010000019.1 coordinate 169,639, forward strand.
TCCGACACCTTCGATGCGGAGACCGTCCGGCGGATGATGTACGCGTCATACGACAAGCTGGCCGCCCACGCGACGGTTCGGGATTTCCTGCCGCTACTGGCCGAACGTTTCTCGCGGCAGCAATTGCATGCCCGGGCGAAGATCAACAGCAGATCGGATGACGAAAAGCTGGTCGTGTTGTTTCTGTGTAACCACAACGCAGGCCGATCTCAGATGGCCATGGGATTCTTCAACCACTTCGCCGGCGGCGGGGCGGTGGTGTGGTCAGGCGGGTCGGAACCTCAAGGCGTGATCAATCCCGCGGCCATCGCCGTCATGGCCGAGCGCGGCATCGACATCTCTGGAGAATTCCCCAAGCCATGGACGGGCGAGATCGTCCTGGCGGCTGACGTCATTGTCACCATGGGTTGTGGGGAGGCCAGCCCGGCCGCACCGGGCCGGCGATACGAAGATTGGGAAATCGAAGACCCGTCAGGCAAAGATTTGCCCGCGGTGCGATTGATCCGCGATGAGATCGAAAGCCGCGTCCGCTGGCTGCTCGACGACCTCCGAATTCCCATCCGGCCGTGACCGGGCGCTCGGCGCCCGCACGCCTACAAGATGAAAGTAGCCCCCTTCGTACAGCATGATGTGCTGATGTTCGGGCTCGTCGTCATCGTTGCGCTGTTCGCCATCGTCATCGTGGGGACAGTGCTGGGCCGGCGCTACCGGGTAGGCCCGCCGGTGTTGCTGATCGGGCTCGGCGCGCTGCTCGGTTTGGTCCCGCAGTTCGGGCACGTGCGGCTCGATGGCGAAATCGTGCTGCTGCTGTTCTTGCCGGCAATTCTCTACTGGGAGAGCCTGAATACCAGCATTCGCGAGATCCGCGCCAATATGCGCGTCATCGTTCTGCTCAGCATCGGATTGGTGATCGCCAGCGCGGTCGCGGTGTCCTGGACAGCGCGGGCATTCGGGATGGAATCACACGCCGCGTCGGTGCTCGGCGCCGTGCTCTCCCCCACGGACGCCGCCGCCGTGGCCGGTCTGGCCAAACAGCTGCCGCGCCGCACGCTGACCGTGCTCAAGGCGGAGAGCATCATCAACGACGGTACGGCGCTCGTCTTGTTCGGTGTTGCCGTATCGGTCGCCATGGGGGGCGCGCCCGTCGGCCCGATCGACTTGACCGTCCGGTTCGTTGTTTCCTACCTCGGCGGCATCGCGGCCGGCCTGATCATCGGCGGCGCGGTGACGCTCATCCGGACGCGGCTCGACGCACCCCAAGAAGAAGCCGCGCTCAGCCTGCTCACGCCGTTCGCAGCATTCCTGCTCGCCTACGCATTTGGCTGCAGCGGCGTTGTCGCCGTTCTGGTGTCCGCGCTGATGCTCGCTTACGCCTCGCCGCGGGTGATCCGGGCGCGGTCCCGGCTGGTGACATTCGCGTTCTGGGACATCGCGACCTTCTTGATCAACGGCGCGCTGTGGGTGTTCGTCGGCGTGCAGTTGCCCAGCGCGATCCGCGGGGCCGGCCGGATCGACCACGGCATCCACCACGCCATCGCGCTGTCGGTCGCCGTCACCGTTGTCGTCGTCGGAACCCGGCTGGTATGGGGTGAAGTCACCACGTGGTTGGTCCGCGCCGTGGACCGGCGCGAGGCGCAGCGTGAGCGCCGGGTCGACTGGCGCCAACGCATGGTGTCCGGCTGGGCCGGATTCCGCGGGGCAGTGTCGCTTGCCGCGGCCCTGGCGGTCCCGCTGACCACCCACGGCGGCACACCCTTCCCTGATCGCAACCTGATCATCTTCGTGGTGTCGTTCGTCATCCTCACCACCGTTCTCGTCCAGGGCAGCACCCTGCCCAGCATCGTCCGCTGGGCGAAGATCCCCGCGGACGAGGCCCACGCCGACGAATTGCGGCTGGCTCGCTGCGCGGGCGCGCAGGCCGCGCTGGACGCGCTGCCGCTGGTTGCCGCCGAACTCGGCATCAGCGACGCGCTTCAGGACCGGATGAACGCGGAATACCAGAAGCACGCGGCGTTGGTCAGAGCCAGCGACAACGGCTCGACCCGCGACGAGGCCGAAGCGAAGAGTGACCTCATTCGGCAAGTGCGTCTCGGCGTGCTCGAGCACAAACGCCAGGCCATCACCGAGCTGCGCGACCAACGCCGCATCGACGACATCGTCCTGCTCGAATTGCAGGCCTCGATGGACCTCGAAGAAGCACGGCTGCTGGGACCGTCAGGCCCCGATTAGCCACATCCCTTAACGCGAAACAACTTTCGCGATGATCTGGCTGGCGATGTCGACTGCGGAGCTCGCCGGGTTCGGGCTGCAGGTGTTGACGTCGACGACGACATTGTTCTTCACCGCCAGCGCCCGGCCGCAGGCCCACCCGCCGGTTTTTGCTTCTTCCTGCGTCGAAAGCGCGCTCAGCACGTCGTTGTCGTCCGATATCTCCCCCACGTCCCACTTCGTCCGGGACTGCGTGTGGATGTACTGATGGCAGGCCGGCCAGCGCAGGGCCGAGGTGACGAAGAAGACGTGGGCCTGCTTGACCGTCGGAAACAGCACCACCGCCTGCTCGGCGTAGTGATTGAAGCTGTCGCCGTCGTTGAGCTCCTGATCGCGCACGCCGGTGAATCCACTGTTGGCGTACACCTGTGCCTGCGCCGAACCGTCGATGGCCAGGCATTCGGCAGGCCGCATCGTGGCGCTGTCGTCGGACATCGCGTCGTGTTTTCTGATCACCGCCATACCCGTCGCACCCATCAGCGGATTGACCTGGGCAGGGGTCAGCAGCAACGGCTCGAGTTCACGCTCGACCACCGGGCGCGGGATCAGCGATGTGAGAGTCGTCGTCGAAGTCTGATGGGCCTGATTGCTGCCGCCACAGCCGGCGACGAACATCCCAACCCCGGCCACGACAAACCTGGCCGCGAAGTGGCGCATCTGCTTCTTTCCCATTCCCGTCGTAACCCCGACCTGAGAGCGACGCGATAAGACCACGGCGTTGCCGATCCGAGCGCCCGACCACAACCCTACCGCGCGCTGCGACCAGTAGTACCAGGGCATTAGAGCAATTTTAGGCTCCGCTCAGTGATTCCAAATAGAGCAGAGATGGTTTGCGGAATACCCATATGCCGGAGCTCTAAAGTGAGTACCGTCGTGCCGTGGTCCTTCGGCGGGAAAGCCCGTTTCGTGGTCGACGATTGCGCATCCATGAGGCGCTGATCGAGCGCGCGATGACCCTGCTCGATCCTCCGACCGGCGCCGCTGAGCTCGGTCGGAATCGGCAATGTGAGTGGGGCTGGTCACGACGACGGGTGCGAAGTCGGGGTTGCAGCACACGCAGCCGCTGGTATTTGATCGACGACTCCGACGGGCTACTCGATCGGATCAATTACGGGCGCGCAGCATCCGGCCTGGAGCGCCAACCTGCTGGCGCATCCCGAATGCGCGGTCGAATTCATGGCTCCGACGGCGCAATACCGAGCCGAGCTGCTCAGTGGCGACGCCCGCGCGGCGGCATGGGCCACGGCTACCGACTTCTACGCCGGTTATGAGCGTTACCGGGCCAGTTGCGCACCGCGCGAGATCAGGGTCTTTCGCCTGCGACCTGTCGCCTGAGGCCGCGTATCGCCCTCGGCGATCTGTGGTGTTCACGGCCTGTTCAGTTACTCGTCAGTGTTAGATCGTTGACCGCACACAAGGGCCGGTTGAGCTGGGGAGTATGCGTGTCGTTCAGGTCGCCAACTTCTATGGCCCCCGCTCCGGCGGCCTTCGCACGGCCGTCGATCGACTGGGCGCGGAGTACTGTTCCGCGGGCCACGAGGTGGTCTTGATCGTCCCTGGGCGCCATGCCGAGCACGCGCATCTGCCCACCGGCGTCGAGCGAATCACTGTTCCCGCCAGGCTGATTCCGTTCACCGGCGGATATCGCGCCGTGCTGCCCGGACCGGTGCGGACGCTACTGGAAGGTTTGCAGCCGGACACCCTGGAGGTATCCGACCGGCTCACGCTGAGATCGCTGGGCCGCTGGGGTCGAGACCACCGCGCGACGACCGTGATGATCTCCCATGAGCGCCTCGATCGCCTTGCCGGCCAAGTACTTCCGCGCCGCACCGCACGCCGGTTTGCCGACTTCGCCAATCGGCGCACGGCCGCCGACTACGACACGGTGGTCTGCACGACCGGGTTTGCGCGCGAGGAGTTCGATCGCATCGGCGCGACAAACACCGTCACCATTCCGCTCGGCGTGGACCTGGAGACCTTTCACCCGTCGCGCCGCTCGGCGTCGGTGCGTCAGCGCTGGGCAACCCCTGGCGAGCTACTGCTGGTGCACTGCGGGCGGCTGTCGGTGGAAAAGCGGGCCGACCGCAGCATCGACGCCGTTGCGGCACTGCGCGACGCCGGCGTGGCGGCCCGCCTGGTTGTGGTGGGTGACGGACCACTGCGGGCCAGATTGCAGCGGCAGGCCGCGCGGCTGCCGGTCGAGTTCACCGGGTTCATTTCCGATCGGCACAGTGTCGCCGAATTGCTGGCGTCCGCCGATGTCGCGCTTGCACCCGGGCCACACGAAACTTTCGGGCTGGCTGCGTTGGAGGCGCTGGCCTGCGGGACGCCGGCCGTGGTGTCGCGCACGTCGGCGCTGGGCGAGATCATCACCGCCGACAGCGGTGCGCTGGCCGACAACAACCCGGCGGCCATCGCCGAGGCCGTCACCGCGGTCGTCAGCCGCCCCGAAGCGCATCGCCGCGCCTGCGCGCGCCGACGCGCCGAGATGTTCACCTGGCAACGGGCCGCGGTCGAAATGCTGAGCACACTCGGGGCCGCTGCGCTCGACGACGACCCCGGCGACTCTCAAAACACCGCCTAGCTGTTTACCCGGAGTTGGCCGGACCCACTTGGCCGGTCAACGGATTGACCTGCACGGTCATCGGCCCGCCGGGCACCTGCTTACCCTGCGCCGCCGCACGCTGCTGCGCGGCCTGGGCCAGCGCGTTGACCACCGGGTTGTTCTTCGCCATCTCACGGCGATCCTCTTCGGACAGCTCGTAGAAGGACCACAGCCCCCAGGCCGCGGGACGGACGTAGACCGTCACCTTCTGATGCCGACGCTTGTTCGCCGTCAGCACCGCGGGAACGGCCACGACCCGATCCAGGGTCGCCGAACTGACCAGCTCCTGGGCGATCTTGTCCACGTCCACCCCGTCTTGGAGTTCGTAGACCATCGACTGGTGGGGCGTGTGGTGTGGGCCCTGAAGGGCCATGAACCACGCCATCCGCGTCTCCTTCGCTCGTGATTGTCAGCGCAACTGTAAAGGACGAGCGATGGCGGCAGTGCCGCTTGGCTTTGCGGCTTGGGCTAATTCGTGTCGGGGAAGGCGACCTGGGCCGCGGGCGCACCTCTGGCAACCACCACCGGCATCGACGTCGAGGCGTTGGTCTGCAGGATGGTCTGCACCACATCGACGAGATCTTCGACAGGCATCAGCTTGCCGGGCATGCAGCCACCGGACACCCACAGCGGGTAGGCCTTCATCGCCAGGTCCATGTCCCAGCCGGCGTTCATCCCGGTTGCCGCGTCACCTTCGCCGCCCGCGCACTCGCCGACGATGAGAGAGGTGAAGCCGACGTCCGGGTGCTCGGCCCGCCAGGCTTCCACGAGTCTTTCCAGCGCGGCCTTGCTGACGCCGTATGCGCCGAGGCCGGGCCACGGCGGCCCGAAGCTGCCGGCGTCCGAGGAGAGGTACACCGCCTTGCCGGCAGATGCCGTCAGATGCGGGATCGCCGCCGCGGTCGCCAGCGATGCGCCGATGACGTTGGTGTCGAAGATGCGCCGCCAGGTGTCAGCACCGGTGTCGACCATCCGGACCAGGGGGCTGATGGCGGGCGTGTAGATGAGGTTGTCGATGCCGCCCATCGACTCGGCCGCCTGATCGAACGCCGACCGGCACGACTGTTCATCGACGACATCGCATTCGATGGCGATCGCACCCGCGCCGGCCTCCTCGGCCGCCGCCTCGATACGCGCGCGACGCCGCGCCAGCAGCGCGATCTGTCCGCCGCGTTGAGCAAGACCGATACCGATACAACGCCCGAGCCCGCTCGACGCTCCGACGACCACCGTCCGTGACATTTTCGCCCTTTCTTGTAACGTTCCCGCTGCAGGCACAGCGTATCGGCCGTCGCCCCGGCGTTCCATAGCCGTGTGGATTTCCGGGGGGCCGGACATCGGGTGCGGATAGTCGGCTACGCGGCGATGTGTGAGTTTAGACACGTTTTCCACGGGCTAATCGCTACTCAACTACGAGGATTCGGTACGCCCTGCGTACCTCGATGGCGGGAGCGAAATCGCAATGAGCATCACCTCTTTTTCAGTCGCCGAGATCGCCCACGACGAGCGCGACTACGACAACTGGCTCGCCACGCTCACCCAAGCGTCGGCGCGGCTCGATGTCCTGCAGACGGTTGTCAACGAATTGCGCGAGTTATGCGAGCACGAAGCCGTGGTCCAGAGCCGCGAGGTCATCGACGTACTCGAGAAGCACGGTGCGATCGGCTAGCCAGCACGTCGGCGCGGTCAGTACCGTGAACTAAATGAAGTATCTAGACGTCGACGGCGTCGGCAGCGTCAGTCGGATCGGCCTCGGCACCTGGCAGTTCGGATCCCGCGAGTGGGGTTACGGCGACAGCTACGCATCCGGGCCGGCCGGAGACATCGTCCGTCGTGCACTCGCGTTGGGCGTCACCTTCTTCGACACCGCCGAGGTGTACGGGCTGGGCAAGAGCGAACGGATCCTCGGCGACGCACTCGGGGACGAGCGCGATCAGGTTGCGGTGGCCAGCAAGATCTTTCCGGTCGCACCGTTTCCCGCAGTGGTGAAGCAACGCGAACGGGCCAGCGCCCGCCGGCTGCAGTTGAAGCGCATCCCGCTCTATCAAATCCACCAACCCAACCCGGTGGTCCCCGACTCGGTGATCATGCCGGGCATCCGCGATCTGCTCGACAGCGGCGAGATCGGAGCGGCCGGTGTCTCGAACTATTC